>NZ_JBNCKM010000002.1:0-615211 GCF_049841535.1 Micromonospora sp. DT53
TCGACGACGAGCAGCAAAAGCTGTGGCAGGACCTGCGCACCGTGGTCATCGCGCTGCCCACGCTGCTAGACCGCCAGCTGCAGCGGGACGAGGGCATCTCGAACTTCGAGTACAGCGTGATGGCTCGGCTGTCCATGACCGAGACGCACACGATGCGGCTCAGCGACCTTGCCGCGCAGTGCGACAGCACGCAGCCACGGCTGTCCAAGCTGATGGTCCGTTTCGAGCAGCAGGGGTGGGTCACCCGGTGCCCTGACCCGAACAACGGCCGGTACACCCTCGCGACCCTGACTGACGCCGGACTGCACAAAGTCGAGGACAGCGCCCCAGCTCACGTCGAGCGGGTCAGGCAACTGGTGTTCGACCCACTCAGCGCTGCACAGCAACGCCACCTCGGCGCCGCGCTCTCCCGCATCGCCGCTCTGGTACGCGAGCAACTCGACGGCCGGTGAGCGACGCCCACCGAACCGAGCTCGACACCTCAGCCCGGGTCCCCCAGGGCTCCGTCTTGGCAACGGCGGCATGAGCGGTCGGCATGGCGGAACGGTACGACCCTCGGCATCCTCATCTGCCGCGATCCGGGCGCGCATGCGTCCGCGATGGGGGTGACCGAGCGTAGCCGGATGAAGTAACTCCGCCTGAGTGACGAGGGGAACTCTCGACGCCGGCCGGGCTTCCGGATCACGCCGTTACGTGGCGCCGGAGGAATTGTGCCGGTCGACCCGCTTGCGCCTGCCCTGAGCTGCTAAAACAGCCCCGGATCAGCCCTTCAGCAACTCCCGGGCCATGACGATCCGCTGCACCTGATTCGTACCCTCGTAGATCTGGGTGATCTTGGCGTCCCGCATCATCCGCTCGACGGGGTAGTCCCTCGTGTAGCCGTAGCCACCGAGCAGTTGCACCGCGTCGGTGGTGATCTCCATGGCGGCGTCCGAGGCGAAGCACTTCGCCGCCGCGCCGAAGTAGGTGAGATCCGCGTCGCCGCGCTCCGACTTCCCGGCAGCCGCGTACGTGAGTTGCCGGGCCGCCTCCAGCTTCATGCCCATGTCGGCGAGCATGAACTGGATCCCCTGGAACTCGGCGACCGCCTTGCCGAACTGTCGACGCTCGGCCACGTACCCCTTCGCGTAGTCGAGCGCGCCCTGCGCGATCCCGACGGCCTGCGCGGCGATGGTGACCCGGGTGTGGTCCAGGGTCTTCATCGCGGTCGCGAAGCCGGTGCCCTCCGCGCCGATCATGCGATCGGCGGGGATCCGCACGTTGTCGAGGTAGACCTCGCGGGTCGGCGAGCCCTTGATGCCGAGCTTCTTCTCCGGCGCGCCGAAGCTCACCCCAGGATCGGACTTCTCGACAACAAAGGCCGAGATGCCCCGAGACCGGGCGGATGGGTCGGTAACGGCAAATACGGTGTAGAACTCGGACACGCCAGCGTTCGTGATCCACCGCTTCACACCGTTGAGCACCCAGTGATCCCCGTCACGTACGGCCCTGGTGGTCATCGACGCCGCGTCGCTGCCCGCCTCCGGCTCGGAGAGGCAGTACGAGAACATCGCGTCACCGGCCGCGACCGGCGTCAGGTACCGACTCTTGAGGTCGGCGGAACCGGACAACAACAGTGGCATCGTGCCGAGTTTGTTCACCGCCGGGATCAGCGAGGAGGACGCGCAGGCACGGGCCACCTCCTCGATCACGATGGCGGTGGCCAGCGCGTCCGCGCCCGCGCCGCCGTACTCCTCGGGGATGTGCGGGGCGTGGAAGTCGGCTGCCCGCAGCGCCTCGTAGGACGCCTTGGGGAACTCCCCGGTTTCGTCGGCCTCCGCGGCATGCGGAGCCACCTTCGCGGCGCAGACCTCACGCACCGCTTCCCGGATAGCCTGGTGCTCCTCAGGCAACCGGTAGACGTCGAACGACTCCCCTGCGGCCATCTCGACCCTCCCCTTCCCCGCTATCATGCGCAGTCTGTGACGACTCCTGACCGCCGACCGCGCAGACTGAAGACTAGCGACTGCAGTTCAGGTGATGTTACCGGCGCGTAGGCATGGGCAAGATGGTGCACCTGACGCGCTCGACGATGATGAAGACCGAGACAGTGAGCCACCCTCCGGTGCCCCGCCCAGGCGCCGCAGCAGAATGCGACGCGACGACGCGACGCCAGCGCGAGCGGAGAAGACAGGCGTGACGATCCCCTACCCCACCATCCAGCCGACCCCCGTCATCGCCGCGGTGACCCCGCCCTCGGGCGCACCCCGGCCGCGGGTGACGTTCCTAGGGACTGGTTACCTCGGTGCGACGTACGCCATCTGCTACGCGGAGCTGGGGTACGAGGTCCTCGGGTTCGACGTCGACGCCGACAAGATCGCGATGCTGAACGCGGGCCAGGTGCCGATCCACGAGCCCGGCCTGGACGAGCTGCTCCGGCGCAACCTCGCCGCCGGCCGGCTCCGGTTCAGCACCGACATCGCCGAGACCGCCGACTTCGGTGACGTGCACTTCATCTGCGTCGGCACCCCTCAGCGGGCCGACGGCATGGGCGCCGACCTGTCGTACGTCGAGGCGTCGGTCACCAGCCTCGCGCAGCACCTGACCCGCAAGGCGCTGATCGTCGGCAAGTCCACCGTGCCGGTCGGCACCGCCGAGTGGGTCGAGCAGCTCGTCGGCAAGCACACCCCCCACGACCTGGACGTCGAGGTGGCGTGGAGCCCCGAGTTCCTCCAGGAGGGCTTCGCCGTCGACGACGTCCTGCGGCCCAACCGGATCGTGGTCGGCGTCAAGAGCGAGTGGGCCAACGGCATGCTCTACGCCGCGCACAAGGGCGTGTTCGACCTGGCCGCCACGGAGGACCGCGAGGTGCCCCTGGTGGTCACCGACTTCTCCACGGCCGAGCTGGTCAAGGTCGCCGCGAACGCCTTCCTGGCCACCAAGATCTCGTTCATCAACGCGATGGCCGAGGTCTGCGAGGCCTCCGGTGGCGACGTCACCCAGCTGGCCCGTGCGATCGGCTACGACCCGCGGATCGGCAACCGGTTCCTCCAGGCCGGCCTCGGCTTCGGCGGCGCCTGCCTGCCCAAGGACATCCGGGCCTTCCAGGCCCGCGCCCAGGAACTGGGCGCCGGCGAGGCGCTGCGTTTCCTGCACGAGGTCGACCTGATCAACCTGCGCCGGCGTACCCGGGTGCTCCAGCTCGCCGCGGACCTGCTCGGCCGCCGCTCCGGCCCGGCCGGCCCGGACTTCTCCGGCACCCGGATCGCCGTGCTCGGCGCCACCTTCAAGCCCAACACCGACGACGTCCGCGACGCCCCGGCGCTCGCCGTCGCCGCGCTGCTACAGAAGGCCGGCGCCGACGTGCACGTGTACGACCCGCAGGGCACCGAGAACGCCCGCCGCGCGGTTCCCGAGCTGACCTACGAGAGCAGCATCAACGAGGCGGTCAACGACGCCGACCTGGTCTGCGTCCTCACCGAGTGGGCCGACTTCCGCAACGCCGATCCGGTCGCCCTCGGCGAGCTGGTCAAGGGCCGCAAGGTCGTCGACGGCCGCAACTGCCTCGACCCGGCACTGTGGACCCAGGCGGGCTGGGAGTACCGGGGCATGGGTCGCCCCTGACGTAACCGACGCCCACCGGCCGGTCATCGAGCATCTCGATGGCCGGCCGGTGTCGTTGTTTTTCCGGGACCCGCCGACAAGAGTCGAAATCCGCGCCAGCTTTGGGCATGCTGCGACAGTGGGAGTCCACAGTGCGGGTGGAGGGGTGTCGTGGCGACCTTTCAATGCTCCTCGTGCGGCCGGGAGATCAAGCCGGCCGTCCGATGCCCGCACTGTGGGGCAGATCAACCCCAGTGGGTCGAGCACCTGGCCGACATCGAGCGTTCGATCGCGGAGATGAAGGCGCGCGACGCCGCCATCGCGCGCGAGCAGCGGCAGATCGCCGCCAAGATGCAGGCCGCGCTCTTCCAGCGGGACATCCTCGCCCACGCCGGCGAGGAGCGGATCAAGCAGGCCACCCGGCCCCGCCGGGTGCTCCGCCGCCGCCCCGGCCGGCGGCCACCGACCGCCACCATGGGGGCGCCGCCGCGGGTGCCCCGCCAGGGCACTCCACCCGGCCCGGAGGATCCGCCGCCGCCCCCGCCCCAGGCCACCTGGTTGGACGTGGACGACCCGGAGCACCCGCCGGAGGCCTCCTCCCGCGAGGTGCAGAACATCCCCCTCGGGCTGGGCGCGCTGCTGCTCGGCGTGGCCGCGGTGGTCTTCGCCGCGGTGGCCACCAGTTCGATGGACGCGCTGGCCCGGCTGGGCATCCTGCTCCTGGCCACCGTGCTGATGCTGCTCGCCCCACCGGCACTGGCCCGACGCGGGCTCACCTCGACCGCCGAGACCATCGCCGCGGTCGGCCTGTTGCTGGTGCCGCTCGCCGGTAACGCCCTCTGGGCGGTGGACCGGATCGGCGCCGGCGGCGGCTCCGCCACGGTCTTCGCCGGGGTGATCTTCGCGGTCACCGCAGCCGTCGCATTCGGGTACGCCGGTTGGACAGGTCTGCGCGCGCCCCGCTTCGCCACCGTGCTCGCCGCGCAGCCGGTGCTGCCGCTGCTGGCGTACGACCAGATCACCGGGCCGGGCGGCTGGGCGCTGGTGCTGGCCTTGGTCGCCCTCGTCAACCTCGGCCTGGCCCGCTCCGGCGTGACCGTCGAACGCCCCGTCCGGCAGGACCTGCCATCGCCGGGCACGCCGTCGGCGCCCCGCCGACGCGACGCCGAAAGCCGACCGGAGGGCGACCCGGAGGAGGCCGCCGAGCTGATCGACGCCAGCGCGGGCTCCGCCGACCCGCTGCCGACCCGCCCGGTGCCCGGTCTGCGTGAGCTGACCTGGTTGCTGCACGCGCTGGCCGTCGCCGTCTCGCTGGCGTACGCGGTCACCGCCCTGCTGCGGGCGGAGACCGTGCCGACCGCGACGGGCGCCGGGGTGGTGCTGCTGTTGGCCGCCATGATCGGGCTGGCCGGCGCGTTGGTGCTGCGTCGCCCGCCGCTGCCCGACGTCGCGGCCGGCATCGTCACCCTGGCCGTGATCGGCGCGCTCAGCCGAATCGCCTCGGTGGCCCTCCCCGGCCAGGCGCTGCTGCTGATCGCGGCGGTCATCACGGTGACCGGGCTGGCGGTACGCGCGGTCCCGGAGGCGGCCCGACGTGGCCCACAGATCGCCTCCGCGGTGGCGCTGACCGTCAGCGGTCTGGTGGTCGCCGGCGGCGCGCTACGCGCCGGGGTGGCACCGGTCCGGGCGGCACTGCCCGCCTGGGACCCCGACCTCAGCCGGTACCCGGGCGAGCTGGCCGCCGCGGTCGGGCCGACCACCTGGCAACTCGCGGGTGCCGCATTCCTGCTCACCATCGCGGCGGTGCTGGCCCTGCCCACCGAGATCCGCCGGGAGTTCGCGGTCGCCGGCGCGGCGCTTACCGCGCTCGCCGTCCCGGCCTCGTTCGGCCTCGGCTGGGCGACGGCACCCTGGCCAATGGTGGTCACCGCGATCGGCATCGGAGTCATCGGGCTCTCCGCCCGCACCGACCGGGCCGCGGTGGCGCACGCCATCGGGGCGGCCGTGGTCGGCCTGTTCGGCGCGGGTGCCAGCCTGTCCAGTCCCGCCCTCACGGCCGCAGTCCTGATCACCCTGTTCCTGGCCGGCACGCTCGTCGCGCTGGCGCCCCGAGTCCGGATCGCCTCGGCCGCCTCCGACACGGTCACCGCCTGGGCTGCCGGTGGCGCCGCGTTCGCGTTGCCCGGGGCGGTGGCCGCGTTCGTGGCCGCCACCATGCCGAGCGACCCGACCCCCACCCCGGCGAGCCTCCGCGAGGTGACCGTCCCGATCCTGGCGGCCAGCTTCCTGGCCGTCTGCGTGACCCTCGGCTACGCCGCCGTCGTGCAGGTCTCCCAGCGCCACATCCCCGCGCCGCTGTCGGTCGGTACCGGGCTGGGCGCGCTGGTGGTCACCGCCGCCGCGTTCGGGGCGCCCGGCGCGACAGTCGCCGACGCCTGGGTCGGCGCGCTCCTGCTGGTCGCGGCGGTGCTGCTCTTCCTGGCCCCCTCGATCGACGCCGGCCGTCGCGCCGACCTCACCCTCGACGGCTCGGACCTGGCCGCCGCGGCGGTCACCACCGCCCTGATCGCCACGCTGGTACGGATCGGTGCGGTACTCGCCCCGGGCGGGCAGCTGGCGGTGGCCGCGGCCCTGCTCCTGGTGGTCGCCGTGGGCGCCCGCAGCATGCCGGAGGAGTGGCGACGCGGGCCGATCCTCGGCCTCACCGTCGGCGGTGTCCTGATCGGCGTACTCGCCGGCTGGTCGGCGGTGCGCGGTGGGGTCGGCGTACTGGCCACCCCTGGCCCGATCTGGAGGGGCGACCTGATCGACTGGCCGGCCGCCCCCGTCGGCGGCGCCACCTGGCAGGCGCCGGTGGCGCTGGCGCTGTTGGCCCTCGCCGCCGGCATCCTGCTCCCGCCGCCCTGGCGTTGGGACGTGTCCGGCGTGGCGGTGGTGCTCGCCACGATCGGCGGGCCGGCCGCATTCGACCTGGCCTGGTGGTCACCGGTCCTGGTCGGCGGAATGGTCGCCACCGTGTTCGGCATGGCCGCGGTGGCCACCGAGGAGGCGCGCGCCGGGCTGTCCCGGGCCACCGTGGCCGGGGTTGTCGCGCTGCACGCCGCGGGAGCCGGACTGGTCCGCCCGTGGACCACGGCCCTGGCGCTGGGCAGCATCGCTCTGATCGGCGTGGTGGTGGCCACGTTGGCCCGCGTCCTCGCCGGCCCCCAGGTCACCGACATCGACACCGAGGGGATGCCGCCACACCTGGCGCAGATCGGTGGCGCGGCGATCGGTGCCGCCCTGCTGGCCCTCCCCGGTGCGGTGGCGGCACTGGCCGCCGAGTTCGAACACTCGGCGCAGGTGGTGCTGACCGCCGCGCTGGCCGCGACCAGTCTCGGCCTGGCCGCCGTGGCCGCGGTCCGCCGGCAGGTGCCGCAATATCTGCCCTGGGTGAGCGTGGCGGTGGTCGGCGGGGCCACTATCAGCGCCCTCGCCGCCATCCCCACCGGCCTCGCCGCCGGCGTCTACGCGGCCGCCGCCGCCCTGCTCGGCGTGCTGGCCGAGCTGATCCGCGCGGCCACCGTGCCGCCCACCGGCGCCGCCCAACCGGTCCGGCGCTGGTCGGTACGACTCGACGGCGCCCTCCGGCGGCTGCCGGACGACCCGGAGCGACGACGCTGGCGGGTCAACCCCGCCGCGGGTGCCTTGGCCGCGGCAGCCCTTCCGACAGCCCTGGCCCTCGCCTCGATCGCACCCGCGCTGGTCACCGCCCTGGTCGAGCCGCACCGCACACTGACCCGGATCTGGCAGGGCCCGCCACCGGAGCTGCTCATCCCACCGCCGGACGTGGTCAACCCGACCCACGTGCTGACGGCGCTGTTGCTCACCGCGACCGCCGCGCTGGCCGCCACCGGGTTCAGCGGCGGTCGGCGGTCTCGGGCCGTGCCGGTGGTGCTGCCCGGGGCAGCCGTCACGCTGCTGATCGCACCCATCGCGCTGGGTCAGGGCTGGCCCGCCAGCACCGTCGCCGCGCTCTCCGTCTTCACCATCGCGATGCTCGGTCTCGCACTGACCCCACCGCCGCCGCTGGTCGAGCGGGCCCGCTCGCTGCGGCTGGCCCGGGTCCTGGTGTTCGCCATCGGTCTGGCCGGCGGCAGCGCCGGGCTCGCCGGCAGCCTGGCCGACCGGCAGATGACCCTGTTCACCCTCGGCAGCGCGGTCGGGGTGGGTGCGGTGGCGGCGCTGTTCGGCACCACCCAGCGGGCGCGCATCCTCGGCTGGCTCTTCGCCTCACTCATGGCGCAGCTCTTCGTGCTCACCGCCGGCCTGGTCGCCGGGCTGGCCGCGGTCTGGTCCGCGTTCGGGGTGCTGGCCGTCGGCGCGGTCCTACAGGTGCTCGCCGCGACCCTGCCCCGGCTGCGCCGCCCCGAGGCGCAGCGGGAAGCCTCCACCGTGGAATGGACCGGGTACGCTGCCGCGCTTATCGCGTTGGCCCTCGCCTTCGACTCGCCCCGACACATCGCCGCCCTGCTGGCCGCCTGGGGCGCTGTCCTCGGAGTGGCGGCGACCCGACCCGGCCGCCGGCCGGTGGAACGCCGGATCCTGTTCTGGGCGGTGGTGGTCTGTGAGATCACCGCGTGGTGGATCCTGATGCGAGTCGCTGACGTGGCGCTGCCCGAGGCGTACACGCTGCCGTTCGCCGCGTTGGCCCTCCTCGTCGGAGTCCTGGAGCTGCGTCACCGACCGGACATGAGCAGTTGGGTGGCGTACGGGCCTGCGCTGGTCGCGGCGTTCGTGCCGACGCTGGCCATCGTGGTGGCCACCGAATCCAGCACGGTGCGGCAGATGCTGCTGCTGCTCGGCGCGGTCGCGGTGCTGATCTTCGGCTCGTCCAGTCGCCAGCAGGCGCCGGTGATCGTCGGCGCGTCGGTCACCGCGATCACCGCGATCCACGCCCTGTTCAGTCTCGGCCCGTGGCTGGCGCTGATCCCGGTGGGCATCCTGCTGTTGGTGCTCGGCGCGAGCAACGAGCGCCGCCGCCGAGCCCAGGAACGCCTACAGACCGCCCTCCGCGGCATGAGATGAATCGGAGGGTCCCCATGGCGTGGGTGGGTGTGTGCGGTGAGTGGGCCGGGTCCGCCCGCCCCGTCCGCCCCGCCCGCGTCGATCATGGAGTTGTGGTGGGGGACAAAGGGCTAGATACGCCCTCTTTCGGGCACCACAGCTCCATGATCGACACCGTTGAGGGCGGGCGGTGGGGTGGGGTTAGTGCAGGGTTGCCTGGAGGGCGGCTTCCTTTTCGGCTACGAGCTTCTCCAGGCCCTGCTGGTAGGTCGTCATCTTGGCGCGCAGGTTCTCGTCGCCGGCACCGAGGATCCGCACGGCGAGCAGGCCGGCGTTGCGGGCGTTGCCGATCGACACGGTGGCGACCGGGATCCCCGCCGGCATCTGCACGATGGACAGCAGCGAGTCCATGCCGTCGAGGTGCTTCAGCGGCACCGGCACACCGATCACCGGCAGCGGCGTCACCGAGGCGACCATGCCGGGCAGCGCTGCGGCACCCCCAGCCCCCGCGATGATGACTTTGAGGCCCCGGTCGGCGGCGTCGCGCCCGTACTCGATCATCGCGACCGGAGTCCGGTGTGCCGAGATCACACGCACCTCGTAGGCCACGCCGAAGTCGTCCAACACCTCGGCGGCGGCCCGCATGGTCGGCCAGTCCGAGTCGCTACCCATGATCAAGCCAACCGTGCTCACTGCGGCCCTCTCGTCGTTGCCGAAACCGTGGCTCACTCGTGGCCCTCGCGCAGCCAGCGTGCGGCCCGTGCGGCCCGTGCCCGCAGGTCGTCCAGGTCGTCCCCGAGCACCGTGACGTGCCCGATCTTGCGGCCAGGTCGCACCTGCTTGCCGTACAGGTGCACCTTGGCGCCGGGCTCGGCCGCGAAGAGGTGGTGCAACCGCTCGTCGATCGACATTCCGCCCGGCTCACCGCCGAGCACGTTCGCCGACACCACCACCGGGGCGGTCAGCGCGGTGTCACCCATCGGGTAGTCCAGCACGGCCCGCAGGTGCTGCTCGAACTGCGACGTCCGGGCACCCTCGATGGTCCAGTGCCCGGAGTTGTGCGGGCGCATCGCCAGCTCGTTGACCACGATCGCCGGCCGGCCGGCGTCGTCGCGCACCTCGAACAGCTCCACGGCCAGCAGGCCGATCACACCGAGCGCGGTGGCCAAATCGATGGCGAGCTGCTGGGCGGAGACCGCCAACTCCTCGTCCAGGCCGGGCGCCGGGGCCAGCACCTCCACGTTGATGCCGTCGCGCTGCACCGTCTCGACCACCGGGTACGCGGCCACCTGACCGAACGGCGAACGGGCCACCTGGACGGCCAACTCCCGTCGCAGCGGCACCCGTTCCTCGACAATCAGCCGGGTGCCGCCAGCGAGCAGCGTGCTCGCCAGCTCGGTGGCCTGTGCCGCGTCGTCGACCATCCAGACGCCCCGGCCGTCGTACCCACCCCGGGCCGCCTTGAGCACCACGGGCCAGCCGACCTGCTCGCCGAAGCCGACGAGGTCAGCGGGCTCCCCGACCGGCGACCAGGCCGGGTTGGGGGCACCCAGCTCGGTCAGGCGTTCCCGCATGACCTGCTTGTCCTGGGCGTGCAGCAGCGCGTCCGCCGGCGGGTACAGGGGCACCCCTTCCGCCGCCAGCGTGCGAATGTGCTCGGAGGGCACCTGCTCGTGGTCGAAGGTGACGACATCGCAGCCCTTGGCGAAGGTGCGCAGGGCGGCCAGGTCGGTGTGGTCGCCGTACTGGACGTCGGCGGCGACGAGCGCCGCGCCGTCGTCGGGGGCTGCCGCGAGCACACGCAGTGACTGGCCGAGGGCGATCGCGGCCTGGTGGGTCATGCGGGCCAACTGGCCGCCACCCACCATGCCGACAACTGGCAGACCGGTACGGGAATCCATAGCGCGGCCAGCCTATCCGGGCCGCCGCCGTGCTCGCCCGGAGGGCTGGCGACCCCGCCTCGGAAGCGTTGCAGAGACGAGCCGGCGGGTGTCGCGGGCGACTACCGGCCGTGTCCGTGCGTTCAGCCCAGCTCGGCGACCAGGTCCTCGACCGAGGTGACCGGCCGCTGGCAGACGAAACCCCGACAGACGTACGCGGCGGACCGACCCTGGACCAGCGGACGATCGGCGAGCAGCGGCACACCCGGCTGGTCCGGACGCCCGGCGACGACAACCGCTCCGGGTGGGGCGTGCCGGTGCGCGGCGGCCACCAGGGGGTCGCCGGCCGGGTCGTCGGTGACCACGGCGATCTCGTACGGCCCGGAGAGCAACGCCTCGCCGACCATGGCCGCGTAGCCGGTGAAGCGGGGGTGCTTCCCGACGATCGGCGCGACCGTGCCGAGGGCCGCTTCGGCGGCGTCCCGGTAGCGCGTCTCGCCGGTCAGCGCCGAGTACGCCACCAGCCCGGCGATCAACGCCGACCGGCCGGACGGGGTGGCGTTGTCGGTCGGGTCGGCCGGCCGGGCGACGAGCCGCTCCGCGTCGTCGGCGGTGTCGTAGAAGGCGCCGCCGGGCGCGGCGAAGTGCGCCAGGGCGGTGTCCAGCAGCTCGCCGGCCAGCGTCAGCCAGCGGCCCTCGCCGGTGAGCTGGTGCAGCGCGCAGAAGGCCTCGGCCACACAGCCGTAGTCCTCCAGGACACCGGCCGGCTCGCCGACCTTGCCGTCCCGGGAGACCCGGCGCAGCCGGCCGTCGACCAGGTGCACGGTGGCCAGGTGCTCGGCGGCCTGACGCATCGCCCCGTCGGCCACGATGGTGACGCCGTCCATCAGGTTGGCATCGTCGTCCTGCGGGGACGCGTAAACGGCGGCGACCTGCTGGAACTCGGCGATGGCGGTGATCGCCAGGCCGTTCCAGGCGGCCACCACCTTGTCGTCGAGGGCCGGCTGCGGGCGGGTGTCCCGCGCGGCAAGCAGCCGTCCGACCACCTGCTGCCAGCGGGCGCGCACCTCGGGCGCGGCATCGTCCACGTCCCGGGCGAGCTTGAGCACGCTCATGCCGTGTTCAAAGGTGCCGTCGTCGGTCACCGTGAACAGGTCGGCGGCGAACCGGCCGTCCTCCTCGCCCAACGCCTCGACGAGTTGGGCGGGCGTCCAGGCGTAGGTGAGCCCCTCGACGCCCTCGGTGTCGGCGTCCAGTGCGGACGCGAACCCCTGGCCCGGCCGGTGCAACTCGTCGGCGAGGAACCGGGCGGTGTCCCGGGCCACCCGGCGGGCCAACGGGTCACCGGTGAGTCGCCACAGCTGGGTGTAGACCCGCAGCAGTAGAGCGTTGTCGTAGAGCATCTTCTCGAAGTGCGGCACCGTCCAGTGCGCGTCCACCGAGTACCTGGCGAAGCCGCCCGCGAGCTGGTCGTAGATGCCGCCCCGGGCCATCGCCTCGGCGGTGTGCCGGGTGATCTCCAAGCTGGCCGGATCGCCGGTGCGCTGGTGGTGACGCAGCAGGAAGAGCAGGTTCATGTGCGGCGGAAACTTCGGGGCGCCACCGAACCCGCCGTTCGTCGCGTCGTACTCGCTGGCCAGCTTGGCGGCCGCCGCGTCGAGCAGCGGGGCGTCCAGCGGGGCGCTGGGGCCACCCACGGCCTGGGCGCCGCCGATCGCCTCGACCACCGCGGCGCCCTGGCCCAGCACCGCCTCGCGCTGCTCCCGCCAGGCGGTGGCGACCGACTGGAGCAACTGGACGAAGTTGGGTCGCGGGAAGTAGGTGCCGCAGAAGAACGGGGTGCCGTCCGGGGTGGCGAAGACGGTCATCGGCCAACCGCCCTGGCCGGTCATCGCCTGGGTGGCGGTCATGTAGACCGCGTCCACGTCCGGACGCTCCTCACGATCCACCTTGATCGACACGAAGTTGTCGTTCATCAGGGCGCCGACCTGCTCGTTCTCGAACGACTCGTGCGCCATCACGTGGCACCAGTGGCAGGCCGCGTAACCCACCGAGATGAGCACCGGAACGTCCCGCCGCTTCGCCTCGGCGAACGCCTCGTCCGACCAGGGCCACCAGTCGACCGGGTTGTCGGCGTGCTGGAGCAGGTACGGGCTGGTCGCGCTGGCCAGTCGATTCACCCGACGACCATAACCCCCCGTACGCGGGTGAGCGGGTCTGCAGCCCCGCCCGCCCGGATCAGCCGCTGAGCTTCCGCTCGGCGTAGACCTTCATCGCGTCCCGGATGAATATCGCCGTGCCGTCGCCGTGCACGTCGTAGTTCGCCGTGAAGCGCGGGTCCGCGACATACATCTCGCCGAGGTTGACGAAATACTCCTTCGTCACCGGCTCGGTCGTCAGCGACAGCCAGTCGTAGAGGCGCTGGGTGATCGCCTGCACCTCGTCGCTCTCGACCGGGATGCCGGCGTCGTGCGCTCGACCGAAGTCGGCCGCAATGTCGAGCTGACGTTGCTGGAACGCCTTCTTGTCGGCATCGCTGAGCGAGCGCCACCACTGGTCAGCCCGCTGGTACGCCTCGCGGCCCCACCGCTGCGTCACCTCCTGCTCGTACTGGGTGTGGTCGAAGCCGTCGAACACTTCCTCCGCCATGAGTTGTTCACCTCCTTCCATCTTGCGCAGCGTGGTCCGTACCGACTCGATCTGCCGCCCGATCCGCTCGCGCTCCCGCAACAGGAGCCGCAGATGGGTGCGGAGCGCGGCCGTCGGCTCCCGTTCACCGTCCAGCACCTGGCCGATATCGGCCAGGGCGAGGCCCAGTTCGCGCAGCAGCAGAATTCGCTGCAGCCGTACCAGGGACTCCTGGTCGTAGTAGCGGTAACCGTTGCGGCCGATCCGACTCGGAGCCAGCAGTCCGACCTGCCCGTAGTGGCGCAGGGTCCGACTGGTCGTCCCGGCCGAACGGGCGAGGTCCTGGATCGACCATTCCATCGCCGTCCACCCCTGATCTCGTCGTGCCAGTCCAGGTTAGAAGTTGACGTAACGTCAAAGTCAACCCGCCGATCCAGCGGCGGTTTGTCCGGGTCCCGCCCCGCTCGGGCTGTCACCCCCGGCCGGCGAGTTTGACACCCCGCTGCCGCTGTTTGACACCCCCGCCGGCTGGCTCGTCACCCCGAGGACGAGGCGGCAGACCCGCGCGGTGATGCCGGCGACCGACCGCCAGATGACGCGGCCGAGCTGGACGAGCCTGGCGAGGGCGCGCTGGACGGTGCGCTCCGAGATGCCGACAAGGTCAGCGATGGCCGCAACCGACGGTCACCGGAACGTCCCGCCGCTTCGCCTCGGCGAACGCCTCGTCCGACCAGGGCCACCAGTCGACCGGGTTGTCGGCGTGCTGCAGCAGGTACGGGCTGGTGGCGTCGACGAGTCGGTTCACCTGACGACCATAGCCAGCCCCGGCGCGGACCGCGCGGGCTCCACCCGGACGGTCAGGACGCGCCGTCGGCGCGGAGCCGGAACACGTTCGACTCCGCCGAGTCGCGCAGCGACCCCAGCACCGCGCCGATCTTGTCCGCCGGCATCGGCTTGAAGAAGTGGTAGCCCTGCGCGGAGGTGCAGCCCAGCTCGGCCAGGGCCATCCGCTGCTCGGCGGTCTCCACCCCTTCGGCGACCACCCGCAGCCCCAGCTCGTGCGCGAGGCCCACCGTCGTCCGGACGATCGCGGCGGCCTCCGGCGAGTCGGTCATCCGGATGACGAAGGAGCGGTCCACCTTCAGCTCGTCCACCGCGATCCGGGTGAGGAAGGTCAGCGACGAGAAGCCGGTGCCGAAGTCGTCGACCGCGAGTTGCACACCCATCGACCGGAGCGTCGCCAGCACCTCGTCGATGACCTCCAGCTCGCTCATCACCACCGTCTCGGTGATCTCCAGAACGAGCCGGTGCGGCGGCACCTGGTGACGGCGCAACGCGTCGGCGATCTCCACCGGCAGTCGGGGGTCGAGCAGGCTGCGCGCCGAGAGGTTAACCGAGATCGGGACGTCCAACCCCTCGCGGGCCCAGCCGGCGGCCACGCCGAGCGCCTTGTTCAGCACGTAGCGGGTGAAGGTGCCGAGTTGCTCGCTGTTCTCCACCGGCCGGATGAAGTCGGCCGGGTTCAGCCACCCACGCCGGGGGTGCTGCCAACGGATCAGCGCCTCCACCCCGGTGGGCGCACCCGTGGCCAGGTCGACAGCCGGCTGCAGCGCCAACACCAGCTGATCGTCGACAGTCAACGCCTCACGCAGCTCGGCCAGCAGGGCGAGCTGGTCGGTGCTGGCCGCGTCGCGGGCGCTGTCGTACGCGGCGACGTTGCCGCCGCCCTCCTTGGCCTGGTACATCGCGATGTCGGCCCGACGCAGCAGCTCGGTCAGGTCCGCGGTGCCGGCGGCGGCCACCACCACCCCGACCGAGACCTCGATGGACATCCGTACGCCGGCCACCTCGGTCGGCGCGGCCAGCCGCTCGGCGATCTCACGGGCCTGGCGCAACGCGTGGGCCATCGGGGCGGCCCGGTCGCCGAGCACCGGCACCGCCGTGAGCAGCAGGGCGAACTCGTCGCCACCGAGTCGGCCGAGCAGGTCGCCGGCGCGGACCAGGGCGTTGAGTCGGTTCGCGGTCAGCCGCAGCAGCTGGTCACCCGCCGCGTGGCCGAGGGTGTCGTTGACTTCCTTGAACTGGTTGATGTCCAGCAGCAGCAGCGCCACCGGGTGATCGTGGCTGAGCTGTCGCAGCGACTGGTCGCCCTTGCTCAGCATCGCCGCCCGGTTGACGAGCCCGGTGAGCGGGTCGTGCACCGCCTCGTACGACGAACGGGCGGTCACCAGCCGCAGCTCGTGGTGGGTCGCGGCGTCGTGCAGTGCGGCGGCGAGCGCGTCGCCGAACGCGGCCACCGCGTCGCGCTCCCGGGCCGAGGGAGGGGCCGAGCGGGGGAATCGCACCCGCAACCGACCGACCGGCGCGGCGCCGACCGACAGTGCCCGGCTCAACTCGTGCTCGTCCGATTCCGACTGGTCCGGTGCGCCGGTCTCCCGGTCGACCAGCTGACCGCCGGCGTCGCCCCGGTAGCGGTGCCACCGCCCGTCGGGCCGAGCCACGTCGACGTCGACCAGTTCGGCGTTGAACAGCGTCAGCGCCCCGGTGACCGCCGCGCTGGCCACACCCCGCTCGTCGAGCTGGTTGAGGGCCGCGGTGGCCTCGGCGAAGGCACGCCAGGTGCGGCGCTCCTGATCGGAGCGCAGCCGGTAACGGTAGGTCTGCTGCAGTAGCCACAGCAGCGGCGGCAGCAACAGCAGCCAGCGCGGGTCGAGCTCCAGCAGGGCGACGACCACGAGGCCGACCGCCACGTTGCCGACGAACATCAGCAGCTTGCCGCGCAGCGCGGCGAGCAGCGGTGGCCCGATCGGCAGCCCGTGCCGCAGGCCCAGCGTCACCCCGCCCAGCCAGGCGGTCACCAGGAGGTACGTCACCGAACCGGCGATCACGGCCAGCGCCAGCATCGGGGTGGGCGGAGAGAGCAGCGGCCGGCCGAGCGCGGTCGTCACGGAGACGGCCAGCGCCGACGCGGCGGCCAACGACGCGGCGATCCGGACGATCTCGAGGGCCGGCCGGCGGTCGTTGTGCAGTGACAGCATCGTCCAGGCCAGCCCGGTGCCGAGCAGCGTGGCGGACGGCAGCCAGCCCGCTGGGGTCAGGTAGAGGCAGACGATCAGGGCCGCTTCGCCCCAGGTGATGCTGACCATGCCCGCGGCCGAACGGAACCGCAGGCGGGCGAGCTGGGCGAGGGCCAGGACGGCGACGGCGATGCCGAAGCGGGCCGGACCGCCGAGGGGGTCGTCGGTCGGCAGCCGGACCGGAAGGGTCAACCCGACGGCGGCGGCGGCCAGGGCGGTCAGCGTGACGGCGGCGGTGAGCACCAGCAGCCGGCCCGGTGTGCCACGCACCCCGAGCCGATCGAACGGGTCGTCGGCCGGACCGGAGGTCATCGACCTCCCCCGTCAGCCGACCGACCGACGTCGCGGCGGGCGGCCGGTGCTGTGCTGGTCATCGGCGCCCCCTCCCGCACACGGCTCGGAGACTTTTGGTCCCCCCGGCGGAAGGCTAAGCCAAACCGGGTGGCCGCAACAGGGGGCGACCAACCGGTTCGGCGTGATTCATGCGCGGACTACCCGTTCAGGTGCTGCTGGTGCCCGTTGGGAGCGGGCGTGGATGAATCACGCCCTCCGGTCCCGTCTGTCGGATCGACGACTGCCGCATCGGCCCTGGTCGGGTCGGTCGACCCGGACTGCTGGGGGAAACGGTCCGGCAGACGGCGCAGCCGAGCGTTCATGTTGCGGATCAGCAGGATCGTCGCGGCGGCCAGCAGCAGGATGAGGAAGAGGCCCATCGGCCCGGCCAGACCACCCGTGCGGGTGTCCCCGAAGTTGTTCTCCGCGAGCACCTGGGCAGCGGTCAGCATGGCGTTCCTCCGATGTGCGGTTGGTAACCAGCGTAGCCCCGCCGGGAATCAGCGTGCGTGCGCCGTCTCCCGCACTCCCGCGAAGAGGTCGGACTCGGGCAGCGGACTGTCGACCATCGAGCGGGCCAGCTCGTAATCCTCGGTCGGCCAGGCGGTTCGCTGGAGCTCCATCGGCACGTGGAACCAGAAGCCGTCCGGGTCGACCTGGGTGGCGTGGGCACGCAGCGCGTCGTCGCGGACCGGGAAGAATTCGGCGCACTCGACCCGGGTGGTGATCCGGGGGCCCTTGTCGGGCCGATCCTCCCACCGCTTGAGCCACTCCTCGTAGGGCGACTCCAACCCGGCGGCCAGCATGCCCTCGTGCAGCGCCATGATCTTGCCCTTGGAGAAGCCGATGTCGTAGTAGAGCTTCAGCGGCTGCCAGGGCGCGCCCAGCTCGGGGTAGCGCTCCGGGTCACCGGCGGCCTCGAACGCGGCCACGCTCACCTTGTGGCACATGATGTGGTCCGGGTGCGGGTAGCCACCCTCTTCGTCGTACGTGGTCACGACGTGCGGACGGAACTCGCGCATCAGCCGCACCAGCGGGCCCGCGGCGACCTCGACGTCCTGAAGGGCGAAACAGCCCTCGGGCAGCGGCGGCAGCGGGTCGCCCTCGGGCAGACCCGAGTCGACGAAGCCCAACCAGGCCTGGTCGACGCCGAGGATCGCGCGCGCGGCGTCCATCTCGGCACGCCGGATCTCGCCGATATTGGCCCACACGTCGGGCCGGTCGAGCTTGGGGTTGAGCACGCTCCCGCGCTCGCCGCCCGTGCACGTCACGACCAGGACGTCCACCCCCTGAGCGACATACTTCGCCGTCGTCGCCGCGCCCTTGCTCGACTCGTCGTCCGGGTGCGCGTGCACGGCCATGAGACGCAGTTGCTCTGCCAACTTCGGCGCTCCTCGTCTGTGCCGGACGGTGGACCCGACCGGGCTCGACCGGCTGACCTGCCGGGATCTTTCCTCACCGCACCCTGTCACCGGCCACCAGCGCCGGGCATGACCTGCCATTCCTGCCGCTGGACCGGGTGGGAGGATGGGACTCTGCCATTCTTGCCGATGCCGCCGACAACAACGCCAGGAGATACCCGCCGGTGACCGAGACGCACGCCACAATTTCACCGGGCTCGCCGGTGTTCCCGGCCGGGCGCTACGGCCGCCGTCGGGCAGCCGGCGGAAAGCGCCGCCGTACGCTGCTGGCCGCGCTGGTGCTGCTGGCACTCGTGGCGACGCTGACCGTGATCTCGGTCCGGCTCTACCGCCAGTACGGCGACCCGGTCTACGACGCCCAGGTGATCACCTACACCGACATCACGGACAACCAGGTGCTTGTCGACTTTCGGGTGACCGTCCCGCCGGGTGGATCAGCGGTCTGCGTGCTGCGTGCCCGGGACCGTTCCGGCGCCGAGGTGGCCCGCGATCAGGTCACCGTGACCGCCGATCCGGGGGATCGGCACGTCACGACCCGGCACCGCCTGGCCACCACCGCCCGGCCGTTCATCGGCGAGGTGCTGCGCTGCCGACAGCCGTCCTGAGCTGCCCGAACAGCACCGGAAACGGTGCCGACCGAGTGCCTACCCGGGGTATGGGATCCGGACACCGGCGGTGATGGCCGACACGCTGTGTCGTACCGCACTGGTAACTTGGTAGTTCACCTGTCAGCCAGCCACGCACAACTGAGGAGAACGCCTGTGTCCACTGGCAACGAGGCGCCCGCCACCTGGCTGTCGCAGGACGCGTACGACCGCCTCCAGGCCGAGCTCGACGAGCACATCGCCAACCGTCCGGCGATCGCAGCCGAGATCAACGCTCGGCGCGAGGAGGGCGACCTGCGGGAGAACGGCGGCTACCACGCCGCCCGCGAGGAGCAGGGCAAGGCCGAGGGTCGCATCCGCTACCTGCAGGAGCTGCTGCGCACCGCGAAGGTCGGCGAGGCGCCGACCGCCGACGCGGTGTCGCCGGGCATGGTGGTGACGATCTACTTCGACGACGACACCAACGACACCGAGACCTTCCTGCTCGGTTCTCGCGAGATCGCGGCCACGACCGACCTGACCGTCTACAGCCCCGAGTCCGCGCTGGGCAAGGCGATCCTGGGCGGGCGTGCCGGGCAGACCTGCACCTACACGGCGCCCAGCGGCGCCGACATCAAGGTGACAGTGGTCAGCTTCGAGCCGTTCTCCGGCTGACCGTCGCCGGCCGCGCCACCCGCTGCCGGCCGGGCTGACCGACCGCCGGCACCCACTGTCGAACACCGCGCATCCGAGGCGTGGCACCCACAGGTGTCACGCCTCGGCCGCGAAGACCACCTGGTAGCCGCTGGCCCGCAGGGCGCTGATCAGCGTGTCCGAGTGCTCCACGCCCCGGGTCTCCACCGACAGCGCCACCTCTACCTCGCCGAGGCTGAGGTGCGGGTTGGCCCGCTGGTGCTCCACGTCCACCACGTTGGCCCGGTGCTCGGCGATCTGGCTGAGCAGCGACGCGAGCTGCCCCGGCCGGTCCGAACAGCGGATGGTCACCCGCAGGTAGCGACCCGCGGCGGCCAACCCGTGCTCGATGACCCGCATCATCAGCAACGGGTCGATGTTGCCGCCGGAGAGCACCGCGACCACAGGTGTCTCCACCTCGACCACGCCGGCCAGCAGCGCGGCGACACCTACCGCTCCGGCCGGCTCGACCACCTGCTTGCCGCGCTCCAGCAGCATCAGCAGGGCCCGGGAGATGTCCTCCTCGGAGACCGTGACGATCTCGTCGACCAGCTTGCGAACGTGGTTGAAGGTGATCTCGCCCGGCCGGCCGACAGCGATGCCGTCGGCGATGGTGGAGAAGAAGGGCAGCCGGACCGGTTCTCCGGCCACCAGTGAGGGCGGGAACGCCGCCGCGCCGGCCGCCTGCACGCCGATGATCCGGACGTCCGGCCGCAACGCCTTCGCGGCCACCGCCATGCCCGAGATCAGACCGCCGCCACCCACCCCGGTGATGATCGTCTTAACGTCCGGGCACTGTTCGAGGATCTCCAGTGCCACCGTGCCCTGCCCGGCGATCACATCGGGGTGGTCGAACGGGTGGATCAGCACCGCTCCGGTGCGCTCGGCATACGTGTGCGCGGCGACCAGCGACTCGTCGACGGTGTTGCCGGCCAGCTCGACCTGAGCGCCGTACCCCTTGGTGGCGGCCACCTTCGGCAGCGGCGCGTTGACCGGCATGAAGACGGTGGCGTGCGTGCCGACCAGACCGGCCGCGAGGGCCACCC
The DNA here is from genome assembly GCF_049841535.1 of Micromonospora sp. DT53. Taxonomy (NCBI): domain Bacteria; kingdom Bacillati; phylum Actinomycetota; class Actinomycetes; order Micromonosporales; family Micromonosporaceae; genus Micromonospora; species Micromonospora sp. DT53. The sequence continues at coordinate 20,291 of NZ_JBNCKM010000002.1, forward strand.
CCTGCGCGTGGTTGCCCGCGCTCGCCGCGACCACACCGCGCTCCCGCTCGGCCGCCGACAACCGGGAGATCCGCACGTACGCGCCCCGCACCTTGTACGAGCCGGCGCGCTGCACGTTCTCGCACTTGAGCCACGTCGGCCCGCCCAGCGCCGCGGTGAGCGGCCGGGAGGGCTCCAGCGGGGTGGTGCGGGTGACGCCAGCGAGCAACTCCCGTGCGGCCCGCACGTCGTCGAGACCGACCAGTTCCGTCATGCCCCGATCGTGCCACCCGACTCCGGTGCCCTCGGCGGCGACACCTGGTGCACGACGCCGCGCCTGGCGTCGACGATCAGGCAGTGGCCGGGGACTCCGTGCCGACCCGGGGGTAGCCGGGAGCGTGGCGCGTCCACGGGGCGGCCATCTCGAACTGACCTGCCACACCGAGCAGCAGCAGCTCCGAGCCGGGCGGACCGACAAGTTGCACCGCGACCGGCAGGCCGTCCGGGCGGCGGCCGACCGGCACGACGACCGCCGGCAGGCCGGCGATGTTCCAGGGCGCGGCGAACGGGGCGTACCGGATGTTGGCTGCCATGTTCGCCCGCCAGGACCGCTCCGACCAGCGGACCGCCTCCGGTGGCGCGCTGGCCAGCGCCGGGGTGAGCAGCAGGTCGACCGAGTGGTCGGTGAAGAAGTCGACCGACCGTTGCCGCCAGGCGGCCCGGTCCGCCTCCCGCACGTAGCCGCGACGCTGCGCCCACTCGCCCAGCGCGACGTGCCGCCGGGTACGCCGCTGCAGACCGCGCCGGTCCAGGCCGGAGGCCCGGACGTCGGTGGCGGCTGCGGCGAACCAGGTGGCGATGCCCTGCAGGCCGAGCGCGGTGGGATAGACCGGATCGGCCGGCACCGTGTCGTGCCCGGCGGTGGCGAGGAGCCGCCCGGCGGCCGCGACCGCGTCCCGGTTGGGCGCGTCCGCCGCGACACCGCGCACCGGGGAGCGCAGCGAGACGCCCACCCGCAGGCGCTGCGGGGGGACCAGCTTCTCGGGGCGGCGGCCGGCGAGCACCGAGAAGCCGACCGCCGCGTCGGCGACAGTGCTGGTCAGCATGCCGTGCTCGGTGAGGCCGAACCAGTCGTCCGCCCCGAGCTGGCAGGGGACCACACCGCGACCGGGCTTGAGCCCGACGAGCCCGCAGCAGGCCGCCGGGATCCGGATGGAGCCGAGACCGTCGTTGGCGTGCGCGATCGGCACCAGCCCGGCGGCCACCGCGGCGGCGGCACCACCCGAGGACCCACCAGGGGTACGCGTGCTGTCCCACGGGTTACGGGTCACCGCGCTCTCGTCGTCGGTGAGCGCCCACAGCCCCAGCTCCGGCATCCGGGTCACGCCGAGGATCACCGCTCCGGCGCCACGCAGCCGACGCACCACCTCGTGGTCGGCCTCCGCGACGTCGGTGCGGGCGGCGGCCGACCCGTTCCAGGTGGGCAGGCCAGCGACCGGGGTGTTCTCCTTGACCGCCACCGGAACCCCGGCCAACGGCAGGTTGGCCAGATCCTCCTGCTCGTCGACCTTCTCGGCCTCGGTGATCGCCTCCCCGCCGCGCACGGCGCGGAACGCGGCCAGCTCACGGTCGGCCCGGGAGATGTACTCGAGGTGGTCGGCGACGACCTGGGTCGCCGAGACGTCACCTCGGCGTACGCCTCGGGCGATCTGCTTGGCGGTCGCTCCGACCCAGGTCGCCATGATGTCCTGCACGGCCATCCTCCCCCAGCGGTCAGCCCAGCGCCTGCTCCAGATCGGCGAGTAGGTCGTCGACCGTCTCGATGCCGACAGACAGTCGCACGAGATCGCCGGGAACTTCAAGCGGCGAGCCGGCAGCACTTGCGTGTGTCATCCGACCCGGGTGCTCGATCAGGGATTCCACACCGCCCAGCGACTCGGCGAGCACGAAGAGCTTGGCCCGGTTGCAGATGTCCACGGCGTGCTCCTCACCGCCTGCGGCGCGGAACGAGATCATGCCGCCGAACCGGCGCATCTGCTTGGCGGCCACCTCGTGACCGGGGTGCGAGGGCAGCCCCGGATAGATCACCTGGGCGACCTTGGCGTGCCCGTCGAGGTACGCGGCGAGCCGCTCGGCGTTGTCGCAGTGCCGGTCCATGCGTACCCCGAGGGTCTTGATGCCCCGCAGGGTGAGCCAGGCGTCGAACGGGCCGTTGATCGCGCCCATCGCGTTCTGGTGGTAGCGCAACTCCTCGCCGAGCCCGGCGTCGGCGACGACGAGCGCGCCGCCGACCACGTCGGAGTGCCCACCGACGTACTTGGTGGTGGAGTGCACCACCACGTCCGCGCCGAAGGCGATCGGCTGCTGGAGGTACGGCGAGGCGAAGGTGTTGTCCACCACCAGCAGGGCGCCCGCGTCGTGTGCCACGGCGGCCAGGGCGGCGATGTCGGCGATGTCGAGCAGCGGGTTGGTCGGCGTCTCCACCCAGACGATCTTCGTGCGGCCGGGCTGCACGGCCGCCCGGACCGCGGCCGGGTCGGAGATCTTGGCCGGGCTGAACTCCAGGCCCCAGCGCTGGGCGACCCGGGCGAAGAGCCGGTACGTGCCGCCGTACGCGTCGTCCGGGATCACCACGTGGTCGCCCGGCTGGCACACGGCCCGCAGCAGGGTGTCCTCCGCGGCCAGGCCGCTGGCGAAGGCGAGGCCCACCGGCCCGCCCTCCAGCGCTGCCAGGCACTCCTGGAGTGCGTCGCGGGTCGGGTTGCCGGAGCGGCTGTACTCGTAGCCGAGCCGGGGCGCGCCGACGGCGTCCTGGGCGTACGTGCTGGTCTGGTAGATCGGCGGGATCACCGCGCCGGTGCGGGCCTCAGGGTCCTGACCGGCGTGAATGGCGAGCGTCTCGAAGCCGTGACTCATTCTGGTGAGGCTAGTGCCCCCGTCCCGAGGGCTGGAACGGAACCCGCACTCCGGGTGGGGGCCGGACCATCCGGCCCGGCCCCCATGTGCCGACCAGGGGGCCGGCGGGCCGGTCAGCCGGCCGGAACGGGCAGGACGTGCAGGGTGACCGGGTGGTCCCCGGTCCAGTCGTAGGAGACCGCGTAGACCCGGGCACCGTTCGGTGCCCAGGCCAGCGCGCCCGGGCTGAGGTCGTCGTTCAGCTCGAAGTGGGCCAGCTCGGTGCCGTCGGCCCGGAAGACGAACACGTCCGGGTCGTAGGAGGCGTCCGCGCCGCCGGCGATCTTGGTGCCGTCGCGGGACACCTCGACCGCATTCGGGTACGCACCGGTGGGATAGGTCACGGACGGGGTGCTGATGTCGGCGAACGGGAACGCCTGCACCACGTACGGGGCACCGGAAGCGGTGAAGACGGTGGTGCCGGTGGGGTCGAGCGCGACGTCCTGCAGGTTGCTGCCGACCGCCATGAAGTCGTTCTCCCTGGGCGCGCTCAGTGCGCCTCCGGTGCCGATCGTGTACGCGTACACCGATGCGGGGCTCAACCCGGGCTGCCCGGCCAGTAGCACCGAACGGTTCTGGCTGGCGGCGGTCAGCAGCGGGGCGTCGTAGAAGTCCTGACCGGTGGCCACCCCGGTGGTCACCAGGGCCGGTTGCCGGGCCAGATCGATCCGGCCGATGTTGCCGCCCCACTGGTCACAGCCGTAGCCGAACCACAGGTACCGCCCGGTCAACGCGAGCGACGACGGGCACTCCCCCGCGCCGGTGTCGTACCGGGCCGACTCGGTCAGCGACCCGGTGTTGAAGGCGGCGATGGCGTTGGCGCTGGGCAGCGCCACGTAGAGCGTCTGCCGGTCGGCGCTGAGCAGCAGGTCGGTGGGGCCCGGCAGCCCCGACAGGGTGCCGACCACAGTGCCCGTCGCGCTGGTCACCGCGACCTCGGTCGAGGAGTAGCCACCGCTGACGAAGACCCGGTCACCGGCCGACACCACGTCGGCGACGCCCGGCAGCGCCAACGGGGTGGCCGTCTGCGCGGTGGCCGCCTGGGCCGGGGTCGAGATCGCGGCGGTCAGCAGCCCGACGGTCAGGGCGGCCAGCGCCAGGGTCGGACCTCTTCTGATCTGCAAGGTGCGTCCTTTCGGAGTATCGACGAACCGAACCACGACGGCCCGGGGTCCTGAGGCCGCAACAAGGAATCCGATCGTCGCCGTGAGGGCGCCGTCCAGGCGACAGCCCGCCTCGGCCCACCGGCCGGGCGCCGCTGTCGCGACAGCACGTTGCCCCCGTGTACTTATCCAGACTGGTCAATGATTATCACAGTCGATGCCCGCGTGGGGGCACCGCGACCCGTCGACCGGTCGGCCCGTCGGCATAGCCTGAGCCGATGAGCGGTTGCGTGTTCTGCGGGATCGTGACGGGCGAGGTGCCGGCGTTCCGCGTGGCTGACACCCCGGACGGGGTGGCATTCCTGGACACCCGGCCGGTGTTCAAGGGGCATGTGCTGGTGGTGCCCCGGGTGCACCTGGTGACCCTGGCGGAGTTGCCGTCCGACCTGTTGCCCGGCTACTTCGCCATGGTCCAGCGGTTGGCGGTGGCGGTGGAGACCGCTCTCGGAGCCGGTGGGACGTTCGTGGCGATGAACAACAAGGTGTCCCAATCGGTGCCCCATCTGCACACCCACGTGGTCCCGCGGACCAAGGGCGACGGGTTGCGTGGCTTCTTCTGGCCGCGCACCCGCTACGACGACGACACCGAGGCCCAGACGTACGCCGACCGGGTCGCGACGGCACTCTCCTGAGGGGGCCTGACTCACGGTCACGCGGGTAAGGAAGCTGAACCCTCCGGTGTTACACGCTGGGAGAGGTACGAGAGGAGATCCCCACCGTGTTTTTGCGCCGTACGAACGCCGAGATGGTCACGCCCGACCAGGCCCTGCCGGGCCGTCCGATCGCCATGCCGGTCGCCGACCGCCACGAGGTGCTGGGCACCCCGCTGAAGGGCCCGTTCCCGGAGGGCCTCCAGGTAGCGGTCTTCGGCATGGGCTGCTTCTGGGGCGCCGAGCGGCTGTTCTGGACGCTTCCCGGCGTCTACACCACCTCCGCCGGCTACGCGGGTGGCATCACCAAGAACCCGACGTACGAGGAGACGTGCTCCGGCCGGACCGGGCACGCCGAGGTCGTCCAGGTGGTGTACGACCCCAGCAAGATCAACTATGAGGATCTGCTGAAGGTCTTCTGGGAGAACCACGACCCGACCCAGGGCATGCGCCAGGGCAACGACGTGGGCACCCAGTACCGCTCGGCCATCTACACGACCACGGACGAGCAGCGGACCATCGCGGAGTCGTCCCGGGACGCGTTCCAGCCCATCGTGTCGCGCGCCGGCAAGGGTGAGATCACCACCGAGATCGCCCCGCTCGGCAGCTACTACTTCGCCGAGGACTACCACCAGCAGTACCTCGCCCCGACCAAGAACCCGAACGGGTACTGCAACCACGGCCCGAACGGGCTGAGCTGCCCGGTCGGCGTGGCCCGTGTCGGCGGCTGAACACCACCACCCGTACACGCGTGATGCCCGGCCGCCGAGAAGGTGGCCGGGCATTCCCGTTGGACCGTGTGATCGAAATCCGTTGCAGAGCCCGCCGAGGACTCGATAACGTGGCCGTACACGTGAAAGGAGGTGGTCCAGACTTGTATAGCAATCGGACTCGTGAGGTGGCTGTCAGCTAGCCGCTGTCCTCGACAGTGAACGGCTCGCCGTAAGGCGGGCAGCAGCACCATCGTCGAGACCGTGTGGCAGCGGTGCGGCGAATCCACGACAGCCACCCGACCCCCGGGGTGCCGGCCAAGTCCAGCCGGCCCGCGCACATGCGCGGAGCGCCCCGGGGGTCGCTCCATATCCGCGGGAGTGGCGATGTCCATGCGCGAGCTGGTGGTGCTGGGGACGGCCAGCCAGGCGCCGACCCGTCAGCGCAACCACAACGGGTACGTGCTGCGCTGGGACGACGAAGTGATCCTCTTCGACCCGGGCGAGGGCAGCCAACGTCAGCTCCTGCACACCACTGTCACCGCCACCGATCTGACCCGGATCTGTGTCACCCACTTCCACGGCGACCACTGCCTCGGCCTTCCCGGCACCATCCAGCGGCTCTCCCTGGACCGGGTGCCGCACCCGGTGGCCGTGCACTTCCCCGCCGGGGGCGCGGAATACTTCGCCCGACTGCGGTACGCCACCTCGTTCCACGAGACCGCCGAGCTGCGGGTCGAGCCCATCGAGAACGACGGGCAACGGATCGCCCTACGCTGCGGCACGCTGGAGGCACGCCGGCTCCGGCACCCCATCGAGACGTACGGCTACCGGCTGGTCGAGCCGGACGGGCACCGGATGCTGCCGGAGAGGCTGGCCGCGTACGGCATCGCCGGGCCGGCAGTCGGCGAGCTGATTCGCGTCGGGCACCTGGACCTCGACGGACGCCGCGTCACCCGGGCCGAGGTGAGCGTGCCCCGGCCGGGGCAGCGGTTCGCGTTCGTGATGGACACCGGCCTCTGCGACGGGGTGTACGCCCTCGCCGAGCACGCCGACCTGCTGGTCATCGAGTCGACGTTCCTGGAGTCGGAGGCCGCGCTCGCTGCCGAGGTCGGCCACCTGACCGCGGCGCAGGCCGCCCGGGTGGCGACCGAGTCCGGGGTACGTCGACTCGTGCTCACCCACTTCTCCCAGCGCTACCCCGATCCGCGCCGGTTCCACGACGAGGCGCGCGCGCACTTCGACGGCGAACTGATCATCGCCGAGGACCTGACCACGGTGCAGCTTCCGCCGCGCCGGGTAGCCTCGGCCGGGTGACCGTCACGCTCCGCTCCGCGACCGAAGGCGACCTGATGGCGGTGGGCGCCCTGCACCAGCGCTCCCGGGTCGCCGCGTACTCTGCCTTCCTGCCGGCCGAGGCGCTGGCCGACCCGACGCCGGAGGCGATGGGGCGGTACTGGGTCGAGCGGTGGATCTGGGAGCGGGACACCCACCGGATGACCGTGGCCGAGCGGGCCGGTGCGCTGGTCGGGTTCAGCCACCTGGGCCCGGACGACGAGGACGAGCCGGCCACCGGGCTGCTCAACGCGATCCACCTCGACCCGGCCGAGCAGGGCCGGGGCACCGGTCGGGCGCTGATGGTCGACGCCCTGGACGCCATGCGTGGGTTGGGCTGGCGACGTGCCGTGCTCTGGGTGCTGAGCGACAACGTCCACGCCCGCTCCTTCTACGAGCGCGGCGGCTGGGGGCCCACCGGGGACGAGCGGGACGAGGCGATCGGGTCGGCGCAGACTCGACAGTTGCGCTACGCCCGCCGCCTCTGAACACCGCCGCCGCCTCTGAGCACCGCCTGCGCCTCGGCCGGCGGGGGCGACCCCTGTTCCGCGTCCTTTGCTCTGCTTCACCATGCGCAACAGCGGATGTCCGATTATCGGACACTCGGTCGTGCGTGGAGTGAAGCAGAGCAAAGGACGGCACGGAGACACCCGGTGCCGCCTGCGGGCGGACCCGGGTGCTTCCGAGGGTGGCAGTTAGTGGGCGCCCAGGTGGGACAGGAGATCCTGGCGGGTCAGGACGCCCTTGGGCTTGCCGTCGACCAGGACCAGGGCGGCGTCGGACTTCTCCAGCATGCCCACCGCCTCGCTGACCGGCTGACCGCCACCGATCATCGGCAGCGGGTCGCCCATGTGCCGCTCGATCGTGTCGTGCAGGTGGGCCTGACCGGTGAACAGCGCGTCGAGCAGGTCCCGTTCGGCGATCGATCCGGCAACCTCACCGGTCACCACGGGCGGCTCGGCCTTGAGCACCGGCAGCTGCGAGACGCCGTACTCGCGCATGTAGTCGATCGCGTCGCGGACGGTCTCGGTCGGGTGCACGTGCACCAGCTCGGGCAGCCCGCCCGGCTTGCTGGCCAGCGCGTCGGCCACCGTCGGCTCGGCACCGGAGTTGTCGAGGAAGCCGTACCGGGCCATCCACGAGTCGTTGAAGATCTTGGAGAGGTAGCCTCGGCCGCCATCGGGCAGCAGCACGACCACCACGTCGTCCGGGCCGGCCCGACGGGCGACCTCCAGGGCGGCGACCACCGCCATTCCGCAGGAACCGCCGACCAGCAGCCCCTCCTCGCGGGCCAGTCGCCGGGTCATCTCGAAGGACGCCTTGTCGGAGACCTCCACGATCTCGTCGGCGACACCCCTGTCATACGTCTCCGGCCAGAAGTCCTCGCCGACGCCCTCCACGAGGTACGGGCGGCCGGTGCCGCCGGAGTAGACCGAGCCCTCCGGGTCAGCCCCGATGATCCGCACCCGGCCCTCGGAGGCCTCCTTGAGGTACCGGCCCATGCCGGAGATGGTGCCGCCGGTGCCGACGCCGGTCACGAAGTGGGTGAGCTCGCCGTCGGTCTGCTTCCACAGCTCCGGGCCTGTCGTCTCGTAGTGCGAGCGCGGGTTGGCCGGGTTGCTGTACTGGTTGGGCTTCCAGGCGCCGGGGATCTCCCGGGTCAGCCGGTCGGAGACGTTGTAGTACGAGCGCGGGTCCTCCGGAGCGACGGCGGTCGGGCAGACCACCACCTCGGCGCCGTACGCCCGGAGCACGTCCTGCTTGTCCTGGCTGACCTTGTCGGGGCAGACGAAGACACACTTGTAGCCCTTGAGCTGGGCTACCAGGGCCAGCCCGACACCGGTGTTGCCGCTGGTCGGCTCGACGATGGTGCCGCCGGGCTTGAGCAGGCCGGCTGCCTCGGCGTCCTCCACCATCCGCAACGCGATCCGGTCCTTCACCGAGCCGCCCGGGTTGACGTACTCCACCTTGGCCAGCACCGTGGCCTGGATGCCCCTGGTGACGTTACGCAGACGCACCAGCGGGGTGTTGCCGATCATGTCGACGACGTTGTCGTAGTACTGCACGGTGTGCCCTTCGTTGCGGCGCCGGCGGTGGCGGCCGGGAAGACGTTTGCTCACCGCCCAGCGTACGTGCCGTCAGGGCACCAGCCCCCCGGGGATGACCGAGCTGCGACGGGCCTCCCACTCCAGGAAGCGATCGGTCTCGGCGAGCACGCTGCCGGCCAACCACGTGATCATGACCGCGTCGTCGGCCAGCCCGAAGATCGCCAGCGGGATCTCCGGGAGCAGGTCGATCGGCGAGACGATGTACGCCGTCGCCGCGGTCATCAGGGCCAGCCGGAGGCCGCCGTCGTACTCTCCCTTGGCGGTGGCTCGGATCATCCGGGGCAGCGCGGCCAGCCGCGTGCCGATCGACGGCCCGTTGCGCGCGCCGGCCGCCAGGGCCCGCGCCAGGGCCGTGAACGCCGCGCTGCGCTTCAGTGTCTTACCCATCGTCGCGCTCCTCTCCGCCGGATCAGCGTGGCGGGTCGGCGCAAGTCGGCCGGCCTCTTCCACTCAGGTACCCCGTCGCGTCGGTTTCCAGGCACCCGGGTGCCGTCACGACGACAGCGGTGTGTCGGGCCAGCGCGATAATGTCGCGGTATGGGGGTGGCACATTCCGTCGTACCCGGTGGTGAGCGCTGGCGGCAGGCCCGGCGGTTCGCAATGTTGGCTGCCATCGGGACGGGCGCCACCGCGGCGGCCGCGGTGGCGACCGGCGGGGTGCTGGTCGGCCAGGCCCGCCAGGCGCGACGGACCATCCCGATGGCCGAGGCGCCGCCACCCCGCTGCGACGGGATGTACGGCGCGAAGTTCCCCGGTCCGGCGCTCACCATGGTCGTGCTCGGCGACTCGTCGGCGGCCGGCTACGGGGTGCACCGCCGTCGGGAGACGCCCGGGGCGCTGCTCGCCACCGGCCTGTCCCGTCGACTGCACCGGCCGGTGCGGCTGCACCGCTTCGCGGTGGTCGGCGCCATCTCGGCGGCGCTGCGCCACCAGGTGGAGGCGGCCCTGGAGTGCCGGCCCGACATCGCGGTGATCCTCATCGGCGGCAACGACATCACCAACCGCACCCCACGCGGCCTGGCGGTGCGCTACCTGGTCGAGGCGGTGCACACCCTGCGCGACGCGGGCTGCGAGGTGGTCGTCGGCACCTGCCCCGACCTGGGCGCGATCCGCCCGATCCAACCACCCCTGCGCTGGCTGGCACACCGCTGGAGCCGCCAGCTCGCAGCCGCCCAGACGGTGGCAGTGGTCGAGGCGGGCGGCTGGACCGTCTCCCTCGGTGACCTGCTCGGCCCCCGGTTCGCGGCCGAGCCGACCCGGATGTTCGCCTGGGACCGGTTCCATCCCTCCGCCGAGGGGTACGCGATGGCCGCCGCCGCGCTCCTGCCGACGATGCTCTCCGCCCTCGGCGCGACCCCGGAACGACGGGCCACACCGACGCGCGGCGACGGCGTACGGTCGCTGCCGAAGGCCGCGCAGGAGGCGGCTCGACACGCCGGCACGGAGGTCAGCGGCGTCCAGGTCCGGGGCCGCGATCGAGGGCCGGCCGGCCGGTGGGCGCAGCTGCGCCGACGGGCGTTCTTCGGTGTCGGCGCGGTGCCGCAGCACGGGCCCGCCGCGGACACCTCGACAGTGGAGGGACTGGCATGAACGAGCGCAGCGCGCGGAGCGTGGCCTCCGGCCTCGCCGGCCGACTGGGTCGGGCGGCGGCGTTCTCGCTGCTCGCCGGCACCGTTGGGGGCGCCGCCGTCCTCGCCGGTGAGGCGTTCGTCGCCCGGCACCGACGCTACGCGCAACCGGAGCTGGGCCTGGCGCTGCGCGCCACGATCGGCCGGGCGGGCGCTCCTCCGCTGCGACTGGTGCTGCTGGGCGACTCCTCGGCACTGGGCGTCGGTGTCGACCGTCTGGAGGACACCATCGGCGGGCAGCTGGCCAACCTGCTCGCCGAGGGCCCGACCGGCCGCCGGGTGCACCTGTCCAGCGTCGGCGTCTCCGGGTCCCGCTCGACGGACCTCGCCACCCAGGTGGCCAGGGCCCTGCTCGGTGAGCGGCCCGACGTGGCGTTGATCCTGATCGGCGCGAACGACGCCACCGGGCTGCGCGGCCCCTCCGACGCGGCGGCCTATCTCGGTGCGGCGGTGCACCGGCTGCGTGAGGCGCGCGTCGAGGTGGTGGTGGGCACCTGCCCCGACCTCGGCGCGGTGCGTGCCATCGCGCCTCCACTGCGCCAGGTGGTCGGCTGGTCCGGGCGTCGGGTGGCCCGCGCGCAGACCACGGCCGTGCTGGAGGCGGGCGGCTCGGTGGTCGACCTGGCCACCGAGACCGGGCCGGTGTTCCGGGCCGACGCGGGGACGCTCTGCCCGGACGGCTTCCACCCCTCCGCCGACGGCTACCGGGTGTGGGCGCACGCGCTGCTGCCCGCGATCGTCGCCGCGGCGGCGGCCACGACCCGACGCTAGATCGCCTCGGCTCCGGGTGACATTTCCCGCCGCGCCGGCTTCTTCCGCGCCATGTTACTGGCGGGTTAACGTTGGTCCATGCCGATTGAGTCGTCCCGCGACGCCGTCATCGTCGCCACCGCCCGCTCCCCCATCGGCCGGGCACACAAGGGGTCCCTGCGTGAGGTCCGCTCCGACGACCTCGCCGCGACAATCGTCCAGGCCGCACTGGACAAGATCCCCGCGCTGGATCCGACCACGATCGACGACCTCTACCTCGGGTGCGGCCTGCCCGGCGGCGAGCAGGGCTTCAACATGGCCCGGGTGGTGTCGACCCTCCTCGGTCTGGACACTGTCCCCGGCGCCACGCTGACCCGATACTGCGCCTCGTCGTTGCAGACCACACGGATGGCGATGCACGCGATCCGGGCCGGCGAGGGCGACGTGTTCGTCTCCGCAGGTGTCGAGATGGTCTCCCGCTATGCCCGGGGCAGCTCCGACGGGCTGCCGCCCGAGGCGCAGGCCCTGGTCGGCGGCGGCTGGGAGAACCCGCGCTTCGCGCCGGCCGGCGAGCGCTCGAAGCGCCGCGCGCAGGGCGACGCCGAGGTGTGGACCGACCCGCGCGACGCCGGTGAGCTGCCCGACATCTACCTGACCATGGGGCAGACCGCGGAAAACCTGGCCCAGGTGTACGACGTCACCCGCGCCGACATGGACGAGTTCGGCGTACGCAGCCAGAACCTCGCCGAGAAGGCCATCGTCGACGGTTTCTGGGCCCGGGAGATCACCCCGGTCACCACGCCGGACGGCACAGTGGTGAGCACCGACGACGGGCCCCGGGCCGGCGTCACCCTCGACGCGGTCGCCGGCCTGAAGCCGGTGTTCCGCCCGGACGGTCGGATCACCGCCGGCAACTGCTGCCCACTCAACGACGGCGCGGCCGCCGTGGTGGTGATGAGCGCCCAGCGGGCCGAGGAGCTCGGGCTCACCCCGCTGGCCCGGATCGTCTCGACAGGTGTGACCGCCCTGTCGCCGGAGATCATGGGTCTCGGGCCGGTCGAGGCGTCCCGGCAGGCGCTGCGCCGAGCCGGCATGACCATCGACGACGTCGACCTCGTCGAGATCAACGAGGCGTTCGCGGCGCAGGTCATCCCCTCCTACCGCCAGCTGGGCATCCCGGAGGAGAAGCTGAACGTGATGGGCGGTGCCATCGCGGTCGGCCACCCGTTCGGCATGACCGGCGCCCGGATCACCGGCACCCTGCTCAACGCACTCCAGTGGCACGACAAGACCATCGGTCTGGAGACCATGTGCGTGGGCGGTGGCCAGGGCATGGCCATGGTGCTCGAACGGCTCAGCTGAGCCGAGCCACCCTCAGAGCGCGCTGCGGGTCGCCGTCACCTCGGCGGCGGCCCGGGTCAGCGCCTCGGCTCCCGGGTCGGCGGCCAGCAGGTCCGCCGTGACCACCCGCAGCTGATCGGGCAGGGCCAGGTCGTTGTCCAGTCGGGGCACCACCCGCCGAGGCGCAGACTCGGCGTCGGCGGCCAGGTTGGCGATCTCCTGTACCAGGCGGTGCACCAGGTCGGCGCGGGACACGTTGCCGACGGTCGCGACCGCCGCCCACCGCGGCTGCTGCCAGTGCGCGATCTGACGGACCAGCAACTGCACGGCCTTGTCCAACTCCGCTGCGCTCATCGTCGCCGAGTCTACGGCCGGCACCGCGCCCGGCCGGGTCGGGCCGGTCAGCGGCGCAGGTAGCTGAGCAGCCGGAGCAGCTGCCAGTAGAGGAAGACCAACCCGGTGAGCAGGCCGAACGCGCTCAGCCACGCGTACCGACGGGCTCGACCGTCGCGCACCGAGCGCTCGACGAGATCGAAGTCGAGGATGAAGCTGAACGCCCCGGCGATGATGGCCACCACCGAGAAGGCGTACGGCAGCCAGCCGACCTCCCCGCTGACGCTGTAGACCTCCAGGCCCGGTCGCCCGGTGATCAGGTACGACACCAGGTTGACCACGCTGAGCACGGCGATGCCGAGCAGGGTGCCGATCACCAGGCGGGCCAGCCGGGGCGTCGCCCGGATCACCCGGGCCCGGTAGAGCGCCGCCATGCCGAGGAAGACGCCGAAGGTGCCGGCCACCGCCTGCACCACGATGCCCGGATAGACCTGTTCGAAGGTGCGGCTCGCCACCCCCAGCAGCAGGCCCTGGAGGATGGCGTAGCCGACGATCGGCACCGGGTTGGTGATCCCCCGCAACGAGATGACCAGGACCAGCGCGATCGAGGCGAGCGCGCTGCCGGCCAGCGCGGCGCCCAGCCACACGGCGTCGGGGATCACCGCCCAGGACACCGCCGCCGCCACGCCGGTCACCAGCAGCAACCCGACGGTACGGACCACCACGTCGTCGACTGTCATCGGCTCGACGTCACGGGCGCCGAGCACCCGGGCCTCGACCCGGCCGGTCTCGTCCAGCCGGTTGAGCACCGGGTTGTTGCTGCGCACCGCCGCCTCCTTCGCCCGCGTACTCCCAGGGCTCACTCTGCCCCGGGCGGGCCGGCGGCGGCGGGCAAACGGCGCGGACGACGGCGCCCGCCCCCACCGCTGTGGGGACGGGCGCCGGTCGGCAGTGCGGACGAGGTCAGTCGTCGCCCTGGAAGTAGCTCAGCAGGCGCAGGATCTCGATGTAGAGCCAGACCAGGCTGACCAGGATGCCGAACGCGGCCACCCAGGAGTAGCGCTGCGGCAGGCCCATCCGGACGCCGTCCTCGATCTCCTTGAAGCTGAGCACGAAGCTCAGCGAGGCGACCACGATGCAGACCAGGCTGAAGCCGATGGCCAGCGGGCTGCCGTCGCGCAGCCCGGTGTTGACGCCGAACAGCGCCAGCACCAGGTTGATCATCATGACCGCGAAGAGGCCGGTCATCACCGCGATCATGCCCTTGACGAAGGCCGGGGTGGCCCGGATGACCTTCGCCCGGTAGAGCATCGCCATCAGGAAGAAAATGCCGAAGCTGGCCGCGGCGGCCTGGAGCACGATGCCGTCGTAGGCCGTCTCGAAAGCCTTGCTGACCATGCCGACGAAAACACCCTCGACGACCGCGTACGCGATCACGAGCGCCGGGTTGGCCATCCGGGAGAACGAAATGATCAAGCCGAGGACCAGGCCGACCACTGCCGCGCCGATCCAGGCGGTACCGACCAGCGCGTCGGGCACGAGCACCCAGGCGGCCGCGGCGGTGATGCCGAGGATGCCGAGCAGAGCGACAGTCTTGACGACCACGTCGTCGACGGTCATCGGCGCCACGGTCGGCGGCGCGGCCGGGTAACCGGCCTGGGACGGGTACTGCTGGGGAATGCCGGGCTGTCCGTACGGCCCAGCCGGGGCGTACCCGGCGGAGCGCTCCCGCTCGGCCGCTTGGCCGAGCCGGGCGAGCACCGGGTTCGAGGTCTTCACTGTCTGGCCTCCCTCAGGGGGTCGTTTGCACGTGAACGTGCCCTCCAAGAGTAAACGGCGCGGCCAAGTCCTGGAGATCACGAATGAGAATGTGTGAGCCGACCGGTGCCCGGGGCGGGGGTCGAACCCGCACGCCTCTCGGCAGCCGCTTTTAAGGCGGCCGTGTCTGCCTTTCCACCACCCGGGCGAGTGGCACCGGCGCGCCGACACGCCTGGTGCAGTGTCACCGTAGCCGGTCTGCGGCGACCCGGCGTACCCCGCCGGCCCGGCCACATTAGGGTCGATGCCGTGAGCAGCGCAGCCCCCACGGCCTCCGACGCCGGCCCTGAGCAGGCATTCCGCCTCGCCGATCGCGTCAACCGCCGACCCCGGGCCACCCGGCTGCTGGCCGCCGTCCGCCGGCACCGGACGGACCTGCTGACCGCATTGATCTTCGCGGTGCTGGCCGGCTGGCTCACCCACGGGCTGTGGCCCGACCCGAGTGGCCGCACCCTGGCGCTCAACCCGGAGGACCAGGCCCTCTACGAGTGGTTCCTGGCGGTGGACGCCCGCGCGCTGCTCGGCGACTTCGATCTGCTCACCGACCGGCTCAACGCTCCCGACGGCGTCAACCTGATGGCCAACACCACGGTGATCGCGCTCGGCGTCC
The DNA here is from genome assembly GCF_049841535.1 of Micromonospora sp. DT53. NCBI lineage: Bacteria > Bacillati > Actinomycetota > Actinomycetes > Micromonosporales > Micromonosporaceae > Micromonospora > Micromonospora sp. DT53. The sequence goes on from NZ_JBNCKM010000002.1 coordinate 35,671, forward strand.
TGTTCGCGCCGGTCACCCTGCTGCTGGGCGCGCCGGTCACCTTCGCGCTGCTCGCCGCCGCCAACCTCGCCGGCACCGCCCTCGCCTGGTACCTGCTGTTCCACCGGACGCTGCGCGTCCGTCGGCTGGCCGCCGCGCTCGGTGGAGGGCTGTGCGGATTCGGGCCGGGCATGGTCTCGCAGACAAACAGCCACCTGCACATGACCGCCCAGTGGCTGGTGCCGGTGATCGTCTGGCTGGTGGTCCGGCTGCTACGGGCGTCCGACCCGGGGCCCTGGACACCCGACGAGGCCGGCCGTACCCGAAGCGGTGGGCCGGATCGTCGGCGGCAGTTCACCTCCGCGGCGGGGCTGGCCGGCGCGGTCACCGCCCAGGTCTTCATCGGCGAGGAGGTGCTCTTCCTCGCCGCGGTCACGCTGCTGGTGATGGCGGTCGGGTACGCCGTGGCGGACCGGGACCTGGCCCGCCGGGCGCTCCCCGGCTTCGTCGGCGGGTTGGCGATCGCCGCCGGGCTCGCCCTGCTGGTGCTCGGCTATCCGCTGTGGTTCCAGTTCGCCGGGCCGCAGGGAGTCGCCGACGGAATGTTCACCCCGGCCTACTTCTCCGCCGACCTGAGCAGTTGGTGGACGCTCTCCCCACTGTCGGTGGCCGGCAGCGACGAGTCCGCCCGGCTGACCACCGGCCCCGCCGAGTACAACACCTTCCTCGGCTGGCCACTGCTGCTGGTCGCCGCGGTGTGCGCGATCTGGGCCGGGCGACGCCGGCTGGTCTTCGCCTGCGTCGTGGCGGGTCTGGTGATGGGGGCGCTCTCGCTCGGCCCGGAGGTGGTGCTCGGCGGCACCCGGACGGCCATCCCCGGCCCGTACGCCCTGATCGGAGGGCTGCCGGTGGTGGACGGGGCGTTGCCGATGCGGTTCGCGCTGGCGTTGCTGCCGATCGTCGCGACGCTGCTGGTGCTGGCGGTCGACCGGGCCCTGCGCAGCTCCGGTCGGGCGCGGCGGCTGGTGCCACTGGCCGTCGGCGTGGCGCTGCTGCCGATCTTCCCGGCCCCCCTGCCGACCACCGGCCGACCGGCCGTGCCGGAGTTCATCACCGGCGGCCACTGGCGGCAGTGCGTACCGCCGGGAGGGGTGCTGGTCCCGGTGCCGCTGCCCACCCCGAAGGAGCCCTGGCCGATGCGCTGGGCGATCGCCGCCGACGCCGGTTTCGGGCTGCCGGAAGGCTTCTTCATCGGCCCGTACGGGAGGGGCGGCACCGCGGCGATGGGCACCTTCAAGCAGCCCACCTCCGCACTACTGGCGGATGTCGCGCGGCGCGGCGACCAACCTGCCATCGGCGACGAGCAGCGCCGGCAGGCAGCCCGCGACGCGGACTTCTGGGGTGCCTCCTGCGTGGCGCTCACCGACGACGCCCCGCACGCGGAAAGCCTGCGGACGACCCTGGAGCAGCTCTACGGCCCGGCGACCCGGATAGCCGACGCCTGGACCTGGCGCGTCTGACCCCACCCCCACCCCACCCCCACCCCACCCCGCCCCACCCCCACCCCGCCCGGGTCGATCATGCAGTTGTGGTGGGTGACAAAGCGCCTGCTGTGGAACCAAACCGGCACCACAACTCCATGATCGGCTGGGTGCTTCCGGCACCGCAGCACAAAAGGGCCCCTCCCAAGCCGGGAGGGGCCCTTTGCAGACCTGAGATCAGACGCGCGGCGCGCCGACCGGCTGGGACGCCTCGGCGAACTCCTCGCGCGGGTCGTGCAGCTGACCCAGGGCGACCACCTCACGCTTGAGGAAGAACGCCAACGACCAGTCCACCACCACGCGGACCTTCCGGTTGAACGACGGGATCCGGCTCATGTGGTACGTCCGGTGCATCACCCAGGCCGGCCAACCGGTCATCTTGATCCCGTACACCTGGGCCACGCCCTTGTGCAGGCCGAGGCTCGCGACGCTGCCGACGTGCTTGTGCTTGTAGTTCACCGGCTCGCGGCCCCGGATCACGGCCGCGATGTTGTCGGCCATCCGGGCGGCCTGGCGCACCGCGTGCTGAGCGCTCGGTGAGCAGAAGTTGCCCGGCTCCTTGGTCAGGTCCGGTACGGCGGCGCAGTCGCCGGCGCTCCAGGCACCCTCGACCACCTGGTCACCGTCGACCACCTGGAGCGTGGGCAGGCAGGTGATCCGCCGACGGTCGTCGCGCGGGAAGTCGGTCGCGTCCAGCATCGGCGACGGCTTCACGCCGGCCGTCCAGACGATCGTGTCGGAGCGGAAGCTGTCACCGTCGGAGAGCTTGACCACCCCGTCGACGCAGGACTCGAGGCGGGTGTCCAGCCGGATGTCCATGTTGCGCTTCATCAGCTGCTGCACGGTGTAGGCGCCCATGTCCCGGTCGACCTCGGGCAGCACCCGCTGGGTGGCCTCGACCAGCACCCACCGGACCTCGTCCTGCTTGAGCTCCGGGTAGTACCGCAGGGCGTCGCGAGCCATGTCCTCCATCTCGGCGAGCGCCTCGATGCCGGCGTACCCACCGCCGACGAAGGTGAAGGTCAGCGCCGAACGGCGGACGTCCGGATCCGGCGTGGCGGCCGCCACGTCGAGCCGATCCAGCACGTGGTTGCGCAGGTAGATCGCCTCGCCGATGGTCTTGAACCCGATGCCCTGCTCGTGCAGGCCGGGGATCGGCAGGGTGCGGGAGACCGAACCAGGGGCCACGATCACGTGGTCGTAGGTGATCTCCCGGGCCGGGCCGCTGATCGGCTGCACGGTGGCCACCTTGCGGTCGTGCTCGATCCGCGTGACCGTGCCGGCCACCATCTTGCACCGGCGCAACTCCCGCCGCAGCGGGACCACGGAGTGCCGCGGGGAGATGTTGCCCGCCGCCGCCTCGGGCAGGAACGGCTGATAGGTCATGTGGGGTTGAGGGTCAACCACCATGACCTCAGCCTCACGGGAGCTGAGCTTCTTCGACAGGCGCAGGGCCGCGTACAGACCGACGTGCCCGGCACCAACCACAAGGATCCGCTTCGGATTCACGTTGTCTATCTTTCCCCGGCCGGCTCAGGTAATCCCGCTCGCGCCCCCCATCTGTGACGGAGCACAACCCATGTGACCTGCGTAACCCTCAGTTCGCAGCCGTCACCGGCGGCGCAGCAGCCACCCCAGCAACGCTGCCGTCCCCACCGCCACCAGCAGCCCCACCACCGTCACCCACTGGTGTCCGGCCCCGCCACCCGTCCCCGCCGCCTGCAACAACAGCACGCCGAGCACGGCGGCACCCAACAACACGGCGGCCGACCGCACCAACCAACGGGTGATCAACTCGGGGTCCACCACCGCGTCGTAGGGCAACAGCGCGGCCAGCGCGCAGAGGGTGTGACCGAGATAGAGCAGGGCCGCGACGGCGAGCAGCCGCCACAGGGCGACCGGACGGCCGTACCCGTCGGTGGCGAGCAGCCAACCGCCGACAGTGACCAACGCCGTGAAGGTCGCCCAGACCTTGCGCGGCCCGAACGCGGGCAACAGGGCCGCCACCGCCAGGAAGAGGATCGGCCGGCCGGAAAGCACCTCCGCGGGGAACGCCAGCGCGAACCCGGCAAACACGATGACGAAGATCGCGGCCCGAACCAACAGCGGGGCCGCGCTGATGCGGGCGACGGCGTACTGCGCCGCCCGAACCCGCTCCACGAACGCGCTCACCGGCCACCCACCCTTGGGGCCGTCGCCAACCTGGCCACGTCCCGCAGCACCTGGTCCAGGCTGCCGGCGCCGGCCCAGCGCACCACAGGTACGCCGTGCTCCCGGAGCTGCCCGATCATGACCTCCCGATCCAGGCGCCACAGTCCGTACGCCACCTCGGCCCAGCCCCGGTCCTTCGGCGACGCCAGGTCGGTCGGCAACGTGTCGACCGCCACCACGAACCGCCCGCCGCGGGCCAACCGGGCGAGCATCTGCGCCGACCGTTCGTCCAGCAGCGGGGTGAGCACCACCACCAACGCGTCCGAGGAGAGCAACTGCGGGCCGAAGACCTGGTCGTACGGCTCGTGCGCGGACGCGTGGACCCGGACGTCGAGCAGCCACTCCAGGACGGTCAGGTACTGGCGTCGCCCGGCGGCCGGCCGGAGCCGGCGGGCTGCCGGCCCGTACTCCAGCAGGGAGACCCGGTCGCCACGATGCAGGTAGTGCTCGGCGATCGCGGCGGTGGCCCGGACGGTGGTGTCCAGCACCGAGGCCGCGCCGCCCACCCCGCCGGAGCGGCCCGCCTCGGCGAGCACGTCGAGCAACACCACGACCTCCGCGTCCCGGTCGGACAGGGTGGCGGCCACGTGCAGTTGCCGGGCCCGCAACGAGACCCGCCAGTCGATCCGGCGCAGCCGGTCGCCGGGGGCGAAGACGCGTACGCCGGCCAGCTCGCCGCCCTCGCCGGGTCGACGGGAGTGGTGCGCCCCGACCAGGCCTGCGGCACGAGGCATCGCCTCGACTGCCTCGAACGGCTCGGTACGCGGGTAGACCCGCAGCCGGACCGGCTCGGTGATCACCGCTCGGGAGACCAGCAGGCCGCCGGCCGTGGCGACCCGGGCACCGGCGGGGCCGATCGGGTGCCGGCCCCAGCGCAGGGCCTTGCCGGCCAACTCCAGGTCCACCGCGGCAGCGATCGGCACCGAGGTCACGAATGGCCGGTCCGCGACGGAACGGCGCCGGTCGTTGCCCTGCGCCGTCGCACCGGTCGGGACGGCGTTCGGCTGCCCGTCGTCGACGGCCTCGTCGCGGGCGAAGCCGGCCCGGTCGATCCGCAACCACGGCGACACTCGGGACCGCATCACCACCAGGTCGTAGTCGACCGTGTCCGGGTTGCCGACGCTCACCGCCGCCGCCACGTCACCACCCTCGACCAGCGGCCCGCCGTCACCCTGGCTGATCCACACCTGTGGCAGCGCCGTGGGCCGTCGACGCAGCGCGTACGCGGTACCCAGCGCGAACGGGGCGGCAAGCACGATCAGGTCCACCCGACCCAGCAGCACCCCGGCCACCAGCAGCAGGCCGGCGAGCAGCACCGCGCGGCCGAGCGCCGGGGTGGGCGCCCAGCCGGCGGCCGGTTCGGCTTCGGTGGCCCTCGGCACGGTCGGTCCGGTCATCAGTGCCGGGGCCCGCCGGCGGCGTAGCTGGGCAGCGCGCCACTGGCCGGGGCGGGAGTCGCCTCCAGCACCTCGGCCACCACGAACGCCGGGTCGACCCGGCGCAACCACATCTCCGGGCGCAGGGTGATCCGGTGCGCCAGGGCGGGCGCCGCCACCGACTTGACGTCCTCCGGCACCACGTAGTCCCGTCCGCCGAACACCGCGCGGACGCGGGCCAGCAGCAGCAGCGCCAGCGAACCGCGAGGTGAGGCGCCGACCAGCACCGACGGGTGCTCCCGGGTGGCCGCGGTGAGCGACACGATGTAGCGGCCGATGGAGTCCTCCACCACCACGTCCTCCAGGGCGGCCTGCATGGCCCGCAGCGTTGCCGCGTCGACCACCGGCTTGATGTCCGCCTCCTCCCGGCGACGGCTCATCCGACGGCGCAGCACCTCCCACTCCTCTTCGTGCTGCGGGTAACCGAACGAGACCCGCAGGAGGAACCGGTCCAGCTGCGCCTCGGGCAGCGGGTAGGTGCCCTCGTACTCGATGGGGTTGGCGGTGGCCAGCACGTGGAACGGCTCGTCCAGCTTGTAGGTCACACCCTCCACCGAGACCTGCTTCTCCTGCATCGCCTCCAGCAACGCGGACTGGGTCTTCGGCGGCGTCCGGTTGATCTCGTCGGCGAGGAGCAGGTTGGTGAAGACCGGGCCGGCCCGGAAGGTGAAGTCGCCGTTGCGCTGGTCGTACAGGAACGAGCCGGTGACGTCGGCGGGGAGCAGGTCGGGGGTGAACTGCAACCGTCGGAAATCCAACCCGAGGGCCTGGGCGAACGAGCGGGCGGTGAGCGTCTTACCGAGCCCTGGCAGGTCCTCCAGGAGCACGTGCCCGCCCGCGAGGATGCCGGCGAGGACCAGCTCCAACGCGTCCCGTTTGCCGACCACGACGGTGCCGACCGCGTCCAGGACCGCCCGAGCCAGGTGCCCGACCTCGGCGGGGGCAATGCTCCGGTCCACGTCGTTCATCAGATGCTCTCCAGTTCGGCGACGATCACCGCGAGGTCGCGCGGCGACGGGGTGCGGCGAGGCGGGGTCTCCAGGAACGTCCACAGGCGTTCACCCAGCAGGACGCGAGCGCGGGCGGGATCCGACTCACGGGTGACGCCGTGTTTCAGCCGCATCCGTTCGTCGGCCAGCTCACCGAGCCGGGGCAGGACCACCTCGGTGAATCGTTCGGGTCGGTTCGAGGACCAGTCCAGGGGGCGTTCCCACTGGTTGATCGCGCCACGCAGCGCGTCCCGGGCGTCCCAGTTGTAGCTGCCGTCCTCTTCGCCCGCGCCGGCCTGGCGAGTCGGCGGCGGCGGGGGTGGCGGCGCCAGCAGGGCGGTGACCCGGCGGACCGCCAGCACGGCGAGCACCCCGGCGATCAGTACGGGCAGCGAGACCTGGAGGCCCACCGCGCGGAGGCCGACCAGCAGGACCGCGACAAGCGCGGCGGCCCACGCGAGCGAGCGCAGCACCGGACGCCATCGGGACGGGCGCGCCTGCGGACCGGCCGGCGCGGCCTCCTCCTCGAACGCGAGCAGATCGTCGATGCTGGTGCTGCTCATGAGGTCACCGCCGCGGTGAGTTCTCCGCGTAGCCGGCCGAGCGCGGCGCGGGCCTGGTCCCGGGTACGTTCGCCAACCGGGTGGGTGGCGTACCGGGCCTCCCGGTAGACGTACGCGAACTCGGCCAGCACGTCGGTGCTGGCGATGGCCGGCACGCCCGCGGCCGGGTCACCTTGCAACAGCCGGCTGACCAGGTCGGTGGGGGTGTCCCCGGCGAGCCTCGGCACACCGGCCGCGGCGGCGGTCTCCTCCAGACGCACCCAGCAGGCGATCACCGCCACCCGCGGGTCGGTGTCCCGGTCGTCGAGTTCCACGAGGCCGGCGTCGAGGGCGGCGACCACCTCCCGGGCGGTGCCCTCGGCGGTACGGCGGGCCCGCTGCGCCGGTAGTGCCCGGGTGGTGCGGCGCAGCGCGCCCCGGATCAGGATCCAGGTGAGGTAGCCGAGTGCGGCGAGAATGGCCAGCCCGAGTAGGACCACCGCCACCGTGCCGACCCACTGCGGGATGTGCGCCTGGGTGGCCTCACCGGCGTCGCGTGGCTCGATCGGGATGGACGGTGACGGCTCGACGGTCGGGTACTCGGGAACCCAGGGAACGTTGTCCGCGGCCGGCGGAATCCGGCTGGCCCCGATCGACGAGTGAGCGGACGCCAGCGCGGCGCCGGCGAGCAGGACGGCGACCGTGCCGACCGGCCACCAGCGGCGGAGCAGGCCGAGCACCGGCGGCAGCACACCCGACTCGGCGGACGGGGCCGGCGTGGGCGGGCGTGTTCCGTCTGTCATCGCCACCACCCCACGCGTCGTCTCAGTCCACTCCGGCCAGCTGCTTAGCCTGGCCGAAGACGTCGTCCAACATCCCTGGTGTCAACCGCCCGGTGAAGGTGTTCTGCTGACTGACGTGGTAGCAGCCCAGCAAGTCCGGAGCGTTCGTGCCGGACCAGTGTGCCCCATGACCGAACGCCGGTCGCGGGCTGGGCGGGCGCTGCCCGTACACCGCGCGGAGCACCGGCCACCACGCTGCCCAGGCGAACGCGCCCAGCGCGACCACGACCCGCAGCGTGGGCCGGATCAGCGTGACCTCACGGTGCAGCCAGGGTGCGCAGGTGTCCCGTTCCGCCGGGGTCGGCTTGTTGTCCGGAGGCGCGCACCTGACGGCCGAGAAAATCCGCAGGTCCCGCAGGGTGAGCCCGTCGTCGGCGGCGACGCTTGTCGGCTGGTTGGCCAGCCCGGCGCGGTGCAGCGCGGCGAACAGCACGTCGCCGGACCGGTCGCCGGTGAAGATCCGGCCGGTGCGGTTGCCGCCGTGCGCGGCGGGCGCCAGCCCGAGGATGGCGAGCCGCGCGTCACCGGTGCCGAAGCCGGGCACCGGTCGTCCCCAGTACTCCTGGTCGCGGAACGAGGCCCGGCGGGTGCGGGCGACCTCCTCCCGCCATTCGACCAGCCGTGGGCAGGCGAAACAGTCGCTCACCGCCGCGTCGAGGTCGGCCAGGTCGGTCGCCCGCGCTGCGCGGGCGACCACCTGTTCGGGGGTACGCGTCTCAGCCAAGCTTGGCCCGGAAGAGTTCCAGGGTGCGTGCCCAGGCGCTGGCGGCGGCGCGCTGGTCGAACGCCTCCGGCCGGTCGTCGTTGAAGAAGGCGTGCGAGGTGCCCGGGTAGTCGTAGAGGTGGCAGTCGCCACCGGCCTCCTCGATGGCCCGACGGGCGGTTTGTACGCCCTCGTCGGCCGAGGTGCCGTCCTCTTCGGAGCAGTGGATGACCGCGGCCTTGCCGGCGTAGTCGGCCCACTCGGGGCGCATCGACTCCCAGGGCAGCACCGGATAGAACCCGGCGGTGGCGACGATCCGCTCGGAGATGGTGGCCGACCAGAGGGCGAGGCTGCCACCGGCGCAGAAGCCCACGGCACCGACCTTACCGGTGACCTCGGGCCGCCCGGCGAGATAGTCGGCCGCTGCGGCGATGTCCTTCGCCGCCTCGTCCATCCGCATCGCCAGCAGGAGCCGCTGTGCCTCGTCCGGCTCGCTGGCCGTCTCACCGTGGTAGAAGTCCGGGGCGAGGGCCACGAAACCGGCCTCGGCGAACCGGTCCGCCACCGACCGGATGTGCGGGACCAGACCCCACCATTCCTGAATGACGATGACGGCGGGGCTGGCCGTGCCGCTGGCGGGTATCGCGAGATACCCCTCGCTCGCGCCCTCGTTGCCGCGGTAGCTCACCATTTCGCCCATGGGCCGTCCTCCTAGCGGTCAGTCATCGTTGGCTGGTCGCCCAGTGGTCCTACGTGCCGGTAGCCTGCCACGCCGCGGGGCCGTCGGGAAGACGCCGGAACAGTGGCATTCACCTCCTGTTCGCCCGCCGGTGACTCCGGGTACGCCGACGGCGGCGGGGTCTCTCCCGCCGCCGTCGACACCGATCTACCGCTCCGGTCAGACCTTCTTGGTCAGGCAGAGCACATAGCCCGTCTTACCCGGCTCGATGCTGGAGAAGATGTACCCCTCCTCGCCCGCCTTGAAGTACTGGGTGCAGGTGGTCTCGGCCTTGGCCTGAGCCTCGCTCTGGCCGTCCACCCGACCGACCACGTTGTACGCGGCGTCGGTGGAGGTGCACTCGACGACCTTGGCGCCGTCGACCTCCTCCTGCTCGGTGCCGGTGACCTCGGGCAGTTCGGCGATGCAGTCGCCGGTCTTGGCGTCCGCGGTCTCGTCCTTGTTGAAGAAGTTGCCGATCGCCGAGGCGACGCCGAACTTCAGGCCGGCGATGACGACGATGGCGAGGATCGCACCGACGATGCCGAGGGCCTTCTTCGCACCGGACTTCTCCGCCTTCGGCTCGGCCGGCTGCGGCGTCTCGACGGCCGACTGCGACTCGGCCGGCTGCGACTCAGCCTGCTCCGGCGCGGCCGGCTGCGGAGTTTCGGGGGCCGACTCCGACGCGGCCGCTTGCGGCGCCTCGGTGGCCGACTCCGGCTTGGCCTGCTGCGGCACGGCCGCCTGTGGCGTCTCGACGGCCGGCTCAGGGGTTTCGGCGTCGGGCGCGGGGGGCGGTGCGACCTGCTCTGGCACGGGGGTTCCTTCCGAGGGGTTGATGAGCAGACGACACCGTAACGATCATTGATTTCCGGTGTCGTCCCGCTCGCCTCGTCCGTTCAGCTATTTCCCAGCCGCACCAGCATGATCCAGTTCACATCGTGGTTCAACTCGTCGGGGTGGGTGTTGGTGTGCCGCTCGGCGTCGCGCTCGGGCCCGCCGTGGGCTGACCGGTGGCCGTTGGCGTCGGCGTTCCGGTCAAGCTGGAGGTGCTGCTCGGGTCGGGCGTGGTCGTGGGCGGCGTCGGCAGGAGAGGCACCCCCGGGCCGCGAGGCCCAAAGGGAGCCTGATCCGGGCAGTACGGGTACGGCCGCAGCAACGGCTGGCCATAGACGTCGAGCGGGCTCGGGCAGTCCGGGTGATAGCCGAGCCGGATCGGATTGCCGTTCTGGTCGAAGAGCCGGACGTTCTCGACCAGCCGGCCCTCACCGTCGTAGACGAAGACGTCCCGGATCTGGCTGTACTGGCTGTCTACCGAGGTCTGGTCGTAGTAGTAGTCGTTGTCACGCCCGTTCTCCGCGTTGACCAGTGCGGCGAGCGCGAAGACCACAAGCACCGCGCTGCTCACCTGCACGACCGAGCGCGGCCAGCGGGTCAGCTGGGCCGAACGGCGACCGATCCAGATGGAGCCGAGCAGGAAGCCGATCAGCATGATCAGGCCGGCGAGCAGCTCACCGCCGAGCCTCGGCAGCAGCCCGAACTCGCCACCGGTGGTGACCACGGTGACCAGCATCGCCGCCAGATAGCCCCGGAGCACCCACCAGGCCGGGCGCAGCAGTCGGAGGAAGTCGCTGGCCGTCGCGTACCCCAGGGGTGGGCCGAGACGGGTGTCCATCGCGCGCAGCCGGCCGCGGGCCCGGGCCATCGCGCTCGCCACCCGCTGGTCGAGGTTGCGCCCGCTGCCCGGCGCGGCGCCGGCCGCGGCGCGCAGCTCGGCGGCGTACGTCTCGGGCTCGCCCAACCGCTCGACCAGGGTGCCCTCGGACTCGGCGGCGACCTCGGTGAGGTGGTCGGCCAGATCCTCGGTCAGCTCGTCGCGTTGCGTGGGCGGCAGGTCGGCCAGAGCGGCCCGGACCCGCGCCACGTAGTCGGTGATCTCCTGCTCCGTGACGGTCATGCCGCCAGCCCCCGATCGTCGAGCAGAGTGTCCATGGTGGTGGCGAACGAGCGCCAGAGTTTGCCGGAGCGGGTCAGCTGGTCGCGCCCCGCGGCGTTGAGTGAGTAGTACTTGCGGTGCGGCCCGGATTCGCTCGGAACGACGTAGGTGGTGAGCAGGCCGGCGGCGAAGAGGCGGCGCAGCGTCCCGTAGACCGAGGCGTCACCGACCTCTTCCAGGCCGGCCTCGCGAAGCCGGCGCAGGATGTCGTAACCGTAACCGTCCTCCTCTCGGAGCACGGCCAGGACGGCCAGATCAAGCACGCCCTTCAGCAACTGTGTGGTGTCCACGCATTGCACACTACTGCGTAATGCGAAGTAGCGTCAACGGATCCACCGCGACACGCCGGGCGGGCGGGCAAGCGCGGCCGGACGAGATCGACTCGGTTTTCAGGAAGTCGGGGCATCCGAGGCGCTCGGACACCGCGACGTCAATGACGACGAGTTGCTCAAGCGCTCTGGTTAGCCTGCTGCGGCCGGCTGGAGACTCCAGGCGATGCCGTCGAGGATGTCGTGCTCCGACGCGACCACCGACGGCATCCCGGCCCGCTCCATGATCACGCGAAGCACCAGCGCTCCCGCGCCGATCACGTCGGCCCGACCCGGGTGCATCACCGGGTTCGCCAACCGCTGCGCACGGGTCTGACCCAGCAACTCCGCGGTCACCCGGGTGACCTCCTCGTACGACACCCGGGCGTGGTGGATGCGCTCCGGGTCGTACTCCCGCAGGCCCTGCGCGAGAGCGACAACTGTGGTGACCGACCCGGCGAGGCCGACCAGGGTGGCCGCCTCGCGACCGGGCACCACGGCGAGCGCCCGGTCCACCACTGCCGCGATGTCGGCCTGCGCCGCCGCGACCTGCTCGGACGTCGGCGGGTCGCCGGGCAGGTGCCGCTCGGTCATCCGGACGCAGCCGATGTCCACCGAGATCGCCGACCGCACTCCGGCGGCCCGGTCACCGACCACGAACTCGGTGGAGCCACCGCCGATGTCGACGACCAGGAACGGCTCCTTCGCGTCGGCGGGCAACCCGCGCACCGCGCCGGTGAACGACAGCCGGGCCTCCTCGTCGCCGCTGACCACCTCGGGCGCGACACCGAGGGTGGCCCGAACCATGTCGGTGAAGTCACCGGCGTTGGCGGCATCCCGGGAGGCCGAGGTGGCGCACATCCGTACCCGCTGCGCACCCAGCTTCTCGATGTCTGCGGCGTACGACGCCAACGCCACCCGGGTCCGCTCGATCGCCTCCGGCGCCAGTCGGCCGGTGCGGTCCACGCCCTGCCCCAACCGGACGATCTCCATCCGCCGGGTCAGGTCGACAAGCGGCGCCTGCGGCTCGGTCGAGGCATCGGGCAGGTCGGCGACCAGCAGTCGGATCGAGTTGGTCCCGCAGTCGATGGCCGCCACACGCGTCGTCACCCCGCAACCCTACGGCAGCCCACCGGCGGTGCCTGCCTGGCGGGCCGAGCGGGCGGCAGCCGACCTGGCAGGCCGGTCGCCCTACTGAGCCCGATGACTACCAGGCATCAAAATGACTCAGGGGCATCACGCTCAACAGGACGACCAGCACCCAACAGCTCCGCGCCGAGCGAGGTCAGGCGATGTCGGACGGCCCCGCCCTCGCGCTCGCTGGCCACCAGACCGGCGGTCCGCAGCGCGCGGGCGTGCTCCGAGGCCGAGGACAGGCTGATCCCGACCGCCCGGGACAACACGGTGGTGGTCAACCCGCCGTCGGCCGCGAGTCGGCGCAGCACCTGCGCCCGGGTGACGCCGAGCAGCCGACCGAGGGAACCGTCGTCGGAGGGCCCGGGCGCGGGCATGACCACCGGGTAGACGAGCAGGATCGGGTAACCCTGCTCGACCAGCACCCGGGGGCGCGGCCCGGCCAACGGGGAGGGCAGCAGGATGACCCCGTGGCCGGTGCCGGGGAGATCAGCGTCCCACCACGTCCGCACCTCCAGCACCGGCTCCCGCCACCGGATCGCCGGGTGCAGACCCGCGAAGAGACCGGCCAGCCCGTGCTGCGCCAGCCGCTGGCTGGCAGACGTCACCTGCTGACGGTACGAGGACACCAGCTCGGCCCAGTGCGGTTCGAGCACCGTGTCGAACCAGGTCTGCACGGCCCCGCCGAACAGGTCCAGCACCTCCGGGTCGGCCGCCGCGAACCGCCGCCGCAGCGGGCTGGCCGGCGTGTCCGCGTACGCCATGGTGACCTCGGCGCGGACCCGCCGGGCCGGGGTGGCCCGAATCGCCTCCAGACCGGCCTCCACCGACTCCAGGCCGGCGAAGGGCGTGACGAAGTCCGGCAGACGCCCCCGGTCGGGCAGCAGGTGCCGCAGGATCGCGGTGGCAGCCTGGGCGGTAGCCGTGCCCTCGGCCGCCACCGCCCGCTCGGCCAGGGTCGGTGCCATCGCCGCGACCGTGGGATCGCGCAGCCACTGACCGGCCAGCAGCGCGATCCCGACCGGATGCAACCGGTTGGCGAAGCGCACCCGGCACAGGTCGGCCGACCCGAGGTGGAGGCGAAGCATGGCAACAGCCTGCCTGCCTTCGGCCAGGACCGAAAGGGTTGATTCGCCGCCGGATGATCTCCAGTGTGGACCCAGGGGTCGACGGGGGGTGGCCGGCGTGCGGCGAACGGTGGCAGTGTTAACGGGGCTCTGCGTCATCGTCGTGGCCGCGGCCTGTGGTGAGCGGGGGCAGCCCTCGTCGGCCCCTCCAGCCACACCGTCGGTGTCGAGCGAACGACCGGCGGCCGGGGACCACCAGCTCACCCTGCGGCACAACGGGCTCGACCGCACCTACCTGCTGCACGCGCCACCGGGGTACGACCCGGGCACGTCCTCCGCGCTCGTCATCGCGTTGCACTTCTATCCCGGCAGCGGCACCTCCCTGTGGGAGATGGCGGGCCTGGACGCCAAGGCCGACAAGGACAACGCGCTGGTGGCCTACCCCGATGGGCAGGGCGGCGGTTTCAACGCGCTGATCTGCTGCGGCAAGGCGGACGACGTCGGCTTCCTCAACGTCCTCACCGACCATCTGGTGCAGACCTGGCACGCGGACCCGAACCGGGTGTTCCTCACCGGCATCTCGAACGGCGGCGACATGAGCTTCCGGGCAGCGGTGGAGAGCACTGGCAAGTTCGCCGCGATCGGGGTGGTCAGCGGTGGTTACAGCGGACACTTGACCACCCCCGACAGCTACGTGCCGAAGAGCCCGGTCTCCGTGATCACCTTCATCGGCGGCCAGGACCGGTACGCCTCGACCTTCCAGACCGGCATGCGCACCTGGCAGCAGCGGCTCAACTGCCGGCCGAGCCCGAAGGCGTCCGGGGTGCCGGGTGTGACGCACACCGTGGCAGGCTGCGCCGACGGCAGCGAGGTCAGCGTCTACACGCTCGCCGACATGGGCCACAGCTGGCCGGGAGCGAAGACCGGTCAACTCGCCGCGTCGTCCGCCGGGCTGTCCGCCACCGACCTGATGTGGGAGTTCTTCGCCGCCCACCCCCGCAGGGGCTGATCAGAGCCGCAGCAGCATCCGGGTGTTGCCCAGCGTGTTCGGCTTGACCCGCTCCAGGTCCAGGAACTCGGCGACACCCTCGTCGTACGAGCGCAGCAACTGCTCGTAGACGGGCTGCGGCACCGGAGCGCCGTCGATCTCGCGGAAGCCGAACGAGCCGAAGAACCGGGTCTCGAAGGTGAGCACGAAGATCCGCGCCACGCCCAACTCCCGGGCCGCGTCGATCAGCTCGCCGACCAGTCGGTGACCGATCCGCCGGCCCCGGCAGGACGGGTCCACGGCCACCGTGCGGATCTCGGCCAGGTCCTCCCACATGACGTGCAGCGCGCCGCAGCCCACCACCACGTCGTCCTCGGACCGGACCGCGACCCGGAACTCCTGCACGTCCTCGAAGAGGGTGACGGTGGCCTTGCTCAACAGCCGTCGGTCGTCGGTGTAGGTGTCGACGAGTCGCCGGATGCCCCGCACGTCCCCGGTGCGGGCCCGCCGTACGAGGATCTGACTCTCGGGCGCCTCGGACCCGGTCTGGGCGTTCACTCGCCCGCCGGCACGTCCACGCACGGCCCCGCCGACCACCAGGGCTCGACCAGCTCCAACGTCTCGTCGCCGAACGGGTTCACGCCGGGGCCGGCGCCCAGCGCATGACCCAGGTGCACGTGCAGGCACTTCACCCGGCCCGGCATCCCGCCGGCCGAGATGCCGGCGATCTCCGGCACCTCGCCGACCGCCTCCCGGCGGGTGAGGTAGTCCTCGTGCGCCGCACGGTAGCGGGCGGCCAACTCCGGGTCCGTCGCCAGCCGGTCCGCCATCTCCTTCATCAGCCCCGCCGACTCCAGTCGGCTGCACGCCGCGGTGGCCCGGGGGCAGGTCAGGTAGTAGAGGGTCGGGAACGGGGTGCCGTCGGCGAGGCGGGGGGTCGTCTCCACCACGTCCGGCAGGCCGCACGGGCAACGATGGGCAACCGCCCGGGTGCCCCGGGGCGTCCGGCCGAGCTGCGCGGCCACCGCCGCCAAATCGGCCTCGGTGGCCGGCTCCCGCTGCGGCAGGGGAACGGAATCCGCCGCCGGCTCCGACGGTGGTACGACAGTCACGGTGCCCATCTCTCCTGGTGTGCTGGTCGGTGGATCACTTGCCCGGCTGCTGGCTGTCCGCCGCCTGCACGCTCGACCAGAGCGTGTCGTACCAGGTCGCCGGCCCGGGCGGGGTGGCCGAACCGGCCGACTTCCCCGCGTCCCGGGCGGCGCCCTCCGGGTCGTGCAGCACCACCATGATTTTCTCGCCCGGCCGGCCCATGAAGAACCGTTCCCGAGCCTGCGTCTCGATGAACGCCTTGTCCTGCCACTTCGCGGCCCTCTCGGCGAGCTTCGCGATCTCCCGCTCCTGCACCGCCTGGGCGGCCTCCATCCGCTCGATGTTGGCCTGTTGGTCCAGGTAGACCCGGACCGGGTAGGTGTAGGCCAGAGCAAGCGCGATCAGGACCGCGAACAGCACGGTGGCCCGGCCGGTGAAGCGACGGGGGTGGGGTGCGGCGAGCCGCTTCACGGCACCACCGGCGGCGGTACGCCGAGCGGCCGCCGGACGATTCGCGGAGCGCACACCCTCGGCGCCCCGGGCAGCACCCGGTGCGCGACCGGCGGCGCGCGGCTCGGCGCGTACGCCGGCCTCCCGGACCGATCCCCGAGTGGCGCGCCCACCGCCCGGCCGACCGGACTGACCCGGCCGACGGGCGGGACGCTGACCACCCGGTGTGCGGCGCTGCTGCATCGTCACACCCCTCCCCCGAGGCTTCGTGCGTCTCAGGCCGAACGGTAGCGCGGGAACGCGCCAGCGCCGGCGTAGCGCGCCGCGTCGGCCAGCTCCTCCTCGATCCGGAGCAGCTGGTTGTACTTCGCGACGCGGTCCGAGCGGGCCGGCGCGCCGGTCTTGATCTGGCCGCAGCCGGTGGCCACCGCCAGGTCGGCGATTGTGGTGTCCTCGGTCTCGCCGGAGCGATGGCTCATCATGCACTTGAAGCCGGCCCGGTGGGCCAGGTCCACCGCGTCCAGGGTCTCGGTCAGCGAGCCGATCTGGTTGACCTTGACCAGGACCGCGTTCGCCGACTTCTCCGCGATGCCACGGGCGATGCGCTGCGGGTTGGTCACGAACAGGTCGTCACCGACGATCTGCACCCGGTCGCCGATCGAGGCGGTAAGCGTCTGCCAACCGCTCCAGTCGTCCTCGGCCAGCGGGTCCTCGATCGACACAATCGGGTACTCGTCGGCGAGCTTCGTGTAGTAGGTGCTCATGTCCTCGGCGGACTTCGCGGCGCCCTCGAAGGTGTAGCTGCCGTTGTCGAAGAACTCGGTGGCCGCCACGTCGAGCGCGAACACGATGTCGGTGCCGAGCCGGTAACCGGCCTTCTCGACCGCCTCGGCGATCAGGTCCAGGGCCGCCGCGTTGGTCGGCAGGTTCGGCGCGAAGCCACCCTCGTCGCCGAGCCCGGTGGAGAGGCCCTTCTTCTTCAGCACCGACTTCAGCGCGTGGTAGACCTCCGCGCCCGAGCGCAGCGCCTCACGGAACGTGGGCGCGCCGATCGGCGCGATCATGAATTCCTGGATGTCGACGTTCGAGTCGGCGTGCGCGCCACCGTTGAGGATGTTCATCATCGGCACGGGCAGGAGGTGCGCGTTCGGGCCGCCCAGGTAGCGGAAGAGGCTCAGCTCGGCGCTGCCGGCAGCAGCCTTCGCCACCGCCAGGGAGACCCCGAGGATGGCGTTCGCGCCCAGCTCCGACTTGGTGTCGGTGCCGTCGATGTCGAGCATCTTCTGGTCGATCAGCCGCTGCTCGCTGGCCTCGTACCCGATGATCTGGTCGACGATCTTGTCTTCGACGTTGGAGACCGCCTTCTCCACGCCCTTGCCCTGGTAACGGTCGTCATCACCGTCGCGCAGCTCGATCGCCTCGAAGGCGCCGGTGGAGGCGCCGGAGGGCACGGCGGCGCGGGCTACCGTGCCGTCGTCCAGACCGACCTCGACCTCGACCGTCGGGTTGCCCCGCGAGTCGAGAATCTCCCGGGCGACGATTCCCTCGATGGTTGCCACTAAGTCGCTCCTCGTTGTTGTGATCCGGTCCGTGGGTGGGCCGCGACGGTGCGGCTGAGGCAGGTGTTGAACGCAGCGTATCGGGCGGCGCGAACGGGCACGGCGTCGCCCGCGCACCCGGCTCGCCCCGCGTTGACGGACATTCCCGGATTTCCGGGCGTCAACCGGCAACGGGTTTGCGCTGCGCGGACCAGATCCACCAGGCTGGTCGCCATGCCCGCCGCCTCGACCACCCTCCGCATGCTCGCCGTGTCGGTCATCGCGTCGCTCACGGTCACCGGCTGTCAGACATTCGAGGACGCCGGAGTCGCCATGGGCCGCTCGGAAATCGTCAACGACCTCGCCGCCCGGCTCGATCGGGCACTGGAGTTGACCTACTCGGCCGACTACCAACTGCCCGGCGGCCAGCGCGCCGCGATCGTGCAGGCACAGGACCCGGCCCGATCCGCGTACACCTATCCGGGCGGGCAACTCACCGTCACCCCGGACGCCATCACCCGGTGCACGACGACCGGCGCCCGCCCGCAGTGCACGCTGATCGCCCCGCCCACCCCGGGCAGCAAGCCCACGGTGACGCTGTTCGGCGAGGCCAACCGGCAGGGCCTCGTCACGCCGCCGGTGGTGGTCGGGCTGCTCACCGCCGCCGCACTCGACCCGCAGGCGGTCATCAAGCCGAGCGACACCACAGTCGCCGGGCACCACGCCGCCTGCGTGGCGGTGGAGAGCTCGTCCGGCGACTTCACCGCCTGCGTCACCACCGAGGGCGTGCTCGGCAGTTTCACCGGGCCGGTCGACGGCAAGCCGATGGAGCTGGCGCTGAGCGACTACTCCGCGACTGTCGACGAGCAGGCCTTCGATCCGCCCGCCGGCGCCGGCGTCGTCGACCGCCGTCCCGGCGGCTCGTGACCGACCCACCGGTTCGGCCTGGGTGCGCTGCCGGCGCGACTGCCGCCCGCGTACTCCATCTCGCGCTGGCTGATCGACGTGACGGTGACCGCCGCGCGGCGCTGAGCCCGCGCGGCCCGGCGTTTCTTGTCAGAGACCGAGCAGGGTGCGCAGGTGGCGCGGGGGCGGGCAGTCGTGGGCGAGCATCGCGTCGTGCCAGTCGCGGACCGACACCCCGTCCGGGCGGGCGGCGGCGATCTCGGCCACCTCGCTGTACCCGACGAAGTAGGTGGAGAGCTGGGTGGAGGTGAGTTGCGCCCGCCGCCACTTGCCGGCCGCCTCGCCCTCCTCCTGGAAGCCGCGCCCGGTCATCAACGCCATCGCCTCGGCCTCGGGCAGGTCCTCGGCGTGCACCAACTGGTCGAGCAGCGCGTTGATGGTCATCCGTAGTTGCATCTTGAGCTGCTGCAACCGCACCGGCAGACCGCCGAAGCCGAGCGCCGTCATCACCTCCTCCGCGTAGACCGCCCAGCCCTCGATGAACGGGCCGGACTCGGCCAGCGCGCGAACCCGCGTGCCACCGACGTAGCGGCGGGCGTGGGCGAGCTGGAGGAAGTGCCCAGGCATCGCCTCGTGCACCGTCAGGTTGCGGATCATGTGGTCGTTGTACTCGCGGTAGAACGACTCGACCCGCTGCGCCGGCCAGTCCGACGGGGTGGGCGCGATGCAGTAGAAGGTCGGCACGACGGCGGTTTCCAGCGGGCCGGGCGCGTCGCAGTACGCCACCGCGACCCCCCGGGCGAACTCCGGCATCTCCTGGATCACGCACCTGTCGTCGACCAGGCTGACCAGGTCGTGTGCGCGGACGAAGTCGGTCGCCTCGTCCAGGGTCACCCCGGCCAGATCGACGATCGTCGCGTCGTTCGGGTGCTCGGCGGCGAGCAGGTCCAGCGCCCGGCGCACGGTGGCGTCGTCGGCCGGGCCGCCGACCAGCTCGACGGCCGCCTCGCGGATCTCCGCGGTGACCCGGTCCAGGTTGGCCCAGGCGCGCCGCTGGATCTCGGCGGCGCCCAGCTCGGTGTCGAGGGTGTGCCAGAGTCGGGCCTCCCAACGGCGCCGGCCCAGTCGCGGGTCACGGCCGGGGCCCGCATCGGCGGCCAGGCCGACGCGCAGCCAGGCGACGAACTCGTCAAGCGCGGCGATCGCCGCGGTGGCCGCCGGCTCGACCCGGTCGAGGTGGCTCGGCGCCTGGGCGAGCAGCGCGGGCAGCTCGTCGCGGATCAGCGCGGCCGTGCCGGTGAACTGCCCGACCGCCGTCTCCGCGTGGATCCGCGGCATGTCCCGCAGCGTCGCGCGGGCGGTGGCGAGGGCGTCCGGTACGGCGGCGAGCCGGCCGGCCAGTTGGGTCAGCCGCACCTCCGCGGGGGCGTACGGGCGGGACAGCAGCGGGTGCAGCAGCGGGCCGGGGTTGTGCCGCAGCGGATCCCACTCGTACGACCGGATCTCGGTCAGCTCGAACAGCTCCCGGTCCACGAATGAGGTGAGCAGCGCGTGGTCGACCTGCTCCTCGACGTCGAGCGAGTCCGGGTCCAGTTCGGACAGTGCGTTGGCCGCGTCGGAGAGCATCGCCCGATCGGCAGTCAACCCGTCGGCGGACAGGTCCGGCAGCCGGTCGTCGAACCGGTGGTCACCTGCCGCGGTGGCAACCCCCGGCCGCGACTCCAGCAATGCCTCGACAACCCGCTCGGCCAGCACCCCAAACGCTTCCACCCGCCCACCCTACCGACCACCCACCCCGACACGGCCGGGTTGAGGCCACTGCGTCGATCATGAAGTTATTGCCATCCACCTCGGCGTGTCGGGGCAATAACTTCATGATCACCGCGGGCTGGCGGGTTTGGGTGGGGGTGGGGGTTCGGCGGCGCGGATGGACTGGGCGTGGGACAGGATGGTTCGGCGGAGGGCTGCTTCCGGGTCTATGCCCTGCTCGCGGGCTGCGGCTACCGTTGCCAGGAGGTTGGCGCCCAGTTTGGCTTCGGCGTCCGTCTGGGTGTCCGCCAACGGGGGCGGAACCTCGATGCCTCTGCGGGCCGCGCGGTCCAGGATCTGCGTCGCCAGGGCCAGCGCGGGCTGGCTCAGGGCCACGCCGTCCAGCACCGAGTGCCGTGCCTTCTCGACGCGCTTGATCCGCTCCCAGTTCTCGGTGATCTCCTCCAGGGTGCCCACCTCGGCACCGGCGAAGACGTGCGGATTACGCCGGATCATCTTGTCGACCAGGCCACCGGCCACGTCGTCGATGGTCCACCGCTCATCCTCGGGCAACTCCTCGGCGAGCCGCGCGTGCAGCACCACCTGCAACAGGACGTCGCCCAACTCCTCACGCAACGCGTCGGTGTCGTCGGCGCTTATCGCGTCGTACGCCTCGTAGCTCTCCTCCAGCAGGTAACCGGCGAGGCTGCGGTGCGTCTGCGCCCGCTTCCACGGGTCGCCACCCGGCGAGGCCAGTCGATCCAGCACGGCCACCGCGTCGAGCAGCCGGGCACCCGGCGGATCCCACGAGCCGTACATCAGCTCCATCTCGGCCAACCCCGGCTGCCGGGCCAGCCGCAGACCCAACTCCCGGGCCAGCGCCTCGTCGCCGGCCGGGCCGGCCAGCCACACCACAGTGCCGTGCGTCGCCACCGCGTCCAACAACGGCTGCGTCGCCGGGCCGTCCACCACAGTGACCTCGGCGCCCGCCTGGCGCACGGCCATGACCAACTCGCCGTCCGCGCCGGTCAGCACCGGGTGCTGGCGTACGACGTCCCAGGCCGCGGAGGTCAACAGGCCGGCGGGCAACCGGGGTGAGGTGACCAGGAGGACGATCCGTGCGGTCATGCTCAGCTGGCCGTGCCCTCGTCCGGTGCTGGGCCCTCGGCACTCGGGGCGTCGCTCGACGGCAGCGGCTCCGGGGTGGAGATGTCCGTGACCGGGCCGGCCTCGTTGATGTACGGCAGCGAGTAGAAGACCAGCGACTGGCCGGTGCTCACCACCGACGGCACACCTACCGCCCGGTAGCGCGGGTTGATCGTGACGTCGATCCGGCTCGCCTCGTCCTCCAGCGCGGTGCTGAGGGCGGTGGCGCTGCGGACGAAGCCACCGTCGCCGAACGCCTGACGGACGTCGGCCACCGACATGCCGCCCTTGATCGCCCCGGTCTTCGCCAGCGCGTCGTAGACGGCCATCAGCGAGTCGTCGCTCAGCTCAGCCGGCGGGAGCTGCTGGTTGAGCACCTGGAGCAGGTCGATCCACTCACCCCAGAGCTTGGCGTACTCGGTGGTCGCCGGCACCCGCAGGTTCTGCTCAAGCTGCTGCGGGGTGACCTCGTCGGGCACCTGGATGTTCTTCGCCGCGGCCACCCGCTTGCCGAGCTCCAAACTGACAAGCAGGTTGACCACGTCCTGACGGGTCACCGCGGCGCGCAACTGCTCCGCCGACGGCGTCGCCCCGGCCTTGCCGGCCTCCTGCCGGACCGCGTCGCCGAACTTCGACTGCGCGTCGTCGTAGATCGCGTCGACCCGGTCCACCGAATAGGTGGTGTCACCGACATACGCGGCGATGTTCGGTGCGGACTTGCCGCAGGCGGCGAGGGAGAGGACACCCAGGGCCGCGACGCTGGCGGCGGCGATCACACGGCGAGCACGCATACCCGTCACTCTCTCATGCCCTCTCCCCGGCTGTGACGGCCCCCACCGCACCGCGGGGGCCCACCCGACCCGGCCCGGTCAGCCACCCGGTGAGGTGGCTGACCGGACCGGCGGCTCAACCCGCCGCGACGGCGAGTGGGGCCGGGGCACCGAGCACATCGGAGAGCAGTTGCGCGCACCACTGGAGCAACGCCTGGTCACGCAGCGGCTCGCCGCCGATCCGACGGGTGGTCGGTCGGGGCACGCTGACCTGGTCGGTGGCCTGCTTGTAGACGGCATCCGGGTGGTAGCGCTTGAGCCGCAGCTGCTTCGAGTCCGGGAGGGGCAGCGGGCCGAACCGTACGTGCTTGCCCTGCATGGACACGTCGGTCAGGCCGTAGCGGCGGGCCAGCAGGCGGAACCGGGCCACCTCCACCAGATTCTGCACCGGCGCCGGCGGCTCGCCATACCGGTCGGTCATCTCGGCGATCACCTCGCCCAGCCGCTCCTCGTCGCGCGCCTCGGCGAGCTTGCGGTACATCTCCAGGCGCAGCCGCTCCACGCTCACGTAGTCGTGTGGCAGGTGCGCGTCGACCGGCAGATCGATCTTGACGTCGGCCTCCTCCTCCGGCCGCTCACCCTTGAACGCGGAGACCGCCTCGCCGACCATCCGCACGTACAGGTCGAAGCCGACACCCTCGATGTGCCCGGACTGCTCCCCACCGAGCAGGTTGCCGGCGCCCCGGATCTCCAGGTCCTTCATCGCCACGTACATGCCCGCGCCCAACTCGGTGTGCTGGGCGATGGTCGCCAACCGCTCGTGGGCGTGCTCGGTGAGCGGCTTCTCCGGCGGGTAGAGGAAGTAGGCGTACGCCCGCTCCCGGCCCCGGCCGACCCGGCCACGGATCTGGTGCAGCTGGGCCAGGCCGAGCAGGTCGGCCCGCTCCACGATCAGCGTGTTGGCGTTCGGGATGTCGATGCCCGACTCGACGATCGTGGTGCAGACCAGGACGTCGAACTCCTTTTCCCAGAAGCCGACCATGACCTTCTCCAGGGCGTCCTCGCCCATCTGGCCGTGCGCCACCGCGACCCGCGCCTCGGGCACCAGCTCCCGTAGCCGCCGCGCCGCCCGGTCGATCGACTCGACCCGGTTGTGCAGGTAGAAGACCTGCCCGTCGCGGAGCAACTCGCGGTGGATGGACGCGGCCACCTGCCGGTCGTCCTGCGCGCCGACGAAGGTGAGCACGGGGTGCCGCTCCTCCGGCGGGGTGGCGATGGTGGACATCTCCCGGATGCCGGTGATCGCCATCTCCAGGGTGCGCGGGATCGGGGTGGCCGACATGCTGAGCACGTCGACCGACGCGCGCAGCGTCTTCAGGTGCTCCTTGTGCTCGACACCGAAGCGCTGCTCCTCGTCGACGATCACCAGACCCAGTTGCTTGAACCGGGTCGCCGTCTGCAACAGCCGGTGCGTACCGATGACGATGTCGACGGTGCCGTCGGCGACCATCTCCAGCGTCCGCTCGGTCTCCTTCGCCGTCTGGAACCGCGACAGCTGCCGGATCTGCACCGGGAACTGGCTCATCCGCTCGGCGAACGTGTTGTAGTGCTGCTGCACCAGCAGGGTGGTCGGCACCAGCACCGCCACCTGCTTACCGTCCTGTACCGCCTTGAACGCCGCCCGGACCGCGATCTCGGTCTTGCCGTAGCCGACATCGCCGCAGATCAGCCGGTCCATCGGGACGGTCTGCTCCATGTCCCGCTTGACCTCGTCGATCGCGGCGAGCTGGTCCGGCGTCTCCTGCCAGGGGAAGGCGTCCTCCAGCTCCCGCTGCCACGGCGTGTCCGGGCCGAACGAGTGACCCTTGGACGCCTTACGCGCGGCGTAGAGCTGAATGAGCTGCGCGGCGATCTCCCGGACCGCCTTGCGGGCGCGGGCCTTGGACTTCTGCCAGTCCGAGCCGCCCATCTTGTGCAGGGTCGGCTGCTCGCCACCCACGTAGCGGGAGAGCTGGTCGAGCTGGTCGGTCGGAACGAACAACCTGTCGCCGGGCTGGCCCCGCTTGCTGGCCGCGTACTCGATGACGAGGTATTCCCGGCTGGCGCCGTTGACGGTGCGCTGCACCAGCTCGACGTAGCGGCCGATGCCGTGCTGCTCGTGCACCACGTGGTCGCCGGCCTTCAACTCCAGCGGGTCGATCGTGTTGCGCCGCCGGCTCGGCATCTTGCGCATGTCCCGTGTCGAGGTGCCCCGACCACCTGTCACGTCATTGCCGGTGAGCAGCACGAAGCGGGACGCCTCGTCGACGAACCCGCTGCTCAGCGCACCACAGGTGACGACCAGCTCGCCCGGGACGGGCGCGGTCGGCACCTCCTCGGTCAACCGGGCGCCCAGGCCGGCGTCGCGCAGCACCTCCACCGCCCGCTGGGCGGGACCGTGCCCCTCGAAGACCAACGCGATGGACCAGCCCTCGCCGGCCCAGCGCTTGAGGTCCTCGACGACTCGCGAGGTCTCGCCGTGATAGAGCGGCGCCGGCTGGGCGGACAGGGTCACCGCGATGGCGTCGTCCGGCGTGACGGCGGCCTGCTCCGGCGCGTCCTCCCAGGGCTGCCGTGCCTCGGCCGTCTCCCCCTCGACGAGACCGAACGGGGACAGCGTCCACCACGGCTGGCCGAGCTTGCCCGCGGCGGCGCGCACCTCGCCGAGGGTGCGGAAGGCGGCGGCGCCGACGTCCACCGGGGCCTGGCCGCCGACCGCGGCGGCGGCCCAACTGGCCTGCAAGAACTCCTCCGAGGTACGCACCAGGTCGTGCGCCCGGGTGCGGATCCGCTCCGGGTCGCAGAGCAGGACGTGGGTGCCGGCCGGCATGGCGTCCAGCAGCAGCTCCAACGAGTCGGGGCCGACCAGCACCGGGGCCAGCGACTCCATCCCCTCGACCGGAATGCCCTCGGCCAGCTTGTCGAGGATTTCGGCCAGCTCGGGGTGCTGCTCGGCGAGCGCGGCGGCCCGAGCACGGACCGACGGCGTGAGCAGCAACTCCCGACACGGCGGCGCCCAGAGCAGCGGAACCTGCTCGATGGTCCGCTGGTCGGCGACGGCGAAGGTGCGGATCTCCTCCACCTCGTCGCCCCAGAACTCGACCCGGGACGGGTGCTCGTCGGTGGGCGGGAAGACGTCCAGGATGCCGCCGCGCACCGCGAACTCGCCGCGCTTGGTGACCAGGTCGACCCGGGCGTACGCCATGTCGATCAGCCGACGGGCGACTTCCTCCAGGTCGGCCTCCTCGCCGGCGGCCAGCTGCACCGGCTCCAGATCGCCGAGCCCCTTCAGCTGCGGCTGGAGCAGCGAACGGACCGGGGCCACGACCACCCGCAGTGGCCCGGTGCCGCCGTGCGCGTCGGTCGCCTCGGGGTGCGCCAGGCGGCGCAGCACGGCCAGCCGCCGGCCGACGGTGTCGGAGCGTGGGGACAGCCGCTCGTGCGGCAGCGTCTCCCAGGAGGGGAAGACCACTACCTGCTCGGCCGGTAGCAAACCGCCAAGCGCGGCGGCCAGGTCGTCGGCCTCGCGGGTGGTGGCGGTCACCGCCAGCACCGGTCGCCCGGCACCGTCGTTGTCCGCGGCGACCGCCGCGACGGCGAACGGGCGCAGCGCCGCCGGGGCGGTGATGTCGAGGCCGTCGACCTGGGCGGCACCGGAGCGCGCCAGGTCACGCGCCCGGGTCAGCCCGGGGTCGGCCAGGGCTGCGGTGAACAGACCGGTGAGCAAGGGAGTCCTTCCAGGGGAGTCGACGCACACGACGGCGGCCCCTCGTCCAGCCGGACGGGGGGTGCACGACAACAAGCCTAGCCCCGCCGACCGACATCCACCCCCTTCCGCGCAGGTCCGCGCCGCGCCGCGTCGCACCCCGCGCCAAGATCGCGCTGGAACCAGGATGTAGTGGTCTCATCGACGCACCGATGCCACTAGATCCTGGATATTGCGCGATCTTGGGACCGAGCCCGACACCGCGACGTGTCAGCTCCCGGACTGGAGGTAACGCAACACCGCGAGGACCCGACGGTGGTCGGTCTCGGTGGGCGGCAGACCGAGCTTGCCGAAGATGCTGGTGATGTGCTTCTCCACCGCCCCCACGCTGAGGAACAGCGCCGCGGCGATCGCCACGTTCGAGCGTCCCTCGGCCATCAGGGCCAGCACGGCCCGTTCCCGCTCGGAGAGGCCGGCCAGTTCGCCGGGGCCCCGGGCCGCGCCGAGCAGCTGCGTCACCACGTCCGGATCGAGCACCGTCGCGCCAGCGGCGACACGGGTGAGCGCGTCGACGAACTCGCCGACCTCGGCCACCCGGTCCTTCAGCAGGTAGCCGACGCCTCCGGCACCGCCGGCGAGCAACTGCGCCGCGTACCGGGTCTCCACGTACTGGGAGAAGAGCAGCACCGGCGTACCGGGATGGGCGGCGCGTACGGCGAGCGCGGCCCGCAGCCCTTCGTCGGTGTACGTCGGCGGCATCCGGATGTCGATCACGGCCACGTCGGGCCGGTGCTCGTCCACGGCGGCCCGCAGCGCCTCCGGGTCGCCCACCGCGGCGAGCACCTGGTGCCCTCGATCGACGAGCAGGTAGCTGAGCCCGTCGCGGAGGATGCCGGAGTCCTCGGCGATGACCACGCGCAGGCCTGTCATATCCGCACCGGGAGTTCCAGGGTGACAAGCGTCGGCCCGCCGGGTGGGCTGTCGATCCGCATCGTGCCGTCCACGGTACGGGCCCGGTCGCGCAGCCCGGCCAGCCCGCCTCCCGGCAACGCGTGGGCCGTCGAACCGACCGTGGCGCCGCCGCCGCCGTCGTCGCCGACCTGCACCCGCAGCAGACCGTCGTGTTGACGTACCTCGACGGTGGCCCGTCGGGCCGTGGCGTGTTTCGCGACGTTTGTGAGCAGCTCGGCGACGCAGTAGTAGACGATCGTCTCGACGGCCGGTGACGGTCGGTCGCGCATCTCGACCCGCAACCGCACGGGTACGGCGCCTCGCGCCACAAGGGTGCCAAGCGCCGCCTCCAGACCGTTGTCGAGCATCGGCGGATGGATGCCCCGGGTCAGGTCACGGAGGTCGGTGATCGCGACTTTCGCGTCCCGGTGTGCGGTTTCCACGAGCGCCCTGGCCTCCGGCGCCGCGTCGACGGAGAGCTTCTCCTTGGCCAGACCGAGTTTCATGGCCAGGGCGACCAGTTGCGCCTGGGTGCCGTCGTGCAGGTCGCGCTCGATGCGGCGCAGCAGCGCGGCGGCGTCGTCGACGGCCAGCGCGCGGGCCTCTTCGAGGTCGTCGACCCGCTCGTCGAGGCTGGTCGGGCCCAACAGGCCACGGATCAGCAGCCCGTCCAGGAGCAGGATCAGACGCAGCAGCCCCCGGCCGACGAGAAGCATTCCGGCACCGATCCCGGCCAGCAGGAACGACCGGGGCCAGGTGTCGAAGAAGAAGTCCCCGAGTTGCAGGGCGCCCAGGTGCGACCACCAGAGGGGATGGCTGAGCAGGAACATCGGGTAGCAGAGGAAGGCTGCGATCACCGCCGTCGCGAGCAGCGTCACCGGCAGCTTCACGATCAGGTAGGCCAGCGCCCGCCAACCCGTGGCGTCGCCGAGGCCGCTCCGCACGTACCCCACCGGACCGGGCCGTCGTCGGAGCGGGCGCGGGCCCGCGACCCGCAGCCCCAGCGTCGCCCGGGCCAGCGCGCGGTGCAGCCAGCCCCAACCGCGCGCGCCGAGAACGCCGGAGGACAGCAGCGGCAGGCCGAGCAGCGTCAGCGCGAGCGCCCCGCCGACCACCACCGTGAGGAGGGCGTACGCGAAACCGACGACCGCCAGCGGCAGGCTGGCCAGCACGTAGCCGACCTGGTTGCGGAGCTGCCGGAGACTCGTCACCTGATCCTCCCGACCGTGCCGACGACACCGTCCCCGAGGACGACCCGGCGGCGGGTGTTCCGGCTCAGCATGCCCGGATGCGGGTCGTCCGCCCAGCCGGGCAACCCGCCGCGCTTCATCGGGTTAACCCCACCCGATCGTCGGGAGAGCCGCATGTCGCTGCGGTCCGTCCGCCGGCAGGGTCGACGGGAACAGCCGTTTCGTCGATTGGAGCAGGTCATGACACGTTCGCTCTGGGCGGTGGTGGTGTCGGCCGGCACGTTGGTCGCCACCCTCGCCGTCCCACCCCTGCCAGCACGTGCCGACTCTTCCGCGCCGGAACGCCACGCGCTGGTCACCGCGCTCGATCAACTGGTCGCGGACGGCTTCCCCGCCGCGGTGGCCTACGGCCGGGTGGACGACCGCCGGTGGCAGGTGGCGGCGGGAGTAGCCGATCGGACCACCGGGGCGCGGGCTCGACCGGACGACCGGTTCCGGATCGCCAGCAACACCAAGGCCTTCGTGTCGACGGTGCTGCTGCAACTGGTGGGTGAGGGCCGGTTGACCTTGAACGACCCGGTCGAGCGCTGGCTGCCGGGGGTCGTCCGGGGCAACGGCAACGACGGTTCGACGATCACCGTCCGGCAGTTGCTCAACCACACAAGCGGCATCTGGGACCCGACCAGCCAACGGAGCTTCTGGGCCCCGTACCTCGACGAGCACGACTGGGACCGGGTGATCCCGCCACGCGCGGTGGTCGCCGCGGCGATGGCACACCGGCCGGACTTCGCCCCCGGCACCTCGTGGGACTACTCGAACACCAACTACCTGCTGGCCGGCCTGATCATCGAGGCGGTCACCGGCCGGGGCGCGGCGAACGAGGTGCGGCGGCGGATCATCGGTCCGCTCGGCCTGAGTCAGACCTCCTTCCCGGTCGTCGACCCGGAGATCCATGGCCGGCACCTGCACGGCTACGACCTGACCGGCCGGGATGTGACCACGTTCAGCCCGTCCTACGACTGGACCGCCGGGGCGATGATCTCGACGACGGCTGACCTGGCGCGGTTTCATCGGGCGCTGTTCGGCGGGCGGCTGCTCGCGCCGGCCCAGCAGCGGGAGTTGGAGACCGTGGTGCCGATGGACGACTCGCCGGACGGGCAGTGGTACGGCCTGGGCGTGCAGCGGATGACGGCGCCGTGCGCGACCGGCCCCGTGCCGGTGTGGACGACCGACGGCGGCGGGCCGGGCTTCACCAGCATCGCGGTGACCAGCCTGGACGACTCCCGGCAGCTCGTCCTCGCCGGCAACGTCTACGACATCGACCGGGACGTCCGGGGGCAGCTTGCGGTGCCGGAGAGCGCGGGTCTCCTGGCCGCCCTGCAGTCGGTCTTCTGCGGCGACGACGTGCGGTGAATCCGACGGACCGCAGGGCGTCGCCACCCGGTTCCGCCCTGCGGTCCACAAAACGGACCATAGGCTAACAACGTGGACAAAGAATCGCCCAACACGGCCCGCGACTGGGCGCCGCGCAGCATCGGACTGCTCCTCGGCACCCTCGTGCTGGCCACGGCGTTCATCGCGGCCTACGTCGGCGCGTTGCACCAGCCCACACCCCACGATCTGTCGATCGGCGTCGTCTCCGGCGACCAACGCGCCCAGACGACGCTCGACGCCGTGCGCGGCCAGACCACCATCCTCAAACCCATCGAGTACGACGACCCGGGCGCCGCCGAGCACGGGCTGCTCAGCCGCGCGGTGTACGCCGTGCTCAGCACCGGACCGGACAACGGTCTGCTCCTCACCGTGGCGAGCGCTTCCGGACCCTCCGCCACCGGCGCGATCAAGGAGGTCCTCGGCACCGCCACCAGCCGCACCGGCACCCCGCTACGGATCGTCGACAAGGTGCCGGTCCCCTCGGCCGACCCGCGCGGGGTGGTGCCCTTCTACCTGAACGTCGGGTACGTGCTCGGCGGCTACCTCGCCTCGACCGTGCTCGGGATATCCGCCGGCACCACCCCGCGTACGGCCCGACGGGCCGGACTGCGCATCGCCGCCCTGGCGGTGTACAGCGTGCTGCTCGGCATCGCCGGCGCGGTCGTGGTCGGACCCGTCCTGGACATCTGGCACCACGACGTACCGACGATCGCCGCGATCGGCGCGCTTGCCGTCTTCGCCGCCGCGATGTTCGCCAGCGCCATCCAGGGTTGGCTCGGCGTCGCCGGCACCGCGCTGGTCATCCTGCTGCTGGTGGTGCTGGGCAACCCGGGCTCCGGCGGCATCTACGCGCCCGAGTTCCTGCCCGGGGTGCTGCGCGGCATGCACCGGTGGAACATCCCCGGGCTCGCCAACGACCTGACCAAGGCCGCCGTGTACTTCGACTGGCGCTCGGCCGGCTGGCCGGCTTCCGCCCTGGCGATCTGGGCGGTGCTCGGAGGGCTCGGGTTGGTCGGTGCGAGCCTGGTCCGCGGTCGCCGGGCCGCCCCCTCCGGCCCCTCGCCGAGCCGCCACGGTGGCTGAGATCACCCCCGAAAACACCCTCCCGGAGGCAGTGGATCAGCAGGGGGCCCTCCAGACATCCCCCGCACGCGGATACCATCCAGTAAGTCGGACAGCGCTGTCCTTCGTATCCACGTGAGGGAGCGCATCGTGACCGACCAGCACGACCACGACGGCCCGGACGCCGCACTGCGCGCCGACATTCGCCGACTCGGCACCCTGCTCGGCCAGACCCTGGCCCGCCAGGAGGGTCGCCCACTGCTCGACCTCGTCGAGGAGATCCGCGCCCAGGTCCGCTCCGACGCCCCGGCGGCCGCCCAGCGCCTCGGCGGGCTCGACGTGACCACCGGCACCAAGCTGGCCCGCGCGTTCTCCACCTACTTCCACCTGGCCAACATCACCGAGCAGGTGCACCGGGCACGGGACCTGCGCCGCCGCCGCGCGGTGCAGGGCGGCTGGTTGGACCAGGCCGCCAAGATGATCGCCGAGCGCGGGGTGCCGGCCGAGGAGATCGCCAACGCGGCCCGCCGGCTGGCGGTGCGACCGGTCTTCACCGCCCACCCGACCGAGGCGGCCCGTCGCTCGATCCTGTCCAAGCTGCGGGCGATCGCCGACGAATTGGACACCGAGACCGCCAACGCGATCCTCTACGGCGCCAGCGACGAGGGCCCGGCCAACCGCCGGCTGGCCGAGCTGCTGGACCTGATGTGGCAGACCGACGAGCTGCGGCTCGACCGGCCGGACCCGACCGACGAGGCCCGCAACGCGATCTACTACCTGCGCGACCTGTACGCCGAGGCCGCCCCGCAGGTGCTCGACGACCTGGCCGACACGTTGCGCACCCTCGGCGTGGAAACCTCACCGACGGCCCGGCCGTTGAGCTTCGGCACCTGGATCGGCGGCGACCGCGACGGCAACCCGTTCGTCACCCCCGCGGTCACCCGCGAGGTGCTGACCATCCAGCACGAGCACGGCATCGCGGCCACCGAGAAGGCGATGGACCACCTGATCAACGAGGTGTCGGTGTCCCGCCGACTGCGCGGGGTGTCCCTGGACCTCTCCGCCAGCCTCGCCGCCGACCTGGACGCGCTGCCCGAGGTCGCCCAGCGCTTCCGCCGGGTCAACGCGGAGGAGCCATACCGGCTCAAGGCGCGCTGCGTGAAGGCGAAGCTCGCCAACACCCGGCTGAGGTTGCGGCAGGGCACCGCGCACGTGCCCGGCCGGGACTACCAGGGCTCCGCCGAGCTGATCGCCGACCTGGACCTGCTGCGCGCCTCGCTGGCCCGCAACTCCGGGCAGCTCACCGCGGTCGGCCGGCTGGCCTCCACCGTCCGTACGGTCTCCGCGTTCGGCCTGCACCTGGCCACCATGGACGTCCGGGAGCACGCCGAGGCGCACCACGCGGTGCTCGCGCAGCTCTACGAGGCGGTCGGTGAGGTCTCCGACTACCCGGCGCTGACCCGGCTGGAACGCACCAAGCTGCTCGCCGACGAGCTGACCGGCCGCCGCCCCCTGTCGACAGTGGACACGTCGCTGTCCGAGCCGGCCCGCAAGACGTTCGACGTGTTCAGCACCATCCGGGAGGCACAGGACCGGTTCGGCGCCGAGGTGATCGAGTCGTACATCATCTCGATGACCCTGGGTGTCGACGACGTGCTGGCCGCCGTGGTGCTGGCCCGCGAGGCCGGCCTGGTGGACGTGCACAGCGGGCGGGCCCGGGTCGGGTTCGTGCCGCTGCTGGAGACCCCGGCCGAGCTGAACTCCGGCGGCGAACTCCTCGACGAGTTGCTGTCGCTGCCCGCGTACCGGGCGCTGGTGACCGCCCGCGGCGACGTGCAGGAGGTCATGCTCGGCTACTCCGACTCCAACAAGGAGGCCGGGATCACCACCAGCCAGTGGTCGATCCACCGGGCGCAGCGCGCGCTGCGCGACGTGGCCGCCCGGCACGGCGTACACCTGCGGCTGTTCCACGGCCGGGGCGGCACGGTCGGGCGCGGCGGCGGGCCGACGCACGAGGCGATCCTGGCGCAGCCGTACGGCACGATGGACGGCGCGATCAAGGTGACCGAGCAGGGCGAGGTGATCTCCGACAAGTACACCCTGCCCTCACTGGCCCGGGAGAACCTGGAGCTCACCCTCGCCGCGGTGCTCCAGGCGACCCTGCTGCACACCGCTCCCCGGCAGCCGGCCGAGATGTTGGAACGCTGGGACGCGACGATGGACGTGGTCTCCGAGTCGGCGTTCCGGTCCTACCGGTCGCTCGTCGAGGACCCGGACCTGCCCGCGTACTTCTGGGCGTCCACCCCCACCGAGTTGCTCGGCGCGCTGAACATCGGCTCCCGGCCGGCGAAGCGCCCGAACACCGGCGCCGGGCTGTCCGGGCTGCGGGCCATCCCGTGGGTGTTCGGCTGGACGCAGACCCGGCAGATCGTGCCGGGCTGGTTCGGCGTCGGCTCCGGGTTGGCCGCCGCCCGCGAGGCCGGGTTGGCGGACGTGCTGGCCGAGATGCATCGCAACTGGCACTTCTTCCGCACGTTCCTGTCGAACGTCGAGATGATGGTGACCAAGACGGACCTGAGCATCGCCCGCCGGTACGTCGAGACGCTGGTGCCGAAGAAGCTGCACCCGATCTTCGAGCAGATCGAGCAGGAGTATGAGCTGACCAAGCGGGAGGTGCTGGCGGTCACCGCCTCACCGGCCCTGCTGGAGAACTCGCCGGTGCTCCAGCGCACCCTGGCCGTCCGTGACACCTACCTGGAGCCGCTGCACCATCTCCAGGTGGCGCTGCTGCGGCAGTACCGGGAGTCGGGCGCGGCCGGGCGGGCGATCGCCACCGCTCCGGGCGGCCGACGCGCACCGAGCGACGGCACCGCCCTGGAACGCGCGCTGCTCACCACTGTGAACGGCATCGCCGCCGGGATGCGCAACACCGGCTGATCATCAGGTACGGAAACGGGCCCCGGTCGCAGCGACCGGGGCCCGTTCCGTAGGCCCACCAACGACCGGTCAGAAGTCGCCACCGCCGAAGTCCCCACCACCGAAGTCGCCACCGCCGAAGCCGCCACCGCCGAAGTCCCCACCGCCGAAGTCCCCACCGGCGTAGTCACCGCCGCCGAAGTCCCCACCGGCGTAGTCACCGCCGCCGAAGTCGCCGCCCTGGTCACCGCCGCCGAAGTCGCCGCCGTCGCCGCCCTGGTCGACACCGTCACCGAAGCCCTCCTGGTAGCCGGCGTCGTAGCCGTACCCGGGGTCGGCGAAGGCGGGCGAGAAGAGCGCGTCGGCGATCAGGATGCCGCCGAGCACACCGGCGCCGGCGCCCAGCGCGGTCTTCCACCAGGGCGTCGAATACCACCCGGCGGGCACCGGTCGACCCTGATAACGCCCACCGGGGTAGTAGTAGGGCGTCTCCCGGCCGGGTTGCGGCCCGGCCCGGAAGGTCTGCCCCTGCACATCGACCTCGCGCTCCTTGGTGAGCTGCCCCACGCCACGGGCGGCGGCCAGGGTCGGCACCTCGGGGCCGGGATCGATGCCCAGCGCCGTGCGTGCCGCCCGGATGTACGCCAGCCCCTCCAGCGCGGTCTCCCGGGCCAGCCCGAACTGGTGCGGCGTGGACGCCTGCTCCAGCTGGGAACCCGCCGCGTTGTACCGCTCACCGGCGTCGGCCAGCGCCTGGCGTACCGCTGGCTCGTCACCGTGCAGGTTCATCAACTGGCCGCCGAGGCGCTCATACCACCGCTGCGCCTCCGCGCGGGCGTCGCCGAGCTCGGTGCGTCGGCGGGCACCGGCCTGGGCGCGGACGAGCGCCGCGGCGCCCAACGCGCCGACCAGCACGACGGCGAGGCAGAGCACAAGTTCCATGTCATCGAACGTACCCCCGGGTGTCACGTCGTATCCGTCTGGCAAGCTCCGGTGATGGACGTCTCGACGCTGCTCCTGGTGATCGTGTGCCTCGGCGCCGGCGGGGCGGTGGGCTGGCTCGCGGCCCGGTCCCGCTCGGCGGCCGACATCGCCCGCCTGGATGCCACCCTGGCCGCCACCAGGGAGGGCGAGGGCCGGCTGGAGCAGTCCATGCGGGCGTTGAGCTACGAGGCCACCGCGCAGTCCCAGGAGGCGGTGGCCCGGGCTGTCGCGCCACTGCACGACACCCTGCGCCGCTACGAGCAGCGGGTGGCCGAGTTGGAGCACGACCGCGTCGACGCGTACGCCGAGCTGCGGGAGCAGGTCCGCTCGATGAACGCGGTCTCCGGTGAGCTGCGCACCGAGACCAAGCAGTTGGTGGCGGCGCTGCGCGCACCGCAGGTGCGGGGCCGCTGGGGCGAGCACCAGTTGCGCCGGATCGTCGAGGCCGCCGGCATGCTGGAGCACTGCGACTTCTCCGAGCAGGTCACCGCCGCCACCGACCAGCAGGTCGTCCGACCGGATCTGGTGGTCCGCCTGCACGGCGGTCGCTCGGTGGTGGTGGACGCCAAGGCCCCGTTCGACGCGTACCTGACAGCCATGGAGGCCCGCGACGAGCGCGGCCGGGACACCCACCTCGACGCGCACGCGCGGCACCTGCGGGGGCACGTCGACGCCCTGGCGGCCAAGTCGTACTGGTCGGCGTTCGACAACTCACCCGAGTTCGTGGTGCTGTTCGTCCCCGCCGACCCGTTCCTCGACGTCGCGTTGCAGCGAGACCCGACACTGCTGGAGCACGCCTTCACCCGCAACGTGGTGCTCGCCACGCCGGCCACGCTTGTCGCCCTGCTCCGCACGGTCGCCTACTCCTGGCGGCAGGAGGCTCTGGCCCGCAACGCGCTCGCGGTGCACACCCTCGCCCGGGAGCTGTACGGCCGGCTCTCCACCCTGGGCGACCACGTGGGCAAGCTCGGCTCCTCGTTGGCCGGCGCGGTGACCGCCTACAACCGGGCGGTCGGCTCGCTGGAGGCCCGGGTGCTGGTCAGCGCCCGCAAGCTCGCCGAGTTGGGCGTCTCGGACGACGAGTTGGCCACGCCGGCCCAGGTCGAGTTGACGCCCCGGCAGCCGCAGGCACCCGAGCTGGCCGATCCGGCCGGCGACGAGGTCTCCAGCCGCTCACCAATAATGTGACAGTACGTATATCCGCATGTCACGAAGTGGTCACAAGGGACTGACCACTAGTGACAGTGTTCATCGATACCACGAAAGATTCTGCTCACCCGAGCGCCCTTCTCAGAGGGGCCCTGTTCTCTGGAGGTAAAGAGAACGTGAGCAGACTCCGAAACCTGAGCCGGCGCACCTCAGCCGCGCTCTTCGCGTCGGTCCTGGCGGCGAGTGCCATGACGACAATGGGTGGTGCCGCCACCGCGGCCGCCGCTCCCGCCACCACACCTGACGCTTCCCCGGCCACCGCCGCCGAGACGCTGGGCGCCCACGACGCCAAACTGCTCAGCGAGGCCCGCGCCAAGAAGGCCCCGACCGTCACCCTGATCGTGGCCACCGCGAGCGGTGCGGCCGGGGACGTCGCCGACAGCCTCACCAAGCTCGGCGGCACGGTCAGCCAGCGGCAGGACCGGGTCGGCTTCGTGCTGGCCAAGGTCCCGACCGACCGGGTCCTCAAGGCGGCGCGGCTGCCCGGCGTCTCGGCCGTCGACCTGGACGAGGTCATCCAACTGCCGGACCCGACCCCCGAACGCACCCCCGCCGGCACCGCCGGCGCGCGCCAGGCGACAGTCGGGGCGCCGGGAGCGACCACCCAGGCCGACAACCCCTACATGCCGACGAACGAGACCGGCGCGGTGGCGTTCACCGCTGCCCACCCGGAGTGGGACGGCCGGGGCGTCACGATCGGCATCATGGATTCCGGTGTGGACCTGGCCCACCCGGCGTTGCAGCAGACCACCACCGGCGAGCGCAAGATCGTCGACTGGGTCACCGCGACCGATCCGCTCGAGGACGACACGTGGCGGCGGATGCAGGCCGAGGTCGCCGGCCCCTCGTTCACCATCGCCGGCGGCACCTGGACGGCGCCGACCGGCGCGTACCGGTTCAACCTGTTCAGCGAGTCCGTCACCACCGCGAGCGACGCCCGCGGTGACGTCAACCGCGACGGCGACACGACCGACACCTGGGGTGTGCTCTACGACCCGACCACCAACAACATCCGGGTGGACGCCAACCAGAACCTCAACTTCACCGACGACCCGATCATGCGGCCGTACAAGGAAAAGTACGACATCGGCTACTTCGGCACCGACAACCCGGCGACGCCGGTCGCCGAGCGGCAGCCCTTCGTCGTCGAGTTCCGCAAGAACGTGAACACCACGCCGATCGGGCTGCCCGGCACCTACGACTACGTCAACATCGGCATCGTCGAGAGCACCCACGGCACCCACGTCGCCGGCATCACCGCCGCCAACGACATGCTCGGCAACGGGGCCTTCGACGGCGCCGCGCCCGGCGCCAAGCTGGTCTCCGCCCGCGCCTGCTCCTGGGGCGGCGGCTGCACCGCGGCGGCCCTCACCACCGGCATGATCGACCTGGTGGCCAACCGTGGCGTCGACATCGTCAACATGTCGATCGGTGGCCTTCCGGGCCTGAACGACGGCAACAACGCGAGGACGAACCTCTACAACGAACTGATCGAGACGTACGGCGTGCAGTTGGTCATCTCGGCCGGCAACTCCGGCCCGGGCCTCAACACCGTCGGCGACCCGTCCGTCGCCAGCAACGTGATGAGCGTCGCCGCCAACATCAGCAAGGACACCTGGCTGGCCAACTACGGCTCGGTCGTCAAGAAGAAGAACGCCCTGTTCAACTTCTCCTCCCGTGGCCCGCGCGAGGACGGTGGCTTCAAGCCGAACATCGCCGCCCCCGGCTCGGCCATCTCCACCGCGCCGACCTGGCAGCTCGGCGCGCCGGTCCCCGAGGCCGGATACGCGCTGCCCCCGGGCTACGCGATGCTGAACGGCACCTCGATGGCATCCCCGCAGACCGTCGGCGCGGGCGCGTTGCTGCTGTCCGCCGCCAAGGCCACCGACCGGGGCGTCAGCCCGGCGGCACTGCGGCGGGCCCTGTTCAGCTCCGCCAAGCCGATCGCCGACGTGCCGACGTACGCGCAGGGCTACGGCATGGTCAACGTGCCGGGCGCCTGGCAGCTGCTGCGCCAGGGCGTCGAAACCCGGTCGTACGTCTCGGACGCGCCGGTCTGCAGCCCTCTGTCGGACCAGCTGACCATCTGGAACGGTGTGAAGTTCGTGCCGAACCCGGGTCGGGGCACCGGCGTCTACAACCGCTGCGCCGCGTCCACGGGCGGCCACAAGATCGGCCAGAGCAAGACCTACCCGGTCAAGATCACCCGCACCAGCGGCCCGGCCGGCACCATCAAGCACGACATCACGCTCCAGGGCAACGACGGCACCTTCAAGGCACCGAAGACCGTCGCGTTGCCGCTCAACAAGGCCGTCACCATCAACGTCACCGCCAAGCCGGCCACCGAGGGCGCGCACGGCGCGATCGTGCGGATCGACGATCCGGCCACCAACGTGGTCGACTTCGAGGTGTCCACGGTGGTGGTGGCCTCGAACGACGTGAAGAAGCCCACCTTCTCGTACGCCAACGAGGGCTCACTCGACCGGAACGGCTTCACGTCGTACTTCGTCACCGTGCCGGAGGGCGCCAAGGCCCTCCAGGTGAACCTCTCCGGAATCGCCACCGGCTCGCAGACCCGATTCATCGCGATCAACCCGTTGGGTGTGCCGGTGGAGGCCACCACGAGCACCGTCTGCTACACCAACTTCTCCGACGTCAACGTCTGCAAGCCGCAGGAACGTGACTACCAGAACCCGCTTCCCGGGGTCTGGGAGATCGAGGTGGAGTCGCGGCGGACGTCCCCGGCGCTGAACAACCCGTTCAAGCTCCAGGCGCGGGTGCAGGGCCTGACTGTCGAGCCTGCGCTTGTCGAACTGCCCAGTGTCGAGGCCGGCGAGCCGACCCCGGTGAGCTGGAAGGTCACCAACGCCTTCGGCCCGGTCTCGGTCAGCGGTCGCAGTGGCGCGCTGACCGGTGTGCGCACCGAGCGTCCGACCATCACCGAGGGCGGCCCCAACCAGGAGTGGACCGTCGAGGTTCCGGCGGGTACGTCGACGTTCACCGCCCGGATCGGCAACCCCGCCAACGCGGGCGCCGACCTGGACCTGTTCGTCTACCTGGGTGCCACCGAGGTCGGCCGGGCCGCCGACGGCGACTCGGAGGAGGCGGTCACGCTGACCAACCCGCCCGCCGGCACCTACCGGGTGGTGGTGGAGCCGTACGGGGTCGACGGGCCGGGGACCAGCACCGCCTACGACTACTACGACGCGTTCGCGTCCGCGTCGCTGGGCACGATCACCGCTCCGGCCGTCGCGGTGCCGCTGATGAACGGCGAGTCGGCCACCATCACCGGCACGGTGACCGCGGTGGCGGTTCCGACCGACGGGCGTCGGCTCTCCGGTGAACTGGCGATCGTCACCAGCGAGGGTGCGATCGTGGGACGCGGCAACGTGTCCATCGGTGCGGTGAGCTGATCCGCTCGTAACACCGGCAGGAGCCCGTCCCCACGTTCGGGGGCGGGCTCCTGCGTTTCCTCACGCGTGGTCAGGACCGGTGGGCGGCCGTGACGACGAACGGGGTGCCCTGCTGGCAGGTGCTCATCATGCCGGCCTCCACCCGACCGGTGACCTCGACCCGCGCGCCCGGCCTCAGCAGGTCACGCGGGCCGCCGAGCAGCAGGTAACCGTCGAGCAGTACGCAGTTGGGCTCCACGCCGCCCTGCAGGGTGCCGCTCAGGGTGGTGGCCCCGACGCCCGGCGGCGTGCTCGGGCCGCCCGGTTTCGGAGTCTTCACGCCGGACGGTGTGGTGGGGGCGGCGGTCTCTGGCGAGGCGGTCGGGGCGGGCGTGGGCTGGCTGGTCACCGGCTGCGCTCCCGTCGGTGTCGGGGTGGGTGTGCCGCCCGCGCCGCCCTGGCTGCCGCAGGCGCTCAGCGCCACGCAGAGGGCCAGCGCGGGTACGGCGAGCCGAAGAGTCCTCATGCCGAATCTGACGTACGCCGAGCGCTGTTCGTTCCCGTGCTCAGCCGCGCGCCGCGGCGGCCTTCATGTCCCGCTTCAGCTCCTGCGGAAGCGAGAACGTGAGCCGCTCGTTGGCGGTGGTGATCTCCTCGACGTCGGCGAAGCCCCGGGCGGCGAGGTGGACCAGCACCTCCTGGACCAGGTCGTCCGGGACGCTCGCGCCCGAGGTCAGGCCGACCGTGGTGGCCCCCTCCAGCCAGGCGTCGTCGATCTCGTGCGCGAAGTCGATCAGGTGACCGGCGCGGGCGCCGGCGTCCAGGGCGACCTCGACCAGGCGGACCGAGTTGGAGGAGTTCGTGGAGCCGACCACGATCACCACGTCACAGTCGGCGGCGATCTCCTTGACCACGTGTTGCCGGTTGGAGGTGGCGTAGCAGATGTCGTCACTGGGCGGGGACTGCAACAGCGGCAGCCGCTGCTTGAGCCGGGCCACCGTCTCCAGCGTCTCGTCGACCGAGAGCGTGGTCTGGGAGAGCCAGACCACCTTCTCCGGATCACGCACGGTGATCTTGTCGGCGCCGTCCGGGCCGTCCACCAGTTGGATGTGCGCGGGGGCCTCACCGGCGGTGCCGATGACCTCTTCGTGCCCCTCGTGGCCGATGAGCAGGATGTCGTAGTCCTCGGCCGCGAAGCGTCGCGCCTCGTGGTGCACCTTGGTGACCAGCGGACAGGTAGCGTCGATCGCCTTCAGCGAACGCGCCTTGGCCTGCTCGTAGACCTCCGGCGCGACGCCGTGCGCGGAGAAGATGACGGTGGCGCCCTCCGGCACCTCCTCGTTCTCCTCCACGAAGATCGCGCCCTGGGCCTCCAGGGTCTGCACCACGTGCTTGTTGTGCACGATCTGCTTGCGCACGTAGATCGGGGCGCCGTAGAGCTTCAGCGCCTCCTCCACGGTCTGCACAGCGCGGTCGACACCCGCGCAGTAGCCGCGGGGCTTGGCCAGGAGCACGCGCTTGCGGGTCTCAGTCACCACCCCATCGTACGTGCCACAGTTCCCATCACCACCGGACCACAACCCCCACCCCTCTGCGTTGATCATGAAGTTATTGCTCCGACACGCCGACCCGGGAGGCAATAACTTCATGATCGACGGGCCGGGTGAGGGGGAGGTCCGTGGGGAGGTCCGTAGGGTGGGCGGGTGAGCGACGGTGGGCGGGTGGGGAGCGGCGGCGGGGGCGGCGGGGCGAGCAGCGCTGAGGAGCCTTGGCCGGTACGGGTGGTCAGCCAGAAGGTCGGAGCCTGGATCGCCAAACTGGGCTGGGTGTGGGTGGACGGGCAGGTGGCACAGATCAGCCGCCGCCCCGGAGCCAGCACTGTCTTCCTCACCCTGCGCGACCCGTCGGCCGACCTGAGCCTGACCGTCACCACCAACCGGGACGTCCTGGACACCGGCGCGCCGGAGCTGCGCGAGGGTGCCCGCGTGGTGCTGCACGCCAAGCCGGAGTTCTACGCCGCCCGGGGCACGCTCAGCCTGCGGGCCGACGAGATTCGCCAGGTGGGGCTCGGGGAGCTGTTGGCCCGACTGGAGAAGCTCAAGAAGCTGCTCGCCGCCGAAGGGCTCTTCGACCGCGCCCGCAAGCGTCGACTGCCGTTCCTGCCCGGCCGGATCGGGCTCATCACCGGTCGGGCGTCGGCGGCGGAACGGGACGTGCTGACCAACGCCCGACGGCGCTGGCCGGCGGTGGAGTTCCGCACGGTCAACGTGGCCGTGCAGGGCCCGTCCGCGGTGCCGCAGATCGTCGACGCGCTCAAGGTGCTGGACGCCGACCCGAGCATCGACGTGATCATCATCGCCCGGGGTGGTGGCGGCATCGAGGACCTGCTGCCCTTCTCCGACGAGGCGCTCTGCCGCGCGGTGTTCGGCTGTCGTACGCCGGTGGTCAGCGCGATCGGCCACGAGACGGACGCGCCACTGATCGACTACGTCGCCGACGTCCGCGCCTCCACGCCTACCGACGCGGCCAAGCGGGTAGTCCCCGACCTCACCGAGGAGGTACGCCTCATCGGTCAGGCCCGGCACCGCCTCGAACGGGCGGTACGCAACCTGGTCGACCGGGAGACGCACCGGCTCGACGGGCTGCGTTCCCGGCCGGTGCTGGCCCGACCCCAGGTGATGGTGGAGCATCGGGCGACGGAGCTGACCGCGTTGCGTCAGCGGGCCGGCCGCTGCCTGGAGCATCGGCTCGCCGCCGCCGAGGACGACCTGCGGCACACCCTCGCACGGCTGCGTGCCCTCTCCCCCGCCGCCACCCTCGATCGGGGGTACGCGATCGTGCAGCGCGCGGACGGCCACGTGGTCCGCGCGGCGGCGGAGGTCGGCAAGGGCGACCCGCTGCGGGTACGACTGGCCGACGGCGAGCTGGCCGCCACGGTCGATGGCTGAGTGGCGACGCGGCGCGGCGGGGAGTGGTGTGCTGAGATGAACGCGATGACTGACGACACGAAGGCCGGGCCGGACGAGCGGCTCAGTTACGAGCAGGCCCGCGCCGAGCTGGCCTCGGTGGTGGAGCGGTTGGAGGCCGGCGGCACGTCCCTGGAGGAGTCGCTGGCGCTCTGGGAGCGCGGGGAGGCGTTGGCGGTGATCTGTCAACGCTGGCTGGATGGTGCGCGGGCGCGAATCGACGCCGCGCGGCAGGAGCCCGCTTCCTGAGTCCAGCCGGGCGACTGGAACCGCCACCGGGGGCACTGGAACCGCCACCGGGGTGACCGGAACCGCCGGGTGGGGCGGCCGGAGCCGCCCCACCCGGGCACGTCAGTTGAACAGGCTGTACAGCTCGGCCGGCGCCTCGACGACCTGGTCCGCCGGCGGCTTCTGGGCGGCGGTGGCGGCACCGTAGTCGGAGTACGTCATCTTGACCTCCTGGGCGGCGGTCTGCCCGGCGGCCGGCAGCTGCAGCACCAGCTCGCTGAGACGGCCCTGCGGGTCCACCTTCGCGGTGAACGGGACGGTCTTCGCCTGGGTGCCCAGCGCGGCGATCGTGGCGGCGTTCAACGAGCCCGCCTCGGCGGCCTTGGTGACGTCGATGGTGCCGGCGTACGCGCCGGTGCCGGTGCTGCGGACCTCGGTGATGCCCTGGGTGAGCACCGCGCTGCCGGCCGGGTCGACCTTCTCGAAGTCGAAGCCGAGGCTGCGGTTGCCCTTGATCCGGTTCTGGTCCAGGTGCTGGTACTTACCGAGGTTGAGCTGCTTGATGGCGGGCAGGCTGTCGGCGGTGGGCCCGGTCAGCTCCAGCTTGACCCAGCTGTCCGGCTTGAAGTGGATCACGTCGAGCTTCATCGCCAGGTCGGACGAGGGACCACCGATCGCGACCTTCATCGCGGCGCTCTGGCTCGGCTGGTGCACCAGCCCCTCCGCCGTCGAGCCGGCACCGGCGAGGGTGAACCGGAAGTTCCCGTTGCTGATCTCCTTGGTGGAGTCGAGCAGGGCCTGCTTGGCGTCGCCCGCCACCGGGGCGCCGGACGGGCTCGCCGTGCCGGACGCGGTCACCGTCGGGGACGGCGTCGAGCCGGCGGTGCCGGTTCCGCTGGCGCAGGCGGCCAGTGCGGGCGTGATCAGAGCGGCGGCTACCAGGCCGGCGCCGAGTCGTCGAACAGTCATACGTGTCTCCCAAGGGGGTCACCCGACGACCTGGACGGCGCCGGAAACTCCGGCGACGCAGCAGCACCGTCGGCTGCGTCGCGCGATCCGGGCCGAACAGTGCGCCCGGATCACGCCTTCCTTGTTCCCTGTCGACGCGTCGGACAATCACCCTTCGGTCTGGTTGCCCAGATTTGGCGCGTGCGGGACCACCGATCACCGGGTCCGGTCAGCGCAGCGAGCCGGCCAGTTCGCGGAGTTCGTTGTCCCGGGCGTCGCCGACGACGATCACCGTGCGGGTCGGCTCCAGCAGGACCAGGGCCTGTTGGTTTCCCCGGGCCGTGTAGAGCTGCCAGGTGCGCCCGGCAAGCTCGGTGGGGCCCTGCGGCTGGCCCTGACTGGTCAGCTCGGCGGGCAGCAGGCGGTCCGCCGGGACGCTGCTCTGCAGCAGTTGGACCCCCCTCCCCTCCGGCGTGAGGTAGCCGAGTCGCAGGTTCGCCCCGCCCTCGACGGTCTGGTAGCGGGCGCTGACCGTCGTCCAGTCGGAGCCGAGCCCCTGCGGCTGGCTCACCGGAAAGACGTTCGCCGACCGGGCCTGCTCGATGGCGGGCGCCGGATCGACGGTCGTGGCCTGGTCGCCACCGAGGAATCCCCGGTAGAACGCCAGCAGGAGCGCGATAGGGACGAGCAGCACCAGCAGCGAGATCGCCATGTCCTTCGGCGACCGCTCGGACTTGGCGGCCACCACCGGCGGCCGTGTGGTCGGGGCGGTCGCGGCGGGCTCACCACCGCGGCCGGCGGGGACGTCGGCCGGCGGCTGGCCGTCGGGCGGCGTGCGGTCGGCGGGTACGCGGTCGGCTGGCTGTGCGGGTTCCACCCCGTTATCTTCGCAGCCGCCCGACCGGCGGTATCCGGGCCATCACCGCCCCGCGCCGACGCCCGGTCGGCCATCGTGTGAGGATCAGCGACAAAGCCGGCAGTGGGGGCCTCCCCGCCGCCGGTCGTCCCCGCACCGTCGCGAGGAGGAGTAGCCGTCATGACGAACACCAGGACGCGGATCCCACAGGATCTCGACCGAAACCTTGCCCTCGACCTGGTCCGGGTCACCGAGGCCGCGGCGATGGCCGCCGGCCGGTGGGTCGGTCGGGGCGA
Source organism: Micromonospora sp. DT53 (assembly GCF_049841535.1). Classification (NCBI taxonomy): domain Bacteria; kingdom Bacillati; phylum Actinomycetota; class Actinomycetes; order Micromonosporales; family Micromonosporaceae; genus Micromonospora; species Micromonospora sp. DT53. Next base: position 79,953 of record NZ_JBNCKM010000002.1, read on the forward strand.
CAAGGAGGGCGGCGACGGGGCTGCCGTCGACGCGATGCGCAAGCTGATCAACTCGATCCAGATGCGCGGTGTGGTGGTGATCGGCGAGGGCGAGAAGGACAACGCGCCGATGCTCTTCAACGGCGAACACGTCGGCGACGGCTCGGGCCCGGAGGTGGACGTCGCCGTCGACCCGGTGGACGGCACCACCCTGATGAGCAAGGGCATGCCGAACGCCGTGGCGGTGCTCGCCGTCTCCGAGCGGGGTGCGATGTTCGACCCCAGCGCCGTGTTCTACATGGAGAAGCTCGCCGTCGGGCCGGCGTACGCCGACGTGATCGACATCAACGCCGGTGTGGCCGAGAACCTGCGCCGGATCGCCAAGGTCAAGGGCACCGACGTCTCCGAGGTGACCGTCTGCGTCCTGGACCGGAGCCGCCACGACGACCTGGTCGCGCAGATCCGCCGGACCGGAGCGGGGATCCGGTTCATCTCCGACGGCGACATCGCGGGCTCCATCGCGGCGGCCCGGGGCGAGTCGGACGTCGACGTCCTGATGGGCATCGGCGGCACCCCGGAGGGCATCATCTCCGCGTGCGCGTTGAAGTGCATGGGCGGTGCGATGCAGGCCAAGCTGTGGCCGCAAGACGAGCAGGAGCGGGAGAAGGCGATCGCCGCCGGGCACGACCTGGACCGGGTGCTGGGCACCGATGATCTTGTCACCGGCGACAACTGCTTCTTCGTGGCGACCGGGGTCACCTCCGGCGATCTGCTGCGCGGGGTGCGCTACCGGGCCGGCGGCGCGTACACCCAGTCGATCGTGATGCGCTCGAAGAGCGGCACCATCCGGGTGATCGACTCGTACCACCGGTTGGAGAAGCTGGCGCTCTACTCGGCTGTCGATTTCGACGGTCGTCCGCTGGCTGAGCAGGAGTGACAACCGCCGACACGGTGACCCCGCAGACCCTGTCGGCCGCCCGCCGGATCACCGGCGTCGCACTGGCGTCGGCCTCCGGGGTCGCGGTGGCGGTGCAGTCGCGCATCAACGGCGAGCTGGGGGTACGCCTCGACGACGGTTTCGCCGCCGCTGTGGTGTCGTTCGGCATCGGCCTGCTGGTGCTGCTGGTGCTGGTCCCCGCGACCGCCGGTGGTCGGCGGGGGCTGGTCGCGACGCGCCGGGCCCTGCGGACGGGCGCGCTGCGGCCGTGGCAGTGCCTCGGCGGAATGTGCGGGGCGTTCCTGGTGGCCACCCAGGGGCTCACCATCGGCGCGTTGGGCGTGGCGGTCTTCACCGTGGCGGTGGTCGCCGGCCAGACCGGGAGCAGCCTCGCCGTGGACCGGGCCGGGATCGGGCCGACCGGCAAGCAACCGATCACCCGGCAGCGGCTGGCCGGCGCGGTGCTCACCGTGCTGGCGGTCGGCCTCGCGGTCGGCGACCGACTCGGCGACCCGGGCGCGCTGGCGCTGGCCCTGCTGCCGCTGCTCGCCGGGGTGGGCATCGCCTGGCAGCAGGCCGTCAACGGCCGGGTCCGGGCGGCGGCCGACAGCGCGTTGACCGCCACGCTTGTCAACTTCGCCGTCGGCACGGTCACCCTCCTCGTCGCGTTCGCGATCGACATCGCCGTACGCGGCTGGCCCGGCGGCCACCTGCCGACCGAGCCGTGGCTCTACCTGGGTGGCCCGATCGGCATCGTGTTCATCGCGATCGCCGCCGCGATCGTGCGGTTCACAGGCGTGCTGCTGCTCGGCCTGGCCACCATCGCCGGGCAGATCGTGGGCGCCGTCCTGCTGGACCTGATCCTCCCCACGGCGGCCTCGCACCCCGGTATCAACACCCTGCTCGGGGCGGCGCTGACCATGGTGGCCGTGCTGATCGCCGCGCTGGCGGCACCCGCTCGCCGCTGACTTCCACCCGTGGGCCGCTCAGTGCGGCGGCAGCTGCGACGGGTACGGCGGGTCAGGCACCGCCGGCGGGCCGGGCGGGTAGGGCGGGTAGGGCGGGTACGGCTGCTGGTAGGGCGGGCGCGGTGGGTACCGGCGCTCGAACGCACGGGCCGGGTCGACCAGTCCGGCGATCCGGATTGCCAGCAACACCCCCGGTACCGCGCCCAACAGGGCGAGCGCGACCGCGAACCGGGTCTGCGGCGGAGTGCCGTACAGCCAACTGATGAGCGGCAGCCCGGACAGGAGCGCGGTGAACAGGAACCCGGCCAGTGCCCACCCGACCCATCGCCGAAGTGCGCCCTGGTAGGACGCTCGGACCAGCAGGGCGGTCGCGGTCAGGACGCCCAGCGGCACAACGACGAACAGCAGGGCCAGGAACGTGCCGGTGTCGTCGTTGCGTTCCCAGACCGCGGCCAGCATGATTCCCGCGGACAGCATCGAGGCGCCGCCGGCGAACCCCCACCAGCGCGGACCTTCACCACGGCGGATCGCCAGGTGCCCGGCGAGCGCGGTGACCGTGCAGCCGAGGGTCAGTGCGAGCGCGACGGCGAGCAGTAGATCCAGCTGGCGTTCGCTCGCTCCGCCGCCCTCCAGGGCCGCCGGATCTTCCGTCGAGCCGAGATACTCGGCGCCCAGGAAGCCCTCCCGCTGCCACTCGCCGTCCGGCTGGCGGTGCAGGAAGCCATCCCGACCGTTCGCGACCAGCACCTCGTGACCTCCGCCGGCGGCGGGAAACACGAGCAGCTCGCGGGAGGCGAAGTGCCGGCGGATGTCTCCCGGGTTCGCGGAGCGGCGGGCCAACTCCTCACGCCGCGCGTCCGACACCTCCCAGGCCACCTGCCAGGTCGCGCCCGCGTCGTCGCTCTGCTCCACCCGCAGGTGGTGCACGACCGTCCGGTAGCACCGCTGCGGCTCCGTCGGCACGCACGCCCGCCGTTGGTCAAGATCCTGGCTGGACAACAGCTGCTCCTCATCGAGGCTGGCTGGTCGCCAGGTGGTCGCGCCGTCGCGGATCGACCACCGGCCATCCCTGGCGCTCGTCGGCCAGGCGGTGATGTCGGTGCTGGAGCCGACCGAGATCGCCGGACGGCCGTCGAGCAACGTCGCGCCGAGCGCGTAGGGGTAGTGGACCGCGCTGGTCGCGGTCACCGCCAACAGTGCCGGTGGCAGCACCAGCAGCAGCCGGACCAGCCGGGCGGTCCGTTGGCGCACCGGGCGGCGACGCGCCCGCGTCCAACTCCACCAGGCCAGGCCGAGCGCCGGCAGGGTGAGCAGGTCGGTCCAGTCGGCCCGGACCAGCGACGGCCCGGCCAGCGCGGTCCAGGCCGAGGAGGCGAGTTCGGCGGCGTACCCGCTGGATTTGACGACCACGAACCCGGCGCCCACCGCGACCAGGCCGGCCAGCGCGGCGGCCCGGGCCGGCAGCCGCGGCACCAGGAGGGTCAGCAGCACCGCGACAAGCGGTGGGGCGAGCACCAGGCCGGCGACGTCGCTCAGCTTGCCGGTCACCAGGCCGGGGAAGGCCGCCTTCAGCACATGGTCGTTGACCGGCAGCAGGACCAGCGCGATCAGGGTGACGGGGTGGCAGAGCCAGGAGAGCGTGGTGGGTGCGCCGTCCTGGGGTGTCGCGGAACCCGTCATCCCCTCAGGATCCGGTCGACCCGTCTCGATCCGGACTCGGGTCGGTCTGGGTCCGATACCGACGCTCAGCCGGCGTCGGAGGAGTGCCCGGGGAAGAGGTGTGCGCTCGGGTCGATGGCCACTGCCGCGTTGTTGACCGCCGTCGCCGCCTCACCGAAGCCGGTGGCGATCAGCCGGACCTTGCCCGGGTACTCGGTGATGTCGCCCGCCGCGAAGACCCGGGGCAGGTTGGTGGCCATCGCGCTGTCCACCAGGATGTGCCGGCGGTCCAGCCGTAGCCCCCACTCGGCGAAGGGGCCCAGGTCGGCGGTGAAGCCGAGGGCGGCCACCACCGTGTCCACCGGCAACGTCTCGGTCGCGCCACCGCGCACGGTCACCTCGGCGCCGGTCACCGCGCCGTCCCCGAGCAGCCGGGTGACCTCGGCGTTGACCACGACCCGCACCGGCAGGGAGAGCACCCGGGCGACCGACGAGGCGTGGGCCCGGAACTTCTCCCGTCGGTGCACAAGGGTCACCGACCGGGCCAGTGGTTGCAGGGCCAGCGCCCAGTCGAAGGCGGAGTCGCCGCCACCGACGATCAGCACGTCCCGACCGGTCAGCTCGGTCGGCTCGGTCACGAAGTAGACGATCCCCGAGCCGGGGGCGCCGTCGGCGCACGGCAACGGCCGAGGGCTGAAGCTGCCCAGCCCGCCGGTGACCACGACCGCGCCGCAGCCGAGCTGCTCACCACCGGCCAGGCCGAGCACCGGGCGGCCGTCGGCGTACGCGAGCTTCTCCGCCCGGGTGCCGAGCAGGTACTGCGGAGCGAACGGGGCCGCCTGGGCCACCAGGTTGGCCACCAGGTCACGGCCCTTGACCGCGGGGAAGCCGGCGACGTCGAGGATCAGCTTCTCCGGGTACATGGCGGTGACCTGGCCGCCCGGCTCGGGCAGGGCGTCGATCACCGCCACCGACAACCCCCGGAACCCGGCGTAGTACGCGGCGAAGAGGCCGGCCGGACCGGCCCCGATCACGGCGACATCGACCTCGCGCATGGCGTACCGTCGCTTTCCGCTTACGGATCAACGCGTGCTGATCCCGACCGTAGGCGGGCGACAACGGTCGGGCAAGCACGTCCCAGAGGCGCGCCGAAGAATCGCCTCAGGGCAGGCTGAGCGTCGAGCCCGAGTAGTCCGGGCCATCGACGGCCGGTCGTCGCCGACGGAACAGGATCGCCGCCACCACCCCGCCGAGCAGGCCGAACAGGTGGCCCTGCCAGGAGATCCGCTCGTCGGTGGGGAGGATGCCGACCAGCTGCCAGCCGTAGAGCAGACCCACCAGGAGGAAGACCGCGAAGTTCCACCAGCTGCGCTCGATGATGCCCCGGGTGAGCAGGATGCCCAGGTAACCGAAGATGACGCCGCTGGCGCCGACCACCACCGAGTTGGGTGAACCGGTGAACCACACGCCGAGGCCGCTGACCAGGATGATGACAAGTGTCGACCAGAGGAACCGGCGGGTGCCGGCGGCGAGGACGAACGTGCCCAGCAGGATCAGCGGAATGCTGTTGCTGTAGAGGTGGTCGAAGCCGTGGTGCAGGAACGGGGAGAAGAAGACCCCGTCCAACCCGTCGATGCGTTGCGGGATGATGCCGGCGGTGGCGTCCAGGCCGAACGCGAGCCCCTGGTCGACAGCCTCGATGAGAAAGAGGAACGGGACCACCGCGCACATGGCGACGAACGCCCGGCCGAGCGCGGCGTAGAACGCCTCGGTGCCGAACCGGTACGGGTCGCCGCTTGACGGGTGCAGGGTCACTCCACAACTGCTATCAGCAAAAGCGGCCGACCGCCACTCACGTTCCGTCCGGAGTACGCGCGAAGGCGGGGCGAGTGGAGAGCCACCTGCCCCGCCTTCGGAAGCCGTCAGTAGTGGTTGTTGTTCTGGAAGAACCTCCAGGCACCGCAGGGCGTGTCGTACCTACCCTTGATGTAGTTCAGCCCCCACTTGATCTGGGTGGCCGGGTTGGTCCGCCAGTCGGAGGCGACCGTACCCATCTTGCTGCCCGGCAGGGCCTGTGGGATGCCGTACGCACCGGACGAGTTGTTGGCGGCCTTGTGGTTCCAGCCGCTCTCCTTGGTCCAGAGCTTCTCCAGGCAGGGGAACTCGGCGATACCGAAGCCCTTGGCGATCATCAGGGCGCAGCCGGTCTTGCGGTTGCCGCTGTACTCCGCGCAGGACGCCGGGATCGGCCCGTCGTACGGCTTGGCAGGCGCGTTCGCCGCCGCGCGCTCGCGCTTACGGGACGCCGCGGCAGCCTCGGCTCGGCGGGCCCGCTCGGCGGCCTCCTTGGCGGCCTGCGCCGCCCGCAGCTTGGCCTGGTACTCGGCGGCCCGCTGCTTGGAGGACTGCACCTGGTGGGCGGCCTGCCGCTCACGCTGCCACGCGAGGTCGGCTCGATCGACCTCGACGCTGACCTTGTCGGTCAGGCCCTGTTGCTGGGTTTCCCGGTCTTCGCCCAGGTAGAAGCCACCGGCAACGCCCACGGAGAGCAGCGCCACAGCAGCCGTACGGGCGCCCAACCGGCTCCACAGCCGACTCACGAAGTGGTCCCTTCGTCGGGAGCAAGGACGTGGCGCGGCGCGGCCCACAGGTGGGCCGTCAACCGTCCACGAGCGTCCCGACCGGTTGCCGGTCGCGCCGACGCACCGACCTTCGCCGATGCCGTCCGTCTCGGGACGCTCGTGGGACACGATTGCGCACAGTGAGGCTGATGGGAAACCAACCAGGCGATTTGTGATCTGCACCACAAGTAAAATGCGGTCAAACTATCCCATAACCCACCGGTTACAGCGGGATGTCCTCCAGAAGGTCCGTGACCATCGCGGCGATCGGCGACCGCTCCGAACGGCTGAGGGTGACGTGCGCGAAGAGCGGATGACCCTTGAGCGCTTCGATGACAGCCGTCACCCCGTCGTGCCGGCCGACCCGCAGATTGTCCCGCTGGGCCACGTCGTGGGTGAGCACCACCCGGGAGCCCTGCCCGATCCGGGACAGCACGGTCAACAGCACACCGCGCTCCAGCGACTGGGCCTCGTCCACGATCACGTAGGCGTCGTGCAGGCTGCGCCCCCGGATGTGGGTCAGCGGCAGCACCTCCAGGATGCCCCGCGAGGTGACCTCCTCCAGCACGTTCTCGTGCACCACAGCGCCGAGCGTGTCGAAGACCGCCTGGGCCCACGGCGACATCTTCTCCGACTCCGAACCCGGCAGGTAGCCCAACTCCTGGCCACCGACCGCGTACAGCGGGCGGAACACGATCACCTTCTTGTGCCGGCGGCGCTCCATCACCGCCTCCAGCCCGGCGCAGAGCGCCAGCGCCGACTTGCCGGTGCCGGCCCGGCCGCCCAGCGAGACGATCCCGATCGCCTCGTCCAACAGCAGGTCGAGAGCGATCCGCTGCTCGGCCGAGCGGCCGTGCAGCCCGAACGCCTCCCGGTCGCCCCGGACCAGACGCACCGACTTGTCCGGCAGCACCCGACCGAGCGCGGAACCACGCCCCGAGTGCAGCACCAGACCGGTGTGGCAGGGCAGCCCGGCCGCCTCGTCGAGGTCGAGCGTCTCGCCGGCGTACAACTGGCCGATCTGCTCCTCGCTCAGCTCCATCTCCGACATGCCGGTCCAGGTCGGGTCGCTGGCCTGGCCGTGCCGGTACTCGTCGGCGCGCAGACCCACCGAGGCCGCCTTGACCCGCAGCGGCATGTCCTTGCTGACCAGGGTCACCTCCCGCCCCTCGGCGGCGAGGTTCAGTGCGACGGAGAGGATCCGGGCGTCGTTGCTCTCGGTGCGGAACCCGGGCGGCAGGACGCCGTCGTCGGTGTGGTTGAGCTCCACCCGCAGGGTGCCGCCGACGTCGTTGGCGGGCACCGGGCGGTCGAGGCGGCCGTGCCGGACCCGCAGGTCGTCGAGCATCCGCAGCGACTGCCGGGCGAACCAGCCCAGCTCCGGATGGTGCCGCTTGCCTTCCAACTCGGTGATGACCACCAGAGGCAGCACCACCTCGTGCTCCGCGAACCGGTGGAAAGCCGCCGGATCGGAGAGCAGCACCGACGTGTCCAGGACGAAGGCCTGGCCGGCTGGTCGTGGCTCCTTGGGGTCGGCCGGCGCGGCGGCCGCCGAACGGCGGCTCCTGGTGGCGCGGCGGGTCGTGGCAGTCGCGGCCGGGGTCTGGTCGGCACCGGCGGTGGTACGGCGAGTCGTCACAGGCCTGCTCCGACGGATGGGCACCCGCCACCCGTGTTCCGCCTCCTCCGGTGCCCGGGGACACGGGGTCGGATGCGGAACCCCGTGCGCGAGGTCGCAGATCCGGGCGGACCGGCTGGCTCGGGAGAACCCCGTGCCATGCCTAGACGCTAGCCCCGCCGGACCTTCCCGGCTAGGGGCCGAACGTGGATCTCCCAAGACGCGCTCATGACAGCGCGTGCACCAGCCGTGTTCCCCGCGGTGAACGCGGCGGAACCGGCCGGGATGCATGCCCCCTGCGCGCATCCCGGCCGGTGTGGGGCCACCGTCACCGGTCTGACGTGACCCCGACGGTGCGTGTCCGCCGCGGACGACGCACCGCGTTCGTGGCGCCGGCCGGCGGGCGGGACCCGCCGACCGACCTCAACCGGTACGCCGGACGAGCGTGCCGGTCGGGTGCCGCCCGGTGATCGGGGCGGCCGGCGCGCTGAACGACGAGCCGGTGTACGTGGTGCCGGGGCGGGCGACGGCACCGGCGGAGCGGACCACCCCCGCGGGCGAGACCGACAGGGCCGAGGCGATCGCGGCCTGGGCGTCCCGGCGACGCCGGTTCCAGGCGCCCCGGTCACCGTCGAAGTAGCCCTGCCGGTAACCGAAGCGGTAGCCGATGCGGTAACTCAGTTGCCCGTGCAACCGGCCGGCCGCGTAGCTGGTGGCGCCGAGCACCAGGACGAGGAACACCGCGAGAAACGGGCTCATCGGGCAGCTCCGGCCCAGCCGGGACGCCAGGTCATCGCTCCTCCGGCTCGATCGTGGTGGGGTCGGCGACAAGCAGCCGGTCCAGGTCGTCGGTGCTGACCTCCTCGACCAGCTCGACGCTGATCCGGCAGCCGTCCAGCACGACTTCGGCCACCGAGGACCGGCGGATCTCCCCGCCGGCGTCGTAGACCCGGACGCTCAGCTCAGGGCAGCCGAGATGGGTACGCCAGGCGTTCCACTCGGAACGATCGCCGACGCTCAGCGACAGGTAGCGGCAGCCTCGGGCGAGGTAGAGGCGCCAGGGGGCGGTCAGCCCCGCGGCGACCCCCTCGGCGATCAGCCCGAAGGCCTGGGCGCGGGTGGCGAGCTCGGTCACCACGACCCCCTGGCACCGGGGGCGTGACGCATGTGAGCACCAATCGTCTCATGCACGTGACACACCGTAGATTGTCCCATGGGCGTGACAGTATCAGCTTTTCGTCCGCTTACGTTTGCCACTACGTTCATCTATTCTGCCCGCGTGACACCCCTCAACAGTGGCACTGACTCGTTTACCGGAAATCCGAACCCCTCGTCACGTCCGCGTGACAGTAGCGAGCCGGGGCGCGCACCCGCACTCGGCTGGCCGTACCGTCACGGAGTGACCGAGACGGCCAATGCGCGGAAGATCGCCTTCGCCACCTTCGTTCGGCGGGCCCTGGACGAGGCGCGGGCGACCCGAGCCTGGAGCGGCACCGAGGTGTCCCGGCGCACCGGCGTCTCCCGGCAGACCATCAACCGCTGGGTCCGGGGCGACTGGGCCAGCGACCCGGAGGCCGAGCGGGTGGTCGCCTTCTGCGAGGGCCTGGGGCTGAACCCGGCCGCCGCCTTCGCCGCGCTCGGCTGGGACCGCACCGCGGCCGGCCCCCGCACCGGCCAGCCCGCCCCTCCGATGGACCCCGACGTGGAGGCGCTGCTGCGCCGTCTGGTCGATCCCCAGGTCTCGGACGCGGAGAAGTTCCACATCCGCGAAACCATCAGATATCTCGCATACCGCCCAACGTTGCCGGTCGATGTCCGAAAAAGGGGCAATCAGGCAGGGTAGTTCCTCAGATAGCGAAAGAACGCCTGGTCAGGTTCATTCGTTTGCCTCCGGGGCTGGAACGGGCACGCTAGCGTCCCTATTCGTACTGCTTGGGCTCGTCATCGGCGGGGGGACGGGACAAGGCCGAACCCAGCCCTGCGGGACAGAAGGAGGGGTCTGTCCATGACCCTGAAGTGGTTGGCAGTCGTGGTCGCAACGGTGTCGGTGACACTGTGGGCGACCGGGAACACAGTGACCCTCGCGGTCGACGGCGGGCAGCTTCCGCTGCTCGTCAACCTCTTTGCGCTCACCACCGCCGGCACCGCGGTCGTCCTGGCCGTCGTCGCCGAGCTGCACGAGCGTCTGAACAACCGAATCAGCGCGCTCACCGAGTTCCTGGTGGCACGGCTCAACGACATCGAGAACCACACCGGCGACCGCAACACCGGGTTCGTGGAGGGCTACCTGCTCAGCCACGGCCAGGAGGCGGCGGTGGTGCCGTTCGGTCGGCGCGGACGAGGAGCCGCCGAACGCTGATCGCCCACCGCTGAACGGGTCCGCTCGGCCAGGAATGAGCCTGGATCGCCGGGGTACGCTGACGCGCGTGCCGCCGTTGAATCTGGGCAATCAGCAGCCGAAAACCCCGTTGAACGCCGACCAGGCCTGGCGGATAACCGCCAGCCGGGCGGCCGGGACCGTGCTCTTCTTCGACTTCGACGGAACGCTCGCGCCCGTCGACGACGATCCGAGCGCGGTACGCCCGGCTCCCAAGGCGTTGGCCGCGATCGAGGCGCTCGCCCCGGTCGTGCAGCGGGTCGCGATCGTCTCCGCCCGACCCGTCGAGTTCCTTCGGGATCAGCTCGGCGGGCTCGTCGGCGTGGACCTCTACGGCCTCTACGGCCTGGAGCACAGTCAGTCCGGCGGGGAGACCGTCACCGAACCGACCGCACTGCCCTGGGTGCCGACCATGGTGGAGCTGGCCGACCTGGCTCGGGCGGAGCTGCCGCCCGGCACGCTTGTGGAGTACAAGCGGCTCTCGGTCGCGCTGCACTGGCGTACCGCGCCGCAACTCGGCCCGACCGTGCAGCAGTGGGGGCAGGCGCAGGCCGACCGTCTGGGTCTGCGTTCGCAGGCCGGGCGGATGGTGCTGGAGCTCAAGCCGCCAGTCGACCGGGACAAGGGCATGGTCATCGGCGAGGCGATCAAGGGCGCCACCGGCGCCTGGTACTTCGGCGACGACGTCTCCGACATCAAGGCCTTCGCCGCGCTGCGCGCCCGCGCCGCCGCCGACCCGGACTTCCTCGGCGTCTGCGTGGCAGTGGCCAACCCGGAGACCGGACACGAGGTGGCCAACGCCGCCGACCTGACGATCGAGTCGCCGGCCGCCCTGGGCGACTTCCTCACCCGGGCACTGACCCACCTGCCCTGAACCGACCCTGACCGGGCGGCGACCGACGACGTCGCCGCCGGGTCAGACGCCGTAGCGGCGTTGTCTGGTGGCGTACGAGCGCAGTGCCCGCAGGAAGTCGATGTGCCGGAAATCCGGCCAGTTGAGCTCACAGAAGTAGAACTCCGAGTGCGCGGACTGCCAGAGCATGAAACCGGACAGCCGCTGCTCACCACTGGTACGAATGACCAGATCCGGGTCGGGTTGGCCCCGGGTGTAGAGGTGCTCGGCGATGTGCTCGACGTCCAGCACCTCGGCCAACTCCTCGATCGTGCCGCCGGTGGCGGCGTGCTCCAGCAGCAGCGAACGAACCGCGTCGGTGATCTCCCGGCGACCGCCGTAGCCCACCGCGATGTTGACCTCCGCACCGCCGGTGCGCTCGCGGGTGCGCTCCTCGGCCCCCTTGAGCGCCGCCGCGGTCTGCGCCGGCAGCAGGTCGAGCGCCCCGACGATGCGCAGCCGCCAGGGGTTGCCCTCCTCGGAAAGCTCCACCACCAGGTCCTCAATGATCTTGAGGAGTGGGTCCAGCTCAGCGGCCGGACGGCGCAGGTTGTCGGTGGCCAGCAGATAGAGGGTCACGTGCCCTACGCCGGCCTGGTCACACCAGCCGAGGACATGCTTGATCTTCGCCGCGCCGACCCGGTGACCGTCGTTCGGGTCGACGAAGCCCATCTCCCTCGCCCATCGGCGGTTGCCGTCACACATCACCCCGACGTGCCGGGGCACCGGCTTACCCGCGAGCTTCGCCGTGAGCCGGCGCTCGTACACGGAGTAGATAAGGTCCCGCAGCGTCATCACCTAGCAGCGTAGCGACCCTCCAGCCAGTTCACTGCCTCGGAGCCCCATCCCCGCCGCCCAGACCGATGCCGATCATTGCGAGCGTGCGACCGGTGAGGCGTCCGTCACCCAGTCCCAGCTCGACCACGTCGTAGAACACCCGGTCGTCCCGACCGGCCGCCCGGACTGCGGCGTCCACCACCCGGCGACGCCGGGCCAACCAGGCCGCGACCGAACTGTGCCGCAGGTGGGTGCCGAGGCGGCGGCGCAACCCATGGGCGTAGCGGCCGGCCGCGCCCTCGGGCGACCGGGCCGCCGCCGACCCGGCGAGCGCGCCGGAGAGCAACGCGTAGAAGATCCCCTCCCCGGTGAAGGGATTGATCAGTGACAGCGCGTCACCGGCCAGCAACGTGCGCCCTCGCCCCGGCGTCGGCCGGTGGGTGGAGAGCGGCAGGTGATGGGCGCGCAACGCGGTAACCGTCGCCAGGTCGGTGCCGGGCAGCAGCGCGGCCAGCCGGTCCAGCAGGTACGCGCGGCTCAGCGGCTCACCGCGCAGGACCTCCCCGTACCCGACGTTCGCCCGCCCGTCGCCGATCGGAAACGACCAGGCGTACGCCGGCCAGCGCGCCTTCGACGTCACGATGAGCTGCTCGGGCGGGCCGGGCAGTGCCGGGGCGTACCCCCGGATGGCCAGCGCGAGGTGCCGGTCGGGGTTCTGCGGATGACCGAGCGCCCGACGTACCACCGAGCCGGCGCCGTCCGCGCCGATCACCACCCGGCCGGACACCTGCCCGTCGAGCACCACCCGGTCGGCGCGCGGCTGGACCTGGCGCACGGTGTGCCGGCGCAGCTGCGCCCCGGCGGCCACGGCGGCCGCCACCAGCCGCGCGTCGAAGACCTCCCGAGGCACGGTGTACGCGGGTCGGGGCAGCGCCCGAGCCACCGCTCCGCCACCCGGCGCGATCATGCGTAACGCCGGCAGCGGCGCGTAGCCCGCCACCGCCTCGGTCACCCCCAGCTCGGCGAGCACGTCCACCGAGTGCGCGGCGATCCCGTCACCACACGCCTTGTCCCGGGGAAAGTCGGCCCGGTCCAGCAGCAGCACGCTCGCACCCGCCCGGCGCGCCGTCAGCGCCGCAGCCGCCCCGGCCGGCCCCGCCCCCACCACCACCACGTCGAACTCGTCGCCCACCGCGCGCCTCCCTCCGGCCGACGCGACTGCTCCCGCACCGCCCCGACGATCCGCCCACGCCGACCGTTGTGACCGACGCCACCCCCGCCATCCTGCCCCCTACCCGCCCCTGCGGACCGCGCGGCGCAGCGCGCCGTCCAACCCTCGGCCGTCGATCATGGAGTCGTGGTGGGTCACAGAAGCGGCAAATCCGAGTGCATCGGGCACCACAACTCCATGATCGACACGAGTGTGGGGGTTAGGCCGGGGTGCGGGCGGCTCGGCGGAGGCCGTAGAGGGCCAGGCCGGCGGCCGCGAGCAGGGGGGCGCCGTCGCGGATCAGGCCGTCCACGCCCAGCAGCCACCAGCACAGCGGCAGATCCACGGCGAGTACGGCCACCGTGACGACGACCAGCAGGCCCCGCGCCCAGTCCTTGCCCCGCATCAGGAACGCGGTGCAGAACAGCACCGCGTAGCTGGCCGTGATGCCCGCGCCGAACCAGAACAGCACGGCGGGAACCGCGGTCAGTCGACCATCCAGGATGGAACCCCCGGCCACCAGGGCCGGCACCAGCATCAGTGGGCTGTAGGTGAAGGCCGCCACCCGACTGGTCAACAACCAGGCGCTGGCCTGTGGTCGACGGGGAGGGGTCTCCCGCCAGGAGATACCGTCCCGGTCGATGACGAGGCGCGGACGGTGCCGGACCAGGTGCCCGGCCACCGCCGACGAGCGGTAGAGCAGCCAGACCACAGTTACACAGAGCGCCGTGAGGATGGCGAAGCCGAGCAGGCCGGGCAGCGGCGGCACCCCCTTCCGGGGCACGATGAGCCGGCCGACCGCGAAGATCGTGGTGACCGCGAGGATCAGCCCGAACGGGCGGGCCGCCGTACGACCCCGTCGCACGTGCCCGATCAGCAGCAGGAAGCCGAACGAGCGCAGCATGGCCCAGCCGGTCCGTACGGCCAGCCCGAAGCCCGGCTCCGGGGCGTACCACCAGTTGAGCAGCTCGACCACGACGGTGGCCGCCGCCGTCGTCGCCAGCAGGATGGTGAGCAGCCGGACGGCGGACGGCCGCCGGACCTGGGTCTCGGCGGCCGTCCTCATGGGATCCGACATTGCCCGCGTGGGGCCGTCTTCACACCTAGCGCTGCGGTTGTACGGCGTCCAGGCGCGCACGCAGCGCGTCCAACTCGGCCCAGAGCACGCCGGGCAGCTTGTCACCGAACTTCTCGAACCACTCGGTGATCATCGGCAGCTCGTTGCGCCACTCGTCCGGGTCGACCTTCAGGGCGATCCGAACGTCCTCCGGGGTCATGTCCAGACCCTCGACGTCCAGGGCGTCCGGTGCGGGGACCATGCCGACCGGCGTCTCGACCGCGTCGGCCGTGCCCTCGATCCGCTCGACGACCCACTTGAGCACCCGGGAGTTCTCCCCGAAGCCCGGCCAGAGGAACGAGCCGTCCGGGTCCTTGCGGAACCAGTTGACGTAGTAGATCTTCGGCAGCTTCGCCTCGTCGCCGTCGGTGCCCTTGCCCATCTCGATCCAGTGCCGGAAGTAGTCCCCGGCGTGGTAGCCGATGAACGGCAGCATCGCCATCGGATCCCGCCGGACCACGCCGACGGCGCCGGACGCGGCGGCGGTCGTCTCCGAGGAGAGCGTGGCGCCCATGTAGACGCCGTGCACCCAGTCGCGGGCCTCGGTCACCAGCGGGACGGTGTCCTTGCGGCGTCCGCCGAAGAGGATCGCGTCGATCGGCACGCCGTTCGGGTCGAAGTACTCCTCGGCGAGGATCGGGCACTGGGTGATCGGGGTGCAGAACCGGCTGTTCGCGTGGGAGGACAGGCTGTCGCTCTCCGGCGTCCAGTCGTTGCCCTTCCAGTCGATCAGGTGCGCCGGCGGCTCACCCATACCCTCCCACCAGACGTCGCCGTCGTCGGTGAGGCCGACGTTCGTGAAGACGGAGTTGCCCCGGTCCAGGGTGCGCATGGCGTTGGCGTTGGTCTTCCAGTCGGTGCCGGGCGCGACGCCGAACAGGCCGTACTCGGGGTTGACCGCGTAGAGGCGGCCGTCCGGGCCGAACCGCATCCAGGCGATGTCGTCGCCGATGGTCTCGACCTTCCAGCCGGGGATCGTCGGCTCCACCATGGCGAGGTTGGTCTTGCCGCAGGCAGACGGGAACGCGCCGGCGATGTGGTAGACCCGACCCTCCGGCGAGGTGATCTTGAGGATCAGCATGTGCTCGGCGAGCCAGCCCTCGTCCCGGCCCATCACGCTGGCGATCCGCAGCGAGTAGCACTTCTTGCCCAGCAGCGAGTTGCCGCCGTAACCCGAGCCGTACGACCAGATCTCCCGGCTCTCCGGGAAGTGCGAGATGTACTTGGTGTCGTTGCACGGCCAGGCGACATCCTGCTGGCCGGGGGCGAGCGGGGCGCCGATCGAGTGCAGCGCGTGCACGAAGTCCGCGTCGTCGCCCATGGCCTCGAGGACCCGGGTGCCCATCCGCGTCATGATCCGCATCGAGGCGACCACGTACGGACTGTCGGTGATCTCGACACCGAACATCGGGGACTCGGCCTCGACCGGGCCCATGACGAACGGGATGACGTACATGGTGCGACCACGCATGGAGCCCCGGTACAAATCCGTCATCGTCCGCTTCATCTCGGCCGGCGCCATCCAGTTGTTGGTGGGGCCGGCGTCCGCCTCGTCGACGGAACAGATGTAGGTGCGCTCCTCGACCCGGGCGACGTCGGTCGGGTCGGTGCGCGCGTAGAACGAGTTGGGCTTCTTCTCCGGGTTGAGCCGGATCAGTGTGCCGGCCTCGACAAGCTCATCGGTGAGGCGGCGCCACTCCTCGTCGGAACCGTCCACCCAGACGACCCGGTCGGGGGTGGTCAGTTCCGCGACCTCACGGACCCAGGCGAGCAGTTTCGGATGGGACGTCGGGGCCTGATCGATACCCCGCACAACAGCCGGAGCAACCATGACACATCTCCTTGTGGTCGACGCTGACCGATCTATGGGATGCACGAGACTCGGCGGCGCGATGCGTCGCCTTCGTGGAAACCTGGGATTGGCCTCAGCGTAAACCGGGCAGCCTTCCGAGTCAGTGGGACAGGTTGTGAAGAACTGCACAAGCTACGGCCTCGCTGCGGCATCACGAGCTGATACCCGCTTTCTCGCGCAGTTTCACGCAAATCTTGTTGTGCACCCCGGCGGACGCTTGTTGCGGTCGGGCCGTGGACCTGCCCCGCCGACCGGTGCGGGGATTCCCGTTCCGGGGCGGCTCAGTCCTCCCAATTGGTTACGCTGCGTGTAGCGGTTAGGCACGTGGCGCTGGGCCCCTCCGGGAGACCACGCCCCGCTTGCCGTTGCTACCCCTCTGACTGGCCGGCAGCCGGTAGGCTCCCTCCGTGGCCGCCACGATGACCGGGGAACAACCGGGTCCCCGGCAGACCCGACGGGGTCTCGTCGGCATGCTGCTCGACCGCTTCGGTCACCTCCTCCGCGAGATGAGCAAGTTCGCCACCGTGGGTGGTTTCGCCTTCCTCATCGACTTCGCGCTCTTCAACTACCTGACGAGCAAGCACGGCGTCGAGGAGCTGACGGCGAAGACGATCTCCACCGTGATCGCGGCCTCGGTCGCCTTCGTGGGCAACCGGTTCTGGACCTGGCGGCACCGCCAGCGCAACAACGCGGCCCGCGAGTACGCGCTCTTCTTCTTCTTCAACGCGGTCGGCCTCGGCATCACGGTGGCCTGCCTCGCGCTCAGCCGCTACGGCCTCGGAGCCATCTGGCCCGCCGTGTTCCAGACGCGCCTGGCGGACAACCTCGCCAGCTACATCGTCGGCACGGGGCTCGCCACGCTGTTCCGATTCTGGTCGTACCGGCGGTTCGTCTTCGTCGAAGCGGGAACCCCGACCCTTCCGCAGGTGAATCCCGACCATGACCACGGGGCGTGACCTGCCGCCCACCTCGTTCGGCCGGTGATCGCCGGCCGCACCGACTGCCCTAAGGTGTTTCGCATGCGTCTTGTCCGCCTGCTGCCTGAGCGCTGGCAGAAGTTCATCCACGAGGCGCTCAAGTTCGGCATCGTCGGCGGCATCAACACCGTCATCAATTACGCGGTGTTCAATGCCCTCGCACTGACCGTCTTCGTCAATGGTCAGTTGAAGGCGACCGTGATCGCGACCATCGTCGCCACCATCACGTCGTACCTCATGAATCGGCACTGGACGTACCGAGATCGGCCGAAATCGGCGCTTCGCCGGGAATATCTCCTTTTCTTCCTCTTCAACGGTGCCGGCCTGCTGATCGAGCTGGGCGCCGTGGCGGCGGCGAAGTACGGCCTCGGCGTCCACGGCCTGCTGGCACTGAATCTGGCCAAGACCGTCGGCGTCCTGCTGGCCACGCTGTTCCGGTTCTGGTCATACCGCACCTTCGTCTTCCAGCCCGTCGCACCGACCGAGGACGAGGCCGCGAAGCCCGACTCCACCTGGCACAGCATTCCCCGCGACGAGTGGGACACCATGGCGGAGATGGACCCGGTCGCCGAGCTTGCGGAATCCGTGTCCGAGCTGGAGGAGGCGGAGACCGCGCCACGCGCCGACTACCCGCCCGGCACGCCCACCCAGGGTCGGCCCACGCGACTGAGCGTCAGCCCCGCCGCCGACCTGGACGCGGAACTCGCCGCGGAGCTGCGCGTCAGCACCCGCCGCGCGCCCCGCCGGTGACGGCACCCGACGCCCGCTCCGGCACGGGGCGACCGGCCGAGCTGTTCTTCGAGGATCTCGTCCCGGGGCTCACCGTCGACCTCGGCGTGGTCACCGTGGACGCCGACGAGATGGTCGCCTTCGCCCGCCGCTTCGACCCGCAGTGGTACCACGTCGACCCCGACCTGGCCGCGGCGAGCCGGCACGGCGGTCTGATCGCCAGTGGCTTCTACACGGTCAGCCTGTTCATGCGCGCCTACGTCGACCACCTGCTGTCCCGGGCCGCCGCGGACGCGTCTCCCGGCCTGGAGGAGCTGCGCTGGCTCGCCCCGGTGCGGGCCGGCGACCGGCTCGCGGTCCGGGTCGACGTGATGGGCGCCCGACCGTCGACCGCCCGCCCGGGCCTGGGCACCGTCAGCCTCACCGGCACCATGCTGCGTCTCGGCCCGGACGACCGGCCCGAGCAGGAGGTGCTGCGGACCCGCTTTCGTGGCTGGTTCGCCGTACGCCCCGCCGAGGCCGACCCCGCCGAGGCCGACCCCGCCGAAACCGACCCCGCCGAGGCCGAAGCCGCCGAAACCGACCCCGCCCCGACCGAAACCGCGCCGACCGGCGCTGACCGGCCCGGCACCGACCGGCCGGACGCCGGCCCGATCGCCGCGGACCAGCCCACCGACGGGTCGCCCGACGGCGGTCCGACGGAGATCAGCGCCTCACCCGAGGCTCAACGAAACGACTGACCCGCCCCGACAGCGTGTCGTGGGCGGGTCGCGACCGGTCCGGCTCAGGTCGTGGTGTCGCGCAGCGGCTTGCCGTCCTGCATGTCGGCGAGCATGTCGCGCATCTCGCCGTCGCCCAGCGAGTGCTTGTCGTGCTGTGCCTCGACCAGCTCGTACAGGGTGGTCTGCACCTTTCCGACGTTCGGTACGTCGGCGAGCACCGACTGGCCGCGCTCGCCTGCCGACTCGATGGTGAGCGTCCCGCAGCCGAGCAGGCGCTCGACGAAACGCTGGTTCATCGAGTGGTCGTTGACCCGGGCGAGCGGGAGGTCCCGCCGATCCCGGGAGAAGACACCCTGCTGGAGCAGGACTCGCTCGTTCGTGAACAGGTAGTGGGTGGTGCGCCAGACCAGGAACGGCCACAGACCGAGCCACAGCACCCCGATCAGGGCGATCGCCCCGATCACGGCCAGCGCGATCGAACCGCCGCCGCTCTGGGGCAACAGGAGCACGCCGACCACCACCGCGGCGATGGCCAGCACCAGCACCACGATCGGCCGAATCAACGCCTTCCAGTGCGGGTGCAGGTGCAGCACGACGTGCTCGTCCTCGGTGAGCACGTCTTCAGGAAACGCCACGGGAACCTCCAACGCGATTTTCTAGACGCGCAGACGGTAAACCCCCCAAGCCCCACCACAACATCCGCCACGCGGCCCACCCGTCCTGCGCGATCTTGCACTCGTCAGCGCAGGTGGAGGACGTCGCCGGCGGCCAGGGTTCGGGCGCCGGTCGGGGTGCTGACCATCAGTTGGCCGTCCGGGTCCACTCCGGTGGCGGTGCCGGTCAGGGAGTCGCCGTTGGGAAGCAGGACGCGTACCTCACGGCCGATCGTCGCGCAGACCGCCAGGTAGGCGTCGCGCAGGCCGCTGGCCACCGCGTCGCCGCCCGCCGAGCGCCAACGGTCGTACCAGTCGGCGACCGCCCGCAACAGCGCCCGCAACAGCGGATCCCGATCGGTGGCCACCGCGCCGGCCAGCTGGAGCGAGGTGGCCGGCAGCCCGGTCGGATTCACCGGCAGCTCGTCGGCGCGCAGCGTCACGTTGAGCCCGATGCCCAGCACGATGGCCGGCGGTTGGTCCGGCGCACGTCCGGGCACCGCCTCGGCCAGCACACCCGCGCACTTCGCGTCGTCGACCAGCAGGTCGTTCGGCCACTTGAGGGTGGCCTCCAGCTCGGCCAGCCGGGCCACCGTCTCGACAAGCGCCACGCCGGCCAGCAACGGCAGCCACCCGTACCCCGTGGGTGTCGCCGGCAGCCAGCCGCGGTCCGGCACGGCCTCGCCGGGCCGCAGCAGCACGCTCGTCGCGATGCCGGCCCGGGCCGGCGACTGCCAGACCCGGCCGCGCCGGCCGCGCCCGGCGGTCTGCCGCTCGGCGACCACGACCAGGCCCTCGGGCTCGTCGGCCCGCGCGGCCTCGGCCACGTCGGCGTTCGTGGAGCCGGTCTCGGCACGCAGCTCCAGCCGGGCCCACGGCCCGTTCGGCGCGACCAACGCGCGGCGCAGCCGGGCCGCCGACAGCGGCGGCCGGTCCAGATCGGTGTACGGGGAGCCCGACATTCCGCCAGCCTACGACGGTGCTCCGGTGGACACTGAGGCGTACTGCACAGCGGCACCCACCTGAACCATCGTTATATTCCCTGGGTGACTACCGAGACCGGGACCAACATGCACAGCACCGCGGGCAAGCTGGCGGACCTGGAGCGCCGGGTCGACGAGGCGGTGCACGCCGGGTCGGCCCGCGCCGTGGAGAAGCAGCACGCGCGTGGCAAGAAGACCGCCCGCGAGCGGATCGAGATGCTGCTCGACGAGGGCTCCTTCGTCGAGCTCGACGAGCTGGCCCGGCACCGCTCCACGGCCTTCGGGCTGGAGCGCAACCGCCCGTACGGCGACGGGGTGGTCACCGGCTACGGCACGGTGGACGGCCGGCAGGTGTGTGTCTTCGCGCAGGACTTCACGGTCTTCGGTGGCTCGCTCGGCGAGGTCTTCGGCGAGAAGATCGTCAAGGTGATGGACCTGGCCATGAAGATCGGCTGCCCGGTGGTCGGCATCAACGACTCCGGCGGCGCACGCATCCAGGAGGGCGTCGTCTCGCTAGGCCTCTACGGTGAGATCTTCTTCCGCAACGTACGGGCCTCCGGCGTCATCCCGCAGATCTCGCTGGTGATGGGGCCCTGCGCCGGCGGCGCGGTCTACTCCCCGGCGGTCACCGACTTCACAGTGATGGTCGACCAGACCTCGCACATGTTCATCACGGGCCCGGACGTGATCAAGACGGTGACGGGCGAGGACGTCGGCATGGAGGAGCTGGGCGGCGCGCGTACGCACAACTCCCGCAGCGGAAACGCCCACTACCTCGCCAGCGACGAGGAGGATGCGGTCGACTACGTCAAGGCGCTGCTGTCGTACCTGCCGTCGAACAACCTCGACGAGCCGGTCGTGGTCGAAGCCCCCGCCGACCTGGCGATCAGCGACGAGGACCGGGAGTTGGACGCCCTCATCCCGGACTCCGCCAACCAGCCGTACGACATCCACACAGTCGTCGAGCACGTCCTCGACGACCGTGAGTTCCTGGAGGTCCAGCCCCTGTACGCGCAGAACATCGTGGTCGGCTACGGCCGGGTCGAGGGACGACCGGTCGGTGTGGTCGCCAACCAGCCGATGCACTTCGCCGGCACCCTGGACATCGCCGCCTCGGAGAAGGCCGCCCGCTTCGTGCGCACCTGCGACGCGTTCAACATCCCGGTGCTGACCTTCGTGGACGTGCCCGGCTTCCTGCCCGGCACCGGTCAGGAGTGGGACGGCATCATCCGCCGGGGCGCCAAGCTCATCTACGCGTACGCCGAGGCGACCGTCCCCAAGGTCACCGTCATCACCCGCAAGGCGTACGGCGGGGCGTACGACGTGATGGGCTCCAAGCACCTCGGCGCGGACCTGAACTTCGCCTGGCCGACCGCGCAGATCGCGGTGATGGGCGCGCAGGGCGCGGTGAACATCCTCTACCGCTCCGAACTGGCCGGCGCCGAGGACCCGGCGGCGGTGCGGGCCGAGAAGATCGCCGAGTACGAGGACACCCTGGCCAACCCGTACGTGGCGGCCGAGCGCGGGTACATCGACTCGGTCATCCCGCCGCACGAGACGCGCACCCAGATCATCCGGGCGTTGCGCGTCCTGCGCACCAAGCGGGAGACCCTGCCGCCCAAGAAGCACGGCAACATCCCGCTCTGATCTCGGTCCCTTGATCGCCCCGGCGGCCGCGTCAGCAGGGTGGGTTGGCGGCTGCGCACATCCGGCGGGCGGCGACCTCCGCCAGGCGGCGCAGGTCCAGCTCGGTGCCGGCCTGTCCCATTCTGAGCACGGTGATCAGATCACCGACCCGGACCACGGCGGTGGTGGTCGGCCGGGGCGCCGCACCGATGGGCTCGCCCGTCTTCTGGTCGACGGGCTGCGTACCTGTGTGCAGCAGTAGCGCAGCCCCGTCGCCGGCGAAACCCCGCTGGATCACCGCCCAGCGGTGCGTCGCCATTCCGGTTCCCGTCGCACTCCCCGCCTTGTACTCGCCGACGCTGACCCAGTCGGCGCACGGGGCAACAACGTCGTCCAGCGTGTCGATCAGCTGGATGGCCGCCTCGGGTACCAGCCGGAAGAGATCCTGCGTGACCAGACCAACCGACGTGCGGATCGGCGCAGCGTGTTTGGGCACAAACGTCTGCGAGCGGGACAGGATCGAGTTCTGCCAGCCATTCGAGCGTCCCTGGCTCGTCCGGCAAGCGCCGAGCATGTGGTCCAGCAGGACCGGCTCGCCCAGCCCCGACTGGCTGAGCTGCACCTCGACCTGCTGCGACAGGTCGGCTGGCTGCAACAGGGCATCGGTGGTGATCTCGTGCCGGGTCGGCGAGGCCGAGGCGGCCGGCTGAACCAGTGGCGGGGACGTCCTCGGCGCGGCGACCGCCACCGCGGAAACCCCGGCCAGGGCCAGCACGACGGTGGCCACCACGACCTTGCGCTGGCTGCGGCGACGGCCCCG
This sequence comes from Micromonospora sp. DT53, assembly GCF_049841535.1. NCBI lineage: Bacteria > Bacillati > Actinomycetota > Actinomycetes > Micromonosporales > Micromonosporaceae > Micromonospora > Micromonospora sp. DT53. The sequence continues at coordinate 102,470 of NZ_JBNCKM010000002.1, forward strand.
GGCGCGAATCTCCTCCGGGGCGAGCCAGCGCACGTCCCGCAGGTCCCGCTGGATCTGTTCGACGAACGTCGGGTCGTCACGCATCGGTGGCCTCCTCCAGGTCAGAGACGGCGAGCAGACCGGCGAGCGCGGTGCGCCCCCGGGAGAGACGGGCCTTGACGGTGCCCACCGGGGCCGCGGTCTCCCGCGCCACGTCGGCGACCGGCATGCCGACCAGGTAGTACAGGGCGATGGCGACGCGTTGCTCCTCCGGCAGCCGGCGCAGGGCGGCGACCACCGCGACGGTGTCGGTGCCCGGCCCGGGAACGGTCTCGGTGGCACCGTGCCGCAGGTAGGCGCGTGCCCGGCTCCGCAGGCTGCGCCACCGGCTGACGGCGATCCGGCTGGCCACCACCCGCACCCACGCCTCCGGGTCGTCGTACACGCTGACCGTCGACCAGCGCTGCCACGCCCGGACGTACGCCTCCTGCACGGCGTCCTGCGCCTCGCTCCGATCGCCGGTGAGGGCGTAGACGAACCCGAGGAGCCGTTGCCGACTGCCCCGGTAGAACTCGTCGAACCCGTCGACGTCCGGCACCCGCTACCTCCCCGTGTCGGTCGCTGGGAACACGCACCGGGCGGGGTCGCCGGTTGCCCCGGTCAGGCGACCATTTTCTCCAACTCGGTGAGCGGGAACGCGCCGGCGGCGATCCGCTCCCGCACCGCCCGGCGTACGGCCCGCTGCACGGCGACGTTGACCGGTGTCGGTACGCCGTGCAACCGGCCGAGCAGAGCGATCTCGCCGTTGAGGTGGTCGACCTCGGTCGAGCCGGTGCCCCGGGCCAGGCTCTGCCAGGTGGAGCCGCCGGAGCGGGCCTCGCCGTCGACCGGGCGCTGCCCGACCAGGTCGCCCCGTGCGGCCTTCTCCTCCTCCGGCGAGGTGTGCGCGATGCCGGCGGCGGCGAGCGCGGCGACGCCTTCGGCACGTACCCGCTCGACAAGCGCGTCCGGGATGTCCCGACCGAGCAACGCCTGGAGGCCGTTACCGAGGTTGCTGAGCAGCTTGCCGTACTTCCAGCGCAGCACGTCGGTGCGGACCGGGGCGACGAAGCCGGCGGCGGTCAGGTCGGCGGCGATCGCCCGGTCGGTGTCGTCGGCGCCCCCGGGGTACCGCCCGATGTGGAGCATCCCCGGATGCGGGTACCCGTTGGCGACCACCACGCCCGGGTCCAGGTGGGTGGCCGGCAGCCAGACGCAGACCGGGTGCACGTCGGCGAAGAGCCGCAGTGCGGCCCGTTCGTTGGCCACCCCGTTCTGCGCGGTCACCAGCGGCAGACGTTCGCCAGCGGTGCCGCCACCGACCACCGGCGCGTCCACCCAGGCGGCCAGCGCGCCCGGAGTGTCCTGCGACTTCACGGTGAGGATCAGCACGGTGTCCGCTGGCAGCGGCTGATCACCGGGCCGGTCCACCGCCGCGAGCCGGGCGGTCACCTGACCGTCGGGCTGCCGCAGGGTCAGACCCCGCGCGCGAATCGCGTCCAGGTGGGCGCCGCGGGCCACCACCGTCACGTCCCGGTCGGCCTGGGCCAGCCGTACGCCGATGGTCCCGCCGACCGCGCCCGCCCCGATGATCACGTATCGCACGGCCCCATTCTGCCCACCCGCGCCCCACCCACCCGCGCCCCTCCCCGCCCCTCCCGCCGCCCTCCCCGCCCCACCCGCCGTCGATCATGGAGTTGTGGTGCCTGACTGCGGGGGTATTGCGGCTTTCGCGGCCCACCACAACTCCTTGATCGACCCGGGCGGAGGCGGGGTTAGAGCGTCAGGCCGGCGTCGGTGAGGATCGGGCCGGTCAGCAGGAGGGCGCCGGCGACCAGCGCCGCCAGGTTGACGAGGGCGAAGACGCTCACCCAGAAGATCGGCGGGAACGGGGTGAGCCCGGCGAGTTGGTCGGCGTCGGAGGCGGGCATCCGGCCCCGCGAGCGCAGCCGTTGCAGCTCGACCACCGGCCGCACCCCACCGAGCAGCAGAAACCACACCCCGGCGTACGCGAACGCGGCCTGGACCTGCGGCGTCGCGTACCACGAGACGGCGAACACCAACGCGCCGGTGACCAGCAACGACACCACGCCGAAGACGTTGCGGATCATGACGAGCATGGCCAGCAGCAGCGCCACCGCCACCCAGAGCAGCAGGGTGATCCGGTTACCGCCGAGCAGCCAGGCGCCGGCCAGCCCGACCAACGGCGGTGCGACGTACCCGGCGAGCAGGGTGAGGATCATGCCCGGCCCGGTGGGGCGGCCGGCGGAGAGCGTCAGCCCCGACGTGTCCGAGTGCAGCCGGATGCCGTGCAGCTTGCGGCCGGTGAGCAGGGCGACGAGGGCGTGCCCGCCCTCGTGCGCGATGGTGATGGCGTTACGGGCGATCCGCCACGGCAGCCGGGTGGAGACCACCACCAGCGCGACGGCACCGGTGATCAGCACCAGCAGCGCGGGCGGGTCCGGCTGCGCGCCGAACAGCGTGTCCCACAGGTCGCCCAGCCCGTCGATCGACATCATGGGGCGCGAGCCTACCGGCGGCGTTCCGTGTCGCTCCCGAGGCACCGGCTCGTATCCTGTGAAACTGATCGGGTGGCGAGTGAAGCGGGAGGTGGACGCAGGTGAGCGCAGCCCCCCTGGAGCCGCACGTCGGCCTGTGGACCGAGGCCGACTACTTCGCCCTGGGCGAGACGCCCGACCGGATCGAGCTGCTCGACGGGAGCCTGTTGGTGAGCCCTGCCCCGAGCCGACGGCACCAGCGGGTGTCACGACGGCTGGCGAACAGCATCGAGGCAGCAGCAGAGCCTCGCGGTCTCCTGGTCTATGACGCGATAAACGTCCGGCTCGGCGTCGACCGGGTCGTCATTCCGGATCTCGTCGTCACCGACGCCGACGACGACGGCACCTATCTCGACTCCGACCGGGTGTCTCTCGTCGGTGAGGTCGTCTCGCCGGGCAATGCCGCGGCCGACCGCCTGCTCAAGATGCAGCTCTACGCCATTGCGCGAATCCCCTGGTATCTGCTGGTCGAGCAGGACGGCGACGCGCACTCGTTGCGGCTGTTCCGGCTGGACGGTGAGCACTACGTCGAGGACCAGGTGGCCAAGCCCGGCGAGACGTTGACCGTCGTCGAACCGTTCCGCTGGCAGCTCGACCCGGCCGCGCTGCGCTGATCCGTCCTGCCCCGGCCACCGGGCCTTCATGGACCGTCGATGAAGCTTTTTACCGGTCGCCCTTGTGATCTAGGGCACTTACCTCCAAAGATGAGTGTCGATAGAGCGACGTCCTTGGAGGCACTCATGGCCCGTACCCGATCATCGCTGCGCCGCGCGTTCGCGGCCGGCCTCACCGTCCTCGCCACCGCGGCGGCGGCCCTGGTCGCGACCGCCGGACCGGCGGCCGCCGCCACCACACCCGGTGTCGACGTCTCCCGCTACCAGGGCACCATCAACTGGACGAGCGTCCGCAACGCGGGCATCGAGTTCGCCTTCATCAAGGCGACCGAGGGCACCAGCTACAAGGACCCGAACTTCAACGCCAACTACGTCAACTCGTACAACGCCGGGGTGATCCGCGGGGCGTACCACTTCGCCCGACCGAACATCTCCGCCGGCTCGACCCAGGCCAACTACCTGGCGTCCAACGGCGGCGGCTGGTCCGCGGACAGCCGCACCCTGCCGGCCGCGCTGGACATCGAGGGCAACCCGTACAGCGGCGGCTACTGCTACGGGCTCAGCACGACCGGGATGCGCAACTGGGTGCAGGACTTCCTGAACACCTACCGCTCCCGCACCGGCCGGTACGCGGTCATCTACACCACCACGAGCTGGTGGAACCAGTGCACCGGCAGCTGGACCGGCCCGTGGGCGAACCACCCGCTCTGGCTGGCCCGCTGGTCGAGCACGCCCGGCGCCCTGCCGGCCGGCGCGTCGGTGTGGAGCTTCTGGCAGTACACCAGCACCGGCGCGGTCTCCGGGATCAGCGGCAACGTGGACCGCAACTACTGGAACGGCGACCGGAGCCGCCTGATCGCGTTGGCCAACAACACCTGACCGGGCCGTTGGCGGCAGCGGGATCGACTGTCACTCCACGGTTGACAATCGGTCCGGCTGCCGCCACACCACCGGGTATGGGTCAGACCCGTCGCCGGCTCAGGGCCGGCACCATCACCGGAGCATCCTCGCGGACCAGCGCGTCCCGCCGGCTGAGCCGCCGGACGCCCACCGCACCAACGGTGATGGCAACGACGCCGAACAGCGCGACGAGTACCGGAAGCCCAACGCTGATCAGCAGCAGTGCCACATCGCCGAGTGCGACGAGCATCCACAGTGCCAGCCGGGGCCGGGCGTTCCTGCATCGGTAACCCATGTCGCACCTCCCTCCGTCGTTGGAGATCAGATACCCCGAACGACGCAAGAACATGCGAGAGAGGTTCGCGCAGGTGCGAAACGCCTGTCAGTTGACCCGATCGGGCTTGAAGCCCTTGACGATCTGGTCGAAGTTGGCGAGGTTGGCCTGCCAGTCCTTCTCCGCGATCTCCCACCGGATGGCGTAACCCCGGTTGGTGGCGGTTACGAAGCCCCGGTTGCGCACGTGGATGCGGGTGCCGTCCCGGGTCTCCAGCCACTCCCAGTCGGCGCAGGTCCGATACCAGTCGCAGGACTTGATGCTGCCCACCAACTGATAGTTCTTGACCAGGCCCTTGCGGTCCGGTTCCTTCTCCTTCCAGTCGGCGACCGCGTCCTTCTCCGGGCTGGAGGTCCACTGGACCAGCATCTTGCCAGGCCCGCCGGACTGGTTGAAGACGAAGGTGTCCGACCTGGTCTGACGGCCGCTCCAGCCGGGTGGAAGCGGGATGGAGAAGATCGGCCCCTCGTGCAGCTTCCAACCCGCCGGCAGCGCGTTCGGGTCGGTCGACGGCGTGGCCGAGGGCGACGCACTCGGTGCGCCCGTGGTGGGCGGAGGCGCCGCCGGAGCCGAGGACTGCGCCGGCGCCGACGTGGCGGCCGCACCGGTCGTCGGGCCGGTCTGCGGGGTCTCGTCGTCGTCGCCCTTGGTGAGCATCGGCACGATCACCACGAGGCCGATCAGCAGCAGGGCCACGAGCGCCCCGATCAGCACGTTGCGTCGGGTGTTGTTCGGCTTCGTGCCGTCCGATGGCGGGACCGCCGCACGGCCGGCCGGACTCACCGGCGGCATGAGCGACGTCGGCGTGGTCGGCTTGCGCTGCTCCGGAGCCACCGGCGGACCGTCGACAACAGTCGGCTCGTCGTCGACGTTCGTCGTACCGTCGCCGCTCGTGTCGGGCGCGGCCGTGACCTTCGCGGTCGGCTCAGCCTCGGTCGGCTCAGCCTCGGACGGCTCGGCCTCGGACGGCTCGGCATCGGTCGTCTCGGCCTCGGACGGGCGGTCGATCGTGGCGGTCGGCTCGGCCGGCGCGGCTGCGGTCGGCTCGGGGGGCACCGGCGCGGTCGGGTCGGCGGCCGCACCGGAGGGAACGACGGCCGTCGGCGTGGCATCGGCGGCACCGGTCGTGGCGGCAGCGGAGGTAGCGGCCGAGGTGGTCGCGGCGGCGGCCGGCGGCGGCGACACCGGCCGGTCGACACTCTCGGCCGGCCGCGGGGCGGGGACGTGCGGCGGGCGCGGCTCGCGTGGACCGTTAGGCCCAGGCCGGCGTACGCCATCGAGCAGTGAAATCCCGCGCGACCGCTTGCCCCCGGCGCGGCGCAGCAACCGCTCCGCCACCTCGGCGGTGATCCGCTCGTTCGGGTCCTTGCGCAGCAGCCCGTTGAGCACGGCCTTGAGCGGCCCGGCGTTCTTCGGCGGCGGAATGGGCTCGGTGGCCAGCGCGGCCAGCGTGCCGATCGCCGACGGCCGGGCATACGGCGACTTGCCCTCGACCGCCGCGTAGAGCGTCGCGCCCAGCGACCACAGGTCGGCCTCCGGCCCGGCGGTGCCGTCCCGGGCCCGCTCCGGCGAGATGTACGCGGGTGAGCCGAGGACCATGCCGGTGCGGGTCACGTTGGGGTCGCCGGGGATGGTGGCGAGACCGAAGTCGGTCAGCACCACCCGGCCGTCGTCGCCGAGCAACACGTTGCCGGGCTTCACGTCGCGGTGCATGACGCCCGCCTTGTGCGCGGCGCTGAGCGCACCCAGCACGCCCAGGCCGATCTCCACCGTCTGGGCCACCGACACCGGGCCGTCCTCGGCGAGAGTGTCCTGCAACGACTTCGACGCCACGTACTCCATGACGATCCACGGATCGCCGTCGGTGCGCAGCACGTCGAAGATGCGGACGACGTTGGCGTGGTTGAGCCGGGCGATGGCCCGCGCCTCCCGCAACGAGCGCTCGCGCATCTCGCGGCGCTCCTCATCGGTGAGACCGGGCGGCGGCACCAACTCCTTGATGGCGACGTCCCGGTGCAGCACCTCGTCGCGCGCCTTCCACACCCGGCCCATGCCACCCTGGCCGAGCGGCGACAGAAGCCGGTATCGGTCAGCGACAAGTTGGGGAAGCGCGTTCGACATCGGTGAGACGGTACCCGGACCGGCTGACGCTCACACCGCCGGCACGCCACTGTGCGCTTCGGGTAACTTCGCGCCGCGTACCCTGGCGTCATGTCTGCCGAAGAGCCGCTGTTCCGGGTCGTCCGCGGCGTGCCCACCGCCGAGGAGTTGGCCGCTCTGGTGGGGGCGATCATCGTCCGGTCCCGGCCCGCCACCACCCCCGCGCCGACGACCGTGTCCGCCTGGGCGCGCAGCGGTCGACCGGGCAACTCCCGTGGGTGGCGTGCCGCCGGCCTGCCCCGCTGACCCGAGACCCGCCGCACGGGGGGCTGCCAGGGGGGCGTTGAGCCGTTAATCTCACTCAGGGAAACGGTGCCGTTACGGGTAGGGAGGATCCATGATCCCCGAGGAGGACCGGCCAGCACCCTGGCTACGCGGTTACAGCGGCATCGAAGCCGACATCAGTCAGCTCAGAGAGTTCGCCGACCGGCTCGCCGCCGAGGTCGAGAGCAACTACGCGCCGCACCTGTCGTACATCGCCGAAGACATGTCCGCGAAGCTGCCCAACCCATGTGACGCCTTCATCGAGCTGGTCACATTCCTGCACGCCCACCACGAGACGCAGCAGGCCACCGCCGACATGGTGTACGCCGTCCGAGGCGTCACCGGCCACCTCGCCGCCGCCGCCGACCAGGTCGCCACCCACTACGCCGACAGCGACGCCTTCACCGCCGCCCGAGTGGTGGACGTGCAACGAGCCCTCGCCAACCCCGCCAGCGTCCTCCCCGGCGGCCCCACGCCGACACTGACCGACCCGACCAGCCCCGACGCCCAAGGGCCGGTGGTGCTGCCGTGATCGAACGAGGCACCGGCCGCACCTCAGGCCTCACCGACTGGCAACTCATGGACGTCAACAGCATGTGGGCCTGCCTCCAGGACCACGACACCGCCAACCACTGGAAGCAGGTAGCCGGCTGGCGCAAGGTCTGCGACCTGGCGCAAACCCACCTCGGCCGCCTCCAGCAGTACCGACGCGGGCTCGCCGAGGCCTGGCCCCCCGAAACCAGCGCCGCCTCCCGCACGTACCTCGCCGAACTCGACGAACTCATCGACAAGGTCCAGCGGACCCACGACGCCGCCGCCTCGAACTACACCGCACTCTCCGCCGCAACCCAGGCCATCGGCACCACCCGCGCCGCACTCCGCAAGATCCACGAGGAGTACGCGACCAAGTTCCAGCAGAAACAGGCGTACGAGTCGATGGTCGCCGACCCGAAAGCGGTGATGGGCAACCGGGTCACCGAGCCGCCTGTCGCTGATGGGGAACTGGAACGGCTGAACGCGCAGGCCCGATCCATGATGTTCAACCTGAGCGGCGAACTCCAACAAGCCCAAGCAACCCTCCAAAAACCCCCCATGGCTCCTCCGCGCCCAAGGCGAGACCCGTCAGACTCAGATGCTTATGACTCCGCGCCAACAATCCCGCCAATCTTACCCGTACCCATGACCGTCGGCGCAGCACCGTCTTCGCTTCCATCTAGTCCAATGGGCAGGTCGCAACCCGCCTCTACCGCCTCAGTGATAGGGCCGATACTTGGCGGCACCAGCACCGCAACTGCACCGCCTCCCCCGATTCCTGGAGTTCCGGGAGTTTCTGGAGTTGGAGTATCCACCCCGCCGCCCGGCATTGGAACGCCAACGCCGCTGCCACCTGGGCCGATACCTCGCACCCCAATTTCGCCTTCCGAGGGCACGTCGGGAGCCACCAATCGGCAGGTTCGTGGAAATAGCAACGGCCCCCCCTCCTCACAGCCGCCGACTCGATCTTTGCCACCAACCGGCATTATCGGTGCGACGCCTGGCGTCGGGCTAGGTCAGCCCGCATCCCCGCCCAGTCCGACACGAAAAGTTAATCCAATTGGCGGCGTTATCGGTGGCGGTGGCGCTGGCACCACCCCAACCGGTGGAGCCGGTTCCCGGCCAGCCGGAGGCCGAGGCTTGCCTGGACGACAGCAGCTTCCACCCATTGGCGGCGCTCCCACCCTGGGCAGCGCTGCGGGTTCGGGCCTGGGAACTAGTTACCCGCATAATCATCCCGCAAGAAGGGGCCAGAACGCAGATCAACGAGCCTGGGACCCCGATCATCCGTGGGAGATCGACCAAGGGGTAGACCCTGTCGTCCGCCCGCCAGAGGAGCAGGGCCCAACCGACCCTGGCCCCGCAATCGGCTTCAACCGATAATGAATCGTGATCGTCGACTCTTGCGGATATTGTCGGCTATTTTTTCGGCGACGCTACTCCCAGTGCATATACCGGCGGGAGCCGGTTCTCACTTCCCGAGTGGCGAGCCCGGCGAGATCCACAGGATCAGATCGGACCAGTGGCACCTCACTTACCTTAATGCTTCCGATGCGCAACGCATTACCCGAGGCGCAGGAGTAACTGTCGCTGTCCCAGACACAGGCGTGCAACCGCACCCCGACCTTCGGAGAAACCTTCTAAGAGGTATTGACATCATCACCGGCGGGGATGGCAGCGGTCAGTACGATCAGAATAGCCATGGCACTGGGATGGCCGGCTTAATTGCTGCGCATGGGCAGGGGACAAACTCGGGCGCTCTGGGAATAGCTCCAGATGCGCAAATACTCCCAATTCGGGATACGCCTGCTGACGGTGAGGGTGAGCCCGAGAACTTGGCCGCAGGCATCGACTTCGCGGTCCTCAACGGAGCCGACGTTATAAGTATTTCCTCGGTTGGCGGCGCCGGCATCCCATTGCGTCGATCCATAAGAGCGGCACTCGCGGCCGGTGTGATTGTGGTTGCATCCGCTGGCAACCGCCCGCATGATTCTGCAGTTGGTTATCCAGCGTCGGAGGACGGCGTCATCGCCGTCGGTGGAATCGACCGAGACGGCAAACATGCTGCCGTCTCGGTGACTGGACCGGAGATTGATGTGGTTGCGCCCGCGGTCGACATCTACAGCACGAGCATCGACGGCAAGTACCGCAAAGGCACCGGAACCTCGGACGCGACGGCGATCGTGGCCGGCGCGGCCGCGTTGATCAGGTCCAAGTTCCCGTACCTGCCCGCCCGCGAGGTGGCGCACCGGCTTACGGCTACCGCCGTCGACAAGGGTCCACCCGGGCGCGACGACGAGTACGGCTATGGGGTGATCGATCTTGTGGCGGCGCTGACGGCAGACGTACCGCCGCTGGGGTTTGAGTCGGTGAGCGCTCCGGCCGGTGCTGGACCGAGCACGACGGCTGGTGCTCAGCCGGGTGACGAGAGCGATGGAGCGACAGCGCGCGGCCTGGCCACCCTTGGGGTGATCGTGGCTGTCGGGGTCGGGTGGGCAGTGATAGCGCGGCGGCGCCGACGTGGTGATGATCCGCCGCCCAGAATCAGTCGCTGACCGATCAACGAAACAGTGATCGACTCGGGTTTCTTGATGTCGGGGTGTCCGGGGCAGCCGGATACCCCGATATCGCCGACACCGACTCGATCCTCGCGGTGGCCGACGATGGGTGGACGGTGATCCACTCGCCTTCCAGGAAACTGCGGTATCCGGGGCAAGGGGATACCGCGTTTTCCTGAAAGGCGAGTGGATCAAGGACTTCGGGCCATCCAGGCTGCCCTGCAGCCCGAACAACCGACCACCCGGCCCCCGCGCCACCCGCCCCAGACACCGGACCTCCGGCCACCCCGCCACCGGCCCACGCCGCCTCGCCGCCCCAGACACCGGACCTCCGGCCACCCCGCCACCGGCCCACGCCGCCTCGCCGCCCCAGACGCCGGACCTCCCGGCCGCCCCGCCACCGGCCCACGCCGCCTCGCCGCCACCGGGCCTCCCGGCCACTTCACCTCCGGGCCACCCCGCCACCGGCCTCCCGGCCACGAAGCCACCGACCACCAGGCCACCGACCACCGACCACCCCGACCACCCGGCCACCGACCAGCCGGCGCGCCGGGCGGCCGGCGATGGGCGGGGTGTCGGTCTTGGTGAGCGCTGGGCGGTAGCCTCGGGCTCGTGTCTGAGACCTTGCCGCTCCGCCTCGTGCTCGCGTCGGCGAGCCCTGCCCGTCGTAAGTTGCTCCGGGCTGCCGGCGTGGAGCCGGAGGTGCTGGTCAGCGGGGTGGACGAGTCCCTGGTGGTGACCGAGCGGGCCGAGGAATTGTGTCTGGAGTTGGCTCGTCTGAAGGCACAGGCGGTGTCGGCCAGGCTGAGCCCGGCTGTTGATCAGCGGACGTTGGTGATCGGCTGTGACTCGGTGCTGGCGTTCGACGGGGAGATCCTCGGCAAGCCGGCGGATGCGGCCGACGCTACCCGGCGGTGGCTGCGGATGCGGGGGCGCAGCGGTGTTCTGCACAGCGGGCACTGTCTGATCGATGTTGCTGCTGGGCGGCGCGCGGAGGCGGTCGCGTCGACCATTGTGCACTTCGCTGACATCAGTGACGACGAGATCGCCGCGTACGTGGCCACGGGTGAGCCGTTGGCGGTGGCTGGCGCGTTCACGATCGACGGGCTGGGTGGGCCGTTCGTGGAGCGGATCGAGGGTGACCCGGGGACGGTGGTGGGGCTGTCGATGCCGCTGCTGCGCCGGCTTCTCGCCGAGCTGGATCTGCGGATCACCGACCTGTGGACGACTGTCGCGCCGGGCGGCCAAACGGTCGAGCCGATCGGTAACGTCCGGTCATGACAACCAAGTCGATCCCGCTTACCGACGAGCTGCACGCCTACCTGGTCGCGCACGGCTCCCCGCCGGACGAGATCGTCCGTGACCTGGCCGAGGAGACCCGGTCGGTGCTGCCGGAGCACGCCACCATGCAGGTGGCTCCGGAGCAGGCCGCGTTCCTGACGTTCCTCACCCGGCTGCTCGACGTGCGGCAGGCCGTCGAGGTCGGCACGTTCACCGGGCTCTCCGCGTTGGCGATCGCCCGCGGGTTGCCCGAGGGTGGGCGGCTGACCTGTTTCGACATTTCCGAGGAGTTCACCAGCATCGCCCGGCGTTACTGGGCACAGGCCGGCGTGCGGGATCTGATCGACCTGCACATCGGCCCGGCCGCGGACGGGCTGCGGGAGTTGCCGCACGAGCGGCACCTGGACTTCGCGTTCATCGACGCGGACAAGACCGGCTACCCGATCTACTGGGCTGAGCTGGTGCCCCGGATGCGTCCGGGTGGGGTGATCGCCGTCGACAACGTGCTGCGTGGCGGGCGGGTCATCGCCCCGCAGGACGCCGGGGACCGGGCCATCGCCGCGTTCAACGACGAGGTCCTCGCCGACGTCCGGGTGGACCCGGTGATGCTGCCGATCGCGGACGGCCTGACCCTAGCCCGGGTCCGCTGAGCAGCAGCAACCCCGAGCACCAGCAATCGCCGAGCGCCGAAATCGGGGTGTCCCCCACCAAGGGACACCCCGATTTCTAACGGACTGCGGAAGCCAGCGTCAGCGGACGCTGCGGGCGAACTGGCGAGCGGCCCAGTAGACGCCCAGCGCGGCGAGGACCGCGGTGATGCTGAGGCCCTGCCAGACCTTGTCGCTGCCCAGGTCACCGGCGAACAGTGCCCGGGTGCCGTCGACCGCCCAGGAGAACGGGTTCCAGTTGGCGATGCCCCGCAACCAGCCGGGTGCGAAGGTGAGCGGCAGCAGGATGCCGGAGAGCAGCAGCACCGGCTGCGCCACGGTGTTCATCAGGGGGGCCAGCGCGTCCTCGCTCTTGACCTTGAGGGCGACGCCGTAGGAGACGGCCGAGGTCATGAGGGCGATCAGGGCAAGCATCAGGTACGCCAGCAGCAGGTCCCCGATGAACACCCGAAGGTCGAACAGGAGCGCCAGCAGCGTGATGATGACCGCCTGCACCAGGAGCGAGACCACGTCGCGCAGCGAGCGGCCGAGCAGCAGGGCGAGCCGGCTGATCGGGGTGACCCGGGAGCGTTCGATGAGCCCGGCTCGCAGCTCGGCGATCAGGCCGAAGCCCTGGAACAGGCCACCGAAGATGGCCAGCAGCACCAGCAGACCCGGTACGAAGATCTTGTAGGCGGCGGCCTGGGTGGGTGCGTTCAGTGCGGGCTTGAGCAGCGGGGCGAAGAGCAGCAGGTACATGACCGGCTGGAACACGCCGACGAAGACCCAGACCGGGTTGCGCAGCAGGAGTTGGATCTGGCGCTGAAAGATCAGCCACGTGTCACGGGCGAATTTCATGAGAGTCGTCTCCGGTGGTCAGGACTCGCGCAGCGAGCGGCCGGTCTTGGTGAGGAAGACGTCGTCCAGGCTGGGTCGGTGCAGCTCGATCGAGCGCAGTTCCAGCCCAGCCTGGTCGAGTCGGCGCAGCACCTGCGGAATGGCGGTGGCGCCCTCGTCGACGTAGAGGCGCAGGCCGCCCTCGTCGGCCGTCTCCAGCTTGTTGACGTACGGCTCACCGTCGAGTGTCTGGGCGGCCTGCGGGGTGGCGGACAGGTCGAGGCCGACCAGCACCACGTCGCCGGAGATTTCCCGCTTGAGCTCGGTTGGCGTGCCCTCGGCCACCACCTCGCCGTTGTCCATGATCGCGATCCGGTCGCAGAGCGCGTCGGCCTCGTCCAGGTAGTGCGTGGTGATGAAGACGGTCATCCCGTCCCCGCGCAGCCGCCGGATCTCGTCCCACATGTGGGCGCGGCTCTGCGGGTCGAGGCCGGTGGTCGGCTCGTCCAGGAAGACGATCTTCGGCTCGTGGATGATGCCGAGGGCGATCTCCACCCGGCGGCGCTGGCCGCCGGAGTAGGTCTTGCACTTGCGGTCGGCGTACTCGGTGAGCTGGAAGGCATCCAGGGCGCGGGCGGCGCGGCGCTGCGCGTCGGGCTTGCTGATGCCATACATCCGGGCGTGCAGCACCAGTTCCTCGCGGGCGGTGGACTCGTCCCAGGTGCTGCCGCCCTGCGGGACGTACCCGATGCGGCGGCGCACCTCGGCCGGGTCCTTGCGGAGGTCTGCGCCCGCGATGGTGGCCTCGCCGCCGTCCGGCTCGATAAGCGTGGCGAGCATCCGCAGCGTGGTGGTCTTGCCGGCGCCGTTCGGGCCGAGGAAGCCGAAGATCTCGCCCTTGGCAACCTCGAGGTCGACGCCCCGCACGGCGTCCACCGTCTTCGTCTCTCGACCCGCGCGGGAGCGGAACGACTTCCGCAACCCCCTGGTCTCGATCATTTCTGCTCCTGGTCGTTCGGGCCGGTCGGGCCGGCCGTCGAGTGGGACGACGCCGGACGGCGCACTCCCCCGCTGTGCCGCCAGCAGGCTAACGCGATATAGCTTTTTTAGTCAACGTTGATTATTCCGCGTCGGGTGCGGGCCGCTCCTCGCCGTCCCGCCACCCCGGCCAACCATCCGCGTTCTCCAGCTCAGCAGGCAGGTACGACACTCCGGATTCGACACGTTCCGCGATCCGCTCGCACCACCCGATCTCCGCCTCCGCGCGGGCGGACCAGAGCTCGATCATCCAACTGACGTGCACCGGCTTGGCGCCGCGAACCCAGTCCGAATCCAGCGAGGCACGCATCGAGGCGACGTTGGCGCGGAGCAGGTTGGCCCGGTTCCGCAGGGCCGCGGCCGCCTCGGCGCGCGGCATCGCCGGCAGGAAGGAGAACGCCGCCGTGAAGGGGTCGGTCGGCTCGCTGATGTTCCACCAGAGGTTGCGCAGCAGCGTCTCGAACTCGTCCTCGCCCTTGGCGGTCACCTCGTAGGTGGTGCGCGCCGGACGGGCGCCGACCTGCTCGGTCGCGACGGCGCGGAGCAGCCCTTCCTCGGTGAGCTTGCGCAGGGCGTGGTAAATCGAGCCGGGTTGCACGTTCGCCCACTTGTCGGCGCTCCAGCTCAACAGCTCGCGTCGCACGTCGTAGCCGTGCACGGGCTGCATCCACCGCACCAGACCGAGAATCATCATCCGAGTCGAAGACACCCCATAAGCGTAATAGCCAAGTTTGACTAAACCGTGGCGGGTGCAGTGCGGCATCCCACACTGAGCGATCGTTAGGGGCGTCGTGGGCGGCCGATACACTCCCCGTCAGTAACCTGCCCGGGAGGAGCCACGAAGGTGCGCAAGGTACTCATCGCCAACCGCGGCGAGATCGCCGTCCGGGTGATCCGCGCGTGCCGCGACGCTGGCCTGGGCAGCGTCGCCGTGTACGCGGACTCCGACCGCGACGCCCTGCACGCCACCCTCGCGGACGAGGCGTACGCGCTCGGCGGGGACAGCGCGACCGAGACCTACCTGCGCATCGACAAGCTGCTCGACGTCGCCGCTCGGGCCGGCGCCGACGCCGTACACCCGGGTTATGGCTTCCTCAGTGAGAACGCCGACTTCGCCCAGGCCGTCACCGACGCCGGGCTGACCTGGATCGGCCCCACCCCGCAGGCGATCCGTGACCTGGGCGACAAGGTCACGGCCCGGCACATCGCCCAGCGGGCCGGCGCGCCGCTGGTCCCCGGCACCCCGGACCCGGTGGCCAACCCGGACGAGGTGATGGCGTTCGCCGTCGACCACGGCCTGCCGGTGGCCATCAAGGCCGCCTTCGGTGGCGGCGGGCGCGGCCTCAAGGTCGCCCGCACGATGGAGGAGATCCCCCAGCTGTTCGAGTCGGCCACCCGGGAGGCGGTCGCGGCGTTCGGTCGGGGCGAGTGCTTCGTCGAGCGGTACCTCGACCAGCCCCGGCACGTCGAGGCGCAGGTCCTCGCCGACCAGCACGGCAACGTGATCGTGGTGGGCACCCGGGACTGCTCGTTGCAGCGACGCCACCAGAAGCTCGTCGAGGAGGCGCCCGCGCCGTTCCTCACCGACACCCAGCGCGCGCAGATCCACGAGAGCGCCAAGGCGATCTGCCGCGAAGCCGGTTACCACGGCGCCGGCACTGTGGAATACCTGGTCGGCGTCGACGGCACCATCTCCTTCCTGGAGGTCAACACCCGGCTCCAGGTCGAGCACCCGGTCACCGAGGAGACCGCCGGCATCGACCTGGTCCGCGAGCAGTTCCGGATCGCCGACGGCGAGAAGCTGCGGATCACCGAGGACCCGACGCCGCGCGGGCACGCGATCGAGTTCCGGATCAACGGCGAGGACCCGGGCCGCAACTTCCTGCCCGCCCCGGGCACGGTCACCGCGCTGCGCCTGCCCAGTGGGCCGGGTGTGCGGGTCGACACCGGCATCTCGGCCGGCGACGTGATCGGTGGCAACTTCGACTCACTGCTCGCCAAGGTGATCATCACGGGTGAGACGCGGACCGAGGCGCTGGAGCGCGCCCGCCGCGCGCTCGACGAGATGGTCCTCGACGGGATGGCCACCGCGCTGCCGTTCCACCGGCTCGTCGTGCGGGACGAGGCGTTCACCGCCGAGCCGTTCACGGTGCACACCAGGTGGATCGAGACCGAGTTCCACAACACCGTGCCGCCGTTCACCGCCGCCGCCGGCGCCGCCGAAGCGCCGGCCGAACGCGACACCGTCGTGGTCGAGGTGGGCGGCAAGCGCCTCGAGGTCAGCCTCCCCGCCGGCTTCGGCGGGAGTACGACCACCGCGGCACCCGCCTCTCGTAAGCCGACCCGGCGCGGGGGCGGCGCCAAGGCCGGCGCACCTGTCGGCGGCGACGCGCTCACCTCGCCGATGCAGGGCACCATCGTCAAGGTCGCCGTGGCGGACGGCGACACCGTGGCCGAGGGTGACCTGGTCGTGGTGTTGGAGGCGATGAAGATGGAGCAGCCGCTGCATGCGCACAAGGCGGGCACTGTCAGTGGTCTCAGCGCCGAGGTCGGTGCCGTGATCACCGCTGGCGCCCCCATCTGCACCATCGCCTGAGCCGCTCGGCGGGCAGTCAGCGCAGGGTTTCGCTGGCGACCGCGCGAACGGCGGCGGTCAGGGCGTTCAGCACGTCGGACTCCAGCCGCCAGTGCTGCCAGTACAGCGGGACGTCCAGGTGGCGGCCCGGCGCGAGGTCGACACAGCGACCGGCGGCCAGGTCGGCCCCGGCGATCTGTTCCGGCACCAGGCCCCAGCCCAACCCGAGCCGGATCGCCTCGCTGAAGGCCGGCACCGACGGCACGTAGTGCGCAGGCGGGTCGAGTGGCCGGGCCGTCACCGCCCGGATGAACCGGTGTTGCACCCGGTCCTTGCGGTCGAAGACCATCAGCGGCGCGCCCGCCAGCGCGGACGCGGTGAATCCCTCGCCGAAGTGGGACGCCGCGAATTCCGGCGCGGCGAGCGCGCGGTAGCGCATGGCTCCGAGCCGCAGCACCCGGCAGCCCTGCACGGCCTCCCGCTGGGCGGTGACGGCCGCCGTCACCGAACCGTCGCGGAGCAACTCGGCGGTGTGGTCCTGATCGTCCTGCCGCAGGTCGAACGAGAGCCCGGCCCGCTGCGGCAACCGGGCCAGCGCGGCGGGGAACCAGCTGGCCAGCGAGTCGGCGTTGACCACCACGGCGACCCGGGTCAGGCCACTTCCGGCCAGCGGGCCGCGAGCATCGGCCAGCGCCTCCCGTTCGAGCAGCGTGAGCTGGCCGGCCAGGCGCAGCAGCGGACGGCCCGCGTCGGTTGCCACGCACGGTCGGGCGCGGCGGACCAGCACCTGGCCGACGGTCTCCTCCAGCGCCTTGATTCGTTGGCTCACCGCCGACGGCGTGACGTGCAGCAGCCGGGCCGCCGCGTCGAAGCTGCCCTCCGCCACCACCGCCGCGAGCGTCCGCAGCTGCGCCGAGTCGAGACCATTCATCAGCAGAGCTTAAGTTGCGTGAGAATCTTTAGTTGGACTGGTGGCTGTCGACAGCCCTAGCGTCGAGTCCGTGCTCACCTCCGCCATCGCCGGCTTCTCGATCTCCATCGCGCTCATCGTCGCCATCGGCGCCCAGAACGCCTTCGTGCTGCGCCAGGGTCTCCGACGCGAGCACGTCGTACCCGTGGTGCTGACCTGCGCCGCGTCGGACGCGCTGCTGATCATGGCGGGGGTGGCCGGGTTCGGTTCGCTGGTGACCGGCCGACCGGGCCTCCTCGTGGCGATCCGTTGGGGCGGTGCGGCCTTCCTGCTCTGCTACGCGGGGCTCGCCGCCCGCCGCGCCCTGCGTCCCGGCGCCCTGCTGCCCACCGAGCGGCCGCCGGCCACGTTGGGGGCGACCCTGCTCGCCTGCGCCGCCTTCACCTACCTGAACCCCCACGTCTACCTGGACACCGTGCTGCTCCTCGGGGGCGTGGCCCAACAACACCCCCACCGGTGGGTCTTCGGCGCCGGCGCCGTTCTGGCCAGTGCGGTCTGGTTCACCGCGCTCGGCATCGGCGCGCGGCGCCTCGCACCGCTGCTGGCCCGTACCGTCGCCTGGCGGGTGCTGGACGCGGTCATCGCCGTCGTGATGGCCGGCCTCGCCGTGACACTCCTGGCGAGCTGACCGGCTCGCACCTGGTCGGGCTCGCCGTGGCCCTCGTGGTGGCTCGACCGGCTCCCAAGGGCGAGCAGCGACGCCACCAACGGCGTGCGAGTGTTTTCCACTACCACCGGCGGTGGAACCAGCCGAGAGCGGGAATGATTGCCAGGTGCGGTTCCTTCACGGCGCGGCTCCCGCGCACGACCTGACCTATACCGACGTCTTCATGGCGCCGGCCCGCTCCGACCTGGGTTCCCGGCTCGACGTCGACCTGTCCACCGGCGACGGCACCGGCACCACCATTCCGCTCGTGGTGTCGAACATGACAGCGGTCGCCGGACGGCGAATGGCGGAGACTGTCGCCCGCCGGGGTGCCATCACGGTGATCCCGCAGGACATTCCGATCGAGGTGGTGGCGAATGTCGTCGCCTGGGTCAAGCAGCGCCACCTGGTCTACGACACGCCGATCACGCTGGGCCCGACCGAGACCGTGGGTGACGCCATCCACCTGCTGCCCAAGCGCTCGCACGGTGCGGTGATCGTGGTCGACGACGCCGGCCGGCCGATGGGCGTGGTCACCGAGGCGGACACCACGGGCGTGGACCGGTTCGCCCAACTGCGTCACGTGATGTCCACCGAGTTGCACACCGTCCCGGCGGACGCCGATCCGCGTACCGGGTTCGATCTGCTCTCGGCGGGCCGTCGCCGACTCGCCCCGGTGGTGGACGCCGAGGGCCGGCTGGTCGGGGTGCTGACTCGACAGGGCGCGTTGCGCGCCACCCTCTACACCCCAGCGGTGGACGACAGGGGTCGGCTTCGGATCGCGGCAGCCGTCGGGATCAACGGTGACGTGACCGGCAAGGCCGCGGCGTTGCTGGAGGCGGGAGTGGACACGTTGGTCGTGGACACCGCGCACGGCCACCAGGCGCGGATGATCTCCGCACTCCAGGCGGTCCGCAAGCTGGACCCGGGGGTGCCGGTGGCGGCCGGCAACGTCGTCACCGCCGAGGGCGTACGCGACCTGGTGGAGGCGGGGGCGGACATCATCAAGGTCGGCGTCGGCCCCGGCGCGATGTGCACCACCCGGATGATGACCGGCGTGGGTCGACCACAGTTCTCCGCCGTGCTCGACTGCGCGGCTGCCGCCCGCCAACTGGGCCGGCACGTGTGGGCCGACGGCGGGGTGCGCCACCCCCGGGACGTCGCTCTCGCGCTCGCCGCCGGCGCGTCGAACGTGATGATCGGCTCCTGGTTCGCCGGCACCTACGAGTCCCCCGGTGACCTGTACACCGACGCGGACGGCCGGCGGTACAAGGAGAGCTTCGGGATGGCCTCGGCTCGGGCGGTCAGCGCCCGAACCGCCGACGACAGCCCGTACGACCGGGCCCGCAAGGCGGTGTTCGAGGAGGGCATCTCCTCGGCCCGGATGCACCTGGACCCGGCCCGCCCCGGTGTCGAGGACCTGATCGACGAGATCATCGCCGGGGTCCGCAGCGCCTTCACCTACGCCGGCGCACGAAACCTGACCCAGTTCCACGAGCGAGCGATCGTCGGCGTCCAGAGCGCCGCCGGCTTCACCGAAGGAATGCCCCTCCCCACCAGCTGGTAACCCCACCCACCCCCACCCCCGCCCTCCCACCCCCACCCCGCCCTCCGGCGTTGATCATGAAGTTATTGCCTCCCGCATCGGCGTGTCGTGGCAATAACTTCATGATCAACGCGCGGGTTCAGGGTGGGGGCGGTTCAGGGCGGTTCAGGGCGGGTCAGGGTGGGGGTGGGGTGGGGGTGGGGTGGGGTTGGGCGGCGGAGGACGGCTCGGGCTGCTTCGCGGGGGTTCTCGCCCACTCGGTCGGGCAGTGCGCCGGACAGCCAGAGGGTGGCGAAGCCGTGCGCGATCGACCAGGCCGCGAGCGCGTCCCGGTCGGTGTCGGCGGGCGCGCCGCCGGTGGGTAGCGCCGCCACCCCGGACCGAAGCGCGGCGCCGGCCCGGCCCCGGGCGGCGATCAGCTCGGCGTCGTCGGCGCGGTAGAGCTCCGGCCGGAACATCACCTCGAAGTACGCGCGGTGCGTGACGGCGAAGTCGACGTAGGCGACGCCGGCCTCCAACAGGTCGTCGGCCACCTCGGTCAACGTCTGGGCCAGCAGGTCGAAGCCCTGCGCGGCGAGCGCGGTGAGCAGGCCCGCCTTGTCGCCGAAGTGGTGTGCGGGCGCGGCGTGCGAGACGCCGGCCCGACGAGCCAGGTCGCGCAGGCTCAGCGCGGCGGGTCCGACCTCCTCGATGGCCTCCACGGCTGCGGCGAGCAGTGCGCGGGGCAGGTCGCCGTGGTGGTAGGCGCGCGTGTCGGTCACGCCGGAATCCTATCTTGCCATTGACAAGATAGGACCCTGACGCGCAATCTTGTCACTGGCAAGTTTCACGGAGGAGGATTCCGATGGCACCCCTGATCGCCCTGATCGTCGGCACCGCGCTGGCCCGACTCGCCGGCCTGGCCGGCATCTCCGCACTGGACGGCTGGATTGCCGCGCTGCGCGTCGGACTGGCCGTGATGTTCACCCTGACCGCAGTCGCGCACTTCGCCGGCCAGCGTCGCGCCGACCTGATCGCGATGGTTCCGCCCCGACTACCCCGGCCGGGCCTGCTGGTCACCGTCACCGGCGTGCTGGAACTGATCGGCGCGGTCGGCCTGCTGGTGCCGGCGACCGCTCGGGTGGCGGCGGCCGGGCTCGGCCTGCTCATGGTCGCGATGTTCCCGGCCAACGTCTCGGCCGCCCGCCGGAGGCTGACCCTCGCCGGACGTCCGGTGACCCCGCTGGCGCAGCGCACGATCCTCCAGATCGTGTTCGTTGCCACTGCTGCGGCAATTTCATTTGGCCCCTGACTATCAGGACGCTAATGTGCACGTCGTGGAACTCGTGACCCTGCAGGACGTGCCACTCGGCCGGCTGTTGCTGGTGGCCGGGCACCTCGTCGAACAGCGGTGGAACCGCTACCTCGCCGAGGAGCACGGCCTCACCCATGCCGGCATGGTGACCCTGATGACGCTCGCTCGACACGGCGAGTTGCCGCACCGGGCGGTCGCCGAGAAGGGTTTCGTCCGCCCGGCGACCCTGACCGGCATCGTCGACACGCTCGAGCGCGACGGCCTGGTCGAGCG
This sequence comes from Micromonospora sp. DT53, assembly GCF_049841535.1. Taxonomy (NCBI): domain Bacteria; kingdom Bacillati; phylum Actinomycetota; class Actinomycetes; order Micromonosporales; family Micromonosporaceae; genus Micromonospora; species Micromonospora sp. DT53. The sequence continues at coordinate 123,517 of NZ_JBNCKM010000002.1, forward strand.
GCAGCGCGACGACAGCGACCGGCGCAGCATCCGACTCGCCATCACCCCCGCCGGTCGGGCACGGGTGGCGGCACTCAGCGCCATGATCCACTCCGGGCGCCCCATCACCTCGGTCGACGCCGACCCGGTGAAGGCCCAGGTGATCCGGGAGTTCCTGCTTGAGGTCATCGGCAGCGGAGACGACCCGCGGATGACCGGACGCCCTACCGAAACGAAGGACCCGGCGTGCTGATTCGACTCCTGCGCGGCCAACTGCGCACCTATCAGAGACCGTTGCTGGCGGTCGTGCTGCTCCAGTTCGTGGGCACCATGGCCTCGCTCTACCTACCCAGCCTCAACGCGGACATCATCGACCAGGGCGTGGCCCGGGGCGACACCGACTACATCGTGCACACCGGCGGCTGGATGCTGCTGGTCAGCCTGATCCAGATCGTCTGTTCGATCGCCGCCGTCTACCTGGGCGCCCGGGTCGCGATGGGCTTCGGCCGCGACGTACGCGCCGAGCTGTTCGGGCACGTGAACCGCTTCTCCGCCCGCGAGGTGGCCCGGTTCGGGGCGCCGTCGCTGATCACCCGCAACACCAACGACGTGCAGCAGGTGCAGATGCTCGTGCTGATGAGCTGCACGATGCTGGTCGCCGCACCGATCATGAGTGTCGGCGGTGTGTTCATGGCGCTTCGCGAGGACATCGGGCTCTCCTGGCTGATGCTGGTCAGCGTGCCGGTGCTGGCCATCGCGCTCGGCGCGATCATCCGTCGGATGGTGCCGGGCTTCCGGCTGATGCAGACCCGCATCGACACGGTCAACCGGGTGCTGCGGGAGCAGATCACCGGCATTCGGGTCGTCCGCGCGTTCGTCCGCGAGCCGTACGAGACCGACCGCTTCGGCGTCGCCAACGCCGACCTGACCGCCACCGCGCTGCGTACCGGACGGTTGCTGGCGTTGATCTTCCCGGTGGTCATGCTGGTGCTGAACGTCTCCAGCGTGGCGGTGCTCTGGTTCGGCGCGCAGCGGGTGGACGCCGGCGCGATCCAGATCGGCGCGCTCACCGCGTTCCTGCAGTACCTGATGCAGATCCTGATGGCGGTCATGATGGCCACCTTCATGCTGATGATGGTGCCGCGGGCGGCGGTCTGCGCCGAGCGGATCGTCGAGGTGCTGGACACCGACTCCTCTGTGGTCCCGGCCGCCGCGCCGGTCACCGAGCTGCCCACCCGGGCCGAGTTGGAGCTGCGCGGGGTGCGCTTCCAGTACCCGGGCGCGGTGGACCCGGTGCTGCGCGACATCTCCTTCCGGGCGACCCCGGGCACCACCACGGCGATCATCGGCAGCACCGGCGCGGGCAAGACGACCCTGCTGTCCCTGATCCCCCGCCTGGTCGACGTCACCGACGGTGCCGTGCTGGTCGACGGGGTGGACGTGCGGGAGTTGGCGCCGGACGAGCTGTGGCGGCGCATCGGCCTGGTGCCGCAACGGCCGTACCTGTTCACCGGGACGGTCGCCAGCAACCTGCGCTACGGCAACCCGGACGCCACCGACGAGGAGCTGTGGACCGCGTTGGAGATCGCCCAGGCCCGGGACTTCGTGGCCCAGATGCCCGGCGGGCTGGACGCCCCGATCGCGCAGGGCGGCACCACCGTCTCCGGTGGGCAGCGGCAACGCCTGGCGATCGCCCGAGCCCTGGTCCGGCAGCCGGAGATCTACCTCTTCGACGACTCGTTCTCGGCGCTCGACCTGGGCACCGACGCGCGTCTGCGAGCGGCACTGCGGCCGGTCACCGCGCAGTCGGCGGTGGTGATCGTGGCCCAGCGGGTCTCCACGATCATCGACGCCGACCAGATCATCGTTCTTGAGGACGGAGGGGTCGTCGGAGTGGGACGACATGCGGAATTGCTGGACACCTGCCCGACGTACGCCGAGATCGTGGCCTCGCAGCAGACGACGGAGGTGCCGGCATGAGCGAGCGTGACGAGCCGCGCACCGCGGCCGTACCCAGTCAGAAGCCGGCCGGCGAAGCGCGGACGCCGGGAGGCGACGCGCAACAGCCCAGCGGCGAAGCGCGGACGCCGAAGCGGCTGCCGCCCGGCCGTGCGGGCGGTGGCCCGGGATGGATGAGCGCCGGGATGCCCGCCGAGAAGTCGATGAACTTCGGGCCGTCGGCCCGACGGTTGCTCGGCCGGCTGCGCTCGCACCGACTGCACCTGGCCGCGATCATCACGTTGGCCCTGGTGAGCGTCAGCTTCAGCGTGGCCGGGCCGAAGATCCTCGGCCACGCCACCGACCTGATCTTCACCGGGGTGATCGGTCGGGACCTGCCGGCCGGGACCACCGCCGAGCAGGCCGTCGCGGCCGCCCGGGCCAGTGGCAACGAGAGCTTCGCCGACATGCTGGCCCGGATGGACGTGGTGCCCGGGGTCGGGATCGACTTCAGCGCCCTGAGCCGGGTGCTGCTACTGGCGCTCGGGCTCTACCTGGCCGCGAGCCTGCTGTCCTGGTGGCAGGGCTGGCTGCTCAACGGGGTGGTCCAGCGCACCGTGCTGCGGCTGCGCGCCGAGGTGGAGGAGAAGCTCAACCGGCTGCCGCTGCCCTACTTCGACAGGCAGCCGCGCGGTGAGTTGCTGAGCCGCGTCACCAACGACATCGACAACATCTCCACAAGCCTCCAGCAGACCCTCAGCCAACTGCTCACCTCGCTGCTGACGGTCATCGGCGTGCTGGCCGTGATGTTCTGGATCTCGCCGGTGCTGGCCCTGGTGGCCCTGGTCGCGGTGCCGTTGTCGGTGCTGGTCACCCAGCGCATCGCGAAGCGCTCCCAGAAGCAGTTCATCGCACAGTGGACGCACACCGGCGAGTTGAACGGCCAGATCGAGGAGGCGTACACCGGTCATGAGCTGGTGAAGGTCTTCGGCCGGCAGCGTGAGGTCGAGGCCGCGTTCCACGCGAAGAACGAGGAGCTGTTCCGGGCCAGTTTCGGGGCGCAGTTCATCTCCGGGATCATCATGCCGTCGATGATGTTCATCGGGAACCTGAGTTACGTGGCGATCGCCGTGGTCGGCGGGCTGCGGGTCGCTTCCGGCACGATGAGCCTCGGCGACGTGCAGGCGTTCATCCAGTACTCCCGACAGTTCACCCAGCCGCTCACCCAACTCGCCTCGATGGCCAACCTGCTCCAGTCCGGGGTGGCCTCGGCCGAGCGGGTCTTCGCGGTGCTCGACGCGGACGAGCAGACCCCCGACCCGGTCGCGCCGGCCCGGGTCACCGACCCGCACGGTCGGGTCGAGTTCGAGCACGTCTCGTTCCGCTACGAGCCGGACAAGCCGCTGATCGACGACCTGTCGCTGGTTGCCGAGCCCGGGCACACGGTGGCGATCGTCGGTCCGACCGGCGCCGGCAAGACCACGCTTGTCAACCTGGTGATGCGGTTCTACGAGTTGGACGCCGGCCGGATCACGCTCGACGGGGTGGACATCACCACGATGCGCCGCGACGACCTGCGCGGTCGGATCGGCATGGTGCTCCAGGACACCTGGCTGTTCGGCGGCACCATCCGGGACAACATCGCCTACGGCCGGCCGGACGCGACCGAGGAGGAGATCCTCACCGCGGCCCGGGCCACCTTCGTGGACCGGTTCGTACGCAGCCTGCCCGACGGCTACGACACCGTCATCGACGAGGAGGGCAGCAACGTCAGCGCCGGCGAGAAGCAGCTCATCACCATCGCGCGGGCGTTCCTCGCCGAGCCGTCGCTGCTGATCCTCGACGAGGCCACCAGTTCGGTGGACACCCGCACCGAGGTGCTGCTGCAACGGGCGATGGCGGCGCTGCGCTCGGACCGGACCAGCTTCGTCATCGCGCACCGGCTCTCCACGATCCGCGACGCCGACCTGATCCTGATGATGGAGGACGGTCGGATCGTCGAGCAGGGCACCCACGAGCAGTTGCTCGCCGCCCAGGGCGCGTACCACCGGCTCTACCGCTCGCAGTTCACCGGCGCGGTGGTCGACGAGGAACCGGCCGCCCAACCGGCGTCGGTCTGAGGTCGGGCGGCCGTGCGCGCGAGACGATCGGTGGGCGTGTCAGTCCGGCGGCAGCAGGTCGGTCGCGCGGGCGGCGACCTGCCCGCCGATCAGGGCGAGAGCGGCGTCGGCGGGCATCGGGGCCAGGGCACGGCCGCCGCGCAGGCGCAGCGCGAGACAACCGTCGGCCACCTCCCGGGCACCCAACACCCCGAGGTACGGGACGCGGCGGCGGGCCGCGTCCCGGACCCGGGCGCCCAGCGAGCCGGCGGCGTCGACCTCGACCCGCAGGCCGGCGTCGACAGCCCGTCGGGCCAGGTCGGCCGCCGCGTCGACCTGGCCGTCGTCGACCGGCAGCAACACCAACTGGACGGGCGCGTACCAGGCCGGGAACGCCCCTTCGTGCACCTCGATGAGGTACGCGAACAGCCGCTCCATGCTGCCGACCAGGCTGCGGTGCAGCATGACCGGGCGACGCCGGCTGCCGTCCGAGTCGGTGTACGACAGGTCGAACCGTTCCGGCTTGTCGAAGTCCACCTGGATGGTGGAGATGGTCGACTCCCGGCCGGCGGCGTCGAGAATCTGAATGTCGATCTTCGGGCCGTAGAAGGCGGCCTCCCCCGGCGCCTCGACGTACTCCACCCCGACCAGCGCCTCCCGGAGCAGTTCCTCGGCGCGGGCCCACTGCGCGTCGTCGCCGACGTACTTCTCGCCCGGCCCGCGCAGCGACAGCCGGAACCCGGCCGGCCGGACGCCGAGCGCGGCGTGCGCGGCACGGATCAGCCCGAGGATCTCGACGACCTCAGCGCCGACCTGCTCGGGCGCGCAGAAGGTGTGCGCGTCGTTGAGCGAGATGGCGCGGACCCGGGACAGCCCGCCGAGCACGCCGGAGCGCTCCGAGCGGTACATCCCGCCCAGCTCCGCGATTCGCAACGGCAGCTCCCGGTAGGAACGGCCCCGCGCCCGGAAGACCAACGCGTGGTGCGGGCAGAGCGCCGGCCGGAGCACGAACTCGTCGTCGGCGCTCAGCCGCATCGGCGGGAACATGTCGTCGGCGAAGTAGCCGAGATGACCGGAGAGTTCGAAGAGTTCCCGCTTCCCCAGCGGCGGCGAGTAGACGTGCTGGTGGCCGGAGCGGCGCTCCAACTCCCGGACGTACTCCTCGACGGCGTGCCGGGCGGCGGCGCCGGCCGGCAGCCAGATCGGCAGGCCGGCACCGGCCAGCGGATCGGAGACGAAGAGGTCCAGCTCGCGGCCGAGCCTACGGTGGTCGATCATGTCGGGCTCCTGGATCGGGTACGACCCGGAGGCGATCTGAGCTCCGTTCGGCGCGCTGCCCTCGGGGGCGGATCGCCCCGGGGCCTGGTCGACTGTGGTTACGTCAGAGCGGCGCGCCGGGGACACCCGGCGTCGTGGTCATCACTACCGCGCTGCGCATACGGCGACCGTACCCGCCCGACGATCGGCGACGCACCCGGATTTGCGGCGGAGGGGTGGGCCGCCGGCGCGGGACCCGCCGGCGGCCCTGGCGGCCGAATCGTCAGGAACGGGGGACCCGACGGGCGTGGCCGCGTCGACAACGGTACGCCGACGAACGCCGTTCTGCCGCCCGCCTCGGACGGGTGGAACCTCCACCGAAGCCGTCACTCGGCAGCGATCGGCCTCGTTGAAGCTGGGTGGCCCAGTCGTGTCGACGGTCACGACGGGCCGGGGCCGTCCACCGTGACGCCGGACACGGCGTCAGGCTCAAGACACCCAATCGGCCGCATCCGGCGAGGTGGCAGGCGTGCCCGAACTTCTGACTGACGTCGCGTCGCCGACGTGGGCGTACCTGGTGCTGCTCGCTCTGCTGATCGCGGACGCTTTCGTGCCGGTGATTCCCACCCAGATCGTCATGATCACCAGCGGTGCGCTCACCGTCTACGGCGGGCTCAGCCTGCCGGTCACCATCGCCGTCGGCGCGCTCGGTGTGTTCGCCGGTGACCTGGCCTGCTACCTGCTCGGGCGGAGCGCTCCGGACCGACGGCCACCCCGGCACGCCGAGTTGAGTCGGGCCCGCCGGGTGGCCAGCAGGGTCACCCAGGGGCTGCGACAACCCGGGCCGCTGGTCATCCTGCTCTGCCGGTTCGTGCCCGGCGGCCGGATGGCGGCCTGCTTCTCGGCCGGGCGCAGCCGCTACCCGTACCGACTGTTCGTGCTCTACGAGGCCGTCGCCGCGCTGGGTTGGGCCACCTACGGTGCCCTGGTCGGGCACCTGGGCGGCACCGCACTGACCGAGTCGGCCTGGCGGTTGGCCATCATCGCCACCGCCGCGGCGGCCGGCTTCGCCGCGGCGGGGTGGGCCATGACAGTGGTCAGCGCCCGGCACGCCCGTGCCGCCGCCGCAGTAGACGTCCCCATCGACTGAGTGTCGTGGGATCTGCGGGTATAAGCTGCACTTATATTGACAGCATGTGGGACGTCAAACTTCATCCTGAGGTCGAGGAGTGGTTCCCTCTGCCTCTGCAAGACGGATCCCGCCAGCGCCGACTCATCAGCGAGGCCATCGACCTCCTCGTCGAACACGGGCCGGCGCTCGGGCGTCCCCTGGTCGACCGCCTCAAGGGCAGCATCTTCCACCACATGAAGGAATTACGGCCTGGGTCGACTGGCTCCACGGAGGTCCGCATGATTTTCGCTTTTGATCCAGTTCGAGAAGCTGTTTTTCTGGTCGCTGGCGACAAGTCGGGCCAATGGCAGACTTGGTACAAGACGGCGGTCCCGTTGGCGGACGACCGGTTTCAGGAGCACCTCTCCCGGCTGAGGGGAACACAGAGATGACCGGTGGAGCTGACTGGCAGGACGTCAAGGCCAAGGCCCGCGCGCTCGATCAATCCTGGGAAGATCCGGACCGGGTCTCCCGGCGGGCTCAGCACCGTGAGCGGATGCTGGCAGCCGTCAGCGGAGCGCAGCTGGCAGAGATCCGCAAGCATCTGGGTATGACTCAGGTCCAACTGGCCGAGGCGGCGGGGCTGACGCAGGCGAGAATCAGCCAGATCGAGAATGGCGAGCACACAAGCCTGGAGTCACTCCGCGCCTACGTCACCGGCCTGGGCGGTCATCTCGACGTCGTCGCCCGCATTGGGAACATCCAACTGAACGTCGCCTGACCTGCCGAAGGTCTTCGCGGCCATCCAAAGTTCACGGATGCGCGGAAGCACGTGACGGCCAAATGCCGGAAGGCCTCTAGGGGTGGTCCCGGGGGTCGATTTCGGTGGCCGTCCCGGATTCGGCTGGGGTGTCCGCGGCGACAGGCTGAGGCATGCCTGTTACCCGGAGTACCGGCCTGCTGGCCCTGGGCGGGATCGCCCTGGCGGCGCTGCTCACCGTGATCGGTCATCTCGAAGTCAACGACGACCTCAACCCGTGGGCGTTGACAATCAGCGACTTCGCGGTCTCCGACCGGGGCGGCGTCATCGACGTCGCCATGGTGGTGCTCGCGCTCGCCACAGTGGCGCTGCTGTACGGGCTGCGTCGCGCCGGCCCACTCCGGCCCCGCTCCGGCAGGACGGCCGAGCTGCTGCTCGGCGCGTGGGCCGGTGGGCTGCTGGTGGCCGCCGTGGTGCCGACGAACGAGCCCGGCACCGCCATGACCACCGCCGCCTACCTGCACCGGTACGCCTCGGTGGTCGCTTTCCTGGCGTTGCCGCTCGGCGGCTGGCTGCTCGCCCGCCAACCCGACCTGGCCCCCGCCGCCCGGACGCTACGTGCCCTGGTCCTACTCAGCCTGGCGCTGGCGGCGGCAATGATCTGGTCCGCCTACCCCGGCGACCGCATGCTGATCGGCCTGGCCGAACGCCTCCTGATCCTCACCGAGGTGGCGGTCCTGGCGACTGTGGCGGCCCATCAGACCCAAGTCGTCGATCATGGAGTTGTGCTGCCTCACAAAAGCGGCGTGACGGTGTGAACCGCCCACCACAACTCCATGATCGACCGGGGAGGCGGGCAGGGAGCGGGGTTACTCCAGCGCGTGCAGCATGAGTTGGCGAGCCGCCTCGGTGATGGAGCCGGAGAGACTCGGGTAGATGGTGATGGTCTGCGCCAACTCGTTGACGGTGAGGTTGTTCTCCACCGCCATGGTGATGGGCAGGATCAGCTCGCTGGCCTTCGGAGCGACCACCACACCGCCGATCACCTGACCGCTGGCGGGCCGGCAGAACAGCTTCACGAAACCGTCGGAGAGGTCGTCCATCTTGGCCCGGGCGTTGCCGGACAGCGGCAGCATCACCTGCCGGGCCGGGGTCTTGCCCGCGTCCACCTCGTCCTGCGAGACCCCCACGGTGGCCAGCTCCGGATCGGTGAAGACGTTCGCCGCGACGGTACGCAGGCGCAGCGGGCGGACCGCCTCGCCGAGCGCGTGCCACATCGCGATCCGGCCCTGCATGGCGGCGACGCTGGCCAGCAGCAGCACCCCCGTGCAGTCGCCGGCGGCGTAGATGCCGGGCACGTTGGTCCGGGAGGCCCGGTCGACCGTCAGGTAGCCACCCCGGCCCAGCTCCACCCCGTACTCGGCCAGACCCAGGTTGGCCGTGTTCGGGATCGAACCGACGGTGATCAACGCGTGCGAGCCGGTCACCTTACGGCCGTCGGAGAGCTCCACCTCGACGCCGTCGGCGGTACGCCGGACCGCGTCGGCCCGGGAGTTGTTCAGGATCTCCATGCCCCGGTTGCGGAACACCCGCTCGATGGCGGACGCGGCGTCGGCGTCCTCGTGCGGCATCACCCGGTCCCGACTGGAGACCAGGGTCACCTCGACCCCCATCGCCAGGTACGCGCTGGCGAACTCCGCGCCGGTCACACCTGACCCGACCACGATCAGGTGCTCGGGCAGCTCCGGCAGGTCGTACACCTGTCGCCAGGTCAGGATGCGCTCACCGTCCGGCAGGGCGGTGGGCAGCTGGCGGGGTGTCGAGCCGGTGGCCACCAGCACGGTGGACGCGTCGATCGAGTACTCCTCGCCACCGTCGGCAGGGGTGACGACGACCCGGTGGGTGTGCCCGAGCGAATCCTCGCCGAGCCGGGCGGTGCCGGCCACGAAGGTGACCCCCGCCTTCAGCAGCTTGGCGTGGATGTCGGCGGACTGCGCCAGGGCCAGCCGCTTGACCCGCTCGTGCACCGCCCGCGCGTCGACGGTGACCGCCTCCAGGCCGTCCGAGTGCACCCCGAACTCCTCGGTGTCGCGGTATCCGGTGACCACCCCCGAGCTGGCGATGAAGGTCTTCGACGGTACGCAGTCGGAGAGCACGCAGGCGCCGCCGGCACCGTCGGCCTCCACCACTGTGACATCGGCGTCCAGCTGGGCGGCGACCAGTGCCGCCTCGTACCCGGCCGGCCCCCCACCGATGATCACGATCCGGCTCACAGCGTTCGCCCTTCGTCCATGCTCACAGTCACTTTCTTCTCCCGAGCGCATTCGACACGCACTGTCGTATTCTCTCCCACCCGTCGGCCGGGCTATCGTCATCGCCGTGCGTCATCACGCCGCCTACGGCTCAAATCTCGACCCCGCCCGGATGCGCGCCTACTGTCCGCATTCGCCGATGGTGGGCACCGGCTGGCTGGAAGGCTGGCGGCTGACCTTCGCCGGGGCGGACGTGATCGGCTGGGAGGGTGCGGTGAGCACCCTTGTCGAGTCCCCCGGTGACCGGGTCTTCGTGGCGCTCTACGACATCCACCCGTACGACGCGGGCCAGCTCGACGAGATCGAGGGGGTGACCGCCGGCACGTACCGCAAGCTGCACGTGCGGGTCTCCACCCTCGACGGCGACGTGACCGCGTGGATCTACGTCTTCAACGGGTACGAGGGTGGCCTGCCGACCTCGTGGTACCTGTCGGAGATCGCGAACGCCGCCGAGAAGGCGGGCGCCCCGGACGACTACGTCACCGAGCTGCGGGCCCGCCCCACCGGCACCGCGTCGGCGTAGCAGGGCGTATCGCACGCCTCCAGTCTGCTACCGCTGTCGACCGGAGCGCCGGTCGGGCCGGACCGGGGTCGTCAATCACACACCGCCCGCCGGGACGGGGAGTTCGTACCCGTCGGTCCACCGCGTTTCCCGGCTCAGGCGAGGTCGACCCGGGTGCGGTGCAGCAGCTCCACCAACTCCGCGCCGTCGGCGGGGCCGAGGGCCGTGAACGCCGGCGCGGCCAGCCTGTTGGTCACCGCCTCCGCCCAGAGTCGGCGGCGCACCAGGGGCGCGATCGGCGGGTACGGCGGCGGCCAGCCACAGGCCACCGCCCCGGCCTCGCCCTCCGGCCCGGCCAGCACGGCCTCCAGCGGGGTCATCCCGGCGGCGCGTACCGCCAGCAGGTAGGCGCCTGTGAAGTGTTCCCGGAGCAACCGCAGCCCGGCGGCGCTGCGGGCCCCGGGAGAGAGATCCGGTAGCGGCATGGCCCGCCACGCGGCGAAGAGCGGCATCCCGCTGGCCTCCGCCGCGACCACGGCCCGCTCGACGAGCGCCGACAGGCGCTCGGTGCAGGGCAGGGGGCCGAGCTGTTGCGCCCCCCACCGGCAGCATTCGGCGAGGCTCGCGGCGGCCACCTCGAACGGCGGGACGACCCGGGCCGCGGCGTCCCAACCGTCGGCGACCGCGTCCGGGGCGATGAACCCGAGGGCGGCGGCGGCCGTCTCGGCCCGCACATCGCCGAGCGCGCCGGCCCGGCCACTGATGTAGAAGGCCCAACCGGAGATGCCGAGCAGTCGGGCCCGGCGCAACGTGGTCGCGTCCCGGCTGAAGGCGTCACCCAGGTCGAGCACGACGGGCTTGCTGGCGGCCGCGACCTGCTCCGGGGTCACCGGAGTGTTCCCCTCGGGCAACCCGACCCGCCGACCGCGGCCCGGCCCGGGGCCACCCGCCGGTTACGACCCACGCACTCGTCGTCGTCCATCGATGGTCAGTCTGCCGCGCCGCCGCCCTCGTCCGCATCCCCCTCTTCGGCCGCCAGTGCCTCGACCGCCGCCTCGACCTCACCGGCGCGCCGCCGAGCCACGGTGACCGCCCGCTCGGCAGCGCGCCGGGCCAGCTTGGCCCGGCTGAGATCCTGCTCGGCGACCGCGCGCCGCCGCTCCAGCTCGGCCAGCTCAGCCTCAAGGCCATCGAGTACGGCCGCACCGTCGCGTTCCTGCCCGGTCGCCTCGGTCAGCTCGGCCTCGGCCCGCTCCTGGTCGGCCTGGGCCTTCGCGAACTCCCGGTCCAGGGCGCGGCGCTGCCGGGCCCGCTCGGCTCGGGCCGCCCGCTGCGCAGCCCGTTCGGCCTGCTCGGCGCGCTCGGCCGCCCGATCCGTGCGGGGCGCCGGCTCGGGGCGACCCCGCTGAGGGCCGGGCCGGCGGGCCGGACGTTCCTCCTCGCGTTCCTCGTCATCGCCGGTGACCAGCCGCAGTTGTGGCCGGGGCACCTCACCGAAGCCGGCGTAGCTGGCCGCCCGCAGCAGGCGGCCCGCCCGCACCTGCTCGGCGACCTCGACGTCGGAGAACGCCGCGTTAAGCGTCGCCTCCACCTCGGCCAGGGGCAGCCGGCTCGCCGGTGGCGCGTCCGGCTCGGCCGCGGCGAGCTTGCGGACCTCGGCGACCAGGGCGCCCACCACGGCCCGGCGCTGCGCGGACAGCTCCCGCAGTCGGGGCCCACGCAGCTCCCGCTGGGCGACACGCAAAGCGTCGGCGAGCTGCACCAGATCGGCGACCAACTCCGGACGTCGGATGGCGAGCAGATTCACCAGCCAGGCGGCCACCGTCGGACGACGCAGCCGGGCCAGTTGGCGGGCGGCGGTCGGGTCGCCGGCCCGACGGGCCTCGGCCACGGCGGCGTCCCGGGCGGCCACGAACCGGTCCGGTGGGGTGCGGTAGAGCTGCTGCACCAGCTCCGCGGAGAGGCCGGGCATCGGGTCAGACGTCCACCCGGCTACCGGGCTCCAGCCGCTGGTACTCGGTGCCGGACAGCGCGGTGTACTGCCGGTCGAGCACGCCCAGCCCGTTGTCGTTGAGCAACGCGTCGTGCAGGGCGTACGCGCGCCGCGGTGCGACCGCGCGGATGAAGTCGACCACCTCGGAGAACTTCGACCACGGGGCGTGGATCGGCGCGAAGAGCGTGTCGACGGGGGTCTCGTCGGGCACCACCAGGGAATCGCCCGGGTGGTAGACCACGTCGTTGATCAGGTAACCGAGGTTGTCGACCACCGGGATGTCGGGGTGGATCACGGCGTGCCGCCCCCCGTACGCGCGCACGGCCACCCCGGCGGCGGTGAACGACTCACCGGCGCTGACCGGGCGCAGCACCTCTGCCGCGTCACCCAGGGCCCCGGCGAGCGAGGCGGGGCCGTGGATCGGGATCGACTGTCGGTCGAGCTGGAGGCGCACCGCTGCCAGGTCCAGGTGGTCGGGGTGTTCGTGGGTGATCAGCACCGCGTCCGCACCGTCCAGCGCCGCCGCGGCGCCGCCGAACACCCCGGGGTCGACGACGAGCACTCCCCCGTCGTGTTCCACCCGAAGGCAGGAGTGGGCGTACTTGGTGAGCCGCATCGTGACTCCTCGATTATCGAATCGTGACGTCCTCAGCGCAGTCTGCCGGAACCAGCCGGTGTGTGCGTCGCGTCCGAGCTATCGCCACACCGGTTGACGACGATGGGAGCGGGGATGGACGGACAGGTGGGACGACGCCGCAGTGCGCTGCTGGCGACGACGGTCCTGGCGGCGGCGCTGGCGCTGACGGGATGCGGTGCCGGCGACAGCGGTGCGCGGGACAGCGCTGACTCGGCGGCCGAGGCGCCGGCGGCCAAGGGCGGCGACGCGGGCCGAGATGCCGCCGCGGGCGCACCGGAGGGGGCCGGCGCAGGCGCGCCGGACCTACGGGTCGACCAGCGGGCGATCATCTACACCGGAACGATGCGGGTGCAGGTGGACGATGTGGACTCGGCTGCCCGTGCGGCCACTGCCATGGTCACCCGGGCCGGTGGCTTCGTCGGCGGCGACCAGCGGCACAGCGCCGACGCCGACGCGGTGGCGGAGTTGGAGCTGCGGGTGCCGGCGGCGAAGTTCACCGACGTGGTGGAGGACATCGCCAAGCTCGGTCGGCAGCAGAGCCGGGAGATCAACACTCAGGACGTCACCGAGGAGACCGTCGACCTGGATGCCCGGATCACCAGTCAGCGTGCCCGGGTGGAGAGCGCCCGCCGGTTGCTGGCCCGGGCCACCTCGATCACCGACCTGGTGTCGCTGGAGAACGAGTTGGGCCGGCGGGAGGCCGACCTGGCCTCACTGGAGGCCAAGAAGCGACGATTGGCCGACCTGACCGCCCTCTCCACGATCACCGTGTCGCTGGCCGGACCGGCGGCGAAGACCACCGGGGAGGAGGCCGACACCGGTTTCCTGGCCGGGCTCAAGGGCGGCTGGAAGGCGTTCGTCGTCTCGATGACCGTCCTGCTCACGGTGCTGGGCGCGTTGCTGCCGTTCCTGGTGGCGCTCGGCGTACCGGTGGCGGTGCTGCTGGTGGTGCTGCGCCGACGGCGCAAGCCTCGGGCGCCGGTCGCGCCGGTCAGCGCGCCGCCGCCAGTGCCCGCAACGCGGTCTGCACCATGACGCGGACGCCGACCGGGATGGCCCGCTCGTCCACGTCGAAGCTCGCGCGGTGCAGGTCGACGTTGGGGCCGGAACGGCCCACGCCGAGCCGGGCGAGTGCCCCCGGGACGTACTCCAGGTACCAGGAGAAGTCCTCGCCACCCATGCTCTGCGGTGTCTCGGCGATCCCGTCCGGGCCGAGCGCGGCGGCGGTGGCGGCGGTCAGCACCTTGATGGCATGGGAGTCGTTGGACACCGGCGGCCGGCCGCGCAGGTATTCCAGGTCGACAGTGGCACCGGTCGGCGCGATCACGTCCCGCACCACCTGAGCGACGATCTTGGGAGCCTGCTCCCAGGTGTCGCGGTCCATCACCCGCAGGGTGCCGGAGGCGCTCGCCTCGGACGGGATGACGTTGTAGCGGGTGCCGGCCGAGGCGTGGCCGAAGACCAGCAGCAGGCCACTGTTGGCCGGCACCCGGCGACTGACCAGGGCGGGCACCTCGGTGATCAGCCGACCGAGCGCGTCGACCATGTCGACGGTCAGGTGCGGGCGGGCGGTGTGCCCGCCCGGGCCGGAGAGTCGGACGGTGACGTTGTCGGCGGCCGCGGTGATCGGGCCGACCCGTAGGCCGACCTGGCCCACCGGCAGGTTCGGGTCGCAGTGCAACGCGAAGATCTGCACCACGTCGTCCAGGCCGCCGGCCTCGATGACCTCCAGCGAACCGCAGGGCAGGATCTCCTCGGCCGGCTGGAAGATGAGCCGGACCCGGCCGTCCAGCTCGCCGAGGTCGGCGAGCTGGGCCAGCAGCATGCCGACGCCGAGCAGGATCGAGGTGTGCACGTCGTGCCCGCAGGCGTGGCAGACGCCCTCCACGGTCGACCGGTACGGGACGTCCTTGGGGTCGTCCAGGGGCAGGGCGTCGATGTCGGCCCGCAGCGCCACGACCGGGCCGTCCGGCCTGCCGTTGACGTCGCAGATCACGCCGTTGCCCTTGGGCAGCAGACGCGGGTTCAGCCCGGCCAGCGACAGCTCCCGGGCGATCAACGCGGCCGTCTCGAACTCGTTGCCGGACAGCTCGGGGTGCGAGTGGAGGTGACGGCGCGTAGCGATCAGCCCCGGTACCCGGAGCGCAAGGAGGTGGTCCAGCTCACGGGGCAGGGGCTGGGATCCGGGTGGCGTCTCCGGCCAGGACGACGCCAGCTGGCCGCCCGTGGGCAGCGTCAACGCACTCGTCACGTCGAATTCTCGATCAGTAGGATTGGATGGATCATCGGGGACAGCAGACAGCCTAGACCTCCGACGGTGACGCTGCGCAACCTCGTTACGGTAGTGATCGGACCGCGCAGAGTCACGTATGCCCTGCTGGGGGCGCTCGTCGAGGCGGGGGACAGCAGGTAGATCACGGTCGAACGCCGTCATCAGCCCCTCACCTCCTACAACGCGTAACCGATCGCGGCGGTCACGAATCTCGAAGCCGGTCGGGGCCCCGTTGCCAAATTGTCGCATTAGTCGGGGTGGTGAACTGACACTCCGACAATTAGCCGACCACACTCCGCAACGAGCCGGATAAAGACGCTCACACGCACCCACCCACCGTGGGCGCACACGGTGTGCGTCCCCGGCTCAATCGACCGGATACCCGCTGAGCCCGCCGGACACACCGTGTTCCGGGAGTTGCGGTCGCGGTCGAGCGCTCAGAAGCGGTCGGTGGGCCGGTACAGCCCCCACACCTCGCGCAGCGTCCCGCAGACCTCACCGACGGTCGCGCGGGCCCGCAGGGCCTCCTTCATCGGGTACAACACGTTGTCCGTGCCCTCCGCGGCGGCCCGAAGCTCGGCGAGCGCTCGCGCCACCGCGTCGGCGTCCCGCTCGGAGCGCAGCCGGGCCAGTCGGTCGGCCTGGGCCGCCTCGATCGTCGGGTCCACCCGCAGCGGCTCGTACGGCTCCTCCTCGTCCACGGTGAACCGGTTGAGCCCCACCACCACCCGCTCCGCCGAGTCGATCTCCTGGGCGATCCGGTACGCGGACTGCTCGATCTCCCGCTTCTGGAACCCGGCCTCGATCGCGTCCACCGCCGAGCCGTGGTCGGCCACCCGCTCCATCAACTCGACGGCGGCGGCCTCGATCTCGGCGGTCATCGCCTCCACCACGTACGAGCCGGCGAACGGGTCGACGGTGGCGGTCAGGTCCGTCTCGTAGGCCAGCACCTGCTGGGTGCGCAGCGCGAGCCGGGCCGCCTTCTCGGTGGGCAGCGCGATGGCCTCGTCGAAGCTGTTGGTGTGCAGCGACTGGGTGCCGCCGAGCACGGCGGCCAACCCCTGCACCGCCACCCGGACCAGGTTCACCTCCGGCTGCTGGGCGGTGAGCTGCACGCCCGCGGTCTGGGTGTGGAACCGCAGCATCATCGACTTCGGATCCTTGGCGCCGAAGTCGTCACGCATCAGCCGGGCCCAGATCCGCCGGGCCGCGCGGAACTTCGCCACCTCCTCCAGCAGCGTGGTGCGGGCCACGAAGAAGAACGACAACCGGGGCGCGAAGTCGTCGACGGCGAGCCCGGCGGCCAGCGCCGCCCGCACGTACTCCACGCCGTTGGCCAGGGTGAACGCGATCTCCTGCGCGGGCGTCGCGCCGGCCTCCGCCATGTGGTAGCCGGAGATGGAGATGGTGTTCCACTTCGGCACCTCCCGGCGGCAGTACGCGAACGTGTCGGCCACCAGGCGCAGCGACGGCTTCGGCGGGAAGATGTACGTCCCCCGGGCGATGTACTCCTTGAGGATGTCGTTCTGGATGGTGCCGTTGAGCGCCGTGCCCGGCACCCCGTTCTCCTCGGCGACGAGTTGGTAGAGCAGCAGCAGCACCGAGCCGGGCGCGTTGATGGTCATCGACGTGGACACCTTGTCCAGTGGGATGTCGGCGAAGAGCAGCCGCATGTCCTCGATGGAGTCGATCGCGACGCCCACCTTGCCGACCTCGCCGTGCGCGATCGGCTCGTCGGAGTCGTAGCCCATCTGGGTCGGCAGGTCGAACGCGACCGAGAGGCCCATCGTGCCGGCCCGCAACAGCTGGTGGTACCGCGCGTTGGACTCGGTGGCGGTGCCGAAGCCGGCGTACTGGCGCATGGTCCACGGGCGGGAGGTGTACATGGTGGGGTAGACACCCCGGGTGTACGGGAACTCGCCGGGGCTGCCGAGCCGGGAGTCCAGGTCCTCCGGAAGGTCGGCCTCCGTGTAGACGCCGTTGATCGGGAAACCGGACTCACTTGACCGCCGTTGGTTCATCCCCGGATGGTAGGACGCCTGGCCACGTCGTCGGGTGAGGGATACCGCACAGTGCGTCCCGACCGGTCGACAGCAGGTGAACGACGGGGCACTTTCTGTCGACTTCGATAAACGTCCGTCGCGTCGGCTTTCGCATCGGGCGTCGGAACCAGCAAGATAGGGGGGTTGTGTCCCAGCCCCCCTCGATTTCCCCCGGTGGCTTTTCTGTGACTCAGATCCCGACGTGGAGCGGCGGACCAGTCAGTCCCGCCAACGGACGAGCGGCGCCCGGCACCACAATTGGTGGCCGGTACTCGCTGCGGTCCTCGGTGGGCAACGGCGGCATGGGCACGGTGTGGCGCGCCACAGACACCCTGCTGCGCCGTGACGTGGCGGTGAAGGAGGTCGTCCTGCCCCCCGGGCTGGCCCCCAGCGACCGCGACGCGATGTACGAACGCACCCTGCGCGAGGCCCGCGCCGCCGCCGCCATCCAGCACCCCGCTGTGGTGCAGGTGTACGACGTGGTCACCGAGGCCGGCCGGCCGTGGATCGTGATGGAGCTGCTGGACGCCCGCAGCCTCGCCGACATGGTGATCGAGGACGGGCCGGTCGCGCCCCGCACCGTCGCCAAGATCGGCATCGCGCTGCTCGGCGCGTTGGAGGTCGCGCACGCGATCGGCGTGCTGCACCGCGACGTCAAACCGGCGAACGTGCTGATCTGCACCGACGGGCGCTGCGTGCTGACCGACTTCGGGGTCGCCCGGATGCCCACCGACGTGCAGCTCACCACCCCCGGCATGGTGCTCGGCTCGCCGCACTTCATCTCGCCCGAGCGGGCCATGGGTCAGGAGTTCGGCCCGCCCAGCGACCTGTTCTCGCTGGGCGTGACGCTCTACACCGCGGTCGAGGGGCGGCCGCCGTTCGACAAGGGCGACCCGATCGAGACCATGCACGCCGTGGTGGAGGACCCGCCCGCCCCGCCGCAGCGCAGCGGCCCGCTGACCCGGGTGCTGATGGGTCTGTTGGAGAAGGACCCGGCGCGCCGACTCGACGTGCACACCTCCCGGGCGATGCTGCGCGAGCTGCTCGCCGGCCCGCTGGGCAGCACGGCGACGGCTGTGCACTCGGTCACCGACCCGTACGCCGTGGTGCCGGTGCAGCAGCGCCCCGTGCCCGTTCTCCCGCCGGCGCAGCCGGAGCCGAAGCCGGACAGCCAGATCGGTGGCAAGGCGATGCTGGCCCCCGGTGAGTCCCTGACCGACCGGCTGGCCGCGCTGCGTCGGGGCGAGCGCCCCCAGGCAGCTCGCGCCCCCGGCGCCACCGGTGGGCTCGACGAGA
The DNA here is from genome assembly GCF_049841535.1 of Micromonospora sp. DT53. Taxonomy (NCBI): domain Bacteria; kingdom Bacillati; phylum Actinomycetota; class Actinomycetes; order Micromonosporales; family Micromonosporaceae; genus Micromonospora; species Micromonospora sp. DT53. The sequence goes on from NZ_JBNCKM010000002.1 coordinate 141,715, forward strand.
CAAGCGCCGACGCGTTGGCCGGTCCGCTGCACACGCCGACCGGCGCGATGCCGGCCCCCGGCCGACCGGTGTCCGGGCGCACCTACGGCGGCAACGCGGACGCCACCCAGCGGGTGGACGCCGGCGGGCACCCCGACGCCACCCAGCGGGTCAGCTACGGCAGCCCGGCCGATGCCACCCAGCAGGTCGGGTACGGCGGCGGGGCACCGGAGGCCACCCAGCGTGTCGGCGGCACCTACGGCGGCGGCAACCAGTGGTCGGTGCCGGGCACCGGCCAGCCCTGGGCGACCGCGCCCGCCGCTTCGGCCGGCAGCCCGATGGACAAGCTCCGGGCCACCGGTGGTCAGCTCGTCACCACTGTCAAGGGCTGGCCGCGCAAGGTGCAGCTCGCCGCGGCCGGCGGTCTGGTCGTCGTGTTGCTGCTCACCGCAGTGGCGCTCTCCAGCGGCGACGACGCACCGCCGAGCACCCCGGCCGCGCAGCCCACCACGTCGTCCGCCCCGGTGGCTCCCACTGTCGAGATGCAGGAGCACACGGCCCGCGGCATCCAGGTCATGGTGCCGAAGGGCTGGAAGAAGGCCACCGGCGGCTCGTACACCGACTACATCGACCCGGCGGACAGCGGCCGCAAGGTTCGCATCATCACCGAGAAGTGGTCCAGCAGCTCCACCCGGTGGGCCGAGACGGCCGAGAACGGCCTCAAGAGCCGGAGCACCTCCTGCGTCAAGCCGTACAACCAGATCGCCTCCACCGAGACGGAGCTGGCCAGCAAGCCGGCAGCGGAATTCGAGTACACCTGCGGTGAGGGTGACGCGATGCGGCACGGCGTCTGGCGGGGCGTGGCGCAGGACGGCAAGGCGTACTCGTTCTACCTCACCGCCACGGACGCCAAGTTCGCGGAGAGCAAGCCGATCTTCGACGAGATGACGCGGACGTTCCAGCTCACCGGAAACGGCTGAGCCGGAGGGAACCCACAGGGGTGATCCGCCGCCGTGCTATCAAGGGGCATGGCGGCGGACACCTCTGACATCGACGACATTCGCGAGCAAGCCCGGCGTTGGCTGGCCGACGACCCCGACCCGGCCAGCCGGGACGAGCTGACGGCGGTGCTCGACGGGCTTCCGGCGAGCGCCCCGGAGCTGGCCGACCGGTTCGCCGGCCCGCTGACCTTCGGCACGGCGGGCCTGCGCGGCCCGCTGCGCGCCGGCCCGAACGGCATGAACCTCGCCGTGGTCACCCAGGCCGCTGCCGGCCTGGTCACCTGGCTCGCGGCCCAGGGTGCCACCGGCCCGCTGGTGATCGGGTACGACGCCCGGCACGGCTCCCGGCAGTTCGCGGAGCGCACCGCCCAGGTGGCCACCGGTGCGGGCCGCCCGGCGCTGCTGCTGCCCCACCCGCTGCCCACCCCGGTGCTGGCGTACGCCGTGCGGCACCTCGGCGGTGTCGCCGGGGTGATGGTCACCGCCAGCCACAACCCTCCGCAGGACAACGGCTACAAGGTCTACCTGGGCGCGGAGCTGGGCGGCGAGTTGGGCGCCGGCGCGCAGATCGTGCCACCCGCCGACGCCGGTATCGAGGCGGCCATCCGATCGGTCGGGCCGCTGACCCAGGTGCCGCTGGGCGAGCCCGGTCAGGTGCTCGGCGACGACCTGGTCGCCTCGTACGTCGAACGGGCCACCGCGGTGATCGACCCGGACGGGCCACGGGACCTGACTGTGGCGTACACCCCGCTGCACGGCGTGGGCGCGGCGGTGCTCACCGCCGCCTTCGCCCGCGCCGGTTTCCCGACCCCCGGTGTGGTGCCCGACCAGGCCGAGCCGGACCCGGCGTTCCCCACCGTGTCGTTCCCCAACCCGGAGGAGCCGGGTGCGGTGGACCGGCTGATCGCCCTGGCCGACTCCACCGGGGCGGACCTCGCCATCGCCAACGACCCGGACGCCGACCGTTGCGCGGTGGTCGTCCGCGACGGCATGCGGCCAGCGAGTGCGAGGAGTGAGCTTGCGAGCCCCGCAGTCGCGAGCGAAGACAGATACGGCTGGCGGATGCTGCGCGGCGACGAGGTGGGCGTCCTGCTCGCCGACCACCTGATGCGCCGCGGGGTGACCGGGCTCTACGCCACCACAATCGTGTCGTCGTCACTGCTGCGGGCGATGTGCGCGGCCCGGGGCCTGCCCTACGACGAGACCCTGACCGGCTTCAAGTGGATCGTGCGGGCCGGCGGCGGGAGCGCTCCGCTGGTCTTCGGCTACGAGGAGGCGCTCGGCTACTGCGTCGCCCCGGAACACGTCCGGGACAAGGACGGCATCACCGCCGCGCTGACCGTGGCGGAGCTGGCGGCCGGCCTGAAGACGCAGGGCCGTACGCTTACCGACCGGCTGGACGAGCTGGCCGCCGAGTTCGGCGTGCACCACACCGACCAGCTCTCCGTCCGGGTGGACGACCTGCGGGTCATCGCCGATGCGATGGCCCGGATCCGGGCCGACACCCCGGCCACCCTGCTCGGGCAGCCGGTGGACAGCGTCCGGGACCTGCTGCCCGAGTCGGACGTGGTGATCCTGCGGACTGCTGTGGCCCGGGTGGTGATCCGCCCGTCCGGGACCGAGCCGAAGCTCAAGGCGTACCTCGAGGTGGTGGAGCCGGTGCCCGACGGCGACGTCGCCGGTGCCCGCGCCTGTGCGCAGTCGGCGATCGCTCGGCTGCGCACCGAGATGGCAGCGGCCCTGGGGCTCTGACCGGCGGGCCGGGCCGGGCCCGACCCCGGCCATCCGCTCCCTGCGTCTCCTTTGCTCTGCTTCAACCCACGCTACGAAAACGGGCCGGAACTGTTGCCTCCGTTGAAGCAGAGCAAAGGACGCAAGCAGCAGGGGCGGACGCCTGGTCGCACCCTGGGCGGATCGCCGCGCGAGGTCAGCGGCGCGGGCCGAGAGCCTGGTCGACCGCCGTGGCCAGGGCGGCGACGACCAGGCCGACCGACGGCCGGACCACCGAGTCGTCGGTGCTCACCTCGCCGGAGAAGCCGGCGCCGGTGGCAATCTCGGTCAACCGGCGGCGGGCGTCGGCGGCGGCCTCGCCGCTCACCCCGAGCGCGGACTCCATCCGCAGCACCACGACCAGGGTGGCCAGCGCGGCGGTCCGCTCGTCCGGGGCGGCCGCGCCGGTCAGCGCCTCGGCCAGCCGCTGCCGGGTCTCCGCCTCGACGGAGGAGTCCATGACCGGGTAGCGGTGCACGTGGATGAAGCCCAACTCCGTCTCGTCGACGTCCCGGACGACGCCCTGCCGGCACAGGTCCGCGAGGATCCGGTCGCGCAGGCCGTGCCGCAGGCGCTGCACCCAGGACGCCGGGGTGTGCGGAGTGTCGGCGGCGATCCGGCTGAGGACGTCGTCGCTGAACGGTTCGCCGGTCGGCGTCGGGTCGATCACCGTCAGGGATCCGTCGGCGTACGCGATCCGGCCGGCCAGGGCCAGCTCGACCAGCACCGCGGCGGCCATGCCCAGATCCAGGCTGATCCGCGGCATGGTCGCCTTGCCGGTCGTGTCGTCGTAGGCGAGGAGCAGCAGCTCCTCGGCGAGCGCAACACCAGTCATGGCCGAGAACGGTAGCGGGTCCGCGCACCAACGCGCACGGACCCGCCGGACCCGGCACCGACCGGGGTGGTCGCCTCAGAACCGGGGCATGCCACCGAACTGACGGTCACCGGCGTCGCCGAGCCCGGGGACGATGAACATGCGCTCGTTGAGCCCCTCGTCGATCGAGGCCGTGACCAGGCGCAACGGCAGGCCGGAGCGCTCCAGCCGCTCGATGCCGACCGGGGCGGCGAGCACACAGAGCACGGTGATGTCGGTGCAGCCGCGGTCGGCCAGCAGCCGACAGGAGTGCTCCAGCGAACCACCGGTGGCCAGCATCGGGTCCAGCACCAGCACCGGCAGCCCGGCCAGGTCGCGCGGCAGCGACTCCATGTACGCGCGCGGCTCGTAGGTCACCTCGTCGCGGGCCAGGCCCACGAAACCCATCGACGACTCGGGCAGCAGGCTCAACGCGGCGTCCGCCATGCCCAGGCCGGCCCGCAGCACCGGGACCAGCAGCGGCGGGTTGGCCAGCCGGGTGCCCTCGGTGCCGGTGACCGGCGTCTGCACCGGGTACCGCTCGACGGGGAAGGTGCGCGCCGCCTCGTACACCAGCATGGTGGTCAGTTCGTGCAGCGCCGCCCGGAACGTCGAGGAATCGGTGCGCGCGTCCCGCATGGCGGTCAACCTCGACTGGGCCAGCGGGTGGTCAATGACGTGTACGTCCACGATCGCTCAACCTACCGGTCCGTAGCGCGCGGCGGTGCGGGTGCCGCCGGACCAGGGACGCCGCTCACGTCGGAGCAGCACCGAGCGCTCGTGAGCAAGATCACTCGGCGGTCCGGTGCGTAGACTTCTCGGCATGACGGCGACAACGACGTCGGCCCGGTCGGAGCTCTCCGAGCTGGGACGATCCGAGACCGCTCTGCGGACCTTCCTGCACGGCCTGCCCGGCGTGGACCAGGTCGGCGCGGAGCAACGGGCGGCACAACTCGGCACCCGCTCCATCAAGACCACCGCCAAGGCCCAGGCGATCGACCTGGCGATCCGGATGGTCGATTTGACCACCCTGGAAGGGGCGGACACCCCGGGCAAGGTGCGCGCGCTCGCCGCGAAGGCCCTGCGCCCGGACCCGGCCGACCCGTCCTGCCCACACGTCGGCGCGGTCTGCGTCTACCCGGCGATGGTCCCCTACGTGGCCGAGGTGCTGCGCGGCAGTGACGTGCACCTGGCCAGCGTGGCGACCGCGTTCCCGTCGGGTCAGGCGCCGTTGGAGATCAAGCTGGCCGACACCCGGGCCGCCGTCGCGGCCGGCGCCGACGAGATCGACATGGTGATCAACCGGGGCGCGTTCCTGGCCGGGCGGTACAAGGAGGTCTACGACGAGATCGTGGCCACCAAGGAAGCCTCCGGGGACGCCCACCTCAAGGTGATCCTGGAGACCGGCGAGCTGGCCACCTACGACAACGTCCGGCGGGCCTCCTGGCTGGCCATGCTGGCCGGCGGCGACTTCATCAAGACCTCCACCGGCAAGGTCCCGGTCGCGGCGACGATGCCGGTGACCCTGGTGATGCTGGAAGCGGTCCGCGACTTCCGCGAGGCGACCGGGCGGCAGGTGGGCGTGAAGCCCGCCGGTGGCATCAAGACCACCAAGGACGCGATCAAGTACCTGGTGATGGTCAACGAGACCGTCGGCCCGGACTGGCTCGACCCGGACTGGTTCCGCTTCGGCGCGTCCAGCCTGCTCAACGACCTGCTGATGCAGCGCACCAAGCTGACGACCGGCACCTACTCCGGTCCCGACTACTTCACCCTGGACTGATAGCCGATGTTCGAATACGCCCCCGCCCCCGAGTCCCGCTCGGTGGTGGACCTCAAACCCTCGTACGGGCTGTTCATCGACGGCGCGTTCGTCGACCCGACCGACGGTGGCAGCTTCAAGTCGATCAACCCCGCCTCCGAGGAGGTGCTGGCCGAGGTCGCCGAAGCCGGCGCCCAGGACGTGGAGCGCGCGGTGCGCGCCGCCCGGAAGGCGTACGAAAAGGTCTGGGGTCCCATGCCCGGCCGCGACCGGGCGAAGTACCTGTACCGGATCGCCCGGCTGATCCAGGAGCGCTCCCGCGAGCTGGCCGTCCTGGAGTCACTGGACAACGGCAAGCCGATCCGGGAGAGCCGCGACGTCGACCTGCCGCTGGTCGCCGCGCACTTCTTCTACTACGCCGGCTGGGCCGACAAGCTGGAGCACGCCGGGTTCGGCGCCGACCCGCAGCCGATCGGCGTGGCCGCGCAGGTCATTCCGTGGAACTTTCCGCTGCTCATGCTGGCCTGGAAGATCGCCCCGGCGCTCGCCGCGGGCAACACGGTGGTGCTGAAGCCGGCCGAGACCACCCCGCTGACCGCGTTGCTCTTCGCGGAGATCTGCCAGCAGGCCGACCTGCCGGCCGGTGTGGTCAACATCCTCACCGGCGCCGGCGACACCGGTCGCGCGCTTGTCGAGCACCCCGGCGTGGACAAGGTGGCCTTCACCGGCTCCACCGAGGTGGGCCGGGCCATCGCCCGGTCGATCGCCGGCACCCGCAAGAAGCTCACCCTGGAACTGGGCGGCAAGGCCGCCAACATCGTCTTCGACGACGCACCCGTCGACCAGGCCGTCGAGGGCATCGTCAACGGCATCTTCTTCAACCAGGGGCACGTCTGCTGCGCCGGCTCCCGACTGCTGGTCCAGGAGAACGTGGCCGACCGGGTGCTGGAGTCGCTGAAGCGACGGATGGCCCAGCTCCGCGTCGGCGACCCGCTGGACAAGAACACCGACGTCGGCGCGATCAACTCGGCCGCCCAGCTGGAGCGGATCCGCGAGCTGTCCGACGCCGGCTCGGCCGAGGGCGCCGAGCGCTGGTCACCGCCGTGCGACCTGCCCGACCGGGGCTTCTGGTTCGCGCCGACCATCTTCACGGGCGTCACCCAGGCACACCGCATCGCCCGCGAGGAGATCTTCGGGCCGGTGCTGTCGGTGCTCACCTTCCGCACCCCGGCCGAGGCGGTGGAGAAGGCCAACAACACGCCGTACGGGCTGTCGGCCGGGATCTGGAGCGACAAGGGCTCCCGGATCCTGTGGATGGCCGACCGGCTGCGCGCCGGCGTCGTCTGGGCCAACACCTTCAACAAGTTCGACCCCACCTCGCCGTTCGGTGGGTACAAGGAGTCGGGCTACGGTCGCGAGGGCGGCCGGCACGGGCTGGAGGGCTACCTCAATGTCTGAGCGGGTCGCGGTACGCAAGACGTACAAGCTCTTCATCGGCGGGAAGTTCCCGCGCAGCGAGTCGGGACGGTCGTATCTCGTGCAGTCCTCGAATGTGTCACTGGCCTCCCGCAAGGACGCCCGGGACGCGGTGGTCGCCGCCCGCGCCGCCGTCAAGGGCTGGGCCGGCGCGACCGCGTACAACCGGGGTCAGATCCTCTACCGGGCCGCCGAGATGCTGGAGGGCCGCCGCGAGCAGTTCGTCGCCCTGGGCATCCCCGGCGACGAGGTGGACGCCGCGGTCGACCGCTGGGTCTGGTACGCCGGCTGGGCCGACAAGCTCGCCCAGGTGTACGGCGGGGCCAACCCGGTCGCCGGCCCCTACTTCAACATCTCCGCGCCCGAGCCGACAGGCGTGGTCGCGGTGGTCGCCCCGGAGCGCCCGGCGCTGCTCGGCCTGGTCAGCGTGATTGCCCCGGCGATCGTCACCGGCAACACGGTGGTGGTGGCCGCCTCCCCGAGCGAGCCCCTGGCGGCGGTGACGCTGGCCGAGGTGCTGGCCACCTCCGACCTGCCCGGTGGTGTGGTCAACATCCTCACCGGCGCGATCACCGAGACCGCGCCGACGTTGGCGGCGCACATGGACGTCAACGCGATCGACCTGACCGGGGTGACCGACACCGCGCTCGCCACCGACCTGGAGGTCAAGGCGGCGGAGAACCTGAAGCGGGTCCTCCGGCCGGCTCCGGCCGACCACGACTGGTCGGTCGACCCGGGGGTGGCGCCGATGACCGCGCTGTTGGAGACGAAGACGGTGTGGCATCCCAAGGGGGTGTGATCGTCTTAGCTCGGCCTTGGGGTTTTCCGGGGGAGCCCGCCGACTCCGGGCGGTCAGGCTTGATCCCTGCGTGGGCGGGCTCCCCCGGAAAACCTGACGTGGGCCGGGTTCGTCGGGTGAGTCAGCTCAGAGGTACCGCCTCGGGTCGGGTTGCCGGTCAGCGGGGCATCGCCCCCGGCTCACCGGCCCTCCCCCGCACCGCCCAAGCCCCGCTGAACCGCTGACCCGGATCCGCCGGCGGTGCCAGGTCAGGATCCGCGCAACGTCAGGGTTGTTGCTGCCTCCCGCGCGCCCGAGGCAGCAACAACCCTGTTCTTGTCCGGATCTTGACCGGTGCCGCCGGTCCTGGCTGGTTGGCGGGGTGTTTGATCTCCGTCCAGCCGGTCGACCTCATGATCACCGCTGGGGTGGGGTGGGACGGGGTGGGGACGGCTGGGTCGGTGGGGGGTCTACTACCGGGGGTAGGATTGGCTTGTGACTCGGTTGGGCGATCTTGAGCGTGCGGTGATGGACGTGCTGTGGGACGTGGTTCCCGGCACGTCGGACGGTGTGACCGTGCGCGAGGTGGCCGACGCGCTCGATGGCCGCGAGCTGGCGTACACCACGGTCATGACCGTGCTGGACCGGCTCGCCGGCAAGGGCATGGTGCAACGGGAGCGGGAGGGTCGGGCCTGGCGGTACCGGCCGGCGGCCAGCCGCGAGGCGCACATCGCCCAACTCATGCTCGACGCCCTCGACCTGGGTGGCAGCCGGGACGCCGCGCTGGTGCGGTTCGCCCGCTCGGTGACCGGCACCGAGGCCGAGGTGCTGCGGGCGGCCCTGGGCAGCGAGGCCGGCCTGACCGGGCCGGGCTCCACCGGCGGCGACGCGGTCGGGGCCGACGCCCTGACCGATCGGGTGGACGGGCCGGCGGGCCGACGGCCCGCCGGCGAGGCAGCGGAGCGGTAGGGCACACGCCATGGCCTACGCCGTGCATTTCGCCGCCACGATGCTGGCCTGCTATCTGACCGCCCAGGTGCTGGCCCGCTCCACCTGGACGTGGCGCAGCCCTCGGGTGGCGATCGTCTGCTGGCAGGCCGTCGGGCTGGCACTGGGCCTGTCGGCGATGGGCCTGCCGATGGCGCTCGGGTTGAGCGCGTACGACCGGTCGACCGGTGGCGCACTGCTCGCCCTGGCCAACGACCTCGCCCACGGCGCCCTGCCGATCGGGGTGGGCACGTTCCACCTGGCCGGCGTCGGCGTGGGCTTCGGCATCGGAGCGGTGCTGGTCACGACGACCGTCCGCAGCATCCACGGCACCGTACGCGCCCAGCGTCGCCACCGGGACCTGCTCTCCCTGGTCGCCCGGAACGACCCGGCGGCGCCGGGCGCGCTGGTGCTGGATCATCCGAGCGCCGCCGCGTACTGCCTGCCAGGCGTGAAGCCGCAGGTGGTGGTCAGCGCCGGCACCCTGAGCCTGTTGGACCGAGCCGAGCTGGCCGCGGTGCTCAGCCACGAGCGCGCGCACGCCCACGAGCGGCACGACCTGGTGCTGCTGCCGTTCACCGCGCTGTGCCGGGCGCTGCCGTGGTTCGGCTGGGTGCGCGACGCGCACGAGCGGGTCGCCCTGCTGGTCGAGATGCGCGCCGACGACAAGGCCCGCGAGCTGCACGCCGAGGCCCCCCTGGCGGGGGCACTGCGCCGGTTCGCCGCCGCCGGGCACCGGATCACCCCGGCCGGCGCGCTGGGCATGGGCGACCGGGATCTCGACGTACGGGTGCAGCGCCTACTGGTCAGCGACCGGCCGCCCCGGGTGCTCGGTGCCGCCGCCCTCGCGGTCGCCACCACACTTGTCGCCCTCCCGGTCACCCTCTTCCTGAGCTGACAGGCACAAGGCGCCGCTGCGCCAAGCGGCAGACCCGCGCGGCAGCGCAGCCCCGCGCACGCCTCCTCGCAAGATCGCACTCGATCCAGGATCGAGGGGCACCCCGGTGCCGCGAGACCACTACATCCAGGTCAACGCCGTCGCGTTCGGCGGAACCGCTGCCCGCCAACCGGCACCAGGAACCACGTCGCCGATCATGGACTTGTGCTGGGCAACAAAACGCCCGTAAATCGACCTTCCTCCAGTACTACGTGGCGTAGTACCTTTGTCTACGACAGGGCGTAGTAGGCAGACATGTAGTGATGCTACGTGTAGGGTGGCTACGACAAGGGACCCAACGCTTTGGAGGGCTGGTCATGGACACCCTGCTCCTCGCCCGCCTGCAGTTCGCCACCACCACCTCGATCCACTTTCTGTTCGTGGTCGTCACGCTCGGTCTGGTCACCCTGCTGGTCGGCATGCAGACCGCCTGGGTGCTCACCGGCAACCCGAAGTGGGAGCGGCTGACCCGCTACTGGGGTCAGCTCTACGTGATCAACTACGTGCTGGGCATCGCCACCGGGATCGTGATGGAGTTCCAGTTCGGGCTGAACTGGAGTGGCCTGTCGCGCTACGTCGGCAACGTCTTCGGAGCGCCCCTGGCCATCGAGACGCTCGTGGCGTTCTTCCTGGAGTCCACGTTCCTCGGGATGTGGATCTTCGGCTGGCACCGACTCGGCAAGGGCGTCCACCTCGCGCTGCTCTGGGGCGTGGCGATCACCGCGTACGCCTCGGCGTTCTGGATCATGGTGGCCAACTCCTGGCTGCAGAACCCGGTCGGTTACGAGGTCCGCGACGGGATCGCCCACCTCACCGACTTCGGCGCGCTGCTCACCAACCCCAGCCTCGGCATGGCCTTCGGGCACGTGGTCTCGGCAGCGCTGCTGGTCGGCGGGATGCTGATGGCGGCGGTCAGCGCCGGGCACCTGATTCGGCGTACCCCGGACTTCGCGCTCTTCCGCACCTCACTACGGATCGGTCTGGTCACCGCGGCACTGGCCATCACGATGGTGCAGGGTTTCGGTTTCGCCCAGTTCGGCCCGGTGGGCACGGTGCAGCCGACCAAGTTCGGCGGCGACAACCCGGAGAGCCGGGCGCTGATCGCCGAGTGGACCACCCGCTTCGGCCCCGGCGACTACACCCCGCCGGTGCTGGCCAGCGTCGGGTTGGGCTTCATGATCTTGATCGGCTTCACCCTGGGCTGCGTCTGGTTGCTGCTGCCCCTGCTCTTCCGGGACTGGATCATCCGACTGCGCTTCCCGCTCTGGCTGATCCTGCTCGCCCTGCCGCTGCCGTTCGTCGCCGTGATCCTCGGCTGGATCTCCCGGGAGGTCGGCCGTCAACCCTGGGTGGCGTACGGGCTGCTCCCCACCGAGCAGGCCGTCTCCCCGGTCGGCGCGCCACTGATGCTCGCCTCGCTGATCGGGTTCAGCCTGCTGCTGGGCGCCCTCGCCGTCACCAACTGGGTGCTGCTCGCCCGGCACGCCAGACGCGGCGCGGCCGACCCGGCGCTCGGCCGCCCACCGGCACCGCCCAGCGAGCCGGCCCACCCCGAACCCGTCCTCATCTGAGCACCGAGGAGTAGACCGTGGACCTCGCCTGGTATGCCCTGCTCGGCCTCTTCTTCGCCAGCTACCTGGTGCTCGCCGGCTACGACTACGGTGTCGGGCTGCTGCTCGCCCGGGGCGTCGGTCCGGCCGGGCGGCGGGAGACGCTCACCGCCCTCGGCCCGTTCTTCCTCGGCAACGAGGTCTGGCTGGTGGCCGCCGTGGGCATCCTCTTCGGCGCGTTCCCCCTCCTGGAGGGCGAGTTGCTGGCCGGCTGCTATCCGGTCGTCGTCGGCGCCCTGGCCGGCGTCATCCTGGTCACGGTCGGGGTGCAGCTGCGCAGCCGGCCGAGCGACGAGCGGGTCCGCGCCCGCTGGGACCGCGTGATGGTGATCGGCAGCGCCCTCGCCGCGCTGGGTTGGGGCGCGCTGCTCGCCGCGCTGTTGCAGGGTGTGCCGCTCCAGGCCGACGGGCACGTCGCCGGGGTCACGCACCTGGCCACCCCGTTCGCGGCCGCCGCCGGGCTGGCCATGGTCACCCTGGTCGCGGTGCACGGGGCGACCTTCCTCGCCCTGCGCCTGTCCGCCGAGGCCGCCGCCGTGGTCGGCCGTACGGCCCGCCGGCTGGTGCCGGTAACGCTCACCGCGGTCGCCCTGGCCACCGTCGTGGGCCTGCTCTCCACCCGGGTACGCGACGCCGTGCAGCGGCCGGCGGTGGCCGTACTCCTGCCGGTGCTGCTCGTGGCGGCGCTGCTGGCGGCCCGCGCGGCGCTGACGCGGGGGCGGCCGGGGTGGGCTCTGGTCGCCACCGGCGTGGCCCTGGCGCTGCCGGTGGTGCTGGTCGGAGCCGCTCTCTGGCCCTACGTGCTGGTGTCCACGACCGACCCGGACGCCTCGCTGCGGGTGGCCGACGCCGCCGCCAGCGCCCCGACCCTGCGGCTGCTGGGCTGGGTGGCGCTGCCGCTACTTCCGGCCCTACTAGGCTTCCAGGCGATGTGCTGGTGGGTTTTCCGAGGACGGACCGACGGTAGGGCACCGGTGTACTGGTGAGCCGCCGTCCGTTCGATCCGCGTCTGCTGCGCCGGGTCCCTGCGGCCCGGGGCGATCTCGCCGTGCTCGCGCTCCTCGGGGTGCTGGCCGCCGGGTTGATCGTGGCGCAGGCCACCGCGCTCGCGTCGCTGCTGGCCACCGCGATCGACGGTCGGCTGGATCGACAGGCGCTGGCCGGCTTCGTGGGCGCGGTCGCCGTCCGCTCGGCCCTGGTCTGGGCGCAGGGCACGGTCTCCGCGCGGGTCGCCGCCACGGTCAAGGCCGCGCTGCGGGCCGACCTGCTCGGTGCGGTGGGCCGGCACGGGCCCGGCTGGGTGGCCGGGCAGCGGGCCGGTGAGATCGCCACCCTGGCCGGCCGCGGGTTGGACGCGCTGGACGCGTACTTCACCGGGTACCTGCCACAGCTGGTGCTCAGCGTGACGGTGCCCCTGGCGGTGCTGGCCCGGGTCGTCTTCGCCGACTGGAGCTCGGCGGTGATCATCGCGCTGACCCTGCCGCTGATCCCGGTCTTCGGAGCGCTGCTCGGCTGGCAGGCGCAGGCCGCCACCGAACGGCAGTGGCGGCGACTCGCGCTGCTCGGCGGGCACTTCCTGGACATGGTCGCCGGGCTGCCCACTCTGCGCGCGTTCGGCCGGGCCCGGGCGCAGACCGAGGTGGTGCGCCGGATGGCCGACGGTCACCGCGTGGCCACCATGAAGACGCTGCGGATCGCTTTCCTCTCCGCTTTGGTGCTGGAGTTGGTCGCCACCCTCTCGGTGGCGCTGGTCGCGGTGCCGGTCGGCATCCGGTTGCTCGGCGGCGGGCTGGCCCTGCAGACCGCGCTGCTGGTGTTGCTGCTCACCCCGGAGGCGTACCTGCCGCTGCGGGCCGCCGGCAGCCGCTTCCACGCCAGCATGGAGGGCCTGGCCGCGCTGGACGAGGCACTGACCGTCTCCGCCGCGCCCGCCCCACCCCGGGCCGCCGAGGGCGCGTCCACCCCGCCCGCGCGGGCCGAGATCCGGTTCGAGGGGGTGACCGTGGCGTACGAGCGGACCACCGCGCTGCGCGACGTGACCCTGACCATCCGGCCCGGCGAGCGGATCGCCATCATCGGGCCCAGCGGCGCCGGCAAGAGCACCCTGCTCGGCCTGCTACTCGGCTTCGTGACGCCGACCGGCGGCCGGATCACGGTGGGCGGGGTCGACCTCGCCACCGCCGACCCGGACGCCTGGCGTCGGCAACTCGCCTGGGTGCCGCAGCGGGCGCACCTCTTCGCCGCCTCGCTGGCCGACAACATCCGCCTCGGCGCCCCGGACACCCCGGCCGACGCACTCACCGCCGCCGTGCACGACGCGGCCCTGGACGACGTGGTGGCCGGCCTGCCCGACGGTCTGGACACAGTGCTCGGCGAGCGCGGCCACGGGCTGTCCAGCGGGCAGCGGCAGCGGGTGGCCCTGGCCCGGGCGTTCCTGCGTGCCGCCCCGGTGGTGCTGCTCGACGAACCCACCGCCCGACTCGACACGGCGGCCGAGGCGGTGGTGCTCGACGCCACCCGTCGCCTGGTCGCCGGGCGGACCGCGCTGCTGGTCGCGCACCGACCGGCGCTGCTCGCCGACGCCGACCGGATCCTGCGCGTCGAGGACGGCCGGGTCACCGAGTTGACGCCCGAGCCGACCGGAAAGACCACCCGATGAACAGGGAACACGGGCCGACGGCGGCGGCCGACTCGGCGCCGGCCGGGCGCGCCGCCGCCGAGCGGGCCGTGCTGCGACTGGCCCGCCCGTACCTGGGCCGCCTGGTCGGAGCCGGGCTGCTGGCAGCCGCCACCGAGTTCGCCGGGCTCGCCCTGATGGCCACCGCCACCTGGCTGCTGATGAGCGCCGCCGGCCAGCCTCCGCTGGACCGCCTCACCGTGGCGATCGTCGCGGTCCGGGCGCTGGCGATCAGCCGGGGCGTGTTCCGCTACAGCGAACGGCTCGCCGGGCACGACGCGGTGCTCCGCATGATCACCGACGTGCGGGCCCGGGTCTTCGCCACCCTGGCGGCCCGCCGTGGGCCGGCGCACCGCTCGGGGGACGTGCTGAGCCGCCTGGTCTCCGACGTGGAGGCCGTCCAGGACCTGCTGCTGCGGGTGCTGGTCCCCGGTTCGGCGGCGGCGCTGGTCGGTGTGCTGGCGGTCGCCGTGGCGGCGCTGATCTCACCACCGGCCGCCGGCGCGCTCGCCGTCGGGCTGCTGGTTGCCGGGGTGGCCCTGCCCGCACTGGCCACCGCGGTCACCCGCCGCAGCGCGGCCGAGGTGGCCCCCCTGCGGGGCGCGCTGGCCACCGACGCGATCGACCTCACCCACGGCGCAGCCGACCTGGCCGCCTTCGGGGCGACAGATGTCACGCTGCGCGCCGCCGAGCAGCGCGCCCACCGGCTGGCCCGGCTGGAACGTCGGCTGGCCGCCACCGGGTTCGCGGTGGACGCGGCCGGCGTGCTGACCGCCGGCGTGACCGCCGCGGCGGTGGTGCTGGTCGCGCTCGCCGCCGACGTGTCGGGGGTGCTGGTGGGCGTCCTGGCCGTCGGCGCGCTGGCCGCCGTCGAGGTGACACTGGCGCTGGTCGCGGCGGCCCGACAGTGGACGCAACTGCGGCCCGGGCTGACCCGGGTGGCCGACCTGCTCGACACGGACCCGCCGACCCCGCCGCCCGCGAACGGCCCCACGGACCTGACCGGCCCGCACGAGCTGCGCCTCGTCGACGTGACAGTGCGATACCGGGCCGGCGCGGCGCCCGCCCTGGACGACGTCAGCCTGGACCTGCCGCCGGGACGCCGGATCGCGGTCGTCGGCCCGAGTGGCGCCGGCAAGAGCACCCTGGCCGCCGTGCTGACCGGCGCCGTCCGGCCCGCGTCCGGCCGGGTGACCCTGGACGGTCACGACCTCTCGGCGTACGCCGAGGAGGCGCTGCCCCGCGCGGTCGGCGGGCTGTTGGCCGAGGCGTACGTCTTCCACGCCACGGTGCGGGAGAACCTGCTGCTCGGGCGCGCCGGGGCAGGCGAGGAGGAGCTGACCGGAGCCACCGCCGCCGCCGGCCTCCTGGACTGGGTCCACGCCCAGCCGGCAGGCTGGGACACGCTCGTCGGCGAGGAGGGCGGGCAGCTCTCCGGCGGGCAGCGGCAGCGACTGGCGCTCGCCCGGGCCCTGCTGGCCGCGCCGCCGGTGCTGGTGCTCGACGAGCCCACCGAAGGTCTGGACCCGGCCGCCGCGGACGCGGTGCTCGCGTCCGCCCTCGCCGCCACCCCCGCCGGGCACTCGGTGCTGCTGATCAGCCACCGACTCAGCGGTCTGGCCGAGCTGGACGAGATCGTGGTCCTGGACGGCGGCAGGGTGACCCAGCGCGGTCGGCACGCCGAACTGGTCGCC
Organism: Micromonospora sp. DT53; assembly: GCF_049841535.1. Taxonomy (NCBI): domain Bacteria; kingdom Bacillati; phylum Actinomycetota; class Actinomycetes; order Micromonosporales; family Micromonosporaceae; genus Micromonospora; species Micromonospora sp. DT53. Next base: position 157,239 of record NZ_JBNCKM010000002.1, read on the forward strand.
GTTCCGGGCTGGTACCGGGACCAGTGGTTGCTCCAGGCCGCGGCCGAACGGGGTTACCTGGCGCTCGCCCCCTGACCGGCCTCGGGGACGGACCAGGGTTCTCCCGGACGTCGACCCGTCGGAGTCCGTGGCAGGGTGGTGCCATGGCGCGTGCTGAGGATGTGTTGGTCGACGAGCACCTGCGGGATCTGGGCGCTCGGTTGCAGGGGCCGGCGCGACTCAAGTCCGAGCTGCTGACCGAGGCCCGGCACGGGCTGCTGGACGCCGTCGAGGCGTACCGCGAGAGCGGGGTGCCGCCCACCGAGGCGCAGCGCCGGGCGGTGGCCGAGTTCGGCTCGCCGGCGCAGCTGCTCCCCTCCTGGCAGGCCGAGCTGGCGGTGGCCGCCCTGCGTGGGCTCTCCCTGCGGATGCTCGCTGTCGCCGGCGTGGGCGTGGCCGCCGGCGATCTGACCTGGCGCGGGGCGAGCTGGAGTGGCGGCCCGCGCCCCCCGGCCGGCTACCTGTTGCTCTCCAACTCGGTCGACTGGGTCTGGATGAGCGCGCTGCTGCTCTCGGTGGCGGGCCTGCTGGTGGTCTGGGTCAGCGCGCGGGCCCCTCGGCCGAGCCTGGCCCTGGCGCAACGCGCGGTGGGCGCCGGCCTGACCGGCCTGCTGGCCCTCGCCATGCTCACCGGCTGCGCCCTCTTCACCTGGTCCCTCAACCTCTGGGACGCGGCGCTGCGCTGGCCCCCGATGATCATCGGGGGCGTGCTGGTGGGCGGCGGATACTTCTCGCTGACCCGCGCGGCGCGCGGCTGGTTCCGGGCCACCGTCCGCTGATCGGCGGCCGACCCGAGAGGGTCAGGCCGGGGTGGGCGGGCTGCCGGGGTCGAGGAACCGGCCGACGGTCACCTGGAACTCGCGCCAACCGGCGCGCTCCCCGGCCAGCGCCCGCCTGCCGGAGTCGGTGAGCTGGTAAGTCCGCCGTTCCCGGCCGCTGACCGTGCTCCAGGTGCTCGCCACGTGGCCGGCGCGTTCCAGGCGACGGAGTGCCGGATAGATGGTGCCGGTGGGTAGGTCCAGATTGCCGTCGCTGCGGGCACGCAGCGCCTCGATGATCGCGTAGCCGTGCAGCGCGCCCTGTTCGAGAACGGCGAGCAGCAGAGCGTCGAGATGGCCGTGCAGCGCCTGGGCCTTCATGCGTAGCTACGCTACTTGTCGAACGGCCGCTTCGCCAGCGGTGAGCACCAGCAGGTCGGACCCGTGCGTCAACCGGCCACCGGGGTGCGGGCATCGGTCACCCAGGGCCGCCGACTAGGGTATGTGCCCAGAGTCACTCGCCGGTCAGAGACCCCGGTGGGTGGGCAACCCGAAGCACACGGAGGTCAGCGTGGCCCGCCAGTCGCCCCAACGGCCCGACGCCGACGAGCCCGAGCTCGACGACACCACCGGCACGGCCGAGCCAGATGAGACCGAGGAGACCGACCGCCCGTCGGCGTCGATCGACCGTTCGCTCTGGGACGAGCTGCGCATCGACCCAGTGGAGATCGCGCTGCCCGCCGGCACCGGCTTCACGCTCCGGGCGTACCGGCCGGCCAGCTCGCTGACCCCGACCGACGTGACCGAGCGCGACCAGGACGACCCGTTCCTCGCCCGCCGCCAGGCGGTCGAGGAGGAGGACGACGACGAGACCGTCGTCATCCTCGACGAGGAGCTGGCCGAGGAGTTCGCCGCCGAGGACGAGGACGACGAGTCGACGCGCCGCCGGCGCGATGGCGCTGCCGCGGCCGACACCGACGACGAGTCCGACGAGGCCGTCACGGACGAGGCCGACGAGGCGGACGACGAGGAGGTGCCGGTCTTCCTCAGCAACCGGGGCAAGCTGTTGCTGTTCAAGACCCCCGAGTCGCTTGTCAGTTTCATCCGATCCGGTGCGCCCAACGATCTGTCCCAACTGGACAGCTGGAATGAATTGTCCGAACGGGTGGAGCCGGCAGATATCGCTCCGCTCGACGAGGACACCTACGAGCTCGACCTGGTCGTGGAGAACCTGCGCGGCGGGCACGACACGTGGGATTCGACCCTGCTGATCGAGGCCGGCGAGGCCGCACGTGACCTCTCGTACGCATTGCGGCTGCCTGCGGTACTCGACATGCTCTCCGCCGGCTCCAGCCTCGACGACCTGGACGAGGCGCTGCGCGCCACCGCCAACGGCGGAATCGGCGCGTTCATGGGTCGGCGACGGCTGAAGAAGATCGGGGCGCAGACCGCGAGTTTGGGTTGGCGCACCATTGTCGGCAAGATCTCTGCGGTGGTGGACTGGCGCGACTGACCCGTACCGGGGAGCATCAGTTGCTGGCAGAGGAAAGACCTGTCCCGGGAGGAGGACGACGCCGTGGCGCTCGTGCGCGTTTACTGCGGTCTGGCCTCGGCGGATCCGGCTGACCGACCGGCCTCCGCCGGTTCGACGCTGACGTCCGCTGTGGTCGACGACGCAGGCCGTCTGCTGCATGTCTGCGAGATCAGCGATGACGCCGCTGGCTACGCCCAGCTCGTCGCGCTGCTCGTGGAGCGGTCGGGCGGGCCGAGCGGTGCGGCAATCGCCGCCGACAGCGACGACCACACGGTCACCTCGCTGCTGAGCGCGGCGGGGCGACCCCTGGCGATCGCCGACGACGACTCGGTGGACGACTTCGCCGAGCGGTTCGCCGACGACGACTCCCTGGAGGAGATGCAGTCGCCTCCGGCCGAACGACGGGCGGTCGGCCTGGCCCGCGCGTTGCAGGCGGGGGCGCTCTCCGCCGTCACCCTGCCGGCGCCTCGGGACCTCGCCGGCTACAAGCAGGTGCTCGCCGCGCACGCCGCGCTGGCCAGCGGTCGACACTCCGCCGCCGTGGCGCTGCGCGAGGTTCTGCGGGAGCTCTACCCGGCGGCCCTGCGCGCATACCCGGACCCGGCCGAGCCGGTCTCGCTGGCGGTGCTGGACGCGCTGCCCGAGCCGGGCATGCTCGGCGGCACCGTGGCCCGGGGCCGCGAGGTGTCGGTGGCGGCGGATGCCATCGCCGCGCACCTCGCCGCCGACGGGGTCGCCGATGCCGAGGAGATCAACGATGCGGTCACCGCCCTGCGGGTCGCCATCTCCGAGACACCCCGACGCGCTGCGGTCAACCGTGCCCTCACGTCCGCGGTGGCCGAGACGGTCCGCCAGGCCGTCGCCTCCGTACGGGCCTGCGACGCCGGGTGTGAGGCGCTGGTCAGCGCGCTCAGCTCACGGGTCAGCACGTCCGTCCAGGCGCCCGGCCGCCGGGCCGCTGCCCGCCGCGGCGAGTCCGTCGGCGAGCTGACCGGTCTGGCCGGCACCAACGCCGGGCTGGCCGGCACCAACGCCGGTTTGACCGGCCTCGCCGGCACCAACGCCGGGTTGCGGTCGGTCCGGCCCACCCCGCCAGCCGTCGAGCCGGCACCCGCCGTCGGGCGCCGCAGCCGTCCCGAGCCGGTCTCCGGCAACGCGCCGCTGGCGTCGCCCCGCCCGCTCGGGCCACCACCGGTCGCCCCGGCGCCGGTCACACCGCCGCCGGTCGCACCCGCGCCGATGACTCCGGCGGCGATGGCTGGTCCGCCGTCGTCCACGCTGCCCGGGCGCACCGAGCAGGTCTCCAGCCGGATCGACGGCCCGACCAACCGACCGGTCTCCGCGCCGCCGCCTCCACCGCCTGGGATCACCCCGATCGCGCCGACACAGCGCGGCCTGGTGCCTCCGGCCGAGGCCGGTGAGCCGTTCCGGCCGACGCTGACCACCGCCGCGATCAACAACGCCCGGGCCGAACGGCAGCGTACGGTCATTCCGCCCCGCCCCAAGACCAACGGCGAGCCCCGGCCGAGCCACCTGCAACGCCCGGTCGACGAGCCACCCACCGGCGGGTTCAGCGCCACCGATCTCAGCATTCCGGTGCCGACCCCCCGACCCGGGCAGGAGACCGCGCCGCCCGGTTCACGTGCCAACTGGCCGCTGGTCAACAACCCGGAGGACCCGTCCGACAGCTCACCGAACAACCCGGTGGCCTACTCGTACGGCAGCCGCGTCGACGCCCCGACCGACCCGGGCCGGGCCGATGGTCGGGTCACCCCGCCTTGGTTGGCGGACGACCTGCCACCGGAGCCACCGATGCTGCGGCTCGTGGAGCCGCCGCCGCTGGCCGACCGGGCGCTGCGCGAAGGGCTCAACCCTCCTGCGGACCAGCACCTGGAGACGCCCCCGCTGCGTCTGGTCGACCGCGAGCAGGCCGCTCGTAACGGTCGGGCTGCCGCCCGTGGCGAGCGCGCCGAGCACCGGCCACCGCCCCCGGTGGAGCACCGGCCGCCGCCGATGGAGCACCGACCTCCGCCGATGGAGCACCGGCCGCCGCCGGTCGCCGACGAGGGTGACGGCGATCTGCTGATCTTCGCGCAGGCCAAGTCCGCCTGGTTCGTCGGGCAGCCCGAGGAGTCCGACCTGGACTGGTCGACCACGGCCGACACCGGCTGGCAGGCAGCTGAGCAGGCCGCTCGCCCGGCGGTGGGCGCCGAGACCAACGCCGGGCTGCCGAAGCGCGTGCCGCAGGCCAACCTGGTGCCGGGTTCCCCGATACGCGAGGAGCGCCCATTGCGGATAGTGCGTGATGCGGCAAGCCTCGCGGAGAACACGACAGGCTACTTCCGGGGCTGGCGTCGAGGCCAGGAGATCGGCGGTTTCGCGGTGGGTGGTCGGCCTGGTCGCGAGGCGGCTGGCGGCTGGGACTTCAGCCGCGACCACGGGGACCGCGACGACGACCGGGAGTACGAGTACCGCTCGGCGGGCTACCAGTCCTGACCCTTCCGCACACGTGAGGACGCCCCCAGGCCAGTTGGCTGGGGGCGTTCTCACGTCAGCAGGTCGATCGCGGGTACGCAGAAGCCGCCTCGCGAGGTCCGTGGGTGGGCTTGTGCCCCGGGTAGGGGCGGACAGCTTCCAGGACGTCAGGAGGCGGCTTGGCGGCGCGCCGGCCCGTCTGGGCGACGGGCCAGCGCGGAGGAACTCACCGGGGCGGCTGGCAACGCCCGGTGGCGGCCGGAGCCACCACCGGGGCGTGCAGCGCCGCGATCAGGCCGGGGCGACGGCGCGCGTACGGCGCATGGTCAGCACGTACTCGACAAGCGAGATCAGCACGTGCTTCGTCGACTCCCGGTTACGGGCGTCGCAGGCCACCACCGGCACGTCGCTCGAGATCGCCAAGGCGTCCCGGACGTCCTGCGGGTCGTGGTACTGCATCCCGTCGAAGCAGTTGATCGCCACCAGGTACGGCAGGCGTCGGTGCTCGAAGAAGTCGATCGCCGCGAAGCAGTCGGCCAGCCGGCGGGTGTCCACCAGCACGACCGCACCGATCGCACCCCGCACCAGTTCGTCCCACATGAACCAGAAACGGGTCTGACCCGGCGTACCGAACAGGTACAGGATCAGGTCACGGTCGATCGAGATCCGGCCGAAGTCCATGGCCACCGTGGTCGTCGTCTTGCCCGGCACCTGCCGGGTGTCGTCGACGCCCACGCCAGCGGAGGTCATGATGGCCTCGGTGGTCAGCGGCGTGATCTCCGAGACCGAGCCGACCAGCGTCGTCTTACCGACGCCGAATCCACCGGCGATAACGATCTTCGCCGACGTCACGCGGCCGCTCGGGTTCGGCGGCCGGTGCGACATGTCAGAGCCTGCGAAGTCCACTCAGCACCCTCTCCAGCAGTTCAGTGCCCACCGCGTCGTCGGAGTCGTCCAAAATGGTCGGCTCGTGGACCGCGACCAGGCCGTCCGTCGCCATGTCGGCGATGAGCACCCGGGCCACACCGAGCGGGAGCTGCATCCGCGCCGCGATCTCCGCGAGCGATTGCACGCGTCCGTCACACAGCGCGGCGATGTACTGGTGTTCGCGGCCACCACCGTTGCCATTGGCAGCGGTACGGCCGCGCACCGTCGTCTCGACGAGCGCCTCCAGCGCGATGTCGAGCCGGGGACGGGTACGGCCACGGGTCACGGCGTATGGACGGACCAACGCTCCGGTCGGTTCGTCACGATCGGCCATCTCGCCGCTCACCTCCTTCGCACCCGTTACCGGCTCCCACCGGTGAAACCCGTCGTTGTCGTTGTTGCAGTCGCGCCGACCTCACGATCGGCGAAACGTCAGCCCAGCATGCCCGCAGCCGCACGCGGCTGCGGGGTCAGCGCGTCGCCCACCCGGTCGACCAGCAGCGCCATCTCGTAGCCAACCTGGCCCACGTCGGAGCTGCGGGCCGCCAGCACGGCGAAGGACGAGCCGTCCGAGATGGACATCAGGAACAGGAAGCCATTGTCCATCTCCACGACGGTCTGCAACACCGCGCCTCCCTCGAAGCAGCGGGCTGCCCCCTGGGTCAGGCTGACCAGACCCGACGAGATCGCGGCGAGCTGGTCTGCCCGGTCGCGCGGCAGATCCCGTGACGACGCGAGGAGTAGGCCGTCCGCCGATACGGCGACCGCGTGCGCGACGCCGGGCACCCGGTCGGCGAAGTTGGCCAGCAGCCAACCAAGATCCTGCGTAGTTGTCATCCTTCTTGCTCCTTCTGCCCGCTCCCGGCCACCGGGCCTGAGCCAGACTGCGAGGATTGCCCTCCCGGAGTCGCCTCCGGGCTGGTCGGGTTGTCCGAGGTGCTACGCCCTCGCTGCACGCCCCGGTGGTAGGCGGAGAGCAGGCCACGGACCGCCTCCGGGGAGCGCCGCTGGACCGAGGTGGTGGGCTTCTCCACCGCGCCGGGCACCAGCTGCGCCATCGGCTTGCGTTTCGGCAGACCGGTCGTGGTGGTCTCGCTCACCGGCGTCGCGCCGGCCGCCGCGGAGGCAGCACGCCAGCCGTCGTCGGCGGCGGTCTGCCAGCCGTTGCTCTGCGGTTGGGGCCTGCGGTTCGGCAGGCTCTCGGCGAGGCTGGGACGGGTGCCCTCGTTCGCTGTGGAGCCGTTGTCCCGCGGCGCTCCTCCGACCGTCGGAGTGTCTGCCATCGGTGTGTTACCTGTCGTCCCGGGTGGTGTCTTGTGGACTGCCCGACCGGTGGCCTCGACCGTGGCGAACTGCTGGGTCGCGGAGTCGCCGTTCGTCGCTGGCTGGGCGCCGGCCGCGGTCTCCTCGGAGCCCGGGCGACGGGTACGGAACCAGGCCGACTCGAGCTCCCGGAAGATCGGCAGCTCCATCGTCTCGTCCGCGTACCGCTGTCGGTTCTGCGCCTGCGGCTGCTGCGGCGCCGGCCGAGTCTGCGGAGCCGGAGCCGGAGCTGCTGCCGGGGTCGGCGCGGGAGCCGGAGGCTGGGCTGCGGCCGGCTGCTCGCCGGGTCGCGGCACACGCGGCAGCTCCGTGGTCATGTCCAGCGCCGCGGCCAGCCGCTCGGGCACCGGTGGGGTGGCCGTGTCCCGGTCACTGCCCGGCACTGGCGGCCAGGCCGGAGGTGCCGGGGCGCTGGCTGCCTGCGCGGGCGGGGCGGATCGGGGCGCGAAGCCACTGAACGACTGACCGGAGGCGGGTGGCGCCGAGTACGGCTGGTTCGAGTACGGCTGACCGGACGCCGGCGAGGCCGAGACGGGCGACGCCGACACCGGCGGACCGGCGTACGGCTGCCCGGAGGCCGGAGCGGCGGACACCGGCGCGCCGGTGTACGGCGCACCCGAGTAGGGCTGCCCGGAGTACGGCTGGCCGGACGCCGGCGAGGCGGAGACCGGCGCGCCGGAGTAGGGCTGCGCGGAGACCGGCGGCGCCGAGTACGGGTGCGCCTCGGGGCTGCTCGGCAGCTGACGCGGGATGGGCGGCTGCTGGCCGGTGGTCGGGGTCTCGTCCCCGGCGCGGCGCTGCGGCAGCGGGTCGGTTTCCTGGCCGTTGGCCGACCGGGGGGTGAACCCGTCGCCGCCGTTGACGCCGTTCGTCCCGGCCGCACCGGTCAGGTCGGACCAGGCCGGCATCGAGCGGTACCCGCCGCCGTTGGCGGGGGTGCCGGCACCGTTGCGCGAAGCGGGGTCGAACGGACGACCGCCCAGGGTGACCTGGTTACCGGACTCGCTCGGGCGGGGGCCGTTGCCCAGCGCGGGCAGCGCGCCGAAGACCGGCGCGGGCCCACCGGACTGCGGACCACCGAACTGGGGAGCACCGGACTGCGGACCGCCGAACTGGGGTGCACCGGACTGCGGAGCACCGGACTGCGGACCGCCGAACTGGGGTGCACCGGCCGCTGGCAATGCCGGCGGCTGCTGCACCCGACCGGACAGCGCCCGAGGCACCAGCACCGAGGTGGGCAGGGTCACGTCGGCGACCGTGCCGCGATCGTTGCCGGGGCGCAGCTCGACCCGGACACCGTGCCGGGACGCCAGCCGGGCGACCACGACCAGGCCCATCATCCGGGACACGGCCACGTCCACCTGCGGCGGCGTCGCGAGCCGCTCGTTGAGGTCGTGCAACTGGTCGGCGCTGATGCCGATGCCGCGGTCCTCGACGTACAGCGAGGAGCGGTCACCGACACGGCGAGCCTCGACCATGACCTGCGAGTCGGGCGGCGAGAACGCGGTGGCGTTGTCGAACAGCTCCGCGACGAGGTGCACCAGGTCGTTGACCGCGTGCGCGGCGACCTCGATGTCACGGTCGATGACGCCGAACTCGATCCGGGTGTAGTGCTCGACCTCGGACTGCGCGGCGCGCAGCACGTCGATGAGGGCGGCCGGCTCACGCTGCACACGAGTGGAGTCGGCACCGGCGAGCACCAGCAGGTTCTCGTCGTTACGGCGCATCCGGGTGGCCAGGTGGTCGAGCTGGAACAGCTCGGCCAGCCGGTCCGGGTCCTCCTCGCCGCGCTCCAGCCGGTCGAGGTGCCCGATGAGGCGGTCGACCAGGATCTGGGAACGGCGGGCCAGGTTGACGAACATGGTCGCGACGGAGGCGCGCAGCGCCGCCTGCTCGGCGGCCGTACGGACGGCTTCCAGGTGGACGGCGTTGAACGCCTCGGTCACCTGACCGAACTCGTCCTTGCTGCGCACCGGCAGCGGTTCGGCGATCTGGTTGGCCAACTGCACCGGGGAGAGCTGCCCGACGACCTGCGGGTCGCGCAGGCGGGCCACCGCCTGCGGCAGACCGTACTGGGCGACGGAGAGCGCGCCCTGCCGCAGCTCACGCAGTGAGCGGGCCATCGAGCGGGCGACCAGGTACGCGAAGAGGATGGCCAGCAGCAGCATGCTGAGCAGCAGGCCGGTCTCCAGGAAGACCTGGCGCTGGACGTCCGAGCGGAGAGCGTCGGCCTGGTCGACCACTTCGCGGTCGAGTTTCGTCTCGACGGCGCGGATCAGCTTGGCGTTGGCCGTCATGGCGGCTTCCCACTGGTCCGGGCCGAACGGCGCACCGCGCATGTCGCCTGTGGTGTTGCCGTCGATCCAGCCGGTGTAGTTCTGGGCCTGCCGGCGGTCGCCGCCCGCGACCGTCTGGTCGTGGAACTTGGCGTCGGCCTCGGTGGCGACGGCCTTGAAGCTCTGCAACGCCTGCTGCTGGCCGGTGTCACTGGCGACGTAGTCCCTGCGCAGTGCCGGGGTCAGGCGTCGTCCGCCCTTGACGCCCAGCGCGCGGTGCACCACAACCCGGCGTACGGCGAGGAATTCCTTCTCGCGGGCGACGGCCGCGGCGGCGCGCATCCGGTCGCTCAGTTGGTTGTCACCGGCGAGCTGCGTGGACGAGTCGCGGATGGCGAGCAGGTCGCTGATCAGGCCCTCGTACGCCTGCACGGTCTCGGTGAGCGCGAGCTTTCCGTTGAACACCTGACTGCGCACGCCCGACAGGTCCTGCAGGTTCTGGTCGATGCTGTTGAGGAGGCCTTCCAGGCTGCTCGGCAGGTCCTCGATCTCGGTCCGCTGCTGGCGGTAGGGGCCCGCCTCCTGATCCACCCGGGAGTTCACCCGGTTGTAGGCCTCTTGGTACTGCGCCGTCGGCTGCGTCCCGTCCGCGCCCAGCAGCAGCACGGCGGCGGTCCGCTCGTCCTGCAATGCGTCGACCAGGTCACCTGAATAGCTCGACAGGTTCGCCAGATCGCCAGCTCGGTTGGCATTGTTGAGCGTCTCCACGTGGTCGACGAGACCACTGGTGCCCACGACGACCGTGGCGATGGTCGGCACGATCATGATGAGACCGAGCTTGGACCAGATCGGCATGTCCCGGAGCCGGCTGGCCGGCCGGCGCAGCCGCGACAGGAAGGAGCCCGCCGTCTTTGGCCGTTTGCTCACGTCACCGCCCTCGCGATTACAGCTTGAACGCGTTGCCCCGGGCAACGCCCAGCGACCGACCCGGCGGGTCGGACCCCCGAGATTCCATCACGCCGGTCGACAAGAAGAAAGCCCAGGTTGTACCCAACCGAAGGTGTGATGAGATGTTGATGCGATTTGATAGCAGTCTGTCTGGCCGGAGTAACTGAAGGTAATGGAACATCCGCACCGAGTTGTCCTACTGGCCGGCCCATCGGGGTCCGGAAAGTCGTACATAGCGCAGCAAACCGGCTTGCCGGTGCTCTGCTTGGACGACTTCTACAAAGACGGCGATGACCCTACGTTGCCCAGACGAAACGGGCAGGTGGATTGGGAATCACCGCAGTCCTGGGACGCGCCCAGTGCAGTGGAAATCATTGCCCGACTTGCCCGCGAGGGTCGGGCCGATGTGCCGGTTTATGCGATCGGCGCGGATCGACGGGTGGCCACCCGGCCATTTGATGTCGCCGGATCGCCACTTTTCGTGGCCGAAGGGATTTTTGCCGCCGAAATCGTGGAGGAGTGCCGCCGCCTGGGCCTGCTCGCCGGGGCGTACGCGCTGCGCCGTCCGCGCGGGGCGACGTTCCTGCGCCGACTCGCCCGTGACCTGTCCGAACAGCGCAAGGCGCCCCGGGTGCTGATTCGGCGCGGGGTGACGCTCCTGCGGGCCGAGCCCGCGGTGCTGCGTCGGCAGATGGGCCTGGGCGCGGAGGCGGCCCGGGCCCGGGAGGTGCTGCGCCGGGTGGCCGGCCTGCTCGCCGGCCACCCACACGGCTGAGCTCAGGCCAGCAACTTCGCGTACGCCGGCTTGATCACCTCATCGATGATCCGCAGCCGCTCGTCGAACGGGATGAAGGCGCTCTTCATCGCGTTGATGGTGAACCACTGCAACTCCTTCCAGCCGTAGCCGAACGTCTCCACCAACAGCGCCATCTCCCGCGACATCGAGGTGCCGCTCATCAGCCGGTTGTCGGTGTTGACTGTCGCCCGGAAGCGCAGGTCCCGCAGCAGGCCGATCGGGTGGTCCGCGATCGAGGCCACCGCGCCGGTCTGCACGTTCGACGAGGGGCACAGCTCCAGCGGGATGCGCTTGTCCCGGACGTACGCGGCCAGCCGGCCGAGCGAGCCGTCGGGGGCGATGTCGTCGACGATCCGCACCCCGTGGCCCAGCCGGTCCGCTCCACACCACTGGATCGCCTGCCAGATCGACGGCAGACCGAACGCCTCGCCGGCGTGGATGGTGAAGTGGAAGTTCTCCCGCTGGAGGTACTCGAAGGCGTCCAGGTGCCGGGTGGGCGGGAAGCCCGCCTCGGCCCCGGCGATGTCGAAGCCGGCCACCCCGACGTCCCGGTGCCGCACGGCCAGCTCCGCGATCTCCTGCGAGCGGGCGGCGTGCCGCATCGCGGTGAGCAGGGTGCCCACCCGGATGCTCAGGCCCGCCTCGACCGCCTGGGCGGTGCCCTCGGCGAACCCGGCCAGCACCGCCTCGACGACCTCGTCCAGGCTCAGGTCCCGTTCCAGGTGCTGCTCCGGGGCGAAACGCACCTCCGCGTAGACCACTCCGTCGGCGGCCAGGTCCAGGGCGCACTCGCGGGCCACCCGACGCAGCGCCGGCGCGGTCTGCATGACCGCCACGGTGTGCGCGAACGTCTCCAGGTAGCGCTCCAGGGAGCCGGAGTCCGCCGCGTCCGCGAACCAGCGTCCGAGCGCCTCCGGGTCGGTGGTGGGCAGTTCGTGGCCCACCTCGGCGGCCAGGTCGACGATCGTCGCCGGCCGCAGCCCGCCGTCGAGGTGGTCGTGCAGCAGCGCCTTCGGGACCTTGACGATGTCCTCGTACCGGATAGTTGCGACCATGCTCAGACCCTAGTCAGCCAGCTCAGGCCCGCCGAGCCAGGCCACTAGGCTGGACGACATGGACGCGCCACGGTGGCTGGACGAGCGGGGCGACCCCGGCGGACGGGCCCGCCACCCCCGACGCGACCGGGGGGCCTGACGTGGACGCCCGCGTCCTCGATGGGCTGCGCTGCCCGGTCTGCGGTGAACCACTGGAGCAGGCCACCGACACGAGAGCCGTGCGCTGCCCGCGCCGGCACAGCTTCGACGTCGCGCGCCAGGGCTACGTGAACCTGCTCACCGGTCGAGCGCCGCACGTCGGTGACACCGCCGAGATGGTCGCCGCCCGCGCCGACTTCCAAGCCGCCGGCCACTACGACGTCATCTCGGCCGCCCTCGTCGACGCCGCGACGGAAGCCGTCGGCCGGCTCGGCGGGACGGCCGCCCCGCACCCGGGAGCTGCCCCGTCCATCCTTTGCTCTGCTTCAACCGACGCAACGACTTCCGGGCAGAACCGTTGCGCGGAGGTAGGCAGAGCAAAGGACACCACCACAGCGGTACGGGCCGAGCCGCCGACACCAGCCGTCCGGGCGTACCCCCTGGTGGTGGATGCCGGCGCCGGCACCGGCCGGTATCTCGGCGCGGTGCTGGCGGCGCTGCCGGACGCCGTGGGTCTGGCCCTGGACGTGTCCAAGCCGGCGCTGCGCCGCGCGGCCCGCGCGCATCCCCGGGCCGCCGCCGCGCTCGCCGACACCTGGCAGCGACTGCCGCTCGCGGACGCCTCGACCGCCGTGCTGTTGAACGTCTTCGCCCCGCGAAACGGCGCCGAGTTCCACCGGGTGCTCGATCCGGCCGGGACGCTGCTGGTGGTCACGCCCGACACCGACCACCTGGCCGAGTTGGTGGATGCCCTCGACCTGCTGCGGGTGGACCCGGACAAGGCCGACCGGGTGGCCGACAGCCTGGGCGGGCACTTCACGCTGGTCAGCTCGACCGTGCACCGGGCGGAGCTGGCGCTGACCCGGCCGGAGGTCGCCACAGTGGTCGGGATGGGCCCGAGCGCCTGGCACACCGACCCGGTCGCGCTCGCCGCCCGGCTGGCGGCCCGGCCCGAGCCGGTCCGGGTGACGGTGGCGGTCCGGGTGGACGCGTACCGGCCCCGCTGACCTCAGGTGGAGAGGTCGACCTCTTCCCAGCCGGGCGGCTCGTCGTGGTACGGCCCGCGCAGGATCACCGCCCACTCCAGCGCCCAACGCCGCTGCCCGATCGCGTTCGCGTCGACAAGGCCCGGCGCACGTTGGCCGCCGCGCTCGGTCTCCAGGTACGCCCAGTCCAGGCAGTAGTGCAGGTCGAGCAGGGCGGCCGCGTCGGCCGGATGCTGCGGCGCCGTGAGGATCCGTGAGCGCCAGTGCGGGAAGGTCTCCCCCTCCGCGATGTGCGGCAGCCGCTCGACCAGCCGCTCGTCGACGGCCAGGGTGGGGTCGAGTTGCTTACTCAGCCCGAGCACCCAGGCCAGCGCGAAGAGCGCGTCGTGGTGCAGCACGAACGACCTGTGGTCGCCCTTGCCGCCCATCACGAACTGCCACTCCGGCGGGGTGACCATGTCGACCAGGTGCGAGCCGAGCAGCCAGCTCATCGCCGCCTGCGGGGGCATCCCGAAGCAGCGGGCCAGGATCAGGTGCAGCACCGCGATCCGTGCCTCGATCTCCGCGGTCGGGCGCAGGTCGATCTGGTCACCCGGCTCCCAGACGAGCGGGAACTGCGCCGGCGGCAATGGCAGACCGAGCCGGGACAGCTCGTCCAGGCTCGCCTCGCGCACCTCACGTGGGTCGGGGGCAGCAACTGTCACGGCGGATCTTCCTGTCTGCTCGCGCCGGCGCAAGGCCGGTTGTCCCCCCTTGGCCTGCGACAATAGCGCTCCCGAGTGACCGGCACCACGCCAGGGCGACCCGGATCGATCAGCCGATGCGTTCGATGACCAACGACGTCGCCGCCGGAGCCGTCGACGCGATCCGCACCGCGTTCGCGGCCTCGGTCAGCGCGGCGGGAATCCGCGTCGCGTCCTCGGCACGCAGCTCGTAGAGCGGGTCACCGGCCCGCACCTCGTCACCCGGCCGCTTGTGCAACACCACACCGGCCGGCACGGTGACCGGGTCCTCCTTGCGCGCCCGACCCGCGCCGAGCCGCCACGCCGCAACCCCCATGGCGTACGCGTCGACGGCCGCGACGTACCCGTCCCGCTCGGCGCGGACCACCTCCACCTCGGCGGCCGTCGGCATCGGCGCGTCCGGGTCGCCGCCCTGCGCCCGGATCATCGCCCGCCAGGAGTCCATCGCCCGGCCGTCGCGCAGCGCCGCCGCCGGATCGGCGTCCGGCAGGCCGGCGGCGTCGAGCATCTCCCGGGCCAGCGCGAGGGTCAGCTCCACCACGTCGGCAGGTCCACCGCCGGCCAGCACCTCGACCGACTCGGTCACCTCGACCGCGTTGCCGATCGCCAGGCCGAGCGGAGTGGACATGTCGGTGAGCAGGGCGACAGTCCGCACACCGTGCGCACCGCCCAGCTCGACCATGGTGCGCGCCAACTCACGGGCCTGGTCGACGGACTTCATGAAGGCGCCCGAGCCGACCTTGACGTCGAGGACCAGCGCACCGGTGCCCTCGGCGATCTTCTTGCTCATGATCGAGCTGGCGATCAGCGGGATCGCCTCCACGGTGCCGGTCACGTCGCGCAACGCGTACAGCTTGCGGTCGGCGGGGGCGAGCCCGGCACCGGCCGCGCAGATCACCGCACCGACCTCGTCCAGTTGGGCGATGAACTCGTCGTTGCTCACCGTGGCCCGCCAGCCCGGGATGGACTCCAACTTGTCCAGCGTGCCGCCGGTGTGCCCGAGACCCCGGCCGCTGAGCTGCGGCACGGCCGCGCCACACGCCGCCACCAGCGGGGTGAGCGGCAGAGTGATCTTGTCGCCGACGCCACCCGTGGAGTGCTTGTCGACAGTCGGACGGCGTACCGCCGACAGGTCCAACCGCTCACCGCTGGCGATCATCGCGGCGGTCCACCGGGCGATCTCCGGCCCGGTCATGCCGTTGAGCAGGATCGCCATCGCCAGCGCGGACATCTGCTCGTCGGCGACGACCCCCCGGGTGTACGCGTCGACCACCCAGTCGATCTGCGCGTCCGACAGCACACCCCCATCCCGCTTCACCCGAATGACGTCAACAGCAGCAAACCCACTACTCATCAGAAGATCTTCCTAGTCCTTTGGAGAAACCGTGCCCGACGGACGGCATTGCCCACGACGGGGCCGGGGCCGGCCGTGCCCGGCGGAGGGATCAAGCCTGACCGCCCGGAGCCGGGCACGGTCGGCCCCGGCCCTCAACCGCAACCAACCCCAACCCCAAGCTCAACCCCACCGAACAGGGATCTCCGCAGGCGGCTCACCCTCGCCGGCCCAGAAGATCGTGCCGGTGGCGTCCACCACGACCACCCGGGGCGTCCGCGCCAGGCCCCAGACGATCGCCTCGGCCGGGTCGTCCCAGCTCGGCGCCTCCTCCAGCACCCCGGTCTCGGCGCCGGCGTCGTCGCCGGCCGACCGCTCCCAGTAGGCCGTCCAGACCTGCTGGCCGGCGGACATGTCCGGGTGCACGAAGACGGTGCCGCGCCCGCGCCAGGCGGCGAGCCGTTCCGGAACGACAGGCACCGAGGTCTCCCCGGTGACGGCCTCCAGGTCCTCCACGCCGAAGGCGTGCGGCAGCAGCTCGGCCATCCGCAGTGGCCGGGTCTTGCTCTCGATCAGGCACTCCGGCCCGCCGTTCTCCCAGAGCAACTGCCGGCAGCGGCCGCACGGCATCAACGGCTCGCCTGTCGCGTCGACGCAGGAGAGCGCGACGAGCCGACCGCCACCCGTGGCGTGCAGGCTGGACACGACCCCGCACTCGGCGCAGAGCGTCACCCCGTAGGCGGCGTTCTCCACGTTGCAGCCGACCACCACACGGCCGTCGTCGACCAGCCCGGCCGCGCCGACCGGGAACGTCGAGTACGGCGCGTACGCGTGCCGCATCGCCTTGGTGGCGGCGGCGCGCAACTGCGCCCAGTCAATGTCGGTCATGCCATCATCCTGCCGAAGTAGCCCAGCTCAGAAGCCGTCAGGGTACTGCGAACGGCACGTCGGCCCGCAGCGAGGCGCGCCGGCCCGCCGGCTTCGTCGATCATGCAGTTGTGGTGGGCGACGGATGCAACTTTGCGACTTTTGTGAGGCACCACAACTCCATGATCGACGGACCAGCGCGGGTCAGCCCTTGATGTAGGGCTTGCCGTCGGCGGCCGGTGCCCGGACCCGGCCGACCAACCCGGCGACCGCCAGGATGGTCGCCAGGTAGGGCAGCATCGCCAGGAACTGGCTGGGGATCGAGCTGCTGATCGCGCCCAGGTACGTGGCGAGTTGGTCGGCGAAACCGAAGAAGAGCGCGGCGAGCAACGCGCCTGTCGGGTTCCACCGACCGAAGATCAGTGCGGCCAGTGCGATGAAGCCCTTACCGCCGATCATGTTCTTGGTGAACGAGTAGAGCGCGAGCGTGTAGGACGCCCCGCCGATGCCGGCGACCACCCCGGCCAGCAGCACGTTGCGGTAGCGCACCCGCAGCACCTTGACGCCGAGCGTGTCGGCGGCGATCGGGTGTTCGCCGACCGAGCGGGTGCGCAGCCCCCACCGGGTGCGGAACAGCCCGATGTGGATCACCAGCACCAGGAGCAGCCCGACGTAGAGGAAGATGTTGCCGCGGAACAACGCCGGCCCGAGCACCGGGATGTCCTTCAGCAACGGGATCTCCCAGTTGCTGAAGCGGGGGGCGCTGTTGTACTTCGCGGCGTCGGTCTGCATCAGCC
The DNA here is from genome assembly GCF_049841535.1 of Micromonospora sp. DT53. Lineage (NCBI taxonomy): Bacteria > Bacillati > Actinomycetota > Actinomycetes > Micromonosporales > Micromonosporaceae > Micromonospora > Micromonospora sp. DT53. The sequence continues at coordinate 174,234 of NZ_JBNCKM010000002.1, forward strand.
GCTCGTAGAGGAAACCGGTGACGCCGACCGCCAGCAGGTTCAGCACGATGCCCATGACGACCTGGTCGACCAGGTAGCGGATGGCGAAGACGGCCAGCAACAGTGAGATGAACGCACCGCCGAGGGCGGCGGCGACCAGGCCCACCCAGACGCTGCCGGAGATGCTGCCGAACAGGGCGCCACTGAACGCGCCCATCAGCAGCTGGCCCTCGATGGCCACGTTGACCACGCCGGAGCGTTCGCAGAGCACCCCGGCGAGCGCGCCGAAGATCAGCGGCAGGGCCAGGATGAACGTGCCCCGGATGATGTTCACCAGCGGCATGAAGTTCTGCCCGGCCGGCGCGGCGGAGACCTGCCAGCAGAGGAACGACAGCACGAAACCGATGAGCCCGACGGCGAGCACGGGAAGGAACCACCGCTTCGGCACCCCGGCGAGCAGCGCCGCGCCGGCGGCGATCGTGATGATCCCGAACAGGATCGCCCCGATCGTGCCGTTGATCTCCAATGCGGCGCCGGCCGCGTCGTCGCTGAGCGTGAACCGGGCCTGCTGGTCGGTGGCGAGCGCGCCGAAGAGCACCGCGGACAGCAGGCCCAGCCCCAGCAGCGTGAGGCCGACCTTGCGGCTTCGGGTCCAGAAACCCTCGTCGACCGGGGCGACAGCGATGTCGGGGACAGCCATGGTGGACATGAGTTACCAGCCCTTCGCCAGGCTCGTCTGCAACCGGGCGGCGCGTGCGGCCCGGAGCTGGAAGATCGCCTTCACCAGGGCCGGCGCGGCGATGAAGATGACGATCAGCGCCTGGAGCACGGTCACCAGCTCCAGCGAGATCCCGGAGTACGACTGCATCCGGTTACCACCGGCCTGCAGCGCCCCGAACAGCAGCGCGGCGAGCAACACCCCCCAGGGCTTCACCCGCCCCAGCAGTGCCACCAGGATGCCGTCGAAGCCGATCTGCGCGACCACCAGCGGGGTCAACGCGCTGGCGGTGGAGCCGAGCACCATGTTCGAGCCGCCGAGGCCCGCCAGGATGCCGGCGAAGACCATGATCAGGATGTACGTCCGGGTGACGCTGATGCCCGCGGTCCGGGCGGCGTCCGGGTTGGCGCCGACCGCGCGCAGCTCGAACCCGAGCGTCGAGCGGTTGAGCAACCAGGCGACCGCCCAGGTGGCCAGCACGGCGAGCAGGATTCCGGCGTGCACCCGCAGGTTGTCGCCGAGCAGTCGGGGCAGCTGGGCGGAGGTGTCCACCGCCTTGCTGATCGCGTCGGTACGGGTCGGGTCCTGCACGCCGTTCTGCACGATCAACCAGGTGAGGAAGTACGTGGCGACGTAGTTGAGCATGATCGTGTTGATCACCTCGTGCGCGCCGGCACGGGCCTTGAGGATGCCGGGGATGAAACCCCAGATCGCTCCACCCAGCGCGCCGGCCAGCACCGCCACCAGCAGGTGCAGGCCGGGCGGCAACGGCAGCAGGAAACCGGCCAGCGCCGCCATGATGACGCCGATGGTGGCCTGCCCCTGGGCGCCGATGTTGAACAGGCCGCCACGGAAGGCCAGCGCCACCGACAGACCGGTGAAGACCAACGGCGCCGCGTAGGTCAGCGTCTCCGAGATCGGCGCGAGCACGGCCTGCCAGCCGTTGGCGCCGTCCAACCAGCCGGAGAACGCCTCCGGGTCGAAGATCGAACCCTTGAACAGGTTCGCGTACGCCTCGCTGACGAGCGTCCAGCTGGAGGTGATCGCGTCGGACGGGCGGGAGGTGATGTACGAGTAGGTGGAGAGCACGGCCGGATCAGAAATGATCATCAGTACCGCGCCGACCACGATCGCCAGCACCAACGACAGCAGTGTCACCGTGAAGGTGTTGGCCGCCCAGAGGTTGTCCAGGAACAACCGGCCCAGGCTCGGCTTCGCCTCCGGCGTCGGGTCCGGCTTCGCCGCCGAGCGGTCCGGCTCGGTCGCCACCTCGGCCCGTTCGGTGTTGCCGAGCGCGTTCTGCGCGGCCTGCGCCTCGCTCACCGGCTCCTTGTCCGGCGAGCCGGACTGCGGGTTGGGGGGATTGGTCATGCCTTGTCCTCGCTCGCGGAGCCCGCGTCGCCTGCCGGGCTCCCGTCTGGCACGCCGGGCTTGTCGGCGGCGGGCGCCGCACCGGGCTTGTCGGCGGCGGGCGCCGCACCGGGCTTGTCGGCGGCGGGTGCTGCGGTGGCGTCGTGGGCCTCGTCCGGGCTGATGCCGGCCATCAGCAGACCGATCTCCTCACGCGGGGTGTCCGGTCCGACGATGCCGATGATCCGACCTCGGTACATCACCGCGATCCGGTCGGCCAGCCCGATCACCTCGTCGAGTTCGCTGGAGACCACCATGACGGCGGTGCCGATGTCCCGCTCGTGGATGATCTGGCTGTGGATGAACTCGATCGACCCCACGTCGACGCCACGTGTCGGCTGGGCGGCGATGAAGAGCTTCAGCGGCCGGGACAGCTCCCGGGCCACGATCACCTTCTGCTGGTTGCCGCCGGAGAGGGTGCCCACCGCCGCGTCGGCCGATGAGGTACGGACGTCGAACTGCTCGATCCGCTCCTTCGCCGAGGCGGCGATCGCGTCCGGCTTCAGCGCGAGCCCGGCACCGAACGGCGGCCGGTCGTAGATGTCCAGCACCAGGTTCTCCGCGACGCTGAACTCCTTGACCAGGCCGTCCACGCTGCGGTCCTCGGGCACGTAGCCGACGCCCGCCCGGAGCACCTTCTTGGGCTTCCAACCGTCGATCCGGTCGCCGACCAGGCTGACCGTGCCGGCGAGCACCGGGCGCAGGCCCATGATCGCCTCGATCAGCTCGGTCTGACCGTTGCCCTGTACGCCCGCCACGCCGAGCACCTCGCCGGCGCGCACGGTCAGGTCGATGCCGTCGACCGCGCGGATCTGCCGGTCGTCGTCGACGACCAGCCCGGCCACCTCCAGCACCGGGTCGCCCGGCGTGGCCGGGGACTTGTCCACGGTGAGCCGGACGTTGCGCCCGACCATGAGCGCGGCCAGCTCGTCCCGGCTGGCCTCCGGCGAGGCGGTGCCCACGGTCTTTCCGCGTCGGATCACGGTGATCCGGTCGGCGATGGCCTTGACCTCGCCGAGCTTGTGGGTGATGAAGACGATCGACTTGCCGGCCGCCTTGAGCGACCGCATGACCGTCAGCAGTTCCTCGGTCTCCTGGGGGGTGAGCACCGCGGTCGGCTCGTCCAGGATCAGCAGGTCGACGTCGCGGGTGAGCGCCTTGACGATCTCGACGCGCTGCTGGATGCCGACCGGCAGGTCCTCGATCACCGCGTCCGGGTCGACCCGCAGGTTGTAGCGCTCGGACACCTCGGTGACCTCGCGCCGGGCCCGACGCCGGTCCAGGAAGCCGGCGATGCCGCCCCGGACCTGCTCGGCGCCGAGCATGATGTTTTCGGCGACGGTGAAGACCGGCACCAGCATGAAGTGCTGGTGCACCATGCCGATTCCGGCCCCGATCGCGTCGGACGGGCCCTTCAGCTTCAACGGCTTGCCGTCGACCAGGATCTCGCCCTCGTCGGGCTGGTACAGCCCGTAGAGCACGTTCATCAGGGTCGACTTGCCCGCGCCGTTCTCGCCGAGGAGGGCGTGGATCTCTCCAGGCTCCACCGTCAGGTCGATGTGATCGTTGGCGACCAGATCACCGAACCGCTTGGTGATGCCGCGCAGTTCGAGTCTCAGCGCAACCTCCTGGAGTGCGAGCGATGGTGCAGCGTAGCTGCCGTCGACCCGGCCCGAGCGGCCCGGTTGACGTGGTGCGCGATCGGCCGCTCCGACCCCACGGTCACCCGCGGGGCCAGAGCGGCCGGTCGGTCGTACCTGTCCCCTGCCGACCTCTCCGATGATCTCACCGGAGCGGTCGGCCGGTTGTCACTTGGTCGGCTGGGCCTTCGAGGTGACGGTGATGGTGCCGGCGGCGATGTCCGCCTTGATCTTGTCGATCTCGGTCTTCAGCTCGGCCGGAACCTTGCTGTCGAAGTCGTGGTACGGGGCGATCGAGACACCGTTGTTGGCCAGGGTGCCGACGAAGCCCGGCTTGGCCGGCAGCTTGTCACCAGCGGCGGCCTTCACCACGGCCTCCTTGACGGCCTCCGGGATGTTCTTGACGACGGTGGTGATGATCGCCGAGCAGTCCGGGGTGCTCTGGCAGCCGTCGACGTCCACCCAGATGGTGTTGTACTTGCCACCCGACGCCTTGGCGGCGGCGGTGGTGCCGAGGCCGGACCCGCCGGCAACCGGCATGATGATGTCCGCGCCCTGGGCGACCAGCGCGTCGGAGACCTTCTTGCCCTCGTCCTGCTTGTCGAAGGCGTTCGAGAAGGAGCCCTTCTGGGTTTCCTTGTTCCAACCGAGCGCCTGGACGTTCTTCTTCTTGGTGGTGTTGAAGTACGCCACGCCGTCGACGAAGCCATCCATGAAGATGGTCACCGGCGGGATCGGCACGGCACCGTAGGTGGCCACCTTGCCGCTCTTGCTCATCCCGGCGGCCAGGTAGCCGGCCTGGAACGCGGCCTGCGCCGTGTCGAACTGCATCGGGTAGATGTTGTCCAGACCCGGGTCGGAGTCGACGATGCCGAACTCCTGGTTCGGGTTCGCCGCCGCGATCTTCTTGGTGGCGTCGGCCATCAGACCACCGACGGCCAGGATGAAGTCGCACTTCTGGTTGACGAACTGCGTCAGGTTCGGCTCGTAGTCCGCCTGCGCCTTCGACGCCACGAACTTGATGTCGATGTTGTCGTTGGCGGCCTTGGCGTCCTTCAGACCCTGCCAGGCCGAGGTGTTGAACGACTTGTCGTCGATGCCGCCGACGTCGGTCACCATGCAGGCGCTGAACTTCTTGGCGCCACTGCCGGCGTTGTTGTCATCCTTGGGGGCCTCGCCACAAGCGGCGGCGGTGAGCGCGAGCCCACCAACCGCGAAGATCGAGGCGATCCGCATCCCACGCACCGAACGCAAGACGTCTCCTTCCCATTGCACACCGCGCCTAATGCGGTGGCAGCCCATCAGCCGACCTGCGGTATGCCGCCGGCTGTCCCACGTTACGGACGGGAGCGTACGCCCGCGCCCACCCACCGGCCGACAATCGTGCACGACTGTTGAGCGCCTGTTACCCGGGTGTAACCCTTGCGTGGGGCACGTCACTCTTCGTGCTGGTAACCGAGCGCCAGTGCGTCCGCAACGTCCGTTTTCTGGAGGCGTTTTCCTCCTCGGACGTTACCGCCAAAAGACCGCGACCGCCGCGTTGACCAGGGTCAGACCGACGATCGCGAGGAAATGACCGCGGTTGACCACGTCCCGCTTCCGGGAGAAGAAGACCATGACGAAGATCAGCAGCGCGATCACCAACTTCGTCACAAGTTTTGCCGGTGCCGGCTCGTCGCCGTCGCGCAACGGCGCGGACAGGCCCAGCCCGGTCAGCAACTGGATCACCGCGCCCCACAGCATGGCCGGGTTGATCCGCAGCCGACCGCTGGCGTACTGCGCGATCGAGCCGCCGAGCAGCAGGGCGAACCCGATCAGATGGACGTAGAGAAGGATGAGTCTGAGAGCTTCCACGGTCGCCATACTTCCCTATGAACGACGGATCGTAGTAGTGGGAACGCCGACGGGCGTGGATCAGCCGATCAACCGGTCGCCGTCGGGGTGGTACCCGACAGGGCCGGCTCGCGTGGCTGGTCGAGCACCGGTTGCGACTCCGCCCGGCCGTCAGCGCCGAACACGACGGCGACCCAGCCGGCAAGGCTCACCGCGGCCAGGAGCGTCACCGGCAGCGTCACCCGTTGCACCGAGGTCGCCAGCCACCACTGGATGTCGTTCGGGCCGGACAGGTAGGTCCCGACCAGAACGGTCAGGTAGTAGCCGTTGGCCGCCCACACCCAGCCGTCCGCCGCCAGCCCGACGGCACGGCGTCGCTCCCGCAGGAACAGGGTGCCGACCAGCGCCACCACCGCGGCACCCACCAGCACCGGGCCAAGCACGTCCCACAGCGCCGCGGCGGTGAACTGGAACCGCTCCACCAGCTCTCCGCTTCGGCCGGCCGAGGACCCGTTGGTGATGTCCGACTGGGCATCCAGCAGGCGAGCCAGCACCGCCCAGGCACCCCCGGCCAACACCGGCAGCCAGACCAGCGCGGCTCGTCGCAGGTCGGCGCGGGCCCGCACGGTGACCAGCAGGGCCAGGCCCGCGGCGGCGATCAGCCCCTCGTTCTTGGTGAGCGCCGCAACGGTCAACAGCAACAACGGCAACAGGGGCCGGCGCAGCGGGTCCGCACCGAGCAGCAGGGCCACCACCGCCCCGGCGAAGGCGGCGGACCAGAGCGCGTCGACGAGCCCACCGGTCACCGCGTACGGGACGTTCGACCAGGTCGCCAGGCCCACCGCGATGGCCAGCGCCCAGGCCACCCGCGCGGACACCCGACCCAGCGCCCGCCGGACCAGGTAGACAAGCATCGCGACCGCGGAGAAAGTGACCAGCGCGCCGACGAGCTGGGCGGTACGGAAGTCCGGTTCGACGACGCTCCACACGGCAGCGACGGGCGCGGAGGCCAACGGCGGGTAGTCGGTGTGCGAGAAGACGAGGGCCGGGTTGCCGATCGTCGCCCGCGCGTACTCGCTCCCGTTGGCGAAGTAACCGGCGTGCAGCCACCAGATGGAGTGCGCGTCCCACTGGGAGGCCGGTTCGAAGATCATGAGGCACGGCGGAAGCAGCGGTAGCGCGATCAGCAGCCCGTGCGACCACCTTCCGTACGGCGCCGATTCGCCGGGACGGCGCAGCAGCCACCAGGCGCCGGCCGCCGCGGTGGCCAGCACCAGGGCGATCCACAGCGGCAGCGGACCGCCGAGGACCAGCATCAGGACCACCGCGACCGTGCTCAGGAGCGCCGCCACCAGGGGCGCGAGGAGCAGGGCGAGGAAGGGGCTGCGCAGTATCGCGAAGGCCAGCGGGAATCCGGCGACGAGGAGGGCGAGGACGGCGGCAATCGGGGTGAGATCCATGTCGTCAGTCGACCTTCCGTACGACAAGTCGCACGCCCGGGCTGGTCGGATGCTTCCGCTGCACCGAGGCGACGCCCACCGAGTACTCCCACGGCGCCGTCCCCTGGACGACCACACATTCGCGCAGCACGGCGAGCTCACTCAATCGCTGACGCCACAGGCTGTCGTTGCTTCGGCCCGGGACGAGCGAGATCCGACTGCCCGCGGGCACCTGCTCGACGAACTGGCCCCAGAGCGCCTCCAGGTCGATCTGGTGCTGGAGTGCGGGGAGGTCATGTTCCCGGTCACCCATCAGGGCGACGCCGCGGCCGGTCGCCTGCACGGCGCCCTGAACGGTCAGGAGCAGGCAGCCCACCCCGACGAGTGCCACGACGACCCGGGCGATCGTGGTCGGGCCCCGGCGCTTCGTGGTCGTCATCGGTCAGCGAGCGTCTTGGCGGGGATGCCGCCGGGACGACGCCGGGCCCGTTCCCGACCCAGGATCCACAACGCCTCGACCCCGTTCCGCCAGGTGATCTTCTTGCCCTCGGCACGGCCCCGCGCCCGGTAGCTGATCGGCACGTCGTAGGGGCGGATCCGCCGCCGCAGCAGTTTGCCTGTCACCTCGGCCTCCATGCCGAACCCGCGGGACCTGATGTCCAGCGATCGGTACAGCTCCACCGGCATCAGTTTGAAACACGTCTCGAGATCAGCGATGTAGGAGTTGAACAAGACATTCGCCGCCGTGGTGACCCCACGGTTTCCGACCACGTACCAGAAGCTGTAGGCGCTGTGGCTGCCGAAGGTGCGGTTGCCGTAGACGACAGTCGCGTGCCCCTCCAGCACCGGCGCCAACAGCTTCGGAATGTCCTGTGGGTCGTACTCCAGGTCGGCGTCCAGGATCACCAAGTACTCGCCGTGGGCGCTGTCCACGGCCGTCCTGATCGCCGCACCCTTGCCCGCGTTGCGCGGGTGCGTCACGACCCGCAGCCGCGCGTCCTGCACCCGAGCGAGGATCTCCGCGGTCTCGTCGGTACTACCGTCGTCGACCACCACGATCTCGATCTCGCACGGGTACCGCACGGCGAGAGCCCGCTTCAGCGCCTCGGCGACGTGTTCCGCTTCGTTGTAGACCGGCATCAAGATCGACAGTTGCACGAGTGTCTCCCCGGGATGGGCACCGGATGGCGGATGAAGGGCGGCGGGCCACCAGCGGCTAGTGAAGCAGGCGTGCCACGGGTTCGCTGACCCGCTCTCGCTGAACGACGCGGCGCGCAACGCACCGGTGGCGCGGTGCCGAAGCACCCTACCGCGCGTCACCGGAGATCGATCGGCTGCGGTCTCGACCCTTGACGGCCACCGAGGTCAGCCCGGGGAGGATGCGCCGCGGGTCTCCGCGCTGTGGGCAGACCAGGGATCGCCGAGCAAGATGTTGCAAGCCGTGGAAGGAATTGCAGGGTGCCTCGCAAGAACTTTCCGGTGGGCTAAAGTGCCGCCATGCGCGCTCGACTGTCCGACATCGCCCAGCAGGCCGACGTCAGCGAGGCCACGGTGTCGCGGGTGCTCAACGACCGTCCCGGCGTGGCCGCGGACACCCGGCAGGCCGTCCTCACCGCGCTCGACGTGCTCGGGTACGAGCGCCCGGCCCGGCTGCGTAAGCGCAGCGCGGGGCTGGTCGGCCTGGTGGTGCCGGAGCTGGACAACCCGATCTTCCCCGCCTTCGCCCAGGTCATCGAGTCCACCCTGGCGCAGAGCGGGTTCACCCCGGTGCTCTGCACCCAGACCGCAGGCGGCGTGACCGAGGACGAGTACGTGGAGATGCTGCTGGACCGGCAGGTCTCCGGGATCGTCTTCGTCTCCGGCCTGCACGCCGACACCGCAGCCAACCACGACCGCTACCGGGCGCTGCTGGCCCGGCCGTTGCCGGTCGTGATGATCAACGGGTACGTGCCCGACATCGGCGCGCCCTTCGTCTCCTGTGACGATCGGGAGGCTGCCGAGCTGGCCGTCGCCCACCTGGTCGCGCTCGGGCACCGACGGATCGGCCTGATCACCGGCCCGGACCGGTTCGTTCCGGTGCGGCGCAAGGTGGCCGGCTGGCGTTCCGCGATGACCAGGCTGGCCGGCGTCGCCGAAGCCGACCTGGGTCCACTGGCCGAGTTGTCACTGTTCGGAGTGGAGGGTGGCGAGGCGGCGGCCGGTCGACTGCTGGACCGCGGTGTCACCGGCATCGTCTGCGGCTCCGACCTGATGGCGCTCGGCGCGATCCGGGCCGCCCGCCAACGCGGCCTCGACGTGCCCGATGGCCTCTCCGTGGTGGGTTATGACGACTCACCACTTATGGCATTCACCGACCCGCCGCTGACCACCATGCGGCAGCCGGTCGCCGCGATGGCGGTGGCCGCCGTCCGCGCCCTGGTGGACGAGATCAACGGGCACGGCGCCCCGCACTCGGAGTACCTGTTCCGACCGGAGCTGGTGGTGCGCGGCTCCACCGCGGTCGCGCCGAGTTCCACACGCCTCTCTTACGCAAGATCTGCTTGACTCTTGCAGCGACAGGCCGGCATATTGCTCGGATGATCAGCGCCGCCACCCCGCCGCCCGCCGCCGACGACGACTGGTGGCGCTCCGCGGTCGTCTACCAGGTGTACGTCCGCAGCTTCGCCGACAGCGACGGCGACGGCACCGGCGACCTCCAGGGCATCCGGCAGCGCCTGCCGTACCTTCGCGACCTGGGGGTGGACGCGCTCTGGCTGACCCCCTTCTACACCTCGCCGATGATCGACGGCGGGTACGACGTGGCCGACTACCGGGACGTCGACCCGATGTTCGGCACCCTCGACGACTTCGACGCGATGATCACCGACGCCCACGCGCACGGTCTGCGGATCATCGTCGATCTCGTGCCGAACCACACCTCCAGCGCGCACCACTGGTTCACCGCCGCGCTCGCCGCCGGGCCCGGCTCAGCGGAGCGGGCCCGCTACCTCTTCGCCGACGGCCAGGGCGCGCACGGCGAGTCGCCCCCGAACGACTGGGAGAGCATCTTCGGCGGCCCCGCCTGGACCCGGGTCGCGGACGGTCAGTGGTATCTGCACCTGTTCGACCCGTCGCAGCCGGACCTGAACTGGCGCCACCCCGAGGTCCGCGCCGAGTTCGAGGACGTGCTGCGGTTCTGGCTGGACCGGGGCGTGGACGGATTCCGCATCGACGTGGCCCACGGCATGATCAAGGCGGAGGGGCTGCCCGACGTCGGCTTCAGCTCGACGACCACCGGCCAGCGCCAGGTCGAACTGCTCGGCAAGGGCCGGCTGCCGTACTTCGACCAGGACGAGGTGCACGAGATCTACCGGGCCTGGCGACCCATCCTTGACAGCTACCCGGGCGGTCGGATGGCGGTCGCCGAGGCGTGGGCCGAGACGCCGCAGCGCCTGGCCCGCTACATCGGCCCGGACGAGTTGCACCAGGCGTTCAGCTTCGACTTCCTCGACGCCACCTGGTCGGCCGACTCGTTCCGCAAGGTGATCGACACCGCGTTGGCCGAGGCGACAGTGGTCGGGGCGCCGACCACCTGGGTGCTGTCCAACCACGACAAGCAGCGGCACGTCACCAGGTACGGCGACGGCGTCGAAGGGCTGCGCCGGGCCCGGGCCGCCAGCCTGCTGATGCTGGCCCTGCCCGGCTGCGCCTACCTCTACCAGGGCGAGGAACTGGGCCTGCCGGAGGTCCTCGACCTCCCCGACGAGCTGCGCCAGGATCCGGCGTTCCTGCGCACCGGCGAGAGCCGCGACGGCTGCCGGGTGCCCATCCCGTGGAGCGGCGAGGTGGCCCCGTACGGCTTCGGGCCGGCCGGCAGCGAGCTGAGCTGGCTACCCACCCCGGCGGCCTGGCGGGCGCTGTCGGTCGCGGCGCAGACCGACGTGCCCGGCAGCACCCTGGAGCTGTACCGGGCGGCGCTGCGGATCCGTCACGAGCATCCCGCGCTCGCGCTCGACGCCGACGGAGTCACCTGGCGGGAGAGCGAGCCGGGCGTGCTGGCCTTCTCCCGCACCGCCGGCGCAAGCGTGCTGACCTGCGTGGTCAACCTCAGCGGCGCCCCGGTCCTGATCCACGGGTACGGTCAGCCGCTCGTCGCCAGCGACGAGTTCACCGAGCAGGGCTCCGGCCATCTGCTGCCAATTGACGCGGCAGCCTGGTTGGAACAGCGCTGAACGGGTAACTCGTTCTCGACCTGGTCGTTCGTCGTGCCCCGCGCCGACGGGCGACTGGGCTACCGGCCCCTTGTGGTGGGGGGTGAGGTGCCACCGGCGCCACGCGGAGTCCGCTCCGCGTGGCGCCGGTGTCCGTGGGCGGGCCGGCTCTGGCCGCACGGCGCGCCGACCCGCTGACGTCTCACTTCGCGGTGAGCAACGCCGCGATCCGGGTGAAGCCGGCGCGGACCTCGGCCTCGGCCGGCGGTTCGGCGGGCTCACCGTGGCCCGCCTCGTCGGCTGCCGCGTCCAACTCCTCGTCGATCACGTCCTCGAAGTCCCCGTACAGGTCGGCACCCTCCACCTGACGGGCCTCGTCCTCGGCGGCGACCTGCGCGGCGGCGATCTCGCTGCGGATCTCGTCGGGGGACAGGGCCGGCAGCAACGGCTCCACCACGGCCATCAGCTGCTCCTCGGCGACCACCGCCTCGGCCAGGGCCAACGCGTGCGGTCGCTCGTACGGCCCGCAGACCACCGGCTCCCACTCGTCGAGGTCACCGAGCGGACCGAAGGTGATGATCCACGGCAGGCCGAGGAGCGGTGAGTCCGGCGGGAGGTCCAGTGTCATGAGTGCGCCCACCGGCTCATCATGGTCCGCGAACGCGAGCGCCGACGCCGTTCTCCTCAGTTATCGCCCGTCCGACTGTCGATTCGCGGCCGGTCAGCCGGGGCGGACAGCGTCCAGGGCGGCGCGGACCAGGGCGAGCGCGGTGGTCGACGGCACGCCGAGCCGGGCCGCCTCGGCCGCGTAGCCGGCCGCCGCCCGCTGCAACCGGTCGACGGCGTCGTCCCGCCCGGGAGCGACGAAGGTGCCGTTGCGCCCCCGGGTCTCCAGCAGCCCGGCCGCCTCCAACTCCCGGTAGGCGCGGGCCACCGTGTTCGCGGCCAACCGCAGGTCGGCGGCGAGCTGCCGGACGGTGGGCAGCCGGTTGCCCACCGGCAGCCGCCCGTCGCCGATCAGCTCGGCGAGCTGCACCCGCACCTGCTCGTAAGGGGGCACCGACGAGTCCGGGTCGACCGAGATCAGCACCTGCGGGCCTTCCGTCATCAGCCCCCACCGCCCGGCGTGCCGGGATCGATGCCCTCGTCGACATCCTTCGGTGGCGCGGGGGTCTCCGCCAGGTCCACGACCCGGCCGTTGGTGCTGGTCGCGAGGAGCGCCGCGCCGAACAGCACCAGCTGGTTGAGCAGGTAGAGGTAGAGCAGCAGACCGACGGCGCCGGCCACCACGGTGTACGCCGGATTCCGCTCGGTCCGCACCACGTAGTACCGCCCGACGGTGTTCAGCAGCGTGATACCGATCGCCACCAGTAGCACCACCGGGCGCAGCCGGGACCGGCTCATCCGCAGCCGGGGCACGGCGAGCAGCAACGCGGCGGCGAGCACGGTGTTGACAAGCACGCTGAGCACCGCGCTGATCGTGGTCAGACCGACCGAGCCGGTGCTCCGCAGCAGGAAGCGCAGTAGCGACTCCAACGCGTCCACCGCCGCGACCGAGAGGCCGAGCAGCACGAAGACGCCGATCATCACGCCCAGGTCGACGAGCCGCCGCACCACCAGGTTGCCCGGCTGCTGGTTGAGCGCGTACATCAGCCGCTGCGAGGAACGGATGGCCTCCACCCAGCCGATCCCGGTGAAGACCAGGATGACCAGGCCGACCACACCGACCGTGCCGCTGGAGTTGGCGATCTGCTCGGCGTCCAGGAACGGCAGATTCTCCTTGAGGAAGTTGGCCGCCGCCGCGCTGACCTCGTCGTTGTCCTCCAGGATCGCGCCGAAGATGGAGAACGCGACCAGAGCGAGAGCGAACACCGCGAAGAAGCCGTAGTAGGCGATGGCGGCGGCCAGGCGGCCGGCCAGCACCTCGCCGTACAGCACGCCGGCCCGCCACACATGATCGAACAGCCCCGACCGGTGGCGCGCGGCGCTCACCCAGCGGTCGATGCCCGCCTCGATCTGGCCGATCACGTTCACGCGATCATCCTCGCCGATCTCCCACCGCTGTAGTGGCAACCGGCTTGCGGTGCTCGCCGGCCGGCGCGTCGCCGCGCTTCAGTTGCCGAGGCAGAAGTCCCGACGCGGCTGCCACCTGGCCTGCCCGCTGTGCGAGAAGAGGGTGAACGCGTCGACCTCGAACATCGCGGAGAAGTCGGCAAGGTCCTCGTACACCCTGTCCAGGGCGTCCGGCGCAACGTCCTGAGCCACGGTGACGTGCGGATGGTACGGGAAGCGGAGCTCGCGGTGTAGGCCCGGCGCCGCGGCGATGGCCGCGGCCAGCAGCTCGCATTCGCTGATCCCGGCCGCCACCGCGACGAACACCACCTGGGTGACCGGACGGAACGTGCCGGTGCCCCGCAGGTGCAGCGTGAACGGCAGGTGCGCGGCGGCGACAGCGGCCAGGTGCCGCTCGACCGCGGGCAGGTTTGCCGTTTGGATCTCGGTGGGACCGAGCAACGTCACGTGCGCGGGCACCGCCAGCGGATCACCGGCCTCGACCCGCCGCCGGGTGAGCTGGGCACCCCACGGTTCGGGGATGTCCACCGCGATGCCGATCTGGGTGGTGTCGCCGGTCGGCGGCACCCCGCCACTGCGATCCACGCTTCGCGCCGCCCCTCCGACCACCGACCCGTCCACCTGTACCGCGGAGCTACTCGCCGCGCACGGGCGGGAAGAACCCGACCCGCTCGTACGCGGACCGCAGGGTCGTCGCGGCCACCGCACGGGCCTTCTCCGCGCCGGCCGCGAGCAGCTTGTCCAGTTGCGCCGGATCGTCGAGGTAGGCGCGGGTGCGCTCCTGGATCGGACGGACGAAGTCCGTCACCACCTCGGCCAGTTCCTTCTTCAGATCGCCGTAGCCGCGGCCCGCGTACGCGGCCACCAGCTCGTCGATGCCGCGACCGCTGAGCGCCGAGTAGATGGTCAACAGGTTGGACACACCCGGCTTGGTCTGGGCGTCGAAGACGATCTCCCGACCGGTGTCGGTCACCGCCGAACGGATCTTCTTCGCGGACCGGGCCGGATCGTCGAGCAGGTCGATAATGCCGGCCGGCGAGGACGACGACTTCGACATCTTCGCCGTCGGATCCTGCAGGTCGGTGATCTTGGCAGTGTCCTTGACGATGTGCGGCGCGGGCACCGTGAACGTCGCGCCGAACAGCGAGTTGAACCGCTGGGCCAGATCCCGGGAGAGCTCCAGGTGCTGGCGCTGGTCCTCGCCGACCGGCACCGCGTTGGCCTGGTAGAGCAGGATGTCCGCGGCCTGCAGGACTGGATAGGTGAACAGCCCGACGCTGGCCCGCTCGTTGCCCTGCTTCTGCGACTTGTCCTTGAACTGGGTCATCCGGCTGGCCTCGCCGAAACCGGTGATGCAGCCGAGCACCCAGGCCAACTGCGGGTGCTCGGGCACCTGCGACTGGACGAACAGGGTGCTGCGTTCCGGGTCGAGCCCGACCGCGAAGAGCTGGGCCGCGGCCACCCGGGTCCGCTGGCGAAGCACCGCCGGGTCGTGCCCAGCGGTGATGGCGTGCAGGTCCACCACGCAGTAGAACGCGTCGTGGGTGTCCTGTAGTGCTACCCAGTGCCGCACGGCGCCCAGATAGTTGCCGAGGTGGAACGAGTCGGCTGTCGGCTGGATGCCGGAGAAGACGCGGGGCCGGGCGGGAACGTCGGACATGGCGATAATTCTGTCAGCAAGCAACCCGGTCCGTCATGACGGGCCGGCGGGTCGGCTGCGGCCCGCCGATGCCGGGGCGCTGACCTCGCGTGGTTCACCCGCGTCGACTCGGCGCGTCGGCCCGACCGCGACCCGCCGGCGCTGCCCCGCCACCGCCTCCCGGGCCCGCTCCGGGCCACCCGCCGAGGCCGGCTCGGTGTCCGGCTCGCCGTGCTGCTCGGTGTCCGGCTCGCGGCGCTGCTCGGTGGTGCGGGCGGCGGTGACGGCGAGTTGGGCTACCCGCCGGCCGTCCAACGTGAGCACCCGCAGCAGCCAGCCGGCCGGCCGCTCGGCCGGATCGGGCGCGCCGACGTCGGCGGGCTCGACGGGCACCGGTACCTCGTCGCCACTCACCGGGAGCCGGCCCAGCGCGGCCATGACGAACCCGCCCACCGTCTCGTACGGTCCGGCAGGTAGTGCCACCCCGGTGCGCTCGGCGAAGTCGGCGAGGTTGAGTCGACCGTCCACCACGGCGGGCAGGCCCGGGTGCACCGGGTCCGGGGTGGCGTCGTACTCGTCGTGGATCTCACCGATCAACTCCTCGATGAGGTCCTCCAGGGTGACGATCCCGGCCGTGCCGCCGTACTCGTCGACCACCACCGCGAGGTGCTGACCCTCCCGGCGCATCTCGGTCAGCGCGGCGAGCACCCGTTTGCTGCCGGGGAGCCGCTTCACCTCGCGGGCCAGCTCGCCGACGGTGACGCACGGGTCGGCGTCCGGGCGCAGCAGTACGTCACGGAGGTGCACGAAGCCGACCACGTCGTCGTGGGTGCCGTCGGTGACCGGGTAGCGGGTGTGCGTTTCGGCGCGGACCAGTCGGGCGGCTTCGACGATGGTCAGCCGCGCCGGCAGGAAGACCACCTCGGTGCGCGGCATCATCACCTCGCGGATCAGACTGGCGCCGGCCACCAGGACCTCGTCGATGATCCGCCGCTCGTCCGGGTCGAGCACCGTGTTCGCCGCGACCAGGTCCCGCAGGTCGGCCTCCGAGATGCGCTCCCGGCCGGCCGTCGGACCGGTGCCGAGCAGATCGGTGACGAGACGGGTGGCACCGTCCGCGGCGCGGACCAGCACCCGGGCGACGGCCCGGGCAAGCGGGCCGGGGTCGCGGCGGGGGTGTGCCCGCACGCGTCGCCGGAGCCCGGTACGGGCCACTTCCCGCATGACAGAGATGGTAGACACCGTGGGCCCACCGCAGGCCGGGATCACGCGGAGCGACCCGCAGATGTTCGGCTCTGTTTAATCATGAGAGATTATGATGGAATGGGTTGACGGTGGCATCGGCGAGCGGGCCGGCCACCGCCCTAGTGTGATCACCGAAGGGCCACGTCCCGGGCGGGCCAGGCAGGAGGCAACGACGT
This sequence comes from Micromonospora sp. DT53, assembly GCF_049841535.1. Taxonomy (NCBI): domain Bacteria; kingdom Bacillati; phylum Actinomycetota; class Actinomycetes; order Micromonosporales; family Micromonosporaceae; genus Micromonospora; species Micromonospora sp. DT53. Next base: position 190,576 of record NZ_JBNCKM010000002.1, read on the forward strand.
GAAACTGCTCGTCACCGGGGGCGCCGGCTTCATCGGGAGCGTGGTGACCCGGATGCTGCTCGACGCGGGCCACCAGGTGGTCATCCTGGACGACCTGCGCACCGGCCACCGCGAGGCCCTCGCCCCGGAGGCCACCCACATCGAGGCGTCCATCCACGACGCCGCCCGCGTCATCACCGCGGACGCCGGGTTCGACGGGGTGCTGCACTTCGCCGCCCTGATCGCCGCCGGCGAGTCGATGGTCAAACCGGAGCTGTACTGGCAGACCAACACCATCGGCACGCTCGCCCTGATCGACGCGGTCCGGGCAGCCGGAGTGCCCCGGATGGTCTTCTCCTCCACCGCCGCCGTGTACGGCAACCCCACCGAGCTGCCCATCACCGAAAACGCGGTAAAGGCGCCCACCAACACGTACGGCGCCACCAAACTCGCCGTCGACATGGCACTCACCTCCGAGGCGATCGCGCACGGGCTCGCCGCCGTGTCGCTGCGCTACTTCAACGTGGCCGGCGCCCACCTCGACGGCGACATCACGCTCGGCGAGCGACACGACCCGGAGACACACCTGATCCCCATCGCGCTGGACGTCGCCGCCGGCCGCAGGGAAAAGCTCCAGCTCTTCGGGGACGACTACCCCACCGTGGACGGCACCTGCGTCCGCGACTACATCCACGTCGCCGACCTGGCCCGCGCGCACCTGCTGGCGCTGGACGCGGCCACCAGCGGGCAGCACCGGATCTACAACCTGGGCAACGGCAACGGCTTCACCAACCGCCAGGTCGTCGACGTGGTCCGCGAGGTCACCGGGCACCAACTGCCCGTCGAGGTCGCGCCACGGCGCGAGGGCGACCCGGCCGAGTTGGTCGCGTCGTCCGCGCTGGCCCGCGACGAGCTGGGCTGGGTGCCGCAGAAGCCGACCCTGCACGACATGGTCGGGGATGCCTGGGCGTTCTACCGCACGCACATCCTGGGGCAACGGTGAGCGCGAGGAGTGAGCCGGGTTTGCGAGCCCCGCAGTCGCGAACAAAGGAGTCACGGTGAGCGCGAGGAGTGAGCCGGGTTTGCGAGCCCCGCAGTCGCGAACGAAGGGAGACACCGTGACCCACCCGACCGACGATGTCGCCGAGCGGGCCGCGGCCGGCTTCTCCGCACAGTTCGGTGGCCAGGCTTCCGGCCGCTGGGCAGCCCCGGGCCGGGTCAACCTGATCGGCGAGCACACCGACTACAACGACGGGTTCGTGCTGCCGTTCGCGTTGCCGATGCGCACCGTCGCCGCCGCCGACCGGCAGGACGGGGAGCACTGGACGGTCTGGTCCGAGCTCTCCGGCGAGACGATCACCTTCGGCGCGGACGACGTCGCCGAGCCGGGTCGGGTCACCGGCTGGGGGGCGTACGTCGCGGGTGTGGTCTGGGCGCTGCGGGAGGCGGGTCATCCGGTGCCGGGCGCCCGCCTGGCGATCGCTTCCGACGTGCCGCTGGGTTCCGGGCTCTCCTCCTCGGCCGCGCTGGAGTCGGCCGTGCTGGCCGCCCTGCTCGACCTCGGCGGGCTGAAGCTTGCCCCGGCACTGCAGCCCCGGCTGGCGCAGCGGGCGGAGAACGTCTACGTGGGCGCGCCGACAGGCATCATGGACCAGTCCGCTTCAATCCGTTGCCGTGCCGGGCACGCCCTCTTCCTCGACTGCCGCGACGAGTCGGTCGAGCACATCCCGTTCGACCTGGAGGCCGCCGGGCTGGCCGTGCTGGTCATCGACAGCCGGGCGCCCCACCGACACGCCGACGGGGAGTACGCGGCCCGCCGCCGCTCCTGCGAGGCCGGAGCCAACGCGCTCGGCGTCGCCGCGCTGCGGGACGTGAGCATCGACCAGCTCGACGCCGCGTTGAGTCAGCTCGACGACGAGGAGACCCGGCGACGGGTCCGGCACGTGGTGACCGAGGACCAGCGTGTACTGGACACGGTGGCCCTGCTCCGCGCCGCCCGGGTCCGCGACATCGGCCCGCTGCTGACCGCCTCCCACATCTCGATGCGCGACGACTTCGAGATCACCGTGCCGGAGATCGACACCGCGGTCGAGGCGGCGTTGGCGGCCGGCGCGCTTGGCGCCCGGATGACCGGCGGTGGCTTCGGTGGATGCGTACTCGCGCTGGTCGAGGCCGACCACGCCGATGCGGTAGCCGCCGCCGCAACCGACGCGTACGCGGAACGCGGCTTCACCACCCCCGGCACCGTGACGGTCCTCCCCTCCCCCGGCGCCACCCGCCTGCCCTAACCCCCCAGCCACAAGCGGTGATCAAGAGGTTTGCGTCAATGCGAGCCCGCATCCTGACGCAAACCTCTTGATCACCGGGGCGGGGTGGGCAGGGGTGGGGCAGGGGTGGGGGGCAGGGGTGGGGGGTTAGCTGGCTTCGACGATCATGGCGGCGCCTACCGTGCGGTTGGTCGCCTCGTCGATGATGACGAAGCCGCCGGTGGTGCGGTTGCGGCGGTACTCGTCGGCCAGCAGCGGCACCGTCGTGCGCAGGCGCACCCGGCCGATCTCGTTGAGCCGCAGCTCGTCGGCCGACTCGTCGCGGTGCAGCGAGTTGATGTCCAGCCGGTAGTGCAACCCGCGCACGATCGCCCGAGCCGACCGGGTGGTGTGCTTGATCGCGTACCGGCCGCCGACCCGCAGGGGGGCCGTCTCGTCCATCCAGCAGACCATCGCCTCGATGTCCTGAGCCACCGCCGGTGCGTTGTTCGGCCGGCAGATCAGGTCACCCCGGGAGATGTCGATCTCGTCAGCCAGTCGTACCGTCACCGACATCGGCGGGAACGCCTCCTGGACCGGCCCGTCGGCGGTCTCCACGGCGGCGATCCGGCTGGTGAAGCCGGAGGGCAGCACCATCACCTCGTCGCCCGGCTTCAGCACGCCGGAGGCGACCTGACCGGCGTAGCCGCGGTAGTCGGTGACCGTGGTGGACTGCGGACGGATCACGTACTGCACCGGGAACCGGACGTCGACCAGGTTGCGGTCGCTGGCGATGTGCACCCGCTCCAGGTGGTGCAGCAGCGAGGGGCCTTCGTACCAGGGCATGTTGTCGGACCGGCTGACGATGTTGTCGCCACGCAACGCGGAGATCGGCACCACGGTCAGGTCCGGTGCGTCGAGCTTCGCCGCGAACGCGGTGAACTCGTCGGCGATCCGCTCGTAGACCTCCTGCGACCAGTCGACCAGGTCCATCTTGTTGACACAGAGGACCAGGTGCGGCACGCGCAGCAGGGAGCAGAGGAACGCGTGCCGGCGGGACTGCTCGACGAGGCCCTTGCGCGCGTCCACCAGGATCAACGCCAGGTCCGCCGTGGACGCCCCGGTGACCATGTTGCGGGTGTACTGGATGTGGCCCGGGGTGTCGGCGATGATGAACTTGCGCCGGGGGGTGGCGAAGTAGCGGTACGCCACGTCGATGGTGATGCCCTGCTCCCGCTCGGCACGCAGACCGTCGGTGAGCAACGCCAGGTTTGTGTATTCGTCGCCGCGGGCGGCGCTGACCGCCTCCACGGCGGCCAACTGGTCGGTGAACAGCGACTTGGTGTCGTAGAGCAGCCGCCCGATCAGGGTCGACTTTCCGTCGTCCACACTGCCGGCGGTGGCGAACCGCAGCAGGTCCATCGCTCGCGTCTCGGAGGCCGGGGCCATGATCTCGGTGCTCATCAGAAGTAGCCCTCCCGCTTGCGGTCCTCCATGGCGGCCTCACTGACCCGGTCGTCACCACGGGTGGCGCCGCGCTCGGTGATCCGGGTGGCCGCCACCTCCTCGATGACCTTCTCCACGGTGTCCGCGTCGGAACGGACCGCAGCGGTGCTGGAGGCGTCGCCGACGGTGCGGTAACGCACCTGCGCCTTGAACCGCTCCTCACCCGTGCGGGGGCGGAAGAACTCGTTGACGGCGTAGAACATGCCGTCCCGTTCGATCACCTCGCGTTCGTGCGCGTAGTAGATCGACGGCAGCGGGATGCGTTCCCTGGCGATGTAGTGCCAGACGTCCAGCTCGGTCCAGTTGGACAGCGGGAAGGCCCGGATCGACTCGCCCGGGTGGTGCCGGCCGTTGTACAACGACCACAGCTCCGGCCGCTGGTTCTTCGGGTCCCACTGACCGAACTCGTCGCGGAAGCTGAACACCCGCTCCTTCGCCCGGGCCTTCTCCTCGTCCCGGCGGGCGCCACCGAACAGCGCGTCGAAGCGGTGCTTCTCCACCGCGTCCAGCAGCACCGGTGTCTGGATCCGGTTGCGCATGCCGTCGGCGGACTCCCGGACCATGCCGCTGGCCAGTGCCTCCGGCACGCTCGCCACCACGAGCTGCAACCCCAGCTCGGCGACCCGTTGGTCGCGGTATTCCAGGACCTCGGGGAAGTTGTGCCCGGTGTCGACGTGCATGACCGGGAAGGGGACGTTGGCCGGAGCGAACGCCTTCTGCGCCAGCCGCAACATGACGATCGAGTCCTTGCCACCGGAGAAGAGCAGCACCGGGCGTTCCATCTCGGCGACGACCTCGCGCATCACGAAGATGCTCTCCGCCTCCAGGGCGTCCAGGTGGGAGACCTGGTACGCCGCGGGGGTGGTCATGACACCGGCTCGATTCGCTCGCTCATCCGATTTCCAGACCTTTCCGGTCGGACATGTCAAGAAAGTTCGCTCAGGTTACCCGGAATGTCTCTGCAGCGCTGCAAGCAACCGGGTGGCGAGATCCTCGCGACAGACCAACAGGTCGGGCAGGCGCGGATCCGCCTCGTTGTATTTCAGCGCAGAACCGTCGATCCGGGAAGCGTGCAGTCCGGTGGCCGTCGCCACAGCGATCGGGGCCGCCGAATCCCACTCGTACTGCCCACCTGCGTGGATGTACGCGTCCACCTCGCCGGTGACCACGGCCGCGATTTTCGCGCCGGCCGAGCCCATCGGCACCAGATGCGCCCCGACGTCCTCGGCCAGATCGGTCAGGAAGACCGGCGGCCGGCTCCGGCTCGCCGCCAGGCGGATCTTCCGCTCGCCGGCCGCCGCCGCCTCCACAGTCATCGGCGGGTACGCCGGCGGGTAGTCCGTGCCCAGCACCCGGTCCTGCGCCGGCAACCCCACCGCCCCGGCGATCAGCCCGTGCGGGCTCGGCGCGTTACGCGCCCAGAGCGCCACGTGCACCGCCCAGTCCGAGCGACCCTCCTCGGCGAACTCCCGGGTGCCGTCCAACGGGTCGACGATCCACACCCGGTCCGCGTTCAACCGCGACACCGCTCCGGTGTTCACCTCCGCGGCCCAGGCCAACCGCGAGCCCTCGTCCTCCTCGGAGAGCACCGCGTCATCCGGACGCCACTTCGCCAGCTCGGTGCGGATCAGGTCGTGCGACACCTTGTCCCCGGCCGACTTCAACGCGCCGGTGTCCGCGAAACCCATCTCCGTGCGCAGGTCGAGCAGCGCCTGCCCGGCGCGGGACGCCAACCATCGGGCGAACGCGCCATCGATCATCGGAGGACTGCTCATCTGCCCGCTCCCGTCGCCTCGCCGCGCTGCCCGCACGGGGCCCGATCCGCCGCGACTCGCACCGCCGGTCGCGGCACGCCGAAAGGCGCAGACTACCGGCCCGCTGTTTCCGATTCGGGTACGCCCCGCCCGGCTCAGCTGCCGTGGTAGAGGTTCTGGGTCGGCTCCACGCCCTTGATGATCACCGATTCCACCACGTCGGCAGCCCGGTCCACCAGGAAATCCAGCTCCTTGCGCTCGGCCGCGCCAAAATCCGACAGCACATAATCCGCCGGATCCTGCCGGCCCGGCGGTCGACCGACGCCGAACCGCACCCGGGCGTAGTCCTTCGTTCCCAACGACTTCGACATCGAGCGCAGGCCGTTGTGCCCGCCCTCGCCGCCGCCGAACTTGATCCGCACCTGACCGAACTCGATGTCCAGTTCGTCATGCACCGCGATCACCTGTGTCGTCGGCACCTTGTAGAACTGCGCCAGCGCCGCGACCGGCCCACCGGAGAGGTTCATGTACGTCAGTGGCTTCACCAGCACCAGCTTCGGCCCACCGAACCCCAGCCGCGCCTCGGCGACCTCTGCCACCGCCCGCTTGTGCCGGCCGAATCGCGCACTCATCCGCCCGGCCAGCAGATCGGCCACCATGAACCCGACGTTGTGCCGGTTACCGGCGTACTCCCGACCCGGGTTGCCCAGGCCGACCACCAGCCACGGCCCCGCCTCGTCCGTCACGACCCGTCCCTTCCGACGCCCATCCCACCGACTCCCGATATGCCGACAGGCGCCCCCGAACATCCGGGGACGCCTGCGCACGGTACGAACCGATCAGGCCTCGGTGCGCCCCTCGGTGGCCTCGGCGGCCGCCTCGGTGTCCGCGCCCTCGGAGCCCTCGGTGGTCTCGCCGACCTCGGCCTCGGCCTCGTCGGTGGCGGTCTCGACCTCGGGCAGCGTCGCCTCGAGCTGCTCGGCGGTCGGGGCGGCGGTGATCGACGCGACGGTCAGCTCCGAGTCGACGGCCAGCTCGACGCCGGCCGGCAGCTCGACGTCACCGGCGGTCACCAGGGTGCCCGCCTCCAGGCCCTCGATCGACGCCTCGAGGTGGTCCGGAACCTTCGTGGCGTCGGCGGTCACCGAGAGGGTGTCGTGGTCGTGCACGATCAGGGTGTCCCGTGCGGCCTCGCCGGTCAGCTGGACCGGGACGTCGACGGTGACCTTCTCGCCCCGACGAACCAGGATGAGGTCGACGTGCTCGAAGGTGTCGCGGATCGGGTCACGCTGGATCGCCTTCGGCAGTGCCAGCACCTGGGTGCCGTCGGTGATGTCGATCGCGAAGAGCTGGTTGGCACCGCCCTTGCGGATCGCGGCGGCGAACTCCCGCGACGGCAGCGCGATGTGCTTGGGCTTCTCGCCGTGGCCGTACAGCACGGCGGGCACCTTGCCGGCCCGGCGGGTACGGCGGGCACCACCCTTGCCGAACTCGGTACGGGGCTCGGCGCTGATCTTTACCTCGGACACGGGGAAACTCCTGATGCTTTTCGCTGCGGCGGCTTGTCGTCTAACGGTGCTGGGGCGAGGGGCTCGCTGGGGCTCATGCGTCATGAACGACTGCCCGGAGCACCGCGTCGATGACGGTGCCTCCGTGCGGCGCTTTTCAGCGGCCCGCCGGGCACCCTCGCCGTGGCAACCGCACCAGTCTACCCGAGCTGTTTCCAGGGTTTCCGGCAGTCCCCGATCACGGCTCAGGACCGGCGCGTCTGTGGCGCTCCCACAGGCGTACCGGCCCCGTTTCCACAAGTTTGCCAGCCCCGCCCCCGCCAGCGTGTCGAGTGGCGGAAACGGGGCTCAGGCTCAGCTCAGGCCACCGAAGAGGGTGGTCACCGAGCCGTCGTCGAAGACCTCCCGGATCGCCCGCGCCAGCAGCGGCGCGATCGACAACACGGTGAGCTTGTCCAACTGCTTCTCCGGCGGGAGCGGCAGGGTGTTCGTCACCACGATCTCGCTGATCGAGCTGTTCTTCAGCCGCTCGGTTGCCGGGTCGGACAGCAACGCGTGGGTGGACGCGACCACGATCTCCGCCGCGCCCGACTCCTTGAGGATGTCGGCGGCCTTGGCGATCGTGCCCCCGGTGTCGATCATGTCGTCGACGATCAGGCAGACCCGGCCCTCCACCTCACCGACCACGCGGTTCGCCACGACCTGGTTCGGCTTCATCGGGTCACGGGTCTTGTGGATGAACGCCAGCGGGCAGCCGCCCAGCCGGTCGGTCCACCGCTCGGCCACCCGCACCCGGCCCGAGTCCGGAGCCACCACGGTCATCGGCCGGCCGGCGTACTTGTGCTCCACGTACTCGGCCAGGATGTCCATCGCGAAGAGGTGGTCCACCGGGCCGTCGAAGAAGCCCTGGATCTGCGCGGTGTGCAGGTCGACGGTGAGGATGCGGTTCGCGCCGGCGGTCTTCAGCAGGTCCGCGACCAGGCGGGCCGAGATCGGCTCCCGACCGCGGTGCTTCTTGTCCTGGCGCGCGTACGGGTAGAACGGCAGCACCACGGTGATCCGCTTGGCCGACCCCCGCTTCAGCGCGTCCACCATGATCAGGGTCTCCATGACCCAGGTGTTCACCCCGTGCGTGACGGACTGCACCACGAAGGCGTCCGAACCACGTACCGAGTCCTTGAACCGTACGAAGATCTCACCGTTGGCGAACTCGTACGCGTCGGCCGGGGTCGGCGCGACGCCGAGCACCTCGCCGATCTCCTTGGCCAACTCCGGAAAGCCACGTCCGGAAAAGAGCATCAGGCTTTTGCGGTTTTCGGCGACGATGCTGCCCATGGGCCCGTCTGCTCCCGTTATGTCGGCGGTACCCGACCCGGTGGTGGTGGGTCAGGGACTATTCGGTTGCAGTATCTCCCGCGCCGGATGCGCCGCCCACCGTCTCGGTCGCCCCGTGGATTGCCTCACTGTGGCTTGCGGCACCAGTCGCACCGGACGCACCCTTCGCGTCGCCGACTCGCTGCGCATCCTTGGCGTCGCGGGCCCGCTGCGCCGCCTCCGCCGCGGCGGTGCCGGCGCGCCGCATGACCACCCAGCCCTCGATGTTGCGCTGGCGCGCCCGGGCGACACCCATCGCACCTGCCGGCACGTCGTCGACGATCACCGAACCGGCCGCCGTGTACGCCCCGTCGCCCACCTCGACCGGCGCCACGAACATGTTGTCCGCACCGGTCCGCGCGTGGCTGCCGATCACCGTGCGGTGCTTGTTGACCCCGTCGTAGTTCACGAAGACCGACGCGGCGCCGATGTTTGTCTGCTCACCGATCGTCGCGTCGCCGACGTACGTCAGGTGCGGCACCTTCGAGCCGGCCCCGATCTGCGAGTTCTTCACCTCGACGAACGTGCCGACCTTCGCCTTCTCGGCCAGCTGGGCGGCCGGCCGCAGGTACGCGTACGGCCCGACGGTCGCGCCCGCGCCCACCTCGGCGCCGACGGCGTGGCTGCGGACCACCGACGCGGCGGGACCGACGATCGTGTCGATGAGCGTGACGTCCGGCCCGATCAGGGCGCCCGCGCCGACCACCGTGCCGCCGCGCAACTGGGTGTTCTGGTCGACGACCGCGTCCCGGTCCAGTGCGACGGTCACGTCGATCCAGGTGGTGGCGGGGTCGAGTAGGCTCACCCCGGTGCGCATCCACGCCTCGTTGATCCGGTCGCGCAGCAGCCGGCGCAGCGTCGCCAGCTCCACCCGGTCGTTGCACCCCAGTGTCTCGACGTGGTCCACGGCGACGTGCACCGCCACCGGCTCACCGGCCGAACGGAGCAGGCCGAAGACGTCGGTCAGGTATTCCTCGCCCTGGTCGTTGTCGGTGGAGAGCTTGCTCAGCGCCTCACGCAGCCGCACCGCGTCGAACGCGTAGATGCCGGCGTTGATCTCCCGAATCGCGCGCTGCGTCGTGTCGGCGTCGCGTTCCTCGACGATCTGCTCCAGGCGGCCGTCGGCGTCCCGGACGATCCGCCCGAGGCCGGTCGGGTCGGGCACCTCGGCGGCCAGCACGGTGGCCGCTGCGGCGGCCTCCTCGTGCGCGGTCACCAGCGCGCCCACCGTCTCGGGGCGCAGCAGGGGCACGTCCCCGTTGATCACCACGACCGTGCCGGCGCCGTCCGGTACGGCCTCCAGCGCGATCCGCACGGCGTGCCCGGTGCCGAGTTGCTCGGCCTGGAGCACCGGCGTGGCGTCCGGGGCGACCTCGGACAGGTGCGCCCGAACCTGGTCGGCGCCGTGCCCCACCACGACGACGGTGCGGTCCGCGTCCAGCGGGGCGGCGGCGCTCAGCACGTGACCGAGCAGCGTCCGGCCGAGCAGGGGGTGCAGAACCTTTGGCAGTGTCGACTTCATCCGCTTGCCCTCACCGGCGGCAAGTACGACGACGGTACGGAGGTGGGGCTGGGGCACGACGTGGCTCCCGTCGGGACGGCGGACACTCTCGCGGCCATGCTAGCCGCGAGGCCCGGCACGTTCCCCGCTTACCCCCACCGGAGCCTAAAACGGGCGTAGGTGGGCAGCTCGGCCGCCAGGGTTCGAACCTGAAATACGGGTACCAAAGACCCGGGTGTTGCCAATTACACCACGGCCGATCAGCGACGCGAGCACGTCGCACGAGGGATCTGACATCCCGCCGCTACACCTTAGCGTCCCGGCGGCCGGACGCCATCGCTCATCCCGCCGCACCGCGCGCGATCGACGCCGCCGAGGTCCCGGGGTGGCTGCCGAGCGCCTCGCCCGCCCGCCGTCCGGACCGGCCAGAGAGCTGCCAGGGAGCCGGCTGACCTGCGGCTTTGAGCAGTTGAGCGAAGACGATTCGAAACTTCCCCGTGCGATCTACGGTGCCGTAAGTTACGGTGACGTAGGCGTAGCTTCGTGATCGTTACCATCCCCCTGCGAGGTCCCATGTCCACTGCCCTGCTCGATCCCAACACCGCCGCACCCGGCCCCAAACCACTCACCGACGGCAGCCAGTCCCCCGGAATCCTGGCCGCCCTCTGGGCTTTCGTGGTGATCCCCTTCGTCGCTCTGCTGGTCGCCGTGCCGGTGGCCTGGGGCGGCTGGCTGGGCTGGAGCGACGTGCTCATCGGCCTGGTCTGGTACGTCGTCTCCGGGCTCGGCATCACCGTCGGCTTCCACCGCTACTTCACCCACGGCTCGTTCAAGGCCAAGCGGTGGCTGCGGGTGACTCTGGCGGTCGCGGGTTCGCTTGCGGTGCAGGGCGAGATCATTCAGTGGGTCGCCGACCACCGGCGGCACCACGCCTTCTCCGACCTGGAGGGTGACCCGCACTCGCCGTGGCGCTTCGGCACCAGCTTCTGGGCGTTGACCCGGGGCCTGTTCCACGCACACGTGGGCTGGCTGTTCCGTCGGGAACTGTCCAACCGGGAGCGTTTCGCGCCGGACCTCATCGCCGACCGGGACATCAGCCGGGTCGACCGGCTCTTTCCCGCGCTGGTGGTCATCTCGCTGCTCGGCCCGGCACTGATCGGCGGCCTGGTGACCTGGTCCTGGCAGGGCGCGCTTACCGCGTTCTTCTGGGCCGGGCTGGTCCGGATCGGCCTCCTGCACCACGTCACCTGGGCGATCAACTCGGTGTGCCACGTCTACGGCGAGCGTCCGTTCGCGATGCGCCAGGGCGACCGCGCGTCGAACTTCTGGCCGCTGGCGATCCTGTCGTTCGGCGAGAGCTGGCACAACCTGCACCACGCCGACCCGACCAGCGCCCGGCACGGCGTGCTGCGCGGTCAGGTGGACATCTCCGCCCGGGTGATCTGGCTGTTCGAGAAGGTCGGCGCGGCAACGCAGGTGCGCTGGCCAAAGCCGGAGCGCCTCGCCGCCAAGCTCGTGAAGCCGGTCGCGCCCCGCTGAAACCGGGCGGATGCACGGGGGTGCCGCCTGGCAGGATGGCCGGGTGACCGAGCCATGCGGGGGGACCAGGCGGCTCGGTCGGACGGGGGTCGGGCCCGATCCGGGTACGGTCGAACGGTGCGGCAGGGTGGTCGGACCGCCCGGTGAGGCGACGACGTGAACGGGCACAGCGGAGGAACCATTCCACGGCAGGGCGTCACCGAGCGCCAGCGAGGCGGCGACATGCCTGAGGTCAGCGACGACGCGGGGGCAGTTGTCGGCGGCCGGCGGGCGACGCCGACGACGGCGGCACCGAAGGCCAAAGCGCCCTCCCGGGTCCGCATGTCGGCGGCCCAACGCCGGGAGCAGTTGATCGCGACCGGCCGACAACTCTTCGCCGAGCGCGGTTTCGACGCCACCTCCATCGAGGAGGTGGCGGCCCGCGCCAAGGTCTCCAAGCCTGTGGTTTACGAGCACTTCGGTGGCAAGGAAGGTCTCTACGCGGTGGTGGTGGACCGGGAGGTCCGGGCCCTGTTGGACCGGATCACCACGGCGTTGACTGCCGGGCATCCGCGCGAGCTGCTGGAACAGGCGGCGCTGGCCCTGCTGACGTACATCGAGGAGGAGACCAGCGGTTTCCGGGTGCTGGTCCGCGAGTCGCCGCTGATGGCCGGCACGGCCACCTTCAGCAGCGTCATGAACGACGTGGCGCACCAGGTCGAGCACATCCTGGGCGCCGAGTACAAGAGCCGGGGGTACGACCCGAAGCTCGCCGAGCTGTACTCGCAGGCGCTGGTCGGCATGGTGGCACTGACCGGCCGCTGGTGGCTGGAGGTGCGTAAGCCGCGCAAGGAGATGGTGGCGGCGCATCTCGTCAACCTGGCCTGGAACGGGTTGTCGCACCTGGAGGCGAAGCCGACACTGATCACCGCCCGGCGTCACTGACCCCGATCAGCGGCGGTGCACGTCGGCCACCGGGTGCTTGCGGTGCTCCAACTCCGCCTCGGCGGATTCCGGTGGGCCGACCTTGTCGTACAGGCCGGTGCCGAGCAGGATCAGGCCGAACAGCATCGACACGACCACCGTCGACATCGAGAAGTTCAGGAAGTTCGCGTCGGTCTGCAGCACCGACATCATCAGGATGCTTGTCACCAGGAACACCACGCCGGCGGTCAGGTTCATGTAGTGGCCGAGGTTGGTGCGCCGCGAGGCCCCGATGATCAGGACGACCCCGAAGACCACCGAGGCGAGCGAGAAGGCCAGGTTGGTCCGGAGCCCGAGGGCCCAGGTGCTGCTGCGGTCGAAGAGTGGATCGCCGATCGTCTCGGCGACGCCCCAGACGCCGAAGACCAGGATGTAGACGCCGATCAGCCCGGAGAGGACCCGGTAGAGCGGCCGTGCCGGATGGTTAACCGGAAAGTGCGGCATGCCCAGACCCCCTGATGCGACCGTTTCAGGGAAATTGTCGCCCAAGGCAGCGCCAACTGTCCGAAGAACCACAAAGCCGACAGCGTCCGCCGAATGGCTGGACCAGGTCAGGTTTTCGCCGGAGCCCGAGCTGCGCAGGGATCAAGCCTGACCGCCCGGAGCAGATCGGGCTCCGGCGAAAACCCACGGCCGCGACCAAACGAAAAACTCAGAGAACCAGACGAGCCTTCTGGAACGCCTCAGCCTCGTCCTCCGTGCCGACCTTGCCGTACATGCCGACCATGAGCAGCACCAGGGCTGCCGTCATCACCACGATCACTGTGGTGATGCTGAAGTTGAAGAAGTTGGCGTCGGTCCGAATGAACGCGAGACCGGCCAGGCTGACCACCATGAGGCCGTACGCCAGCCACTGGTTGATCGCCACGTCGATGTTGCGGCCGAGCGCGGTGCCGACCAGCACGACGAGCCCGAGCAGCACGCTGAGCAGCGAGAAGCCGAGGTTGGTGCCCTGACCGAGGACCCGGGTGTCGTCCTGGGCGAGGAACTCGTTGCCGGCGCTCGCGATGATGCCGAGCACACCGAAGACGACCAGGTACAGACCGGTCAGCCCGCCGATCGCCCGGTAGATCGGCCGCGCGGGGTGGTTGACGGGGGTGTGGGCCATGTCTGTGTCTCCAACGCCGTGGGGTAGGTGTCGCCGACGATTGTCTCGCACGTGGTGGTGTGACGCCGCACACGGGGCCCGGGCCGGCGCGCCCGGCCGGTCAGCTCTCGGGCAGGTCTTCGGCGAGGGTCATCCAGCTCTCCTCGATCCGCTCCCGTTCGGCGCGCAGATCCTTGAGCTGGGTGTCCAACTCGGCGACCCGGGCGTAGTCGGTGGCGTCCGCCGCGAGCTGACCGAGCAGGGTGGTCTCGCGCTGGTCGAGCTTGCCGAGTTGCCGCTCCAGCCGGGACAGCTCCTTGCGGGCCTGCCGGACCTCGGCGGCGGACATGCCACCTCCCGAGGGAGCGGCGGGCGCGGAGGTCGAGGTGACGCCGACCCGAGGAGAGCCGGCCCGCTCGGCGGTCCGGGCGAGGTATTCGTCCACCCCGCCCGGCAGGTGCACGAGCCGACCATCGCCGAACATCCCGTACGCCGTGTCGGTGACCCGCTCGATCAGGTACCGGTCGTGGCTGGCCACGATGATCGTGCCGGGCCACGAGTCGAGCAGGTCCTCCAGCGAGGCGAGGGTGTCCGTGTCCAGGTCGTTGGTGGGCTCGTCGAAGAGCAGCACGTTGGGCTCGCCGGCCAGCAGCCGCAGCATCTGCAACCGGCGGCGTTCCCCACCGGAGAGGTCGCTGACCGGGGTCCAGAGTCGGCGGTCGTCGAAGCCGAACACCTCGGCGAGCTGGGCGGCGGAGACCTCCCGGTCGCCGAGTTGAACCCGGCGGGCGACCTCCTCCACCGCTTCCAGCACCCGCAGGTGGCCGGGCAGTTCGGTGAGCTCCTGGGAGAGGAACGCGGGCCGCACGGTGGAGCCGGTGCCGAGGCGGCCACCGTCGGGGCGGGTGATGCCGGCGAGCATCCGCAGCAGGGTGGTCTTGCCGGCACCGTTGGCGCCGAGAATGGCGATCCGGTCGCCGGGGCCGACCAGCCAGGTGACGTCGCGCAGGATCTCCTTCGGGCCGGCGTTCAGCTCGACGTTCTCCAGGTCGTACACCTGCTTGCCCAGCCGGGAGGTGGCCATGCGCTGCAACGACATGGTGTCGCGCGCCGGCGGCACGTCGGCGATCAACGCGTTCGCGGCGTCGATACGGAACTGCGGCTTGGAGGTCCGGGCGGGCGGGCCACGGCGCAGCCAGGCGATCTCCTTGCGGAGCAGGTTCTGCCGGCGGGCCTCGGTGGCGGCGGCGACCCGCTCGCGCTCGGCGCGGGCGAGGGTCCAGGCGGCGAAGCCACCCTCGTAGGCGCGGACGGTCTGGTCGGCGACCTCCCAGGTGGTGGTGCAGACCGCGTCCAGGAACCACCGGTCGTGGGTGACCACGACCACTGCGCCCTTGCGGCCGACCAGGTGCCGGGCCAGCCAGTCGACACCGCCGACGTCCAGGTGGTTGGTGGGCTCGTCGAGGATGAGCAGGTCGGAGTCGCGGACCAGCAGCGCGGCGAGCGCCACCCGGCGGCGTTCGCCACCGGACATCGGGCCGACCGGCTGGTCGAGGCCGAGGTGCGGCATGCCGAGGCCGTCGAGGATGGCTCGCACCCCGGCGTCGCCGGCCCACTCGTGCTCGGCGCCCATGCTCTCGGCGAGCCAGGCGGTGCCGAGCACCACGTCCCGGACGGTGGCCTCGGGGGCGAGGGTGAGCTGCTGCGGCAGCCAGAGCACGCGCAGGTCGCGGCGGTGGGTCACCCGGCCGTCGTCCGGGTCCTCCTGCTTGGTGAGAAGGCGCAGCAGGGTGGACTTGCCGGCGCCGTTGAGGCCGACCACGCCGATCCGGTCGGCGTCGTCCAGGCCGAGCGAGACGTCCGTGAGCAGCCGCCCGGCGGCGCCGTACCCCTTGGACACCCGGTCCAGATTGACGATGTTCGCCACGTTCCACCCTTCATGATCAAGGCGTCCCGGTGCCGGCGGGCACCTGGACGCCTGTCCCAAGGGTACGCGGACGCCCCGAACGCCCGCGCCGCGCGCCGGCAGCCCGGTGGGACGACTCGTCAGCCGACGCGGGCGCCGGCGACCGGACCGTGCGCGACCCGCGCCTCCCGGCACACGCCCGCGGCGGTCAACTCGGCGGCGACCCGCTCCGCGTCGGCCGCGTCGGCGGCGAGAAACACGCAGGTCGGGCCGGAGCCGGAGACGATGCCGGTGAGCGCGCCGGCCGCCTCGCCGGCCTTCAGCGTCTCGGCCAGCGTCGGGAGCATGGCCAGGGCGGCGTCCTGAAGGTCGTTGCCGAGGGTCCGGGCGAGCACCCGGGGGTCGCGCTGGCGCAGCGCGCCCAGCAGGGCGTCGGTGCTGCCCAGCGGAGCGCCGGCGGCACCGGAGTCGCGGAGCCGATCCAGCTCCCGGTACGCGGTCGGGGTGGACAGGCCGCTGTCGGCGATCGCCACCACCCAGTGCCAGGAGGTGGGGCGGGCCAGCACGGGGCTGATCGCCTCACCCCGGCCGGTGCCCAGCGCGGTGCCACCGTAGATCAGGAACGGCACGTCGGAGCCGAGGTCGGCGGCGATGCCGGCCAACTCGTCGCGGGACAACCCGGTGCCCCAGAGCGCGTCGCAGGCCACCAGCGTGGCCGCCGCGTCGGCGCTGCCACCGGCCAGCCCACCGGCGAGCGGGATCTGCTTGCGCAGGTGCAGTCGGGCGTGCGGCAGCACCCCCGCGTACCCGGCGAGGGCGTGCGCGGCGCGGATCACCAGGTTGGTGTCGTCCAGGGCCAGCTCGCCGGTGCCCTCACCCTCCATGGTCAGAGCGAGGGTGTCGCCCCGGCGGGCCGTCAGCTCGTCGTAGATCGAGATGGCGTGGTAGACCGTGTTCAGCTCGTGGTAGCCGTCCCGACGCAGCGGGCCCACCCCGAGGTGCAGGTTGACCTTCGCGGGCACCCGCACCCGCACCGGGCCGATGGCCCCACGTCGCTCGTCGTCGTCCGGTCGCCAGGCCTCGGTCACGGGGTGATGTCCCGCACGAGCAGACGGATGTCGAACGGCTTGGCCACGGTCAGCTCCTCGGCGGAGTCGGCGGCCAGCTCGTACCGGCCGTCGACCAGGTCGTACGCGTACACGTGCACCGGATTCTGCTCGATCCGCCAGTAATGCGGGATCCCGGCGTCGGCGTAGTCGGCCGGCTTCTCCAGCCGGTCCCGGCGACGCGTGCCGGGCGAGACGACCTCGACGGCGAGCACGACCTGCTCAGCCTCGAAGTAGTGGTGGTCGGACGCCACCGGACGCTTCAGCAGGACCACGTCGGGCTCGAAAGAGTTCCGGTAGTTGATCGCCACCCCGACGGCAGTGGCGGGCGTCAACTCGGCAGGGGCGTGCTGCCGCAGCCACACCCACAACAGGTTGCCGATGTTCTGGTGGCCAAAGGTCGAGGCAGGGACCACGACGAGGACTCCGTCACGTAGCTCGACGCGGGGGGCGTCGTCGGGCAGGGCCAGCACGTCCTCGATGGTGTGGTTGGCCAGTCGCTGCCGGACGGGATCCGGGCCCCACGTCCCCTGGGCGGTGGGCTCGATCGGCTGCGCGGTCACTCGTACACCTCCTCGGCGGGCACGGCGTCAGCCTACTTCGCGGCCGGCGTACCGACCGGAGCCGACGCGGCGATGGCGGCGAACTGCTCGACGGTCAGCGACTCGCCACGGGCGCCGGGGTCGACGCCGGCGGCGGTGAGCGCCGCGGCCGCCCGGTCCGCGCCACCGGCCCAACCGGCCAACGCGGCGCGCAGCGTCTTGCGGCGCTGCGCGAACGCCGCGTCCACCACGGCGAAGACCCGCTCCCGGGGTACGTCTGCGCGGGGCGGCTCGTGGCAGGTGAAGGCGACCAGGCCGGAGTCGACGTTGGGCACCGGCCAGAACACGTTCGGCGGCACCTTGCCGGCGCCCCGGGCCTGGGCGTACCAGGCGAGCTTCACCGACGGGATGCCGTACACCTTGGAGCCGGGACCGGCGACGAGCCGGTCGGCGACCTCCTTCTGCACCATCACCAGGCCGTGTCGCAGGGTGGGCAGCACGGCGAGCAGGTGCAACACCACGGGCACGGCGACGTTGTAGGGCAGGTTCGCCACCAGCGCCGTCGGTGCCGGGTCGGCCAGTTCGGCGGCGGCGATGCGCAGCGCGTCCGCGCGGTGCACGGTGAGCCGGGCGGCGTCGGCCCCGGCGTGCCGCGCGACGGTCTCCGGCAGCGCCCCGGCGAGCACCGGGTCGATCTCCACGGCGTGCACGTGCCCGGCGACCGGCAGCAGCCCCAGGGTCAGCGAGCCGAGCCCCGGCCCCACCTCCAGGGCCACGTCGTCGGGCGTGAGGCCGGCGGCGGTGACGATCCGGCGCACGGTGTTCGGGTCGTGCACGAAGTTCTGGCCCAGCTTCTTGGTGGGCGCGACGCCCAGCCGGGCGGCGAGTTCCCGGATCTCCGCCGGGCCGAGGAGACCGGTCATGGCTGGCAGCGTAACGACGGGGTCGGCACCGACCGTCGGGCCGGGCTCACCACGGGCCGAAGGCCCGGTCGCCGGTGGTGGAGATGGCCGCGCACAGCTCGTCCAGGTCGCTGCCCGTGGTCGCGGCCAGCGCGCGGACGGTGAGCGGAATCAGGTACGACGCGTTCGGCCGACCGCGGTACGGCATCGGGGTGAGGTACGGGGCGTCGGTCTCCACCAGCATCTGATCCACCGGGGTCAGCGCGGCGGCCTCGCGCAGCGCCGTCGCGCTGCCGAAGGTGACGGTGCCGGCGAAGCTCAGCAGATAGCCGCGGCGGACGCACTCGCGGGCGAAGTCGGCGTCGCCGGAGAAGCAGTGCAGCACCACCCGGTCCGGGGCACCCTCGTCGTCGAGGATGCGCAGCACGTCGGCGTGCGCGTCGCGGTCGTGGATGACCAACGTCTTGCCGTACCGCTTGGCGATGGCGATGTGCGCCCGGAAGCTCTCCTCCTGCGCGGCACGCCCCTCGTCGCCGGTCCGGAAGTAGTCCATTCCGGTCTCGCCGATCCCCCGGACCCGGTCGCGGGCGGCGAGGGACTCGATCTCCCGCAACGCCTCGTCGAGGTCGCTCAGCCGGGGCGCCTCGTTGGGGTGCAACGCCACGGTGGCCAGCACGGCGGGGTACCGGTCGGCGATGTCCGCGCCCCACCGGGAGGAGGCGACGTCCACCCCCACCTGGACCAGTCGGTCCACGCCGACCTTCGTGGCCAACTCGATGGCGACGGCAACCGGGTCGTCGGCCGTCCCGCCACCGGGCACACCGGCCTCGCTGACCGTGATGTCCAGGTGGGTGTGGCTGTCCAGCACCGCCCGGGGCAGCGACTCGGGGGCGGGCGGAAACTCTCCGGCCCGCCGGGCGGCACGCTCGCGGCGGGATTCAGTGGGCTCGCTCATCAGCGACAGCATCACACACCGGGCCTGTCCATCTGCCCGCCACCCGACGTTCACCCCGACTACGTCGCGCGACTCTACGGTCGCCACCGAGCGGACGCGACAGCGTGCGGACCTCATCCCACCGAGCAGGGAGGCGGCATGAGCGTCACCCCCCAGGCCGACGGCACCGCCGGCGAACGGACCGGGCTGCACGTGGCGTTCGGCGGCGGCGTGTACCCGGCCGAGGAGATCGCCCGGGGCGCCGCGTACGAGTTGTTCAGCGCCGACGAGGTAGCCGGCTTCGAGTGGGCGCCCCGCCCGGGTAGCGCCCTGCCGTGGCGCCGTTTCGTGCACGTCACCGAGGTGACCGCGGTGCACGGAGCCAGCGAGCCGGCCGACGAGCCGGAAACACCGCTGCTGATGCCCGCCCATCGCGAGCGGGGGTGGGCCTACCTGCACCAGCTCAGCCAACAGCCGGCGGCGGCGGGCGACCCGATGCTGGGGCTGGCGCGCGCGTCGGCTGTGGTCCGGCGGGGCACCCGGATGATGAAGGTGCTCTCGCCCCAGCAGGTCGCCGGCTACCTACGGGGTTGGCTGCCGCACGGCTTCTGCTACCGCGAACACGATGTGGCGCACCTGCGTACGACGGCGACGACGACGGTGCTGCGGAGCGACGGTGACGCCGGCCGGGACGGCCCGGACGTGGCGTACGCGTTGCGCTGGCGCGCGTCCGACCCGGGCGACTACGACGTGCCGGTGGGCCCGACACACCGGGGCCTGACCGCGCTGGCCTCCCGGGACCGGCTCGGCGCCCCGGTGCTGGGCACCGGCTTCGTGCCGAGCAACGGTCAGCTCATCCCGGAGTTCATCACCCGGGATTTCGCCGATCTGCCGATGCCGGCGAACGCCGCCCTCATCGCGTACCCGGCCGAGGGGGTGGAGGTGGTGCTGTACACCTACCAGGCCGAGCAGCGCGGGTGGCTGCGGATGGTGGGCCCGCAGTGGCGGCACCTGCTGGCCGCGGTGCCGGGCCTCTCGCCGGACCAGGAGTACGTGCCGAACGCCGACGCGCCCCGCTCCACCCAGTTGGTCGGCATGTACGGCGACACCGAGTACGAGGCGGTCGCCGACCTGCCCGGCGGGTTCCGGGTACTGGCGATGACCCGGGCGGCCCGTTACCCGGTGGACGCGGTGGCCCGCCGGGTCCGGTTCGCCCAGTGGCGGGGGGCGGCGTGTCTGGTGCTGCGGGAGGAGGCCGGCTGGCTGCGGGTGCGCCTGCGCTACCCGAACCCGGACACGGTGGTCACGACCGGCGCGCAGTGTCAGGAACGGGGCGTCTACGAGGCCTGGGCGCCGGGCGCCGAGGTGACCGAAGACCAGGTGATGGACACCCGGTACGCGATGTGACGGCGCGCGGCGGCAGGGCGACTGCCGCCGCGCGTCGTGCGTTCAGTCGGCGAGCCGGGCCAACTCCTCGTCGACGATCGACGGGTCGAGCTTGCGGAACACCGGCTTCGGAGCGGCCAACGGCCGGCCCGCCTCGATCGGCACCGACTCCCAGCGCGCCCCGACTGTGTAGTCCCCGGTGAGCACCGGGTACGCCGGACCGCCGTCCAGGTCGTCGACCTGCTCGATCACCGGCATCGGCGCGTGCACGCCGGTGCCGCCGAGCAGCTCGTGCACCTGCTGCGCGGAGTGCGGCAGGAACGGGGTGAGCAGCGTGTTGGCGTCGCTGATCACCTGCAGGGCGACGTGCAGGACGGTGCCCATCCGGGGCTTGTCCGCCTCGTCCTTGAGCTTCCAGGGCGCCTGCTCGGAGAGGTACCTGTTGGCCTCGGCGACCACCTTCATGGCCTCACCGATCGCCTGCTTCTGCCGGTGCCGACCGATCAGGTCGCCGACCGTGGTGAACCCGGTCCGGGAGACCGCGAGCAGGGCCTCGTCGGCCTCGGTGAGCCCGGCCGGGTCGACCGGCGGGATCTCCCCGAAGTTCTTCGCGGCCATCGAGACGGACCGGTTGACCAGGTTGCCCCAGCCGGCGACCAACTCGTCGTTGTTGCGGCGAAGGAACTCGGCCCAGGTGAAGTCGGTGTCGTTGCTCTCCGGGCCGGCGGCGGCGATGAAGTAGCGCAACGCGTCGGCGTCGTAGCGCTCCAGGAAGTCCCGAACGTAGATGACCACCTTGCGGGACGACGAGAACTTGCGCCCCTCCATGGTCAGGTACTCACTCGAGACCACCTCGGTGGGCAGGTTGAGCCGACCCAGCTCGCCCGGCTCGCCGTCGCGGGAGCCCTCGCCGGAGTATCCGGAGAGCAACGCCGGCCAGATCACCGAGTGGAAGACGATGTTGTCCTTGCCCATGAAGTAGTAGGACCGGGCGTCCTTCCCCGCGCCGTCGGTCGACCACCACCTGCGCCAGGCCTCGGGGTCGCCGGAGCGGCGGGCCCACTCGATCGAGGCGGACAGGTAGCCGATCACGGCGTCGAACCACACGTAGATCCGCTTGTCCGATCGGTCGCGCCAGCCGTCGAGCGGGATCGGTACGCCCCACTCCAGGTCCCGGGTGATCGCCCGGGGCTGGAGGTCGTCGAGCAGGTTGCGGGAGAACCGCAGCACGTTGGGCCGCCACCCCTCGCGGGTGTCCAGCCACTGCCGCAGCACCTCGGCCAGCGCCGGCAGGTCCAGGAAGAAGTGCTCCGTCTCGACGAACTTCGGAGCCTCCCCGTTGATCCGCGACTTCGGGTCGATCAGGTCGATCGGGTCGAGCTGGTTGCCGCAGTTGTCACACTGGTCGCCGCGGGCGCTGTCGTACCCGCAGATCGGGCAGGTGCCCTCGATGTAACGGTCGGGCAGCGTGCGCCCGGTGGACGGGGAGATCGCGCCCATGGTGGTCTTCGGCACGATGTAGCCGTTGCGGTACATCCCCTCGAACAGCTCCTGCACCACCGCGTAGTGGTTGCGGGTGGTGGTGCGGGTGAACAGGTCGTAGGAGAGACCGAGGCCGTGCAGGTCCTCGACGATCACCCTGTTGTACCGGTCGGCCAGCTCGCGCGGGGTCACCCCGTCGGCGTCGGCCTGCACCTGGATCGGGGTGCCGTGCTCGTCGGTGCCGGAGACCATGAGCACGTCGTGGCCGGCCATCCGCATGTACCGGGCGAAGACGTCGGAGGGTACGCCGAAACCGGAGACGTGGCCGATGTGGCGGGGGCCGTTGGCGTACGGCCAGGCCACTGCCGCGAGAACGTGACTCATGAGCAGCAAGCCTAGTGACCCGTCCGGGGCGTCCGCGAACCAATAGGGGGTGCCCGACCGGCGGACCGGGCCGACCACCTCGCCCGTTGGTCCGATTTGTCGTCGACACGCGGCTCAGCTGCCCGTTTCGCCTCGAACGGCGGTGTGCAATGAACCTCGTGATGGGCAGACGAGCGGCGCGGGACCACGAGGACCGTCCCACCGGACCGGCGGTCGGCGACGACCCGGGGCCCGAGCCCGCCGTGCCGCGGGTCGCGGGGCTCGCGCCCCAGCCCCGGCTGGTGCCCGGTGCCGACCAGGGCGCGCAACGACCCACCCCGGCGGGGAGGTCCGCCACCCCGGCCCGCCCCACGCCGGCGCGGCCGTCGCCCACCCCGGCCCGTCCGACCCCGGCGGCACCCGTACCCAGCCCGGCCCGGCCCGGGTCGTCGGGTCCCCCCGCCGGCTCGGCGGCTGCCGGCGCGGAGTCCGTCGAGGTGGAGCCGACCACCGGCGCGCCGGTGGACGCGGTGCCGCGTCGGGTGCCGGTCCGCCAGCAGGGTCGCCGGGAGCGGGACCTCCGGTCCGACGGCGACGCGCCGGACGACGACGGCGGCGCCTTCTGGGCGCCGATCGAGCAGGTGCACTGGGACGGCACCCCGGTCCGCAAGGACCCGGCACCGGAGCGGTTCAGCGGCTTCCGGCTGGCACGCCGCCGGGCATCCGGCCGCACGCCCCTAACCCCGGATCCACTGCCCGGGCTGGCCGCACTGGTGGTGCTGAGCCTGGTCGCGGCGTTCTTCGCCTGGGTCAGCGCCGGCCCGTTCTGGCTCGCGGTCGGGCACGCCCGGACGGGCACGGTGGTGATCGACGACTGCTCCGGCGGCGGGCTCACCCAACGGTGCCGGGGGATCTTCACGGCCGAGGACGGGCAGTTCATCGTCCACGGTGTCCGGGTCAGCGGCGTACCCGTCGAAGGCAGCGCGACAGGTACCTCGCTGCCGGCGCGGATGACCGGCCCGGACAGCGGCACCGCGTACGCGGACGTCGGGGTGGGCCGGCACCTGCGGTGGCTGCCCGGTCTGCTGGTGGTGCTGGGCTGCGCCGCCGGCATCGTCCGGTGGACCGGATCGGCCCGGCTGCCCGGTCGCCGGCACCGCCGCTGGGCGGTGGCCGCCGCCATCGCCGGGCCCACACTGATCACCGTCGGCTTCCTGGCCGCCGCGTGGTGACCCCGCCGTCAGGTCAGCCGGACCACCCTGGTCAGCTGTGCACGATCGTGTAGACGTCCCGGCGGCGCAGCGCGTACTCGGTGGCGACGTCGGTGATGGCGTCCCGGCGGGACCGGCCGGCGGTCTCCCGCTCGGCGACGGCGGCGCGCAGGGTGTCGTCGTCGGGGCGTTCGGCGGCGGTCACCGGAGCTCCGGCCACCACCAGCGTGATCTCTCCGCGGGGGTCCCCCTCGGTGGCCCACCGGGCCAGCTCGCCGAGAGGGCGGCGGAGCACCTCCTCGTAGGTTTTGGTGAGTTCGCGGCAGAGTGCGGCAGGCCGGTCCGCCCCGAACGTGTCGGCCAGGTCGGTGAGGGTCGCCCCGATCCGGTGCGGCGCCTCGAAGAAGACGAGGGTGCGCTCCTCGGCGGCGAGCGCGCGCAGCCGGGATCGCCGGCCGCCGGGGGTGCGGGGCAGGAAGCCCTCGAAGCAGAACCGGTCGCAGGGCAGCCCGGAGACGGCCAGCGCGGTGGTGACCGCGCTCGGCCCGGGGGCGACGGTGACCGGTGCCCCGACATCCAACGTGGCCCGGACCAGCCGATATCCCGGGTCGGAGACGCTCGGCATCCCCCCGTCGGTGACCAGCGCCACCACGTACCCGCCGAGGATGGCCTCGACCAGCTCGGGGGTGCGCCGCTCCTCGTTGCCCTCGAAGTAGGAGACGATTCGACCGCCGACGCTGAGGTCGAGGTCGCGGGCCAGCCGGGTGAGCCGGCGGGTGTCCTCGGCGGCGACCACGTCGGCGCTGGTCAGCACCTCCCGGAGCCGGGCCGAGGCGTCGGCGGGGTTGCCGAGCGGAGCACCGAGCAGAATCAGGCGCCCAACTTCGGACATTTCACCCACGGATTCGTCTCCTTCATTGACTGGGAATACCGGTATCAGGGACGACGGACGCCACCGGACACCTTGGCAGCCTACGATCGCCGGGTGACGAGTGCGTCGACAGCGCAGAGCCCGAGCGCCGATCCGGACAAGATGATCCAGGTGACGGGCGAGCCCAGTGCAACCCAGGAGCCGACGGCACCGAGCGCCGAGGGCGGCGGGGTGGCCGCCGTGGTCCGGCGACGGTTCGCCACCGTCGACACCCAGGTGGACCGGTTCTCGTGGGTGGCCACGGCAGTGGTGGTGGCCATCGCGGCGATCGTGCGCTTCGTCGGGCTGTCCAGCCCGAAGGGCAAGATCTTCGACGAGACGTACTACGCCAAGGACGCCTACGGGCTGATCTCCCGTGGTGTGGAGTGGAACTACAAGGACAACGTCCCGTCGTACGTGGTGCACCCGCCGCTGGGCAAGTGGTTGATCGGCGTCGGCGAGTGGGCCTTCGGCTATCAGGACGTGGATTCCAAGGTCTCCGTCCCCGGGCACCTGATGACCACCGCGCCGGAGTTCGGCTGGCGATTCTCGGCGGCGGTGATCGGCACGCTGTCGGTGCTGCTGCTGGTCCGCATCGGTCGGCGGATGTTCCGCTCGACGGTGCTCGGCTGCGCGGCCGGCCTGCTGCTCGCCCTGGACGGCTTCCACCTGGTGCTGTCCCGCGCGGCCCTGCTCGACATCTTCCTGCTCTTCTTCGTGCTTGCCGCGTTCGGCGCGCTGGTGCTCGATCGGGACGCCCGCCGTCGGCGCTGGGCGCGGGCTCTGGACGACGGGCTCGATCCGAGCCAGCCGGGCCGGGCCGGCCGGCCGCCGACCGGTTGGCGCACCTGGCCGTGGTGGCGCCTGGCGGCCGGGGTGCTGATCGGCTGCGCCTGCGCGGTGAAGTGGAGCGCCCTTTATTTCGTGCCGGCCTTCGCGCTGCTGGTGATCTTCTGGGAGGTCGGCGTCCGCCGCTCGGCGGGAGTCCGCCGGCCCTGGCGGGACACGCTTGTCGACGAGCTGCCCTGGCTGGTGCTCGCCGGCGTGCTCATGGTCGGCACCTACCTCGCCACCTGGTCGGGCTGGCTGCTCACCGACGACGGTTACTACCGGCTCGCGTCGTCCTACCCGAGCGCCCCGCTCAGCGACCGCCCGGTGATCGGCCCGCTGATCAACCTCTTCGAATACCACCGCGCGGCGTACGGGTTCCACGCCCAGCTCGACGACGCGCACAAATACCAGTCGTGGCCGTGGCAGTGGCTGCTGCTCGGCCGCCCGGTGGCGTTCCACTGGTCCGGGGCCGGCGCCTGTGGCGCGCCGAGCTGCGCCTCGGAGATCCTGCTGCTGGGCACCCCGCTGCTCTGGTGGTCGTTCCTGCCCGCCCTGGTGGCGCTGGCCTGGCTGGGCGTGGCCCGTCGGGACTGGCGGGCCGGCGCGATCCTGCTCACCGTGGCGGCCGGTCTGCTGCCGTGGTTCTGGTTCGCCCTCGACGGGCGCACGATGTTCTCGTTCTACGCCGCGCCGGCGGTGCCGTTCCTGGTGTTGGCCGTGGTGTACGTGCTGGGCGCGCTGATCGCACCCGCCGGGGGTGACGTGGGCGCGGTGGCACCGCTGGTGCCCGGTGACCCGAGTTACGAACGCCGGCTGGTGGGCAGCATCGCGGCGGGGGCTTACGTGCTGCTGGTGGCGCTCTGCTTCGCGTACTTCTATCCGATCTTCGTCGGCCGGCTGATTCCGTACTCGGACTGGTTGTCCCGGATGTGGCTCGACGGTCGGTGGATATAAGCATCGACAGGCGACGCGCCGCACAGCGCGACGGAAGAAGGGCCCGCACGCCGAAGCGTGCGGGCCCTTCTTGACAAAGACGCGCGCCCCGATCGCCTGCCACGGGGGAAGCGGGCGATTGGGGCGCGCATGAAGAGCTTAACCACCGCGCACCACCGGCACAACGGGTCGACTTGAGTCAGATTTCCGACGGATGCTGGCCGGGCCGACACCTTCCCTCACACAGTTGACCGAGGGTGACCCGGCGTGGACCCTGAGCGCGGGCGCGGCCGGTCAGAGATCATTCCTGACCCGGCCGGAGTGGTCGGTTCCGCACCCCTCCACCCAAACGATCATCCAAAGTGGATCTCATTACACTGCGGATCGTGATCAACTTCAGACGATCGACGGCGGTCCTTCTCGGACTGTTGGCGACCACCGCGCTGGCCGGGCCCGCCCCGGCGCGGGCCGACGAAGAGCCGGCGCCCGAGCCGCCCCGGGTCGAGCTGGTGCTCGACGTCAGCGGGTCGATGCGCGCCGCCGACATCGACGGACGCACCCGGATCTCGGTCGCCCAGCAGGCCTTCAACGAGGTGGTGGACGCGCTACCCGAGGAGACACAGCTCGGCATCCGGGTGCTCGGCGCGACCTACCGCGGCAAGGACAAGAAGGTCGGTTGCCAGGACACGCAGCAGATCGTGCCGGTCGGCCCGGTGGACCGGTCCGCCGCCAAGGCCGCGGTGGCGACGCTCCGGCCGACCGGGTTCACCCCGGTCGGGCTGGCGCTGCGCTCCGCCGCGCAGGACCTGGGCAGCGGGGCCACCACCCGACGGATCGTGCTGATCACCGACGGCGAGGACACCTGCGCTCCACCGGACCCGTGCGAGGTGGCCCGGGAACTGGCCGCCCAGGGCACCAGCCTGGTCGTCGACACCCTCGGCCTGGCACCCGACGAGAAGGTCCGCCGGCAACTGCTCTGCATCGCCAACGCCACCGGCGGGACCTACACCGCGGCGCAGAGCGCCGAGGAGCTGACCGACCGGATCAAACAGCTCGTCGAGCGGGCCGGCGACACGCACACCCGGGCACCGACAGTGGTCGGCGGCACGAACGCGTGCGACTCGGCGCCACTGCTCGCCCCCGGCGTCTACGCCGACCGGGAGGCGTTCTCCGAGCACCGCTACTACCGGGTGCCGATCCGCCCCGGCCAGGAGTTGCGGGCGTCGGTGAGCATCGCGCTGGACCGGGCCGTCAACCGGGACTACGGGGTGCTGCTGCGGGCCACCGCGGCCGACGGCCGGGAACTCGTCCGCGGCGCGGACGCCGGCAGCGGACGGGCCGACGTGCTCTCCGCCGGGCTGCGCTGGTCGGCCACCGCCGACGACGAGGACGCCGCCGAGACCGAGGAGAGTGCCGCGCCGGTCGTCGAACCCACCACCGTCTGCCTGGTGGTGAGCAACTCGTTCGCCCCACGTCCCGGCACCGCGGCGACCCCGGGCATGCCTGTGGAGTTGACCATCGACGTGGTCGCCGCCGCGCCCGCACCGGACGGACCGGACCTCGGCCGGGGCTGGGTGCTGCTGGCCCTGCTCACCGTCGTCGGATTGATCACCGGTCTGCTCGCCGGCCTGCTCACCCGCTGGTGGGTCGCCACCTGGAGGGAGAACTGATGCGTAGCGCACTGTTCCGGTCGATGGCGGCGCTGCTCGCCGCCGGCGGGGCCACTCTGCTCCCCGCCGCGGCCGTCGCCGCACCGACCCCCTCCCCGGGTGCCACGCCGGTGAACCGTGCCGGCACGTCGTTCCTCACCGCCACCCCGATCACCGCCGGACAACCGGTACGGGTGGACGCCTCGATCGGCGACCACCTCTACTGGTCGTTCCCGGCGACGGCCGGCCAGGTGCACGAGGTCACCGCCACCGTCACCTTCCCGAAGGGACGCAGCGGCGCCTCCACCTGGACGGTGGACGTCTTCGACGGGCTGCGCCGACGCCAGGCGTGCACGGCGGGGGCACAGACCCCGACCGTGGACGCGAAGGCGTCGAACGTGGCGCTGGGCTGCACACTGCGTGAGGTGCGGCCGTGGGCGGAGCCCTGGTCGGCCGATCCGCTGCCCGGCACGTACGTCATCCGGCTCTCCGTGATCGACCTGCCGGAGGCGGATCTGGGTGCGCCGATCGACGTCGACCTGCTGGTCGGCGCCGTCGCCGACCGGGGCGCCTCGGCCGACGACGGTGAGTTGGCGGCACCGCTGGTGCCGAACACCAGGGCCGGCACGGTGCTCAACGCCGTACCCCCGGTGGACGCGGAGGCCGACGACGAGGGCGACTCGCTGACGGACTGGTTGCCGGATCTCGGCTCGCGCTGGGTCTGGACCGGCATCGGCGGCACGCTCGCCGCGGTGGCTGGCGTGTTCGGCTTCGCGGTCACCCGGCGGCCTCGACGTCGCTGACCGCTCCTCTGGTGGCCCCGCCCAGCGGCGGGGCCACCAGAGGCTCAGCTACGCCGGGAGCCGCGCGGCAACCAGCCGATGAACCGGTCCTGGAGCGGCATCACCGGAGCCGCGCGCAGGTCCTCGGTGGCGGCGGCCAGGCAGGAGCCCAGATAGACGCTGAGCATGGCGCGATCACCCCTGTACTCCGCCAGCAGGCGGCTGCGCTTCGTCGCGCACGGCCACTCGTCACCGCAGGAGCCGCAGCTCCAGCAGGGGGTCTTCGGGGCGTGCTCGTCAGCCCGCACCCCCGGCCGTTCGGCACCATCGGTCATCGCACGTCCTTCCAGATGTCCACGGGACTGGCGGCTGCCGTGCCGGCCAGCATTGATGGTGGTCCCCCCGGAGCCATCAGGGAGAGCGCTGCACGTCCCTCCGGTGTTACATCTTTGCGGTACCTTCGGCGGTCGTGAGAGTCGGAAAGTTGACGGTTAATTCGATGCGTCATTCCTACCCAGCAGTAGGTCACTGGAATGCGTGACCTGCTGCCATCGACGGTCGCCGTCGCTGTTGCCGGGCCTGCGGACTGGACGGGCGACTTGCTCCCCGCTGAGCAGGCATGTCTCAGCGAGCGGGCCGTGCCGACCCGTCGGCGGGACTTTGCCGCGGGGAGGAATTGCGCCCGCCGGGCATTGCGCGACCTCGGCCTACCGACGGCTGCCGTACCAGCCGCCGCCGACCGCGCGCCGGTCTGGCCGGCCGGGGTGGTCGGCAGCATCACCCACACCGCCGGCTACTGCGCTGCCGCCGCGGCGCACACCACCGACATCCGGTCCGTCGGGATGGATGCCGAGCAGCACCGCGAGATCAATCCGGGGGTACGCAGACTCGTGCTGCTGCCGGAGGAGGAGGCCACCTGCGCGCGGCTACCCGGCGACATCTCCTGGCCGGTCGTGCTGTTCAGCGCCAAGGAGACCGTCTACAAGGTGTGGTATCCGGTCGTCCGCGGTTGGTTGGACTTCCACGACGCCCGACTCGACCTTGATCCGGACGCCGGCACGTTCACCGCGCGGATCGCACAGGCCCGGGTGGACGCCGCGGGGGTCGACGACCCTCCCACGTCGATCAGCGGCCGATTCGTGATCGCCGACGGGCTGGTCCGCACCGCCGCCGTGCTCCCCCTGCGCTGACCTCGCCTGGTTACTCATCGCAATGAATGGGATACCTGTCCACATTGGCGTTCGGTGACCGGCCGAGCACCGTCCATGCTGGCCGGTGCGGTGCCGCGTCGCCTCCGGTGAGATCCCTTCCGGCGCGGCGGCGGGGCACTCCGCCACCCACGGTAACGTCGACGAGTTCCCGCACCGCACGTACCGATGCGTCAAGGAGTACGGTGACCCACCGCCAGCCCTCCGCCAGGCCGCAGGACCTCCAGCAGCCAAGCGCACAGCCGCCGCACCGCCCGTTCGCGGCGACACCGCAGCCGCCGTTCTCGGGGGCCGCGTACCCGACAGCTGGCGGATATCCGAAGGCCGGCGGCGGATATCGGGCACCCGGTGGTCCGGGTTACCCGATCATCGCGCCACCACCTGTGCAGACGGACCGCGCCAAGAAGTCAGCAGTGGTCGTCGCCGTCACCGCTGCCGTCCTCATTTTGCTCTCCTGCGCCGGTGGCATCGTGGCGGTCGTCATCGGCACCACGCCTCAGGGGCAGTGACGACCGGCCGGCCGGTGCGTACCGATTCTTCGATGGCGAGGCTGATCAGGTGGTCCTGGCAGGCCTCGGCGAGGGAATACGGCTCCGGGCCCTCCTCCCGCGCCCACGCGCCGGCGCGGGCGAGGATGTCGGCCACCGCGATGTCGTCGTCGGACATCCCGCTGCCGACGAAGGGATTGCGGTAGACCACGTCGCCGTCGAAGCTGATGTGCTTCAGGTCGAGCCCCTCCAGGTTGAGGTCGAGACCCGTCTGGCGTCGCACGAGGGACGACTCCACGGGCGTGGTCGGGTCGACCAGACGAATCACCCGGTCGTCCACCAGCTCGCCGCGCGAGCCCCGCACCACCAGCCGGCGGGCACGAAGCGGGTTCCACCACTGGTTGTCGGTGAAGTCGTACAACCCCATCCGCCCGCCGAAGTCGATGGTCGCGAGGGTGGTGGAGAGCTGTTGCGGGGTGTCGTCGCCGCTCCAGCCGGCCGGTGTGAGCGGGTTGGCCAGCGGCGCGACGAACGCGCGCGCGCTGACCTCGGCGCTCTCGTGACCGATGCCGAGCAGGCCACGGATCAGCGAAACCGCGTGGTACAGGTGGGTCGAGGAGATCTGCACCGAGGTCGGCTCGCCGAGCACCCCGGCGCGGACCAGGGCCAGCCGGGCCGCGTGCCCGGGCATCAGCAGGTACTGCTCGGCGACCTGCACCAGACCGCTGCCGCCGACGTCGGCCCAGAGCGAGCGCAGACCCGCCAGGTCGGGGGCGGGCGGCGTCTCGGCGAGCACCGGTACGCCGGCCGCGACCAGCTCGCGGGTCACGTCGGGCGTCACGGGCCAGGGCACCGACACGATGACGAAGTCCGGTCGTTCGTGGGCGAGCAGGTCGGCGGTCGTGCGGAAGGTCGGCACGCCCCATTCGGCCGCGACCGCGGCACCACGCGATTCGGTACGCGTGACCACCCCGGTGACCCGGAACCGCTCCGGTAGGAGCCGAGCCAGGCGGAGGAAGAACTCCCCTCGCCAGCCACTGCCGACGATGCCGAACCGGGTCTGGGTGGCCGCTGTCATCTGGGCTCCTCTCGTCGAGACCCGGATGCTAGTCGCCCGACGCTCCACTGCCCGCCGGGTTCGCGGTGACCGGATCCTGGGATGGCCGTCCCATGAACCACAAACGCCGACGCGATCCTGGGCAACGTACACGGACGATTACGCTGGTATGGTCCATCCATGTCTGAGGAGCATCATGGGCACACACACCGGCTGGATTGGGTCGATCCCACCATCCGGGAGTGGGACTGCACAGTCGTCTGGTCCGATGCGGCCGATCCGGAGGCGGGGATCGTCCTGGACCGATCTGCCTTCTTCCCGGGCGGCGGTGGACAGCCACCGGATCTGGGCGTACTCCTGTGGCAGGGTGTGCAGACTCGTATCGTCGACACCCGCAAGGGCGACGATCTCTTCTTGATTGCGGCGCCGGGCGACCCCATCCCACCCGTCGGCATGAAGGTGCGCGGGGCGATCGACGACGACCGGCGCAGCAGCCTGATGCGCGCCCACTCTGGCCTGCACGTGCTCTGCGGCACCGTCTTCCGTGACTACGGCGCGCTCGTCACCGGCGGCAACATGCAACCCGGTGAGGCCAGGATGGACTTCAACCTGCCCGAGGTGCCCCCCGGCTTCAAGCAGTCCCTCGAGGACACCGTGAACGCGGAGATCAGCGCTGATCGCAAGATCATTTCTCGGATCATTCCGCGCGAAGATGCCCTGGCCATCCCGGATCTCGTACGGACCCAGAACGCCGCCCCTCCGATGGACGGGCCGGTGATCCGGATCGTCGACATCGTAGGACTGGACGTACAGGCCGACGGCGGCACCCATGTCGCCTCGACGTCGCAGATCGGTCGGATCGAGGTGGTCAAGGTGGAGAGCAAAGGCCGCCAGAACCGCCGCGTACGCATCAAGATTGTCAACTGACGGCGACGATCGCCGGGCCGCCGGGAGCCGGCCGGTCACGGTGGGAACCGGCGGGAAGCCGTGTCGGATCCGTCATCGTACGGCCTCGACCGTCGGCATCTGCTCGGTCGTCGGCGCGGGTGAACGGTTGCCGGCCACCGTGGCTCGCACCTCCTTCGACCGGGACAGCAGCCTCAACAGCGGGGCCGCGACGATGGTGGTCGACAACGCCATCACGACCATGATGGTGAAAAGCCGCTGGTCGATGATGCCGAGTTCCAACCCGGCCGTCAGGATGACGATCTCGGTCAGGCCGCGGGTGTTCAACAGGACGCCGAGCGTCAGCGCGTCGGTCCAGCTCTCGCCCATCAGCCGGGCCGCCACGGAGGCGGCGCCAAGCTTGCCGGCGACAGCGCTCACCAGCACTGCGGCGAGCAGACCCCAGTCGGCCCAGCCCGACATGGAGTCGGGTTTGAGGCTCAGACCGACGATCGTGAAGTAGATGGGCAGGATCAGCACGGACACGACCGGGTTGAGCCCGACGTGGACGGCGCGTTGCCATGTCATGTCCCTGGGCATCACCGCGCCGGCGAGGAAGGCGCCGATGATGGCGTGCAGTCCCAGAGCGTCGGTCGCCCAGGAGCTGGCGCACAGGACGGCGAGCACCAGCCACAGCGGTGGGCTGGACAGCCGGCGCAGTCCCGGCCGGACGATGCCGAACATCACCAGCAGGTAGCCGATCATCATTGCGCTGGTGAACCCGAGGGCGGCGACACTCGCGGATCCGGCGACCGCGACGGCGCCGGCCAGCAGCAACCAGGCGAGCACGTCGCCCACCGCGGCACAGGCGATTGACATCGCACCGATGCGGGTGTGGAAGAGCCCAGTCTCCTGGAGGATCCGTGCCAGCACGGGGAAGGCGGTGATGGATACAGCGACGCCGATGAAGATGCAGAAGGCCACTTCGTTGGAGCCCGTTCCGACGTGTGGGAAGAGCACGTATCCGAGGGCGATCCCCAGGGCGAGCGGGATCCAGACCGAGACCTGACTGACCACCATGGTCTTACGACCGTGGCTGCGCAGGGTCGTCAGGTCCGCCTCGAGCCCGACCAGGAACATGAAAAGTGCCAGGCCCAGCGCGGCGATGGCACTGAACGCGGACATCGTGTCCGCCGAGAACAACGTGTCGGTCATGCTCGGCCACAACGCGCCGATGGCGACGGGTCCGAGGAGACAGCCGGCGAGGATCTCGCCGATGACTCTTGGCTGGCCAAGCCTGGTCAGCAGCCAGCCTCCGGCGTGGACTACGACGATGACGACGGCGATGGACAAGAACAGATGATCCACGGATGCCTGCCTCACGACTTCTGCCTGGATGTGGACTGCTGTCGTCGGTCTCGGTTGCAGTGGGCACGGCGGCACGCAGGCGGGACCGTCATCGCGCTGATCTGCCCTTCGCCCCTGCGGGCCCGTTGAACTCGGGGGCTGTGAGGGCACGGCGAGCCGCCGCAGCCTGGACTCGCCATCTTCGGCGGAAACTGCGAGACCTGTTCGTCACGCGTTTCGTCACGGTGCTGGGCATTCGAAAGTCAATTGCGAAAAGACATGTAATTCCCCGTTAGCCGGATGTAGGAATTATCCGGCATCAAGAACAGATAACGACAATCATCGTAGGCAGATCGACGCGATTCACGTGGACCCGAACGGTATGACGTAGGTCACTCTGGGACGGGGGTTGACGAGCATTGACTTCGATGATGGTCTGGCTTTGGCGAGCAGCTGGAAGGCCAGGCAAAGGTGCCTCTAGGACGGCAAATGCCAGCTTGCTGCATCTAATGTCAAGCAGGTTCCCAAAATAGAGTTAGTGCGTCGCATCCACGGGGGGAATGATCGCGACTACTCAACATGCCTCTACCTGCGTCTATAGAGATCATCCATGCGTCACGCGCTCGTGTTCGCTGTTGTCTGACAGTTTCCTGACAGCGACGCGTTGACTTGTGCCGCGCATCGACGCACAACCTCAATGAGGCTTCCATCCAACTGGGCCGGTCAGGATTTTGCGCGCCCATGCCCCAATACCACTGCTATGCGAGGTGGCGAAATGCAGTTATCCACCGTTGATGCAGGAAAGATTGTTACGCCCGAAGTTTCGGCTCAAGGCCACCTGGTCGGCCTATTCACGGCGGCGGCACTTCAGCGCCCGGACCACCCGGCGATAGCGGCCGGCCAGCGGGAGTTGACCTACCGGGAGCTCGACCAGTGGTCGGAGGCCGTCGCCGCCGCATTGCAGGATCGAGGGGTCGGGCCGGGTGACCGGGTGGCACTGCGCATGCCGGCCGGCGTCGAGGCGGTCGTGGCCATGCTGGCCGTCATGAAAGCCGGCAGCGCCTACGTTCCCCTCGACGTCCGCAACCCGGCGGCGAGGAACGCGTTGATCCTCGACGACGCCGACGCCAAGGCTCTCATCGGCGAGCCCATCGCGGACATCGACCTGCCCAATCTTCCCCTGACCGAGATCACCGGCCTGGCCCAGGGCCCGACGGACCGGCCGCCCGTCATCCCCGACCCGGACGCGGAAGCGTATGTGATCTACACGTCCGGCACCACTGGCCGACCCAAGGGCGTCCCGGTCCTGCATCGCCACGCGGCCACCCTGTTCTCGGCCGCCGGCGCGGTCTTCGACTTCAGCGCAGACGATCGGTGGCTGCTCTTCCACTCGATCTCCTTTGACTTCTCGGTGTGGGAGATCTGGGGCGCGCTGACGGGCGGATCGACTCTGGTGATCCTGCCGCACTGGGAGGCCCGCACCCCGGCGCAGTACCTCCAGACCATCATCGAGCAGCGAGTCACCATCCTCAGCCAGACCCCGACGGCCTTCGCCGTCCTCGCCGACGCCGCGGTCGAACAGCAGGCCGAGCTTCCTCACCTGCGCTACGTCGTCTTCGGCGGTGAGCGGCTGCTGTCGCACGCCCTGCGGCCGTGGGTCGAGCGCTACGGCCTGGAGCGGCCGAGGCTCATCAACGGCTACGGCATCACCGAGACCACTGTGTTCACCACCTTCCACACCGTCGACGAATCAGATCTCCAGCAGACCGACTCGGTGATCGGGGTGGGCCTGCCAGGCTTCCAGCTGCGGGTGGTCGGCGACGACGGCCGTGATGTCGAGCCCGGCGCCGTCGGCGAGCTCTGGCTGGCGGGCCCTCAGGTCACCGACGGATACCTCAACCGCCCCGAGCTGAACGACGAGCGGTTCCCGGTGGTGACCGACGAGGCCGGGCTGCAGGTCCGGTTCTACCGGTCGGGTGACCTCGTCCGCGCCCTCCCCAACGGCGAACTGGTCTTCCACGGCCGAGCCGATCTCCAGGTGAAGCTGCGCGGCTACCGGCTCGAACTGTCTGACATCGAGGCGGTCCTGTGCGGCCATCCCGCCGTGGCCGACGCGGTGGTGTTCGTCCGGGAGTTCAAACCGGGCGACGAACGCCTGGTCGCCGGAATCGTCCTCCGGGGTGGCCACCCTGCCGACGCCGGTCAATTGCGTCAGCACGTCAAGAACCGACTGCCGTCCTACATGCACCCGGCCCGTTATGTCCGTCTGTCAGAAATGCCTAGAACGGTCAACGGCAAAGTCGACCGCACGACCGTTCGCAAATTGTGGGAAGAAGGGAATGTGATCGCGTGACGCTCAGCAGTGACACCGAACCCACCGCCTCGGCGAGCCTGGACGCCGTGTCCAAGGACGTGGTGGCCTGGGTCGCCGATGTGCTCGAGGAGCCCCGCACGGGGCCGGAAAGCAACTTCCTCGACCTGGGCGGGCACTCCATGCTCGCCCTGGAACTGAACACCTACGTGACCGAGAAGTACGGCGTGGAAATCGACATGCAGACCCTGTTCGAGGAAACGCTGGCCACGGTCGCCGAGAAGCTGGTAACCGCCCGCACCGAGAAGAATGGATGACGCAATGACCACGATCGAACAGGAAACTCAGGACTTCCGGCTCAGTGCCGATGACGTCGCGAAGTTCGAGCGAGACGGTTTCATCGGCCCGGTGAAGCTGTACGAGCCCGAAGACATGACCGAGCGGTGGAACTCCGTTCGCAAGCAGCTGCCGGACCGTTCCAAGGCGATCTACCCGGAGGGTGCCGGCAAGGCGAGCAGCATCTCGAACTACGACCGGCACCTCGACATCGATCTGCTGTCCGAGCACATCATCAAGCCGCAGATCGTCGACCGTCTCACCTCCCTGCTCGGCCCGGACCTGCTGTGCTGGCGGTCCGAGTTCTTCCCCAAGTTCCCCGGCGACGAGGGCACCGACTGGCACCAGGCCGCCACGTTCGCCCACGCCAGCGGCTCCCCGCAGATCCTCTGGCCGTCGGAGGACGGCAGGCCGGCGTTCGGCGGCACCGTCACGGTGTGGACCGCGTTCACCCACTCGACCCTGGACAACGGCTGCCTCCAGCTCATGCCCGGCACGCACAAGCAGATGAACTACGACGAGTCCAAGGGCATGGAGTACGACGCCGAGGCGTTCAACGAGCGGGAAAAGGACGGCATCAAGCGCGGCTTCTTCGGCTACGACTACCGGCAGCTGCAGAAAGATCCCAACTGGAAGCCCGACGAGTCGCAGGCGTTCCCGCTGGTCATGAAGCCGGGCGAGGCGGTCATCTTCTGGTCGACGCTGATGCACGCGTCGCTGCCGCACACCGGCAGCAAGAAGGACTACCGGATGGGCTACGCCGCGCGTTACGTGCCCACCCAGGTTCAGGTCTACCCCGGCACCGACGAGGTGAAGGAGTACGGGGGCGGCATCGTACTCGACCAGTACGGCACCGTTTTGGTGGCCGGAGAGGACACCTACGGCCACAACCGGGTCGCCACTGAAAGCCAGCGCGGATTCAAGTTCGTGCCGCGGCAGTCCCGGTGACCTGAGGCGGGCGGGGGTGGCAGCGATCCTGCTCCCCCGCCCGTCCGACCCTGCTGACGCACAAAGGAGACCACAGTGAGTTCCTTCCCGCTCGTCCTGATTCATCACGCCGGCGGGGCGGCGAACGTCTTCGCCCCGCTCCAGCGCGCACTGCCCGCCTCCGTCCGGCCGATTGCCCTGGAGCTGCCCGGACGCGGCCGGCGCTGGCGTGAGCAGCCGTTCACCGATGCCCGGGACGCCATCGCCGACATGGCTCGACAGATCGGCGACCTCGGCCCGGAGATCGCCATCCTTGGTCACAGCCTCGGCGCCTACCTCGGGCTCGGATTGGCGGCATTCCTCGAACGGCAGAACAGAGTGAGGTGCTCCACCCTGTTCGCTTCGGCGAACGCGGGCCCGCGAGCGGCGGCACTGCCCTTCGACAAACCAGCTATGGAA
The DNA here is from genome assembly GCF_049841535.1 of Micromonospora sp. DT53. Lineage (NCBI taxonomy): Bacteria > Bacillati > Actinomycetota > Actinomycetes > Micromonosporales > Micromonosporaceae > Micromonospora > Micromonospora sp. DT53. The sequence goes on from NZ_JBNCKM010000002.1 coordinate 227,988, forward strand.
TGCGGTGACGACGAGATCATCGAAATCGCCATGCTCTCCGGCGGTGGCGTGCCCAAAGAGGTCCTCGACAACCAGCAGCTGCGTTCCCGGACCGCCGCTCTGCTGCGCGCCGACTTTTCGTTGTCGCAGACATTCCTTGCCAGCGATCGGCAGACCGTGACCGAGGCTGACATCGAAGTGTTCTGCGGTTCGGAGGACATCTTCGACGACCAGCAGCTCCGGGCCTGGGCCAGCAACTCGACAGGTCGTACGGTTATCCGCTACCTGCCAGGCGGGCATTTTTACTTGTCCAACATGGACAACGCTGATACAATGTCGAGCGTCATTGACGCTCGCATTGGTGCTACCGCGAGCAGTCAAGTCTGACCAGTAGCCAAGTCCACCAGCCGTCATGCGGACCAGCTGCTTTTCGCCTCCCCGAAAAGATGAATGGAGTTTCTATGTCCGCGCGGCCAGAAGGGGATGGCGACTCCGCCAATCCCTACGTTCTTCTGTCCTTGACCATGGTCCTCTGGGGCAGCGGCTTCGCCAGCTCCAAGGCCATGGTCGAGCAGATGCCGCACAGCGTGGCAGCGGTACTCCGCTTCGGCGGCGGGGCCCTGTTCCTGCTTCTGGCGCTGTGGACCTTCGGCCGGGGCCGCAGGCGGACCACGTGGCGTGAGGCCATGCCCGCGGCGATAGCCGGCGTGCTGGGCGTCTTCCTGTACAATTTCTTCTTCTTCTGGGGGCTCGACCTGGCCCCCTCGATGGACGGCAGCACCGTCGTCCCGGTGATGAGCCCGGTGTTGACCGCGGGCTACCTGCTGCTGACCCGGCAGGAGAAGGCGTCGCCGGTCCGGTCCACCGGCCTGATCGTCGGACTACTCGGCGCCTCCGTCTTCCTCGTCGGCGCCGGAGTCAGCCCCGAGGGCGGCACCCGGCTGCTCGGCGACGTGCTGTTCTTCCTCAGCGCCGCCAGCTGGGCGGCCTACACGATGATCGGCCGCAAGGTCCTCTCCGGGATCGACCCGCTGAAGGCGACGACGTACGCCACCGTGGCCGGCTCGCTGCTGCTGTCGATCTATGCCGCGCCGTCGTACGCCGACGTCGACTGGACGGGTTTCTCGACACTGTTCTGGGTGAACGCCGTCTATCTGGCTCTCGGGCCCACCGCCATCGCATACCTCTTCTATTACCGCGGGGTCAAGGCGGTCGGCCCCGCGTCCGCCACGGTGATGATGTTCCTCGTTCCGGTCACCGGCATGATCTGCTCCGCGGTGTTCCTGAACGAGTCGTTCGGCCTGGTGCAGGGCATCGGCGCGGTGATTCTCCTACTGGGCGCCATCGTCGCTGTCACCGAGGGCCGGATGCCGTGGCGGCGCAAAAAGGCTCCGGAGACCGCCGACCCGGCACCCGTATCGGTGCACGCGTCACGGATGGGCATCCGCTAAGGTAGCTCACTCAGCTATCTGAACCCGGATTGCGTGGTGGATCCACCAGGGTGACGGATGCGCTGTTGTCCTTCACTCATCACCACGCACCATCTGAAGGGGACAACGAGATGACGCAGTACCGGCTGGTTCCGGCTCAGGTCGACTTGCCGGCTCTGGAACGAGACGTCCTGGATTTCTGGCGCGCACAATCGACGTTCGCTCGCGCGATGGAGCAGACCGAGGGCCGACCGGAGTGGGTGTTCTACGAGGGTCCACCCACCGCGAACGGGATGCCCGGCGCCCACCACATCGAGGCGCGGGTTTTCAAGGACATCTTCCCCCGGTTTCGGACCATGCAGGGCTTCCACGTCACCCGCAAGGCCGGCTGGGACTGCCACGGGCTTCCGGTCGAGCTTGCCGTGGAGAAGGAACTGGGGTTCTCCGGTAAGGGCGACATCGAGCGTTTCGGTGTCGCCGAGTTCAACCGCCGCTGCCGTGAGTCGGTGACCCGGCACGTCGACGCGTTCGTCGCCCTCACCGAGCGGATGGGCTACTGGGTCGACCTCGACTCCGCCTACCGCACGATGGACAGTGAATACGTCGAGTCCGTGTGGTGGTCGCTCAAGACGGTGTTCGACCGCGGCCTGCTCGAGCAGGACCATCGGGTCGCGCCCTGGTGCCCCCGGTGCGGCACCGCGTTGTCCGATCACGAATTGGCGCAGGGATACGAGACGGTCGACGACCCGTCGGTGTACGTCCGTTTCCCATTGACGTCCGGTCCGCTCGCCGGCACCGCGGACCTGCTCGCCTGGACCACGACACCATGGACCCTGGTCTCCAACACCGCCGTCGCGGCCCACCCCGACGTGACGTACACGGTCGCCACCAACGGGCAGGATCGCCTGGTCATCGCCGAAGCACTGCTCGCTGAGACGCTCGGCGAAGGCTGGACGGCCACCGGCCCGGCCTTCACCGGGCGCGACATGGAACGTTGGACCTACCAGCCGCCGTTCGAGCTGGTGCACATCCCGGACGCGCACTTCGTGGTCAACGCCGGCTACGTCACCACCGACAGCGGCACCGGGCTGGTGCACACCAACCCGGCCTTCGGCGAGGACGACCTGACAACCTGCCGCTCCTACGGGATGCCGGTGGTCAATCCGGTCCGCACCGACGGCACCTTCGAGCCGGAGCTCGGCCTCGTCGGCGGGCTGTTCTTCAAAGCCGCCGACCCGGTCGTGCTCGACGACCTGCGGGCACGCGGCCTGCTCTTTCGGGCAGAGACCTATACGCACAGCTATCCGCACTGCTGGCGCTGCCACAGCCCGTTGCTCTACTACGCCCAGCTGTCCTGGTACATCCGCACCACCGCGATCCGCGACGTACTGATCAGTGAGAACGACCAGATCAACTGGTTCCCGGAGACGATCAAGCACGGCCGGTTCGGTGACTGGCTGAGCAACAACGTCGACTGGGCGCTGTCTCGATCCCGCTACTGGGGCACTCCGCTGCCGATCTGGCGCTGCACGGAGGGACACCTCACCTGTGTGGGGTCGCTGGCCGAACTCGGCACCCTCGTCGGTGCGGACATGTCCGGGCTGGATCCGCACCGCCCGTACATCGATGAGATCTCGTTCGACTGCCCCACCGACGGATGCACGGACCGCGCCGTCCGCGTCCCGGAAGTGATCGACGCTTGGTACGACTCCGGTGCCATGCCGTTCGCACAGTGGGGTTATCCGTACCGCAACGCCGATCTTTTCGAACGGCACTTCCCCGCGCAGTTCATCTGTGAGGCCATCGACCAGACCCGCGGCTGGTTCTACACCATGCTCGCGGTCAGCGCGCTCACCTTCGGCCGCAGCAGCTACGAGAACGTGGTCTGTCTCGGTCACATCCTCGCCGAGGACGGGCGCAAGATGTCCAAGCATCTTGGCAACGTGCTCGAGCCGATGTCGCTCATGGACACTCACGGCGCCGACGCCGTGCGCTGGTTCATGGCCGCCAGCGGTTCGCCGTGGGCCGCTCGCCGGGTCGGTCACCAGGCCATCCAGGAAGTCGTCCGCAAGACCCTGATGACGTACTGGAATACCGTCGCCTTCCACACGTTGTACGCGCGTACCGCCGGCTGGCACCCACAGCCAGCCGATCCGCCGGCGGCGCAACGTCCCCCCCTCGACCGCTGGCTGCTGAGCCAGACGCACGGGCTGATCGCCGAAACCACCGCAGCCCTGGAGAACTACGACACCCAGCAGGCCGGCCGCCTGCTTGCCGACTTCGTCGACGACCTGTCCAACTGGTACGTCCGACGGTCCCGGCGCCGGTTCTGGCGGGGCGACCCCTCGGCGCTGCGTACGCTGCACGAAGTCATCGAATCCCTCACCCGCCTTCTCGCACCGATGGTCCCGTTCATCACCGAGCGCGTCTGGCAGGACATGGTCGTTCCTGTCACACCCGACGCGGCGGCCTCCGTTCACCTCGCCACGTGGCCCGCAGCCGACACCACACTCGTCGATCCGACTCTGGACCAGCAGATGACAGTGGTCCGGCAGATCGTCGAACTCGGCCGGGCCGCCCGGGCGGCGTCGTCGGTCAACACCCGCCAGCCCTTGGCGCGGCTGCTCGTCTCCAGCGACGGGTTCGACGCCCTGGACGAGGACCTGCGGGCGCAGATCACCGACGAACTCAACATCGAGACGCTCGCCACCCTCTCCGAGGCGGTCGGATCGCTTGTCGACATCCGGATCAAGCCCAACTTCAGGGCGCTGGGCAAACGGTTCGGCAAGGACACCGCCCGGGTGGCGGCGGCGATCACCGACGCCGACCCGGCCACGCTGGCCGCCGAGGTGAACCAGGGAATCGCAAGCGTCTCGCTGGACGGGGCGACCGTGTCTCTGACCGCGGACGAGGTCATCATCACCGAGGTGCCGCGGGAGGGCTGGTCGGTGGCGTCCGAAAACGGAGCGTCGGTGGCCCTCGACCTGTCCATCACTCCGAAGCTGCGCCGAGCCGGCCTGGCACGGACGGTGATCCGGCTCATCCAGGAGGCTCGCAAGTCGAGCCGTTTCGAGATCACCGACCGCATCGTCGTGGAGTGGACGAGCGACAACCCGGAGACCGTGGAGGCGATCCACGAACATCACAAGCTGATCTACGACGAGGTGCTCGCCGTCGCTCTGGATCAGCACACGTCGGCATTCGCGGATCCGGCCTTCACCGACAGCGGCCTCGGCCTGGCGTTCAACCTCAGTCGAAAAGGCTGAGGCGCTGCCCGCCCCGGTCTGCTGATCGGGGCGGGCCAGGGGTCCGTCTCGGCCGAGCCGGACCGGTGGCTGGCCGAGCGTGGGGGGGCGGCCGCCGCGATCCGGCACCACCGTGCCAGCGGCCATAGGTGAACGTCAAAGCCCTGACCGGCAAGCACGCCGGTCAGGGCTTTGATCTGGGGTGGAGCTGAGGGGATTTGAACCCCTGACCCCCTCGATGCGAACGAGGTGCGCTACCAGTCTGCGCCACAGCCCCCCACCGGCGAACCGGCTTCGGTCCCACCCGGCTTACACCGGGCGGGCCGGCAGCAAGGCTAACAGGTCGCCGGCCCCAACCGCGAATCCGCCCCCTCCTTGGCGCTTCGGCCCACCCAGAGATCGGCTCGGGTTCCTGGAAATCGGGGCATCCCGGACGCGGCGACCACCCGACTTCCAGGAACCCGAGTCGATCACGCAACCCAGGCGCGGGGCGCAGCCAGGACCGACCGCGTCAGGCGCCTCGGCCGGCCTCGTAGGGGCGGCCGCGCAGGCCGCCCGACCGCCGGTACGAGACCGACCCCCCGTTGACCGCCGCCGGCAGGTCCCCCGGTCGGTCCAGGCCCATGGCGGCTCGGCGTACCCCCTCGCGCTGGGCGGCCAGGCGGCGCTGCGCCTCCCGGCGGGCGGCGGCCCGACGGGCCTGCTCCCGGCGCACCTCGGCCTGCCGGGCGGCCAGCCAGGCGGCCTCCCGGGCTCGGGCGCGGCGGCGGCGACGTCCGGCGAGGGCCCGAGCGCGCAGGTGGACGACGTACAGGGCCAGAAGCAGGAAGGTGACCCCGAAGCCGACCCAGAAGCCGGGGCTGACGAACAGCACGCCGACCAGCTCGACGACGTTGAGAAGCAGCAGGGCGGCGAGCACCCGGCGACGCCGGTACACGGCGGGGGTGTGCTGTCGGCGCGGTGGCGGGCGACGGCGGGACCGTTTCGGCGCTGGGGGCACGGCACGCAGCCGACCGGAGCGACGGGCGGCCGGGGGCGCCGAGACAGGCGCGCTCAACGCACCGGTAGTCGCGTTCTCGCTAAGGGTGACGACCAGTGAGCGCGGGGGATGGACGGGTCGCCGTCCCGGCACAGTACGGCGCCGTCGGCGGCGCTGGAGCACCCGCGCCGTCGACTGCGCCCGCTCCGCCACCAGCCGCTCGGTGGCGTCGTACCGGCGAACCAACGCCGGGGCCAGGGCGAGCAGGCCGGCGGCGGCGAGGACGGCGAGGAGCACCGAGGTCGGCACCCTCACCCCTCCCGTCACCGAATTCGAAGCAACCGCCATCCGACCGCAGGATCTTCCACCGATCGCGCCTGGGTGCGTGGATCGTCCGGCCGGGGAGCGCTTGCCGCAGCTTGCAGTTACTTGAGGTTACGGCGCACCGACCGGGATGCCACCGCGCCGCGCCGATCCCGTCCGTGGGACGAGTGGAAGGAGGGTCGGGGAATCCTCCTACCGCGCGTTGGCGCGTATCCGGTGCCAGCGGGCCAGCAGGCCACCCTCGGCAGCGATCTCCTCACTCGTCATCGCGTACCCGATGTGGTCCCGCCACGCGCCGTCGATGTGCATGTAGCGCACGTGGTACGACTCCTCGCGGAAGCCCAACTTCTCCACCACCCGCCGGGACGGCTTGTTCTCCGGACGGATGTTGACCTCCACCCGGTGCAGCCCGCCCGGGCCGAACGCGTGGTCCACGGCGAGCGCGAGCGCCGTCGGGATCACACCCTGGCCGGCGACCCGGGCGTCCACCCAGTAGCCGACGTAGCCGGAGCAGAGCGCCCGCCGCACGATGCTGCCCACGTTGATGTGCCCGACCAGCCGGTCCCGGTCGGCCTCACGCAGGCAGACCGCGAACGGCATGCCCTCACCTTCGCGGGCCGAGCGCCGCTGGTCACGGTGCACCCAACGGAACGCCGCCGGCGAGTTCATCTCGTCCCAGCCGCCGGGCAGCGACGACTCCCAGGGGGCCAACCAGGCCCGGTTGGCCCGGCGTACCTCCGACCACGCCGCCGCGTCGGAGCGCCGGTAGGGCCGCAGCAGCACCGGGCCGTCGGCCAGCTCCACCGGCCATCCCGGCGACCGCGCGGGTCCGAAGAGACTCACACGCACAGTCTCCCGCGCGGGACCGTGTCGCGCGCAAGTGGCCCCGCCGCGTTCACCGCACACGTCCGACGATCACCCGACACGGGCCACGAGCGGGCCGGCCGGGACGCGTCACCGGCGGCGGTCCAGCAGCAGGACGTCCACGGTGGAGCCGGCCGCGGCCGTGGTGACCCGCTCGCCGAGCACCAGCAGCCCGTTCGCCTCGGCCAGCCCGGAGAGGGTGAACGGCCCGCCGCTGAGCGGCTGGACCGTGTACCCGCCACCGCGTCGCTCGGCGACGTGCGCCGGCCGGAACTCGCGCAGCCCGGTCGGGGACGACACGGTCTCCAGCAGGTGCGCCCGCACACTGGGTCGGAACACCGGCTCGGCGCCGGCGAGCAGTTGGATGGCGGGGCGGGCCAACACCTCGAAGCCGATCAACGCGGCGCCCGGGTCGCCGGGCAGGCAGACCACCGGCACCTCCTCGGCGCCGACCGTGCCGAACCCGAGCGCGGTGCCGGGATAGAGCGCCACGTCGGTGAACGTGACCGGCCCGGCGCGCCCGCCCTCGCGGCGGGACAGGACCCGGCGCACCATGTCCCCGGGGCCGGTGCCGGTGCCCCCGGTGGTGATGATCAGGTCGGCGCGCAGCGTCTGGTCCTCCAGCAGCCCGCGCAGCCCCTCCGGGTCGTCGTCGCAGATCCCCACCCGGTACGCCAGAGCGCCCACCTCGGCGGCAGCGGCGGTCAGCGCGTGCGAGTTCGCGTCCACCACCTGACCGGGCTGACTGCCCCGGCCCACGTCGACGAGTTCGTCGCCGGTGGCCACGATGACCACCCGTGGGCTGGGCCGCACCACCACGTGCCCGATGCCGGTCGCCGCGAAGACGGCGACCAGGGCCGGGGACACGTAGGTGCCGGCCCGGGCGAGCAGGGTGCCGGCGGGCAGCTCCTCACCCGCTCGGCGTACCCCGTACCCCCGTTTGGGGGTGCGGAAGATCTCCACGGCGGCCATGCCCTGGTCGGTCCACTCCACCGGGACCACGACGTCCGCGGCGACCGGCAGCGGCGCCCCGGCGGCCACCGAGAAGCACGAGCCGGGGGTGAGCCGGACCGGCCGCCAGCTCGCGGCGCCGAGATCACCGACCACGTTGAGCCGGATGGTGCGGCCGCCGGGCGTGCCGGAGGGGGCCGGGACGTAGCTCGGCCCCCGCCCCCCTCCGGATATGTCCTCCCAGCGCGCGGCGTAGCCGTCCACGGCCGCCTGGTCGAAGGCCGGGAAGGCGTGCGGCGCGACGACGTCCTCGGCGAGGACGTTGCCGTGCGCCTGGGTGAGGTCGAGGTCGAGTGGCGGCAGCGCGCGCAACCTGCGCAGCACGCTGCCCAGGTAGTCGGCGAGCGGCGTCAACTCGTTCGCGGCCGCCTCGGCGTCGGCCGTCGCGGTCATGTACCAGATCCGCCTGCCGCGTCGGCCTTGACGAAGTCGGCCAGCCAGGCCCGGAACTCGGCGCCCAGGTCGTCGCGCTCGGCGGCGATCTGCACCACCGTCTGGAGGTATCCCAGCGGCATGCCGGTGTCGTAGCGGGTGCCCCGGTAGACGATCGCGTGCACCGGGGTGCCCTCGGTACGCAGCAGCTCCATCGCGTCGGTCAGCTGGATCTCGCCGCCGCTGCCCGGCTTGGTCCGCCGGATCGCGTCAAAGATCTTGCCCGGCAACACGTAGCGGCCGAGCACCGCGAGGTTGCTCGGGGCGTCCTCCGGCTGCGGCTTCTCCACCATTCCGGTCACCTTGACGACCTCGCCGATGTCGGTCAGCTCCGACTCGGCCGGTTCGACCGAGGCGATCCCGTACCGCTTGGTCTCGGACGGGTCGACCTCGAAGAACGCGAGCACCACACCGCCGGTGCGGGCCTGCAACTCCAGCATCGCCGGCAGCAGCGGCTCCGACGGCTTGACGAACTCGTCGCCGAGCAGCACCGCGAAGGGCTGGTCGCCGACGTGCGACTCGGCGTACCCGACGGCGTGGCCGAGCCCGAGCTGCTCGGGCTGCCGCACGGTGTAGATCTCGGCCAGCTCGCTGGGCCGACGCACGGCGGCCAGCCGCTCGGAGTCGCCCTTCTCCTCCAACCTGGTCTCCAGGTCCGGGCGACGGTCGAAGTGGTCCACCATCGACGTCTTACCCCGACCGGTGATCAGCAACACGTCACCGATGCCAGCCTGCGTGGCCTCCTCGACGATGTACTGCAACACCGGCCGGTCCACCACCGGCAGCAGCTCCTTGGGCACCGCCTTGGTGGCCGGCAGGAACCGGGTGGCCAGTCCGGCGGCCGGGATGACGGCCTTGACCGCCAGGGGACGGCCGTTTGCGGCGACCGTCGATGAGGGGTTCGCTGAGTGCTCCGACATGCCGCGAGACTATCGGCCACGGCTCTGCCGCGGCGGGTGTGGCCCAGAAGACGCGCCGCCACCCGGCCCCGGCCGCGCCGCGTCCGGACCGGCCCGCGCCCCGCCGGAGGCGCTGTCCGCCGTGTCGTCGGCCGAATCCGGTCGGGCGTGCGCCGGGCCCGCCAGCGATGATTCCGGTACGCCCACCACCGGGTCGGACCGGGCGGGCCCGCCCGGCTCCCGGTTGGCCTGCACCGGCTGGCCGGCGCGCGGCAGCCCGTCGGGTGGACTCACCGCGCAGGCGAGCACCGGGATCTCCCGGGTCGGCAGATCCGAGCGCACCTCGGCGACCCGGTACGTGTCGCGGCCCGCCGCCTTGGCCGCGTAGAGCGCGTCGTCGGCGGCCTCCAGCACCTCCCGCCCGGTGCTGCCGTGGTCCGGGAAGACGGCGATGCCCACCGACACGGTCACCACAACCGGCCCGGCGTACGCCTCGACGGCGATGGGCGTGTCGCGTACCGCCGCGCCGAGCCGCTCGGCCACGATCGCCGCGCCTCGCGCGTCGGTCTCCGGCAGCAGCAGCACGAACTCCTCACCGCCCTGACGGAAGGCCAGGTCGACCTCACGGATCTCTCCCCGCACCCGGCGGGCGAACTCGGCCAGCACGGTGTCCCCCGCGGCGTGCCCGTACGTGTCGTTGACGTCCTTGAACCGGTCGAGGTCCAACGCGAGGACGCTGAGCATCCGCCCGAAGCGGCTGGCCCGTTCCACCTCACGCCGAATCGACTCGCGTAGGTAGCGGTAGTTCCACAGTCCGGTGAGCGGGTCGGTGAGGGAGAGGCGCTGCGCCTCCTCGTGCACCCGGACGTTGTCCACCGCCACGGCCGCGTGGCCGGCGAAGGTGCGCAGGGTGGCCAGGTCGTCGTCGTCGAACTCGTCGGCGCCCAGCCGGTCGTAGAGGGCCAGCACGCCGAGCGCGGCAGCCGCGCCAGCCTCGTCGGTCGACCCCAGGGGTCCGGTTCCGGTCGCGCCGAGGGTGGTCGTGGCGCCGCCGCCCGGGGCAGCGAACGGAACCGCCACGTAGGTGCGGCAGCGTGGCTCACCCGTGGGCGCCTCGGTCGGCTCGGCCCTCCCCCGCTGCGGTTCCCCGGTGGCGGCGACCGCACCGACCACACCGACGCCTACCGGCACCCGGAGCGTCTGCGACACGTCCGCGCCCTCCTCCGGCCAACGCCCGTCCAACCCCTCGGTGCACTGCGCGACGAGCACCCCGCCGGTCTCCACGAGCAGCACGGCGCCGGCGCGCGCGCCGGTGGCCCCGATGGCGCTGCGCAGGATCACCCGCAGGATGCGTTGCAGGTCGTGTGTGCTGGCCAGGGTGTCGCCGAGCACCGCGAGGTGCCCGCGCAACTGGTCCCGGTTACTGGTCAGCGCCGCCACGTAGGAGCCGGTCTCCCGGGTCATCCGGTTGAAGGCGGCGGCCAACCGCCCCAACTCGTCGCGACTGCGGACCGGCACCCGCGCGGTCAGGTCGCCCTGGGCCACCCGGTCGACCGCCCCGGCCAACTCCGCCAGCGGCCGGGTGGTCACCCGGGCCAGCCGCCAGGCGGTCAGCACGGCGAGCAGCCCGGCCAGCACGACCACCCCGACCAGCGTGGCGTGCAGCCCCGGTGGCCGTTCACTGGGCACGGAGAGCACAAGTGGCAGCGGCTGCGCGTCGGAGGGCCCGAGCCTGCGCACGTACCGGCCCTCGTTGGTCTCGGTGACCTGCTCACCCCTGCCGGCGACGGCGGCGGCCAGCACCGCGTCGCGTACGTCCCTGGACTCGGTCGTGTGGGTGACCCGGGCGGCGCCCGCCCCACTGTCGAGCAGGGTGACCGCCACTCCGGTCACCGCCGCCAGTCGCGCCACGAAGGCCGGGTCGACCAGTTGCGCGGCGGTCACCGTGCCCAGTCGGGCGCCCGTGCGATCGTGCAGGTCGACCTGGGCAGCCAGCGCACGGACCGGGCTGGTCGAACCGTCGGTCGGGCCGCCGTTCGAGCCCCCGGTTGGGCCGCCGGTCGAGCCCCCGGTCGGGCCTCCGGTCGAGCCCTCGGTCGGGCCGCCGGTCGGGCCGGCGCAGTTCTGCCACGGGGTCGACGGCGCACCCGGCGAGACGTAGGTGACCTGGCCGGCCACGTCGGTGATCAGCACCGCGGCGGCCAGGCCCCGGCCGACCAGTTGCGCGGCGGCGACGGCCGGATCGGCGGCGAGCGCCACCGCGTCGGCGGTGGCGCGTAGCTGCTGGCAGAGCGCGTCGACCGAGGTCCGCACGGTGGACACCGCCACGGCCAGGCGCTCGGTGGAGCGGCTGCGGTCGACAGCAGCAACGGTGGAGGCGACGAAGAGCGCGCCGAGCAGGACCGGGCCGAGCACCACCACGAGGAAGGCTGCCGTCAACCGCCCGCGTAGCGTCACTCGGTCCCCCCGGAAGTTCCGCCTCCGTTGCTTGCGATGCTGACACAGAGCAACCGTGGGAGAGGCGTTGCGTCAGGAGTGTTGCGTGCCGGAATTTTCTGATGAAGCAGAAGTGACCCGAATGGCGAAGCGGGACACCCGCATCGAGGTGCTCGCTCGCCGCCGGTCGCTGCCCGCCGCGACGAGGGCAGCCGCCGCCGGGCGGGTGCAGGCCGAGCTTGTCGCCCTGGTACGCCGGCTGCGCCCCCGGCGGATGACGGCGTACGTGCCGGTCGGCTCGGAACCGGGCGGCGCCGACCTGCCCGAGGCACTGCGGGCAGCCCTGCCGGCGGGCGCCGAGTTGCTGCTGCCGGTGCTCTTGGCCGACCTGGATCTGGACTGGGCGGCGTATACCGGACCGGCTGCCTTGATCGCGGCGGGTCGGGGTATCCGAGAACCAGTCGGTGCCCGTCTCGGGGTGGCCGCCGTGGCGCACGCGGAGCTGGTGGTCGTACCGGCCCTCGCGGTCGACCTCCACGGTCGGCGGCTCGGGCGCGGCGGCGGCTCGTACGATCGCGCCCTCGCCCGGGTACCCGAGGCAGCCCTGACGGTGGTGCCCCTGCACGACGGTGAGCTGGTCGAGGCGCTGCCGGCGGAGCCACACGACCGCCGGGTGCGCGCGGTCGTCACTCCCGCCAACGGGGTGCGTACGCTTGACGACGGCCCGGGTACGGCGCACGGTGTCGCCCCCCACACGTCCGCTGGACGAACCCGGGGCGAATGACGCACCATTGGCACTCGAATACGTCGAGTGCCAACTGGCCGAGCCCAGATCCGGAGGAGAACGTGCCCACGTACCAGTACGCCTGCACCACGTGCGGTCACCAGCTCGAGGCGGTGCAGTCCTTCTCTGACGAGCCGCTGACCGAGTGCCCGGCGTGTCAGGGGCGGCTGCGCAAGGTCTTCAACTCGGTAGGCATCGTCTTCAAGGGTTCGGGCTTCTACCGCACCGACTCCCGGGCGTCCGGCTCCGAGACGACGGCCGGCGGCACGGCCACCAAGCCGGCGAAGTCCGAGTCGTCCTCCGGTGACAGCTCGTCCTCCTCTTCGGGGTCCTCGTCCTCGTCCGGGTCGCCCTCGGGCTCGTCGTCCTCCTCGGGGTCCGGCTCGTCCGGGTCGTCCTCGGGTGGATCGGGCGGCGGCAAGGCCGCGGCGGCAAGCTCCGCGTCCTGATCGGCGAAGGCCCGACCCCATGGGTCGGGCCTTGATCCACTCGGGTTTCAGGAAGTCGGCCCGTCCCCGTTGCTCCAACCACCCGGATTCCTTGATCGCGAGTCGATCAAGGCGGTGCCGTAGCAGCTCGAGCCGACGGATGGGCGTTTTCCACAGGTCTGGCGGTTGTCCACAGGCGTCGGCCGTGGGGCGGCCGAGGCGGTGGGAACTGCCTAGCCTGCCGTTCATGGGTGCCACCGCGGCGCTCGGGGACGGGAGGCGGCAAAGGCGATGGTCGATCCGGATTCGGCGCGGGCGTTGCGCCCGCTGCGTCAGTTCACAATGCCAGGCCGCACCCTGCTCCGGGCCGGCCTGATCGCCGCGCTGCTCGGCCTGGCCGCCGCGGTCCTGCATACCCCGGCCGGATGCCCGCCGATCGCCGTCCCCTCCGACGCGCCGTCGAAGGCGGACGACACGGCCCGGCCGGTCGACGAGGGCCGATCGGCCGACGCCACCAGGACAGGCGTCCCCGACACCCAAAGGTCAGCCACCGAGCCGGACCAGCGGCCACAGAACCCGCCAGCGCACACTCCGACCCCGCCGGATCAGGCTCCGACCCTGACGGGCCAGGCCCCGAGCCCGCCGGATCAGGCCCCGACCTGACGGGCCAGACCCCGAAACCCGCCGGATCAGGCTCCGACCCTGACGGGCCAGACCCCGAGCCCGCCGGGTTCAGTCCCAGTGCGGGGGGCGTTCGGCGAGTAGCCAGTCGTCGTTGCCGCCCGACCGCTCGCCCCAACCACGGTCGGTGTCGTCGGAGGTCTGCTCGGGCAGCACCACGAAGTCTTCGCTCAGGTCCACGGCGCGGTCATCGTCTCCACGTGCGCCGCGCGTGCCGGGGTCTTCGGTGCTCACGAGCGGCAAGACTAGCGCAGCCACGGCCGTGTACCGGGCCGCCGACCGTGGGCACGCCGGCCAGAAGGGCCGCGCCGCCGACCCTGGGCACGCCGGCCAGAAACGACCGCGCCACCGACCGCAGGCACACACCGCCCAGAAACGACCGCGCCACCGACGGCATTGGTAGCGTCGGACGGCGTGACGACCCCCAGCGGTGGCAGCACCCCGGACGACTACTGGCGACGGCCCAACACCGGCGATGACGCGGTGGCGGACCAATCTCCCGCCCCCGCGACCACACCACCGAGCGGGCCCACCAACCAACCACCGCACGCGCCCACCAGCCAACCTCCGAGCGGGCACACCAGCCCAGCATCGACGGGGCGCACTTCCAGCGGGTACTCCGGACCGCCGCCGAGCCTGCCGCCGCCGGCGGGTTGGCGTCCACCCGTACATCTGCAGCCGGCGCCGCCGCGACAGCTGCCACCGCAGGACATGGCCGACCTGGACGCGGCCGAGCAGCGCTCGCAGCGGGTCACCTACGGGTTCGGGGCAGCGGCGGGCGTGGTGTTGCTGGTTCTGCTCTGTCTGCTCTGCTCGCGAGTGATCTTCTGATGCCCCCCGGGGCAGCAGCTCAGAGGGTGGTGCCCCAGACGGTCTCGGCGCCGGAGTGGCCGGTCAGGGAGACGTAGATCAGGGCCGCGATGGCGAGCCCCACGGCCGCCACCGCCAGCACCGGGGTGACAAGCGTCGGCAGCTGCGGCACCCGGGGGTGTCCACTCGTTGCCACGAGCAGCAGGATGGCCACGATCCCGAGCGGCACCACGATGCGGAACAGGATGTCGCCGTAGCGGGAGTGCTCGAAGATCTGATCGAGGATCGGCCCCTGGAAGCCCCGGGCCACCAGCGCGTCGGTGAGGGCCTCACCCGACTTGACCGCGACGTAGGCGGTCACCGGCGCGGCCACGGCGAGGAGGCCCAGGGCCCAGTCCAGCCGGTGCCGCCACCGCGGCAGCCCCACGTACGCGATGGCCAGCACCGCCAGCAGCGGCACGAACACGACGACCGCGTGGACCGTCAGGACGTGTACCGGTAGACCCAGGATCTCCTCGAACATCGAACCCTCCAGGTGGATCATGGTCAGGGGCGATCAGCCTATGGTCCGCCGATCGTCCCCAGGCTCTCGACCGGACACACGCGCGCCGCGTCGATCGGGTTCACCCTTTGGGCCGTACTCCCGATCTTGCCGGCCTGTGTCGGTGACCACCCGGAGTGGGCGACGGTTGTCGATGCCGACCGGGCGTGCTGTCATTGGCGAATGTCGGGTGCCGAGGAGCTGCTGCGGTCGAGGGGCCTGCGGGTCACGCGGCCACGCCTCGCGGTGCTCGACGTGCTGGCCGGAGGCGGCCACCTGGAGGTCGACGAGATCACCCGGCGGGTTCGTGAACGCCTCGACTCGGTCTCCACCCAGGCGGTCTACGACGTGCTGGGCGCGCTGTCCCGGGCCGGGCTGTCGCGACGGATCGAGCCGGCGGGCAGTCCGGCCCGCTACGAGGCGCGCGTGGGCGACAACCACCACCACGTGGTCTGCCGCGGGTGCGGCGAGATCGCCGACATCGACTGCGCGGTGGGCGGCGCCCCGTGCCTGGAGCCGAACGTCGCGCACGGGTTCGAGGTGGACGAGGCCGAAGTGACCTTCTGGGGTCTCTGCCCGGGCTGCCGGGCCCGCCGCTCCGCCGACGTCTGACCGGCGGCGCCGGCGCTCCGGGCGCGGCCACCGGCGGCACCTGACCGGCGAGGCCGCCGCGACCGTGGCAGTCTTGGATGGTGGACTCGGATGACCTAGGCCTCTTCGGTCCGGGTTCGGTCACGTGGAAGGTGCACGAGGAGCCGATCCTGATCGTCGCCGGCCTGCGCTCACTCTTCCTCCAGGCGTTGCACCCGCGGGCCATGGCCGGGGTCGCGCAGAACAGCAACTACCGCACGGACGCCTGGGGCCGGCTGCTCCGCACCGCCACCTACGTGGCGACCACCGTCTACGGCACCACCGCCGAGGCGGAGGCCGCCGGGGCCCGGCTGCGCCGCCTGCACGACCGACTGCGGGCCACCGACACGCTCACCGGCGCGGAGTTCCGGATCGACGAACCGGACCTGCTGCGCTGGGTGCACGTGACCGAGGTCGAGTCGTTCCTGAGCACGGCCCGACGCGCCGGGCTGCCGCTGAGCGACGACGAGGTGGACGGCTACTACACCGAGCAGCGCCGCGCCGCCGCCCTGGTCGGCCTGGACCCGACCACCGTCCCGGGCACCGCCGCCGAGGTCGCGGACTACTACGAGGCCGTACGGCCAGAGTTGCGGATGACCCGGGAGGCCGCCGAGACGGCGGTGTTCCTCACCGCTCCGCCGCTGCCGTGGAAGCTCAGCCTGCCGGTCCGGCTCGGGCTCAATCTGGGCCCGCCACGGTGGGCGTACCTGGGGCTCGCCGGCACCGCGTTCGCGCTGCTGCCGACGTGGGCGCGCCGGATGTACGGGGGTCTCGGTCTACCGACCACCGCGCTGTCCGCGAATCTGAGCGTGCGCGCGCTGCGGCTCGCGTTCGCCGCCGTCCCCCGCCGCTACCTGGAAGGGCCGTTGATACAGGCGGCCAAGGAGCGGGCCGCGCGGCACGCCGCTGCCTCGCTGGCCGGCTGACCCGACCCTCGCCCGGGAGATCAGCCGTCGGCGGGCCGGTCCATGGCCGCCCACGGCTCCTTGCCCGGCACCTGCGCGCCGGTCGGGCAGTGCCGCCGAAAGTCGCACCAGCCACAGCGCGGGCCGGGTGCCACTGGGAACGCCTCGTCCGCGTCGGCGCCGTCGGCGACCGCCCGTTCGGCGGCCATGATGTCGCGGGCCGTCTCTTCGGCGCGGGTCAACTGCCGGGCCAGCGACTCGACGGTGTGGTCGTGGGCGGCGACCGTGCCGGTCGGCAGGTGGTGCAACTCCACCCGGCGGCACGGCTTGCGGAACACCCGCTCGGCGGCGTACGCGTAGAGCGCCAACGCCTGCGAGCCCCGGGCGTCGTCCGTGTCCAGGCCGGTGCGACCTGTCTTGTAGTCGACGATGACCAGCTCCGGCCCCTCCGGCCCGGGTCGCGAGTCGATGCGGTCGGTGCGGCCGTTGAACGCCAACACCGCGGTCTTGACCGCCACCACCCGCTCCACGCCGAGCGGGTCGGAATCCGGCTCCAGCGTCTCGACGTACGCCTCCAGCCAGCCCAACGCCCGCCGGTAGGCGGCCCGCTCCTGCTCGTCGTCGCGGTAGCCCTCGCGGACCCAGGTGCCCTTGAGCAGCGTGGCCAGCGCCTCGGGGCGCCGCCGGTCGGCGGGCAGCGCATACCAGTTCTTCAGGGCGGTGTGCACACTGGCGCCGAGCGAGTTGTGTGCCCACGGTGGGCCCTTGGGCGGGGCGGGCCGGTCGACGTAGGAGTAGCGGTAGCGACGCGGGCAGTCCGCGTACGCGCCGAGCTTGCTCGGGGTGCAGACGAACAGCCGCTCCGGCATGCCCTCGAAGCCGAGCTGCTCGGCGTCGCCGGCGCGCTGCCGGGGGGCCCGGCCGCCGGCGGCCGGCCGCCCCGCTGATGAGGATCGTCGCACGCCTGCGATCCTGCCATCCACCCCCGACATCGCGCGCGTGCCGTCAGGCCATGTTGACGTACTGCGTGACGAAGGCGGCCACCGCGTCGGCGATGAGCTGCACGGCGATCGCGGCCAGCAGCAGGCCGGCGATCCGGGTCAGCACCTCGATCCCGCCCGGCCGGAGGATCTTCACGATGCCGCCGGAGAAGCGCAGGACGATCCAGACGGCGACCATCACGGCGAGGATCGCCACGGCGATGGCGGTGAACTCTCCCAGCCCGTCGGCCTGCTGGACGAAGAGCATGGTGGCCACGATGGCGCCCGGCCCGGCCAGCAGCGGCGTGCCCAGCGGCACCAGCGCGATGTTGGAGGTGACCTGCTGGCTCGGGTCGTCGGCCTTGCCGGTGAGCAGCTCCAGGGCGACGAGCACGAGCAGCAGCCCGCCGGCGGCCTGCAACGCCGGCAGGTCCACGTGCAGATAGTCGAGCAACGTCTGCCCCGCCACCGCGAAGATCACGATGACGCCGAGCGCCAACGCGACGGCCTGCCAGGCCGCCCGGTTGCGGTCGCGGGCGGGCAGCGGGCCGGTCAGCGCCAGGAAGATCGGCATCATGCCCGGCGGGTCGGTGATCACCAGCAGGGTCACGAAAACCTCGCCGAACAACTTCAGATCCACGTGATCAACCTAGCCGCGCGACGATGGGCGAAATACCCGGATCAGCCCGAAGCGACCTCGGTCACCCCGTCGGCGACGATCCGCTCGTACGCCTCGACGCTTGTGCTGAACGCGCCGAGCCGAACGGTCTTGTGGGTGCCGTGGAAGTCCGAGGAGCCGGTGACGAGCAGACCCAGCTCGGCGGCGAGCGCCCGTACGTGTTCCCGCTCGGCCGGGCTGTGGTCCTCGTGGTCGACCTCGAGCCCGGCGAGCCCGGCGGCGGCCAGCTCGGCGATCAACTCGTCGGGTACCACCCGGCCGCGTCGGGTGGCTCGCGGGTGGGCGAAGACCGGCACACCTCCGGCCGCCCGGACCAGTCGAACGGCCCGGAACACGTCGATGTCCTCCTTGGGCAGGCGGTACCGCTCGCCCAGCCAGTCCGGGCCGAACGCCTCCTGGACGCTGCCGACCAGGCCGGCGCGGATGAGCGCCTGCGCGAGGTGCGGGCGTCCCACGGTGCCGCCACCCGCGCCGGCCAGGATGTCCGGCCAGTTCACGTCGATGCCGTCGGCCCGCAGGAGGCCGACCATCCGTTCGCCGCGCTCTTCCCGGGCCGCCCGGACCCGGGCCAGCTCGGCCACCAACTCCGGGTGGTCCGGGTCGAACAGGTACGCGAGCAGGTGCAGCGGCACCGCCGGCTGCGCGCCGGACCAGCGACAGGACAACTCCGCACCCCGGATCAGACGCAGACCTGGCGGCAGCGCGCCCACGGCCGGCGCCCAGCCGGCCGTGGTGTCGTGGTCGGTGATCGCCAGCACGTCCAGCCCGGCGTCAACGGCCGCGCCGACCAGCTCGGCCGGGGTCAGCGTGCCGTCGCTGGCCGTCGAGTGGGTGTGCAGGTCGATCCGCGGGGCAGAGCCGGTACGCGAGGTCACCGCTCGACGCTACCGAGGAAACCGTGAGCCCGGCTCACGTGGGTCGCCCAGGTCACCCAGGGGTCAGAAGTCGTTCACCAGGATCGGCTGGTCTCCGGCCGATACGCCGGACACCGCTGTGGGGCTGGCGGGCTTTCCCGCCCGCACCTGGCCGACATCGACCCGGACCAGCTCGCCGGTGCCGTCGAGGTAGGTGGCGTGGGCCGCGTTGCTCCACACGATCGCCCCGGTCATCAGCGGCCCGGCCGCAACCGCGGTCGTACCCGGCCCGAGCCGCTGCAGGTCGACCAGCAGGGAACGGCCGGCCTCGCCGACCCCGGAGTTCACCAGCAGCCACCGCCCGTCCGGCGAGACCCCGCCGACGCCGTCCTGGCTGAGCTCCGGACCGCAACCGGTGCGGACCGGGTCCAGCTGACGGGTCGGGGCGAGCACGGCGAGGCAGGTCCGGCCCGGCTTGGTGGCGACCTGGGCGACGAGCCGCCCGTCGGGTAGCCGCCCGTAGACGTTGAGGCTCTTCCGGTCGAGGGCTTCGGGCAACGGCCCCGCACCGGGCCGCCAGAGGGTGTGACCGGCGCCGGCCGGGTCGAGTCGGACCAGCACGCTGTCGCCGACGAACCGGACGGGCTGCGCCGCCGCGGGTACCGGGGTGCGTACCGACGCGATGAGTTGGTTGCCGGCCACGCCCGCCACCAGCAGATCGCCTCCGTCGCGCCAGGCGACCTGGAGGCTGTCCGGGGCCAGGACGATCGCGCCCGCCCCGGCCAGCAGCACCTGCACCAGGCCGTCGTTCTGCACCACCCACAGGGAGCGCCCTGCGGTGCTCTGCGCGCCGACCACCAGCCAGCCGCCGCCGCTGGGCAAGGGCTGGACGCTTTCGGCCGGCCCCACCTCGGGCAGCACCAGCCGCCGCCCGTCGGCGCTGATCAGCGTCTCGCCGACGAGAGGAGACGTCGACGTCTCGGGGGAGGGGGCAGGGCCGGGAATGCTGGCGGTCGGGAGCGGTCGGCTGGTCGGGTCCGGGTCGCCGATCACCACGATGGGTGACCCGTCCGGCTTGGTCTCGGCACCGAGCTGGGCCATGCCGGCGCTGAGCAGCACGGTGGTGACCGCCGCGAGGGCGACGCCGGCCGCGGTGCGTCGACGCCGGATCCGGTTCGCGCGGCGAATGGCCTGGCCCGCCGGGTCGACGCTCAGTGGGCGGGCAAGAGCGACCTGGTGCGAGAGTGTCTCCCGCACCGCACCTTCCAGCTCGTCAGGCCGCACCTGGTAGGAACGCCGTGGGCCGTCCGGGAGGTTGTCGTGCCGGCCTGGGAACTCACTCACTGCTGCTCCCCGGAGCCCGTGCCGACGGGCACGGCCGCCGGGGCGGTGGGCAGCACGACCTGCGGGGTGCTCGGACGCGGCGCGGCGGGGCGCGGAGCGGCCACGCGGGGCACGGGTCGGCCAGTCGCCCGCTCCGGCCTGGGTGTCGCAGCGGCACCGGTGACCGGGACCCGTCCGGTCCGGGAACCCGATCCCGTCGTCCGGCCGGCGGCGCCGGTCGCGCCCGCCCCACCGTCGGCGGCGGCCGACCGGCCGGCGACTCCGGCTGCGGCGGCGAGGTCCGCAGCGTCCGCGCCCAATCGCCGACGGAGCGTGGCCAGCGCCCGGGACGCCTGGCTCTTCACCGTGCCCGGTGAAATGTCCAGCATCGCGGCGGTCTGCGCCTCCGACATGTCCTCGTAGTAGCGCAGCACCAGCACTGCCCGCTGCCGGTTGGGCAGCTCCCGGAGATGCCGCCAGAGCAGGTCACGGTCGAGTTGCTGCTCGATCTCGTCGACACCGGCCCGCTCCGGCAGCACCTCGGTCGGACGTTCGCCGTGCCAGCGCCGTCGCCACCAACTGGTCGACGTGTTGACCAGCACACGTCGGGCGTACGGCTCGACCGCCTCGATCCCGCCGAGCCGCTTCCACGCGAGGTAGGTCTTGGTCAGCGCCGTCTGGAGCAGGTCCTCGGCCGTGGCCCAGTCCCCGGTGAGCAGGTAAGCGGTGCGCAGGAGCGCGGCGGAGCGGGCCGCGACGAACTCGCGGAACTGCTCCTCCAACGAGTCCTTGCTCGCCACCGCCCACCTCCACACCCCTGCCGTTCTGGCAGAGTGCCACGTCAGGGGCGCTCTGGTCCATGACGAAAGGTGCGCACTTGCTCCGATGTTCGGTCGAAAACCTTCACGCCCCGTCGTCGGCCTTGGCCTCGTCGGCCTCCTTGCCGAGCCGTGCCTCGACCGCCTGCGGCTCGTACATCTCCTCGACGACACGCAGGTAGAGCTCGTTCGGGTTGGGCAGGTTCTTGATCTCGCGAAGCGCCTGCTCCTGGCCGGCGGACTCCAGCACGAAGGTGCCGTAGTTGAGCGCTCGGCCGGTCGGGGACTGCTCGTACTTCATGTCGGTGACCCGGACCAGCGGCATCATCGCCACCTTGCGGGTGACGATGCCGTTGACCACCATGACCCGCTTGTTGGTCAGGATGAACCGGTCATACCACCAGTCGGCGACCTTCCACGCCACCCAGCCCATCACCGCGAACCAGAGCAGCACGGCGATGGTGGTCAGCGCGCCGACGGCCTGACCGGCGAGGAAGCCGGAGAGGTAGCCGAGCACGAAGGTCGCCGCGACGCCGATCAACAGCGGGTTGGTGAGGTGGATCCAGTGCCGCTTCCACTCGCCGCGATAGCGCTCGGTGGGGAAGAGGTAGCGAGCCACCAGTGAACTGGGCTCGTCTTCCAGTGGCAGCACCCGCCGAGGGGTCGAGCCGGTCGCGTCGGCGCGCAACCCGGCCAGCTCGTCCTCGGAGATCTGCGGCGCCTGGTAGCCGGCCTCCGGATCACGGACCCACCCCCGACCGGAACGACCCTGGCCGGCATAACCGGGCCCGTCGCCGTAACCGACGTCGTCCGAAAGGGACGGACCGTCGGACAGGCCGGGACCGGCCCCGTAGCCCGGGCCGTCATCAGGCCCGATCCGCGGGATCGGCTCAGTGTCACGCTCGCGGCGTTCCCGGTCAGGGTCGTCCGGGTCGAAGGGTGGACCGGAGGGGCTGCCCATCGGCGGCTAGGCGACGAGACTTGTGAAGAAGTCGCCAAACCCCTGGGCGATATCCATGATCCCGCCGCCGAGCGACTTGAACACGTCCGCCGCAGAGTTTGGCCGGTAGGCGACGAAGAAGATCAAGAATGCGATTCCGGCCCAGGTGAGGACCTTCTTGACCATGGCGGGCCATCCTCTCGCGCGGCGCCGGGTCCCATTACCGCAGCGGCACCCAGAGTATCAGTGTGGTGTCGTACAGTGAATATCTGCGTCCGTTCTCCGTCAATCCCCGGAAGAGTTGTCAAGCTCTACCGGGTAAATACGGGGACGGTGCGCCGTACACGAGCTCGGGCGGAGTCCACTCGGTCAGGTCGTGTAGCACGACATCTTCCGCGAGCAGGTGACCCGCACTCGCCGGCCAGGCTATCGCATGGAGCCACATTCCCCGAGCCTCGCCGGCGTACGCGCTTCGATCCGTTGCCGAATTCACCAGCCACAGTGGAGTGGGGTGCCCACCGACCTTGATCTTCGCCTGTCCGACGTGGTCAGGGTGACCCGACCCCGGGTCGGTCAGCGCGTCGACCAACTCCGGCCCCGGATCCGGGCCGGCCAGTCCGGCGAGTCGGGTGCCCAGGCCCACGCCGGGTTCCTCGGCCACGAAGACCAGATCGGCCGGACCTCCGCCGAGCGGCGCCGGGCCCGCGCAGGCCACCGCTGTCGCCCGCACTCCCGTCCGTTCGTCCCCGGCGTACGCCACGCCGGTGAGTGTCCAACCCGGCGGCAGCGGCCACGGGCACCACAACGGCGTCACCGGCGGATCGGCGGTCGTGGTGATCCGCTCCACCACGCTCGCCACGATCTCCGCTCCGATGTGCTCGGGCACGTGCAACGGCGGCACCGGGCCGCAGCGCACACACCTTGAGTCGGTGTTCATCAGATCCGGCGCCCGTACCGGGCCCCCGCATCTCGGACAACTCACCGCGACACTCACATCCCCACCGTCTCCCCGGAGCGCCGGCACGTCAAGCCGTAACGTCCGATTCGGCACCGTACGGGGGTCAGTCCGGCGGTGTGCCGGCGTGCGCACGAATCCAGGCGTGCATCGCGATTCCGCTGGCCACGCCCGCGTTGATCGACCTCGTCGAGCCGTACTGGGCGATGGAGTAGAGCTGGTCGCACGCGGCGCGGGCCGGCGCGGAGAGGCCGGGACCCTCCTGGCCGAACAGCAGCACACAATCGCGCGGCAGGGTGCCGGTCTCCAGCGGACGCGACCCGGGCAGGTTGTCGATGCCGAACACCGGCAGGCGCCGCCCGGCCGCCCAGGCGACGAACTCCTCGATCGTCTCGTGGTGCCACACGTGCTGGTACCGATCGGTCACCATCGCGCCGCGCCGGTTCCACCGTCGCCGTCCGACGATGTGCACCCCGGCGGCGTTGAACGCGTTGGCGTTGCGCACCACCGTGCCGATGTTGAAGTCGTGCTGCCAGTTCTCGATCGCCACGTGGAAACCGTGCCGGTGTCGGTCCAGGTCGGCGACGATCGCCTCGTGCCGCCAGTAGCGGTAGCGGTCGACGACGTTGCGCCGGTCCCCCTCCGCCAGCAACTGCGGGTCGTAACGGCTGTCGTCCGGTGGGTCCCCCGGCCAGGGGCCCACGCCCACCTCAAGCTGGTCGTCGGTCACGGTCATCAGAGGGTACGGACCGCGTCGACGCCCGGTGCGACGACCTGCCGGTCAACCCAGGTCGAGGGCAGCACCGAGCCGGTCCAGGAAGCGGCGGTCCGCCGGGCTGGCCGGTGGGTCCACCCGGCGCGCGCCGGTGCCGGGCACCGCGCGACAGACCCGGGCCGCGACCGACTGCACCCACTGTCGGTACGCGGCCGAGTCGGCGGGGTCCGCCCGCCGCCGCAGGACCCGGCTCGCCGCCCGGCAGGCGGCCAGCAGGTCCACCAGGTCGGTGAGCCGCTCGGCGGGTTGCGGGGTGCCGTCGTGGCGGGCGTAGATCGTGGCGACCACCGCGCGGACCAGGTCGCTGTCGGAGGCACGGCCGGCGGCCACGGCATCCAGGCCGGCCAGGCTGGCCTTGACTCCACGCTCCGTCCGGCCAGGACCGGGCGCCGTGGCGGCCACGAGAACCCGACCCGGCAGGCTGGTGAGCAGATCCCACTCGGCGGCGGAGTAGACAGCTGTGGTCAGGGGCGCGGCTCGGCGGCCGGCAGAGGACGGCTCTCCCGCGACGGAGTGGCTCATCGGAACCTCCGGCGTCAGCATATGCCCCGCGACGGGAACAGGGCCCCTTCCCCAGCAGACCCGTGGCGGGGAGGGAGCCGGTGTTCGTCGACGGTCGAGCCCGCCGCGACGGTCAGCGCGGCTCGGGGAAGCTGGGCCGCTCCGGATCCACTCCGTCGGGCACCGCGGCGGCCGCGTACTCCCGCTTGGGGACCATGACCTTGCGGCGGAAGACGCAGACCATGGTGCCGTCCTGGTTGTAGCCGCGAGTCTCCACCGACACCACGCCCCGGTCGGGTTTCGAGCCGGACTCCCGCTTGTCCAGCACCGTGGTCTCGCCGTAGATGGTGTCGCCGTGGAAGGTCGGCGCGACGTGCCGCAGCGACTCGACCTCCAGGTTGGCGATCGCCTTTCCACTCACGTCGGGCACCGACATGCCGAGCAGCAGCGAGTAGATGTAGTTGCCGACCACCACGTTGCGCTTGAACTGGCTGGCCGTCGCGGCGTAGTGCGCGTCCAGGTGCAGCGGGTGGTGGTTCATCGTGAGCAGGCAGAAGAGGTGGTCGTCGTACTCGGTGACGGTCTTGCCCGGCCAGTGCCGGTAGACCGCGCCGACCTCGAACTCCTCGTAGTAGCGACCGAACTGCATGCTGGTCCCTTCGACGGGCGGCGATGGAGTTCGGCACAGCATGCCTTACCGATGGTTAAGGCGACCGGCGGGGCGCGACGGCGGCGGAAATGTCACACCTGTCACACGCCTGGGGGGAGACGCAATGAGCGGCGGGGCCCTCCCCGGCACCCGCCGCCCACGCTCTGATGTGAGGAATTCTGCCCTACGGCTGCGTAGGTTCAACAGAGATCGGCGTCACATTTATCTTTTTGTAACATTACTGTCGGTGACGACGCGCAGGTTGATCAGCGATCTCCGCAGGCCGGATACCTCCTCGTCAGGGCCCAAGTTACCGATTCGTAGTGCTCAATCGGGTGGATCTCCCTGGAAACGCTCCCATTACCGCAGGTCACGCAAGTGCGTCGTGCACTTGCGATCCGCAGGTCCGGTGTGAACAGACATGTGTCGATGACCCGGGGCGCCCCCCGGCAGCCCCGAGCACGTTTCGTGCCCCACCGCCCGGGAATTCGATACGGTCAGCCCTGGTTCTACGGGACGTAGATAAACCGCGGTGATCGGAGAGTGCAATGGCAACCGTTGAGCTGACCTCGACGAACTTCGACGAGGTGACCGGCAACGACGGCATCGTCCTGGTCGACTTCTGGGCCGACTGGTGTGGTCCGTGCAAGCGGTTCGCCCCGGTCTACGAGCGCTCCTCGGAGAAGCACCAGAACATCGTCTTCGGCAAGGTCGACACTGAGGCGCAGCAGGAGTTGGGCGCCAAGTTCGACATCCGCTCGATCCCGACGATCATGGCGATCCGTGACGGCGTCATCGTCTTCGCCCAGCCGGGCGCCCTTCCCGAGTCCGCGCTGGAGAACCTGATCGAGCAGGTCGAGGCACTGGACATGGACGACGTTCGCAAGCAGCTGGCCGAGCACAACCACTGAGTCGTCCCCGCGACGACACGCGAGGCCGGGCCCACCACGGGCCCGGCCTTCGTCGTACCCCCGGAAGCTGGCGCATGATCACCTGCCTGGTCTGGCCGAACTGGCCGTCGGAGGGACCCGACACGGCCGGTACATCCCGTATCGTCACGACCCGATGGAGAACCTGACCACCCGCGGGCGCGTGACCCGGCTCGGCGCGACCGTACTCAGCCTCGTCCTGCTCGTCGTCGGCACCTTCTGGGGCAGCGACGACGACTTCCCGTTCGGCCCGTTCCGGATGTACTCCACGTCCAACCCGCCGAACGCGCCCGCACCCGACACCCGCGTCGAGGGGGTGAACAGCTCCGGGACGGTGATCGACCTCGACCAGAACGCGACAGGCATCCGCCGCGCCGAGATCGAGGGTCAGCAGGGCCGATACGCCGCCGACCCGACGCTGCTCACCGAGGTCGCCGACGCGTACGCCGAGCGCCACCCGGACGCCCCCGAGCTGGTCGAGGTCCGCATCGTCATCCGCTGGCACGGCATCCGCGCCGGCCGACCGACCGGCCAACACACCGACCAGACCGTCGTCCGCTGGCAGGCCCCCCGATGAGCGGCTGGCTGACCGAGGCGGTTCCCCGCGGCCGGGTGGCCGCGTTCCGCACCCTGATCTATCTGTTCGTCGCCGCCGACCTGGTGATCTTCACCCCCTGGGTACGCACCCGGGTCAGCGTGCCCGGCGACCTGTACCGGCCGCTCCTGATCGGCCGTCTGCTCCCACTGCCGACGCCAACCGAGACGCTGGTGACGGTGATCTTCTGGGCGTTGCTGCTACTCGCCCTCCTCGCCGCGACCGGACGGGCGCCCCGGTTGCTCGGCTGGGCCGTGTGCGCGCTGTACCTGGAGTGGATGATCATCGCGATGAGCTACGGGAAGGTCGACCACGACCGGTTCGGGCTGCTCGTCGCACTGGCCGTGCTGCCCACCGCCGGTCGCGCCCGACACGGCGACACCACCCGCACCGAGGCCGGCGGCTGGGCCCTACGCGTCACCCAGATCGCGGTGATCTGCACGTACTTCCTGGCCGCCTTCGCCAAGCTGCGCTTCGGCGGTCTGGACTGGCTGACCGGCTCCGTGCTGGCCCGCGCGATCATCCGGCGCGGCACCGACCTGGCGGACCTCATCGCCCAGGTGCCGCACCTGCTGATCGTCGCCCAGTTCGGCATCGTGGCGTTCGAGCTGCTGAGCCCGGTGGTCTTCCTGCTGCCAGCCCGCTGGCGACTCGCCATGGTCGGCTTCTTCTACTCGTTCCACGCGGTCACCATCGCGACCATCACGATCTCGTTCGCACCGCACCTGGCCGCGATGACCAGCTTCCTGCCGCTGGAGCGGGTGCGCCCGCTGGTCTGGGCCCGCCGGCTCGTCGGCCGTGGTCCTTCCGAGGCGGTGACGCAGGCCGCGGACCCGACGGACGCCGGCACGGTGCCGCCAGGCCAGGCCCCGGTGGGTGCCAGCGCGGAGCGGGCGCTCGACGATCAGGCTCCGGTGGTCGGGCGACCGGCCGGCCCGTAGAGCCGCTCCCGAGCCTCCTGCGGCAGCGAGCAGGCCGCCGTGCCGCCCGGCAGGCGGTGCCGGTTGCGCGCCACCCAGCGGTACAACGGCCAGGCCGCGGCGCGCACCGGAGGAATCCGCAGGCCGGCACCTGCGACCCGCCAGAGCGGACCACTCGCGGTGAGGAGCTTCGCGATGGCGTCCGGGCCCGCCGCGCGCGCGCCGTCCGCGCCGACCCACTGCACGGCCTCCTCGCACTCGGCCACGCTGAGGCCGAGCGCGTCCAGGTCGGCGAACTGCCAGGGCAGCACCCGTGCGGCGGTGGGGATGCGGCGCTCGATGAACTCCGCACAGGTCGTGCAGAACGCGCAGTCCCCGTCGTAGACGAAGGTCGACGTCTCCATGGTGTCCATCCTCCCCTCTCCGACCACCAGAACGCCCACCGGTGTACGGCGGGTCACTTGCGCTTGCCTCGTACACGTGTTCGAATAGTGCCTATGCGCTGGGACAACCTCACCGCTCCCCCGGTTGAGGGAGACCCCGAGCGGGCAGCGCCAGCGACGCCACCCCTGCCGCTGGCGCTGCCCGGCGCCGTCGCCCGCACCTTCGACACCCCGGAGTTCGCCGGGATGACCTTCTACGAGGTGCAGGCCAAGTCCATCCTCAACCGGGTTCCCGGGCAGTCCCGCGTCCCGTTCGAGTGGACGATCAACCCGTACCGAGGCTGTTCGCATGGGTGCGTTTACTGTTTCGCGAGAAATACTCACACTTATCTCGATCTCGATGCCGGTGCGGACTTCGACCAGAAGGTGATCGTCAAGGTCAACGCCGGCGAGCTGGTCCGACGGGAGCTGGCCGCGCCGCGGTGGCGGGGCGCGCACGTGGCGATGGGCACCAACGTGGACTGCTACCAGCGCGCCGAGGGTCGCTACCGGCTGATGCCGCAGATCATCGGCGCCCTGCGCGACTTCGCCAACCCGTTCTCGATCCTCACCAAGGGCACGCTGATCCTGCGCGACCTGCCGCTGCTGCGCCAGGCCGCCGAGGTGACCACGGTGGGCGTCTCCTTCTCGGTGGGGTTCGTCGACGAGCACCTCTGGCGCAGCGTCGAGCCGGGCACACCGCACCCGCGCCGCCGGCTGGACGCCGTCCGGGCACTCGCCGACGCCGGCCTCTCCGTCGGCGTGCTGATGGCCCCGATCCTGCCCGGCCTCAGCGACAGCGACGAGTCGATCGAGACCACCGTCTCGGCGATCGCCGCCGCCGGCGCGACAAGCGTGACCGCCCTGCCCCTGCACCTGCGTCCCGGCGCCCGGGAGTGGTACGCGCACTGGCTCGCCCGCGAGCACCCACACCTCGTGCCCCGCTACCGCGAGCTCTACCGAGCCGGCGCGTACGCCCCGCAGGCCTACCAACGGGAGTTGACCGCACGGGTGCGGATCGCCGCCCGCCGGCACGGGCTGCACCGCGGAGAGCGGGGCGACAACCGCAACCTGCCCGAGCCGCCGCCACCGTCGGCAGCAGAGCAGCTGACGCTGCTCTAGTCGGAGCTACAGTCGGCGGGTGCGTACCGCTCAGCAGATCCTCGCCGACTCCGCCGTGATCGCCGTCGTGGGCGCGTCCCGCGACCCGTTCAAGGCCGCGCACAGCGTGCCGTTGCAGATGCAGCAGTACGGCTGGCGCATCATCCCGGTCAATCCGACGGTCGACGAACTGTTCGGGGAACGGGCCTACAAGACCCTCGCCGACATTCCGCACCCTGTCGACCTGGTGGACGTGTTCCGGCCGGCGGCCGACGCCGTGCAGGTGGTCCGGGACGCGGCGGCGATCGGCGCCCCCGCGGTCTGGCTCCAGCTGGGCATCGTCTCGGCCGAGGCGCGACGGATCGCCGAGGAGGCCGGCATGGACTACGTGGAAGACCGCTGCCTCATCGTCGAACGCGCCGCCGCCGGCCTCACCCGCCTCGCCTGACCCGCCCCGCTCCCGCGATCATGGAGTTGTGGTGCCAGCTTGGTGGGTTGGCCCTGGCGGTCCGCGGGGCCTGGCCAGAGAGCTGGCGAGCAGCAGGGCGAGGCGTCCGTCGGCGCGGACGGCCTCGGCGGAGAGCGTGATGCCTCTGAGTCATATTGATGCCTCACAGTCATCACGCTCTTGACCGAAGGCACGGACAGACCGACCGAGCGACGGGCAACTGCATCAGCAGGCGCGGGTCAGAGCTTGTACTCCTTGAGGAGGCCTCGGGAGATGATGGTCTTCTGGATCTCGGAGGTGCCCTCGCCGATGAGCAGGAACGGGGCCTCCCGCATCAGCCGCTCGATCTCGTACTCCTTGGAGTAGCCGTAGCCGCCGTGGATGCGGAACGCCTCCTGGACGACCTCGGCGCAGTATTCCGAAGCGAGCAGCTTGGCCATGCCGGCCTCGACGTCGTTGCGCTGACCGGCGTCCTTGAGCCGGGCGGCGTTGACCATGAGGGCGTGCGCAGCCTCGATCTTCGTGCCCATCTCGGCGAGCTTGAAGGCGATCGCCTGGTGCTTGGCCAGGGGCTGGCCGAAGGTCTTGCGCTGTTGGGCGTAGCTCACCGCCAGCTCGAAGGCGCGGATGGAGATGCCGCAGGCGCGGGCTGCCACGTTGACCCGGCCCACCTCGATGCCGTCCATCATCTGGTAGAAACCACGGCCCACCTGGTCGGCGCCGCCGAGGATCGCGGAGTCGGGCACGGTCACGCCGTCGAGCACCATCTCGGTCGTCTCGACGCCCTTGTAACCCATCTTCTCGATCTTGCCGGGGATGGTGAGGCCGGGGGCGGTCTCACCGAAGCCCGGCTCCTTCTCCAGCAGGAACGTGCTCATGTTGCCGTAGACGGACTCCGCGCCGGTGTCGGTCTTGACCAGGGTGGCAACCACCGAGGAGTACGCCCCGTTGGTGAGCCACATCTTCTGCCCGTTGAGCACGTAACGGTCGCCGTCGCGGACGGCTCGGGACTTGATCGCGGAGACGTCGGAGCCGGTCTCCGGCTCGGACATGGAGAACGCGCCGCGCACCTCGCCGGTGGCCATCTGCGGCAGCAGGCGGGCCTTCTGCTCGGGAGAGCCGTGTTGGGAGATCAGGTACGCCACGATGAAGTGGGTGTTGACGATGCCGGAGATCGACATCCAGCCTCGGGACAGCTGCTCCACGACCAGCGCGTAGGTGAGCAGTGATTCGCCGAGGCCGCCGTACTCCTCGTCGATGGTGAGGCCGAACAGCCCCATCTCGCGCATGCCGTCGAGGATGTCGGTGGGGTACTCGTCGGCGTGCTCCAGCCGCTGCGCGTTCGGGATGATCTCCTTGTCGGCGAAGTCCCGAACGGTCTCCAGGATCGACTGTTGCACATCGGTCAGGCCGGGCGTCTGGGCGAGTCGGGCCATCTCAGCCTCCGGGGATCCGCGCACTACTCGTGGGTAACTGAACGCTGGGTCAGTATCGGCCTCTCCGGTGGACGAGGCCAAGGTGACCAGTCCACACAACCGCTGTGAAAAGGTTCACCGCTGCGGGTAGCGTCCGGCAAGAGGGACTTTTCCGGCACCGGCAGGAGGAGGACAGCTGTGAGCTACCCGCCGCCGTCGGGACCGCCCGAGGACGAGCCCCCGCCGTCACCCTACGAGCCACCCAGGGACCAGTCGCCGTACGCGCCACCGCCGGCCGGCCAGCCATCGTACGCGCCGCAGCCCGACCAGCCGGCGTACGAACTGCCAGCGGAACGCTCACCGTACGGGCCACCGGCGGGTGACCCGTCGCCGTACGGCCACCAGGGGTCGCAGCAGTCGGCGCACTGGAGTCAGCAGCCGCCGTACCCGCCGCAGGGCCCCTACGGTCAGTACGGTCCACCGCCGTCCGGGTCGGGTCGGGGCACCAACGTGCTGGCGATCCTGTCGCTGGTGTTCGCCTTCGTGTTTCCGCCGGCCGGCGCCGTCCTCGGCCACGTGGCCAAACGGCAGATCCGCACCAGCGGCGAGGAGGGCGACCAGCTCGCGACCTGGGGGCTGATCCTGGGCTACGTCTTCACCGGGCTCACCGTGCTGGCCTGCTGTGGCTGGCTGGCGCTTGTGGCCTTCGGCAACACCGGCGACAGCGGCGGCTACTGACCGACCGGCCGGTGCGCACCGGCGCGCTCAGCGGAAGCGCGCCTCGCGGACGCTGTTGCCGCCGTCCACCACGAGCATCTGCCCGGTGATGTACGAGGCGGCCGGCGAGCAGAGGAAACTGATCGCCGCGGCGACCTCGTCCGGTGTGCCCGGTCGCCCCACCGGGGTGCCCAACCCCTGCTTGATCTCGGCCATCGTGGACGCCGCGGTGTAGATCGTGCCGGGCGCCACGGCGTTGACTGTCACGCCGTCGGCGATCATCTCCATGGCCAGGGCCCGGGTCAGCCCGACGACCCCGGCCTTCGCCGCGGCGTACGCGGCCTCGGTGGGCAGGGCATTTACCGGACCGGCCGTGGCCGCCAGGTTGACGATCCGACCCCAGCCCCGCTCGGCCATCCCCCCGATGAACGCCCGGCTGCACAGGAACGCGGTGGAGAGGTTGCGGTCGATCTCACCGCGCCACTCGTCGTAGGTCAGCTGCGCCACCGGCCGCAGCACCCCCTGGCTGGCCCGACTGGCCAGGCCGGCGTTGTTGACCAGCACCTCGACGTCGCCCAACTGCTCGGCGACCGCATCGGCCAACGCGCCGACCTCGGACTCGTCGGTCAGGTCCGCGACGAAGCCGGTCACCCCCAGCTCGGTCGCCCGCTCGTGGATTCGTCGGGTGGTGGAGACGATGGCCACCCGTGCGCCCAGGTCGGCGAGTCGCCGGGCGGTGGCGTACCCGATGCCGTCCGGGCTGCCCGCGCCGGTGACCAGGGCGACCCGCCCGTCGAGGCGCATGGTGACCGGGTCGGCGAGCGCGACCGGCTCGTCGGGGCCGGGGCTGCCCGCCGGGGCGGCCGTCCGGGCGCGACGGGCCGCGCCCGGGCGGCTGACGTCCCGTCGGGGTCGGCTGCCGGAGCGGTCCGCGGCGCGCGCGTCGTATGCCATGCCAGGGATCCTGCCCGTTACGACCGGCCCGAGCAACGCGGCACCCGGAAGCGGGGGCGTCGGGTTTGGGCGGCGCTGGCTACCCTGTCTCCGCACCCCGACCTGACGGAGAGTTCGTATGACCAATCCCCCGCCGCCCGGCAACTGGACCGATCCCACGTGGTCGGCCCAGCCGTCGAGCCCCGCACCGGACCCGACCCTTGTGGCCGGTCAACCGGTGCCCCCGCAACCCGGCCCGGTCGACTCGTACGCGCCCGACCCGTACGCCCCGGCCGACCCGTACGCCGGAGCGCAGCCGCCGGCGACCCAGGCGATGCCCGGCTACGCCACGCCCGGTTACGCCCCGACCGGCTACCCGCCGCAGTACCCCGGCTACGGCTACCCGCAGCCGCCGAAGACCAACGGGCTGGCGATCGCGGCGTTCGTGCTGGCCCTGATCGGTTTCACGTCCTGCATCACCGCGCCGATCGGCGCGATCCTCGGCCATGTCGCGCAGAAGCAGATCCGGCTCAGCGGCGAGGGCGGCGCGGGGATGGCGAAGGCCGCCATCATCGTCGGCTGGATCCTCACCGGGTTCCTGGTGCTGGTCATCCTCTTCTACGCCGCCGCGATCATCTACGCGATCACGACGAGCGACAACACCAGCAGCTACTGACCGGCGGGCGGGTGGACGTACCGCCGGTCGTCGAGCCGGATCGACAGCCGGCGGCTGTCGTCCCGGCCCGGCCGGTCACTCCGCCGGTGGGGTGAACGACGAGGTACGGCTCATCCCGGCGGCCCGACCCTTGGCCGCGACCACGAGCGCCATCTTGCGGGACGCTTCGTCGATCATCTCGTCGCCGAGCATCACGGCACCGAGCCGGCCGCCGGCCTCCGAGGTGTAGTGCTCGTACGCGTCGAGAATCAGCTCGGCGTGGTCGTAGTCGGCCTGCGCCGGCTGGTAGACCTCGTTGGCGGCGTCGATCTGGCCCGGGTGCAGCACCCACTTGCCGTCGAAGCCCAACGCGGCCGAACGCTTGGCCACCTCGCGGAAGGCGTCGACGTCGCGGATCTGTAGGAAGGGGCCGTCGATGGCCTGCTTGTCGTGCATCCGCGCGGCCATCAGGATCCGCATCAGGATGTAGTGGTACGGGTCGCCCGGGTAGTCCGGGATCAAGCCGCCGACCACCATCGACTTCATGTTGATCGACGCCATGAAGTCGGCCGGGCCGAAGATGATGGTCTCCACGCGCGGGGAGGCGGCGGCGATCGCGTCCACGTTGACCAGACCGGCGGCGTTCTCGATCTGCGCCTCGATGCCGATCCGGCCGACCTCCAGGCCGATCGTCTTCTCGATCTGGGTGAGCGTCAGGTCCAGCCACTGCACCTGCGCGGCGGTCTGCACCTTCGGCAGCATGATGCAGTCCAGGTTGGCGCCGGCGCCCTCGACGACCTCGATGACGTCCCGGTACGTCCAGGGGGTGGTCAGGTCGTTGACCCGGACCACCCGGGTCTTGCCGGCCCAGTCACCCTCGTTGAGGGCGGCCACGATGTTCTTGCGCGCGTCCGGCTTGGCCAGTGGGGCGACGGCGTCCTCCAGGTCGAGGAAGACCTGGTCGGCCGCGAGCCCCTGGGCCTTACCGAGCATCTTCACGCTGGAACCCGGCACGGCGAGGCAGGACCTGCGGGGGCGACCGACTGCGGCCATGGATGCGCTCCTTCCAGCGTCCGGCGGGCATGCCGACGCCACCTGACGACAGATCCGAGACCTTAACGATCCCAAAGGGCGTTGTGACGCCACGGTAACCTCGCGCCATGACCGGGGTGAATGGACCTGTGGAAGATCTCACTGGGCGCCGACTGGTGGTGGTGACCGGGGCCAGCTCCGGCATCGGGCTGGCCGCCGCCGTGCACCTGGCCTGCCGTGGCGACCAGGTGGTTCTGGTCGGGCGGGACCCGGCCCGACTACAGGCCGCAGCCGAACGGGTACGGGAGAACTCCGGTACGCGTCCGGAGCTGTTCCGGGCGGACTTCGCGATCCTCGACGACGTACGCCGACTGGCCGAGCAACTCCGGGCCGCGTACGACCGGATCGACGTGCTCGCCAACAACGCCGGCGCGATCGCGCTGCAACCACTTGTCACAGTCGACGGCTTCGAGATGTCGATCCAGGCCAACCACCTGGCCCCGTTCCTGCTGACCAACCTGCTCGCCGACCGGGTGGGCCGGGTCGTGGTGACCGCCTCCGGCGCGCACCGCTTCGGCGCACTCGACCCGGACGACCTGAACAAGCCCCTGCGGGGCTACCGGCCGATGGGCGCGTACGGCACCAGCAAGCAGGCGAACATCCTGTTCACCGCCGAGGCCGCCCGGCGCTGGCCGGACAGGTCCGCGTACAGCTTCCACCCCGGGGTGGTGCGCACCCGGTTCGCCAACGACAGCAGGCTTGTCGCGTTCGGCATGCGTTTCATGCCGTTCCGAAGCCCGGAGAAGGGCGCCGAGACACTTGTGTGGCTGGCCAACCAGGAGCGCTCCCGGCTGATCAACGGGGGTTACTACGTCGACCGTCGGCCGCGACGGCCCCTCCGGAAGGCGGCCGACCCGCAGCTCGCCGGCCGGCTGTGGGCGGCGAGCGCCAAGGCCGTCGGTCTCGATGCCTGACGTGGCCGGCGTGCTGACACTTGTCGCGATCGCCGAGTTCGCCGCCGGGGCCGAGGCCTCCGGGCAGCGTTACGAGGACGCCGTGGTGTCCCTGCTCGGCCGGCACGGCGGCCGGTTGGAGCGGCGACTGCGCGGCACCGACGGGCAGTCCGAGGTGCACGTGATCCGTTTCGACGACCGGGCCAGCTACGAGTCGTTCCTCGCCGACCCGGACCGGGCGGCCCTGCGTACCGCCCTCGGCGAAGCCGCCCCGACGACCCGGGTCATCGAGGTGCACGAAGCCTGACCTGCGTCTTCCCTCACTTCATCACGGGGCGGCGGGCGAGAACAAGCCTTGATCTTGGCCCGTCCGGCGGTCAGGGTCGAGGCATGGAATTCGATGCGACGGCCACCGTACGCCGGGCCCTCTGGATCGGCGGTGGGCAATGGGCCGGCAAGTCCACGGTCGCGGTCAACCTGGCCCTTCGACAGGGGCTCACCGCTTACCTCTACGACCGACACGATGCCCGCGGCCACGACGATCGGCGCATCGCCGACCGGGTCCGGCGGGGAGAGTCACCGGCAAGCCCTGACCCGGACACTGTCTGGGTCCACACCGATCCGACCCGGATGGCAGCCGAGACACTGGCCGGCTTTGCCAGGCGCTTCGCCTGGGTGCTGGACGACCTGAGCGCGCTGGTGCCCGGCCGGAGGCTGGTGGCAGAGGGCTGGGGGTTGCGGCCGGAGCTGGTGGCACCGGTCGTCGAGTCCGTACGGCAGATGGTTGTCCTGGTGCCCACCGCCGAGTTTCGCGCCCACCAGCTGACCCGACTGCCTCGGGCCAGCAACGCCATAGCGGGGGTCAGCGACCCCGAGCGGGCCAACCGCAACCGGTGGAAGCGGGACGAACTGGTCGCGGCGGATGCGGTGGCGCAGGCCGAGCGGCTGGGCGTCCGGGTTATCCGGGTGGACGGGAGCCTCGACGGCGAACAGCTGACCGACGTGGTGGCCGAGCACTTCGCGGCGTACCTGTGACGTTCGTCAGTCGGTGAGCGGGGTCGGGTCGGCCGGCAGGGCGGTGGGTTCGCTCCGCCGGCCACCGAGCACCACCACCGCCACACCGGCCAGCAGCAGCGCCATCCCGAGCAGGGCGTACGGGCGCGGCAGTTGGCCCAGCCAGGCCCAGCCGAGCACTGCCGCGCCGGGCGCCTCCAGCAGGATCAGCACGCTCACCGTGGTCGCCGGGATCTTCCGCAGCGCGTAGTTGAACATCGAGTGCCCGAGCAGTTGGGCGCCGGCCACCAGGGCCAGGATGGCCAGCCAGGTACGCCCGTCGAACCCGGTCAGCCGTACGCCGCCGACCAGGCACAGGGCCAGCAGGATCAGCGCGCAGATCCCGTAGCAGATGGTGGTGTAGGTGGTGGTGCTGATGCTGGTCCGCGCCCGCTCCCCGAACGCCGTGTAGACGGCGGCGAACACACCGCCGATCAACGCCAGGACGTCGCCGAGGACGGCCCGGCCGGAGACTCCCACGTCCACCCCGGTGGCGACCGCAGCGCCGCCGACCGCCACCGCGATGCCGATCCACACGACCCGGGGCAGCGGACGCCCCTGGGCGCGGGCGATCAGCCCCTGCCAGACCGGCTGGGTGGCGACCAGGGCGGTGGAGGTGGCGACCGAGGTGAGCTGGGCGCTCGGCACCCAGGTCGCGAAGTGCCCGGCCAACGCGACGCCGGCCAGAACGCAGAACAACCCCTCCCGCCGGCCGGCGCCCACGGTCAGCCTGCGGAACTCGGCGCGACGTCGAACCAGCGCGAAAGGGCTCAGGACGGCCACCGCGAGCAGGTTGCGCCAGAACGCGATGGCAAGCGCGGGGGCGGCCGCGTACGCGATCAGCGGCGCGGACGACGACACGGCGACCACGGCCAGCCCGACCGCGCCGGTGGTCAGCGGATCCAGGGCCGGTCGAGGTGAAGGTGGGGGCACGGGACGTAATCCTCACACGTGTGACGGCCGGCACGGAGGGTCATCACTCCGTTACGATCACGCGGTTCCGCACCGGCGACCCTCGACCGCCCGGAGGCGTTCCCCCATGCCCAGCTACCAGGCGGTGCTGTTCGACTTCTTCGGCACCCTGACCCGTTCGGTGCAGCGCGGCGTCGCGCACATCGGCACCGCCGAACTGCTCGGGTGCCACACCGACACGTTGACCGAGGTGCTGGATCGCACCTACTACGAGCGGGCCACCGGCCTCCTCGGCAACGCCGAGGCGACCCTGCGCTGGGTGTGCGCCCAGGCCGGCGTACACCCCAGCGACCAGGCGGTACGGGCGGCCGTGGCCTCCCGGCACCGGGCGGTCCGCGCCGACACCTGGCTGCGGGCCGACGCGGTGCCGGTGCTGGCGGCCCTGCGCCAGCGCGGCCTGCGCACCGGCGTGATCAGCGACTGTACGCACGAACTGCCGGCCTTCCTGCCGCAGCTCGCGGTCGCCCCGCTGCTCGACGTACGGGTCTTCTCGGTGCAGGTCGGGCGGTGCAAGCCGGATCCGACGCTCTACCTGACCGCCTGCCAGCGGCTCGGGCTCGCGCCGAGCGACTGCCTCTACGTCGGTGACGGCGGCAGCCAGGAGTTGACAGGCGCCGAGCGGGCCGGGATGACCGCCGTCCGGCTCGCCGCACCGGATCTGGCCACGCACCTGGTGTTCAACGCCGACCGGGACTGGCGCGGCCCCACACTCGGCACCCTGGGCGAGGTGCTCGCCCTCGTCGACGCGGACGCGGCGGTCGCGGCCGTCGGCGGTCGGGCGGCTGACCAGTTGATCGGCTGATCAGCGGCGACGCACCCGGTGCAGGCGGAACGGCTTGCGGGTGGCCCGGACCGCCGGAGTCGCCCGGGGCGGCTCGGCCTGCGCGTCGGCCGGCAACTCCGCTCCGGCCACCGGCGTACCGGCCGGGGCGAGCCGGTTCACCGCGCATCCGTCGGCGGCCCACCGGGCCACCAGGTCGGCCGTCGGACCGGGCGCGTTCAGCCGCTTCGCCGCCACCAACGGCGCGGTGATGTCCCACGCCTCGGTGCCCGGCTGCAACCGGCTCACCCGGGCCGACCAGGTGACGATCCGACCGCCGTGGTCGCCGCGCAGGGTGACCTGGGCCTCGGTCGCGTCGGCCAGACCCGGTGCGGCCTGCTCGCCCGGCCCACTGACCACCAGGAGCGCGCCCTCCAGGGGTGCGCACCAGAGCGCGAGCGCGGGCCCGCCGGCAACGCTGACCCAGGCCACGGCGGCCTTCTTCATCGCCTCGTCGACAAGTGGGCTGCCCCCGGGGGCGTCCTCGTCCGTCACACCCGCATCCTCCCGCATCGGCGCCTCCACTCAGCCCACGAACGGCGGCACGGCGATCTCGCCCCGAGCCACCGGCACCACCTGACCGGCGACCGTCGCGCCGACCGCCACCCCGTCCGCCGCCGTGACCGTGCAGGCCAACGCGGACGGGCGGTTCATCTCCACGCCCTGACGGACCGCGTACTCCGACAGTCCCTCGCCGGGCAGCAGACCACTCGCCACCAGCCAGACACCGAGGCCGAGCGCCGCCGAACCCGTCGCCGGGTCCTCCGGAACGCCGATCCCCGGCACGAAGACCCGGGCGTGCGCGGTTTGCGCGGCCGCGTCCCAGGAGAAGACGCTGACGTGCGACACCCCGTACCGCTGCGCCACCGCCGGGTTCACCCGGGCACGGGCCACCGACTCCGGCCGCACCGGCAGGTACGGGAACTCCAGCCCGCAGCCGGCGACACGTGGGGCGGGCCCGACGTGGTCGTCGGCGACCAGCCCGGCGATCTCCAGCAACGGCTCCGGGTCCAACTCCGGCCCGAGGGTCGGGGCACCCCCGGTCAGCGTCGCCCCGGACGCGGTCACCTCGATCGGCAGCACACCGGCCCCGCACTCCTGGGTGACCTGCCCCACACCGAACATGCCCCGCCGGCACGCGGTGACCGCCGCGCCGACGCTGGGATGCCCCGCGAACGGCAACTCCTCGACCGGCGTGAAGATCCGGGCCCGGTAGGTGATGCCGACCTGGGTCGACGGCAGCACGAACACCGTCTCGGAGAGGTTGAACTCCAGCGCGAGCGCCTGCATCTGCTCGGTGGCCAGCGCCTCCGCGCCGAACACCACCGCCAGCGGGTTACCGGCGAAGGGGCGATCGGTGAAGACGTCCACGATCTCGTAGGCCAAGGTCGACATGTTGATAAACACTAGGCGCTTAGGCTGGTGCCCGTGAGCACGCCGAACCGGGTCTACATCGCCCGTCTCGCCGGAGTCGCCGTCTTCGACCCGAACGGCGACCAGGTGGGCCGGGTTCGTGACGCCGTGGCACGGCTCCGGGCGACCAAGCGTCCGCCCGAGGTGGTGGGCCTCGTCGCCGAGATGCCGATGCGCCGGCGGATCTTCCTGTCCATCAACCGGATCACCTCCATCGACGCGGACGCCGTCGTGCTCGGTTCCGGCACCCTCAACCTGCGCCGGTTCGAGAAACGCCAGAACGAGCTGCTGGTGCTCCAGGAACTGCTCGACCGGCGGGTGCAACTCGACCCGGGCGGCCAGCCCGGCGCGGTCGTGGACGTCGCGATGGAGTGCACCCGGGGCGGCGAGTGGTCACTGACCCGTGTCGCCGTACGCGAGCAGACCGGTCGACTCAGCCGCCGCGGCCACCTGCACCAGGTCGAGTGGGACCGGGTGCGCGGGCTCAGCGGCATCGCCGACAACCGGGGTACGGCGAACCTGCTCGCCGTCCTGGAGGACATGCGCCCCGCCGACCTGGCCAACGCGCTGCAGGATCTGCCCGACGCACGGCGCAACGAGGTCGCGGCCGCGCTGGACGACGAGCGACTGGCCGACGTGCTCAGCGAGCTACCGGAGCACGACCAGGTGGAGATCCTCGCCGCCCTGGACCGGGAGCGGGCCGCCGACGTCCTGGAGGAGATGGACCCGGACGACGCCGCGGACCTGCTCAACGAGCTGCCGCCACCCGAGCAGGACGTGCTGCTGGACCTGATGGAACCGGACGAGGCCGACCCGGTACGCCAGCTGCTGAAGTACACCCCCGGCACGGCGGGCAGCGTGATGACCTCGGAGCCGGTCATCCTGCCGCCGGACGCCACAGTCGCCGAGGCGCTGGCCCGGATCCGGGAGCCCCAGCTCTCCCCCGCGGTCGCCGCGCAGGTCTTCGTGACCCGGGCACCGCAGAACACACCGACGGGCCGCTACCTGGGCATGGTGCACTTCCAGGCGCTGCTGCGCGAACCACCGGCCGACCTGCTCGGCAAGGTGGTGGTCAACGACATCGACCCGCTGCGCCCCACCACGCCGCTGCCGGAGATCACCCGCCGGATGGCCACCTACGACCTGGTCGCCATGCCGGTGATCGACCGGAACAACCGGCTGGTCGGCGCCGTGACGGTGGACGACGTGCTGGACCACTCGCTGCCCCGGGACTGGCGGGACCGCGACGCCCTGGCCGCCCCGGGCGCCACCGACACCGTGCTGGACGGCGCGGATGGCTGAGCAGCGGCGGACGGAGCGTCTCGACCAGCCACGCGAGCCCCGGGGCGTCAAACTGCCCCGGTTCGACGCGGAGGCGTTCGGTCGCTGGTCCGAGGGCATCGCCCGGGGCATGGGCACCGCGAACTTCATAGTCGTCATGACCGTGGTGATCACGATCTGGTTCGTGTGGAACACGTTGGCCCCGGCGAACCTGCGCTTCGACCCGTACACCTTCACGTTCTTGACCCTGGTGCTGTCCCTGCAGGCCAGCTACGCGGCCCCGCTGATCCTGCTGGCCCAGAACCGGCAGGCCGACCGGGACCGGGTGGCCCTCGAGGAGGACCGGCGGCGAGCCACCGCGCAGAAGGCGGACACCGAGTACCTGGCGCGGGAGATCGCGGCCCTGCGGATCGCGCTGGGTGAGGTCGCCACCCGCGACTTCCTCCGCTCCGAGCTGGCCCGGCTGGCCGAGGAACTGGACGAGATGGGGCAACGCCGGCAACGGCTGGAGCGCCGCCAGCAGGAGAAGGACAGCCGCCAGGAGCGACGCGGCCAGCGGCCGACCGACGGCGTCGGCCTGGACGAACCCCGCGACGACCTGGACGGCGACTTCACCCGGGACGCCCGGCCGGACGGCACCGGCCCGCGCCGCGCGGAGAGCTGACCAACGGGTCATCGATTGGCTCACACCACCCCGGGCAGCGGCGGCAGCGGATGCCCCGCGACGTAGCATTGCGGGCATGTCAGCACCCGTGAGCACCGTCGAGGACGCGATCCAGGCCGCCCTGGCCACCGTCAACGACCCGGAGATCCGCCGGCCCATCACCGAGCTGGGCATGGTCCGCTCCGCCACGATCGGTGCCAGCGGTGTCGTACGCGTCGAGCTGCTGCTCACCGTCGCCGGCTGCCCGCTGAAGGACAAGCTGCGTAACGACATCACCGCCGCCGTCGCCGCCGTGCCCGGCGTCACCGGCGTGGAAATCGACTTCGGTGTGATGACCCCCGAGCAGCGGCAGGGGTTGCAGTCGCAGCTGCGCGGCGGCGGCGCCACCGAGGAGCCGGTCATCCCGTTCGCCCAGCCCGGCTCACGCACCCGCGTGTACGCGGTGGCCAGCGGCAAGGGCGGCGTCGGCAAGTCCAGCGTGACTGTCAACCTGGCGGCGGCGCTCGCCGCCCGCGGGCTCTCCGTCGGCGTGGTCGACGCGGACATCTACGGCCACTCGGTGCCCCGGATGCTCGGCACGGAGGCCCGGCCCACCCGCGTCGAAGACATGATCATGCCGCCGCAGTCGCACGGCGTGAAGGTGATCTCCATCGGCATGTTCACCTCCGGCAACGCCGCAGTGGTGTGGCGCGGCCCGATGCTGCACCGGGCGTTGCAGCAGTTCCTGGCCGACGTCTACTGGGGCGACCTGGACGTGCTCCTGCTCGACCTGCCGCCGGGCACGGGCGACGTGGCCATCTCGCTGGCCCAACTGCTGCCCAACTCGGAGATCCTGATCGTCACCACCCCGCAGACCGCCGCCGCCGAGGTGGCGGAGCGGGCCGGCGCGATCGCCCTGCAGACCCACCAGCGGGTGGTCGGGGTCATCGAGAACATGTCCTGGCTGGAGCTGCCGGACGGCTCCCGGATGGAGATCTTCGGCGCCGGCGGTGGCGTGGCGGTGGCCGAGTCGCTGAGCCGGACCATCGGCGCGCAGGTGCCGCTGCTCGGTCAGATCCCACTGGACACCCGGGTCCGCGAGGCCGGCGACGCCGGCAACCCGATCGTGCTGGCCGAGCCGGAATCCCCGGCCGCCCAGGCACTCGGCACGATCGCCGACCGGCTCGCCCTGCGCCGCGAGTCACTGCTGGGTAAGCCACTCGGCCTCAAGCCCGCCGGCCGCTGACCACCACGACCACCCCTCAGCCCGTCGGCCGCCGTTGGCCGGCGGGCTGAGTCGTCTCGGCGGACGGTCCAACCCGGGCCTCCA
This sequence comes from Micromonospora sp. DT53, assembly GCF_049841535.1. Classification (NCBI taxonomy): domain Bacteria; kingdom Bacillati; phylum Actinomycetota; class Actinomycetes; order Micromonosporales; family Micromonosporaceae; genus Micromonospora; species Micromonospora sp. DT53. Next base: position 270,472 of record NZ_JBNCKM010000002.1, read on the forward strand.
CGGCGCGGCCGGCGCGGCGTTACGCGGCCGGCGCGGCGTTACGCGGCCGGCGCGGCGTTACGCGGCCGGGCCGGCGCGGGCTTGCGCGGGCGGCATGGTCAACTCGGGTTCCCGGAAGTCGCGGTATCCCACGCTGGTTGACCGGCCGACTTCCTGCAACCTGAGTTGATCATGGGCCACGGCGGCCGTCGAACAGCCGTGCGCCCGGGGCGAGCCCGTGCCGTTCGGGTACGGCGGCCGGGCGGATACGCGCCGCGCGGGTACCGACCGGGTCGGTACGGGCCGGGGCCGGGTAAGGGCCGGGGCCGGGTAAGGGCCGGGGCCGGGTAAGGGCCGGGGCCGGGTAAGGGCCGGGCTGAGGCGGGGTACGGGCCGTGCCGGGTACGGGCCGGGGCGCGGCGCGGCGCGGCGAACACCCTCCAGGTCTGGGCGAACGGCACCAACACGGGGCCGCGGCGGGATACGGGTTGGTCAGGTGGCGTCGTCGTAGCTGACGCGAGGGGCTGGCGCCGAGGGGCTGCTGCTGGTGGCCGTGCCGGAGGAGCGGGCGTCGTTCGACCGCAGGTCGGCGGCGTTGGCCACGTCCTTCAGGTCGTTGTGCACGCCGCTGACGTCCGCGCGCAGGTTGTCGTAGACGCCCTGCAACGGCTTGCGGATCGCCGCCTCGTCCTCCTCGCTGAGGAGGTGCTTGCGGATGAACGCCTTCGGGTGCAGGTCTTCCAGCTGAATGTCGGTGCCCAGTTCACGGCTCAGGTCGCCGGTGGCGTTGCGGGCCATGTTGCGCAGGTTGCGCACCAACCGCAGGCCGTCGGTGATCACGGCGGGGAGCCGGTCGCCGAAGATCAGCAGTGCCAGGAGCAGCAGCGCACCGATCTCCCACCAGTTCAGGTTGTCGAGCATCCCGCGGGCCTCCTCTCGGCGTCAGCAGCAAGACTACGCACGCCGGACCGCTTTCGGGCAAGGGGTGCGCCGCTGTTCACTTCGCGTCCGCGGCGAGAGTTACCGAGGTGTTCTGGCGGGTGGAGCCCCGCCGATACTCGACGGTCACCACCGAGCCCGGCGCATACTTGCGGACCAACGCGGTCAGGTCCGTGGGCTCGGTCATCGGCCGACCGTTGATCTTGAGGATCACGTCGCCGACCTTCAGCCCGGCACCGTCGGCGGGGCCGGACGGCTCCACCTCGGCCAGCCGCAGACCGCCCCCGACGACCCCGGTCGGGCCCTCGGCCCGGGCGCCGATGACCGTACGCCTGGCCTTGCCGGTGCCGATGATGTCCTGGGTCACCCGTTTGGCCTGGTTGATCGGGATGGCGAAGGCGAGCCCGATGTTGCCCGCCTCCTGCCCCTCGGCGACAAGTGACTTGATTGTGGAGTTCACCCCGACCACCCGGCCGGCGCCGTCGACAAGTGGGCCGCCCGAGTTGCCGTGGTTGACCGCGGCGTCGGTCTGGATGGCGGCGTAGTAGCGCATCGGACCGCCCGGCTCGCCGGCCTGCATCGTCCGGTCCAGAGCACTCACGATGCCGGCGGTAACCGTGTTGGCCAGCGACAACGGCGAGCCGATGGCGAGCACGGGGTCGCCGACCGCAAGCGCGTCGGAGTCGCCGAACTCCACCGGCCGCAGCCCGGGACGACTCACTTTGATCACGGCGATGTCCGACTCCGCGTCCTGCCCGACGATTGTCGCCGGCGCGGTGCTGCCGTCGTTGAAGACCACCGAGGCCTTGCCGGTGCCGCCGGCCACCACGTGGTCGTTGGTGATCACATGGCCGTCGGCGGTGGCGATGAACCCGGAGCCCTCACTGGTCCCGCCGAGGCTGCTCACCCGTACGGTGACCACGCTGGGCAGGACACGCTCGGCGACCCCGGCCAGCGACTCCGGTTTGCGCTGCGCCAGCGCCGGCACCTCCGCGGGCGTACCACCGAGGACCGCCGCACCAGCGCCGCCGCGTACCGCGAACGCGTAGCCCAGCGCGCCACCGAGGGTGCCGGCCAGGAGCGCGGTGATCACGGGGATGAGCAACAGGTGGCGCAGTGTCGGCCGACCCGGCGCGTCGGGGTTGGTGACCGGCTCGGGCTCGGTGCCGGGGGCCACCACCCCGGGCACCACCACCGCGGTCGGCGCCGACGGGTCACGCCAGGGGTCGGCGAGCGCGTCCGACCACCAGGGCGACGCGTCGGCCGAGGGGGGCCCGCCCGCGGCCGGTGCCGGCCAACCCGACGCCGGTCCACCGGGGAACGCCGGTCCACCGGGGAACGCCGGCCCGACCGGAGACGCCGGCCCGACCGGAGATGCCATCCCACCCGGGGACGCCGGCCAACCCGGTGCCGGCCCGCCGCCCGGCGGGGCTAGGGGCGTGCGGTCAGCCCCCGGCATGGTCGGCGGCCCCACCGACGGGGCTCCTACCCCGGGCGGTCGCGCCGGAGCCGGAGTCTCACCGCCCCGGCGCCAGTCCCAGCCGTCGGTCACGTCGGTGCCTCCCAGTCCGTCCCCGGATCCCGCGCCGCGTCGCCCGGCCACGGGCCGGTCTGGTCGCGGCTGACGGGATACCGCCTCCAGGATTGCACGGATGTACGCGGTGCAGTCAGCGGTTGCCCCGGTGATCGCTTCCGGTGGAGGCGCGGCTGCGTCCCACGACGGTCGCCTCTACGCTCACAGTGCCAACCCGCCCCCGCACCACGCACCGCCCCCGGAGGTGCCCCATCGCCACGGTCGCCGGTTCCGGCAGTTCGACGACGCAGGCTCAGCAGTTCGCCGAGTCGTACGTCACCGAGGATCTCGTCCTGCGTACCGCCCGCAGCCTGGCCCGGGAGGTGGGCCTCGACGCCGTCACCCCCGGCGCGGGAGCGGCGCTGCGGCTGCTCGCCGCCGCCGGCAATGCCCGTGCGGTGGTGGAGATCGGCACCGGCACCGGTGTGAGCGGGGTGTGGTTGCTGCGCGGCATGCGTGCCGACGGCGTGCTCACCACCATCGACGTGGAGGTGGAGCACCAGCGGATCGCCCGGCGGATCTTCGCCGAGGCGGGTTTCGCGGCCGGGCGCACTCGGATCATCACCGGTCGGGCGCTCGACGTGCTGCCCCGGCTCGCCGATGGCGCGTACGACCTGGTCTTCGTGGACGCGGAGGCGACCGGCTTCCATGCCTGCGTGGAGGCGGCGCTGCGGCTGTTGCGCCCGGGGGGTGTGCTGGCGCTCAACGGCGTGCTGGCCAGCGACCGGATCGGCGACCCGTCCGCCCGGGACGCGGAGACGGTGACGGTTCGCGAGACGATCAAGGCGGTCCGGGAGTCGGAGCACTGGATCCCCGCGCTGCTTCCGGTAGGGCACGGGGTGCTCGCCGCCGTGAAGTGCTGACCGGGCCTCAGTGCACGTCGGCCAGCCAGCGCAGCAACGACCGGACGCCCCAGCCGGTGGCGCCGCGGCTGACCTCGGCCTGGTCACCGTCGGCCCAGGACGGGGCCGACATGTCCACATGCAGCCAGCGGTCTCGTAGTTCGCCGGTGAACTCGCGCAGGTAGAGCGCGGCCACCACCGAGCCGGCACCCTGCGCCGGTGCGCTGTAGAGGTCGGCGATCTCGCTGCCGAGGTATTCGACGTAGTCGGTGTGCAGCGGCATCCGCCACGCCGACTCGCCGGCCGCCTCGGCCGCCGCCAGCACGCCGGCGGCCAGTTCGTCGTTCTCGCTGTACAGGGCGGCGGTGCGCTTGCCCAGCGCCACGGAGTTCGCGCCGGTGAGCGTGGCCAGGTCGAGCAGCAGGTCCGGTTTGAGCTGCTGCACCGCGTACGCCAGCGCGTCGGCGAGGACCAGCCGACCCTCGGCGTCCGAGTTGGTCGTCTCGCTGGTCGTGCCGCCGTAGTGCCGGATGACGTCGCCGGGGCGGAACGCCGAGCCGCTGACCATGTTCTCGGCGAGCGGGGCCAACGTGGTGATCCGGACCGGCAGCCGCAGCGCGGCGGCGCCCAGGGTGGCGGCGACGACCGCGGCCGCGCCGGCCATGTCCTTGCGCATCAGCTTCATCGCCGGCACCGGCTTGATCGAGATGCCGCCGGTGTCGAACGTGATGCCCTTGCCGATCAGCACCACGTGGGTGCGCGCGTTGGCGGGGTGCCAGTCGAGTTCGACGAGCCGGGGTCCGCTGGCGGAGCCACCGCCCACGGCGAGGATCCCGCCGAAGCCCTCGGTGGTCAGTTCGGCCGGGCCACGGACCCGCAGCCGCAGGTCCGGAAGGTCGGCTGCGGCGGACGCCACCTGGTCGGCGAACCACTGCGGAGTCTTCACCGAGGAGGGGGTGTTGGTCAGGTCCCGGGCGAGATGGGTCATCGCGGCCGTGGTCCGGGCCGTGGCGACGATGTCCTCGTACGCGGTCGGGTCGGCGAGCAGCAGGTCGACGCCGCTGAGCGTCGGTCGGTCACCGGCCTCGGTGAGTCGGAACCGGTACGGGGCGAGCAGCAGCCCCTCGGTCAACCCGCGAACTGCGGCCGGAGTCACCTCGGCCGGCAGCGCGATGGTGATATGCGTCTCAGCCGAGTTGGAGCGGGCCAGGGCCGCGCCGGCCGTCCGCCAGGCCGCCTCGTCGCCGTCACCGATGCCGAGCAGCACCAGCCGGCCGGGGGTACCCCCGGGGCGCAACTGGGTGTGGATCTCGCCGGTTCGGCCCGTCAGTCGGGCTGCCGACACCAGCGCGACGGCCTCGTCGGCCGTGCCGTCCGGGGCCCCCACGGCGGTCGACATGGGCTCGGCCGAGGTGTCACCCTCCGCTGCCGATTCGGTGGGGCGGACGGGCAGGACGAGGACGTCGAGCCGGCCGGGCTCGGCGATCAGACGGATGGCGAGCACGCGGAACCGTACCTCCAGGAAAGTGTCGCGGACCGGAGGCGAACCCACCTGCCCGCAGCATTGAAGACCCTGAGCCACCGGCTGTTCCGGTGGCTCAGGGTCCAAAGAACGTTCCGGGCGGCGTGAGCCGCCCGGAGCACTCCTTACTCAGCCGGCCGCTGCCTTCAGTGCGTCACCGAGCGCGTTGGCCTCGTCGGGAGTCATCTCGACGACGAGCCGGCCACCGCCCTCCAGCGGGACCCGCATGACGATGCCCCGCCCCTCCTTGGTGACTTCCAGCGGACCGTCGCCCGTCCGCGGCTTCATCGCCGCCATGTTGTCTCCCCTCAGACCTACACCAGGGTCGGTGGGTTGCCCCACAGCCACTTCGTCACGACCACCCGCAACGGTCACGGGGGTGTCGACCAACGATTTTCCCTGATGAACACCGCCGGACCCAAACCGGAGCAGCATTGATGTAACAGCATCTAGCTTATCTTGAGAAGGCCTGTCACAATGTGCGGTCATGCAGGCACGGTCGGCACTCTTCGACCTGTACGGCGACCACCTCCGTCCGAGGGGTGGCCGGGCACCGGTTGCTGCCCTGGTCAAGCTACTGGCGCCGCTGGGAATCGCACCGCCAGCAGTTCGCACCGCCGTGTCCCGGATGGTGCGTCAGGGCTGGCTCGAGCCACTCCGGTTGGTCTCCGGACCGGGATATTCGATCACACCGAAAGCTGCCCGGCGACTCGACGAGGCAGCGGCCCGGATCTACCGGACCGGCCGGGTCACCTGGGACGGCCGGTTCGATCTGCTGGTGTTGGAGGCCCCGGGCTCCCGCCGCGACCGCCAGCGGCTCGCCGCCAACCTGAGCTTCCTCGGCTACGGGACGCTCGACGAGCAGACCTGGGTCGCCACCCGCCCCGCCGAGGATGTCGACCTGCTCCTCGCCGAGACCGGCATCCGGTTCGAGCGGTTCACCGCGTCGCACTTCTCCGGCACCCCCGGCGCGATGGGCGTGGTCCGACGAGCCTGGAACCTGGCCGAGATCGGCCGCGCCTACGAACGGTTCGTCGCGGACCAGCGCCCGCTGCTCGCCGCGGTCACCGTGCGCAGCAGCGACGAGGAGGCGTACGCGACGCGGTTCCGCCTCGTGCACGCGTGGCGTACGTTCCTCTTCCAGGACCCGCAGCTGCCCCCGGCGCTGCTGCCCGAGCGGTGGCCCGGCACCGCCGCGGCCAGTTTCTTCGACCGGCACGCGGCCCGCCTGCGTCCGGCCGCCGACCGGTACGTCGAACAGTGCCTCGACGCCGGCAACCGCATCGTCCGACAGAAGGGTCGTTAGACACGTGACCGAGCCGCTGCTGGTCGACCGGACCGATGCCGTCGTCACCCTCACGCTGAACCGGCCGAACGCGATGAACGCGCTCGACGTGGCGCTCAAGGAGGCGCTGCGCGACGCCCTGGCCGAGTTGGAGACCGACAGGTCCTGCCGCGCCGTCGTCCTGGCCGGGGCCGGCGGGTCGTTCAGCGCCGGGCAGGACCTACGCGAGCACGTGGCCACCCTGGAAAACTCCGCAAGTGACCCGCTGGGCACCGTGCGGGCGCACTACAACCCGATCGCCGCCCGGCTCGCCAACCTGCCCAAGCCGGTGATCGCCGCGGTCCGCGGGATGGCCGCCGGGGCGGGCGCGTCGCTGGCGTTCCTGGCCGACATCCGCATCGGCGGTCCGACCACCAGTTTCCTGATGGCCTTCGCCAAGGTCGGCCTCGCCGCCGACACCGGCGCCTCGTGGACGCTGCCCCGACTGGTCGGGCACGCCAAGGCGGTGGAGTTGCTGATGCTGGCCGAGCCGGTCCGCGCCGAGGAGGCCTGCCAGCTGGGCCTGCTCAACCGGCTGACGGACGACGACGAGCAGGTGTTGCCCGTCGCCCAGGAACTGGCCGCCCGCCTCGCCGCCGGCCCGACCGTCGCGTACGGGGCGATCAAGCGGCAGCTCTCCATCGCCGACGCCGGCACCCTCGCCGACGCCCTCGCCGCCGAGGCGCAGGCCCAGTCCATCTGCGGCGCCACCGCCGACCACCGGGCGGCCACCCTCGCCTTCGTCGGCAAGCAGAAACCGGTCTTCGAGGGACGCTGAACGCGATCCGGACGTCGCCCTTACCGTCCTCGAACACCGGACGCCTAGCGTCGGCCGGTATGAGCGATCGTGAAGCGGTGGCGCACCTGCTGCGCCGGGCCACCTTCGGGCCGACCGCCGACGAGGTGGACGCGGCCGAGCGGGCCGGCCCGGCGGCGACGCTGGACCGGCTGCTCGCCGCGTCCGGCGCGGACCGGGGCGCGGCGGCCACGCCGACCCCAACCCTTGCCGCCGACCCGTACGCCGAGCTGACCAAGGACTCCACCCGCGAGCAGCGGCAGCAGGCAAACGCGGAGCGCCGCAAGCAACTCCAGCAGGTCACCGAGTGGTGGCTGGACCGGATGGTGGCCGCCGAGGACGGGCTGACCGAGAAGTTGCTCTTCTTCTGGCACGGGCACTGGGCCACCAGCGCGCAGAAGGTCAAGTCGGCGCGGCTGATGTTGGGCCAGTTGGAGACCCTGCGCCGGCACGGCCGTGGGCCGCTGGGCCCGCTGGTCGCCGCGATGGTGCGCGACCCCGCCCTGATCGTCTGGCTGGACGGGCAGAAGAACACCCGCAAGGCGCCGAACGAGAATCTGGCCCGCGAGCTGATGGAGCTGTTCACCCTCGGCATCGGCGCGTACAGCGAGGCCGACGTGAAGGCCGGCGCGCGGGCCCTGACCGGCTGGGTGGTCGACCGGCGTACCGGTGCCGCCCGCGTCGAGGCCCGCCGGCACGACCCCGGCGAGAAGAGCATCCTCGGGCAGAGCGGCCAGTTCGACGCCGAGACGTACGCCGGTCTGCTGGCCGCCCAACCGGCGGCGGCGACCTTCGTGGCCGGGCGGCTCTGGTTCCGCTACGCCGGCGCCGACACCCCGGCACCGGACGGTCTGGCCGGCGCGGACACCATCGCGACCCTGCGCGCGCTCTTCTCCGCACCGGCCTTCGCGCAGACCCGGGGCACGCTCGTGAAGCAGCCGGTGGAGTGGCTGGTCGGTGCGCTACGGCAACTCGGCATCCGACCGTCCGCGCTGCCCGAGCAGCAACGCAAACAACTGCTGGCCGGCCTGAACGCGCTGGACCAGGTGCCGCTGCGCCCGCCCAGTGTCGGCGGCTGGCCGGCCGGGGCCGCCTGGCTGACCACCTCGTCGTTGCAGGCCCGGCTGCGCACGGCCGGGGTGCTCGCCGCCGCCACGGCACCAGCGGTGCTGGCCCGGCTGACCGCCGCGCCCACCGCCGGCCGAACGGACGCGCTGGCCCGACTGCTGGTGGTCGACGGCTGGGGTGCGCGCACCCGCGCCGCCCTCACCCCGCTGGCCGGTGAGCCCCGCAAGCTGCTGGCCGCCGGCCTGGTCAGCCCCGAATACACAGTCAGCTGAGCGGAGGAGTCGACATGGACACCCTGACCCGACGCAGGTTCCTGCTGACCAGTGGGGTGGTCGGCGCGGGTGCGCTGGCCGCCGGGGCCGGCGCGTACAGCCTGCGGGACCTGCTGGACACCTCCGGGGACCGCGATCCGCAGTCCCGCACGCTGGTGCTGGTGACCCTCTACGGCGGCAATGACGGGCTCAACACGGTCATCCCGTACGGCGACCCGGCCTACCGGGCGGCCCGGCCCGAGCTGGCGTACCCGGACGGGGAGGTGCGGCGGTTGGACGACGACTTCGGCCTCAACCCGGCGCTGGCCGGCCTGCACCAGCGCTGGTCCGGCGGTGGGCTGGCGATCGTGCGCGGGGTCGGCTACCCGAAGCCGGACCGCAGCCACTTCCGGTCGATGGACATCTGGCACACCGCGCAACCGGACCGGCCCGGCAACACGGGCTGGCTCGGGCGGTGGCTGGACCGCGCCGGTGGCGACCCCCGGCTGGCGGTCTCCTTCGAGCCGGCACTGCCGCCGCTGCTGGCCGGGGCACGAAGCGCCGGCGCCGCCGTGCCGGTGACCGACCGGAAGGCCGCCAAGGGGCTTCCCGCGGAGACGCTCACCGCGTTCGCCGCCGCCGAGGCGGGCGAGTCGGCGGCCCGGGGGCGCGCCGCCGCCTGTTTCGCCGACCTGCGCTCGGTGGACGAGATGATCCGCCAGGTACGCGACTCCGCCGACCCGGACACGGCGGACCCGGACGGCGAGCAGGCCGCCGCGACGGCCACCGGCGGGGCACGCACACCGCTGGACGCGCAACTCGACCTGGTCGCGCAGTGTGTCGAGGCGGGAGTGTCCACCCGGGTCTTCTCGGTGTCGCTGGGCGGCTTCGACACGCACGCCGACGAGAAGCAGTTGCAGGCCGTCCTGCTGGGTCAACTGGACCGGGCGTTGACCGGGTTCGCCGACCGGATGAGCCGCACCGAGGCGGGCCGGAAGGTGGTGGTGGCGGTCTACTCCGAGTTCGGCCGTCGGGTACGAGCAAACGCCTCGGACGGCACCGACCACGGCACCGCCTCCGACGTGCTGCTGCTCGGCGCGGGCGTCCGTGGCGGCTGGTACGGCGCAGCACCGAGCCTGACCGACCTGGACGACGGCGACCTGAAATACACCACCGACTTCCGGGACGTCTACGCCACGCTGCTGGAGCGGGTGCTGGACACCGACCCGGGCCCGGTCCTCGCCGACTGGCGGGGACGGGTGGACAAGCTGTTCTAGTCGTCCTCTTCCGGGTCCTGGTTGGCCTGCTCGCCCAGTACGAACGCCTGCATGGCCAGCTCGTCACCGGCCGGCGAGACGAAGGCGGGCAGCTCGCGCGGCCCCAGCTCCTGCACGTAGGACCAGAACAGCCGAACCGCCTCGGCGGGCGTGCCGGCCTCGATCGGCAGGTCGAGGCTGACCAGCCAGGTGCGCCGCGCCGGGGGCGGGCCGAGCTGGTCGACAAATGCCCGGAAGGCCGCCGGCTCCAGTGCGGTGACCGGCCCGTCGAGCGCCAGCAGGTCGGCCGGCACCGGCTCGTCGAAGGCCCGTCGGGTGTACGCGACGACGAGCGTCCCCGGCTCGACCGGGGACTGCGGGTCGTCCGGGTCTTCGCGGTGGCGTCGACCCGGCGCGGTGACCCGCCCGAGGGCCACCAGCCGTGGCGGCCCGTCGACCAGCACGGCAACCTGGTCTCCCGGCCCCGGCCGGGCGACGTCGGTCAGCCCGGTCAGCTCCAGCGTGTCGTGGTGCACGAGCCGCTCGGCCTCATAACGCTCGGCGGGCAGCAGCACCGCCCAGGTGCCCGCCCCGTCGGCGTTGCCGGCCGCGCCGGCCCGGTGCGCGGTCTCGGTCGTCATGTCTGCCATCTCATCACGCCGCCGGTGGGAGGGTGACATGACAGCCGACGATGTGATCGTCGACCATCCCGGTGGCCTGCATCAGCGCGTACGCGGTGGTCGGGCCGACGAACCGGAAGCCGCGCTTCTTGAGTGCCTTGGCCATCGCCGTCGACTCCGGTGTGATCGGTGCCAGCTCGGCGAACGAGGCGGGGCGGGCCGGCCGGGGCGCCGGAGCGAAGGACCAGAGCAGCGCGGACAGGCCCTCCGGCAGATCCAGTGCGGCGCGGGCGTTGGCGATCGCCGCCTCGATCTTGGCTCGGTTGCGGACGATGCCGGCGTCGGCGAGCAACCGGGTCACGTCGCTGTCGTCGTAGCGGGCGACGGTCGGGATGTGGAACTCGTCGAAGGCCAGCCGGAACGCCGGACGCTTGCGCAGGATGGTCAGCCAGGACAACCCGGACTGGAACGCCTCCAGCGTCATCCGCTCGTAGAGCGCGTCGTCGCCGCGCAGCGGCCGCCCCCACTCGGTGTCGTGGTAGATGGCGTAGTCGGGGGTGCTCGACCCCCAGGCGCAGCGAGGCAGCCCATCGGCGCCGATCACCAGGTCAGTCACCCCGTACACGCTAGGGCATCGCTCCGACACCCCATCGCCACCGGCCGCCGTGGTGACCCGCCGGCACCGGGCCGCACGATCAGGGCAGCCGGCCCTGCTCGACCAGACGGGCGAACCTCTTCAGAGCCTGGGTGAGGCCGAGTTTGGAGCCCGGCCAGAGCACCGGCCACGCCAGGCGACCGGCTCGGCCGCCCGGCAGGTGGAACCACTCGTGCCAGACGACCTGGGTGCGGTCCCGACCCAGCTGGGTGCAGCGCAGCACCCCCGGGCCGCGCAGCAGTTGGCCGTAGTGCACCACGCCGATCTCGTACGGCTCGTCGACCCGGACCACCCGCATCTCGTCACGCAGCGTCGCCCGGCCGAGCGCGGTCACCGCCTCGATCCGACTGCCCTCGCGCCCGTCGCCCTCGACCACCCGGACCCGGGTGAACGGGATCCAGTCGGACTGACGTTCCCAGGCGAGCAACGCGGCGAAGACCCGCTCCGCCGGGGCGTCGACGATCACCGTGGCGGTCACCTCACCGGCGCCGGGTCGGGCCGCCTCCCGAAGATCGTCGGCGCCCTCCGGCTCGGTCACGCCGACTCCGACCGAACCACCGCGTCGCGCTGCTCGGTGTTGTCGGCGGGCTGCTCACGATCGGCCGACTCGTCGGTGGGGGTGACGGCAGGCGCCACACCGTCGGAATCCGCCGGGGACGAGGTGGCAGCGGGCAACGGGCCGGGAGTCGTCGAGCCGACCGGGGCCGAACCCGCCTCGCCGGTCAGCGGCGCGTCTTCGCCCGGCTCGGCCGTCGTACCCGGCTCGGCAGCCTCGCCCGGCTCCGCCGCGTCCGCGGTCGTCACCTTGGTGGCGGACTGCTCGCGGGCCTGGCGGAGCACGTCCGCGTCGTCGGTGCGCCCCTCACGCAAGGCGATGACCTCCGACTCCAGTACGCCGATCAGCTCGGACTTGTAACCGATGTCGTAGGCGGCACGGCGCATCGCCTGATCGACCTGGTCCATCCGGTACCCGCGCAACCCGGTGTCGAAACGGACCGCCCCCACGTCGGATTCACGCAACGGGCGGGTGCCCGGCAACGCCACGGCCTGCGAATCCGGCTCGGCTGGCACCAGGCCGGGATCACGGCCGCTGACCAGCACCGTCACGCCGAATATCACCGCCGCGACGGTCAACGCCACGACCAGGAGGAGCAGAAGCTGACCCATGTACTGATCGTGGCATGGCAGCCGGCCCGGAGCGACCCCGCCACCCGCCCCGATCACGATCGGCGCCGACGCCCGCCCGGAATCGAGGACGGGCGACCGACTAGCGTCGGGACCGGCCGACGCGGCGGCGACGGCGCGAACCTCCAGGAGGCGGGCATGGCCGGGGCGCTTCGGCTGGGTGGGCGCACGTTCGCCCCCGGCGAGCTGGTGGTGATGGCGATCATCAACCGCACGCCGGACTCGTTCTTCGACCGAGGGGCGACCTACGCCGCCGACAACGCGCTGCGCGCCGTGGAGCGGGCGGTGGGCGAGGGCGCGGCCATCATCGACATCGGCGGGGTCAAGGCCGGCCCCGGCGCGGACGTGGGCGTCGCCGAGGAGATCCGGCGCACGGTGGACACCATCGCCGCCGTCCGGGCCGCGTTTCCGGAGGTGGTGATCTCCATCGACACCTGGCGTGCCGAGGTGGCGACGGAGGCCGTGGCGGCCGGTGCCGACCTCCTCAACGACACCTGGTCGGGCGCCGACCCGACGTTGGTCCGGGTGGCCGCGCAGACCGGCGCCGGCCTGGTCTGTTCGCACGCCGGCGGCCTGACGCCCCGGACCAGGCCGCACCGGGCCGCCTTCACCGACGTGGTCGCCGACGTGGTCACGACGGTGACCGGGCTCGCCGAGCGCGCGGTGGCCGCAGGGGTACGCCCCGACGGCATCCTCATCGACCCGGCGCACGACTTCGGCAAGAACACCCGGCACTCGCTGGAGATCACCCGCCGACTGGACGAGCTGGCCGGAACCGGCTGGCCGGTGCTGGTGGCCCTCTCCAACAAGGACTTCATCGGTGAGACGTTGGGCCTGCCGGTGGCCGAACGGCTGGAGGGGACGCTCGCCGCGACGGCGGTCTCGGCCTGGTCGGGCGCCCGGGTCTTCCGGGCCCACCAGGTCGGCCCGACCCGCCGGGTGCTGGACATGGTGGCCTCGATCCGGGGCGATCGCCCGCCCACGGCGACCCGCCGGGGACTGGCCTGACCGATTGTCGCCGTAAGCGACCGCGAACGGCCGGACGGACCGACACGATCGCCGGAGGCCGCGGCGCTCAGGTCCAGCGGAGGATGTTCCTGCGCCAGGCGTAGAGGATGCCGAGCGCGAGCACCGCCACGAACACCGCCATCTCCACCACGGTCACCAGACCGAAACCCGGCCGGTCGAAGACCACCGCCCAGGGGAAGAGGAACACGGCCTCGACCGCGAACAGCACGTACAGGTAGGCGTACACGTAGTAGCGGATCTGCATCTGCGCCCAGTCGCCGCCGACCGGGTCGAGCCCGCACTCGTAGCTGGCCCGCTTGCCCGCCGGGTCGGCCGGACGCGCCGGGCGTAACACCCGGTTGGCCGAGAACGCCGTAACGAAGAAGAGGGCGCTGGCGAGCAGCAGGAGCCCGAGCGTCGCGTACGAGCCCAGGTATCCGGTCACAGTCGGCAGCCTACCGTCCGCCCGGACGGGCCGTCCCAAACACGTTACGGATTTGTTTCCAGATGGGACTAGTGCATCGGGGCAACTGTTACCGAATATTGGACCCCCACCCATGTCACCGGAGGACAGCTTGGCCCGCGTGAAGGCATCGCCCGGTAACCGGGCGGAGGGGCGGCGTTCCACGCCCCTGCTGGCGACCGCGCTCACGCTCGGCCTGCTCGCGGCGCTCGCCGCCGGGCCGGCCTGGGCCAGCGCGGCCGCACCTGACGCGGACCCGGTCGTGACCTCGGCGGACCCGGTCAACGAGCCGGGAGACGAAGGGCCACCGACCACACCCGCGGAGGAACCCACCCCGACCGAGGGCCCGGGCGGCGAACCGGAGCCGACCGACCCGGCGCCGGAGACCACCGCGCCGCCACCGGAGACGACGCCACCGGCGCCGGAGACCACCGCCCCGGAGGTCCCGCCGGCACCGACCACCAACGCGCCCGCGCCGGGCGCCACCACCCGACCGCCCAGCCCGGCGCCCCCGGTGCCACCGACGGCGCCCCCGGTCCCGCCGACACCCCCGGCCCCACCGGTCCGCCCGCCCGCGCCGAGTTCGGCGGCGCCGCCGCAGAACCCGCTGGGCGTACAGGTCACCACCGGCGACGTCACGCTCACCGAGGCGTACTGGAACGCGGCGAGCACGGCCGCCACCCTGCAGGTCACGGTGCACAACACAGGCACCACCGCGCAACGGATCCGACTCTCGTACACGCTGCCGGCCGGACTGGCCGACGCCGGCACGAAGGGCTGCGCCGCCGCCGGTGGTGGCACGTACCGCTGTGGGGCCTGGACCGCCGGGGCTGGCGTCCGGTTCAGCACCGTTCTGCGCCTGCGGGTCACTGGCACGGCGTGGAAGCAGATGCCGCTCAGCGGCTCCGTCCAGGTCGTCGCGGACGCGCCGGCGGTGGCCGGGGAGGCGACCGACGACCAGGGCTTCGCGGTGCTCTTCCCACCCGGCCCGCCGATGCCCGGGATCGCGCTCGCCGCCGACGAGGTGGCCTTCGACATCAGCGGCGGCCCCAGCACCCTCACCGTCCGGCTGGGCAACACCGGCACGGTGGACGCCGCAGGCCAGGTCGAGGTCGTCCTGCCGGCCGGGGTGACCGTGCCGACCCCACCGCCCGGCTGCGTCGCGGTCGACCCGACGCGTACCCGCTGCGACGCCGGCCTGGTGCGGGCGGGCACGACCGCCGAGGTGCAGCTGCCGGTGGAGGCGACACCGCAGGCCCAGCGGGAAGCGCCGTTGTCCGGTGCGGTGATCGGTCAACTCGACTCACGCAGCGGCCCGACCCGTCGGGTGCAGATGAGCTTCCGGATCACCGCGGCCGCCGCCCTGGCCACGCCTGTGGTCTCCCCGCCCGCGCCGACCGGCTCGCAGGGCGTACTCCCTGCCGGTGCCGCGACCGGAGACGGCGGGTTGACCTCGGTGCAGCGCACCGCGGTCATCCTGATCGCGGTCTCCACGCTGCTCGTGGTGCTGGCTCTCACCCTGGCCATGACCTCGCTGCGCCGCCGGTTCGGCGGCCCGCCGGCCGAGCCCACGCTCAATCCCGCCGACTGATCGACGGACGACCCCGGCAGCGCGGCCGGGGTCGTCGGGGCGGCCCGGTGGTGATCTGAATTACGGCGGGCGGGGCGTAACACCGCAAAGGCGGGCATTCATCCTGTCTATCGGGTCCCAGTCGGCGGACCTCCGGGGATGGTTAGGGCTCCCTTAGACGTAGGCTCTCAGGTGAGGAACGACAGCGGCCGGACCAGCCTGGGGCGGTGCGGTGAAGCGTTGCGTCAAGGAGGTTCCGTGGCCGGGGAAGCCCCGCAGTCGCGAACGAAGGTGGCACAGTGACCAAGCAGATCCGTCAACTCGACCGGGTGGTCATCCGGTTCGCCGGTGACTCCGGCGACGGCATGCAGCTGACCGGCGACCGGTTCACCTCGGAGACGGCGCAGCTCGGCAACGACATCTCCACGCTGCCCAACTTTCCCGCCGAGATCCGGGCTCCCGCCGGCACGTTGCCGGGGGTGTCGAGCTTCCAGGTGCACTTCGCCGACTACGACATCCTCACGCCGGGTGACGCGCCCAACGTGCTGGTGGCGATGAACCCGGCGGCCCTCAAGGCCAACCTGGCCGATCTGCCGCGCGGCGCGGACATCATCGTCAACACCGACGAGTTCACCAAGCGCAACCTCGCCAAGGTCGGTTACCAGACCAGCCCACTGGACGACGACTCGCTGGCCGGCTACGTCGTGCACCCGGTGGCGCTGACCTCGATGACGGTCGGCGCGCTCGCCTCGCACCAGGTGTCCAAGAAGGACGCCGAGCGCTCGAAGAACATGTTCGCGCTCGGCCTGCTCTCCTGGATGTACTCCCGGCCCTACGAGTCGACGCTGCGCTTCCTGGAGCGCAAGTTCGCGGCCCGTCCGGAGCTGGTCGCCGCGAACGTCGCCGCCTTCAAGGCCGGCTGGAACTTCGGCGAGACCACCGAGGACTTCGCGGTCCGCTACGAGGTCAAGCCGGCAAAGATGAAGCCGGGCACGTACCGCAACATCACCGGCAACGCGGCGCTCTCGCTGGGGCTGGTCGCCGCCGGGGTTCGCTCCGGGCTGCCGGTCTTCCTCGGCGCGTACCCGATCACGCCCGCATCGGACATCCTCCACGAGCTGAGCAAGCACAAGCGCTTCGGCGTGATCACCGTGCAGGCCGAGGACGAGATCGCCGCCGTCGGCGCCGCGCTGGGCGCCTCCTACGGTGGGTCGCTCGGCGTGACCACCACCAGCGGCCCCGGCGTGGCGCTCAAGAGCGAGACGATCTCGCTCGCGGTGGCACTGGAGCTGCCGCTGGTGATCGTGGACGTGCAGCGCGCCGGCCCGTCGACAGGCATGCCGACCAAGACCGAGCAGGCCGACCTCAACATGGCGCTCTACGGTCGGCACGGCGAGGCGCCGGTCGCGGTGATCGCGCCCCGCTCACCGTCGGACTGCTTCTTCGCGGCACTGGAGGCGGCCCGGATCGCGCTGACCTACCGCACCCCGGTGATCCTGCTGTCCGACAACTACGTCGCCAACGGTTCGGAGCCGTGGCTGCTGCCCGACGTGGAGTCGCTGCCCGACCTGCGGGTCGAGTTCGCCACCAAGCCCAACGGCGAGGACGGCACCACCTTCCTGCCCTACCTGCGTGACCCGGAGACCCTGGCCCGGCCATGGGCGATCCCCGGCACGGCGGGCCTGGAGCACCGGATCGGCGGTCTGGAGAAGGCCGACAAGACCGGGGACATCTCCTACGACCCGGCCAACCACGACTTCATGGTGCGTACCCGGGCCGCCCGGATCGAGACCATCGGAGTGCCGGACATCGAGGTGGAAGACCCGGACGGCGACGCTCGGGTGCTGGTCCTCGGCTGGGGCTCGACGTACGGGCCGATCGGCGCGGCGTGCCGCGGTGTACGCCAGCGCGGCCTCTCCATCGCCCAGGCGCACCTGCGGCACCTGGCACCGATGCCGGCCAACCTCGGTGAGGTGCTCCGCTCGTACGACAAGGTGGTCATCCCGGAGATGAACCTGGGCCAGCTCGCCCACGTCATCCGGGCCCGCTACCTGGTCGACGCGATCAGCTACAACCAGGTCCGCGGCCTGCCGTTCACGGCCGTCGAGCTGGAGACGACGCTGGAAGAGGTGCTGAAGAATGTCTGAGCCCGTCGCCGTCAAGCTCACCGCGAAGGACTTCAAGTCCGACCAGGAGGTGCGCTGGTGCCCCGGCTGCGGTGACTACGCGATCCTGGCGGCCATCCAGCAGTTCATGCCGGAGCTGAACATCCCCCGGGAACGCACCGTCTTCGTCTCCGGGATCGGCTGCTCGTCCCGCTTCCCGTACTACATGAACACGTACGGCATGCACTCGATCCACGGCCGGGCCCCGGCGATCGCGACAGGCCTGTCGGTGTCCCGGCCGGACCTGTCGGTCTGGGTGGTCACCGGCGACGGCGACGCGCTCTCCATCGGGGGCAATCACCTGATCCACGCGCTTCGGCGCAACGTCAACCTCAAGATCCTGCTGTTCAACAACCGGATCTACGGTCTGACCAAGGGCCAGTATTCTCCGACCTCCGAGGTCGGCAAGATCACCAAGTCGACTCCGGCCGGCTCGGCGGACGCGCCGTTCAACCCGCTCTCGCTCGCGCTCGGCGCGGAGGCCAGCTTCGTCGGCCGGACCATCGACTCGGACCGCAAGCACCTGCAGTCGGTGCTGCGGGCCGCCGCCGAGCACGAGGGTTCGGCGTTCGTGGAGATCTACCAGAACTGCAACATCTTCAATGATGGGGCGTTCGAGCAGCTCAAGGACCCGTCCACGCGGGACGACTACCTGATCCGCCTGGAGCACGGCCAGCCGATCACCTTCGGGGCCGACGGGCAGTTCTGCGTGGTGCACCCGCCGGGCGGCTTCGGCCTGGAGGTCCGGGAGACCAGCTCGGTCCGACCGGAGGAGATCGTCGTGCACGACGCGACGGTCAACGACCCGGCGTACGCGTTCGCGCTGTCCCGACTGCCCGGCCTGGACCTGCGCAACACTCCGATCGGGGTGTTCCGCTCGGTCGACCGACCGTCCTACGACAGCGTGGTGCAGGCTCAGCTCGCCGCCGCCAAGGCGAAAGTCACCGAGACCCCCGAGCAGCAGCTCGCCGGCCTGCTGGGCAGCGGCGACACCTGGACGATCATCTGACGCTCAGAAATGGGACAGGGCCCGCAACCACTCGGTTGCGGGCCCTTCCCGTTACTGCCGCGCGGACAGCCTGATCAGAAGACCAGGTTGGCGGCACCCCAGCCGGTGCCGATGACCGCGCCGCTCGAGTCGATCCACTGGCCGTAGCCGTTGGTCGTGTAGAGCCGCATCCGGCCACTGCCGTCGACGCCGAGCATGTCCATCATGTTGTCGCCGCTCCAGTCGCCCGGAACCATGATGTTCTTGAAGCCCTGCCAGCCGCTGCCGATCTTGGTGCCGAGCGGGTTGGTCCAGCCGCCCTTGCTGTCGGACTGGTACATCTTCAGGTCGCCGGTCGAGGTACGACCGATCAGCACCTCACGCCCGTCGCCCTTCCAGGCCCCGGGGGTGAGGAACAGGTTGAAGCCGTTCCAGCCGTTGCCGATCTTGGTGCCGAGCGGGTTCTCCCAGCCGCCATTACCGTTGCTGGTGTAGCGGATCAGGTCGCCGTTGGACTTGCGCACCAGGAGGCTCGGCCGGTTGTTGCCCAGCCAGTTGTTCGTCACCATGAGCGCGGTGAAGCCCTGCCACCCGGTGCCGATCTTCTTCGCACCGCCGACGAAGTTGCCCTTGCCGTCGGTGTTGTAGATGAACAGGTCGCCGTTGGGCTTCATCGCCATGATGGACGGCTTCTTGTCGCCGCTCCAGTTGTAGACGCGGAAGACCCGGCTGTAGATGCCCCAGCCCGAGCCGATCTGCTGGCTCAGGTAGAAGCCGCCGTACCCGTCCTTGGCGAAGCCACTGCCGTAGAACAACTCCAGGTTGCCGGCGGAGTCGCGGGCGAGCAGGTCGGTGTGACCGTCCCCGGACCAGTCCGCGTTGACCAGCGGCGGACGGGTCAGGTCCGCCTTGATGGAGTTGTTGTAGTAGCTCAACCGCTCGTAGTAGCCGGGCGACGAACCACACGGCTCGAAGCCCCAGTCGGTGATGCCGACCTGGACACCCTTGACGAGCAGCGGACCGCCCGAGTCACCGCCGCAGGTGTCGCTGCTCGGCGTGGCGTCGGTGCCCGCGCCAGCGCAGATCATCCGGTCGGAGAGGTAGATCCCGCCGACGTTGCAGTCCGCGTTGGACCGCATCGGAACAGTCGCCTTGCGCAGCCGGCTGTCCGGGTTCTCGTCGTCGGACGCGGTGACGCCGTAGCCCGCGATCTGGGCCTGCGTGCCAGCCACGTACGGAGTCTGGTCACCCTGCGCGCTCAACGACACCGGCTTGTACACGCTGGGCAGGTTCTGCTTCAGCGTGAGGACCGAGACGTCGTCCACGATCGGCGCCTCGGGAACGTCGTACTGCTGGGCGATGTTCCAGCCCGGGTGGGTCCAGGTCGAACCAACCTCGGCGACGAACCCGCTGCCACCGACGAGCTGGCCGTTGCTGTCGACCAGCCGGTCGTTGCCGGCGATGACCCGCGTGGTGCCGGGCCCGTCGGCGGTGCAGTGCGCGGCCGTCAGCACCTTGTTGGGGGCGATGATCGTGCCGGTGCACCAGTACCAGTAGAAGTCCGGGCCATCCTGGAAAGTGGTGACGATACCCACGATGTACGGAAACTCGGAGGCGCTCGCCAGGGTCCCCTGGAAGACCTTGGGCGAGGCACCCGTGCCGGACTGGAAGGTCCGGCCCTGTGCGCCCGGCTTGGGAAGCGTGAGCTTCCCCTTGTGCAGGTTCGGCAGCTTGCTCAACCGGTCCGGTCGCGAGCTGCTCGCCACGTCGTACGCGCCGCCGTTGGCGGGGGCGGCGTGAGCACTGGTCGTGGGTGCCACGGCCGCCACGCCCGTGAGGGCGAGGCCCGCCATGACGCCGGCGTACCAGCGCCGTCGGGCTCCTGCGGATGTTGCCACTTCAGCCACTGATTGCTTCCCGTCGTTCGATTAACGAGGCACTCGGAACTGCCCGGGATGACCTGCGTGGGACGCGACGGGTGAACGACAAACCACACCAGGGCGGATCCGCCCGGAATTTGAAGATTTCCCCGTCGTGCCTGCGCCAACGACGCTGCACCGGCAGCGACACCCATTGACAGCTCTAAGCCGGGACACCGTAGCAAGGGTTCGATCGGGAAGCTGCCCGGTAACGAGGTTTTTCCATGATCCGCAACCGGACTGCGACGAACCGATCGGGTCAGCGCAGCCGCGAATCATCCGGACGGGTTGCGGTCACCAGCCGGCTGGGTGTGCAGAAGTGGATGTCCCGCCCCGGGGGGTGGCCGTCCGGTGTGGACCGGCCATCCCCCGTGCGACGGGGACGACGGTCAGCGGGCGGCGCCGGCCGGCAGCCAGAGGTTGTCGATCTCCTTCTCGGCCGCCGCGAGACTCGCCTCGTGCAGTGGGATCAGCTCGGCCATCGCCGGCACCGCCGGTGCGAGGGTCAGCTCGGCGCTGATGAAGCGCGGCTGCATGCCGGTCATCGACAGGCCGTGCGGGAGCCACGGCTCGGCATGGTCCCAGCCGTAGCGAGGGGTGCCCTCGCCGTAGCCGCCGCCCCGGGTGGCCAGCACCACGAACTCGCGTCCGCCGAGCAGGCCCTCCTGCGTCGTCGGGTCGTACGACAGCCCGGGAACGATCAGGTGGTCGACCCAGGACTTGACGCTGCTGGGCGCGCCGAAGTTGTAGAGCGGCAGGCCGAGCAGCACCACGTCGGCCTGCTTCACCTCGTCGACCAGCCGCGCGCTGAGCTCCCAGGAGTCCCGCTGGGCCGGCGTGTGCTGGTCCGGCGGCGTCATCCGCGCCAGCCCACCGTCCGCGTCCAGGTGCGGCAGTGGTTCGGCGCCCAGGTCCCGGTAGGCCACGGTGCCGTCCGGGTGGGCCGCACGCCAAGCGTCGACCGCGCGGGCGGTGAGCCGCCGGCTGACCGACCAGTCACCACGGATGCTCGAGTCGATATGCAGTAGGTGCATCATTCCTCCTTCAGGAATCGTCTGTGCAGCACCAACTATTTATAGCAGGCCGATGTTCCATCGGGTCGGTAGACTGGGTCACATGTCCGCGCAGCCGCTCGACTCCGCAGAGCACCGCTCGGGCGCACTCCTGGACCATCTGGCCCGGCGGATGCGCCTGCGGTCGGAGTCGGTGCTGGCGCCACTGGGGCTGCGCCCCCGGCATTTGGTCGCGCTCACCGTGCTGCGCGCCGGCGGCGGCACCGGTCAACAGGCGCTCGCCGCCATCCTGGAAATGGACAGCACCAACATCGTCGGGCTGCTCAACGACCTGGAAGCCAAGCAGCTGATCGAGCGGCGGCGCTCCCCCGAGGACCGCCGCCGACACGTCGTCGAGCTCACCGAAGATGGGGCGAAACGCCTCAGCGAGGCCGAATGCGCGCTAGCCACCGCCGAGGACGAGGTGCTGGGCGCACTGGATCCCGCCGAGCGGGAAACCCTCTACAAGCTGCTCAGCCGGGCCTCGACCGGCATGGCGATCAACTGCACCGAGGCGCTCCACGTCGCCGACGACACCTGCTGACGCCGCGCCCCAGCGCCACAGATCAGGCGGTCGTCGCCGACTGGGGGCGGTCGTCGCGTACGTGCACCAGCATGTCGCCGGTCTCGATCACCGCGCCGGCCCGGTCGGCCAGGGTGACCACCTTGCCCCGGCGCACCAGGGCGATCACCAACGAGTCCAGCTCGCGCGGCGAACGGCCCACCTCGTCCCGCTCCGCGGAACGCATCGCCAGCGCCATGCCCTGACCGGGAGTGAGCAGATCTTCCACCACGTCGATCAGCGGCGGCGCCGAGGTGGACAGGCCGAGCAGCCGGCCCGCCGTGGCCGAGGAGACGATCACGTGGTGCGCGCCACTCTGCTTGAGCAGCGGGGCGTTCTCCGCCTCCCGTGCCGCCGCGATGATGCGGACCTGCCCGGCGGTGAGCTGCCGTACCGTCAGCGCGACCAGCACCGACGCGTCGTCACTGTCGGTCGCGATGATCACCGCCTTGGCGTTCTTGACGTGCGCCTCGTTCAGCACCGACGAGCGGGTCGCCGAACCCTCGATCGCCACCAGCCCGGCGGAGGTGGCCTGCCGCAGGGCGGCGGCGCTGCGCTCCACCACCACGATCCGCGAGCGGTCCAGACCGTTCTCCATCAGAGCGGAGACAGCGCTGCGCCCCTTGGTGCCGTAGCCGCAGATGATGACGTGGTCCTTCACGGCTCTCCTCCACCGCGACAGGCGACGGCCGGTCCGGTACTGCTCGGTCAGAACTTCCAGGGTGGTGCCGACCAGGATGATCAGGAAGATCACTCGGGCCGGGGTGATGAAGAGGACGTTGACCAGCCGGGCCGACGGCGCGGCCGGGGTGATGTCGCCGTAACCGGTGGTCGAGAGCGACACGACCGCGTAGTAGAAGCAGTCGAGCAGGGTGAGGCCGTCCTCGTTGACATCGCGGTAGCCGGCCCGACCCAGGTAGACCGCGGCGACCACGGCGAAGACCAGGCCCAGGGCGGCGGCGAGCCGAAGGCTCAGCGCGCTCAGCGGGCCCCGTCGCTGCGCGGGAAAATGGATCACTGTCGAACCTGCTCCCCCGCCGTCGCCTGCACGCCCACAACATAGCGGGTACACCGTCGACGGCACGGCCGGGTGACGTGTCGGGCCTGCGCCGGGCGGCGGTGCGGGCCCGCACGGTCAGCCGGCAGCGGGCATGATGGGGGTGTTCCCGACGACCGCGAGAGTGAGGCCCGCATGTCGTTACTACGACGAGTGATCGGCGGGGTGCTGCGCCGGCACCGCCAGCGTCAGGGCCGCACGCTGCGCGAGGTGGCCGCGTCGGCCGACGTCTCCGTGCCCTACCTCTCCGAGGTCGAGCGGGGCCGCAAGGAAGCCTCGTCGGAGGTGCTGGCGGCGATCTGCCGGGCGCTCGGCATCAGCCTCGCCGACCTGCTCGGCGAGGCCCGCGACGACATGCGCCGGGTCGAGCCCCGCCTCCCGGCCGTGCCGCGCGCCGCGCTCACCCACCTGGAGCGGGTCGACGCGACTCGGCGCGAGATCGGTAACGCCACCCTGCTGGTGGGTCCACGCGTCAGCGGGTTCGTCCTGCACCGCGGGCCGGTGGCGAGCGAGCCGACCCTCAGCCTCGACGGCACGGCCTCCGCTGGTGGCTTGCGCCCCGGCCCGCGTACCGCCGCCCTGGCTGACGGCACGGAGACCCGGCTGGGCCTGCGGCGGCTGACCGCCGCGTAGGCCGCGCGGGTTCTGCCGTCGGCGGATCTGCCGCCGGCAGAATCACTGGGCCCGCCACCGCCGCCGCCCGCACGCTGGACGGGCCGGTCCCACCGGGCGGTCCCACCGCCCGCCGGCGCGGTGGAAGGCGGCGACACATGATCGGGTACGACGTGCGAATGCTGGAGGGCAGGCAGCCAACCTTCGGTGACCATGTGTTCGAGCGGCTGCTGCGGGAGCGGATCGTCTTCCTGGGCACCGAGGTGACGGACGAGTCGGCCAACCAGATCTGTGCGCAGATGCTGCTGCTCGCCGCCGAGGACGCAGACCGGGACATCCACCTCTACATCAACTCTCCGGGCGGTTCGGTGAGCGCGGGGATGGCGGTCTACGACACGATGCGCTACGTCCACAACGATGTGGCGACGTTGGCGCTCGGGTTCGCCGGCTCGATGGGGCAGTTCCTGCTCTGCGCGGGCGCGGCCGGCAAGCGGTACGCGCTGCCGCACTCGCGGATCATGATGCACCAGCCGTCCGGCGGGATCGGCGGAACTGCCTCGGAAATCACCATCCAGGCGGAGAGCATGCTGCACGTGAAGCGCACGATGCTGGAGCTGATCGCCGAGCACAGTGGACGGACGCTCGACGAGATCCAGCGGGACTGGGACCGGGACCGTTGGTTCACCGCCGAGCAGGCCCGGGAGTACGGCCTCATCGACGAGGTGATCAGCCGAGCCGAACAGCTGCCAACGCTCTGATCAACGTCTGGTGGCCGCGGTACCGCCGGACCACCCCCACCCATTAGCCTCCGTGGATACCTTGGCGGGCGCAGAAGGAGTGGGAATGACTGACGGTTACGAACGCGGCTGCTGCGGCGACGACACGACCACCTCCGCCGTGAGTCGCCGCACGATGTTGCGCGCGGCGGTGCTGGGCGCGGGCGCCATCAGCACCGGTGGCCTGCTGGTTCCCGAGGCCGCGCAGGCCGCGCCGGCCATCTACAACCCGTTCAGCGCCTACCCGATCACCGACACCTGGGAGGGCCACCTCGGCCGCGGATCACTCGGCGGCATCGACTTCGGGATGGGGGTCGGCACGGCGTTGCCGGCCTGCGGCGCCGGCACCATCCAGAACATCCCGAACAACGGCACGGGTGGGCACACCGTCACGATCCAGCACGCGGACGGGTACCGCAGCCAGTACCTGCACCTGTCGCAGTTCGTGCTCGGCAACGGCGTCAGCGTCGGCGCGGGCACCATCGTGGGCCGCTCCGGCGGCGCGGCCGGCGCACCGGGCTCGGGCAGCTCGACGGGCCCGCACCTGCACTGGCACATGATCGACCCGTCCGGCACCCGGATCAGCCCGCTGGCCTTCATCCAACAGAACCCCGCCGACCAGCCCCGTCAGGTGTTCGAGGCGGCCAGCAACGCCGGCTGGCGCGCCCTGCCGGTCGCCGGCAGCGCGGGCGCGGTGACCGGCACGGCGACGACCGCGATCACCCTGGGATCCACGAAGATCCTCTACACCCTCAACGGCGGCCGGATCCACGAGGCCGCCAGCAACGCCGGCTGGACCAACCTGTGGACCGGCATCCACGGCGCACAGGGCACCGCACTTGCCGCGATCAACCTCGACGGGGTGAAGCTGGTCTGCAACGTCGTCGACGGGTACGTGCACGAGGCCGCCAGCAACAACAGTTGGCGCAACCTCAACACCGGCATCGGCGGCGCGAGCTCGTCGTCGATCTCGGTGATCGCGCTGAACGGCGTCAAGTACATCTACAGCATCGTCGGCGGTTACGTACACGAAGCGCACAGCGCCAACGCCTGGCGGAACCTGAACACGGGCCTCCCGGCCTCGGCGGTAGCGGCGATCACCCTGGGCACCACGAAGATCCTCTACACCCTCAACGGCGGCCGGATCTACGAGGCCGCCAGCAACGCCGGCTGGGCCAACCTGTGGACCGGCATCTACGGCGCACAGGGCACCTCGCTGGCGGCGCTCAACGTCAACGGGGTGAAGCACATCTACAACGTCGTCGACGGGTGGGTGCACGAGGCCGCCAGCAACAACAGTTGGCGCAACCTGAACAGCGGGATCCGTGGTACCCGGGCCGCCGCCTTGGGGCTGGATGGCGTCAAGCTCGTCTACGCCGTCTGACTGGCCCTGCGCTGTGACGTGCCCCCGGCAGGATTCGAACCTGCGACACACGGTTTAGGAAACCGATGCTCTATCCCCTGAGCTACGGGGGCGCGAGTGGCCAGTGTAACGACATGGGGGTTTACCTGGGGTGGCAGGGAGTGGCCCACGTTCGCCCACGTTGCCCGGACCGCCGTTCTCCCAGCCCAGGACCACACGCCGAGCACACGAGCCCCGGTTCGCGACCGGCGGTCGGCCGTGATGGCCCGCGTTGGCATCGGTTGACCCGGGTTGGCATCCGCTGGAGGAGTCTCTACGCGAGTTCGCACAGCGCCACCTCTGCTGATCTTGGTTGTTTGGGCTGGTAGGGGGTCTTGTCACGGATGCAGGCCCAAAGGACGTTGAGGCGTTGTCTGGACAGGGCTGCGGTGGCTTGGCGGTGGGTCTTTCCTTCGGCTCTCTTCTTGTCGTAGTAGGCGCGGGATCGTGGGCAGTGCGTCAGGGCGGTGAAGCTGGACATGCTGAACACCCGACGTAGACCCCGGTGGTAGCGGTGCGGCCGGATCTGGTGGCCCTGACGGCGGCCGGAGTCGCGGGAAATCGGCGCGAGGCCAGCGTGGGCGGCGAGCGCCGCAGCGCTGGTGTAGGTGGTGAGGGTGCCGGCGTGGGCGAGGAATTCGGCCGCGAGGGTGGTGCCGATGCCGGGCAGGCTGGTGATGATCTCTCCCAGCTCGTGCTCGGCGACGATACCTGCGATGGTTTCCTCGATGGCGGTGATGCGGTCGCTGACCGCTTCCAGGTCGGTGGCCATCTGCGCCAGGATCCCGCCTGCGGTGGCCTCCCCGGCGACGGCGACGGTCTGTGCCCGAGCGGCGGTGAGGACTTTGGCGGTGAGGGCCTTGGCTGCCCGAACGCCGTGCCGGCGTAGGTAGGCCAGGATGCGGTCCTCACCGGCGCGGCGCAGTCCGGCGGGGGTCTGCCACTGCGCGAGGAGCCGCAGAGCGCCCTTGCTGCGCAGGTTGAGCGTCTTCTCCAGGGCCGGGCTGATCATGGTCAAGAGGTCCTGGATGCGGGCGGTGATGCGGACCCGGTCGGCGACCAGGTCGAGGCGGCGAGAGACGAGCAGCTTCAACTGCTGCTGCACCCTGTCGGCCACGGTGAGGGTCGGTAGATCGCCGCGCATGCGCAGGGTCTGGGCGATGACGTAGGCGTCGTGGGCATCGGTCTTGCGCTCACCGTGGAACGCCTCCGCCATCCGTGAGGTGACGGTGCCGCTGACGTAGCGAACGTCCGCACCCCGGTCGAACAGGACCGCCAGCAGCAGTGACGCCGGTCCGCCGCGGAGGTCGACTGCCCAGCGGATCGGCTTACGGCGTTTGCCGAGCCGCCGACGATGCCGGAGATGGCCTGCTGGTCGTTGGGAATCTTCTCAGACAGAACTACGGTGCCGTCGTCGTCGACAACGCACACGTGGTGGTGGGTCTTGCCGACGTCGACGCCGGCCCACAGGCTGCCCATCGGGCACCACCCTTTTCGGTTGTCTGGTCAGGGGCGTGGACCCGCCGCGGTTCAGTAGCCACAACTTCGGAAAGGGCGATCGGTCGCAAGTCTCCATCCAGTGCTGATACAGCGGTCATCAGCGAGGGCCGGGGCGTCCTACTCCTAGCTGGCCATGACATCGGCAGCACACACCCAGACAGTCACCCGACCCTCCGGGTCCACACGGCAAACGACGCCGTTCGATATATGGTTGCGGGTCCCAACGGACATCCGGAGCCCAGGCCGCCGCTGTCACGGGCGTCGCGCCGGAAAGCCGAGCTACCCACGATCTTGCGCGCGCCTCAGGATGGTCACCGGGCGGCGAATGCCGTCAGGTTTCGAGGCCTGCGAGGTTGAGGCGTTCGAGCAGACTGGGCTTGCGGGCGTGCGCCGCCCGTAGCTCGGCCAGCCGGTGCTGGAACGACGAACTGTCCCCGTCGCGTTCGCTGAGTTCGCGCAGGTCGACGAGGAGTTGAACGGCGGTGTCGTATTCGCGGGGTTTCTTCGTGGCGATGAGTTGGTCGACTCGCTGCCAGGCGGCGGGTTGGTCGACTGCGAGGGTGTCGAGGTGCCGTTGCCGGGCGGCTGCTGCGGACCGTTCCCGGCGGACCCGGTCGCGTTCGCGCTGCTCGGCGTCCCGTCGTTCCCGTTCGTCGAGTAGGTCAGCGGCGGTGGCGAGTAGTTGACCGGCGGTGCGGGCGGCCGTCGGGGTGGCCGCGTCGGTGGGGTGTGCGTCGCGGTAGCGGCGCAACAGTCGGCTGCGTAGGTGGTTGTCGCCGCCGGTGATCAGGTCGGTCAGGATGGCGTCCTTGTCCCGAGCGGGCAGCCCGACGACCCAGGTGCGTAGTTGCGCAGCGGTCGGTTCACCGGCGGCGGCTGGCGCTGACCCGGCCGCCGCAACCGCGATCAGATCAGAGTCGATGCGTAGGAACTCGGCGACAGCGGTGAGGGGCGCGTCGAGGGTGCCCAGTCCGGCGGGGACGGGCGGTTCGGGCTCGTCGTCGGCGATCTCCTCGGACTGTACGCAGCGCAGCCAGGCCAGGTAGAGCAGGCGCAGGTCCCCGGCGGCGAGGCGGGCCCGGACCGGGATGATCGAGGTGAGCAGACCGTGGCCGTCGAGGTCCCACTCGTCGGTGCCGTCCTCGTCGTCGTGGAGGTCGATGATGATGTGCTCGCCGGCGGTCCACACGGACGCGCTGTCGCCCTGGCAGTAATGGGCGACGGTTGCGGGGTCGAGCAGGTGTTTCGGTAGCCGCAGCATGAGCTGGTGGGTTCCCCAGTTGGCCAGGTACAGGTGGGCGTCGAAGTACCGCTTCATCAGCGTGCGCGGGTCGCCCTTGAAGTTGCCCCACTCGTAGGTGTTCACGAAGCTGGTCGCGGTGATGTCGGCCCGGGTCGACAGCGACCGCAGCTCGGCCCGCTCCCGGCCGGTGAGGGGCCGGTCGACGGCGGTGAACTCGTAGTACTGGTACTCGCTCATCCTGGCCTACCTTCCGGCCCAGTGCCGGTAGGCGTCGATCCACGCGGCGCCGTCCGGCGCGGGGGTGGGTAGCGGCAGGTCGAGAAGGCCGATCCGTTGCCGGTGGCGGCCTCGGGCGCAGACCGCGACGATGCTGTCCGCTACCAGCTCGATCTTGCCTACGGTGACCTCGACGCCGAGGACGGTGGTGATGAACGGCACCGCCAGATGCTCCTCGAGCATGGTGAACAGGCCGGCAAGCTGGTCCTCGTGAGCGTCCGTGTCGACGGTGGCTTCCTCGATCATCGCCTCCAGCGCGGCGGTTCCCTTCGATGCCATCGGCGGAGGATAGCGGACCGGTGTCGGGGGGTTTTAAGCCCGATGCGCGAGGATGGTCGGCATGGGTTCGGTAGCCGAGTTCGTCGATCTTCGGCGGGAGGTGGAGCGGTTACGGGCGGAGAACGCCCGGCTGGCGCGTCTGCTGGAGCTGCGCGGCCAGGACACGTCTGCGGCGCCGGAGCAGTTGTCCGCGCCGGTTGAGCCGCCGGGGCTGGTCACCATGGCTTCGCCGACTCGGGACAAGCTGGCGATGTTCGTCGACCGGTTCCGGGCACGGGCCGACGTGTACGCCGTGCGGTGGGACAACATCCGTACCGGTGCCGCCGGTTGGATGCCCGCGGTCGCGGGCGGTTGGCGTAAGGGTATGGACCGGCGGGGTGCCGCCTACCTGCACCGGACGACGGAGGTCGTCGCGGCGCATCTGGTCGGCGACGTGTTCATGGGCCTGTACCCGCTGATGCCCGGCAACACCTGCCATTTCGTCGTGGCCGACTTCGACGGGCCGACGGCGATGCTCGACGCCCTCGCCTACGTGAAAGCGGCGCGAGCCAGCGCGGTGCCGGCCGCGTTGGAGATCTCCCAGTCGGGCCGCGGAGCCCACGTGTGGGTCTTCTTCACCGGCGCTGTTCCCGCGGCCACCGCGCGGTCCCTCGGCACCGTCCTTCTCCGTGAGGCGATGGTGCTACGCGGGTCGATGGATCTGCGGTCGTACGACCGGCTGTTCCCCAACCAGGACGTGCTGCCCGAGGGTGGCTTCGGCGACCTCATCGCCGCACCCCTGCAGGGCCGCCGCCGCAAGGACGGACTCACCACCTTCCTCGACCTCGGCACCCTCGAGCCGTACGCCGACCAGTGGGCGTTCCTGTCGACGCTGGACCGGCTCAGCCCCGGCGACGCCGAACACGTCGCCCGGCAGGCCAAGCAAGCCGCCACCGGTGCCGACGTCGCCACGATGAGCCGGTCCGCCGCGACCCAGGTCCACCCTCCGCTCCCTCCGGTGGTCCACGCGGAGGTAGGCGCCGGGCTGAGCATCGACGCCAGACAACTCACCCCCGCCGCGCTGGCGACGTTCAAGCACGCCGCCGCCATGGCCAACCCGAAGTTCTACGAGCTGCAGCGACTCCACAAGTCCACCTGGGACACCCCACGCTTCATCCAGGGCTACGACCTCACCCTCGATGACCGCTTGGTCCTCCCGCGGGGCCTGCGGCACACCATCGCCACGATCGTCGAGCGCGCCGGATCCCGGCTGGCCGTCACGGACGCACGAAACCCCGGGACCGAGATCGACGCCGCGTTCACCGCCGAACTCACCAGCAGGCAGGCCAACGCGGTCGGCGCACTTCTCGCCCACGACGACGGGATCCTGGTCGCCCCACCGGGCTCCGGCAAGACCGTCATGGCCTGCGCCGTGATCGCCGAACGCAACACCTCCACCCTCGTCCTCGTCGACCGCAAAGCCCTCGCTGACCAGTGGCGCACCCGGATCCAACAGTTCCTCGGATTGAGGCCGGGGCAACTCGGTGGCGGCCGACGCAAGCTCACGGGCACGGTGGACATCGCGCTGCTGCCCTCCCTGGCGCGGCGCGACGACGTCGCCGCCCTGACTCAGGGGTACGGGCACGTCATCGTCGACGAATGCCACCACCTCGGCGCCGCCGCGTACGAACACTCGGTCAAACGGATCGCCGCGCAGTTCTGGCTCGGTCTCACCGCCACCCCCACCCGACGCGACGGCCTCGGCCAACTCGTCACCTGGCAACTCGGACCCGTCCGGCACACCCTGACCGACGAGGAACAAGGCACTCTCGCGGCAGCGATGTACACCGACGCCGGACCCCGTCGAGCGCTGTTCATCCACGAGACCATCTTCCAGCCCGGCGACGTCGACCTTGACGCCCCCGGCGCGCTCGCCGAGGTACACCGAAGACTCGCCCTCGACGAGCCCCGCAACACCCAGATCACCGACGATGTCGCCGTAGCCCTGACACGCGACCGCAACTGTCTCGTCCTGACCCGACGGGTCGCCCAGGTCGAAGCACTCACCGCTCTGCTCGCCGCACGCGGACACCAGGCGCTCGTGCTCCAAGGCGCGATGAGCACCAGCGAACGGCGGACCATCGTTGACCGGCTCGACGGCGCCAAGACCGGCGACGGCCTGCTCGTCATCGGCACCACACCGTTCATCGGTGAAGGCTTCGACGCCCCAGCCCTCGACACCCTCTTCCTCGCCGGCCCGATCTCCTACGACGGCCTACTCGTCCAATGCGCCGGCCGCGTCATCCGCGCCGCACCCGGCAAGGACGTCGCCGAGGTCCACGACTACCACGACCCAGCCACCCCCATCCTCGCCGCCTCACTCCCACGCCGCATGCCCGGATACCGGACACTCGGCTTCACCAGAACATGAGCGCATCCGATCGCGATCACCATGGCTGGTCCCGCCGGTTACCCGGAAATGACCGAAAGCCAAGCGCGCTTGGCCTAGCGTGGTAGGCTGACGAACATGAGCCGGTTCTCCGAGGATGAGCTGCAGGCGGTTGTCTCCCGGTACGAGGCGACGCGGGCCGCCGCGTTGACCGAGCGGGACGAGCAGCTGCGGGCGTTCCACGCGGCCGGGTGGCGGCCGGTGGATCTGCAGCGGGTCACCGGATACAGCCGGGAAACGATCCGTCAGGCACTCCGACCGGAAGTCCGGCGGGCGACAAACATCAACCGGCGCAGGACATCACCCCAGCCACCAGCGGACTACCAGCCCTACGGCGACCGGAAGCCTTATGTGATCGCCGAAACCCTCGCCGCGCTGCACGGCCCCACCAAGGGCATGGTGACGCTTCCGCGTCACCTCGACTGGTCCGGGCACGCCGAGTACGACCTGAACCGGCCCGCACGCCTGGCCAGCATGTACAAGGTAGTGCTCACCGAAGCCAGCACGGTCGAGGATCTGCACGCCTGGCTCGATGCCGGCCTCCTCCGGCGGCTCTGGCCCACCCTCTGGCTGCCACCCCGGCTCCGCCAGCGCTGGGAGGAAGCCTTCCCCGAACTCGCCGCCACCCGCAGCGACGCGGCGTAGCGGTGGACCCCTTCCACGAACGCCTCGCCCGCACCGGGCTCGCGGCGGCCGATCGCTACGGCTTCGCGCTGGCCGGCGGTTACGCGGTTCAGGCCGCCGGGCTTGTCGAGCGGCCCAGCGAGGACGTGGACCTGTTCACCGCCTGGGACCGCCGCGACGAGTTCACCGCCGCGGTCGTCGCCGTCGTGCACGCCTACCGCGGCGACGGCCTGACCGTCGAGACCGAGCGGCAGTACGACACCTTCGCCCGGCTGGCCGTCACCGACGGTGTGCGGGCTTCCAAGGTCGAGCTCGGCGTGGACTGGCGTGCCAACGAACCGATCCTCATGGCGATCGGACCGGTACTGCACCCCGACGACGCGGTCGCGAACAAGATGAGCGCCCTCTACGGGCGAGCGTTCGCCCGGGACTTCATCGACATCGACGCCACACTCCGATCCGGCCGCTACACCCGCGACGCCCTCGTCGCCCTCGGGCAGCGCGCCGACCGTGGCTTCGACCGGCGCGTCTTCGCCGACGCTCTCGGACAGGCCGCCCTGCTCGATCCTGACGACTTCGCCCAGTACGGCATCGCCGGCCCAGCGCTGGACGATCTCCGCAACCGATTCGCCGAATGGCGCCGTGATCTGCTCAGCGAGGAGGAATCCGCTCGACCCGACGGCTCCGTCGGCTAGCTAGCGCTCCGGCTGACCTTCGGCAAGCGATCACCGCAGGGCCGCGAAGCGACCGGAACAGTCGTATTCGGTCAGGCCAGGCGACAGACCCATGCCGGGCAGGCTCGCCACATCGGCGCGAGGGGGTGCTGATCGAGTTGGTCGGCGATGAGGTCGACGACGGCGAGTCCGCCGGCCAGCAGCGAGACTCGCCGCTGCCGCGCGACGGCGGCGAGTAGCAGAACCGTCAGGGCCGTCAGCCAGGCGTGCCCACAACGCGGGGACCCGGTCGGAAGCGAGCGAGTACACCGCCCAGGCGCCGTATACCGGTGAGAGCCACCCGGCGGGCGTGCTGTCGTAGCTGGTGATCATGGCCAGGCTGAGGCTCGGGCCCGGTAGCCGTACTAATGTGCGCCGCCGCGGGGCCCCGAACCGTACATGGTCGATTTGCCGGAGTCACCTGCCGCCAGCGCCATACGCTCAGTCGCAGAGCCAGCCGACCTTGAAGCGTCCCTTGACCGGTTCCGTGGGTCGCCTCAATACGGAGGTAGAGGAAGCGATGGCGGATGTCACCGGTGCTGGATGTCCTACCCAGGCGACATGCCGGGGTGTCGCGGGCCGTGGTGGACGCCGCGGGAGCCGGGTTCGAGACGACGGTCACGACCGACGTGCCCTGGCCGTACTTCCAGGTCCGGGCGCTAGCCGAGGATGGCAGCGGGCTCGGGGCCCCTCCGAGGTCGCCACGGTGAGCCGGTGACCCGGGCCGGCCAGGCGTCGCGCCGGTCCGCATTCGCCGTACCGCTGCTTTTGGTTGTGCTGCTCGCGGCTTGCCTCGCCGCACCCGCCTGGGCGGCCGACGGACCCGGCGGCAACGGTCTGCCGCGCGCTGGTGACCTGATCGGAACCCCCACCGCCCTGCACAACGTGCCGCCGGAGATATCGGCGGTGGCCGACGGAGAGCTGATCGGATACCGGATGCCGGGGATCCGCGGCGGGCAGGTTGACGCGACCGCAATGCTGTTCGTGCCGACCGGAGCGCCGCCACCGGGCGGGTGGCCGCTGCTGGTGTGGGGGCACGGCACGGTCGGCTGGGCGCCGGAGTGCGCGCCCAGCGTCCAGTTGGAGCAGCGCGGCGTCTGGGCGGACGGTCCGAACGCCGCCCTGTTCGCCGCCGTCCTCGGGATGGGGATCGCCATCGTCGCGCCCGACTACGAGGGGCTCGGCTACCCCGACCGGGGCGTTGTCGAGGGGCACGGCTACTACCACCTGTCCAGCGAGGGCCAGTCGATGATCTACGCGGCGGTGGCGGCGCAGCGGTACCTCGGCGCCCGCCTGTCCGGACAGTGGGTGCCGGCTGGGTGGTCGGAGGGCGGCTTCGCGGCACTGGCCGCGGCCTCCTACGTCGAGGAGGCCAGCCAGGTCGACCCGGCCCTGGACTACCGGGGCACGATCACCCTCGCCCCGGTGCCGGACGTGCCAGCCATGAACCAGGTCCTGTGGCGCGAGATCCGCGCCGCCTCCGGGTCCGGCCGGGAGCCGACCGAGCACCAGATCGACCAGTTGGTGTTCGCCAACGCGGAGACGATCTACTTCACCCGCACGCAACGGCTCGCCGGCTACGACGTCGACCCCGGACAGGTGTACGGGCCGAACATGCTGCGCATCTACCGGGACAACTCGCGGGCCTGCTTGACCGACCTGAACCGGCTGGTCCGACAGGACATCCTGGACTACCTGCGCGACGACCCGGCGCACCGTCTGGACACCTACCCAGGTGTACGCGGCGGCGCGCCCAACGCGCTGCCCGAGAACCAGCGGTTCTACGCCGAGAATCAGGGACGGCTGGAAAACTCGACGCTGCCCGGATCGATCCTGTGGCTGTACGGCACCGACGACATCACCAGCCCGGCCGCGGTCACCTACGCCACCGTCAACAAGATGCTGATCAACGGCAACGACATCAACCTCGGCGTGCTCGAAGGGGCTGGCCACTACGACGTGCCGGTCGACGGACTCCCGCTCATCGAGGCCAGGCTTCGGCAGCTCTTCATCTGACGGGTGGGGGGTCCACCGCTACGCCGCGTTGCCCGAGCGCTTGTCGCGCCGCCACCGCATCCCGTGCGGGTCGTCGGCCTCAGCCCGCCGCACACGGGCGATCAGGTCTGCCGGCCAAGCGGAGCAGGGCTGGCCTGCTACCTGACACTAGCTATGACAATATGACCAGTTCTATGACCGACCAACGGGCCGAGGTGCTTGCCCGAGAAGCCTTTTCCGAACTCGCCGCAACGCGACGTAGCCGTGGACCCCTTCCACTAACCGCCCCGCCCCCTTGGTGCCCGCAGATCGAACATCAAACTACCGCGTACCGAACGCGCCGTGGCCCGCAAATCGTAAGCCAGGTCCCCCGCAGATCGAAAGCGCGGCCGTTATGATGAGGCGGTGCCCACACCGCACCTAATCCCCCGCCGCGCCGCCGCACAGGTCAATGCCGCCTTGGCGGACACCCGCGTCGTCTTGATCAGCGGAGCACGCCAGGCAGGCAAGAGCACCCTGGTCCGCCTCGTTGCCGGCGATCGTCTAGCCGAGCGCCGCGATCTCGATCGGGCTCAGGACCGGGCGGCGGCGATCGCCGACCCGGTCGGGTTCGTGGACTCCTCCGAACTCCTGGTCATCGACGAGATCCAGCGCGCCCCGGAACTCCTGTTGGCCATCAAGGCCACGGTCGACGAGGATCCCCGTCCGGGCCGGTACCTGCTCACCGGCTCGTCTCGCCTCTTCGGCATGGTAGCTGCCCCGGACGCGTTGCCCGGTCGGATGGAGACCGTCGAGCTCTGGCCGTTCTCCCAAGGCGAACTCGACGGGCAGCCGGACGGATTCGTCGACGCCATCTTCGCGCTCGGCCCGGACCTGCGCCACGAGTCGGAGGTGACCCGCGCCGACTACGCGGCGCGGATCATGCGCGGCGGCCTGCCCGAGGCCACGACCCGCACCGACCCGCACCGCCGCCAACGATTCCTCGACGCCTACGTCCAGGCGCTCATCGACCGCGATGTCCGGCAACTGTCCGACATCCAGCACAAGGGCGAGCTACGCAAACTGGTACGCCTGCTTGCAGCCAGGTCCGCGACCATCATCGCCGCAAATTCTCTCGAATCCGCGCTCGGCTTGAGCCGGCCGACGATCGCCCGCTACCTCCAGGCCCTGGAAGAGATCTTCCTGATCAAACGGATCCCGGGCTGGTCCCGCAACCTGGGCACCCGCGCCACCGCCGCGTCGAAACTGATCTTCGTCGACTCCGGCATCGCCGCCAACGAGATCGCGACCGACGCCCGGGCACTACTCCGACCGGGCGCACCGTTCGGCCCGCTGCTCGAATCATTCGTCCTGTCCGAGCTTTCCCGGCAGCTCACCTGGTCCGAGCAGTTCGTCGACCTGTCCCACTACCGCGACCAGAGCAGGTACGAAGTCGACGCGGTGCTCGAGAACCGAGCTGGTCAGGTGGTCGGGATCGAAGTCAAAGCAGCCACCAGTGTCGGACCCGACGACTTCCGCGGGCTACGCCGGCTCGCCGAGCGCCTCGGCAATGACTTCGTCGCCGGCATCGTCCTCTATACCGGAACCTCCACGCTGCCGTTCGGCGACAGACTCCGCGCCATGCCAGTCAGCACCCTGTGGCAGGCTCCCGCCCCAACGGCAGACTAACCTCGCCCGCAGGTCGCTACCCAGCCGGTCAGGGTCGCCGAGGGCCGAAGGGGCGGTGTGCTCATCTTCGGCAAGCGATCGCAGCAAGGCCGCGCAGCGACCGGCGCCCACCGGCAGAAAACAGAGGGCCGCAGGTCATCGGCCTGCGGCCACAAACGGAGCGTCGGGTTAGGAAACCGATGCTCTATCCCCTGAGCTACGGGGGCGCGAGGGACCAGTCTCGCGACCTGGGGGTTCACCTGGGGTGGCAGGGAGTGGCCCACGTTCCCCGGACCGCCGTTCGCCCAGCCCAGGACCACACCCGGAGCAACGAACCCCGCTCTGCGACCGGGGGTCGGCCGGGGTGACACGCGTTGGCACCGGTTCAACCAGGTTGACGTCGCTGAAGAGGGTGACGCCACCGTTGCCGGCGATCGAGCGCTTCAGGCGTGGTCCAACGCCGGCACCTCACGAGCCCGACCCACGTCCCGAACGGAGCTGCTCAGCAGAACGGCCCCTGTTACCACAAGCAGGAGTGCGACCGCGATCAGCAGCGGTGCACGAGGCTCCCAACGGGCGACCACCAGACCCGTGATCGCCAGGCCGACAGGCCGTAGGGCAGTCGAGGTCAGCCAGTCGTAGGACGAAACCCGGGAGAGCATGTCGTTGGGCACTTGCGTCTGCAGTGTGGTCGCCCACAGCACCGACGCGATCCCGAGCCCCACCCCGGCGATCGCGAATCCGGCGGCGATCACCACGATCGAGCCGGCAACGGCGAGCAGTGCGTGCGAGAGGCAGAAGCTGAGGACCGAGACGAGCGTGACGACCAACGGCCGCCGTGGTCGCAGTTGTGGAGCGAGCATGCTTCCCAGCACGGTGCCGATGCCGAGGGCGGCGACCACGTACGACCAGGATGTGGCGCCGTGGAAGCTCTCCTGCATCCGAATGGGCCCGGCGACCATCTGCGTGCTGAGCACGGCGAACTGGAAGCATGAGAAGTAGATCAGCATCCACCGCAGCCACGGCCGTCGAATCACCTCGGTCCAGCCGTTGCGCAGCGAGTCGCGGGCACGCTCGGCCACTCGCAGCGGCGTCTGCACGTCGGGCAGGCGGGCGATCAGCGTCAGGCTTACCACGAAGGTCGCCACGTCGATGATCAACGCGGCGGTGGTGCCGAAGGCGCCGAGTACCGCGCCGCCGACGACCGGGCCGAGGACGTTCGCCGCGTTGCCGCTGGCCGAGATGAGGGAGTTGGCCCTTAGTAGCCGGTCTTGGGGCACGATGACCGGGACGATACCGACCGACGATGGCCGAAAGGACCCGACTGCCAAACCGCACAGCGCCTGCAGAACGCAAATGGCGATGATGTCGATCTGGCCGGTCAACACCAGAAGGGCGGTCGCACCCTGCGCGACGATGGAGACAGCATCGGCCAGCATCATCACTTTGCGGCGCGACCAGCGATCGGCCAGCACGCCGGCGAAGATCGAGGAGACCGAGAGTGCGACGACCTTGGCAGCAAGGATCATGCTGAGCTTGAAGGCGCCGTCAGAACCCTGTCGCAGAATCAGGAACGTCAGGGCGATGGTTGCGATTTGATCGCCGACCAGTGACAGGGACTGCGCGGTCAACAACCGGCGAAATGGCGCGTTCTCCAGAACCAGTGGTCGCCTGTGCGAGGCGTCGGACCCGCCCGGCGAATCAGCCGACTCCCGCTCGGTCGCGGTCACTCCGTTCGCCGCTCTCCCAGCAGCTTGATGAAAGACTGCTGCTCGACGAGTCGGCATCCGCGGAGGACTTTGGGCTCCTCGGCCTTGAGCCCGAAGTGGATGATGGTCGCACGTTCGCGTAGCGCGAGCTCGATGACCGCGTAGTAGGTCAGCGAGAAGTAGACCGGTACGCCGGGAAGCTCCGTCACCTGCACGAACTGTCGAACGTAGACCTGATTGCGATGGACGACGACGACCACGAAGGCCACCAGTCGATCGTCTGCCGTCGCAGTGCCGATGAATGAGCGGCCGTCGTCGAGATTGGCAAGGCCGGCCAGGGACCGCTCTGCGAGATCTATCGATTTGATCATGCCGTGCGCCTGAGCGGCCCGGGCGTCGTGCTCGGCGAGCCCGCGAACACGGTCGTGGGTCAGCGGGGCAAACTCCAGGACAACGCGGGCCTGCTCAACTGCGGCCAGTTCCTGCCGGATCTGGCTTCGGCGCTTCTTGGACCGAGCGGCGAGGTAGCCGGCGAAATCTGCGAAGTCGACGTCCAGCACTGCGGTGGGCTCGGCGGGATGCGCCGTCCATCCCTGCCGCGACAAGGAGTCAGCGAACGACGCGTCCAAGGCGACATAGGGCATGAAGATCGACCTGGCGCCGAGATCCATGCCGCGCTCGGTCACGCCGGCCAAGAAGTCGTCGACCGCGGCGTGGTCGCCGACCAGTTGGCTGCCGTAAACGCGCCAACCACCGATCAGCAGGACCGGCATCACGTCGTCGGTCGGATGGCCGGGCAGGAGGCTGTCCGGGCGCAGGAACCGTGTCTCGCCGGTCGGCGCCGGGAGCCAGTAGCCGGCAGCGCCTAGGCGCCCGTCCGACGACATCAGATGCCGTTCCTCGGCCAGAGCGAGTTGCGCAAGGTGCCGTAGCCAGGAGCGGGTCGAGTAGAAGTCGTCGCCAGCCAGGGTGTCCCAGGCCGGTGGCAAGTCTCGGTAGGACGAGTAGAGCTGCGCCGCTACCACCGTGCCACAGGATGTCATAATCGTGCCCTTCTGACGTTCAGTTGCACCTGCGCCGCCACCCGTCTCTCGACGCTCTCCACCACGCCAGCCACGTGCGGGGTGGCCAACAGATTCGGTGCGGTGAGAATCGACTCGGCTCCGGTCATTGGTTCGTGCCGGAACACGTCGAGTGCGGCCCCGCCGAGGTGGCCTTCCCGCAGCAGGCGATTCACGGCGTCCTCATCCACGAGATGCCCACGCGAGGCATTGATCAGAAACGCACCCAACCTCATCGAACTTAGTTCATGCGCGCCGAGGACGGGCACCTGCATCGGGCGGCGAAGGCAGACGAAGATCCAGTCGGCCCGACCGAGCGCCGGCACCAAGTTGTCGTACCCGACGCC
The DNA here is from genome assembly GCF_049841535.1 of Micromonospora sp. DT53. Lineage (NCBI taxonomy): Bacteria > Bacillati > Actinomycetota > Actinomycetes > Micromonosporales > Micromonosporaceae > Micromonospora > Micromonospora sp. DT53. The sequence continues at coordinate 309,878 of NZ_JBNCKM010000002.1, forward strand.
GGCGACACCGGCGAGCTCGCCGCGGTAACTCGCGCTCACCGTCGTCACGGTGGCGCCGAGCGCCTGCAACAGGGGAACGAGCGCCCGGCCGACGGCACCCATTCCGATCACGAGGGCCACGCCGCCGCGCAGCGTCCGGCCGAGTGGTGACCCCCAAGCGCTGCCGCCCGGGAACGCGGCCTGCACGGCAGGCACGTGCCGCCCCAGCGCGATCGCTGCCATGACGCACCACTCGGCGACCGCAGCGGCGCCACCCGTGACAGCCGGGTCGGCGGCTTTGACCGGCACGCCGAGCTCGTGGGCCGCCTCGAGGTCGACCCGGTCCAGGCCGGAACCCCACTGCTGAACGAGCCGCAGCCGGCGGCCGTTGGCGAGGATCGCACGGGTCACCGGTGCCAGCAGCGGTACCAGGACGTCGGCGCTCTGCACGGCATCGGCCAGTTCCGTTACCGCGCAGCGGGTGACCACTACCTCCGGCAGCGCCTCAGCCAGCATCGCTGGGACGTGTGGGAAGCCGGCGCGCGGAACGAGGACGTGCAGGGGTGCGTCCGCGGCGGACTCAGACATCGGCGGCCAGCCGCTGCCTGATCGCCCGGGCCACGGCGTACACGTGCTCGTCGATTTGCGCCTGAGTCAGGCCCCGCAAGCTTGCCTGAACGGTGGCCACGCGGCTGAAGAAGAGCGAGCGAAAGGCCTCCAGTAGCTGGTGGGTCAGCCCATTGCCGCGAGCCCGGTCCAGCACCGCGACGATGATTCGGGCCCAGGTGTCCTCGTCCACCTCGGGCGGCTCGGCTACGGGGCCGCCGAGGAGCGCGGAATACTCCGGACTCGCGGCCTCCCGGCGGAAGCCGAGTTCACCCGCCGCCCGCATCAGCCCGAGGTCGTAAGGCTTCTCGAGGCTGCGGTCAATCTCGGGGGTGGCCGGAAAGGGCGGTAGCTCGGCGTCAGCCTGCGCCCATTTGGCGAGCAGGGTGAACAGGGTGTCGTTCGAGGTATGGAACTTGACCGGGAACTCGTCCTCGATCTGTTCGGGCGTGTCGCTGCGCCACGAGTGGAACTTGCCGCCGGGGAGCCTCACCTGGTGGAGATCCTGGCCCGCCAGCCCGGAGAGGACGAGGAACGGATCGATGCCGAAGCCCTGCGCACCTGGCAACCACTGGTCCCGCAGGATCCGCCGCATGTAGGCCAGGCTGAATGCGTAGTCTCCGCCGATCGGCTGCCGGACCGGCTCCCCGGTAACCGCGAGCACTAGGGGTGCGACGAGCTGGTTGGTCTGGTTGGCGTCGTACCAAGTACGACCGTAGAGCGGCACAGCGATACCGGCGCCGTCGTCGAGAACCGCACTCAGGAAAATATCGATCCATTCCGGAGCGATGAACTCAAGATCTGCATCGATGGTGATTGCAGCATCCGCCGAGCAGGCCGCAGCGTACTCGAACAACAGGCGCAGGTTTGCGCCCTTGCCCCGGATACCGGGTGCGGTCTGCAGTCCGACCTTCGGCAACTGCGTGTCGGTCGCCAGAAACGTTTCCCGAGTTCCGTCGGGCGACCGGTTGTCGAGGTTGACGAGCGTGAACTCGGCCGACCGGCCGCAGGCCGCCGCGGCACGGTCGAGGCTTCGGGTGACGGCCGCGATTGTTTCCGCTTCGCGGTATGTCGGCAGGCCGAGTAGTACGCGGGGAACGCGCCGACTCATCCGCTATAACCGTCCTTTCGGGTCTTGGCCAAGGCGTGAAACGGCGGGTCGGTCCAGTCGGACTCCACCGTGGGTGCGCACCGTTGCAGCCGCTCACGATTTGCGGCCAGATACCCGCTCAGGGTCGGGCGATCGTCGGCCTGCGGCCCGTCCAGAGTCAGCGGCTCGCCCGCAAGCTCACGATCACCGACGACTGCGAACAGCGGCTGCCAGGCGCTGCGGAGGGCGGCGAGACGATGGCCGAGGGACCTGTTCAGGTGCGCGTCCACCGTCACGCGCAGGCCGGACGTGCGCAGCGTGGCCGCCAACTCGTCGGCTCCGCTCCGATGGTGCTCCCGCACCGGAACCAGAACCAGCTGATGACGCGCCAACTCCGGTGGAAGTGCCCGCGGGCCCACCCCGGCCAGCCCCCGGCCGAGCGTGATCGGCAGCAACTTCGGAACGCCAGCCGCCAGCGTCGAGTGGATCACCGCCATCGGGCCGTCATCGTCGAGCCGGATGTCGAATCGACCGGGGTTTGTGTCGTCCAACTGGAAGTTGAACAACATCACGGTGCCGAAGCCCGCGTCGACGTACAGCCCGCCCTTGATTGCGTAATAGCGCGACCGCGCGGCGAGGTGCCGTACGATGGTCACCCCCGGCACCGACTTCGACAGGGCTTCGTAGGTCTCGGCGCAATCGAACTCGGTCCCCGTCACGGCGTCCACGATCTGGCAATAGTCGTCGCCGAACCAGAACTCCATCGCCTTGGCGGCATGACCGACGATGTCCCGGAAGACCTCGGCTGCCCGGTCAGCCGGGCAAAGAGTATGCACGTCGGACACGTGGTACTGCCGGGCCCGATCCAGGCTCAGCTCGCCGCTCTGGAATCGCCGGAAGATGGGCTGCGGGCTGATTATTGTGTACGGGAGTCGCGACGGATCCGCCCGGGTGTGCCTCAGCCACGCGAACAGGTTGGGATCCGCCGCATAGCTGAGCCGCAACGAAGGGTCCCGCTCGTCGAACCGGAACATCCGGCCCTGCTGCTCGTACGCCGAGACCAGCGCCCCCATCTCGGCATCGTCGGTCGCGAACACCAGCGGGAAGTCGACCCGGTTGGCACGCAGCCGGGCCATATGGCCCCGGTTGAACTGAGCCACACTCTCGTCTATCAGACTTCCCGGCGGCAAGGTCGTCACGAACCCCTTTGGCGTCCCGCGCCGGCTGATGAAGCCCAACTGCTCGGCCAGTTCGGTGACCTCGTTGTGGGTGCAGGAACCCATCGCCGTCCCAGCGAGGCGGGCCGTCCCGGAGTTCCCGGCAGAGAACCGCGCCAGGAACTCCGGGAGGCCCGCCTCGTCACCCGTCCATCGAGTCTGGCCGGACGAGTCGAGGACCTGCACCCAGGCGACCTCGGCCATCTCAGCGCGGCGCCAGGTCATAGAAGTTGAACCGCGGCCCCGCGCCTGGCCGCGTCCACACCCGCCGGCAGTACAGATCCGACTTCTCGAACAGCTCCAGCCACAACTCACGCTTCCGCGGGAACCCCTGGGCCGTGAAAATGTGCACCAGGTAGAGGTCGCAGTCGTTCTCGAGCTGGTCGTAGCGCAGTTCTGGCTCACCCAGGACGAAGCTCTTCACAGCGCCAGCGCGCATCTGCCCGGCGAGGTTGTTCAGGATGGTGAGCACCGCGTCCTCACCGTCCCGGAAGTGTTCGTGCAGCACGCCGACCCCGAAGATGGCGTCGGCATCGCGGGTCTCGGCCGGCCAGGTCTCTGGCCGGAACGCATCCGCCACCACGAACTTGAGGCGATCTGCCAGTCCGGCGTCCCGCGCCAGGCCCTCGGCGATCCCGATCGAGGGCGCGTCGATGTCCAGGCCTACCCCCAGGAGCGTGGGATCGGCCTTGCAGGCGTCGAGCAAGAACTGCCCGGCGCCGCAGCCCAGGTCCAGCACCTTGCGTACATCGAGCGACGTGAGCACCTCGAGCACGATCGGATCATGGTAGATGCTGAACAGATCAGCGCAGGATCGACCGAGGGCCGCACCGTTGCGGGCGACGTCCCGACCATATACCTTCTCGCCCTTGACAAGGCCGGTGAGTTGGGAGACGACCGGGCCGTAGGCCTCGATGTAGAACTCCAGCTGGGCCAGCGCGGTAGGAGCGGCCATGTCCAGGCCCTGGTCGGTCAGCCTTACCGTGTCGCCGCTGATCCGGACGACCTCCATGACGTCCAGGTACCGGAGCAGGTTGCCGGCCAGGTGTTCGTCGAGGCCGGCGGTGAGCTCGGCGAGCGGCCGCTGTCCGCCGTCGACGAGCTTGCCGAGCATGCCCGCCCTGCGCGCCGCCACCAGCGCGTACGAGAGGTTGAAAGAACTGATGAGCCCGTCAACCCCGGAACGGTGATACCCAGCCCAGGCCTGCCGGGGCTCGGTGTTGAACTTTTCGATGAGCTCGTTGACCACGGTCATACTCTCCTTGACGCAGGGTGGGGACGATGGAGGCGGCGGCTCACGTCGAGCCCTTGCGCTCGCCGGCCAGCAGCTGCTCGAGTCCTTCGATGAACGAGACAAACTTCTCGGCACCGTCCTCCTGGCTCTGCCTGGCGGAATCAACGAGACCAGGGCAGCGGTCAATGAAGATCGGTGCCTGTACGCCCGCGAGGGACACGTCCCGGCAGGTGACCTTCACCCAGGTGGATTGGTACATGTTGGCGCCGGAGAGATCGGACCCGGTCAGGTCCGACTGACTGAAACGGCTGTAGGCGGCGTTGGCCTCGCGCAGATTCGCACCGGCAAGATCGGCGGCGAAATACGCCTGCACCAGAATCGCGCCGCTCAGGTCGGCCCCCGCCAGGCACATCCCGCGCGGCGGATCGCCGGTCAGCATTGCCCGGTAGAGGTTGGCGCCAGACAAGCGTGCCTGCTTGAGGTCGGTGTCGCGCATGGTCATGCAGCGGCCGGTGAACTTCGTCAGGTCTGCCTCGCGGAGGCTCGACTCGACGACATGCAGGGTCTCGCCCTGGGCATTCGAGAGGTTTGCCTTCGCCAACGAGCTGGACAGGATGCTGGCGGCGTGCAGGATCGCACCTCCGAGGTCGGCGCCCGGCAACGCGGAGTCAACAAACCGCGCCTGGCTCAGGTCGGCGCCACTGAGGTCGAGTTGAGTGAGCGATACCTGTGACACGTCGGCGCGCGGAGCGTGCAGGCCGCTCGCCGCCCAGTTGTTCGCCCGCACGCCGCTGATCCGCACGCCGGGTAGGGAAGCGCTGGTCAGGGTGAGATTGTCGGCGTCGGTGAGCCGCTGCAGAACGGCGCCCTCGCCGGTGACGCCGGCCAGGTCAGCACCGGTCATCGAACACTTGGTGATGGTCAGCTGGCTGACCTGAGCGCGGCCGAACACGGCGTCGCGCAGCAGGCACTCGTTGATCTCCGCTCCCTGCAACGCCGTGCCGCTCAGGTCGGCACCGGTCAGATCGCACTGGTAGAAGGCTGCGCCGGCCAGGTGCGCCCCGGACAGGTTGACGTCGCGCATCGAGCAGCCGTGGAACAGCGAACCGGTCGCGTCGCGCAGCTGCGACAGGTCAGCGCCGTCGAACTTCGACGTCTGGGCGGCGAGCGCGTGCACGTACGCACCTCGCAGGCGCGCCCTGCTCAGATCCGTTCGTTCCAGCCCCGGGCAGATCATCGTGCATCGCTCGAGGTTGGCCCCGACCAGCTTGGCACCGTGCAGCACGGCCCGGCTCAGCACGGCCCCCTCCAGATCGACTCCGGTCAGGTCCAGATTGCTCAGGTCGGCTTCGGCAAGTTGCAGCCCGCGTCCGGTCTCCGCGAGGAGCCGCTTGGTCAGACTCGACACCTCCTCAAGCGCGGCGGCTCGATCGACGTGCTGCGCGATGCTTCGGAGCATCTCAACATGCTGCGAATTTGCCATGTGCATTCCCTTCGCTTGAAACGATCGGCCGGCGGGGCTACCGGCCGACCCCAGCCCAGTAATCCGACTGGATTTTCGTACGCTGTGCCGGACCGGCGGCACGGTAAAAGTCGGTCCAATACCCTTGCTGCGGCACGATGAATCGCTCCGTCGATTTGACTTTCTGCGCAGCCAGCCACATCAGTCGATGACCCTGCCGACCGGGATTCCGTACCCGTCGGCCACGATGATCGGTATAGACGAGGTCGTGAACTTCCATACCGTTCAACCGAAGGGCATCGACAATTCCCTGCGGGTTGAAGACATGGAGACCGTGTGCGAAGTATCCGTTGACCGGAACATGCAGGAAATACCACCCGCCGATGTCGAGCATCCGCAGAGAGTTCTCCAAGCACTGGCGAGTGTCGAATACGTGCTCGAGTGAGCCGATGTCGATCAGCGATTCGAACCGGCCGTGATACTCGTCCGGAACCGGCCCATTCATGTCAAACCGCAGCTCAGCACGCTCATCGAAGAGGTCCAGGCTGACGACCTCGGTGACGCCCCGGGAGGTCAGGAACTCCACCAGAGTCGGCGCTCGGAAATCGGCCGAAAGCCGACCAGGGCGACCTGAAATCAATAGTCGGCGGAGTGCGCTCAAGAGTGCGCCACTAGTCGCATAAGCGGGCAGCCGAATGTCATGCAATCCAAACAGGAGGACAGATTTGGGCATTGCATCGGGCAACCCGAACAGATCATCCCATAGCCTAGCGTGTCGAATCCGGGCGATCGCCAATGAGTCCCACCTCACTTTCGAGAGCGAATGTTGCACAGACACAAGGCTAATCCGCTCGCAGCCCTGCAGCAGCGATCAAGCTTATGTCCATCACTTGCGCCTGTCGATGCGACGCTAAACCGGGATGATCATACATGCCCGATCTGATCGGTGATGAGAGCAGCGAGTGCCTCAATCGCCAGCTGCTCCTCCTGCAAAAAGAAGTGCCCTCCGGAGAACTGCCGAACCGCAACCTGCCGCTGCGCGGCGACGCTCCATCCTGCCGCCTCGCCGGCTCCCGCGCCCTGGTCGGCGGCGCCGAACCAGTAGTGGTAGCCGATGCCGGCCGGAGGGCCGGTGTCGGGCGGCTCATAGGTGTCCGCGAGGCGCAGATCGTCGATGAGTAGACCGACCAGGTAGTCACGCAGGTCCAGGTCGGCGGCGAGCGACGGTGGCAACTGCCCGTCCCGACACAGCCGATCCAGCAGCTGCGAGGGACTTCGGTTGGCCGGCCGGGCCGCAGTCATCCGGCCAGGCGCCGGACATGCGCAGGCCAGCACCGCACGTAGGAAGGGCCCCCGCAGCGACGCTGCGACGTTATGCGCGAAGAGCGCACCGAGGCTTGTCCCGACCAGGATCGTCGGTCGATCGACGAGCACCGCGATCTCGTCTAGGACCTGCGCTAGCGCGGCCGCGAAGGACTGTGGTCGGCGCTCGTCGGCCCGCCCGCCGCGACCGGGCAACTCGACCAAGACCGGTTCGCATCCGGAGGGCAGATCACGGGCGACCCTCAGGTACGACATGGCGGAACCCGCAGCGTGGTGGAATGCCAGCAGACGGACGGTCGCCGACGGCCGTTCGAGAATGACGTGTCCACGGTGGATCCGGTATCCCTTGGGCAGGTCAGTCACCGACCACCGCCACCGGAAGCCGAGTGATGCCCAGAATGAAGTTCGAACGCAGGTACCGGACGTCCCCGGCCGGCTCGAAGTGCCAGCGCCGGTCGAGCATCTGCCGAAACAAGACGGTGAGCTCCGAGTGGGCCAGCGCCGCGCCGATGCACCGGTGGATCGCCGAGCCGTAGGACAGATGGCGGTTCGGCGAGCGGTCGAGTCGGAATCGGTACGGGTCGGCGAACTGCCGCTCGTCGAAGTTCGCCGAGACGTTCCAGAGGGTCACCGCCTCCCCGGCGCGAATCGTTCGGCCGTGCAGTTCCATATCGGTCACCGCACGGCGTTGAACGTAAGCGTTGGTTGAGCTCCACCGCAGCATCTCGTTGAGGCCAGAGTCCAAGAGGTCCGGATCGGCGGTCAGCCGCTGCCGCTGCTCCGGCTCCCGCATCAGTTCCAACAAACCAGCGCAAGCGGTGTATGAGGAGGTCTCGTTGCCACCGACCGCGAAGTTCAGGCAGTTGTAGAGGATATCGTCGAAGCTCAGCGGTTGACCGTTGATCTCACTTCGGCGGAGCACGCTGATCAAGTCGTCGCCGTCGGCGTCAGACCGGTCGAGCAGCAGGTCCGCGAAGAACTCAAGGATGTCGGCCTGAATCCCGGCCAACCGGAGCGGCTCGTCGACGGTCATGTCGACCAGCAGCGGGTCCCGGTATCCGATCATCCGGCGGGTCATACCGATCAGCCAGTGGGCGTCGGCATATGACATGCCCATCAGGATCATCAGAGCGCCGGCGGGCAGCTCAGTGGCAATATCCGTCGAGAAGTCCGCGCCGCCCTCGGATTCCGCGCGGAACAACGCCCCCGCCACCAGTACCGAGATCTGTTCCGCCGCCTGAGCAATCATCTTCGGGGTGAAGACCCGATGCATCACCTGGCGCAACATCCGGTGTCGCGGTGGGTCGGACGACACCGGCATGCGCCCCGATGACGTGTCGGACTCGTTGCGGAAAGAACCGCCGAGCATAGCGCCGCCGCTTGAGCTGAGGGTTTGATGATCACGATAGGCGGCGGTGATGTCCTCGTAGCACGTGAGTATCCAGAAGCCCCCGCCACCGGGCGTCGCGTGCCAGTGCACCGGGTCGTTGTCCCGCAGCCAGCCAAGCTGCTCGTGGAAGCGCCGGGCGGTAAAGACGTCCAGGTCAGTAAGGTCGATCTGGTCGATGGTCACGACGGCGTCCCGGCCAGGCGGTCACCGATCAGTGCGGCGAGGTTGCTCAGCCTGGTCGTGGCGAGCACATCGAGCGCTTGGAGGTCGACGCCGAGGTCCCTCGAAACGCGCCGGCGCAGGCTCAGCGCCAGCAGGGAGTTGCCGCCGAGGGCGAAGAAGTCGTCGTCGATGCCGACACCCTCAACCGCCAGGAGTTCCTCCCACAGGCCGGCGACATAGTGCTCGGTCTCCGTGCGGGGGGCTACCCGGTTGCTCGTCCGGCGCCACTGCTCGTTGGCCAACTCCCGGAGCCGCCCTCGATCCCGCTTGCCGTTGCCATCCGCCGGTAGCTCTGACACCTGCCGGAAGCTGCTCGGCAACAGATGGTCCGGCAGAAGAGCCGCGGCGAATTTCCGCAGCGCACTAGGGTTCAGCTTGCCGTAGGCGACAACGAGCGCCACCAGATGGCGGCTGTCCGCGGTGCCACACGCCACCACGGCTGCGTCACGGATCTGGGGATGCTGGCACAACACCCCTTCGACCTCGCCGGGCTCGACCCGGTAGCCTCGGATCTTGACCTGGTCGTCAGCGCGGCCCAGGAACTCAAGTACACCGTCGCTGCGTCGGCGGACGAGATCCCCGGTGTTGTATCGGGGGCGACCGTCTGCAGCGACCGGGTCCAGCGGGAACCGGTCCCCGTCGAGGTATCCCCACGCCACGCCGGGGCCACCCACGTGCAGCAATCCGACCTCGCCGTCAGCGACCTCGACGCCCTGCGGGTTCAGGACGGCCGCGGAACAGCCGGGCAGCGGTCGGCCGATCGGCACGGTGACGTCGCCGGCCGTCACCTCGGTCACCGGGTAGGCCGTACAGGCGGTCGTCGCCTCGGTCGGTCCATACAGGTTGTAGAACGTCCCGGTGAAATCGCTGCTCAGCAGTTCACGGGCGATCGAGGGCTGCAGCACGTCGCCGCCGGTCAGCAGGATACGTAGGCCGGCGAGCGCTTCCCGGTCGGCCCGGACGATGTGGTTGACCGCCATCGTCGGTAGCAGCATCGCGGTGATCCGGTGGCGCTTCAGCTCGCGGTTTACATCCGACTGCACCAGGCTTGCCACGCTGGGCAGGATCACGATCTCCGCGCCGGCGGCGAGGGTGCACCAGATCTCGTAGTGCGACGCGTCGAACGAGATGCTCGAGGCGTGTCCTACCCGGTCGGCAGGTGTGAGTGGTGGCAACCCCGGGTTGGTGGCGAAGTGGATCAGATTCTGGTGGGTGAGGACGACCGGCTTCGGCCGGCCAGCGGATCCCGAGGTGAACATCACACATGCGGGAGGCTCCGGCCACGACGCTGGTTCGGCCGTTCTGATCTGCTGGACCCGAAGCTCGGCACCGCCGGTGACAAGGGCCACGGAGCGGCTCAGCTCCGTCATCTCGTCGCGTCGGGCCTGCGGAAAGCTCCACTCGATCGGGACGTACGCAGCGCCCGCCTTGAGGATGCCGAGCAGTACGGCAACGATCGCGGGGCCTCGCTCCAGGTGGAAAGCCACGCGATCGCCGTCATGCACGCCGTGGCCGGCCAGCATTCCGGCGATGTCGTCCGACCATCTGTCGAGTTCGGTGTACGTCCAAGTCCCGTCGGGTCCGGTGACGGCCGGCCCGGCACCGTGTCGGGCAACTGACGCCGCGAACAGTGCGCAGAGGTCAGCACGCTGCCCGTCGATTCCGGGCGGCATCGAGTGACGCACCACTAACTCCCCCGTTGTGTATCGATTGGTGGTGTCGTGGCCATGCGCTTCGCGGCGCCGGCTAGCCAGGCACCGGTCCGGCGTGGACCGTACACTAGTCATGTTGTGGGCCGGAAGACCTCGATCACTAGCACGGTGGCCTCGGTTCGTTATGGAGATGGCCGGCGATGCCACCGCCGGATCGGCGACGGTGAGCTGGCGTTCTACCGCTGCCGGTCGCCCCAACCGATCCCGCTCCGCACCCTGCCCGAAGCGCCGGAACCGCTGGCCGATCGAGACCTGCTTCCACACCGGCAAGACCATCGGGCTGAACGATCCACAGGTCCGCCGCTGGCACGCCGCCGAGCAGGTCGGGGTACTGCTGGCCGGCCCTCGACCGCAAGGACGATCAGCGCTGCTTCGGCAACCTCGCCGGCGTCCGCCAGTGGGTCGAGTCGGTCACCCAGACGCCAAAAGACCAGATCAACCCGAAAGGACACACGGACGCACCCGACAAGGGTGTTCGTCTGCGTCGCACAGCGGCTCCTCGCGATGGCCGAAGCGATTCGGCGCATCTGGCCGATCATCGCACCCGTCAGGCGGACCGTGATCGCTACGACCGATGATCAACTCGCAAGCGCTCGTCTGATGTGAACAGTGATACGTTGTCGGCTGGTGAGCTGCCGATGGCGGGCCGCCAGCGGTGCTATCGAGGTGAGAGAGCGGATCCGTGATCGACAGTAAGCCCCACGTTGTCTATATAGGACTGCGCCTCCAGCACCTCGAGCGGCTCGACTTTGCCCGGTACACCTTCACACTGATCCTCGACCGGCATCAGGCAGCGCACCTACCACCGCACGTTCGCGCGCTGTTCGCCGCGGTTGGCGTCATCGATGCGGCCGACGGCCTGGACTTCGACGGGTACGAGCGGGCGGCGCCGAGCATGATCTCCATGGTCGAGCAGTGGTCCCGGCAGTGGGACGATCCGGTGGCGGTGATCGGGATCCACGAACACACGACGCTTCCAGCCGCGATGCTACGAGACCGGTTCAAAGTGCCCGGCGTGAACACACACACCGCCGAACTCTTCCGCGACAAGGTGCTGATGAAGGCGGCACTGGCCGGATCCGGCCTACGGATTCCCCGCTTCCTTCCGGTCGATTCCGATCTGGATGTCGAGCGGTTGCAGGAGTTTCTCGGGCAGTTCACCGGCCCAGTGGTGCTGAAACCGCGTCGGCAGGCCGGCAGCTTTGGCGTGCGGATCTTCCAGGATGCCGACGAGTTGCTGGCTTACGCCAGTGTCAACGCATTCGAGGACGGGTACGAGGTCGAGGAGTTCATCGACGGCACCGTGTGTCACTTCGACGGTGTGGTCCGCGACGGTGAGGTGCGCTTCCTCAGCCCTTCGCAATACGCGTGGAATGCCTTGGACTACCGCAACGAGGGTGCCGCCGTCGCCACCCTCACGTTCAACGACGACGCCCAGGTTGCCGCGGCGGGGGCCTTCGTTGAGCGTGTCCTGAAGAGCCTCGGACTCTACGACAGCACCTTCCATATCGAAGCGTTCCTGCTGTCCACCGGGGAGTTCGTCTTCCTCGAGGCGGCTAGCCGCTACGGTGGCGCCTGGGTCGTGCCGCACATAAGCAAGGTCTATGGCGTCGATCTCACCTGGGAGTCCGTCCTCGCCTGCCTCAACGAGCCCTCGACTCTGCGCGAGCCCCGGCAGATCACCGACACTCCCCACGTGGGTGCCTCCGGCTGGCTCATCGCGCCCTTGCCCGCGACCCGCCGATGCGAAGTACGCCGCATCCACGGCCTCGACGCCCTGCCCGAGTCGGTCATCGCCGCTGACGTGCCCAACATCGGCGATGTTCTCAATGAGCACGCCGCCGCGTATGGCGGGTCGGGCAAGTTCATCTTCGCCGCGGCCACGGCGGACGAGATCCGCCGTGACATGCAGCTCGTCATCGATCGGTTCCGGGTCGACGTATCGGAACTGGTCTGACGGCGCCCGGCACCGCGACGCGTACGTAGCCTGGCACCTGGTGCAGGTGCCAGGCTACGCGTCCGGGGCTCGGCTCACTCGCGCGGCAGCGCCGCAGAGCTCACAGGTCCGTCGCCACCAGGGTCAGCTCGGGCGTGCGGTCCCGCAGGTCGGCGCCGAGGCGTTCGGCGAATTCATCCAGGCGAATTGAGGCGATCTTTTTGCCGCCTCGCAGGCGCAGGCTGACCGTCTGCTCTTCCTGTTCGCGGGCACCGACGACCGCGACCATCGGGACCTTCTCCTGCTGTGCCAGCCGCACGCGGTTGCCCAGCGTCTCGTTGCGGGCGTCGACCTCGACGCGCGCCCCAGCTTCGCGCAACCGCCCGGCCACCTTCTCGCCATACTCGACGAACTGGTCGGAGATTGGCAGGACGTTCACGTGCACCGGCGCGATCCAGAGCGGGAAGTTACCCGCGGTGTGCTCGATGTAGATGCCGAGGAAGCGCTCGAGCGAGCCGTAGACGACCCGATGGATGACCACCGGAGTCTGCCGTTCGCCGTGCTCATCGATATAGACACAGCCGAACCGGCGGGGCAGTTGAAAGTCAAGCTGGATGGTACCGGTCTGCCACTGTCGGCTGAGTGCGTCCTCCATCAGGATGTCGATCTTCGGGCCGTAGAAAGCACCGCCGCCCTCCTCGGTCTCGAAGTCACCCCCGGTCCGCTCATGCAGGATCGACAGCAGCGTCGCTTCGGCCTCGTCCCAGGTCGCCCGTTCTCCGATGAATTTGTCGGGGCGGGTACCAATGCGCAGTCGGTAGGTCAGGCCGAAGATCTTGTAGAAGCGGTCACAGATGTCGAAGATCCGTTCGTACTCCTCGCGAATCTGGGCCGGCGTCACGAAGACATGGGCATCGTCCTGCTGGAACTTCTGCACCCGCAGCAGGCCATGCAACGCGCCCGACCGCTCATCGCGGTGCAGCGGGTCAGAGTCGCTGAACCGGAGCGGGAAGTCCCGGTAGCTCCGAGTTTTGAGGTTGTAGACGACCATCGCGTTCGGGCAGTTCATCGGCTTGAGCGCCATGGTGGAGTGCTCATCGCCACCGGCAATCACGAACATATCGTCGCGGAAGTGATCCCAGTGCCCGGACGTCACCCAAAGCTTCTTGTTGTTGATCAGCGGGGTGGCGATCTCCTGGTAGCCACGCGCCTCGTGCTCATCCCTCCAGAACTGCAGGAGATTGTTGAGCACACGCATTCCCTTGGGCAACCAATATGGCATACCCGGGGCCGTCGGATCGAAGTGGAACAGCTCGAGCTCGCGGCCGATGCGGCGGTGATCACGCAGCTCAGCTTGTTCGAGTCTCCACAGGTAGTCGTCAAGGTCCTTCTGCTTTGCCCAGGCAGTGCCATAAACGCGCTGCAGCATCGGGCGGTCCTCCTGCCCACGCCAGTAGGCACCGGCCACCCGCATGAGCTTGAAGGCGCCGATTAGCCGCGTCAGCGGAAGATGCGGCCCTCGGCAGAGGTCGGACCAGACAACTTTGCCGCTCTTGGCGTCGACGTTGTCGTAAATGCTGAGTTCGCCCTCACCGACCTCCATCACCTCGGAGGCGTCAACCGCGCCCTTAAGATCGATGAGCTCGAGCTTGTACGGCTCTTCCGCCAGCTCGGTGCGCGCGACATCGAGTGACGGAAATACTCGTCGGCGGAAACTCTGGCCGGAACGAACTATCTCCTTCATCCGGGCCTCGATACGCTCGAGATCCTCGGGGGTGAATGGCTTCGCCACACCGAAGTCGTAGTAGAAGCCGTTGTCAATGGGGGGCCCGATACCGAGCTTCGCCTCAGGAAACAGATCCTGAACCGCCTGGGCGAGGACATGCGCCGTGGAGTGCCGCAGCACCCGAAGGCCGTCGGGACTCGACAGAGGGATCAGGTCGACCTCAGTGTCGGTGGCCGGCACCCAATCGAGGTCGTGCAGCTCGCCGTTCAGATCGCGGACCACCACGATCGCCTCGGGCCCGCCCCGGGGCAGTGCCGCCGTCGCCACCGCATCGGCGCCTGGCGACCCGGCCGGAATGGTGACGCGCACCAGGGCTGGTCCTGCTGCTTTCTCTTGAGTCGGCACCATCGTTCCCTTGCAGTCGGCGTCTGGACAGAGGCAAGTCTAGCCGGAGCCTCCGGCCGCCGTCGGCCGGCGTGCTCTGGTCAAGCTGCCCGTTTGCCGAAGATCGCGGTTCCTACTCGGACGTGCGTGGCACCACACTCGATGGCTGCGGGGAAATCTTGGCTCATGCCCATCGAGAGGCACTTGAGACCGTTTCTTGCGGCTATCTCCGCGAGCATCGTGAAGTGCCTTTCGGGCGGCTCACCGGACGGCGGAATACAGGTCAGACCGGCTACATCGAGCTCGTATTCTGAGCGACAGGCAGCAATCAGGGAATCGACTTCAGCGATTGAAGCCCCAGCCTTTTGCGGCTCGGCGCCGATATTGACCTGAATAAAACATTCGGGCCGACGCCCCTGCTTCTGGGACTCCTTTGCCAGTGCAGCAGCCAGCGCCACACGATCGACCGAGTGGATCGTATCGAAGAAGCGAACGGCATCCCGGGCCTTGTTCGTCTGCAGGGGCCCGATGAGATGCAGTCGAATCTGCCGATGGCGATCGAGCAAAGCCGGCCACTTCGCCATAGCCTCCTGCACCCGGTTTTCCCCGAAGACTGTCTGCCCGGCGGCGACGGCCTCCTCGATGACCTCGGCGGGGATGGTCTTGGAGGCGGCGATCAGGGTGACCGAGTCACCCGTGCGACCAGCCCGAGCAACGGCCGCGGCGACCTGTTGCTGTACTGCCGCCAGAGTTGGTCGTACCGTCGTCATCCCTCAACCTCGTCCAGCCTGGAGCCTGCTATGTATATCGACCGACTATATCTTGACGTCGAGGGACCCTCCCTCGTAGCCCATGGGACGGGCTGGCGCGAGCGGCCGACTGTCGTGCTACTGCACGGTGGGCCGGGCGCCGACCACACCGTCTTCAAGCCGCGGATGTCCGCCCTCTCGCGCTGGGCCCAAGTGATCTATCTAGACCAGCGCGGCGGTGGTCGCAGCGCGCGTGGCACAGCCATTGACTGGAACCTGCAATCCTGGGCCAACGACCTTGCCACGGTGTGCCGGACGCTCGGAATCGAGCGCCCGATCCTACTCGGTCAGTCGTTCGGCACGCTCGTCGCCATGCGCTACGCCGTCGATCGTCCGGGGCAGGTTGGAGGTCTCATCCTGGCGTCCCCTTACGCGACGGGCGACTTTTCGTCATCGTACCCGCTGTTCGCGAAGCTCGGTGGCGACGCCGCCGGCCGCGCCGCCCGACGGTTCTGGACCAAACCCGGCGCCGCCACCCTGGCCGAATACCGCCGCCGCTGTGCTCCGTTGTACCCAGGCCGCCCGGCGCCAGCCCGTCCCGCCCTGAAAGGGATGAACGACGATGTTCTGCTGCATTACGCGCGGACGGAGCATCCGGAACTGGACCTGCGCGGCGAGCTACACCGGGTCGACTGCCCCACATTGGTCCTCGCCGGGCGTCGCGATCCGCTAACGCCCCCGTCGCACGCGCACGCGATCGCCACGGCGATGCGTCCTTCGATCGCGGCCGTGCACGTGATACCCGAGGCAGGCCACCACGTCTTCGCCGAGGCGCCGCGGACCAGCCTCCGTCTTGTCCGCGACTTCCTGGAAGATAGGGCGCAGGTATGCGCACACCGGTCGACTGGCCCGGCAGGTATCCGCGCTGCGCATCAACCGTGACGGGACCACCCGGCCGGAGTGACCCCCACCGTTGCCCTCCTGCCCCCGGTATGACTGCGGCATCGGTGTCGCCCTGGTCGGCGGCTTCCTGGCCGGGAGTGTCATCCGGGATCCCGGGCGGCGATGTGCACGGTGGCTTCGTAGCGCACGGCGAGTTCGTCGAATCGGGTGACCACGGTGCGGTGGCGTTTGAGCCGGTTGATGCCGCAAACCACGGCATGCGTTCTGCGGGCAAGCCAATCCCTCGGGGGTCATGTGGGAGTGCTGGATGACGAGGACCCGACCGGCGCTGCGCGCCTAAAGGACTGGGTCGATGGTCTGCGGGAGCTTCCGCCGGGCACGCCGCCTGCCTTCGAGTACCAGCGGATGATCCATCCCGGGATGACGCCCGCGGACGGACACGGTCTGCTCGCGGCCGAGGGACAGGGCTTGCTCCATGTTCCATGGGAACACATCCAAGCGCAACGGCGTCCCCAACGACGGCTCGTCGGGGACGGGACCTGGTCCCGGGCATCGCGTCGTGGCCGGCCCGGGCACGACTCCGCGTTCCTGGTGCTGGCCGGGACCCCGGGGTTCGCGTTCCGCACCGGTGAGATCTGGGCCTGCCACCTGGCGTGGAGCGGCAACCAGGAGCAGCTCGTCGAACGGCTACCCGAGGGTGCGGGCGTGCACTCGGCGGTGATCGGTGCCGGCGAACTGCTCGACCTCGTCGAGGTCCGGCTCGCCCCGGGCGAGCGGTACGACAGCCCCGAAGTGCTCTTCGCCTGGAGTGACCAGGGCATCGACGGCGTCACCGACCGGTTCCACCGCAGCGTCCGCGGTCGGCCCGAGCACCCCTCGGCCCCCCGGCCGCTGGTGCTCAACACGTGGGAGGCGGTGTACTTCGACCACGACCTGGACCGCCTCACGGAGCTCGCCAAGCGGGCCGCGGACGTCGGGGTGGAGCGGTTCGTCCTGGACGACGGCTGGTTCCGCGGGCGGCGGGGCGACACGGCTGGCTTGGGTGACTGGTTCGTCGACGAGACGGTCTGGCCCGGAGGGCTGCGCGAGCTCAGCGACCGGGTGCACGCGCTGGGAATGCAGTTCGGGCTCTGGTTCGAACCGGAGATGGTCAACCCGAACTCCGACCTTGCCCGCGCGCACCCGCAGTGGCTCCTGGGCGAACTGCCGGACCTGGGCTGGCGGCACCAGTTCGCGTTGGACCTGTCGCAGCCGGAGGTGGTCGCGTACCTCCTCGACCGTATCGACCGCATCGTCACCGACTGCCGGGTCGACTTCATCAAGTGGGACCACAACCGCGACCTGCACGCCTCGCTCCACAGCAGAACGGGCGCGTCCGGGGTGCACGAGCACACGCTCGCGCTGTACCGGCTGCTCGACGGGTTGGCCGCCCGGCATCCGGCGCTGGAGGTCGAGAGCTGTGCCAGCGGCGGAGCCCGCGCCGACCTCGGGATCCTGGCGCACACCCAGCGGGTCTGGGCGTCGGACACCAACGATCCCGTGGAACGCCACATGATCCAGCGGTGGACGGCCACCCTGCTGCCGCCGGAGCTTGTCGGCAGCCACGTCGGCCCCGCCGAGGCGCACACCACGCACCGGACAGCGGCGCTGCCGTTCCGGCTGGTCACCGCGCTCTTCGGCCACGCCGGCATCGAGTGGGACCTGCTCTCCTGCGACCCGCACGAGCTGGAGGCCCTGGCTCGGTGGGCGCGGCTCTACCGCGAGCTTCGCCCGCTGCTGCACGGCGGGCGAACGGTACGCGCCGACGACGTGGACGAGGGCGCGCTACTGCACGGCGTCGTCGACCCCGACCGCAAGCACGCGGTGTACGCGTGGGTGCGCACCGCCACGAGCGCCACCGCACACACCCCACGGGTGGCGCTGCCCGGCCTTGATCCGCGCCGGCGCTACCGGGTGCGGATCCGCCCGGAGACCGGACCGGCCAGCCGACACCAGGTCGCCGACCCCGCCTGGCTCAGCGGGGCCGAGCAGGGTGTCGTCCTGTCCGGCCGGGTGCTCACCCGTGACGGGGTGCCGCTCCCCTTGCTCAACCCGGGCCAGGCGATGCTGCTGGAACTGACCGCCGCCGACGACTGAGGGACGCGGCCGGCCCGGTCCGCGCGAGGCGGACCGGGCCGGGCAGCCGCCTAGTGCCAGACGATGATCCGGTCGACGTCGGGGCTGTAGCCGCCGGCCGCGTCGAGGGTGATGGTGTTGGTCCCGGCCGTCAGCGGCCGGCTCAGCGTCCTGGGTGCTGACGTCGATCCGGTCCGCGGTGACCGGGCACGAGACCGTGCACGGGCTGCCGCCGCGAACTGCTCGACGACGAGTAAGGATGACTCGGCTCCCGACTCGCGGCAGCGCCAGGCCTGCACCCACAACGTTCCATGCAGGGAGTGACCCGTCAACGGATCTTGTCCGGGTCGAGGATCATGTCGATGGCGACGATGCGTTCGTCGTGGACGGTGAAGCCGACGACGGCGACGGGCCGGCCACGCCGGTCGCGGGCGACAACCCCGGCGGCTCCGTTGACCAACGCGGGAGCGCAGAGGCGCGCGAACCGTGGCCCGGCGTCGGCCGCACGGGTGGCCACGGTGTGGGCACCGGTGAGCAGGGCCGGTGCGAGCCGTGCTCGGCGTCCGTGGTCGGAGCGGAAGACCACGTCGGGGTCCAGCAGGGTCAACAGGGCGTCGAAGTCGCCGGTGCGGGCGGCGGCCAGAAACGCGTCGACGACACGGCGCTGGGCGGGCAGGCCGGCCCGGGGCTGCGGAGCGCTCTCGCGCAGTCGCCGCCGGGCTCGGCTGGCGAGCTGCCTGGTGGCCGCAGGTGTACGCCCGACGACGGCGGCCACCTGCTCGAACGGCATGCCGAACATGTCGTGCAGCACGACCGCGAGCCGTTCGGCGGGCTCGAGGCTGTCCAGCACCACGAGTAACGCGATGCCTACCGCGTCGGTGTGCAGGCTGGCTTCCTCCGGATCCCCGTACTCACTGACCAGCGGCTCCCAGGTTGCGCTCAACTGCTCGCGGCGCGCTTGGCGGGCCCGCAGCATGTCGATGCACACCCGCCCGACGAGCGTGGTCAGCCACGCCGCGGGGTTGGTGATCGCGGTCGGGTCGGCGCGCGTCGTGCGCAACCACGCCTCCTGCAACGCGTCGTCGACCTCGGCCTGCGAGCCCAGCAGTCGATAGGCAACGGCCCGCAGATGCGGGCGGTGCTGCGCCAACTGCTCGGCGAACCACTGCTGGTCGTCCATGTCCCTATTTCCCGAACGCTTCCCGCCGCAGGACCGCCAACAGCGTCGGAGTGCCCTCGGCGGTGGTGACCGCCACGGTCCGCCTGACCCAGGCGGTGTCGGTGGCCTGGGCCAGCAGGCAGGCCGCCAGGTCGGCCCGGCTGGTGAAGATACCGTCGGAGTGGTTCTCGGAGAGCCGATAGCGGGT
This sequence comes from Micromonospora sp. DT53, assembly GCF_049841535.1. Taxonomy (NCBI): domain Bacteria; kingdom Bacillati; phylum Actinomycetota; class Actinomycetes; order Micromonosporales; family Micromonosporaceae; genus Micromonospora; species Micromonospora sp. DT53. The sequence goes on from NZ_JBNCKM010000002.1 coordinate 329,293, forward strand.
GACGCTGTCGCTGTCGAACAGCCCCGACGGGCGCACGATGGTCCAGTCGAGGTCGCTGTCCCGCACCAGCTTCTCCATGGTGCGCATGTCGTCGTAGGTGGACTTGCCGATCGTGGCGGTGACCAACGGCTGGATGACCCGATTGAGCAGGAACCCGCCCTCGGCATGGTGATGCGGCTCGGCGGCGCTGGAACTGACAACGACGAGTCGCCGTACACCCTCGCGGCGCATCGCGGCCAGGACCGTCGCGGTGCTGTGGCTGTAGAGCCACACCGGTCGCCGAGTGAACGGCGTTCCGAGCGCCGACAGCACCACGGCGGCGCCACTCACCGGGACCTCCACGGTGGCATCGGCGGCCACCACCTCCAGGCCGGGGCCTCTGACCGGGAACGACTGCGGCTGCCGGGTCACCGCCCGTACCTCATGGCCGGCGTCCAGCGCCTGCTGTACGAGGCGACGGCCCGTGCCCCCGTTCGCGCCGAGAACGACGATACGCATCCGGTGTGCTCCCTTCCGAGGTGGCTTCGAAAGGAACGTCGATCCGCGCGACTGGTTTGTGACAAGCCACAGGTCAGGTAGAGCGCCCCCGGCCGGTGCTGCAGGACGGGCCGGGCCCGACGCGGAGAGGTGTCCTCCACGCCGGGCCCGCCGCATCGGCTGGGGTCAGCTGGTCACGCAGGCGGCCGTCGTGCTCGGGCCGGTGCCGGTGCCCTGGAAGCCGAAGCTTGTCGACTGCCGGCCGAGGACCCGCCCGTTGTAGCTCACGTTTGTGAACCCGACGGTTCCGCTGGTGCCGCTGGCCTGGGCGCTCCAGGTGCTGGTGACCGCGCCGCTGGGCAGCGCGACGGTCACGGTCCAGCCGTTGATGTCCGACTTGCCGGCGGTGACCGTCACGCTCGCGGTGAAGCCACCGGCCCACTGGTTGACCGCGACCGACGCGTAGCAGCCGTCACCGGCCGGCGGCGTCGTCGGTGGAGTGGTTGGCGGCGTGGTCGGCGGAGTGGTCGGTGGCGTCGTCGGCGGGGTGGTGGTGGGCGGGTTGGGCGCGCCGTTGGCCAGGCTGAAGGCCAGGTCGGGCTGGAACGAACCCGCCGTGTAGCGGCAGCCGTCGGCCTCTCCCGGCGGCTTCACCCAGAGGTATGCGTCGATGTTGCCGTCGCCGGTGTTGGTCGTCGGGTACTGCCCGATGCGCCGGTCGGTGTTGTCGTCGCCGCACCAGTCCCCGCTGGCGCCCCCGTTACGGCTGGTGTCGATGACCTGGCGCTTGCCCGAGATGCCCATGCCGTTGAGTGCGGAGATGACCGCCCGGCCGAAGTTCGCCTCGTTGGAGGTGGAGTTGTAGTTCGACACGTTTGTGAAGAACCCGTCGGCGTACTGCACGCCGGCCGCCCGGAGCCGGTTGGCCGTCTCACCCGCGCTGTTCCAGGTGGAGTGGCCGCCGTCGAGGTACACCTTGGCGTTGGGGTTGCCCGACTTGATGGTCCGGGTGGCCGTCGAGATCGCCTGGTTACGCGCATTGATCTCGGCGCTGCTCAGGCACGTCAGCAGGGCGAGCGAGTCGGTTTCCAGAATGATGATGACGGTCTGGTTGCCCAGCCCTCTGGCGAAGTTGGACACCCACGTCTGGTACTGGTTGAGGTCCGGCGCCCCACCGGCGCTGGCCCCGCCGCAGTCCCGGTTGGTGATCTCGTACACCGCCAGCACCGGGACCTGCTGCGCCGCGTTGGCGGCGCCGATGAACCCGGAAACCTCGGACTGCACGGTCGAGGGGTTGAAGTTGGCGAACCAGCGGGCCTGCGGCTGACTCGCGATCTTGTCGCGGATGACGGCGGCGCGCGAGTCACCGGGGTTGGCGGCGACCCAGCGGACGACCGCCGAACTCGGGTCGCGGTAGAGCGATCCGGACAGCGTGCCGGCGGAGGCGCTGCTGACGGCGAGGCAGACGCCGACGGCGGTGGCGCCCGCGATGGCCGCCACGCTGGCGGCCGCCGATCTGCGGCGAAGCGAGGAGAGGATAGCCACGACGTGTTGCCTCCAAGTCACATTGATGTTTCTAAGTTTGTGGGAGCGTTCCCATGGACGGTAGCGGAGGTGCGCACCACTGCCAAGGCATGCGGACTCGTCGATGGGACGGATACCCGGGCCTGTGCGGCCCTGGCTGCCGTCTTCGCGCAGACCGAACCCCGGGCCCGGAGCCGGTTGGCTCCGGGCCCTCGTCCCGCCCCGGTCAGGGGCTCGTGCAGGTGACGTTGCTGGGTGCGGTGGCGCCGTTGCCCGTGGCGGTGAAACCGAAGTTGGTCGAGGCGTTCGGGCCCACCGTGCCGTTGTAGGCGGCGTTCTTGACGGTGACGCTGCCGGTGGTGCCGGTGTTGGCGCCACTCCAGATGCTGCTGATGGCCTGGCCACTGGCCAGGGTCAGACCCACTGTCCAGCCGTTCAGGGCCGTGGTGGAGTTGTTGGCCACGGTCACCTCCGCCTGGAAGCCGCCGGGCCAGGTGTTCAGCGTCCGGTAGGTGGCGGTGCAGGCGCCCGGTTCGCCGGTCGGCGGCGGCGTGGTCGGCGGGTCCGTGGGTGGATCGGTCGGCGGCGGGGTCGTCGGAGGCGTGGTCGACTCGAACTGGCTGAAGAACCTCCAGATCTCACCCGAGGTCCAGGTCCGCGAGTCGTTGGGGCTGCCCGACCCGTCGACCGGGCTGGGGGTGTGGTCCCCGTCGAACGCCGCCCACTGCACGGGGTAACCGGCCCGGCAACCCGAGTAGGCGGTGGTGATGTGGGTGAGGCTGCCCCGGCTCGGCTCGCGCGGGCTCTGCGCGGTACAGCCGTTGTTCCGCACGAACGTGTCGCGCAACCCCCGACCCTGGGAGATGTTCAGCACGCTGTCGTAGATGCCGTGGATGCCGAAGTAGGCGACGGGCTGGGTGCCCCCGTTGCAACCGCTGAGGTTGGCGCCGGACAGCACGGTGACCGCGCGGATGATCGTGGGCCGGGCGCAGGCCACCGCGTAACTCATCGCCCCGCCGTAGCTCCAGCCCAGGGCGAAACGCTGGGTGGTGTCCACACAGAGGTCGTTCTCGATCTGCCGGGAGATGTCGTCGAAGAGGGTCAGGTCCCGACCGTTGGTGTTGGCCCAGCCGGCGTTGAGCCCCTGCGGGGCGACGAAGATCGTGCTGTTGTTCGACAGCGGCTGGAGCCCGTAGTAGCCGGCCGAGGTGACGTTGTTGGCCGAGCCGTTCAACCAGTGGAAGCCGAAGACCAGTCGGTACGGGTGGTTGCGGTCGTACCCGTCCGGGATCCGCAGGTTGTACGTACGACTCTGTCCGCTGCTCTGGATCGTTCGCGTTCCGCTGGCGAGTGTGGGGGCCTTGCCGCAGCCGGCGGTCGCCGCGAGAGTGCCGTTGGTGGCGGCCACCGCGGTGGCACCGAGGCCACCGCTCAACACGCCGCCGGTGGTGGCCGCGAGGAGAAGCGCCGCAGCCGCGATGGATGGGAGGAAGAATTTACGTCTCAGCATTGCTTGGGCTCCTTGCCGTTCGACGACCGACAGTGGTCGCCTGGCATCGACGGGGGCCCGGACTGGTCACCGAGTCGGCTCGGGTGACCGGGAGCGTGCCCTTCACTCCCGCATGGAAGATAGCAGGTTATCGATGGCATGCCGAGCCGACCGAGCCTCTCGGGCTCACGTCCCGAGCGGTCGGTCCGCCCACTCGGCGGCGACTTCCCGCAGGTCGCCGGTGCGAAAATGCGGAGGCTCGTGCAGCAGGAAGTCGCGGTGGCTGATGTTCCAGGCGTACGCCCCGGCCATGGAGAAGGCCAGCACGTCGCCGACGCCGATCGGCCCGGCGGTGGCCGACCGGGACAGCACGTCCTTCGGGGTGCAGAGCTGCCCGACCACGGTGACCGGCCCGCCGTCGGTACGGGGACCGACGGCACCGCGCCGGGGGTGCACGGTGAACGGCTGCGCGTGCCCCTTCGCCGCAGGTGTCCGCAGGTGGTGTGTCCCGCCGGTCACCACCACGAACCACTCGCCGTAGGAGCGTTTCACGTCGATGACCTCGGTGAGGTACGCCCCACAGTGGGCTGTCACCGACCGCCCCGGCTCGATGCGCAGCCGCACTCCCGGGTGCCTGTCGAGGACGTCCGCCAGGGCCCGGCCATAGCCGACCCAGTCGAAGCGCGCGGCCGGGTCGGTGTAGTCGACGGTCATGCCACCGCCGACGTCGACCTCGGCGGCGTCGACCTCGGCCGCCGCCCAGCCGACCACGGCGGCGGCGACCGTCGCGGCGAGCGGTGCGTCCAGACCGCTGGCCAGGTGGGCGTGGATTCCGCGTACGTCGATGCCGGCGGGCGGGCGGCGGGCGCACGCGACGGCGTCGGCCGGGTCCATGCCGAACGGGCTGGGCCCACCGCCCATGACCAGGCTCGCGCCCGGCGCGTCGACGGGCAGGTTCACCCGCAGCAGCACCTGGGCCGTCCGGCCCGCGACGGTGGCCAGCGCGCCGAGTCGCGACAGCTCGGTGGGCGACTCGACGTGGATGCGGCGCACCCCGGCGGCGAGAGCGGCGGCGAGGTCCGCGTCGGTCTTGCCCGGCCCGGCGTACGCGGCCGGCGCCCGCCCCGGCAGCACCTCGGCCAGCCTCCGCAGCTCACCCCGGCTCGCGGCCTCGAACCCGTCGACGATCGGAGCGAGGGTTCGCAGCACACCGGGATCCGGGTTGGCCTTCACCGCGTAGAGCAGCTCGACCGGCCGGGGCAACGCCGCCCGGATGGCTCGGGCCTGCCCGGCCAGCGCGTCGAGGTCGTGGACGTAGACCGGTCGGGTCATCGTGGCCCACCCATCGGGTTCGGCACCGGCACGAACGGTGCGGCCCGGTCGGCGTCGCGCCGCCACCGGACCAGCAGGTTCGCCTTGGCCAGCAGCGGCTCCCCGGTCAGCAGGGCGCGCAGCTCGGCCGGATCGCCGAGATCGGCGGCCACCGCCTCGACGACGGCCCGCAGCTCCTGCCACAGCCGCCGTTCGACATCCGGCCGCGCGTCGGCGAGGGCCCCGCTGATCCCGCCGAGATGGTTGACGAACAGGCAGTAGACGATCCGATGGTGGGCGGCCCGGGGACCGGAGCGGACCTGCGCCGGGACGCCGTCCGGCCAGGTGCCCCACCGGTCGGCGTCCAGCTTGACGCCCTCTAGGTCACGCAGCAGCATGCGGACCGGGCGGCGATCGCGGTCGAGCACGACTACCACGTTCTGCAGGTGCGCCTCGTGCACGACGCCGTGGCTGAGCCAGCTGCCCAGCACCGCCGGCACCAGCAGGCCGACGTACGCGCGCCACCAGGCCACCGGATCCGGTGTCACAAACGGCGTTGCGGCCAGCGCAGCCGCCAGCACCGGGGTGTCGCCGGGACGCAGGTGCGGGCGCAGACCGCCGCGCAGGATCGTCCCGTACGCCTCGTCCGGGCCGGGGACGTCGACCGTGCGGTACGCGGGCTCGGCGAGCAGCCCCACCCCGTCCGGCAGCGGCACCCGGGCCAGCAGGTCGGTCAGCGCCACCGCGCCGGTGAGTTCGTAGCGGGCGTTCTTGCGCAGGCAGTTGGTGATCCGCACGTGCAGGCTGGTCTTCACGAACAGGTCGGCCTCGGGGGCGTAGAGGGTGCGGACGCTCGCCGTCGGCCGCACCGGCACTCCGGCCGCCCCCAGATCGCGCAGCCGTGGGTGGGTGGGCGGGATCAGCGACAGCTGCCAGGGGTGCACCGGCAGGACGCGGTGCCCGCGCGGGGGCCGCGGCGGGTCGAGGGCGGCCACCAACGGATCGAACGGCCCGGCCTCAGCGATCAGGTCGTCCGGTACGGCGAGCCAGTGCAGCCGGAACGCGGTGCGCAGCTCCGGCGCGTACGCCCGCCAGCTGTCCGGGTCACCGCTGCGCCACTTCGGCGTGGGGTGGTGCGGGTGGCCGAAGACAAGTGACTGCTCGGAGTCGACGTACGCGTCGAGAGCGGGCTCACCGGTGGGGGTCGGGTCCTCGGCCGGTCGGTCGGCCAGCAGCCGGGCCACGGTGTCCCGGCTGGCCCGGACCTGCTCGACGAACTCGTCGTTCGCCAGGCCGGTACGAGTGGCGAGTTCCGCCGCGACCAGAGTGGCCAACCCGTCCGCGTCCAGGTCCGCCCACCGTCCGCCGCCGACCTTCCGTTGCACCGGCCCTCGGTAACGGTGCGCGCCGAGCGGCGAGGCTCGCGCGACCTCGCAGCGCACGGTGACGTCGACGTGCCGCAGCAGCAGCCGCACGGCGCCGTCGACCACGGCCGGGGCGCGGTCCGGCGGGGCCAGCTCGCGCAGCAGGCAGCCGAAGACGGCGTGTGCGGCAGCCAGGTCGGCGAGCTGACCGGGGTCGGTGGCCGGCCGGGAGCGCAACTGCGCGCTCGTCATCGTGTCTCCCGGAGGTAGTTCGGGCCGGTACGCAGGTAGTACTTGTTGATGTCGGCGCAGCCCAACCGCTGTTTGGGCAACAGGGTGCCGGCGGTGAGCATCGCCTTGATGGGCAGCCGGGCGGCGTGCAGGACCCGCTCGGTGAAGGTCCGCACCGCCGGTCCGTCGCCCCACCGGTCGCGGGCGGCGGCGAGTCGGGGCACCAGCGCCTCGGCGGGTGACGGCACGGGCAGCCCTCGGGCGGCCAGGGCGACCAGGGGCGCGGCCGCGGCCAGGTGCAGGGTGATGGTGATGAACACGTCGGCCAACTCCTGCGGGTCACGCGCCCACATCCGGTCGTCGTGCAGGGCGAGCCCGCCCGGGCCGTCGTGCCGCGCGTCCAGCCGGGCGCCGTCGTTGTCCTTGTACAGCAGGCCGACCGTGCCGTCCGGGTGTACCAGCAGGTGGATGTTCTGCGGGTGCGCCTCCAGGGCGATCCCGTGGCGTAGCCACAGGAAGACGTGCCAGTCGAGCAGCAGGTCCAGGTAGGACTCCAACAGCGGGACGGGCCGGTCCGGGCTGATCCGTTCGAGGACCGTGCCCGCCACCGGGTCGGCGGCGGCGAGTGCCGCGACCGGCACCACCTGGACGCCGGCCAGGTCACGCGGAAATCGGCGCAGCAGGAAACCGCGCCGCTCGTCGCCGTCGACGTGTGCCCAGGTGCTCTCGTCGGCGTGCCGGATCCGACCGGCGAATGTGGGTTCGGCGGCGGCGATCCGGTCGAGCAGTGCGGCGACGGCCGCGCCGTCGGCGAGCGAGCCCGGTTGCAGCGTGCGTCGGTTGCGCGCGCCGAGACTCGCGGTCGGCAGCGGCAGTTTGAGGTGCACGTACGGGTCCTCGTCGAGTGCCACCGTCCGCATGGAGAGGGTGGGTCGCACCGGGGTCACCGGCAGGTCGGCCACCGGGAGCGCGTCGCGGGCCACGGTGATCGGATGTGCCGGCAGCAGCAGTTGGCCCGGTCGGGGCGTGCGTGGCCACCACGACGGGAGCTCGCCCGCGAGCCGGACGTCCTCGGCGGGGACGGCGTACCAGCGCAGCGCGAAACGGGGGGCGTGCTCCGGGGCGTACCTGAGCAGTTCGTCGTCGCGGAGACCGTGCCGGCACCTGTCGGTGGGGTAGACGGGGTGACCGTGGTGGGCGGCGAGCACGTCGTCCAGGAGCGCCGCCGGCATGCCGCTCGGGGCGATCGCGCGTTCGGCGGCCACCTCGGTGAGCACCCGCTGCCGGTTCCGGGCGGCGAGCCGCCGGGCCCGCAGGTCGGCGCGGCACTCGACGCCGAAGTCCCGCCAGCCGGCCTCGGCCTCGGCGTTGTCGCGTGGGGCGAGCAATGTCAACAGCCCGTCCACCGTCTCCGTACGCTGCGGGTCGCCGTCGCCGACCACCAGCAGCACCATCGGCGCGGCGCTGCGCAGGGCCTGCTGGAAGCCGTCCACCCGGACCGGAATGCGCAGCAGGCCAGCGGGGTGCGGCACCTGCCACCAGTCGGGCCCGTCCGCTCGGCCGGCGCTGAACAGACCGAGGTGGTCCTCGCGCAGCAGGCCGTCGAGCACCCGGGCGAAGACCTCCCGCTCGCAGTCGTCGCTCACTCGGCGATGGTCCACTGGAGGTCGCCTCGGAAGGCGGCCAGCGAATGCCGGACGGTGGCCTCGTCGGGGCCGATCCCGTGCAGCACGGCGAGGTAGTCGCGGTTCGTGCCGGTGTGCTCGGCGCTACGGCCCAGCTCGCGCAGCGGATGGCAGCCCAGCCGGACGTCGCCGTGGACGGTGTCCAGCGGGCCCGGCGCGGCGACGAGTCGGCCGGACCGGTCCGCGCAGACGTACTCCACCCGGGCGTAGCGGTCGACGGTGTCGGGCAGGCCGAGCGCGGTCAGCGGCTCGCCGAGGTGCAGCCGGATGACGTGCTCGAACAGCGGCACACCGAGCAGGTCGGCGAGGATCAGGTCCATCCGGTCGCCGATGAGGCGGTAGTTCACCTCGATGAGCCGGACCCGGCCGTCGGAGATGACGTACTCGGTGTGGCAGGCGCCGAAGCCGACCCCGAGGGCGTCGAGCCGCGCCCGCAGGTGGGTGCGCGTCCGCTCCGCCGGCGGCGCCCAGGCGAGGGTCTCCTCGGTGAAGGTCGGTGGCGGGCCGAGGCCGGTGCGCCAGCCGCCGAGCGCGGCCAACTCGGTGCCGTCGCCGAGGGTTTCGAAGGTCCGCAGCTCACCGTCGAGGTACTCCTCGACCACCAGGGCCACGTCGGGCCGTCGGCCACGGATCTCGGCCACCCGGGCGACCAGCTCGGCGTGGTCGGCCACCAGGTACGCGTCCTCGCTGGCCACCCCCTCGCGGGGTTTGACCACTGCCGGGAACACCTCGGTCGGCACCTCCGGGGCGGCGCCGGGGTCGACGGTGACGGCGCGTACCAGATCGAGGCCCGCAGCGGCGATCGCCCGGCGGGCCGCGGCCTTGTCCTTGCAGAAACGAGCGGCATCCGGGTCCTTGCCGGGCAGGCCGAGCTTTCGTGCGGCGATCGCGGTGGCCTCCTGGAGATGGTCGCTGTTGGACAGTAACGCCACCGGTCGGGTCGGAGCCGTCGCCGCGACCACCGCGGCCGCGTCGCGAACCGCGCACCGCGTCACCCGCACGTCCGCCGGCCACTCGCCGGGCCGGTCGGTCAGCACCGTGGCCGACAGCCCGAGCGACGCCGCCGCCGGGAGAAACCCGTCCAGGACGGCGTCGGTGGGGTTGAGAGCGGTCAGGTAGAGCCGCATACCGCCTCCGTCGACTACCACGATGAGACGATTAGGCTAGCCTACCCTTATTGAGCGGTATGGCACCCGGTCGGCCGGCGCCGCCGGCACCGAGGCGTCCGCGCCGGGCGGCGATGCGCTACTGGGCCGGTGTGTCACACGCCGGGCCGGGCGGACCGCGTCCGACGCGACGGCGCGGTGGGCGGGGCGGGACGCCCGTGCCGGGGGACGAACGTCGGCGTGCAGGTCAGCCGCCCGCATCGGCAGGTCTTCTGGGCGGCATGCTCAGCCGGCCGGTGCGGCGGTGGGCGCGCCGGGCCGGTCGTCAAGCGTGCGCAGCTCGGCGGCCCGCGCCTGCTGCATCCGGCCGGCGAGCGCCCTCAGCTCCGGGCTTCCCCCGGCGTCCTGCTCACCCCGGCACAGCACCACAGTCTGGGTGAGGTGCGCCCGGATCAGGGCGGCCGCCCGGGAGGACACCTCGGCGTCGGACGCGGTTCGCAGCTCGGCGAGGCTGGCATCGGTGACCATGCCGGGCATCTGATGCCCCTCGTGGATGTTCAGCTCCGGCACGTTGCCAGCGGCCAGAAGCCCCCGCAGGTCCCGCAACTCCGCCTGATGGGCCTTCCGGAGTTCGCCGAGGAGGGCCCGCAACGACGGATCCGCGTCCGCCGGTCGGGTGTCGAGCTGGTCGATCAGCGCGAGGGCGCCCTCGTTCATCGGGATCAGCAGTTGGATGAAGGCGTCGTCGGTGCCGTTGAGCACCACCGGAGCGGTCGGCGCCGCAGCGGCCGACGAGGCTGCGGCCGACGCGGGCACCGGCGCGTGCTCGGTGCGACCCCAACCCTGGGTGAGACCGACGGTCAACGCCGTGGCGACCAGGGTCGCGACGACACCTGCCAACCGCCCGGCCCGGACGCGCGACCCAAGGCGCTGTGCCCTGGTCTGCTGGTCCATCCGTTCGTCCCTGCTCAACGGGCGGCCTGGAACGCGCGGCCGACGACTGTCGCCTCGGTCCCGTCGCTGAACAACCCGGACCGGTCCTTGTCCGTGGCGGGTAGACCGAACCAGGCGTAGCGCTGCAGGTAGGAGAGTTGGCCGAGCATGGCGGTGGCCGCCGTCAGGAAGGCCGCCTGCTGCTCCTGACCGGGAAACTGCGGACCGCCCCCGTCGAAGCGGATCAGCGCGAACTCGGTAAGCCAGATCGGCTTCCGGTACCGCTGGTAGACAGCCTGGAGGTACTGCCGGAGTTGGGCCACCGCGGTGGCGGTCGTGAAGTCTGCGCCGAACCAGTGCAGCGTGATGAAGTCCACCCGGTGGCCGCGGGCCTGGGCGCCGGTCATGAACCTGTCCAGCCAACCCTGCGGGTCCGGGCCACCCCAGGCGACCGCCGGGCTGCCCAGCCTGCTGCCCGTCGCCATCAGCTGCGGCCACAGGTCCAACGCCTGCTCGACTGTCATGTTCGCCTGCTCGGGCATGTCCGGCTCGTTGAAGGTGAGCAGGTACGGCCCGGCGGCCTTGGCTCGCGCCAGCTCCGCGGCGGTGACGTTCTCCGCGCTGCGGATCATCGGCACGAACGTCGCACCGCGTGGAGTGCTGATCCCCGGGTGCTGGGTGCCCCAGGTGTAGTACCAGCCGGCCTTGGAGTTCGCCAACGCCTGACTCGCCCCGGCGAAGTTCCACACCCCGACGCCCTTGCGCACGGGGCCGACCACCGGCGCGACCGGAGCTTTCGACGACGGCCGCGCGCTCGGCGAGGGCGCGACGCTCGGGGTGGCGACGGCGGTGGGGGCCGCGGACGGCGGCGCCGCCCACGAGGGTGCGGACGGCTCGTCCGGCAGGATCACCACCGCCATGGTGATGGCCAGGACGGCGGCGGCCACACCGGCGGCGAGGGACGGTACGAGGCCACGGGGCCGGTTCACCGCGAGGTCGACGACGCTCTGGCCGCCGCCCGCATCGGCGGACACCCCACCGGGTGGGGTCGGCCCGGCGGGGTGTCCGACCGTCGGGCTCGGGGGCGCGACGGCCTGCGCGGCGGCCGCGGGGGCGGCCGCGTTCGGCAGGTGGGCGCCGAGTCCCGCCGGCAGCGGCAGCAGCGGCAGACCGGCGAGCAGCCGGTCGATGGGCAGAAGCGTGGTGCCCAGCCGTCCGCAGAACGCGCAGTCGCGGACGTGTCGAGCCAGTCGCTTGCGCCACAGCGAGCTGGGAGTGCCGTCCCACTCGGCGGTCACGGCGCCCAGGTCCGGGCAGCCGGGGCGGGCGCGCAGCGCGCGTACGACGGCACGGGCGCTCTGGATCTGCTCCTTCATCCGGTGGATCCGCACCGCGAGGTGCCCGGGTGACAACCCGAGCGCGTCGGCGACCTCGTTCCGGGTGATCTCGCCGGTCTCCTCCAGCCACCACAGCGAGAGCAGCTCCTGGTCGTCCGGGTCGAGCCAGCGGGTCGCCTCGGCGACCTCGCGTCGTTGGTCGGTGAGACCGAGCCGGAGAATCGTCATCCCGGCGAAGTCGGAGGCGGGGTCGGGCACGTTGTGGATCGCGTCGAGCCCGGCATCGCGGTTCAGCGCGACGCGGCGGCGCGTCTCCCAGTCACGCACCTGGCGGATGGTGATCGCCACCAGCCAGGACCGGTAGGCCGACGGGTCGTTGAGCGCGGGCAGGTACCGGATCACCCGTACCAACGTCTCCTGGACCACGTCGTCGGCGTCGGCGTGCCCGCGCAGCGCCCGCCCGACGATGTTGTAGACCAGCGGGAGCGAGGCCGCGACGACGTCGTCGAGAGCGCGCTGGTCGCCCTGCCTGGCCGCGACGACCGACCCGACATCGGGCAGTGCTCGACCGGCTGACGACATCTGTCTCACTCCTCGTGTGCTGATCCGCGCGGCGCCCACGCTGGGTGCGCTGACCGCCCTCAAGATCGGAGACTCACGGCAGCGGGTGGGATTACAGAATTCCCGGGCGGTTGGCTCGCCACAAGCGGCGCGGGTCCGTCGGCGGCGCATACGAGGCGTCGGCGCCGGGTATGGTGCGGGGTGTCGGTGTCGCCGGGCGTTCGCCCGTGCACAGGACACCAGCATTCGGGCGCCAGCGTGTGCGCCGAAGCGTCACCAGGTCGCACGGCCGACGTTGCCGGGGCCTCAGACGCACCCCTTCGGTAGAGACAGGATCCCTGCATGACTTCGAACGACAACAATCGAACCGACCTGTTCCTCGCCACGTCGAACGGCGACGGGCTGGACGGACCGGCGGTGACCTTCGACAGCAGCGAGGAGGCCATGCGGCAACTGCGCCACCCGTTCGCGGTGCAGCCGGCCCCGCCGGCCTCGACCGCCGTCGACGCTGCGGACCAGCGCGGCTGATCCGAGCGCGCCACCCCTACCCCGAACGCCAGGGTTCATACTTTCGGCTAGAAAATAGTCAGTCTTTCGGGTAGCGTCCGGGTCATCAAGTGAACGACATGACGCGGTGGCGAGGCCCGTGCTCGTGGCCTTGCGACAGCGCACCTTCGCCCGTACGTGCGCCCCGGCGGCAGCCGGTTCGGAGACCCTTCCGGTCGACTCGATCGACGGGCCTGCGGGAAGGACCACCCACATGGCCACCATCGTCGACAACGCGACAAGCACCCGCACCGATCAGCGAAGCAGTGACCAGAGCCCGGACGAGCTCCTCGCCGCGATGAAGGCGACCCCGGCCGACGACCCCCGCCGCCCCGCACTGCGCGACCGCGCCATCGAGGCGTGGCTGCCGCTCGCCAGGCACCTGGCGCGCCGCTACGGCGGACGCGGCGCACCCGACGACGACCTGGCCCAGACCGCCTTCGTCGGGCTCATCAAGGCCGTGGACAACTTCGACCACAGCCGAGGTGTCGACTTCAGCGGGTACGCCATTCCCACGATCATCGGCGAGATCAAGCGGTACTTCCGGGACCGCACCTGGGCGGTGCGCGTGCCCCGTCGCCTCCAGGAGCTACGCCTGTCGATCACCGCGGCGAACAGCGCCCTGACCCAGACCCTCGGCCGCTCGCCGACCGTCGCCGACATCGCGTCCCACCTCGACGTGACCGAGGAGACCGTCCTGGAAGGGCTGGAGGGTGCGCGCGCCTACCGGGCCACGTCGCTGTCCACCCCGACCGGCGCCGACGGCAGCCGGGAGCTCGGGGACACCCTCGGCGACGACGACCGCGCGTTCGATCTCGTCGAGATCCGCGTCGCCCTCGGCCCGGCACTGGCCACGCTGCCGGAACGCGAACGCGAGATCCTGAGCCTGCGCTTCCACGGCAACCTGACCCAGGCCCAGATCGCCGACCGGATCGGCGTCTCGCAGATGCACGTGTCCCGGCTGATCACCCGCTCGCTGGCCGCGCTGCGCCTCCAGCTCACCCCGGACATCGCCGCCTGAACCCGGTCACAGTTGGATGACGTGCCCCACCCGTGGCGGCGTACGACCGGCGAGAACGTCGAGCCACGTGTGTGGAAGCGCCGCCGGCCCGGTGCCCACCCGAACGTCGAGCCACCCGCTCACGACTGCGGTGAACCGTTGCCAGGCCTCGGTGAACCGCTGGTCGAGCCCGTCGCGGCCCCAGTCGTGGCTGCGCTTGCGCATCTGCACCGGCGCGAAGAACACCTCCTCGGCGGCGGCGGCGTTCGGGGTCTGGTTGGTGAGCCCGACCGCGATGTCCCGGAGGAGTCGGTCGCCGAGGCGTCGACGCAGGGCGGCACGGGTCGAGGGCGCGCCGGACAGGTCGAGGTAGACGGTCGGGACCACGTCGAGGGCGTCGATGTCGTCGTACGACACGACCTCGTCGTAGCAGCCGAGCGACCGGGTGAACGCCACGTTGCCGGGTGAGGTGAGGCCGACCAGGCGCGGTCCGCGCCGGTGCAGCTCGAACGCGGCGGCGTACGCGGTCTTGCTCGACGCCGATGACACCAGCAGCGTCTCGGCACCGTAGAAGTCGTTGTCGACAACCTGGTCGGCCAGCATGAACGAGGTGAAGAACAGCGGCCGGAACAGGATCAGCAGATCCTCCTGGTCGCGCTGGTACGCCGGGTCGCCGGTGGTCGACCGGTACGCGTTGTACGGCGACGGCAGCTCGGCCCGGTGCGGGCTCGCCTCGCGGAATCCGGAGGCGTCCACCCGGTCCGGGCGTACCACGAGGTGCCCGGCGGGCGGGAGGTAACCGTAGATCCGTTGCCCCACGTCGACCCCCGCCACCGCCGAGGCGACCACCTCGGCGAAGCCCCAGAGCGGCGGCAGGCCCCACTGCGGCCCGAGCCCCTGGGCCGCCGGCGGAAAGAACTGCCAGTAGCGCATCGAGTCGCCGAGCACCGCGTAGGTCACGTTGTTGGCGGTGAGGCCGACGCGGTCCACGCGCAGCAGCGCCTCGCCCTCGGCCACGGCGGGGACGGGGCCGTCGACGAGCGTGGTCTGCCCGAGGTCGTCACGCGCCACGGCGAAGGTCCATGAGTCAGCCATGAGGTGACGCTAGACAGTCTCGCAATCGGAGACAAGTGCACTGTGAGTGCAAAATCCCACTGCGCGGGTCGGGGTCGGGGACGCGGTCACGGACCTGTGGTGGCGGCGAGGTCACGGAGGTGCGCGAGCGGCAGGTGCGGTGGCCGCCACTCCACGAAGAGGGCCGTCGCGTCGTCCTCGAGCTGGTCGTCCTGATAGCCGACAACCGCGCGGACCAGGCGGCGCATCGTCTCCGGGCTGGGCAACCCGTCGTTGAGGGCGCGGTTGACGAAGTCGACGAGCCGGTCCAGCCCGAACTGCTCCCCCTCGGCGCTACGGGCATCGGTGATGCCATCGGTGTAGGCCAGGATGCGGTCACCCGGGTGCAGATTCTCCTCGTGCACCCGTGGCCGGTGCGGGGACAGGTGGCCCAGGCCGAGCGGCAAGACGGTCGGCCCCGGAAGCTCCCGAACGGCCTTGCCGTCACGCAGCAACATCGCACCGGGATGCCCCGCGTTGATGATGCTGAGGCGGCCGGTCCGACGGTCCAACTCGATCAGCAACCCGGTCGCGAAGAAGTTCGGGTGCTCGGACCGCACCCACCTGTCGATGCTGATCGCCGTGTCGACCAGGTCGAGGCCACACCGACGGGCGTTGCGGTACGCGCTGACCACCAACGAGGCAAGGGTGCTCGCCTTGATGCCGTGCCCACAGGTGTCGAAGAGCCCCACGCTGAGCACGTCATCGTTCAACGCGTAGTCGAAGATGTCGCCGCCGACGTCGTAGCACGGTTCGAGGATGGCGGTGACCACCAGGTCGTCGGTGGCGAAGGTCAGCGGCGGGAGCAGACCCCAGACGATCTCGGCCGCGACCTGCATCGGCATCCGCCGCCGCATCCGCTCGACCACGTCACCGTAGAGCCGGCGGTTGACCAGGATCTGGGCGATGTTGACCGCCACCTCCCAGGCCGGACCATCCATCGCCTGGTCGGCGGCGGCCGGCGAGACGATCTCCAGTACGCCCATCCGCTCACAGCCGAGCAGCAGCGGCACCCAGACCCGGTCCGGGTTGTCGGGCGCACGCTGGATGTCGAGGGTGGTGAAGGCCCGACCGGCGAGCGTCGTCTCGATCGGCAGTTGGTCCCGGTCGAGACCCGCGCCGAGCAGCGGCACGAGGAGGGTCTGCGTGTAGTCGGCCAGATAGATCACGATCTCGCTGGCGTCGATCCCTGGCGCCGCACGGGCCACCAGTTGCGACACCTCGTCCGGGCCACCCCGCGGCGCGTTGAGCTGCAACCAACGCACCACCTCGCCGACGTCGACCACGCCCACCTCCCCCTGTCCAGCGGTGAGGCTACCCCGCCCCAGCGCATTCTCCGCTCGCCTCGACCATCGCGCTGAGGAGCGCGGACAGCGGCACGGTGGCGAATCCCACCCGGGCGTCACTCGCCCCGTACGGCACCCACAGCTCACCGTCGTGCACGAGAGCACCGCAGGAGTAGACGACGTTCGGCACGTACCCGTCCCGGTCCCTGTCGTCGGGGGCGAGAAGCGCACCGGGCAGGAGCGCGCCGACCCGCTCCGGTGCGTGCAGGTCGAGCAGGAGCGCACCGATCGCGTACCGACGCATCGGCCCGACACCGTGGGTGAGCACGAGCCAGCCGACGTCGGTCTCGATCGGTGATCCGCAGTTGCCGACCTGGATCAACTCCCAGCTCTCGCCCGGTGCGTGCAACGGGGTCGGCGCCTGCCAGCGGTTCTCGCCGTCGAGAGCGGTCAGGCCGATGGTCTCGCCGTCGGCCCGGCACAGTGCCAGGTGCCGGCCGCCGACGGTACGTGGAAACAACGCGAGCCCCTTGTTCCGGGCGCCCGGACCGCGCATCGGGGTCATCTCGAACTGGCGCAGGTCGTCGCTGGCCAGCGCGCGGGTGGCGATGTTCCGGCCGTCGTAGGCGGTGTAGGTGGCCCGGTACACCGGTCCGGATTCATCGACGAAGCGGACGAACCGCGCGTCCTCCATGCCGTTGCTCTCCGCCGGGGTGGCTGGCCAGAGCACCCGTTGGTGCAGGGCCGTGTCGGCGGGGAAGGCCGTGGCGTAGCTACCGGCGTTGGTACGACGCAGTTGTTCGACGGTCCCCAAGCCGGTGCTGCGGGAGAGCAGGTCGCGCGGCAGGTTGCCGAGCACCCGCTCGAAGGCGGCCTCGTCGTACCACTCCGGCAACGCGTCCAGCACCGTGGCCGCGACCTCGTTGTCGCAGTCCTCCTCGGCCAGGCCGGCGGCGAGCAGGTCCCGGCGGTGCCGTACGCCGGTCCGCTGCCCGACGGCCAACGGCCCGGCCCGTTCGGCGACCGTGAGCTGTTTCCCCGGTCCGACGATCGCGGTGGCGAAACCGATCGAGGACACGTGGCCCTCCCCGACCTGGCGCAGGCTGATGGCGACGCGCAACTGCCCGGGGCCGAGATCGGTCTGGTCCGGATGGGCCACCATCGACGGGTTGCACAGGGCGGCGGCCTCGACGGCGTACTCGTGGCTGAAGTAGGCGCCGACCAGCAGCCGGCTGTTCGGCGAGAGGTCCCGGGCCCGCGCGGCGCGGTGCCGGACCAGGTCGTAGTGGTGCTGGAAGGTGTCGGCCAGGTCGCGGTGCCGGGCGCCGAACCGGTCGAGGGTGTCCCGCAGCAGCCGGGCGGTCTCCTCGTCGTCGAGGCGCGCGACCCGGTCGATGAGCGCCTGCGCGCGGGTCCGTACCACTGCGGCATCCTCACCCGGAACGAAGAGCTTGATGATGACGCGACGTGGATCCGGGGTGAGGGTGACATCCTGCCGGACGGCCAGACTCCGGGTCACGACCACCGCCGGGCGTGCTGCAGGGTGGAGATGAGCGCGAGGGTGGACTCGGCCCCCTGGTTGAGGTTGGGCCCGTGCGCGGTCAGCCCGTCGTAGCCGCCGCCGGTCGCCGGATCCCACATCGGCATGCCCAGGTCGTTGTCGCCGAGGAACCACCCGACCGCCTGCCGCACCCCGTTCTCCCACTCCGGGTCCCCGGTGACAGCGGCCGCCGTGGCGCAGGCGTCGGCGAAGGCGGCGACCTCGATCGGTTGCTGGTCGTGCCGCAGCCGCACGGCGCCGCGCCGCCAGCCCTCGGCGGGTACGACCGACAACCGCCCGTCGCGGAGCTGGACATCGCTCAGCCAGGTCAACATGTGCAGGCCGTCGTCGAGAGGTGGGCCGCCCTCGCGAAGTTGGCTCGCGGCGATGACCACTTCGGCGAGGGCGGCGTTGGCGTACGTCAGCTCCTGCCGTGGCCACCGCCACCTCGGATCGGAGCCTGGGGGGCCGATCGTGCTGGCCGCGTCCGCCAGCAGGGACGCGGCGGCGACGTGGCCCGGGTGACGACGAAGGACCTCGGCCGCGCCGAGACCGGCGAAGGCCATCGTGTGCGGGGCCTTGGCCCGCCGGGTCGCGCCCCGGCTGAAGGCGACGAGCGCCTCCTCGCGTACCCATGGGGCGGGGCTGTGGGCGACGGCCGTGCCCAGGCCCCACAGAGCTCGACCCCACCAGTCGCCGAGCCCCGGTTCGTCGACCCAGCGGCGATCGTGCCCGAGTCGGTTGTGGAACGCGCCGCCAGCGTCCTGCGCGTGCGTCAGGAACGCCAGGTATCGCTCCGCCAGCCGGAGCAGTTCCTCGCTCGGCTCCGGCTCGCGGCTGACGACCACCAGGCCACGGGCCACGTCGTCGGTGCAGTAACCATGCTCACGTCGGACGATGGCGTGCCGTGCGTGCTCGAACAGACCGGTGTCGTCACTCAGCCGAGCCAGGTGCGCGAAGCTGGGCGCGGGTGCCGTCGTCCAGCGCCCACCCGTCGACGTCCGGGGACGTCCGGTGGTCGCCGTCACGCCGGCACGGCGGTGACGGCGGGTGAGCGGGCATCGACGAGCTCTGCGGCGACGCTGCCGTAGCGGGCCGCCACCGCAGGCCAACGCAGGTGCGCGGCCAGCGGACGAACCCGCCCGGCCAACCGGGCGGTCAGGCCCGGTTCGGTCAGGACCCGCCGGATCGCCTTGGCCAGTGCCGCCGGGTTCTGGTGGGGTACGACCAGACCGGGCCCACCGGTCAGCAGCTCGACGGCGTGCGGGAACGCCGTCGCCACGACGGGCACACCGGCGGCCACCGCTTCGATGAGCACGCCGGAAGTGACCTGTTCGCGGGAGTCGTAGGGCAGGACGACCACGTCGGCGGAGCGGATCAACCGGCCCAACGCCTCCTGGTCGTGGTAGATGTCCTGGTAGTCGACGGCGTGCGCGACGCCCAACTGGGCGCCGAGCTGGTGCAGCCCCGCCCGGTACACCTCACCGTGGTGCTCGATCACCTTCGGGTGGGTCCGTCCCGCCACCGTGTAGGTCGGAGTCGGCTCCAGATCCTGCAACCGCGCGAGGGCCCGCAACGACCACTCGATGCCCTTGCCCGGCCCGAGTAGCCCCCAGGTCAGCAGGTGCGGGCGGGTACGCCTGTCGACGGGTACACCGGCGAGCTCGGCCGCGCCGTGCGGGATCACCGTCACCTTGCCCGCTGGCACGGCGTACCCGACGAGCAGCCGGTCGCGGGCCGTGTCGGTCATCGTGACGACCGCCCCGGCGGTCGCCACGATCTGCTCCAACAGGGATTTCTGCCGGGCCGAGGGCCGGCTGAGCACGGTGTGCAGGACCACGATGCTCGGCACGCTGAGCCGCCGCAGCAACGGCAGCACCTCCTCGCCGTCGGCGCCGGGGTAGATGCCGTACTCGTGCTGGACGATCGCCACGTCGTACGCGTTCAGGGCCGTCGCCGCCTCCCGCCAGCCGGCCGGGTCACGCGCCGACCAGGTGTGCACCACCCCGGGCACGGGCCGCTGGTCGTCGCCGTGATCGGTGACCCGGACGATGCCGCCCCGGCTGCCGTCGGCGGTCAGCTGGGCGGCGAGGGCGGCGTTGAACGTGGCCAGACCGCACCGGGTCGGTGGGTGGGTGCTGAGGAATCCGTAGCTGAGCATGAACGTGGGGCCTTCCGGTTGTCGGCCACCGCAGAGGTACGGGGTGAGCCTCACGCGGGGACGGCGCACGCCGGTCAGCGTGTGTGACCGGCGGAACGGAGAGCGGTGCAGCTCGGTCAGTTGCCGACGAGCTTGTCGTAGACGGCGAGATAGTCGGTGACCATCCGGTCCGCGCTGAAGCGCTTCAAGGCCCGGGCCCGACACTCCACCCGATCGAGGCCGGCGACCCGGGTGATCGCTTCGACGGCCTGGTCGACGGTGGAGACGAGGAGACCCGTCACCCCTTCGTCGACGACCTCGGGCATGGACCCCCGCCGGTAGGCGACGACCGGGGTGCCGCAGACCATCGATTCCACGACCGACAGCCCGAACGGCTCGTCGAAGGCGATGGGGTGCAGCAGTGCGGTGCTGTCACCCAGCACCTCGGCACGCCGTCGCGGCCCCACCGAACCGAGGAAGACGACCTGGTCGCCATCGATGTGTGGGGCGACCTCTTCGGCGAAGTACCGCTCGTCCTGCACGATCCCGCAGATGGTCAGTCGCCGGCCGGCGCGGCGGGCGATCTCGATCGCGGTGTGGGTGCCCTTGTCCCTGTGGATCCGGCCGAAGGCGGCCAGGCCAGGACCGGCCTGGTCGGTGAACGGCAGTCCGCCGACGTCGACGCCGTGGTACACCGTGGCCACGTAGTCGAGCTCCGGCGCCCGGTCGGCGTCGGAGATCGACACGTACGACGAGCGGGCCCGGCCGTAGGCGGGCAGGATCCCCGCGCCGGAGAAGCCGTGCACTGTGGTCAGCAGCGGCGCGCGGCAGTGTTCCGCGAACGCCAGGGGCAGCCAGTCCAGGTGGCTGTGCACCACGTCGAACTGTGCCGAGCGGGCCATCGCGTGGGAGACGTGCATCGCCTCCCACACCCGGCCGTCCAGGTCCGGGTCGTCCGCGTACCCCCGTGGGCAGACTCCGTCGAGCCGGGCGGACGTGACGGAGTCCAGTGTCGCGAAGAGCGTCACGTCGAACCCGCGGCCGACAAGCCCTTCGGCGAGCAGGCCGGTCACCTGCTCCCACGGGCCGTAGTGCAGTGGGGGCGTACGCCAGGCGACCGGTCCGAGCAGCGCAATCCTCAAGGGGATGACGCGTCGACGAGATCAGCTGGGTTGAGGTTGAGGGTGGCGAGCAGCCCGGAGTGCTTGGCCGGGTCCACGCGCTCCGGCAGCTCCCGCTCGACCCAGTCGGCCCGGGCCTGCTGACCCCGCTCGCGTAGTGCGGCGACGATCCGTTCCCTGGCGATCCTCATCTGGTACTCCCTCATCAAGGCGTTCGAAACGATCATTCGCACGGACAGCGGCGTGAACGCGCCTGTCGCATCCGGATCTTCAGCCGTCCCGGCCGCCCTGAACGGCGAATCCGACAGCCGGGACGTGGTCGGCGATCAAACAGCACGACCAGCAGGTGGCGGCGGTGGGGATGACGATCGATAACGCCCCTGACGGGCTGGTGGCGACGGCATCTGGCGGCCACCGGGGTCCCGGGCGACGTGTCCACCGTACGCCCTCGGGGCATCGGGCTGCACACGCACCGGAACCCGGTTCTTTCGGAACGTGCCGTCAGCGGCGCCGATCGACCCACAAATGCCCTCGACGTAGTCGGTGATCAGGGCTCCAGCACGACCTTGCCGGCCCGGCTGCGATTCTCGGCGAACACCAGCGCGGCGGAGACCTCGCTGAGGGGGTAGCGGGCGGCGATCTGCGGCACGATCACTCCCTGCCGCAGCAGGTCGAGCACGATGCCGAGGTCGGTGCGCAGGCGACGGCGGAACGCGGCACGGCGGGTGAGCTGACCGGCCCAGAAGTTGTAGAAACCGGCCCGGTGGCCGTTCGGCAGCGCGTTCCAGGTGTAGAGGCGGGTCAGCAGCTTCACGAAGACCCACACGACCGACTGCCCGGTGCCCACGGCGGCGGCGTTGCCGTAGACGACAAGTTTGCCGCCGGGGGCGAGCAGGGCGTACGAGGTGCGTACGCCCGGGCCGGCGACCGGGTCGAAGACGGCGTCGACGCCACCTGGCGACAGCTCGCGGACCCGAGCGGCCATGTCCGGGTCGCGGTAGTCGAGCGGTTCGACGCCGAGTTCGCGCAGCCCGGCGTGGTGCCGTTCGGCGGCGGTGCCGATGACCCGCAGGCCGAGGTGCCGGCCCAGCTGGACGAGCACGCTCCCGACGCCGCCGTTCGCGCCATGAACAAGGATGGTCTGCCCGGCCTTCAGGTCGGCGTCCCGCAGCATCTGCCAGGCGGTCACCCCGTTGACGACGACGGTCTCGGCCGCGGCGGGGTCCAGGCCCACGGGTACGGGGGTCAGGGCGTCGATGTCGACGAGCGCGTGCGTGGCCCAGGCGCCGGTCTTGGTGACCGCCGCCACCCGGGTGCCGACCAGCGCATCGTCGCCGCCGGGACCGACCGCCCGGACCGTGCCGACGAGGTCGTAGCCGGGCACGAACGGAAACTTCGGCTGGCCGGGGTAGAGAGCGTGGCGCATCTGCTGCTCGGCGAACGAGATACCGGTGGCCTCGACCTGGACGAGCGCCTGCCCTCGGGCGGGGACGGGCATCGCGCGTCGGTGCAGCTGGAGGCCGTCAGGCTCCACCACGCCGGGCAGCACCACTTCGGTGATCGTCGTGTGGGTGGTCATCGGACTTCTCCCTTGTTTGTAAGTGTGCACTTACACACTTTTCGGGTTCAAAGAGTGGGCCGCCGAAGCGGCCCAGCATCGGAGTCGGTCAGGGGTGACTCGGTCAGTAGTGGCTCGGTCAGTAGTGGCTCGGTCAGTAGTGGCTCGGTCAGGGGTGGCGAATGCCGGCGGTCAGGGCGCGCGCCCAGGGCTCCGGAACCTGCTCCAGGCCAGCGGTCACGATCAGGTGGCACAACTGGCCGTACGCGAAGAACTGCTGCACCTGCGCGTCGCTGGCCCCGGCGCGACTCTGCACGAAGGTCGCGACCCGCCGGTAGCCGGCCCGCACCGCCTCGGCGACCTCCGGGATGTCCGTGACGGCCTGCGCCTGCACCTGAAAGAGCAGAAGATCACGATCGGCGATCAACTCCGCGTACGCGCCGCCCATGGCATCGAGGATCTCCTCCGGACTGCCGCCCGCGGCACGCTCGGCACCCGCCTCGATCGCGTCGGCGATCCGGTCGAAACAGGCTCCGGCCGCCGCCACGAACAACCCGAGCTTGCCGGAGAAGAGCCGGAAGACGTACGCCTCCGAGATGCCGGCGGCGGCGGCCACGGCGGTCACCGGGGTGGCATGGAAGCCGGCGCGTGCGAACACCGACACAGCGGTGTTCAGGACGGTGACCCGGCGGGCCTCGGCGGTGGATCGCATGTTTGTAAGTGTGCACTCACAAACAAGCGCCGTCAAGCCCGTCGCCCGGAGCCGGCCGCCCAGCCGGCCCCGCAGCCGGCCCCGCAGCCGGCCCCGCAGCGGGCCCTGACCGGCTCACTCCAGCGGATAGAGGCGGGCCGGGTCACCGGGACGGACGCTGTCCGGCACGTCGTCCGCACTGCTGGCGGCGATCGATCCGAGCAGC
This sequence comes from Micromonospora sp. DT53, assembly GCF_049841535.1. Lineage (NCBI taxonomy): Bacteria > Bacillati > Actinomycetota > Actinomycetes > Micromonosporales > Micromonosporaceae > Micromonospora > Micromonospora sp. DT53. Next base: position 352,532 of record NZ_JBNCKM010000002.1, read on the forward strand.
GCCAACGAGCGGGCGGACTCCGTACCGGGCTCGGCGTGGTAGATCACCAGCAGCTGCCCGTCGGCGCCCGCCACCGCGAGCTTGTCGCAGTACAGGTCGAGGTCGCCCACCTCCGGGTGGTGCAGCCGGCTGACCACGCCCTCCCGTCGACGCACCTCGTGGCGGGCCCACAGCTGCCGAAAACAGTCGCTCTTGAGTGACAACTCCCCCACCAGCGCCGTCAACCGTGGGTCGTCGGTGGCCCCGCCCGAATCGGCGCGCATCTGCCCCACCACGCTCTGCATCGCCTGCCGCCAGTCGCGGAACAGCTCCCGCTCGGCCGGGTCCAGGAACACCGCGCGGAGCCGGTTGGCGCCCGGGGCGAGATTCGGCGACAGCGCCCTCGCCATCGGGTTCGAGGCCAGGATGTCGAGGTAGCGATTTTGCACGAACGCCGGCATGGAGAGCTGGCGCAACAGGTGCAGGATGCTGGCCGGCACCCGCTCGGCGGCCGGTCGGGCTGCCCGCCGCGACCGCGCACGGCTCAACCCGATCATGTACGCGGTGGCCTCCGGATCCAGCCGCAACACTCCGGCGAGGGCATCGAGGACCTGCACCGAGGGGTGCCGCTCGCGACCCTGCTCCAACCGGAGGTAATAGTCGGCGCTGATGCCGGCCAGCATGGCCACCTCCTCGCGCCGCAGCCCCGGCACCCGGCGCAGGCCAACGCCCGGGCCGAGCCCGACGTCCTCGGGCCGGGTCTGCTCCCGGCGGGCACGCAGGAAGTCGCCGAGCGGGTTCGTCGCGTCCATGCCACCGACGGTAGATCGCCGGGCGGCCCGGTGACTGGCTGTGTCACTACCAGGAACAGCTCGCCCTGCCGCCCCGGTGGGTGCCGACGGACAGTCGACGCATACCCACCCCGATTACGGATAGAGGACCACATGAGCGAGAACCTTCCCGGCGGGTCCCTGACCCTGGCTGACGGCCTCACCCTGAGCCGGATGGGCTACGGGGCGATGCAGTTGGCCGGCCCGGGTGTCTTCGGCCCGCCCCGCGACCGGGAGCAGGCGCTCGCCGTGCTCCGCGAGGCCGTCGACCTCGGTGTCCGACACATCGACACCAGCGACTTCTACGGACCCGTGGTGGTCAACGAGCTGATCCGCGAAGCGCTGCACCCGTACCCCGAGGATCTGCACCTGGTCACCAAGGTCGGCGCGCGCCGCGGCGCCGACCGCTCCTGGATCCCGGCGCTTGAGCCGGACGAGCTGAAGGCCCAGGTCCGGGACAACCTCAAGCACCTCGACCTGGACGTCCTCGACGTGGTCAACCTGCGGGTCGGCGTGGCGGAGGGCACCGGGGACGATCCTCTCTCCGAGCAGTTCGGCGCCCTCGCCGAGTTGCGGCAGGAGGGGCTGATCCGGCATCTCGGGCTCAGCAACGTCACGCTCGACCAGCTCACCGAGGCCCAGGCCATCGCGCCGGTGGTGACGGTGCAGAACCTCTACAACCTCGCCAACCGGAAGGACGACGCGCTGGTGGACAGGTGCGCGCAGGAGAACATCGCGTTCGCGGCGTTCTTCCCGCTCGGCGGGTTCACGCCGTTGCAGTCCGGCACGCTCGACGACGTGGCGGCCCGGCTGGGTGCCTCGCCGCAGCAGGTCGCCCTCGCCTGGCTGCTGCAGCGGTCCGCCACCACCGTGCTGATCCCGGGCACCTCGACGCTGGCGCACCTACGGGAGAACATGGCGGCTGCCGACCTGAGGCTGCCGGCCGACGCGATCGAAGAGCTCGATGCCATCGGCGGCTGACGCCGGGACGCGGACCGCCGCACGGCGGTCCGCGTCACCCGCCCGCTTCGCTCAGGCCCGCCGCCCGGTCCAGATGAGTGAGGAACCGCCGCACCGCCGGTGGTCGGCTCCGCCCGGCGACGGTCGCGGCGAAGATCCGCCGGACGGAGGCGTCGTCGGGGTGCAGGCGGAGCAGGGTCAGGTCGGATGGGGCGGCGCGGACGGCCAGCGCCGGCACCAGCGCGACGCCCAGACCGGCCGCGACGCAGCCCAGCTTGCCGGTCCACTCGGCCGCGACGATGTCGATCCGCGGGCGAAAACCCGCCGGTAGGGTCGCTCGCAGCAGAGTCTCCTCGGCGGTCGCCGAGCCGGCGATGAACGACTCGTCGGCCAGGTCGCGCAGGCGGATGGTCCGCCGGTGGGCGAGCCGATGCGTCCGGGGAACGGCCACCAGAAGCGTCTCGTCGACGAGGTGGTGCAGGTCGAACTGGTCGCCGTCGAGCGGCTGGTCCGACGCGGCGCTCACCACGGCGACGTCGGCGTCGCCGCCGACCAGGCGCTCCAGCAGCCCCGGCGTGAGCCCTTCGACAAGCGACAGGGCCACCTCGGGATGGTCGGACTTGAAGCTGGCCAGAGCACGTGGCACGAGCGCGGCGACCGCCGTGGGGAACGCGCCGACCCGCAACCGGCCGGCGGACAGGTCGCGCAGCGCCGCCAGGTCCCGCCGGGCGGTGTCCAGCCGGTCGAGCACCGCCACGGCGTGGCCGAGCAGGCAACGGCCCTGCTCGGTCAGGGCGACACCGCGCGGCAACCGGTCCAGCAACGGCGACCCGGTCTCGGCTTCCAGCGCGGCGATCTGTCGGGACACCGCCGACTGGGTGTAGCGCAGGCTGCGGGCCGCAGCCGTGATGGAGCCGTGCTCGGCGACGGTACGGAAGACCTGGAGCGTGTTCAGCTGCATCGAACCATGCTCCCGCAGCATGGCTGCGATGCATAACGGTCGCTGGTGGCATGACTCCTCGCCCTCTAGCGTTTGCGACATGTTGGATATCGCCCTGTTGGGTACGGGCACGATGGGCACCGCGATCGGCCGTCGGCTGCTGACCAGCGGCCATCGGCTCACCGTCTGGAATCGCACGTCCGCCCGCGCCGCGCCGCTCGTCGACGCCGGGGCGCGAGCCGCCGGCAGCCCAGCCGAGGCGGTCCGCGACGCCGACGTGGTGATCACCATGCTCACCGACGCGGTCGCCGTCCGGCAGACGGTTGTCGACTCCGGTGCGGCACTGGCGCTGCGGCCGGGCACCCCCGTGATCGAGATGTCCACAATCGGTCCCGGGGGCGTGGCCGAACTGGCCACGCTGCTGCCAGCGGGAGTACCGCTTGTTGACGCCCCGGTAGCCGGCAGTGCCGAAGCTGCCGAGACGGGCCGGCTCGTGGTGCTGGCCGGCGGGGAGGAGGCGGTCGTCGAGCGGGTCGCTCCGTTGCTGGGGACGTTGGGCACCGTCCGTCGCTGCGGCGGCTCCGGCCGGGGCGCCGCGTTGAAGCTGGTGCTCAACACCGCGCTGGTCACGGCGGTCACCGCGGTCGCGGACGCCCTCGCCGTCGCGGACGCTGTGGGCGTCGACAGGCGTACCGCCCTCGATGCGCTCGCCACCGGACCGCTCGGCGGCGCGGTCGCCCGGGCGACCACCACGGACGCCGCGTTCGCCGCCACCCTGGCCGCCAAGGACGCCCGGCTCGCCCTCGACGTGCTCGGCGACGCGCCTGCGCCCCTGCTGCGCGCCGCCGCATCGGCGTTGGCGGCTGCCCGCCATCCGGAGGGCGACATCGCCCGTCTCACCGACACCGCCGCATCCGAGGAGAAGCAGTGAACCTGACGCTTGACAATCCGACGACTGTCGCCGCGCCGTTCGGCGACCGGTTCGCGCACGTCGCACGCCTCGACCTGCCCGGGGGCGCGCTGCTGATGCTCTCTGGTCAGGTCGGGGTGGACGACGCCGGTGCGGTGGTCGCACCCGGCGACGTGCGGACGCAGTCCGAACGGATCTTCGAGTTGATCGGCGCGCTGCTCGCGGCGCACGGCGCCACCTTCGCCGACGTCCTGCACGTCCGGACGTTCATGACCGACCTCGGCGACCTGGCCGGCTATGCGGACGTCCGCAACCGCTACTTCGGGCAGACCCGGCCCGCCAGCACCACCGTCGAGGTGAGCCGGCTCTTTCTCGACGGCGCGGTGCTGGAGGTCGAGGTCACCGCGGCCGTTACCACGGGTTGACCGCCATCAGCTGATCTTCGTGGCGAGCGGCGCAGTTCGCGCGCTGGCCTCAGCGCTGGTGCGGCCGGTTGCGGATGGTGGTGAGCGCGAGCACCGCGGTGACGAGGAAGACGACGCCGGTGATCCGCAACCCGGCCTGGACGCCTGAGGTCAGCGCCTCGGCGATCGCCGCCCGGACCGGGTCGGGCAGCGGTTGGCCGCCGTTGGCGCCGGACGCCACCGCCGCCTGCACGGCGGTACGTGCGGGTTCGCCGACCTGGTGCGCGGCGAGCCGCTCCGGCAGGTCGGCCACCATCCTGGTGGTGAGGAGCGTGCCGAGCAGGGACGAGCCGAGCACCGAGCCGACCTGACGGGCGGCGTTGACCGCCCCGGAGGCCATGCCGGCCTGGGCGGGCGCGACGCTGGCCAACGCCGCCGCCGTCGCCGGGGCCACCACCAGACCACTGGCCGCGCCGAACAACACGAACAAGGCCCAGCGGTGACCGAACGACGTGGTCGGCCCCTGGTTCGCCAGCGCGAAGCTCGCCACCGCGCCGAGGACCAGGCCGAGGGTCAGCGGCGCTTTGAATCCGGTACGACGGATCGCCCGCCCGGCCCCGAAGGCGACGAGCACGTAGGCGCCGAAGAGCACAAGCATCCGCCAGCCGGTGTCCAGTGGGCTGAGCGCCTGGGCGCGTTCGTGGAAGAGGACCAGCAGGATCGCCACGCCGGTGAAGCCGAACAGCGACACCGCGCCGACGACCATGACAGCGCTGAACGACGCGGACCGGAACAGCCGTACGTCGAGCATTGGCGCGCTGGTCCGCAGCTCGACCAGCACGAACGCGACAAGCGCGACGGCCGCGACGACCCAGGCCGCCGACACCACCGGGTTGGTGTAGCCGACCTTGCCGCCCTGGATCAGCGCGTAGACGGCGGCCGCGATGGCGACGGTGCCCAGCAGCAGGCCGGGCACGTCGAGACGGGCGGCGCTCGGCCGGGACTCGGCCACCCCGACGACGGCGACGACGAGGGTGATCAGGCCCAGCGCGATCGTCGACAGGTAGACGCTGTGCCACTGGTAGTGCCGTAGCAGGGTGCCAGCGATCAGCGGGCCGATCGCGAGCCCGATGCCGGACGCCGCCGACCACGCGGTGATGACCTCGGTCCGTCGGTGCGGGTCGGTGAAGGTCGCGCCGAGGATCGCCAGGCTGTTCGGCAGGATCAGTGCCCCACCGAGGCCGGCGACCAACTGCCCGACGATCACCCACGCGACGCTCGGAGCGCCGGCCACGACGGCTGCGCCCAGGATCATCGCGACGACCCCGGCACCGAACATGCGCCTACGCCCGTAGCGGCTGCCCAGGGTGGCCGCGGACAGCACCACGCTCGCCACCATCAGGGTGTAGGCGCTGGGGATCCAGACCAGGGTGGTCGGGTCGACCCGCAGGTCCCGTTGGATCGTGGTCAGTGCGGAGACCGTCGCGGTGATCTGGAGGAACGTGATCATCGCGCCCAGGCACATGGCGATCAGGGTCACCGGGCGGGAGCCGCGCAGGGTTGAGCGGGCGGTGGCGGCCGTCCCGGGTGCTGTCGCTCCGGGTGGGGTCGCTCCTGGTGGGCACGGTGCCGTGGTGCTGCTGGTCACTGAAGATCCTTCAGGAGGAAGTTCTGACTTGCGTCTGCCAAAGTCAGCACCACCCAGTGAAACACCTGACTAGCCCTCACGCAAGTCAGGTAAGCTGGACGGCATGGAGGACCTACGAGACGATCGCGACGCCTGGACGAGCGAGAACTGCTCGGTGGCCCGGGCGATGGACATCGTGGGCAGCAGGTCGACGGTCCTGATCATGCGCGAGGCCCTGCTCGGCACGCGCCGCTTCGACGACTTCGTCCGCCGGGTCGGCGTCGGCGAGCCCGCCATGGCCGCCCGCCTCAAGGAGATGGTCACCGCCGGGCTGCTCGAACGAATCCCGTACCGGGAGCCGGGCCAGCGCACCCGCCACGAGTACCAACTCACAGACAAGGGTCGCGAGCTCCTGCCCGTCATCACCGCGCTGCGCAACTGGGGCGACACCTGGACCGCCGCCGACACCGGCCCGTCCATCGTCGCCACCCACCACGACTGCGGTGAGCCGATCCGCGCGGTGCTCCGCTGCGCCGCCGGCCACGAGATAGCGGACAGCGACATCGACATCATCGCCGGCCCCGGCCTCGTCCGGCGCGACTGACCCTCCAGGCCACGACCGGACCGGCCGGCGGCGGGCCGTCAACTCGATCGATCATGGTGACCGGAAGTGTCGTACACCTGTTCTAGTCTCGGGTCATGGTCGAGGAGTTGGCGCAGGCGGACGACGCGGTCGCCGCCTGCGTCGATGCCGCCGCCTGGGCCCTGCCGGAGCATGATCTGCTCGCCGCGCTCGACGCCGCGCACCGCCTTCAGCAACGCCTCGCCGCGATCACGTTGGCCCTGGTCCGCGAGATCGACGGCCGCGGCACCGCCCGCGCGCAGGGCGCCTCCTCCACCGCGGTGTGGCTTCGCGAGCGACTGCGGCTCACCGTCCCCGCGGCCCGCCGCCTCGTCGACCTCGCCGCAGCCCTCGACACCGGCAACCCCGGGGTACGACAAGCGCTCGCCGACGGACACATCAGCCTCGACCAGGCCCGGGTCATCACCGATACGGTCACCACCGTGCAGGCCACCGCCGGCACCGAGGCCGCCAACAAGGCCGTTGCTGTGCTCACCGACTGGGCCAGCCAATTCGATCCCACCCACCTGCGCAAACTCGGCACCCGCATCCTCGACCACATCGCCCCCGACATCGCCGACGCCGCCGCCCAGGCCGCCCTCGACGCCGATGCACGCCGCGCCGCCCGCGACCGGCACCTCACGTTGTCCGAGCAGGCCGACGGTCGACTGCGACTCAGCGGCACCCTCGACGCCGAAACCGCAGGCCTCCTCCGGGCCGCCATCGATCCACTGAGCACACCCACCGGCCCCGACGACGAACGCTCCCCCGGACAACGCCGCCACGACGCGCTTAGCGACGTGTGCCGCCTCGCCCTCCACAGCGGTGACCTGCCCGAGCACGGCGGCGACCCCACCCAGATCGTCGTCACCACCAGCTACGACGGGCTGACCCGGCAGCTGAGCAGTGGCACCCTCGACACCGGCCTCAGCCTCACACCCGAGGCCGTGCGTCGGCTGGCCTGCGACGCGACACTGCTGCCCGCCGTCCTCGGCGGCACCGGCCAGGTCCTCGACGTCGGCCGACAACGCCGCCTCATCACCGGCCCGCTGCGCCGCGCCCTCGTGCTCCGCGACCGCGGCTGCGCCTTCCCCGGCTGCGACCGCCCACCCCGCTGGTGCCACGCCCACCACATCCACCACTGGGCCGACGGCGGCACCACCAACCTGGCCAACGCGGTCCTCCTCTGCGGCCACCACCACCGACACCTGCACCACAGCGACTGGACCGTCCAACTCGGCCGCGACGGCCACCCCGAATTCGTGCCACCCGCCTGGCTGGACCCCGAACAGCTCCCCCGCCGCAACCACTACCACCGACGAACGTAGGAACTACTGCATGCCTCTACGACGCCCCCTGCCCGCACGCCGGCAACCAGATGCTGTGCCCGGGTCTGTGGATCTAACGGTGTTTCCGGCCTGACCCGCCGGGCGTTGTGCCCGACGTCGCGGCGGGGATGACGCTGGTCCCAGAACGTGTCGTCGACGAGCCAGTGGACGGCTTCGGTCAGGCCGGGCCAGGACGTGGCCTGGCGTGGGCGCAGGCTCGCGAGAATGGACAGGGCGTTGGTGATGTCGGCCCTGCGGTCGGGCCAAGCAATGGTGGTCATGCGGCTGCCAGTTCGGTAGTCGGGGTGGTTGGGGCCGACGGCGACTCGACCGAGGGCACGGGCATCCGAACAAATGGCATGGATCCCCCAAACCAGCGTCCCCAAATGACGCGCAAAGTACCCGTTGTGTTACGAGCTTGTTTCCAAGATGACCGCCAGGTTACGGGTGCTTCTCGATGATCGGTACCGATCCTAGGTTTCGGCCACCGTCATCAGTCGTGACGGCCGGCACCGAACGTGGAGGCAACGACGTGCCACAACCGAACGCAGATCGGACCGGACGGGCCAGGTACGGGGTCAGCATGCTGGCCGCCGTGGCGCTGACCGCGGCCGGTCTGACCAGCCTGCCCGCCAGCGCCAGCGCCGCGCCGGCCAGCAGTGGTCCGACCGCCCGTTACCTCGTCCAGCTCGACGAGGAGCCGCTGGCCACCTACACCGGCGGGGTTCCCGGGATCGCGGCGACCAAGCCAGCCGACGGGGCCAAGCTGAACCGCACGTCCGGGAACGCCAACGCGTACCGGGATCACCTGCGCCAGAAGCGTAGGTCCGTGTTGGACCACGTCGGTGTGCCAGCCGACCGCACCCGCGTCGCCATGGAGACCGCGTTCAACGGCTTCGCCGCCGACCTGACCGGGCCGCAGGCCGCCCGGCTGCGCGCCACAAACGGTGTCCGAGCGGTGTACGAGAGCCGGAAGGTGCACGCCGCCACCTCACACACCCCCGACTACCTGGGCCTGACCGGCAAGGGCGGGGTGTGGAAGAAGGAGTTCGGTGGTGACTCCCACGCGGGTGAGGGCGTCATCATCGGGGTCATCGACAGCGGCTACTGGCCGGAGAGCGCGAGCTTCGCGCCGCTGCCCAGTCCCCGCCCCGACCAGGCCATCATCGACGCCAAGTGGAAGGGCACCTGCGACGTCGGCGTCGAAGCGCCGGTCACCTGCAACAACAAGGTGATCGGGGCGCGCTGGTACAACGACAGCGGCATCGCCGAGGCGTTCCCGGACGACTACTCCTCGCCGCGCGACCGCAACGGCCACGGCACCCACACGGCCAGCACCGCGGCGGGCATCCACGGCGTGCGGGCGACGTCGGGCACCCAGGACCTGGGCATGATCTCCGGCATGGCCCCGGCCGCGCGACTGGCGATCTACAAGGCGTTGTACGACAACGGTGCGGGCGGAGCGACCGGCACCGACATCGACATCGTGCACGCCATCGACGACGCGGTCGCGGATGGTGTCGACGTGATCAACTACTCGATCGGTGACGACACCGAACAGTTCGGGGCTGTCGACGCGACGTTCTTCAACGCGGCCGCCGCCGGCGTGTTCGTCGCCGCCGCCGCCGGCAACTCCGGCCCGTTCGCCAACACCGTCGACAACTCGACGCCCTGGCTGACCACGGTGGCCGCGAGCACGACCGACCGGCAGAACACCCGCAAACTCACCCTTGGCAACGGCACCACCATCGCCGGTGTGGGCATGGGCGAGACAGGTGTCGGGCCGGCCCGACTGGTCTTCGCGAAGGACAGCGCGGTCGATCCGGACGGCGCCTACGGTGCCGGCCTCTGCGCCGACGACACACTGGACCCGGCGAAGGTCAAGGGCGCGATCGTGCTCTGCCTGCGGGGCGAGATCCCGCGTACCGACAAGAGCATCGAGGTGGCACGGGCCGGCGGGGTCGGCATGGTGCTCTACAACGACGAGCTGAATTCCCTGAACGCCGACGTGCAGGCCGTGCCGACCGTGCACATCAACGAGGTCGACCTGGCCACGGTCACCGCGTACGTCGCCAAGGGCAACGCCACGGCGACCATCTCGCCGAGCAGGCTGGAGACGGTCGAGGCGCCCGCGGTCGCCGCGTTCTCCTCGGCGGGCCCGTCGAACCTGAACGCCGGTGAGCTGCTCAAGCCGGACATCAGCGCGCCCGGTCAGGACATCGTCGCCGCGTTCTCCCCGTCCATCGGCGGCAACGACTTCGCCCTGGAGTCGGGCACCTCGATGGCGGCCCCGCACATCGCAGGTATCGCCGCCCTGTTGCTGGCCAAGCACCCCGGCTGGTCGCCGGCGGCGGTCCGCTCGGCGCTTATGACAAGCGCCGTGGACAAGACCGACAAGGGCAACCCGATCAAGATCGGCACGTACGACGCGACTCCGCTCAACTACGGTGCCGGCCAGGTCGAGCCGGGCAGCGCCTTCGACCCGGGCCTGGTCTACGACTCCAACCAGCAGGACTGGATCCAGTACCTGTGCGGGGTGTCCGCCGACCGTGGCGGCGACTACGGGCTCGGCGACCTCGACGGCTGTGACACGATCGGCGCGATCGACACGGCACAGCTCAACTACCCGTCGATCTCGCTGGGCCGGATGGTGGGCAAGCAGACGGTGACCCGTACGGTCACCAACGTCAGCGACAAGACCAGCACCTACTCCTCGTCGGTGCAGGCCCCGCCGGGCTACAAGGTCAAGGTCACCCCGGCCAAGCTGCAGATCCGCCCGGGCAAGAGTGCCCGCTTCACCGTGCAGGTCACCAACACCGGTGGTGCGTTCGACACCTGGGCCGACGGCTCGCTGACCTGGCGCGACCAGTTCAAGCACGTGGTACGCAGCCCGCTTGTCGTGCACAACTCCGGGTTGGTCGCCCCCGACGCCATCACCGGCAAGGGCACCTTCGGCAGCGTCCGGATCGCCGCCGAGGTCGGCTACCAGGGTCAGCTGATCTCCCAGCTCTCCGGCCTGACCTCGGGCACCAGCAACGTGGTCACACTGAAGGGCGACGGGCCGAGCTGGGACTGGAGCACGTCGAACAACCTGCCGGTGCCGCTGCCCGCGTCGATCAGCAGGTCCACCCTGCACGTGCCGGCCGGGACCCGCAGCCCACTCGTCCAGGTGACGTCGGCGCGGCCCACCTGCTCCCACATCGACTGGGACGACGAGGAGGGTGTGATGGAGTGCACCGAGTTCAGCCTCAACGTCTACGACAAGTCCGGGAAGTTCGTCACCGCCACGGCCAGCGGTCGGGACGGCGCCAAGGTGACCCTGCCGGACGGTGCCGGGGACTACATCGTGGTCGTCGAGCAGGAGTTCACCGAGAACATCAAGGACGGCGCGAACGCGTACACCGTGACCAGCTACCTGCCGGGCGCGCCGGGCACCTCCACCGGCCGGTTCACCATCGACCCGAAGCAGCGCAGCGTGCAGCCGGGCGCGACGGCGAACCTGACCCTGCGCTGGTTCGGTCTCGCCCCGGGGCAGCGCTACCTCGGGGTGCTGGAGTTCCGCAACGGTGACGGATCGCTGAAGACCGTGCCGGTCACCGTCCAGTCCTGAGCGTTCCGACGGGCCGGCGGGAAGGCGTGTGACCCAGGTCACCGCCGGTCCGCCGGCCCACCGTCGCGCCGGGCAGAGGTGATCTGCTCGGCCCACGGTGATCGACAGCGGCGAGGACAAGACACGGGGCGGCGGGAGCCCAACTCCCGTCCGCCCCGAACGTCTGCGCGGGCCCGTCGAGTTCGTCGGCCGCGCGGCGGAGCTGGCGCAGCTACGCCGGCTCGCCGCAAACCCGCCCTGCCTGATCCTGTTGGAGGGCGAGCCGGGGATCGGCAAGAGTCGACTCGTCGCCGAGTTGCTCGCCGAACTTCCCGGGCGGCACCTCATCGGTGAGTGCGACGACGTGCCCGAGCCCTTCCCGCTCGGCGTGCTGCTGGACGCGATCCGGGGCGGCGCCGACCCACTCGGTCCGCTCAACCCGGTGGCCGGCGCCCTCGCGCCACTGCTGCCCGAACTGGCCGACGTACTGCCGGACGCGCCGCCCCCGTTGACCGACCCGGCGGCCGAGCGACATCGCCTGCTCCGCGCCGTCGCGGCGGTGCTCGCCGCGCTGAGCCCCGCCACGCTGCTGCTGGAGGACCTGCACTGGGCCGACCCGGCGACCTGCGAACTCCTCGCCTACCTGAGCACCCACCCGGTGGAAGGCTTGGCCGTGGTGCTGACCGCGCGTACGGCGACGCCGGGGAGCAGTACGCCGATCCACGACGCCCTGGCGCGGACTCCCCCGTGGAGCGTCACGCGCGTCCCGCTCGGCCCACTGGACGCCGATGACGTACGCCGGCTGGCGGCGCGCACCCTGCGGCTCGACGATCCGCCGCAGCAACTGACCGCCACCCTGCTCGACCGCACCGCCGGCATCCCGTTCGTGGTCGAGGAGGTGCTGCGTACGCTCGCCGAGCGGGGCGGCGACCCGTTGGCCGACGACAGTGTCCCGTTCGTCCTCCGGGACGTGCTGCTCTGGCGGCTGCGCCCGCTCGACGAGGCCACCCGGGAGGTGCTCGGCGCGGCGGCGGTGCTGGGGATGACACCCGATCAGCGCATCCTCGCCTCGGTGCTCAGCCTGGACCGGGTGGCGATCGGCGCGGCGTTGACCGCCGCACACCGGGCGGGCCTGTTGCACGACGCCGGCGACGGCCTGCGGTTCCGCCACGACCTGGCCCGACAGGTGGTGTACGACCTGGTGCCCCGGGAGAGCCGGGAGTGGCTGCACCTTCGGGTGGCGCGGGTGTTGGAGCAGGAGCTGCCGAGGCCGGTGGCCCAACTGGCGCACCACTACCGTCGGGCCGGCAGTGGAGCCGACTTCGTCCGCAACGCCGAGGCGGCCGCCGACCTGGCCACCGAGCGCGGCGACGACGCGACGGCCGCCAGTTTCCTGCTCCAGACGATGGACATCGCCGAGCTGCCCCGACCGGTCCGGGTTCGGCTCGCCGCGAAGCTGGGCCGGTCGGCCATCGAAGGGCTCAGCCAGGCCGACGCGATCCCGGTGCTGGAACGGCTGCTCGCCGACCGACGGCTGCCGCCGGGCGCCCGAGGTGAGCTGGGTCTGGTGCTCGGGCGGATGCTGCGTCAGCAGGGCGAGGCCCTGCGCGGGTACACCGAGATCGAGCGTGCCGTGCCGTACCTGCGCGCGCCGCGCCGCAAGGCCCAGGCGCTCGCGGTGCTGGCGGCCCCCGACACCGTCGTCGGCCGGCACGTCGACGACCACCTGGCCCGGTGCGCGGACGCGGAGAGCGCCGCGGCGGCCAGCGGGGATCCGGGGGCGCACCTCGCGGTCCGTATCGCCCGAGCCTCGCTGCTGCTGGAACTGGGCGAGCCGGCGGCCTGGGCGATCATCAGGGAGCTGGGCGCCTCCACCGAGTTGGCCGACCGGCCCCGCGAGCATGCGCGGGCCTGCTTGAACTGGGCGCAGGGCGCGCTGCACGCCGGCCACCCGGAGCAGGCCGAAGCCCTTCTGGCGGCCGGTCGGGCGCTTGTCGACGAGACCGGGTACGAGCGGCTGACGGCCCTGGTGGAGGCGACCGAACTGTCACTGGACCGGGCCGCCGGACGGCTGGAGGGGCTCGCCGAGCGACTCGGCCGGCTGGTCGCCAGCGCCGAGCGGATGCCGGTCACCCTGCTGGACGCGCGGGCCGAACTGGCGACCGTGCTGGCCCACACCGCCGGAGTCGGCGGCAACACCGAAGAACGCCCCGGCACCGCAGGCGGCGACAACAGCGAGGGACGCGCGGACACCGCAAGCGGCGGGGACACCGAGGGACGCGCCGGCAACGCCGAGGGCCCTGGCAACGGCGGGGAGGGACGCGACGACGTGGAGGTGGCCGAGCGGGCGCTACGAGAGGTGGTGGCCGACGCCCGGCGGGTCGGTGCGATCTGGCCGCTGGTGCAGGCGCTCTCGGCGCTGGCCCGGCTCACCCTTGGCCGGCGTCCGGACGAGGCCGTCCGGCACGCGGCGGACGCGCTGGCGCTGGTGCGCGGAAAGGGCATCCTGGCGTGGGCCGCCGATGCCGTGTTGGTGCTGGCCGAGGCGGCAGCCGCTGCCGGTGATCCGGCGCGGGCCGCGGAAGCGGTCGCCGAACTGGAGGCCGGGATCGCGGGCCGGGACGCGCCGCTGGCCCTGACCGCCCTGCGCCGATGCCGGGAACTCGTCCCGACCTGAGCCACGCTGGCGGGGTGGCGGGCCGTCAGGTCGACGGCCCGCCACCGTGGATCAGAGAGTGACCTGGTGGACCCGGTCGTCCACGCCGCGTACCGCCAGCCAGGCGCTGCCGTTGACACCGGCGGCGGCCCCGGGCGCACCCCGGAACGCGTCGGAGGCGAACTCACCGCGTCGGAACCAGCCGCCCCAGGCGCCGTCGGCCAGGTTGCGCTGCCAGAGCCGGTTGTCGGCGGCCAGCGCGAACAGGTAGACCCGGCCGGAGGTGGCGAGCAGCGTCGGGCTGCCGCTGGTGGTGCCACCCAGGTTGGTCCAGGCCGACCAGGTGGTGCCGGTCCGGCTGCTCCACCACACCTCGTCGGTGCGGCTGCGGACCGCCACGTGCAACACGCCGGCGTCGTCGACGACAGCGCTCGGCCGACCGTAGAACGGCCGGTTCTCGGGAGCCCCGACGCCGGTCCAACCAGCGGTCGGCGTACGCGACCAGAGCTTGCCGTCGGCACCGCGGGCGACGAGCGTCCACTGCGTCGGGCTGGTCCAGGCCACCGTGGGCGCGTCGGTCAGCGAGCCACCGAGGCTGCGCCACGGCCCCCACCCGCCGGCGACGTAACTGCGCTGCCAGGCGGCGTTGTCGGTGCCCCGGACGAAGACGTCGAGCCGCCCGTCGGCGGAGCCGTACGCCGCCGGCTGGCCGAGGATCCGGCCGCCGACCGGGCCGCCGAGCGAGGTCCAGTGCGTCCCCCACGTCGTACCGGAGCGGGTGTTGACCGCCAGCGCACCCCGCGCGTCGCGGACGAAGGCGGTGGCGTGCGTGTCGTCCACCCGGACCAGCGCCGGGCTGGCGCTCGCGGTGCCACCGAGGTCGGCACCGGCGACCTGGTCGGTGCCGGTCAGGCCGAGCATGGCCACCCCGTGCGCCGGCACCTCGACGGTGTACGAGCCGGTGAACGGCTGCACGCCCGGGGTGGCTGGCTGGGCGTCCACCGTGGATCGAGACCACAGGTCACGGACCTTGACCGACCCGCCGAGGGCGACGTCGGCGAAGTTCACGGTGATCCGCTGGGCGGTGTCGTGCCGGTTGAGCAGCGCGACTGCCCGCTTGCCGGAACCGGCGAGCACCTTGTTCCAGACCTGCGCGTCGGTGCCGGTGTCGGCGACCTTGACGCCCTGCCGGACCAGCGGGTCCTGGTCCACAGCGATGATCTCCGGGTTGGTCAGCGCCGAGATCATCTCCTTCGGCAGGCCACGCGGGTCGGAGCCGATCACCAGCGGCGCGGCCATGATGGCCCACATGCCGAGCTGCGTCTTCGACTCGTCCAGGCTCAACTCGTACCCGCCGTCGGGCAGCGGACGCATCGGCAACAGGTAGTCCGGGTCGTTGTAGTGCCCCGGCCCGGTGGCCGCCGGGTGGTACGCGTTGACGTCCATGTTGCGCAGCACCCACGGGTACGCCCACTGCGGGCTCGGGTCGGTGAGCCCCACGTCGGTGTAGGTCCGCCAGGAGTCGGCGACGGTGGGCGCGTACGTGTAGCTCCAGGTGGAGAGCTGCTCCGGGGTGTACGGGCCGCCGCCCCAGTCCGAGCTGACCGGGTTGCAGATGTTGAGCAGCATCGGCCGGGGCGACTGGCGTACCGCCTCGGCCAGCTCCCGGAAGGTGGTCTCCGGGTCGAGGCCGGCGGCCCGGCCGCAGAGCCAGTCGGCCTTGAGCGCGTCGAAGCCCCAGGCGGCGAACTGGGCGATGTCCGTCCGGTAGTGCCCGTTGCTGCCGAGACCGCACTGCCCCGGCAGGTACGGGCCGGCGTCGGTGTAGATGCCGGCCTTCATCCCCTTGCTGTGGATGTACGCGGCAAGCGCGGCCATTCCACCGGGGAAGCGGGCCGGGTCGGCGACGAGGTTGCCGGCCTCGTTGCGCGGGGTGGGTGCTGCCCAGTTGCCGTCGATCCAGACGTAGGTGTAGCCGGCGTCGCGCAGGCCACTGTGGACCATGTGGTCGGTGACCGACCGCACTTCGGCCTCGGTGGGATCGCCACCGAGGCCGAAGTAGGTGTTCCAACCCTGGTAGGGCGTCGGGGCGAGACCGCTGTTGAAGAAGGTCGGCGCGCCCTGATCCTCCGCGCCGGGGGCCGCCGGGACGTGGCCGGGACGGCCGGGCCCGTGGCCGGCCTGCGGTGGGTCGGCATGGGGTGGGCCGGCCATCGCCGGCATCGGGCTGGCCAGGCCCAGGCCGAGCACGGCCAGGGCAGCGGTCAGCTGTCGGTTCAGGCGCATGGAGGTACTCCTGTCCCTCGGGGGTGGGGGTGGTGGTGCTCCGATCTCAGTCGCGGGTCAGCACGATGAGGTCGGCGTCGTGGGTCGCGCTCCACTGCACCGGCAGGCCGACGGCGGCGAGGTGGCTGCCGGAGTAGTGCCGGTCGCCGTGCGCGTAGCGGGCCGTGGGGTCGAGGCCGCGCAGGGGCAACCGGACCGGGCGGGACGGAAGCAGCCCGGCGCCGTCGAGCCGGCCGGTGTGCCAGGCCAGCACGACCACCTGGTTCTCGTCCGGCGCGGTGTACTGCACCGCGCAGCGGGCCTGGTCGGGGCCACCGATCAGGTGCACCTCGCCGTGCGTGACGACGTCCCGGATCTCCTTGTACCTGGCGATCCAGCTTGCCGCCTCGGCCCGCTCGGCCGGGGTCCACGCCCGGATGTCCGCGCCGATGCCGAGCACACCGGCCATCGCCAGGACGAACCGGAACGCCAGCGTCCGCGGCCGGGGATCGAACAGGCCGGGCGCGTCGGTGACCCAGGAACTGAGCAGGTGCGGGGCGTTGGCGTGCAGGAAGCCGTACTGGATGGCAAGCCGGTCCAGCGGGCCGGTGTTGTCGCTGGGCCAGAAGACGTCGGCCCGGGCGGCCATCGCCAGGTCGGTCCGCGCGCCCCCGCCGGCGCACGCCTCGATCAGCACCCCGGGATGGTCCCGGCGCAACCGCTCGTAGATCCGGTGCAGGTTGGCGACGTGCGCGCCGTCCAGGTCGAGCGGGCCCACCCCACCGGACCGACCCGGCTCGGTACGCGGCCGGTTGAAGTCCCACTTCAGGTAGTCGATGTCGTACCGGCGCAGCAGGCCGTCGACTGTGCTGTGGACGAACTCGGCGACCTCCGGCCGACCCAGGTCGAGCAGGTACTGGTTGCGGACCGGCGTGAGGGGCCGCCCGTCGACGGAGTAGACCCAGTCCGGGTGCTCGGCGTACAGGGACGACTTCGGGTTGACGCACTCCGGTTCGACCCAGAGCCCGAAGTTCAGCCCGAGCGCGCGGACGTCGGCGATGAACGCGTCGAACCCGGCCGGGAACTTCGCCGGGTCGGGCGTCCAGTCGCCCAGCCCGGCGGTGTCGTCGTTGCGACCGACGAACCAGCCGTCGTCCACGACGAACGTCTCCACGCCCAGCTCGGCGGCGATCCGGGCGAGCGCGAGCTGGCTCTGCGCCTCGACCGCGAAGTAGGTCGCCTCCCAGGAGTTGTAGAGCACCGGGCGGGGCCTGAGCCGCTCCCCGGCCAACAACCGCTGGTGGGTGTGCCAGACCCGGGCCAGTCCGTCCAGGCCGTCCGGGCTGTACGCCCCGGTGACCACCGGCAGGGTCAGCCGCTCGCCCGCGGCCAACTCCAGTGGGCCGTCGACCAACTGCCGGCCGACCCGTACCCGGGTCAGGCCGCCGGTGTCCCGCTCGGCGCTGATCTCCCACGAGCCGGTCCAGGCCAGAGCCATCCCCCACGCCGGCCCGGCCGGCTCGGCGGTGTCGCGCACGGCCAGCCAGGGCACGTGCAGATGCCCGGGTACGCCCTGGGAGCTGCCGATGCCGAACGTGCCGTGGCCCAGCTCGACGTGGGCGAGCTGGAACTCCTGCGCCCACTGCCCCCACTGGTGGCTGAGCAGCGCGCCGTGCGGCGTCGGTACGCAGAACCCGCCCGAGCCGGCCCGGATCACCCGCAGCGCGTCGGTGCCGTCGTTGGTCACCTCGACCCACCGCTGCACCACGTCGGTGCCGACCGGCACCCGGTAGTGCACCGTGGCACGCAGCCCGGTGACCGGGTCGGCGAACTCGACGGCCAGCTCCCGCTGGTCGGCGTCGATCCGCGCGTCGGTGTGCGCGAAGCCCACCCGGCGCTGCCCGTTCGAGGTCTCGATCACCAGGTCGGCGCCGGTGAACGGGCGGTCGGCGTCGGTGGCGTACTCGATGGGGGCCGCGTCCCCGGCGGTGAGGAACGGGACCGGGCCGTCGTAGGCGACCGGCGACGGCCCGTCGGAGACGCCGTGCGGCCCCCATGCGACAAGTTCCAGCCAGCGACCGTGCGCGGGCACCCGCACGGTGTAGTCGGTGTGCGTGCCCCGCAGCGTCCAGCGCTGCCCGGTCTCGGCGGTCACTTGACCGCTCCGAGCGCCAGGCCGGAGACGAAGTGCCGCTGGAAGCGGAGGAACACCGCGACGGTGGGGACGGCCGCGATGACCGTGCCGGCGGCGATGACGTTCCAGGACGAGACGAACTGGCCCTGGAGGGCGAGCAGCGCCGGGGTGACCGGCATGTTGTCGTCGGTACGCAGCACGGTGATCGCCCAGAGCAGGTCGTTGAAGATCCAGGTGAACGAGAGCGCCCCGAGCGCGGCCAGCGCGGGTCGGGTCAGCGGCAGCATCACCTTCGTGAAGATCTGCGCCGTGCCGGCGCCGTCGATGGTGGCCGCCTCCTGGATCTCACCCGGCAAGTCCCGCATGAAGCCGTGCAGGACGAAGGTGTAGAAGCCGAGCCCGAACCCGACCTGCACCGCGATCAGCGCCCAGAGCGTGTCGTACAGGCCGGTGAGCTCGCTGAACTTGGCCACCGGGATGAGCAGGATCTGCGGTGGGAGCAGGTTGCCGGCGAGCATCAGCAGCAGGATCGTCCGCCGCCCGGGGATCCGGAAGCGACTCAGCGCGAAGGCGGCCATCGCGGCCAACCCCAGGCTCAGCGCCACCGACGGGACGGTGACCAGCAGGCTGTTGATCAGCGCGCGCAGCTCGCCGCCGTCGGTCCACGCCTGCCGGTAGGTGTCCAGGGTGAACGACCGGGGCAGGCTGCCCACGCCGTGCGCGGCGATGTCGTCGAACGACCGGGTGGACATCACCACCACCCAGAGCACCGGGCCCAGCCAGAGCAGGGAGAGCAGGATCATGCCGGTGTGGAAGGCCCCGGTACGGAGCTTGTTCATGACGCTTCCTCCCGGAACGCGCGGACCAGGTAGCCGAGGATGACGGCCAGCGCGAGCACGAAGATCACGACAGCGATCGCCGAGGCGTAACCCAGCCGCAGGCTCTGGAACGCGGTCGAGTACATGTAGGTGCTGAGCAGCTCCGACGAGTGGTACGGCCCACCCTTGGTCAGCGACCAGACGATGTCGAACGAGCGCAGCGAGTCGATGACGATGACCGACAGCACCACGGCGTTGACCCCCTTCATCTGGGGGATGGTGACGTGCCACAGCCGCTGCCAGGAGTTTGCGCCGTCCATCCGGGCCGCCTCGTGCAGCGCCGGGTCGATCGCCTTCAACCCGGCCAGGAACAGCACCATCACGTACCCGATCTGCCGCCACAGCGCGGGCAGGATCACCGCGTACAGGGCGGTCTGCGGGTCGGCGAGCCAGGGCCGGATGAGCTGCTCCAGGCCGACCGCCCGTAGCAGCGTGTCGGCGATGCCGTCGGGTTGGTAGAAGACCCGCCAGACCAACGCGGTCACCACAAGTGAGAACACCACAGGGGTGAACAGTGCGGCCCGGTAGAAGCCGACACCGCGCCGCTCCTTCTGCAGGACCAGCGCCATTCCGAAGCCGCCCAGCACGGAGAGGCCGCCGAAGAGCACCAGCCAGATCACCGTGTTGACGAGCGCGCCCCGGAAGGTGGCGTCGCCGGCCAGCTCGACGTAGTTGTCGGTGCCGACGAAGGTGGGCGGTGTCATCCCGTCCCAGCGGGTGAGGGAGAACCAGAAACCCTGGATCGCCGGCCAGAACACCCAGACGCTCTCGACCGCGAACGGCACGAGGACGAACGCCACAAGCAGCGGCGACAGTCGAGCCGACCGTCGCCGCCGCCGGGTGGGGGTGACCGAAGTCGTGGAGATCGTTGCTGTCACGTCAGCCCTTGAAGACCTTCTCGGCGCCGGCCTGCCACTCCCGCAGGATCGCGTCGATCTGGTCCGGCTTGTCGATGAACTTGGTCAGCGCGGTGTCCGCGGTCGGCTGGAGCGCGTCGCTGGAGTCGCGGTTGAAGAACTGGGTCAACTCCTTGGCCTCGTTCAGCATCGCCTTGCCCTTGACCACCAGCGGCGAGTCCGACGCCTTGGCCCTGGGGTTGGCCGGCAGCACGATGCCGGAGCTGGCCTTGACGTACGCCTCCTGGGCCTCGACCCCGGCCAGGTATCTGAGCAGGGCCTTGGTGCCGGTCGGGTTGGCGGTCTTCGCGCTGGCGAAGAAGCCGTCGGTCGGTGCCTCCTCGGCCAGCGGCACCGCCGGGTCGATGATCGGGAACCGGAAGAAGTCCAGGTCACCGAGCGCGTCCTTGGGTGCCGCGTCGGCGAAGAACGTGCCGATCAGGAACATGCCGGTCTTGCCGGCCAGCAGCGCGGTGGTCGCCTCCTGGAACGGGTACGCCTTGCCCTTGGGATCGAAGTAGGGCAGTGCCTCGCGCCAGCGGGTGAAGACCGCCTTGACCTTCGGGTCGTCGAAGCGCTGCTTGCCGGCGAGCAGCTCACGGTGGAACGGCGCGCCGTTGATCCGGATGTTGAGGTAGTCGAACCAGGCCGAGGCCACCCACGGGGTGTCGCCGAGGCCGATGCCGATCGGCGGGACGCCCTTGCTCTTCAGCGTCTCGCAGAGGGCCAGGAACTCGGTCCAGGTCTTCGGCTCCTGCACGCCCCACTTGGCGAAGTTGGACTTGCGGTAGAAGAAGCCCCACCAGTAGTTGTTCATCGGCACGAAGATCTGCTTGCCGCTGGCGTCGGTGGAGAGGGTGCGCAGCGACTGCGGGTAGTCGTCCAGCGACTTCCAGACCTCGGAGACGTCCAGCAGCAGGTTCTTGCTGGCGTAGTCGTTGGCGACCGAGCCCGCGTACCAGGTGTAGAGATCCGGCGGGTTGGCCGAGGTCAGGTAGGTCGGCAGCTGGGTCCGGAAGGTCTCCGAGGCGATCGTGTTGAGGCTCGCCGTGCCCTTGCCCTGCGCGTTGAAGGTCTCGATCAGCTTCTCCATCGCCGCCTTGGCCTGCGGCGAGGAGAGGTTGGACTGGATGGTGACCGCGCCCGAGCCGTTGCTCGTCGTCGGCCCGCTGGCGGAGCTGGCGCACGCGCTGAGGAACGAGCTGGCGCCGAGCGCGCCCAGGCCGGCGAGCCCGAGGTGGCCAAGGAATCGCCGGCGACCGGGGTCGAAGTCGCTCACGGAGGTATCCCTTCCTTTACGACACTCAGCGTCACCACGCGATGTGTCGTCCATGTGAATGCTGTGACGAGAAGGTTGCATCGGCCCTTGCCGGCTGTCAAGATATCTTCATAATTAATGATTAGACGAGACCAAGGCGAGGGTCAGGTGGATCAGCCTATGCGCCGGCTTGAGGGCAAGAACGCGCTGGTCACCGGCGCGATGGGTGGGATCGGCGCGGCCACCGCCCGGCGGCTCGCCGCCGAGGGAGCAGCTGTCGCGCTGCTGGACGTGGCCGACCCGGCCCCGCTGGCCGAGGAACTGACCGCGAGAGGCGACCGCGCACTGTCCGTAGTGGGCGATGTCAGCGACGAGGCCGACTGGACGGCAGCCGTACGCGCCGTACGGGACCGCCTCGGCCCGATCGACATCCTGGTCAGCACCGCGTACGCCGTGCGGGTCGCCCCGGCCCACGAGACCAGCCGACAGTCCTGGGACCACCAGCTCGGCGTCAGCCTCACCGGCTCGTTCCTCGGCGTCCGCGCCTGCCTGGACGACCTGCGCGCACGCTCGGGCGCGGTGGTGCTGATCTCCTCGGTGCACGCGCTTGTCGGGTTGCCCGGCCGGCCCGCGTACGCCGCGGCCAAGGGTGGCCTGGTCGCGCTCGGCCGCCAACTCGCCGTGGAGTACGGCCCGCAGGTCCGGGTCAACACCGTGCTGCCCGGGCCGATCCTCACCGCCGCCTGGGCCGACGTGTCCGAAGAGGACCGGCAGCACAGCATCGCGGAGACCGTCGCCAAGCGCTTCGGCACACCTGACGAGGTGGCCGCCACTGTCGCCTTCCTCGCCTCGCCGGACGCCGCCTACATCACCGGCGCGAGCCTGGTGGTGGACGGTGGCTGGACAGCGGTGAAAGCCTCGGCCTGAGAGATCGATACCGACCAGCGAAAAGGCCAGGAGCATTGGCACAGTACGCACGCCGCGGCGTCCACGGGCAGACCGTCGAGGCGATCGCCCGTCGCATCCTCACCGGCGAGATCGCCGCCGGCGCGACCCTGAACATCGTCGCGTTGCAGGAGGAGTTCGACGTCAGCCTCACGGCGCTCCGCGAGGCGCTGAAGGTCCTCTCGGCCAAGGGCATCGTCGACGCCCGGCAGAAGCGCGGCACCTTCGTCCGACCCCGTGCGGACTGGAACCTGCTCGACGGTGACGTGATCCGCTGGCAGTTCGCCGAGGGCACCGACCAGCGGTTGCTCGACCAACTGCACGAGGTGCGCGCCATCATCGAGCCCGCCGCCGCGCGGCTGGCCGCCACCCGCGCCACCGAGGACGACCTGACCGCCCTGGACCGGGCACTGGCCGAGATGGCCCACGCCAACGGCGATCCCGCCGCCGCCATCGCCGCCGACCTCGCCTTCCACCGCGCGCTGCTCACCGCCACCCACAACGAGCTGCTGGAGCGGATGGAGGTGGTGATGGAGACCGGGCTCGCCGAACGGGACCGTCTGGTGCACGGCGGCACCGCCCACGACGACCCGGTGCCCAGCCACCGCGCGGTGGTCGACGCGTTGCGCGATCGGGACGAGACGGCGGCCGAGACCGCGATGCGTCAGTTGCTGGACAAGGCCGTCCGCGACGTCGAGAAGGCACGGGGACGAAGGGGCAGTCAGTGAAGATCGAGCGGATCGAGACCTTCCTGGTCGCGCCACGGTGGTTGTTCTGCCGGGTGGAGACCGACGACGGGCTGGTCGGGTGGGGTGAGCCGGTGGTCGAGGGCCGCGCCGAGGTGGTGCGCAGCGCGGTCGAGGTGCTCTCCGAACACCTGATCGGTGCGGACCCCCTGCGCATCGAGCAGCACTGGCAGGTGCTCACCAAGGGCGGCTTCTACCGGGGCGGCCCGATCCTCTCCAGCGCGGTCGCCGGCCTCGACCAGGCGCTCTGGGACATCGCCGGGCAGGCGTACGGCGCGCCGGTGCACGCGCTGCTCGGCGGGCCGGTGCGCGACCGGGTACGGATCTACTCGTGGATCGGCGGGGACGAGCCCGGCGAGGTGGCCGACGCCGCCGCCGCGCAGGTCGCCGCCGGCCTCACCGGGGTCAAGATGAACGCCTGCGGGCGGCTCTCGCCGATCCCCACCTCGGCCGAGGTGGACGAGGTCGTCGGCCGGGTGGCCGCCGCCCGCGAGGTGCTCGGCCCGGACCGGGACATCGCTGTGGACTTCCACGGTCGCGCCGGAATGGCCGCGGTCCGCCGGATCCTGCCCGAGCTGGCCGCCCTGCGCCCGTTCTTCGTAGAGGAGCCGGTCCTGCCCGATCAGGCTCACCACCTGCGCGACATCGTGGCCAGCACGCCGATCCCGGTGGCCACCGGCGAGCGGCTCTACGGTCGGTCCGAGTTCCTCGGGCCGTTGCAGGCCGGGGTCGCCGTGGTCCAACCGGACCTGTCGCACGCCGGTGGGATCTCCGAGGTCCGCCGGATCGCCGCGCTGGCCGAGACGTACGGCGCACTGCTCGCCCCGCACTGCCCGCTCGGTCCGATCTCGCTGGCGGCCAGTCTCCAGGTGGCCTTCGCGACACCGAACTTCCTGATCCAGGAGCAGAGCATCGGCATCCACTACAACGCCGGCTCGGAGTTGCTGGACTACCTGGTCGACCCGGAGCCGTTCCGGTTCGTGGACGGGCACATCGCCCGCCTCGACCGGCCCGGGTTGGGCATCACCGTCGACGAGGCGGCCGTCCGCAAGGCCGCCCAGACCCCGCACGCCTGGCGCAACCCGGTCTGGCAGCACGCCGACGGGTCGTTCGCCGAGTGGTGACCGGCGCGCGGCCGGTGGCGCTGCGGGCGACGTACGACGCCGCGCACGGCGGCCGGTGGACGAGTCTGCACGGCGCTGGCCGGGAATGGCTCTGGCACGGCCCGGAACCCGGCCGACACGAGGTACGCCCCGACGACGCGTTCGTCGACGCCGGTGGGCTGGAGGAGTGCCTGCCCACCGTGCGCGGCAAGCCCGACCACGGCGAGGTGTGGTCGCGGCCGTGGCGCAGCGCCGGACCCGACACCGTGGTCATCGAGCGGCCGACGTTCACCCTCAGCCGCCGGATCAGCGACGAGGGCGGTGTGGTGGTGGCCGACTACCGGCTGGCCGCCGACCCCGGGCACCGGTTCGTCTGGGCCGCACACGCCCTGCTGGACCTCTCCCCCGCCGCCCGCCTCGACGCGCCGGCCGGCACCCCGACCCGGCTGCACCCGGAGGCCGCCACGCTCCTCCCGCCGGGCAGCTGGCCCACCGGCGACAGGTGGTTGACCGGGCCGTGGCCGGCCCCGGCCGGGCTGACCCTGGACACGTTCGGTCCGGACGACGGGACCGCGCTCGGCGCGGTGCTGCTCGACTGCGCCCGGGTCCAGGTGATCGACGGCGCCGACCGGCTGACCATGGAGCTGGAGTGCGCGGACCAGCCCCGCAGCACCGCGCTCTGGCGCAACCTGGGCGGCTGGCCGACCGGCGCCCCCTACCGCAGCGTCGGCGTCGAACCGATGCTCGGCGCGGCCTTCGACCTGGCCGACGCCGGCCCCGACGACGCGGCGGTCGTCCCGCCCACCGGCGAGGTCGCCTGGCGACTCACCATCTCCGCCCACCGCATCCCCTGAGGACACCGTGATGAACCTGCTCGACGAGCTGCGTACCCATCGGCTGCTGGCCATCGTGCGCGGCCCGGACCCGACCGCCGCCCTGACCGCCGTGCTCACCCTGGCCGAGAGCGGCGTCGCCCTGGTCGAGGTCTCGTTGACAAGCGCCGACGCGCTCGGCATCCTCCGCCGCGCCCGGGCCGCCCTCGGGCCCGACTTCGCCCTGGGCGCGGGCACCGTGCTCACCGCCGAGGACGCCCGCGCGGCGGCCGACGCGGGCGCCGGTTTCCTGGTCACCCCGGCGATCGCACCGAGCCTCGCCGAGGGCGGCCGGCTCGGTCTGCCGGTGCTCGCCGGTGCCCTCACCCCCACCGAGGTGGTGCGGGCCAACGACGGCGGGGCCACCGCGATCAAGCTCTTCCCGGCCTCACTCGGCGGGCCCGACTACCTCGGCGCCCTGCGCGACCCGTTCCCCGGTACCGCGTTCGTGCCGGTCGGTGGTGTCGACGCCGACGGTGCCCGGCGCTACCTGGACCGGGGCGCGACAGCCGTCGGCGTCGGTTCCCCGCTGCTCGGCGACGCCGTCCGAGGCGGCGACACGACGGCGCTGCGCGAGCGCGCCGCCGCCTTCCTCGCGGCGGTCCGGCCATGACCGACCTGCTCACACTCGGTGAGACGATGGCGGCGTTCCGCACCACCGGCCCACTGCGGCTGGGCGGCACCGCCGGGATCTCCGTCGCCGGCTCCGAGTCGAACGTGGCGATCGGCCTGGCCCGGCTCGGCCACCAGGCCGCCTGGGTCGGCGTCACAGGCGCCGACGAGCCCGGCGAGCTGGTCCGCCGCACGCTGCGCGCCGAGGGTGTCGACCTGACCTGGTCCCGGGTCGACGCGACCGCCCCGACCGGCCTGATCCTCTTCGAGAACCGGGTCGCCGACATCAACCGGGTCACCTACCACCGCTCCGGGTCGGCCGGCTCCCGGCTGGGCCCCGCCGACGTGACCCGGGCCTTCGACGCGCCCGGGCCGCCACCCCGGCTGCTGCACGTCACAGGCATCACCTGCGCGCTCGGCGTCGAGCCGTACCAGGCGGTGGTGGAGGCCGTGCGGCGCGCCCGCGCGGCCGGCGGCACCATCTGCCTGGACGTCAACCACCGCAACCGGCTCTGGTCGGTCCCGGAAGCCGCCGCCGCGCTGCGCCCGCTGCTGCCCTCGATCGACCTGGTGATCGCCTCCGACGACGAGCTGGCCGTGCTGACCGACGCCACCGACCCGGCTCCGGCGCTACTCTCGGCCGGGGTCACCGAGGTCGTGGTCAAGCACGGCGCCGGTGGAGCGACAAGCCACACCGCGAACGGCACGCTCCACCGTCCGGCCCGGACGGTGCCGGTGGTGGACACCGTCGGCGCGGGCGACGCCTTCGTCGCCGGGCTGCTCTCCGGCTGGCTCGACGGCGTCGACGCGCCGGCCCGACTCGACCGGGCCGTCACCACCGGCGCGTTCGCTGTCGCCACCCGGGGCGACTGGGAGGGCCTGCCCGACCGGGCCGAGCTGGCGCTGCTCGACCACGGCCCCGGCGGTACGGTCCGCTGACGATCCTTTGGGAGGAGCACCATGGAGCTGACCGAGCCGACCGTCTGGAGCACCGACCGGCTGGAGTTGGGTGAGGGCCTGCGCTGGGTCGACGACCGGCTGGTCCTCGTCGACCTGCTGGCCGGGCGACTGTTGGAGACCGACGGCGACGCCCCGACCCCGCTGCGGGAGCTGCGCCGCCTCGACGTGCCACTCGGCGCGGTCGCCCCGGTGGTCGACCGACCCGGTGAGTGGCTGGCCGCCGCCGGGACCGGGATCACAGTGCTGCCCGCCACCGGCGACCCCCGACCGGTCGCCGAGCTGGTCGCCGACGCGCCCGAGCCGACCCGGATGAACGACGCGGTCGCCGACCCGCACGGCCGCTTCTGGGCCGGCAGCATGACGTACGCGATGGCGCCTGGCGGCGGCACGCTGTTCCGCCTCACCCCGGGCGCCGAGCCGGTCCCAGCGGTGACCGGGCTGACCATCCCGAACGGGCCGGCGTTCGACGCGGCCGGCACCACCATGTACCTGGCCGACACCCCGCGCGGCGAGATCGACAGGTTCACCGTCGACCCCGCCACCGGTGACCTGCGCGGGCGGGAGCCGTTCCTGCGGCTGGCCCCCGCCGACGGCGGCCCGGACGGCATGACGCTCGACGCGGCCGACCACCTCTGGATCGCGCTGTGGGGCGGCTCCGCGGTACGCCGCTATCGGCCCGACGGCACCCTCGACCGGGAGATCCGGCTGCCGGCCAAGCAGCCGGCCGGCATCTGCCTGGGCGGCCCCGACCTGCGGCGACTCTTCATCGGCACCGCCCGGGTGGGGCTGGACACGGCGGGCCCCCAGGACGGCGCGCTCCTCGCGGTGGACGTCGCGGTGCCCGGCCTGCCCGCCGCGCGCGCCGGCGCGACGACAAGCTGACCGGAGGCATATCGGACGCCAGGGCGGGAACAACCGCACCGAAGCGCGGTAACAGCCGACCGGTAGGGAGCGAGCCGATGAGCACCGTGGGGCGGACGTCATGAACGGGCCGGTCGGCGACGAGCCGATGGGCGAGCTGGAGCTGGTGCACACCTTCACCGGCCCGATGCCGACCGGGGTGAGCGTCTCGCACCAGGGCCGGATCTTCGTCAACTTTCCCAAGTGGGGCGACGAGGTGCCGGCCACCGTCGTCGAGCTGCGCGACGGCCGGGAGATGCCCTACCCCGACCAGGCCTGGAACGACCCGTCCGGCGACGACGACGCGGGCGCGTTCGTCTCGGTGCAGAGCATCGTGGTCGACCCGGCCGACCGGCTCTGGGTGCTCGACACCGGCAGTCCGATGTTCCAGCCCACCAAGCCGGGCGGCCCCAAGCTGGTCCGGATCGACCTGGACACCGACACGGTCGCCCAGGTGATCACCTTCCCGGCGGATGTCGCGCTGCCGACGACGTACCTCAACGACGTCCGCTTCGACCTGCGGCGGGGCGAGGCGGGGGTCGCGTACATCACCGACTCGGCCGACTCCGGGCCGAACGGGATCATCGTCGTCGACCTGGCCAGCGGGGCCTCCTGGCGGCGGCTGCACGACCACCCGTCCACCAAGGCCGAGCCGCTGACGTCGTTCCGGCCGGTGGTCGAGGGCCGGCCGTTCCTCGAACGGCCCGCCGACGGCCCGCCGAAGCCGGTGAGCATGGGCTCCGACGGCATCGCCATCTCCGCCGACGGCGATCGGCTCTACTACTGCCCGCTGGCGTCCCGGCGCCTGCACAGCGTGTCCACCGAGGCGCTGGCCGACCCGGGCGTCACCCAGGAGGCGGTCGCCGCGACAGTGGTCGACGAGGGCGACAGGGGCACCGCCTCGGACGGGTTGGAGAGCGACGACGCGGGACGGCTCTACCTCACCTCGTACGAGCACAACGCGGTGCTGCGCCGACTGCCCGACGGCGAGTACGAAACCCTGGTGCATGACCCGCGACTGCTCTGGCCGGACACCATGTCGGTGGCCGCCGACGGGTACCTCTACGTCACCGCCAACCAACTCCACCGGCAGCCGCAGTACCAGCGCGGCAAGGACCTGCGGCGCAAGCCGTACGCGCTGTTCCGCACCCGCATCGACGCCGGCCCGGTGCTGCTCCGCCCCTGACCGGCTGACGCGCGAGAAGTTCGCGCCGATCTTGCAGTTGTGGTTGTCGACATGGGCGGGATGCCCGTTGTGTCGGGACAGAAAGCGCAAGATCGCGGAGCGGGGCATTCCAGGCCCGACGATGATGGAGTTGTGGTGCCTGGTTTGACATTATTTTAGACGTTTTGTTGCCCACCACAACTCCATGATCGACGTCGGGAAACCGCCGCCCGCCCGCTGACTCGTCGAAGGCGTGCACCCGACGCAATCTTGGACAGTTTCCGTTACGAGCTAACTGTTACGAGCTAACGGAAACTGTCCAAGATTGCCGGAACGGAGACGTGCCGCCTGCTGTCAGTTGGTCGGCAGGGTGCGGTTCAGGAGGTCGAACAGGGCTTCCCAGTGGCGTTCGGTGGCCTGCTCGTCGTACGCCGGGGTGTCGGCCATCGTGTAGCCGTGGTGCGCGCCCTCGTACACCTCGGAGCGGTAGCGCACCCCGGCGGCGTCGAGCGCCTTCTCCAGCGTGGCGATCTGCTCGGGAGTCATCGACTGGTCGGCGTCGGCGTGCCCGAAGTACAGCTCGCCGGTGATCGAGGCGACGCCCAGGTGCGGGCTGTCCGGCGCCTCGGTGACGATCCGCCCGCCGTGGAAGCTCGCCACCGCGGCGATGCGGTCCGGGTGGGCCTCGATGGCCCGCAGCGCGTTCGTGCCGCCCATGCAGTAGCCGGTGATGGCGACCGGGCCCGGCCGAACGTCGTCCCGGGCGGCCAGGAAGTCGAGGAACGCGGCGGTGTCCCGGCTTATCACCTCGGGGGTCAACGCGCCCACCAGCGGCATGATCTTCTCGAAGAGCGCGCCGCGCTGGTCGGCCTCGCCGAGGCGGGACAGGTCGAAGAGCGGCGCCCGACCGGCCCGGTAGAACAGGTGCGGCGTCAGCACCAGGTAGCCCCGGGCGGCGATCCGCTCGGCCATCTCGACCAGGCGCGGGCGCGGCCCGAAGGCGTCCATGAAGAGCAGCACCGCAGGGAACGGGCCGTCGCCGTCCGGTCGGGTCAGACTCGCGTCCGCCACTCCGTCACTGGTCGGGATGTCCACCGTCGTCGTCAGCACCGTGCCTCCTCGTACGCCGATCTTGGTCCGTACGAAACGTTACTCGCCGTATCGGGGCGCCCGGACGCCGACGACCGCGTTGCCGGTCAGGCGCGGACGAAACGGACCGCGTCGGCGACCACGAAGCCGTTGGTGTCCTCGGTACGGATCAGCACGCTGCCGTCGGTGCCCGCCGTGAACGGGTAGGTGCCCAGCGCCATCCACTGGCCGCCGGCCTGCCGCTGGTCCACCGTCCGGGTGATCAACCCCCCGGAGTACGCGATGTCCACAGGCACGTTCGTCGCCCGGTTCGGGTCCGCGGTCCAGCGCAACTGCACGGTCCACGACCCGGAGGTGGGCAGTGTCGGGCGGAACCGCAGCCGGTTGACGCCCTTGGCCGTGTTGCCGTCGTGCTCGTAGTCGGGGCCGTAGTAGCCGCCGATGCTGGTGCTGCGCAGCCACGTCCCGGCCCGGGTGATCCCACTTGTCGACGCGTTGTCCAGGATCACCTCGCTGGCAGAACCCCACTCCAGCACCGCGCCGTCCTGGCGTAGCCGGGCCTGGAGGGCGGGCACGGAGACGGCCTGCACGGCGAGGTCCCCGGTGAGCGCCAGGGACGCCGCGGTGGCCGCCGCCTGGCCGAGGATCATGAAGACGGGTTCCATCCGGATCGAGCCGTACGCGATGTGGCTCGCCGAGAGGCAGACCGGCACCACCAGGTTGGCGCACTGGGCCTGGTGCGGCACGATCGCCCGGTAGCTCACCGGGTACGGCGTCGGCACGCCGATCTGCACGTCCCCCTCGTTGCGCACCTTGCCGTCGACGACCACCCGCTGACAGTTGTGCGAGTCCATCGTGTAGCTGGCCAGGCCCACCGAGTCGGTGGCGCGGACCCGGCCCCGACAGTCGGCCTCGGTCATCACGTACGCGGAGACCATCCGGCGGGCCTCGCGGATGTAGAGCAGCGGCGGCCAGCCGCCCGTGCTGGTGAACTCGTCCACCGGTAGCCCCCACCGGGCCGTCGAGTCGCGGACCGACGCCGGCAGCCGGGGGTCGTTGGCGAGGAACCACATCAGCCCCTGCTGGTAGGTGCGGTGCTCGGCGATGATGCTCTCCCGCGCCGCCCAGCTCGCCGTCGGGTACGCGTAGTTGAAGCCGATGTCGTCGGTGGAGACGGCACCGTTGTTGTTGGAGTCGGTCTTCCCGCCGCCGATCGAGTGGGTGGTGAAGTACGGTCCCGTATAGCCGGCCTGGATGTGCCGCAGCAGCAGCTCGTAGCGGATCGGGTCGTAGCCGGACGGCTTGCCGAACGGGATCCGGTTGGTCGCCTGGGTCAGGCACATCCGGAAGCAGTACGCCTGGATCTTGTCGTCGCCACTGCCCTGCGGGGCGAGTGGGGCGGCGGAGATGCCCGGCAGCAGGCCGCTGGCGGGCGAGCCGGCCGTGACGTACGGGTCGACCGGGTAGGCGAACTGGTGGGTGTTGCGCGACTGCACCCCGTTGATCGTCTCGCCGTAGGTGTCGTTGGACTCCCGCCCGACGGTGAACCCCACGCCGGCCATGGCCAGCAGATCGCCCTCGTAGGTGGCGTCGACGAACACGCCGCCCCGGTAGATCGCCCCGTCCTCGGTGCGTAGCTCGGTGATCCGGTCGCCGCTGCGGCCGAGTCCGCTGAGGCGGGCGTCGACGACCACCGGGACGCCCGCCTCGGCCAGCATCTCGGCGAAGACGGCGGCGGCGACGTGCGGTTCGAATGTCATCCGCAGCGGTGACGTCGGCGTGAGGGTTCCGCCGTGGTACTTCACGTACACCCGGCGGTAGAACTCGGCGGCCAGCCCGCCGATGGACGCCTGGACGCCGGTGTCGGTGGCGCCCAGCCCGGCGGTGCTCAGCCCACCGACGTGGCTTGTGGGTTCCACCACCACTGCGGTGCGGCCGAGCCGACGCATGGTGATCGCGGCGGCCAACCCGCCGGCGGTGGCGCCGTAGACGACCAGGTCGGCGGTGGTGACGGCGGCTCGGGCGGGGCCGGCCCGGAACGGGTCGGTGAGACCGGCCAGGACGAGGCCGGCGCCGCCGGCGGTCAGCAGCCGACGACGGGACAGGTGCAGGGACACGGCGGGCTCCCGAGGGGTAACCGGTGCGGGGGACGGTTACAGAAGCACGCCGCTGCCGCTGCGAGAGAAATTCTTCAATCTCTGCGGGCGGGTGTCAACGGTTCACGGCCGGTAGCGGTAACCCATTCCCGGTTCGGTGATGAGGTGGCGGGGGCGGGCCGGGTCGTCCTCCAGCTTGCGCCGCAGCTGGGCCAGGTACTGCCGCAGGTAGTTGGTCTCGTTCTGGTACTCCGGCCCCCACACGTCCTGGAGGAGCTGACGTTGGCTGACCAGCTTGCCGGGGTGGCGCAGCAACTTCTCCAGCACGCTCCACTGGATCGGGGTCAACTTGACCTCGGTGCCGTCGTCGCGCCGCACGCTGTGGTCGGCCAGGTCGACTGTGTGCTGACCGATCCGCAGTGCCGGCACCGCTTCGCTGGGCGCGCCGAGGCGGCGGGTCACCGCCCGGATGCGGGCCAGCAGTTCCTCCACCCCGAACGGCTTGGTGACGTAGTCGTCCGCGCCCGCGTCGAGCGCCGCGACCTTGTCCTCGCTGCCGGCCCGGCCGGAGAGCACGATGATCGGCACTGTGGTCCAGCCGCGCAGGCCCCGGATCACCTCGACGCCGTCGATGTCGGGCAGGCCGAGGTCCAGCACCACCAGGTCGGGCGGGTGGCTGGCGGCGGCCTTCAACGCGGCGGCCCCGGTGTCGGCGACGTCCACGTCGTAGCGGCGGGCGCGCAGGTTGATGCGCAGGGCACGCAGGATCTGCGGTTCGTCGTCGACGACCAGGATGCGCGTCATTCCTGCGGCCCCTCCGAGGTGGTCGGCGCGGCCGGCAACCGCAGCACCATGGTGAGCCCACCGCCGGGGGTGGTCTCCGGGGTGATGCTGCCACCCATCGCCTCGGCCAACCCCCGGGACAGGGCAAGACCGAGACCGACACCTGTTTGGTTGTCCCGGTCGCCGAGGCGTTGGAACGGCAGGAAGACGTGCTCCCACTGGTCCTCCGGGATGCCCGGCCCTCTGTCGATCACCCGCAGCTCGACCTGGCCGGCGTGGGCGCTGGCGGTGATCGTGGGCGGCTGGTCCGGCGGGCTGTACCGCAGCGCGTTCGCGACGACGTTCACCAGCACCCGTTCCAGCAGGCCCGGGTCGGCGGTGGCAGCCGGCAGGTCGGCCGGGATGTCCGTGCCGACGGTCGCGGCCGCCGGGCCAAGTTCGTCAAGCGCCAGGGGTACGGCGTCCTCCAGGCCGATCGCGGTCGCCGAGATGCCCAGCACGCCCGCCTGGAGCCGACTCATGTCCAGGAGGTTGGCGACCAGCCGGGCGAGGCGGTCCAGCGACTCCTCGGCGGTTTCCAGCAACTCCTCACGGTCGGACTCGTCGAACTCGATGTCGTGGCTGCGCAGGCTGGTCACGGCCGCCTTCGCGGATGCCAGCGGCGTACGCAGGTCGTGGCTGACCGCGGCGAGCAGCGCGGTGCGCATCCGGTCGGCGGCGGCGAGGGGCCGGGCGGTGGCGGCCTCCTCGGCGAGCCGTTCCTGGCGCAGCGCGACGGCGGCCTGGGCGGCGAACGCCTCGACGATCCGCCGGTCGGCGGCCTCCAACCGCCGGCCGCAGAGCACGACGGTGATCCGCTCGTCGACGGGTACCGCCGTCTCACCGCCTTCGGGGGTGCAGGCCGGGCCCTCGCCGACGCTGGCCACGACGCTCCAGGCGTGCTCCTCGCGGGCCCGGTCGGGGCGACCGCTGGCCTCCTCGGCCAACTCCAGCACGCTCACCGCGCGCAGCCCGAAGGTTTCCCGGAGCTGATCGAGCAGGGCGGGCAGGGGACGTTCGCCGCGCAGCACCCCACCGGCGACGGCGGCGAGGGTCTGCGCGTCGGCGGCGGCCCGCGCGGCCTCCCGGGTACGCCGGGCGGCCACGTCGACGATCCAGCTCACCGCCAACGCCACCCCGACGAAGACGGCAAGGGCGAGCAGGTTGTCCGCCTCGGCGATGGTCAGCGTGCGGTAGGGCGGGGTGAAGAACCAGTTGAGCAGCAGCGAGCCGCCGAGCGCGGCGACCAGGGCCGGCCACACCCCGCCGACCAGCGCGACCCCGACCACCCCGGCGAGGAACAGCAGGATGTCGTTTGTCAGCGTCAGGTCGGGCAGGGTCTTCAGCAGCACTGTGAGCAGCGGCATGCCCAGCACCGCCAGACCGAAGCCGAGCAGTCGGCGGCGGCGGGACAAGGCCGCCGGAACCGCCGCCGCCCGACGGCCCTTGCCGGCCTGCCGGTGGGTGACCAGGTGCACGTCGATCGAGCCGGAGAGCGCTGTGGTGGTCACCCCGACACCGCGGGCGAAGATCTGCGCGAGGCGACCTCGCCGGCTGGCCCCGAGCACCAGCTGGGTGGCGTTCACGCCCTGGGCGAAGTCCAGCAGCGCGGCCGGCACGTCGGTGCCGAGCACCTGGTGGTACGTGCCGCCCAGGCTCTCCACGAGCACGCGTTGGCGGGCCAGCTGGGCCGGGTCGGCGCCGGCCAGGCCGTCGCTGCGGGCCACGTGGACGGCGAGCAGGTCCGCGCCCTTGCTGCGGGCCGCGACCCGGGCGGCCCGACGGATCAGCGTCTCGCCCTCCGGGCCGCCGGTCAACGCGACCACCACCCGTTCCCGGGCCTCCCAGGTGGCTGCGATCCCCTGCTGGCTGCGGTAGCGGTCCAGTTGCTCGTCGACCTTGTCGGCCAGCCAGAGCAGCGCCAGCTCGCGCAGCGCGGTGAGGTTACCGACCCGGAAGTAGTTGCCCAACGCGGCGTCGATCTTGTCGGGTCGGTAGATGTTGCCGTGCGCCATCCGCCGACGCAGCGCCTCCGGAGTCATGTCGACAAGCTCGACCTGCTCGGCGGCGCGGACGATCTCGTCCGGCACGGTCTCCCGCTGGGTGGTGCCGGTGATCTGCGCGACGACGTCGTTTACCGACTCCAGGTGCTGCACGTTGACCGTGGACAGCACGTCGATCCCCGCGTCGAGCAACTCCTGGACGTCCTGCCAGCGCTTGCCGTGTCGGGAACCGGGCACGTTGCTGTGCGCCAGCTCGTCGACCACAGCGATCTGCGGCCGGCGGGCCAGCACCGCGTCCAGGTCCATCTCGGTGAACTCGGCGCCCCGGTAGTCCATGGTCCGGCGGGGCACCTGCTCCAGGTCGCCGAGCATCGCGGCGGTGTGTTGGCGGCCGTGGGTCTCCACGAAACCGATCACCACGTCGGTGCCGCGCACGGCCCGCCGCTGGGCCTCCTCCAACATGGCGTACGTCTTGCCGACGCCGGGGGCGGCCCCGAGATAGATGCGCAGTTCTCCGCGTGGCACGGGGTCCATCCTCCCTGGTCAGATCGGCGGGCGGGGCCGCGCCGGTCGGCACGACCCCGCCTCCCGAGGGTGCTCAGCGCGCGGCGAACTGCTTGTCGAGGGCGAGGTTGAGCTCCAGCACGTTGACGCCGGGCTCGCCCATGAAGCCCAGCCCTCGCCCGCCGGTGTGCTCCTTGACCAGCTCGCGGACCGCCGCCGGGTCCGCGCCGCGCTCCCGCGCGACCCGGTTCACCTGCAACTCGGCGTACGCCGGGCTGATCTGCGGGTCGAGGCCGCTGGCGCTGGCGGTGACCGCGTCGGCGGGGACCGCCGGGTCGGCAGGCGCGTCGCCCCGGATCGGGGTGACCACCCCACCGGCGGCCACGTAGTCCTCGCCGGGCTGGGCCGGCTCCACCGCCACCCCCTGGTACTCGGTGACGAACGGAGTGGCCGGGGCGGCCTGGTTGACGCTGACCACCCTGGTGACCGGGCCGGTCAGACCGTCGGCGCGGAAGACCGCGAGCACGGCGCCCACCCCGTCGTCGGTGCAGTAGGGGCGCCGGCCGTCGACGCCGTTGAGCTCGCCGACCGACTTGCTGCGCCCGCAGACCTGGGTGAGCAGGCTCTCGCTGGACTCCTCCGGGTCGGTGGCGATGGTGTCGACAACGCTCTCCGGGCCCAGGTTGCTGGCCGAGGTGGAGGTCGGGTCGTAGCCGTCACCGGCGGCGGAGGGGCGGGACTGGAAGTAGCGGGCCACCGGGTTGCCGTCGGCGTCGGTGAAGGACTGGCCGATCAGCGCGCTGCCGACAGTCGTCCCGCCCGAGGAGATCAGCGAGCCGTCGGTCTTGTGGTTGAGGCCGGGCAGCTGACCGAGCGCTACCAGGGCCAGCGGGTAGACCAGGCCGAGCAGCACCGTGAAGACGAGTACGGCGCGCAGCGCGGCGAGGTGTTGGGCGATCCAGGTGGGTAGACGCATCACGAAATCCCCGGGATGAACTGGATGAGCAGGTCGATGAGCTTGATGCCGATGAACGGCACGATGATGCCGCCCAGCCCGTAGACCAGCAGGTTGCGGCTGAGCAGCTTCGACGCGGCGGCCGGCCGGTACCGCACACCCCGCAGGGCGAGTGGGATCAGCGCGATGATCACCAGGGCGTTGAAGATGACGGCGGACAGGATCGCCGACTCCGGGCTGGACAGCCGCATGATGTTCAGCGCGTCCAGGGTCGGGTAGAGGCCGGCGAACATGGCCGGGATGATCGCGAAGTACTTCGCGATGTCGTTGGCGATGCTGAACGTGGTCAACGCACCGCGGGTGATCAGCAACTGCTTGCCGATCTCCACGATCTCGATCAGCTTGGTCGGGTCGGAGTCGAGGTCGACCATGTTGCCGGCCTCCTTGGCGGCCGACGTGCCGGTGTTCATGGCCACCCCGACGTCGGCCTGCGCGAGCGCCGGCGCGTCGTTGGTGCCGTCACCGGTCATCGCGACCAGCCGGCCACCCTCCTGCTCCCGCTTGATCAGCGCGAGCTTGTCCTCCGGCGTCGCCTCGGCCAGGAAGTCGTCCACCCCGGCCTCGTCGGCGATCGCCTTCGCGGTCCGCGGGTTGTCACCGGTGATCATCACGGTCCGGATGCCCATCCGGCGCATCTCGTCGAACCGCTCCCGCATACCGGACTTGACCACGTCCTTGAGGTGGATGACGCCCAGCGCGCGGGCGGGCTCACCGTCGACGTGCTCGGCGACGACAAGCGGGGTGCCGCCGGTGCCGCTGATCGCGTCCACGATCTCGCCTACCTGCTCGGTCGGGTGACCGCCGTTCTCCCGTACCCACTTCATCACCGCGGCGGCGGCGCCCTTGCGGACGCGGCGAGCCGTGCCCACCGCGCCGGCGTCCACGCTGGCGTCCGGAGCCATGTCGACGCCGCTCATCCGGGTCTGCGCGGTGAACGGTACGAAGGTGGCGTGCGGCATCACGCCGGGCTCACGCTCGCGCAGCCCGAACTCGTTCTTCGCCAATACGACCACCGAGCGCCCCTCCGGAGTCTCGTCGGCAAGGCTGGACAGCTGCGCGGCGTCGGCAAGCGCCGCGGGGTCGACCCCCTCGACAGGCACGAACTCGGCGGCCTGCCGGTTGCCCAGCGTGATGGTGCCGGTCTTGTCCAGCAGCAGGGTGTTGACGTCGCCGGCCGCCTCGACGGCCCGGCCGCTCATGGCCAGGACGTTGCGCTGCACCAGCCGGTCCATGCCGGCGATACCGATGGCGGAGAGCAGCGCGCCGATGGTGGTGGGGATCAGGCAGACCAGCAGCGAGATCAGCACCACGCCTGTGACACCGGAGTCGGTGATCGCGCCGCTGTTCGGCGCGGCGGCCTGGTACGCCTTGGAGAAGATGGCCAACGGTTGGAGGGTGACAACGGCCAGCAGGAAGATGACAGTGAGCGCGGCGAGCAGGATGTTCAGCGCGATCTCGTTCGGCGTCTTCTGTCGGTTGGCCCCCTCGACCAGGGCGATCATCCGGTCGATGAAGCTCTCCCCCGGCTTCTGGGTGATCTTCACGATGATCTGGTCGGAGAGCACCTTGGTGCCGCCGGTGACAGCGCTGCGGTCGCCGCCGGACTCTCGGATGACCGGGGCCGACTCGCCGGTGATGGCCGACTCGTCGACGCTGGCGATGCCCTCGACGATGTCCCCGTCGCCGGGGATGATGCCGCCCGCCTCGACGAGCACGACGTCGCCCTGACGCAGGTCCGGCGCCGGCACCGCCTCGTCGCGGTAGGTGTTGGCCCGCGCGCCCGGCTTCCAGTCGATCAGCCGGGTGGCGATGGTGTCCTTCTTCGCCTGCCGCAGGGTCGCCGCCTGGGCCTTGCCCCGGCCCTCGGCGACCGCCTCGGCGAGGTTGGCGAAGACCACGGTCAGCCACAGCCAGATGGTGATCGCCCAGGCGAACACCGACGGGTCGATCACCGCCAGGACCGTGGTGAAGGCCGCGCCGACCTCGACGATCAGCATCACCGGGTTGCGCCACAGGGTGCGGGGGTCGAGCTTGCGTACCGCGTCCGGCAGGGACCGGATCAACTGCTTCGGGTCGAGCAGGCCCCCGCCGATCCGGTTGCCCTGGGTGGCGGGTGTGCCGGGGAGTTGCTCTGTTGGGGCGGACGTGACGGACATGTCCTCGTTCCTCATGATGGTCAGAGCCCCTCTGCCAGCGGACCGAGCGCGAGCGCGGGCAGGAAGGTCAGTGCGACGAGGACCACCGTGACGCCGACCACCATGCCGATGAACAGCGGTCGGTGGGTCGGCAGGGTGCCCTCGGACGCGGGGGTGGGTGCCTGGCGGGCCAGCGAGCCGGCCAACGCGAGCACGAAGATGATCGGCAGGAACCGGCCGAGCAGCATGCACAACCCGAGGGCGGTGTTCCACCAGGCCGTGTTGACCGTGATGCCGGCGAAGGCCGAGCCGTTGTTGTTGCTGGCCGAGGTGAACGCGTACAGCACCTCGGAGAGGCCGTGCGGGCCGACGTTGAGCGCTGTCGAGTTGTTGCCGGTGCCGAACGCCGCCGCCGTACCGACGAGCACCAGGATCGGCGTGATCAGGAAGTAGAGCGAGGCGAACTTGATCTCGCGCGACCCGATCTTCTTGCCCAGGTACTCGGGAGTGCGGCCCACCATCAGCCCGGCCACGAAGACCGTGATCACCGCGAGGATGAGCAGGCCGTACAGCCCCGAACCGGTGCCGCCCGGCGCGACCTCGCCGAGCATCATGTTGACCATCGTCATCATCCCGCCGAGCGAGGTGAACGAGTCGTGGAACGAGTTCACCGCACCTGTCGAGGTGAGCGTGGTGGCGGCGGCGAAGGTGGCCGAGTTCGACACGTCGAACCGCACCTCCTTGCCCTCCATCGCCGCGCCGACCGCCTGCGGCACCGTGCCGTGGCCGGCCAGCTCGAAGATGTTGGTGATGGCGACGCTGAGGAACGCGAGGATGCCCATCACCGCCGCGATGGCGTAGCCCTGCCGGTTCTGCCCGACCATCCGGCCGAAGACCCGGGGCAGGCTGAACGGGATCAGCAGGATCAGGAAGATCTCCAGCCAGTTCGTCCAGGTGGTGGGGTTCTCGAACGGGTGCGCGCTGTTGACGTTGTAGAAGCCGCCACCGTTGGTGCCCAGCTCCTTGATCACTTCCTGGCTGGCGACCGGACCACCGGTGATGGTCTGGGTGCCGCCGGTCAGCGTGCTCACATCGGTGCCGGCGGAAAGGTTCTGCACCACGCCGCCGATCATCAGCGTGATGGCGCCGAGCACCGCGATCGGCAGCAGGATCCGCAGCACGATCCGGGTCAGGTCGACCCAGAAGTTGCCGAGCTGCCCGGTGCGGCTGCGGGCGAAGCCGCGTACCAACGCGACCGCCACCGCGATGCCGACCGCCGCCGAGGTGAAGTTCTGCACGGCCAGGCCGGCCATCTGCACCAGGTGGCCCATCGTCGACTCACCCGAGTACCACTGCCAGTTCGTGTTGGTCACGAACGAGACGGCCGTGTTCCAGGCACCGTGGGTCATCACCGGGTCCAGGCCGAGGGACAGCCACAGGTGGTTCTGCACCCGCTGGAACAGGTACAGGAACAGGATCGAGACCGCGGAGAACGCCAGCACGCTGCGGGCGTACACACCCCAGGTCTGCTCGGCGGCGGGGTTGACCCCGACCAGTCGGAAGATGCCCCGCTCGACCCGCGACTGCTTCGTGCCGGAGACCGCCCGGAACATGTAGTCGCCGAACGGCTTGTAGACGGCGACCAGGGCCGCCACCAGCGTCAGCACGAAGATGACGCCCGCTGTTGTCATGGTCATCAGAAGCGCTCCGGAAACAACAGGGCGAACACCAGGAACGCGCCCAGGACGATCGCGAGCACCAGGCCGACGGCGTTTACCGCGTTCACAGCTTCTCCACCGCCCGGACCACCAGGGCGAGCACTGCGAACAGCGCCACCGTCAGGATCACGAACACCACGTCAGACACGCTGACTCCTCAGCCGGAAAGGTTCGTCGCGACCGCCTTCCGGTCGCGCCGGGCAATCAAAGCCCCGCCACCCGCCGATCGGCAGGGGTCATAACGCGACCATGACGAGGGCGAACCTTTTCTTGACGTGGTTTTCACACATGCCCACCGAACAGGTGAAATGCGGCACAGAAACCTGGCGTCGCCCGGGGTGGAGACCAGTCGCGCGTCCTTTGCTCTGCTTCAACGGACGCAATAGTGAGGTGCCCCAACCGTTGCGCCGGTTGATGCAGAGCAAAGGACGCGGAAGAGAGACCGTGCGCCACCTGGAGCGGGTGGCGGCGCGGATGGCGCGGAGGTGCGAGGCGCGTCAGGCCGGGCGGCGGGCCACCAGCACGTCGCGCATGATCGACTGGTCCACCCGGTGCCGCAGCGCCCGGTAGGGCTCGCTGTCGACCACGGTCAGGCCGGCGTCGGCCAACGCCGCCGCCGCATCGTCCCGGCTGGCGACGTGGGTGTTCCAGGAGACGCCGAGCGCGCCGCCGGGGCGCAACAGCCGCGCCCAGACCGGC
Source organism: Micromonospora sp. DT53 (assembly GCF_049841535.1). Classification (NCBI taxonomy): domain Bacteria; kingdom Bacillati; phylum Actinomycetota; class Actinomycetes; order Micromonosporales; family Micromonosporaceae; genus Micromonospora; species Micromonospora sp. DT53. The sequence goes on from NZ_JBNCKM010000002.1 coordinate 393,192, forward strand.
GCGGCGTCCGCGAGCAGCGCCAGCGGATCACGGGTCAACCCCTGCCCAGCGGTACGACTGCCGTGCTGCACGCCGTACGGGGCGTCGGCGACGACCAGGTCCACGGTCTCCGGGCGGAAGAACTCCGCCGAGCGTGCCGTGTCGGCGTTGACCACGTCCAGCAACTGCGTCTGGCCGGCCTTGTGCTCCTCGCGGGTCGGCGCCAACTCGATCCGCACCCGCCGGCCGACGACCTTGCGCTCCCGCCGCACCGGCCCCGACTCCAGCACCCGGTGCTTGACCCGCTTCTGCTTCAGCCAGGTGGTGAGGAACGCCCGGTACGCCTCGACGTCCTTCTGGTCGCGCTCCACCCCTGCGGCGTCGAAGCCGTACATCAGCGCCTGGTTGAGGGTGGTGCCCCGACCACAGAGCGGGTCGAGCACCCGGAACCGGCGGCTGGTCATCTCGGCGGCCCAGTCCGAGGCGAGCAGGGTGACGTTGAGCAGCAGCTTGGTGAACTGCTCGTTGGTCTTGCCGGGGTACTTCTGGATGGTGAGCAGGTCGTCGTCGTAGCGGTCCAGTCGGCTCCACTCGATCGGCCGCAGCAGCTCGCCCACGATCTCGAACAGCGCGTACCCGGCGGAGAGGTTGCCCAGGACGGCCAGGTCCCGCTCGGTCAGCCCATCGCCGCTGAAGGTGACGTAGGACGCGCCTCCGACCACCTCGGTGTCCAGCTCGCCGATCCGGCCGTCCAGCGCCGAGCTTCCGAAGATCTCCAGCTCGGCTCGGGTGAGGTCGACGGCGGCGCGGGCGTACACCCGGTTGGTGGCGGGCAGGATCAGCAGGCCGTAACGCGTCATGATCCGGCGAGTATTCCACAACCAGTCACGGTCGCCGGGAACCGGAGCGGCCGCCGGAGCGACTACCGATACATGGGGTGTGAGCAGTGGCGGGAGGTCCTGTCCGCGCAGCTGGACGGGGAGGAGACCGCCGCCGAACTGACGGCGGTGCAGGGGCACCTCGACGGGTGCGCCGAGTGCCGGGCCTGGTTCACGGCGGCGGCGGCGGTGACTCGTCGGGTTCGTACCCGATTGGTCGTTGAGGTCCCCGACCGGACGGCGGCGATCCTGGCCGCCACCACGGCGGCGCCGGCCCACCGGTCACGGTGGCGGCGCATGACCGGACGAGGTCGGTTGGCAGCCGGGCTGCGCTCGGTGTTCGGGCGTGCTGGGTCGGCCGGCGGACTGCGCGCGGCGTTCGGACGCGGCCCGCTCGTCGCCGGCCTGCGATCGGCCCTCGGGCTGCTCGGCGCGGTGCAACTGGTGCTCGGCCTGGCCCAGGTGGGCCGGGGCGCGACCGCCGACCACCTGCACCCCACCGGCCAGCATCTGTGGCACGAGTCGGCGGCGTGGAACGTGGCCGTGGGTGCCGGCTTCCTGTTCGTGGCGCTGCGCCGCAGCCCACCCGCCGGGCTGCTGCCGATGCTCAGCGCGTTCGTCGGCACGTTGCTGCTGCTGTCGGTCAACGACCTGGCCACCGGATCCGTGGGCGGGGAACGGCTGATCAGCCACGGCTTCCTGGTGGTCGGCTACCTGATCACCGTGCTGCTGTCCCGGCCCGGTCTGCGCCCCGGCGGGCCGGCACCGCAACGGCAGCCGACACCGGCCCGCTGGCGGTTCGGGGCCGACGAGGTGGACCGGCCGCTGCGGGTGGTGGGCCCCGAGTCCTATCCGGCGCAGGCGGCCGACCGGTACGCCGCACCGGCGGCGCATGTCGGTCGATCCACCCGAACCGGCGAGGCCGACGAACGCCGGGCCGCCTGATCGACTGAGTCAGTCCACCTGCCGCTGCCGCGCGCGGTGGGCGCGCAGGTTGAGCCACTGCTCACAGGCTGGGGCAGCGCGGCTCGAGCCGAGACCGGGCGCGGGTCCGGGCTGTCTTCTACGCCCTACGCCGGAGGCCCAGCCGGGCGCGCTGGCCCGGTCACCCCTTCGACGGCGAGGACCTGCGGGATGACCTGTTCGACGATGGTCAGCAGGGTCGTGGTGAGCAGCAGGTGCACCTGGGCGCGGGTCAGCGCGCCACGCTGGAGCCATTCGCGGGCGGTCGAGGTGGCCAGACCCCCGTACGCCCGGACCATCCCGCGCAACTCCTCGCGGCGCTCCGCCTCGCCGGCCAGCCCGACGGCGACCAGCATGCGGTCCGCGGCGACCTCCTCGGCCTCGGCGAGCACCCGCTCCACGTCGGCGTCGCCGCCCATCCCCCGGGCGGTGACCGCCGCCAGCCACGAGGTGCTGTGCCGGGACACCACGTCGAGGAACCAGGTGACGCTGGCATCGACCCGGGTCCGGAGATCACCCTTGGGCAGCCGCTCCAGGGCAACCTCGGGGATGGTCACCATGACCCGGACGACCTCCAGGTAGAGGTCCTTCTTCGCACCGAAGTAGTGGTTGACCAGACCCCGAGCGACACCTGCCTCGCGGGCGACGTCGGTGGTCGACACGTCCGCGTACGGGCGCTCACCGAACAGCCGGACCGCGCAGGCCAGGATCTGCCCACGCCGGGCGTCCGGCTCCAAACGGCGGCGGCGCGGAGCCGTCTCGACACTCATCTGCCCGACCCTATCGACACCTCACCGCGCCAGGCCTCGCGTCAACCACCGCTCCGCCTTGATCAAGTGCTGAGAAGTAGGTGCCAGAGCCACTCCTGACCTACTTTTCATCACTTGATCACCGCAGGCCCTGACGCCGCCGGACCACGTGACGGCCCAGGTGACGCAGATTGGACGCCTCGGAGTAGAGCGCCGCGTTGATCGCACCCAGGGCCACCCCGGGTGCTCGCTGCACCCGGTCGACGTCCTGGACCACCCGCCCGATCAACGTCAGCCGACAACGGAGATCGAACAACTCCCGCCGCGCACAGTGCAGCGCCGTCTCCAACCCCCCGACCCGCTCCCGCAACCACGCCAACTCCGTCGCCTGATCCACCACGCTCACCCCTCTTTGACCACCCACGCCGCCCAATCGACAGCGCAACGACACACTCCAACCACCCTCAGCCAGTTTCGGCCGCGTGTCAACCGTTCGGGGACCCCCAATCGGAGACCCCCGATCAGGGATGGGCGAACGTGCCTAGGTTCCAGGTGTGGGAGACAACGGGCCGGGCGAGCTGATGGGGCCGTATGAGATCGGTCAGCGGCTGAACGTCTCCCGGAGTCGGTTCCAGCAGATCGCCATGCGGCCGACCTTCCCGAAGCCTTACCAGGAGCTGCGCGGCATGAAGGTCTGGCTGCGCGCCGATGTGGAGGCGTGGATCGCCGAGCACCGCCCACCGCGTCCCACCGACGGCGACGAGGCCGAGTAGTTCGCACTCCCCGCCTGACGACGGAGCGAGTTCTCGCAATCTTGGACACTTTCCGTTAGCTCGTAACAGCAGTTGACGGAAACTGTCCAAGATCTCCGCGCGTCCCGTCACGGCGGCAGCGCAGGTCCATGATCGACGACTTCTTGGCCGGGGGCCGCACGGTCTGGGGCTGGCTCACCCGGCCCAGGCATGACGGTCCCGGGCTGCGGTTCCGGAACACCCCGACGGCCCCCGCGCCGGCAGCCGATCACGACTTGTTGACATGCCGCCAACAGCGCGCGAGGGTGGTGCACATGCCGACTCCCCCGCCCGACGGCTCCCCCTCACCCTGGCGCGAGCCGGAGCATGACGACCTGGCAGATCTGGCCCGCACCTTCTTCACCAAGGAGGTGTTGCCGCACGCCGAGCGTCTGCAGGCGCAGGGCCACCCGGACCGCGAGCACTACCGGCGCGCCGGGGAGTTGGGGCTGCTCGGCCTGTCGGTCCCGGAGGAGTACGGCGGTGGGGGCGGAGGGTTCACCCACGAGGCGGTGCTGCTGCACGAGCAGGCGTACGCCGGGGAGAGCAGCCTCGGCCTGGCCGTCCACAGTGGCATCGTCACCGGTTACCTGGTGGCGTACGGCAGCGAGGAGCAGAAGCGGCGCTGGCTGCCCGGCCTGTGCAGCGGTGAGCTGGTCGGCGCCATCGCGATGACCGAGCCGGACGGCGGCTCCGATCTTCAGGCGATGCGGACCCGGGCGGTCCGGGACGGCGACGACTACCTGTTGACCGGCGCGAAGACGTTCATCACCAACGGTGGTCTGGCCGATCTGGTCATCGTGGCCGCGAAGACCGACCCCGAGCAGCGGGCGGCCGGCGTCTCGCTGCTGGTGTGCGAGGTGGGTGGTGACCCGGCGGGCTTCCGGCGAGGCCGACTGCTGTCCAAGATCGGGCTGCATGCCAACGACACCGCCGAGTTGTTCTTCGACGAGTTCCGGGTGCCGGCGGCCAACCTGCTCGGCGGCGTCGAAGGGCTGGGCTTCGTCCAGCTCATGCAGCAACTCCCGCAGGAACGGCTGGTCATCGGCGTCGGCGCGGTGGCCGCCATGGAACGGGCCGTCGCGCTGACCGTCGCGTACGCCAAGGAGCGCACCGCCTTCGGCAAGACCCTGATGGGTCACCAGAACACCCGGATGGTGCTCGCCGAGTGCGCCACCCGCGCCCGGGTCAGCCGGGTCTTCCTGGACGACTGCATCGTCCGACACACACGTGGTGACCTGGACGTGGCCACCGCGGCGATGGCGAAGTCATGGCTCACCGACGGGCAGTGTGAGGTGGTCGATCGGTGCCTTCAGCTCTTCGGCGGTTACGGCTACACGACGGAGTACCCGATCGCCCGGATGTACGCCGACGCCCGCGTCCAGAAGATCTACGGCGGCACCAACGAGATCATGAAGGAGTTGATCGCCCGTGCCCTCTGAGGCGTACGTCTATGACGCGGTCCGCACCCCGCGCGGACGCGGCCGGGACACCGGCGCGCTGCACGGGGTCAAGCCGATCTCCCTGGTGGTGGGTCTGATCGACGCGTTGCGGGAGCGCAACCCCGGCCTGGACGTCGGCCGGCTGGAGGACCTGCTGCTCGGCATCGTGACCCCGGTCGGCGAGCAGGGCGGCGACCTGGCCCGGGCGGCCGCGCTGTTGGCCGGGCTGCCCGACCAGGTGGGCGGGGTGCAGCTCAACCGGTTCTGCGCCTCCGGGTTGGAAGCGGTCAACTCTGCCGCCGCGCGGATCCGCTCCGGCTGGGAGCATCTGCTGCTCGCGGGTGGTGTCGAGTCGATGTCCCGGGTGCCGATGGGCTCCGACGGTGCGGCCTGGGCCACCGATCCGCAGACCGCGCTGGCGACGTCGTTCGTGCCGCAGGGCGTCAGCGCGGACCTGATCGCCACGCTGGAGGGCTTCACCCGCGACGATGTGGACGGCTACGCGCTGCGGTCGCAGGAGCGGGCCGCCAAGGCCCGGGCCGGTGGGCACTTCACCCGCTCGGTGGTGCCGGTTCGCGACGGCAACGGGCTGGACATCCTCACCGTCGACGAGCACCCACGCCCCGAAACCACCCGGGAGGCGCTGGCCAGGCTCACTCCGTCCTTCGCCACGATGGGCGCGGCGGCCGGCTTCGACGCTGTGGCGTTGCAGAAGTTCCACTGGTTGGAGGCCATCGAGCACGTCCACCACGCGGGCAACTCGTCGGGCATCGTGGACGGCGCCGCGCTGGTGCTGATCGGCTCGGGCGACGTCGGTCGGGACCTCGGCCTCACCCCGCGCGCCCGGATCGCCGGCGCGGCGGTCACCGGTGCCGATCCGACGCTGATGTTGACCGGCCCGATCCCGGCCACCCACAAGGCGCTCGCCGTCGCCGGGTTGACAGCAGACGACATCGACCTGTTCGAGATCAACGAAGCCTTCGCCGCGGTGGTGCTCAAGTACGTCCGTGACCTGGGCCTCGACCCGGACCGGGTGAACGTCAACGGCGGCGCGATCGCGCTCGGCCACCCGCTCGGCGCGACCGGAGCGATGCTGCTCGGTACGGCGTTGGACGAGTTGGAGCGCCGCGACCTGCGCCGCGCCGTGGTGACCCTCTGCATCGGCGGCGGCATGGGCGTCGCCACGGTTCTCGAGCGCTGCTGACCCGGAGGACGACAATGACCAACACCATCCGGTACGACCGCGGCGCCGACGGCATCGTCACGCTCACCCTGGACGACCCCACCCAGTCGGCCAACACCATGAACCGGGCGTACGCCGCCTCGATGAGCGCGGTGCTCGACCGGCTGGAGGACGAGGGCGATCTCGTCGGGGTCATCGTGACCAGCGCGAAGTCGACGTTCTTCGCCGGCGGTGACCTGCCCGAGATGATCCGGGCCACCCGCGCCGACGCGCCGGACCTGGCCGACCTGCTCGGCACCATCAAACGGGACCTGCGCCGGCTGGAGACGCTGGGTCGGCCGGTGGTCGCCGCGGTCAACGGCTCGGCGCTCGGCGGTGGCCTGGAGATCGCGCTCGCCTGCCACCACCGGATCGCGCTGGACGCGCCGGGCAGCCGGCTCGGACTGCCCGAGGTGACCCTGGGCCTGCTGCCCGGGGCGGGAGGTGTCACCCGGACGGTACGGATGCTCGGCCTGGCCGGCGCGCTGACCACGGTGCTGCTCACCGGCCGGCGGATGCGCCCGACCGACGCCCTGTCCGCCGGGCTGGTCGACGAGGTGGTCGCCACGCCGACGGAGCTGTTGGAGCACGCCCGGGCCTGGATCGTGGCGAACCCGCACCCGGCGCAGCCGTGGGACCGACCGGACTATCGGATGCCGGGCGGCACCCCGACCAGCCGCTCGCTGGCCGCACAGCTGCCCGCGTTCCCGGCGACGCTGCGCAAGCAGCTCAAGGGCGCCCGGCTGCCCGCGCCCGAGGCGATCCTGGCCGCCGCCGTCGAGGGCGCACAGGTCGACCTGGAGACCGCCCTGACCGTGGAGACCCGGCATCTGATCGGCCTGCTCACCGGGCAGGTCGCCAAGAACATGATCGGCGCGTTCTTCTTCGACCTGAAGGCCGTCAACGGCGGCGCGGCCCGACCGGCCGATGTGGAGGCCCCACCGGTACGCCGGGTGGCGGTGCTCGGGGCCGGCATGATGGGCGCGGGCATCGCGTACGCCTGCGCCAGCGCCGGGCTGGACGTCGTGGTCAAGGACGTCACGCCGGAGGCCGCCGGCCGGGCCCGGGAGCACGCCGAGCGGTTGCTGACCCGCGCGGTACGCAAGGGCCGCACGACCGAGGCCGATGCCCGCGCCGTGCTGGACCGGATCACCACCACCGACCAGGTGGACGCACTGAACGGATGCGACGCGGTCATCGAGGCGGTCTTCGAGGACCCGGCGCTGAAACAGCAGGTCTTCGCCGAGGTGCTGCCCGTGCTGGCGCCCGACGCGCTGCTCGCCTCCAACACCTCCACCCTGCCGATCACCGGGCTGGCCGCCGGCGTGGACCGGCCGGCGGACTTCATCGGCATGCACTTCTTCTCGCCGGTGGACCGGATGCCGTTGCTGGAGATCGTGGTGGGCGAGCGGACCGGGGACGTGGCGCTGGCGCGGGCGTTCGACCTGGGCCGGCGGATCGGCAAGACCCCGATCGTGGTGAACGACGGCCGGGGCTTCTTCACGAGCCGGGTGATCGGCCGGTTCATCGACGAGGCGGTCGGCATGGTCGCCGAGGGTGTCCCCGCCGCGTCGGTGGAGCAGGCCGCCCTGCAGGCCGGCTACCCGACCGGGCCGCTGGCGCTGGCCGACGAGGTCAGTCTCACGCTGATCCAACGGATCCGCCGTCAGTTCGAGGCGGCCAGCGAGGAGTTCCGACCGTTGCCGGCGCACCGGCTGGTGGACGAGCTGGTCGACGCGTACGACCGGTCGGGACGCGCCACCGGACGCGGCTTCTACTCCTACGACGACGGCGCCCGGGGCCGGTTGTGGCCCGGTCTCGCCGACCTGACCAGCGACGCGGGTCGGGCGGTGCCGTTCACCGACCTCCAGGAGCGGATGCTCTTCGCCGAGGCGCTGGACGCGCTGCGCTGCCTCGACGAGGGGGTGCTGCGCACCGAGACCGACGCCAACATCGGCTCGATCTTCGGCATCGGTTTTCCCGCGTGGACGGGAGGGGTGATCCGCTACGTCCGGCAGTACGGGGGCGGCCCGGCCGGCTTCGCGGCCCGTGCCACCGAGTTGGCCGACCGCTACGGCGACCGGTTCACACCCCCCGCCGACCTGGTCGACCGGCTCGCCGCCTCGGCCGACGGCCCCGCCGCACCGGTGGGGGTCGCGTGACGGCGGCGCGCGGTGGGCCGCTGGCCGGGGTTCGGGTGGTCGAGCTGGCCAGCCTCGCCCCGGCGCCGTTCGGCTGCATGGTGCTCGCCGACCTCGGCGCGGACGTGGTGCGGGTGGACCGGCCGGGCGCCCCGGGAGCCGGCCGGCTGGCCGCACCGACCAGCGGGCCGTTGCAACGTGGGCGGCGGGTCACCGCGCTCGACCTGAAGTCCCCGGCCGGGGTGGCGGACCTGCTGCGCCTCGTCGAACGCGCGGACGTGCTGGTCGAGGCGTACCGGCCCGGGGTGGCCGAGCGGCTCGGCTTCGGCCCGGAGGTGTGCCAGGCCCACAACCCCCGGCTGGTGTACGCGCGGATGACCGGCTGGGGTCAGGACGGCCCGCTGGCAGCCCGCGCCGGGCACGACATCGACTACATCGCGGTGGCCGGGGCGTTGGAGCCGCTGGGACGGGCCGGCGAACGCCCGTACGCGCCGATGAACCTGCTCGGCGACTTCGGCGGCGGCGGCATGCTGCTCGCCGTCGGGGTGCTGGCCGCGCTGCTGGAACGGGAGCGCTCCGGCATCGGTCAGGTGGTCGACGCGGCCATGGTGGACGGCTCAGCGCTGCTCACCTCGTTCCTGCACGGGCTGCTCGGCACCGGCCTGTGGGCCGCCCCACGCGGGCGCAACATGTTCGACGGCGGGGCGCCGTTCTACGACACGTACGCCACCGCTGACGGCGGATTCATGGCCGTCGGCGCGATGGAACCAGCCTTCTACGCCGTACTCCTCACCGGCCTCGACCTCGCCGACGACCCGGACCTTCCCGCCCAGTACGACCCGAGCGGCTGGGACGAGCTGCGCCGCCGGTTCACCGAGCGGTTCTCCGAGCGGACCCGGGACGAGTGGACTGCGGTCTTCGCCGACCTGGACGCCTGCGTCGCGCCGGTGCTCGCCCCCGGCGAGGCGCACCAGCACCCGCACAACGCCGCCCGGGGAACGTTCGTCGAGGTGGGTGGCGAGATCCAGCCTGCACCAGCGCCCCGCTTCGACCGCACCCCGACCGACCGACCAACCCCGGCACCAGACCCGGAGCGCGAGGTCCAACCGGTCGAGGAGATCCTCCGCGACTGGCCGCAACGCCCCTGACCTGGCGCGTGCAGGCGCGCCGACGGCCCGGCCCGCCGTTGCGGTGGCTGGTAGCGTTGACGACCTCACGATCCGCAACCTCCCATCGAGCGGGAGGCGCAAGATCTCCGCTTTCCTGCTGGAGGGTCTTGCCATGGCTGAAACCGATCGGGTGGCGGCTGCCTCACGCACTCGCCTGCTCCTGCTGACCGCTGTCAATGCCCGGATGGACGCGGGCAGCAGCCCCACGGGGATTGTCGCGCGGAGCCTCGGGCGGCAACTGCTGGACGCTGGTGACCGGGTGCGTGTTCTCGCCGAATCCGACCAGGTGGATGGCTGGCCCGACGGAGTCGAGGTCGTCGAGGGATCCATCACCCGGCCGCTCGAGCACGTCCAGGTCTACGACGACGTCGACGGCGTCTTCCTCGCCGGAGCCTCACCGACGACGGTGCGGGATGCCCTGGATCTCGCCGGTGGTGCCGGTGTGCGGCGAATCGTCGTGCTGTCCTCGCACGGGCCGGAGTACGAGGAGAGGTACCCGCCCGAGACCTGGTTCTGGCTGGCGATCGAGCGGGCTGTCGAAGGCTCCGGGATGGAGTGGGTACACATCCGGCCGTCGGCGGTGATGGGCGCGGTGATCGAGGGCACCTATCCGGCCACCGGATCGGACTGGCCAGAGACGATCAGGGGCGAGGGCACCGTACGGGAGGCGCACCTGGACGGCGGGCACTACCCCTTCATCCACGAGGACGACCTCGCCGCTGTCGCGTTGGCGGCGCTGCGTACCGACGACCATGTCGGCGCTGTCCTCGAAGCGGTAGGGCTGCCGATCAGCAGCCGTTCGCGGGTGGCGAGCATCGCCAGAGCGGTCGGTCGCGACATCGTCGCCATTGAGGTGACGCCCGACCACAGCCGCGCGAGTTGGCGGCGTCGCGGCTGGCCCGACAGCGGTATCGACGTGACCCTGTACGCCCTTGAGGAGTACGGCACGAGGCTCGCTGACCTCACCCGGTGGACGCTCGACCAGCGGCCGACCGTGCGCGAGATCATCGGCCGCCCGCTACGCGACTTCGACGGCTGGGCGGTCGAAAATGCTCGACTGTTCCGCTGAACGTGCCGCAACCGAGCGCTGCCATTTCGGCCACGGCCATTCCTGGCCCGGGAGACCGGGCCGAGACGCGGGACGCGCTGGAGGAGGCGCTGCGCTACTCGGGCCCACTGAAAGACCAGGCTGAGACTCACCACAGTGAGGACGAGATCCGCTCGTTCCTCGGCCGACTCTCTGCCGCACTGGCGGCCACGCCACCTTCGAGCTGATCAAAAAGGTCGCGTCAGCGCCTCGTCCTTCGGCGACGGAAGGTCGAATGGGGGCGGCGACATCCCCGTTTCGTGACTCCCGGGCCACTGACGGCATGATCATGGAGCCTGAGGGGGCAGCGGCAGCCAGCTCCCGAGAAGAACGAGCCAGATCCCGAGAAGGAGGTGCCCGTGCCGGACGCTGACGAACTCGTCGCCAACGCGCTCGCGGCGGTGCGCGGCACGGACGTACGGCAGGCCGAACGGCAGCTGGACCAACTGATGGTCGGCACCGGCGCCGCGGACGGCACCACGGCGGTGGACGCGGCCCTGCTGGGTCGCCTGGTCCGCGGCCTGGGCCGGCTCTGGCCACGCGGTTGGCAGCCGGTCGACGTGGACCGGATCACCAGCCGACGGCTGGACGCCCGCGCGGCCCGGCTGGTCCGCCACGCGCTGGCCGCCCAGCGGCGCGACCAGGCCGAGCCGGTCCCCGCCTGGTGGGACGACCAACTGAACGAGCTGGCGGTCACCGAGGGTGGCGCCGACCGGAGCGTGCTGACCGGCTGGGCGGTCAGCGAAGGTCTGGACCGGGCCGACGCGCTCCGGACGGCCGTGGACACTCTCGCGCTTGTGGAGAGCCTGCCGCCGATCGCGGTGCTGCGCCCACCTCCGGGCACCAGCGGCGCGGCACTGCCCCGCACGGCCGGTACGGCTCGCAGCGGGTCGCCGATGCTGGACCGGGTACGGGCGCTGCTGGCCAAGGCCGAGTCGACCACCTTTCCGGCCGAGGCGGAGGCGCTGACCGGGAAGGCCCAGGAGCTGATCGCCCGGCACAGCATCGACGAGGCGCTGCTGGCCGCCGGGTCGGAGCGCGGGGACCTGCCCGGCGGAGTGCGCCTGAGCACCGACGCCCCGTACGCGGGTGCCAAGGCGCTGCTGGTGCAGGAGGTGGCGGCGGCGAACCGGTGCGAGGCGGTCTGGTCGGACGACCTCGGCTTCGCCACCGTGCTGGGCTGGCCGGCGGATCTGGTGGCGGTGGAGTTGCTCTACACGTCGCTGCTGGTCCAGGCCACGGCGGCGATGCTGCGCGGGCGTGCCGAGCGGCGGCCGGGGTCAGGACGGCGAACGAAGGTCTGGGACGAGTCCTTCCTCAACGCGTTCGCGCTGCGGATCGGTGAGCGGCTGCGGACGGCCACCGACGCGGCGACCGAGGCTGCGGACCGGGCGGCGGCCGAGACGGCCGGTGCGGAGCGGCTGTTGCCGGTACTCGCGGCGCGGGGTGAGGCGGTCCGGGAGCGGCTGGACACGCTCTTCCCCGGCGTCACCCGGCACCGGCTCAGCGTGCGCGACGCCGAGGGCTGGTCGTCCGGCACCTCGGCCGCCGACCGGGCCTCGCTGGACGTCGGCGGCGGCCGGAAGCCCCGACAGGTGCCCGGCCGACCCGATCCGCGCTGAACCATCCGGCGTGGGAGCACCCCCGGCGGGCGTTTCTGCGATGTTCTTCGGTACGCGGTAGGGATCGGGGGAACGGCTCCGACCCTCCGGTGAGCCGCACCCCGATTGGGGTGCGACCAGAGTCTGAGGAGCGCCGCCGTGAAGTACATGCTGCTGATCTGGAACCGGCCCGGCTTCACCGAGGGGCTGAGCGAGCAGGATCGCACCGCCCTCTTCGGTGAGGTCGACGAGATCATGAAGGAGCTGACCGAGACCGGCGAGTTGATCGGCGGCCAGGCGTTGGCCAATCCGTCGCAGACGTTGACGGTCCGGCTCGTGGACGGCAACCCCGAGGTCCTCGACGGCCCGTTCATGGAGAGCAAGGAGCAGTTCGCCGGTTACCTGGCCGTCGACTGTGACAGCCCGCAGCGGGCGGCCGAGATCGCCGCCCGTTGGCCGGATGTCCGGTACGGCGGCGCGATGGAGGTCCGCCCGATCATGGACGAGGCCGGGACGGAGATGTGACCGAGGACCGGACGGTCGAGGATCTGCTGCGCACGTTCGCGCCGCAGGTCCTCGGCCTGCTGGTCCGTCGGCACGGACAGTTCGACAGGTGCGAGGACGCGGTCCAGGAGGCACTGCTCGCCGCCGCGACGCAGTGGCCCGGGTTGGGCGTACCCGACAATCCGCGCGCCTGGTTGCTCACCGTGGCCACCCGCCGGCTCACCGACGAGTGGCGCAGCGAGAGCGCGCGCCGGGACCGCGAGGTGGCGGTGGCGCGCCGCGAGCCGGCGTACGCAGGGGTGGCGCCGGCGGCGGACGCGGAGCCCGCCGTTCCGGCCGACGACGACACCCTGATGCTGCTGTTCCTCTGCTGCCACCCGGCGCTGCCCGGATCGGCGCAGGTGGCGCTGACCCTGCGGGCGGTAGGTGGTCTCAGCACCGCCCAGATCGCCCGTGCCCACCTGGTGCCCGAGGCGACGATGAGTCAACGGATCCGGCGGGCCAAGCAGCGGGTCGAGGCCGCCGGTGCCCGGTTCACCATGCCCGGGCCGGCCGAGCGGGACGAACGGCTGGGGACGGTCCTGCGGGTGCTCTACCTGATCTTCAACGAGGGTTACACCGCGTCCAGCGGCTCTGACCTGCGCCGGGCCGAGCTGACCGGCGAGGCGATCCGGCTCGCTCGCATCCTGCGTGGGCTGCTGCCCGACGACGGTGAGGTGACCGGGCTGCTGGCGCTGATGCTGCTGACCGACGCGCACCGGGCGGCCCGGGTGGGGCCGGACGGGGAGTTGGTGCCGCTGGCCGAGCAGGACCGATCACGGTGGGACGCAGCCGCCATCGCGGAGGGGATCGCGCTGATCACCGAGGCGTTGACCTGGTCGCCGCCCGGCCCGTACCAGCTCCAGGCGGCGATCGCCGCGGTGCACGCCGAGGCGTCGACGGCGGCGGAGACGGACTGGCGGCAGATCGTCGCGCTCTACCGACTGCTGGCCCGGGTCGCGCCGAACCCGATGGTCACCCTGAACCAGGCGGTGGCGGTGGCCATGGTGGACGGGCCCCGCGCCGGGCTCGAACTGCTCACGCCGTTGGACGCCGACGAACGCACGGCCGGGCACCACCGGCTGGCCGCCGTCCGGGCTCACCTGTTGGAGCTGGCCGGGGACGTCGGCGTGGCGCGGGAGGCGTACCTGGCCGCCGCCCGGGGCACCACCAGCCGGCCCGAGCAGCGCTACCTGGAGGTGCGGGCGGCCCGGCTGGCCGGGTAGGGGTGAGCGGCCCCTGAGCACAGCGCTGCCGGCCGTCGGGCGGCCCAGACCACCCGACGGCCGGCAGCGGTGCTCACACCTCGGGTTCGACGGCCGGGCAGCTGGCACCCCGGGCGGGCACCACCTGATCGATCAGGTAGGCGTCGACGGCTCGTTCTACGCACGGGCTGCTGCTGTAGCTGCCGTGCCCCCACCCCTGGTAGGTGAGCAGCGCGCCGTGCCGGCCCAGCTGCCGCGCCACGTTGCGCGCCCAGCCGTAGCCGCTGGCCGGGTCGTGCACGGTGGCGGCGAGCAGCAGCGGCACGTCGGTGCGCACCCGCAGCCGATGCTGCGGGTTGGCGACAGGTGTGGGGGCACCCAGGCAGGTGGCCAGGACGAACAGCGCCGGCGGGTAGCGCAGGTCCGGCGCGAGCAGGGCCGAACGGCGGACGTGTCCGGCGTACTCCCGGTAGTCGCGGACCGGCAGGCTCCAGTCCTGACAGAAGACCGCGAAGGGGTACGGAGCCACGGCCTGGTCGGCCAGCGGGCGGGCGCTCGGCGTGGTGGCGGTGCCCTCCAGTCGGACGATCCACTCGGCCAGCCCCGGCCACCGCCAGGTGTCGTAGAGCTTCTTGTGGGCGAGGCGGCTCAACTCGAACGGGGCGAGCGCGGCCCCGGACCGTTCCGGGTCGGTCAGCGTGCCGCGCTCGGCACGGGCGTGCAGCCCGGCCCAGATCGCGCGGACGTCGCGTCCCCGCAGGACGCAGTCGGCGGATCGGGCACACCAGGCCAGGAATTCGTCGAACGCGTCCTCCGCGGTGACGGCCTGGGTGTCCAGGAAGGCGCGGGTGCCGAGGCTGTGGTCCATCGCGGCCTCCAGCACCATGGCCCGGACCCGTTCGGGGTACAGCTCGGCGTACCGCTGCCCGAGCAGGGTGCCGTACGAGCTGCCGTGGAAGGTCAGTTGCCGTTCGCCGAGCGCGACGCGGACGGCGTCCAGGTCGCGGGCGGCACTTGTGGTGTCGACGTGGTCGTAGAGCGCGCCGGTGCGGGCCCGGCAGTCGGCGCGCAGCAGCGCGTTGTCGGCCAGGACGGCGTCGAACTGGGCCTGGTCGGCGATCAGTTGCGGTTGCCGGGCGAGCAGGTCCCGGGCACAGACCACCGGGTGGCTGCCGCCGGTGCCGCGCGGGTCGAAACTGACGATGTCGAACCGGGCACGCAGGTCGGCGCTGAACCGGGAGCTGCCGTTCACCACCCGGTCGACCCCGCTGTCGCCCGGCCCGCCGGGGCCGAACACCAGCGCGCCTTCCCGGGTGGCGGGGTCGGCGACCCGGCGGGCCAACGACAGGTCGAAGCGCTCACCTCGGGGCCGGTTCCAGTCGACCGGCAGCGACAGGGTGCCGCACTCGGCGGTGGCGTCCTTTGGGCAGGGCCGCCAGTCGATCGTCGGGGCGGGCTGTGGTCGGGCGGCGGCCGGGCTCGCCGGGGTCAGGCCGGCGGCCGTGAGGGCCAGGGCGACCGCCCAGCCGACCGCGGATTTGCGTACGCGCAGCATGAGGTGCTGTCCTCTCCTCGAAGGAGCGTTGCCTGTGAAACTCGCCCAGCGGGCGAGGTGACGCTGCTTCCACCCGGGTCGTCGAGTAGCCGCTCGACGGCCCGGGGCCTCTCTCGTCCGCCGGGTCAGTCGACCTCGCGCAGGACGCGTTCGAGCGTGGTCATCCGGGTCTCCATCCCGCCCAGCCGGCCATCCATCGCCGCGAGCAGTCGGGCGTTCTCCGCCTGGGCCTGAGCCGCCGTCTCGGCGAGCTGGCGGTAGTTGTCGGCGCGGGCCGCCTCGTACCGTGCCCGCCGGGTCTTGGCGAGTTGGACGACGGTCACCGTGACCACGCTGATCAGGAAAGCGAAGATGCCGATCGCGCCGACCACCTCGGTCCAGTCGTGCTCGCTCATCGCTGGGCTCCCGGCTGCTCGCCCGAGTCGGGCACGGTCAGCGTCTCGACGGCCGTCGCGATGACCGCGGGGGTGAGTGTGAGCACGAACGGCTCCACCTCGTAGTAGTTCATGGCCTTCCCGTCCTCCGACAACTCCAGGCGGGCGGTGACCAGCCCGGCCGCCGCCAGCTTCCGTAGGTGGACCTGCAACAGCGCCCGACTGATGCCCAGTTGCCGGGCCAGCCCGCTGACGTACGCACGCTCGCGTGCCAACGCGGCGACGACCCGCAGCCGGTGCGGGTTGGCCAGGGTGGCCAGCACCCGGACCAGGTCGTCGCCGGTCGGCGGTGGAGCGGTGCTCATAACCAGCCCTTGCACATGCCAAAGAAAGTTAGCAGGTGTTTCCGTGCGGCGGTACGGGACGGAAGCGGAATCAGGGGGATCTCAGGGTCGGCGCCGAGGGCCGGACACACAGCACGCCGGGCCGGTGATGATCACCGGCCCGGCGTGCGGGTTACGTCGTACGTCAGCTCTTGAAGGCGTCCTTGATCTTCTCGCCCGCCTGCTTGAGCTTGGCGGTGGACTGGTCAGCGCGACCCTCCGCCTCCAACTGCTCGTTGTCGGTGGCCCGACCGGCGCCTTCCTTCAGCTTGCCGGTCGCGTCCTCGGTGGCGTTGTTGATCTTGTCGTCGATACCCATTGCCAACCTCCATTGCAAGCGTCGCTACGACCACAGAGGTACCCCCGCCGTCACTGGCCCAACCATTACCACCGTCACAGATCGGCAGCGGTCGGACGGAAGCGACGCAGCCGCAGACTGTTTGCCACCACGAAGACCGAGGACAGCGCCATCGTGGCACCGGCGATCATCGGGTTGAGCAGACCCGCGGCGGCCAACGGCAGGGCCGCGACGTTGTAGCCGAACGCCCAGAACAGGTTGCCCCGGATGATGCCGAGCGTGCGTCGGGACAACCGGATGGCGTCCACCGCGGCACCCAGGTCGCCCCGGACGAGGGTGAGATCGGCCGCCTCGATCGCCACGTCGGTGCCGGTGCCCATGGCCAGCCCCAGGTCCGCCTGGGCCAGCGCCGGGGCGTCGTTGACCCCGTCACCGACCATCGCCACCGACCGCCCCTCGGCCTGGAGCCGCCTGATCACGTCGACCTTCCCGGCCGGCAGCACCTCGGCGATCACCTCGTCGATGCCCACCTCGGCGGCGACCGCGCGAGCCACTGTGGTGTTGTCCCCGGTCAGCAGGACCGGGGACAGCCCCAGCCCGCGCAGCCGGGCCACCGCCGCCCGACTGCTCGGCCGGACCACGTCGGCGACCGCGAGCACGCCGCGGGCCCGACCGTCCCAACCGGCGACGATCGCCGTACGGCCGACGGCCTCCGCGTCGCGCACGGCCCACTCGACCTCCGGCGGTACGTCGATCTCGTGCTCGCGCAACAGCCGGACCCGGCCGACCAGCACGGTCTGCCCGTCGACAGTGCCGGTCACGCCCAGCCCCTCGAGGTTGCCGAAGGCGGTCACCGGGGGCAGCGCGCCCTCGTCGCCGGCAGCGGCGGCGACCGCACGGGCGATCGGATGCTCGGAGGCGGCCTCCACCGCCCCGGCGAGCCGCAGCAGCTCGGCCCGGTCCACACCGCTGGCCGGCACCACGTCCACCACTGTCATCCGACCGGTCGTCACGGTGCCGGTCTTGTCGAGCACCACGGTGTCCACCCGGCGGGTCGACTCCAGCACCTCCGGCCCCTTGATCAGCACGCCGAGCTGGGCGCCCCGACCGGTGCCGACCAGCAGCGCGGTCGGTGTGGCCAGGCCGAGCGCGCACGGACAGGCGATGATCAGCACGGCCACGGCGGCGGTGAACGCGGCGGTCGGGCCGGCCCCGGTGCCGAGCCACCAGCCGAGCGTGCCGACGGCGAGGGTGATGACGATCGGCACGAAGACTCCGGAGATCCGGTCCGCCAGCCGCTGCACGGCCGCCTTGCCGCTCTGCGCCTGCTCGACCAGGTCGGCCATCCGGGCGAGCTGGGTGTCCGCGCCGACCCGGGTGGCGGTGACGATCAGCCGCCCACCCGCGTTGATCGTGGCGCCGACCACGCCGTCACCGGGGGCGACCTCGACCGGCACCGACTCACCTGTGAGCATGCTGGCGTCGACCGCGGAGGTGCCCTCGTCGACCACCCCGTCGGTGGCGATCTTCTCCCCGGGACGGACCACGAACCGGTCACCGACGGCCAGCCGGTCCACCGGGATCAGGGTCTCCACGCCGTCGCGCAGCACCGCCACGTCCTTGGCGCCGAGGTCGAGCAGGGCGCGCAGGGCGGCGCCGGCGGTGCGCTTGGACCGGGCCTCGAAGTAGCGACCGGCCAGGATGAACACGGTGACCCCGGCCGCCGCCTCCAGGTAGATGTTGCCCGCGCCGTCGGTGCGGGTGATGTCGAAGCGGAACGGGTGCGTCATCCCGGGCATCCCCGCGTCACCGAGGAAGAGCGCCCAGAGCGACCAGCCGAACGCGGCCAGGGTGCCGAGCGACACAAGCGTGTCCATGGTGGCCGCGCCGTGCCGCAGGTTCGTCCAGGCGGCCCGGTGGAACGGCAGCCCACCCCAGACCACCACCGGGGCGGCCAGGGTCAGCGACAGCCACTGCCAGTAGTCGAACTGCCAGGCCGGGACCATGGCCAGCAGGATCACCGGCACGCTCAGGGCCACCGAGACCCAGAGCCGGGTACGCGGACCCCGCAACGGGTCCACCGGGGGTTCCGCGCTGGGCGGGGCCGGCAGCGCCGCCGTGTAACCGGTCTTCTGGACGGTCACGATCAGGTCGTCCGGCGTGACGCCGTCGACGTACCGGACCGTCGCCTTCTCGGTGGCGTAGTTGACGGTGGCGCTCACCCCGTCCATCCGGTTGAGCTTCTTCTCGATCCGGGCGGCACACGCGGCGCAGGTCATTCCGCCGATCGCCAGTTCGATCCGGTTCGGCGCCTCGGGCAGCGGTCTGCTGGTGGTGGTCATCGTCTGGTCCCGTCAGTCGTGTCCGTGCCCGGGGGTGCCGTGGTCGGCCGCACCTGTCGGCGCGGGCCCGCTCGGGGTGGGGACGTCGCCGGTCGCGGCAGCGCCGGCGACCACCGTGAACTCGGCGGTGTGCACCCGCCCGCCGTGTTGGAAGTCGAGGTAGAGCCGGTAGCTGCCGGCCGAGGGCACCTCGGCGAGGAAGGTGACGGCCGGACCGGGTCGGGTGCGCCCATCGCCGGGCGTCCCGTCCGGGTGCACGTGCAGGTACGCCAGATCACCCCGGCGCAGTGCCACCAGGTGCCCGTACGCGCCCAGGTAGGGCTCCAGGTCGGTGACCGGCTGCCCGTCCCGGCTGACGGTCAGGGTCAGCGATGACGTGCGGCCGGGCTGCGGCGCACCGGTCAGGGTGACCGTGTAGCCGTCGACGGTGGTGCTGGTCGCCGGGGCGGGCAACGGCCGTTCGGTCAGCTCCCCGGGGACGATCACGTCCGCGCCGAGGGTCAGCGGCTCGCCCCCGGTCGGGGCGAAGTCGGCGAACGCCCGCCACTGCCCGGGGCCGGCCAGCGGGGTGTCGACCCGCCAGGTGCCGTCCGAGGCCAGGTCGGGATGGACGTGGCGGAAGCCGGAGAGGTCCCGGCGGGCGACGATCAGGTGCATCAGCTTGTCGTGCGCCACCTCGTACCGGGTGACCGGGCGGCCGTCCGGGCCGGTGATCCGGAAGGCGAACTCGCCGAGCGGGGCGTCGACCGGTTCGAGGGTGTAGCCGCGCTCGGAGACGAGCAGCCCGCCGGGAAGCCGGTCGGCAGGCTCGGGGCTTTCTCCCGCCTCATGGGCGGCGACACCATCGTGCCGACCCTCGACCACCGGAGTGCGGTCGACCACCCGGCCGACCCCGTACGTCGCGCCGAAGACCGCCGCCAGGCCGACGGCGAACCCGGCCAGTCGCGTCACCGTACGCACGCCGGCCTCCCGATCACGCGTCGACGAGGTCGTAGCCGGCCTCGTCGACGGCGGCCCGGACGACCGCGGTGTCCAGCGGCTGGTCGCTGCTGACGGTGACCCGGCCGGCCTCCAGGTCGACCTGGACGTCACGCACGCCCGTGATGGCGCCGACCTCGGCGCTCACCGCGCTGACGCAGTGCCCGCAGGTCATGCCCTGCACCTGGTACGTGGTGTTGACCATCGGATCGTCTCCTTTGCGGTACCGGTACCCGGTGGGGGTATCTCATCGGACCACGACCGTACCATACCCCCTGGGGGTACGGTATCGTGGTCGGCATGACCGCACCCACCCCGATCCGCGGATACACCGCCAGCAAGGACCAGCTGCTCGCGCGGCTCCGCCGCGTCGAGGGGCAGGTCCGGGGCATCGAGAAGATGGTCGACGACGACCGCTACTGCATCGACGTGCTCACCCAGATCTCCGCGATCCAGGCCGCCCTCGACAAGGTGGCCCTCGGGCTGCTCGACGGGCACGCCCGGCACTGCATGCACGAGGGCGCCGCCGAGGGCCGGGCCGACGAGATGGCCACCGAGATGATGGCGGCGGTCGGCCGGCTCATGAAGCGCGGCTGACCGCCCGGAGACCGCCGTACGGGCGGTTCGGCCGCCCGACACTCCGCCACGACCTGCACCCCCCGGGTGGGCTGGCTAGCATCTCCCACGATGGCCCTCCGTATGCCGCCGCACAGTCAGGCACCGGCGACGCCACGACATGGCGTCGTTCCCGGCCGACCGGGCCGAGCACTGACCGTCCGTGATCAAGCGGTCATCAGGCAGCGATCCGTGCCGCCGTCCGTCGCGTTTCCACCGAAACGGTGAACCGCCCGGCCCGCTGACCCGTACCCCGCACCGGATCGTTGGGAGTCCCGCCTTGGCCGCCGACCACACGCACCCCGCTCCGTCCGCCCCTCCACGGGTGCGACGGATCCTCGTGCTGACGGTGGTACCCCTCTTCGTCGCCACCGTGCTGGCCGCGGCGCTGCTCTGGCCGCGCGGCGGGTCACCGCAGACCGATGGCGGTGCGGACGTGCCGCGCCACCCCGGCACGGTCACCCGGGTGGTGAGCGAACCGTGCCCGCCGGTGCCGTCGGTCCCCGAGGGCACACCGAGGATCGGCGACGGGCGGTGCGGCACTGTCGACGTGCGGGTGGACGACGGGCCGACCGCCGGCCAGCAGGTCCGGACACCGGTGCCCGACGGACCCGGCGCACCCCGGGTCGAGGTCGGCGACGAGGTCATCCTGGTCGAGCTGGCCGACCCGACCGATCCCACCACCAGCAACTGGAACATCGCCGAGCACCAACGCGGCACCCCGATGGTGTGGCTGGCGGTGGTCTTCGCGGCCGCGATCGTCGCCTTCGGTAGGTGGCGAGGTCTGGCCGCGCTCGCCGGGCTGGCCGCCAGCTTCGCCATCCTGCTCACCTTCGTGCTGCCCGGCATCGGCGCCGGCAGGTCGCCACTGCTGGTGGCGGTGGTCGGCGCGGCCCTGATCATGTTCGTGGTGCTCTATCTGACCCACGGGGTCACCGCACAGACCTCGGTCGCGGTACTCGGCACCCTGGGCAGCCTGGTGCTGACCGGCGTACTGGCCACGATCGCCACGGCCGCGACCCACCTCACCGGCTTCGGCAGCGAGGACGCCACCACCCTGTCGATGTTCCAGGGGGACGTGGACCTGCACGGTCTGCTGCTCGCCGGAATCATCATCGGATCGCTCGGCGTACTCGACGACGTGACGGTCACCCAGGCTGCCACCGTCACCGAGCTGGCGAACGCCAACCCCGGCCTGACCCGGTTGCAGCTCTACCGTGCGGCCACCCGGGTCGGCCGCGCGCACATCGCCTCCACCGTCAACACCATCGTGCTGGCGTACGCGGGCGCGTCGCTGCCCCTGCTGCTCCTGCTCACCGCCGACTCGCGGCCGATCGGGCAGATCCTCACCAGCGAGTTCCTCGCGCAGGAGATCGTCCGCAGCGCGGTCGCCACCCTCGGTCTGATCGCCGCGGTGCCGCTGACCACCGGGCTGGCCGCGGTGGTGACCGCCGCCGGGCGCCCCGATGCCACACCGTCCACCGACGCTCCCGCGTCCCGGCCCCAGTCGGACCGCACGGAGGCACTGGCCGCACTCATCTCGCCGCTAACGGTCGGCTCCGACGAGCCGAACCGGAAGCGGGCCACACCCCCATCCGAGGCCACCGACAGGTGGCCGGAGTCGAACAGGAGCACGGATACGGCATGGTGACACTCCTCAGCGTGACCAGATCGGGCATCCACCCTGAGAACCACGTCACTGGTCACTCAACGCTATGGCGAAATGACGCTTTTGGTCGGCATCCAGGCGTAGCTCACCCGGTCGACTCTCGGGTAACCTCGCTGCCGGTTACCGATGAAGGCGCGAAGCGGCGCCTGCGGTGCCACCGCCCAATCGCCAACCGGCGAGCCGGGGACCCAGGTACCTGGGGTGAATCCGCGTCAGCGGTAGGGGCCACTTCCGCCCCGAACCCGTCAGCTAACCCGGTCGGCGGTCGACGGAAGGGAACATTGTGACGGCACCCCTACGCCGCTGGTTGACTCCCGTGGCGGCCGTGATCGCCGCACTGACCGTGCTCGCCGGGCCGCTCCCGGCGCACGCCGCCCCGACGAACCCCACACCGTCCGGGCACGAGGAGGACGGCGAGCCCAAGCTGCTCAACGACGTCATCGAGCAGGCCAACCGCGACTACTCCGCCGCGAAGTCCAAGCTGGACAAATCCAAGAAGCGGCAGGGCGAGTTGGCGGCGGAGGTCGACCGGGCCAAGGCCGACCTGGACGCGTTGGCCCCGCAGGTCGGGCAGATCGCCGCCCAGGCGTACCGGACCGGCCGGATCGGTGCGGTCGCGTTGCTGCTGGAGAGCGATGCGCCCGACTCGTTCGTCCAGCGCGCCGGGATGCTCGACGAGATGAACATGGTCAACGAGAAGAAGCTCTCCGAGGTCAACGAGGTGAAGGCCCGCGCCGAGCAGGCCAAGCTGGCCCTCGACACCGAGGTCCGCGAGCAGCAGAAGCAGACCGCCGTGATGGCGAAGCGCAAGAGCGAGGCCGACAAGGCGCTCTCCCTCGTCGGCGGCAAGGGTTTCACCGGCGGCCTGGTGGACGCCACCTCCAAGGTCGCGAAGATCGGCCCGGGTCGCACCGCCGACGGTGACTGGAAGCCCCAGTCGTGCAGCGAGAAGGACCCCACCACGTCCGGCTGCATCACGCCGCGCACGCTGCACGCGTACAAGGAGGTCAAGGCGGCCGGCTTCAACCGGTTCGTCGGCTGCTACCGCCCCGGCGGGCCGTGGGAGCACCCGAAGGGCCGCGCCTGCGACTGGTCGTTGCAGAAGAGCGGCTTCTCTCCGTGGCACAACAACGACACCCGGACGTACGGCAACAACGTCGCCGCGTTCCTCATCCGTAACGCCGACCGTCTCGGCATCTACTACGTGATCTGGAACCGGCAGATCTGGTTCCCGGCCACCGGCTGGAGCTCGTACAGCGGACCGTCGAACCACACCGACCACGTCCACATGTCTTTGCTCTGACCCGCACGATCCCCGGTCGAGGGCCGTTCCGCGCGTGACGCGGAGCGGCCCTCGTCGCGTCAGACGGTGGCCGGGGTGGCCGGGTCGGTCGACCTGGCCGGGGCGTCCAGCGTCGCGAAGCCAGCCGGCAAGGCGGCCACCGGGCGCACCACTCCGGCGGCCAGCCGGTAGGACACCCCCACCACCGCGCACCGCCCCCGGGCCACCTCTTCGGCAAGCACGGGGGACTGCCCGAGCAACGTCTCGACGGTCTGTGCGATGTGGATGTCGACGATGCCGTCGATGTCGTCAACGCCCTCGGCCTCGGCCCGCCGCAGGCTGGGCAGCACGGCGTCGACCACCGCGCGCAGATGGCCACTCGGCGCGGTGCCGGTCGCGGCGGACTCACGGGCGGCCTGCACCGCACCGCACGAGTCGTGGCCGAGCACCACCACCAGCGGAGTGCCGAGCACGGTCACCGCGTACTCGACGCTGCCGAGCACTTCGGGGCCGGCGGTGTGCCCGGCGGTGCGGACCACGAAGAGGTCGCCCAGCCCGCGGTCGAAGATGATCTCGGCGGCCAGCCGGGAGTCGGAGCAGCCGACGATCACCGCGAACGGGTGTTGCCCGTCGGCCACGGCGGCCCGGTGCCCGGCATCCTGGTTGGGGTGGCGTGGGGCGCCACCGACGAAGCGCAGGTTGCCGGCGACCAGCTCGGCGTACGCCCGGGTCGGCTCGCTGAGCGCGGACGCCCGGTCGGTGGTCCGCTGCGCACCCGGCTGACCGCCGACGCTCCCGGTATGACTCATCCCGCACCTCGTCTCGACGCATCTGACCTGGTCAAGCTGGCTTTCCGCCGGACGGGTGGCGGGCGCTGGCTCGTGCTCCACCGTCACACGCACCGTAAGATGCGTCAAGGTATGCGTGATTTAGATTTCATACGTTGACCCCGGTCGCCCCCTGGGCCACCCTCACGGTGCAGGGCGGGCAAGACTCTCGCGAGGGCGGGCGGACATCGGAGAAAGGCGGGCACGATGGCGAGCACGGTGACGGGCGACACCGACGGCGGGCGGAACTGGACGTTCCTCACCAATCACGGGCACGTCCTGCTGGCCATCGCCCGCGATCCGACCGCCCGGCTGCGTGACGTCGCGGCCGAGGTCGGCGTGACCGAACGGGCCGCCCAGGCGATCGTGGCCGACCTGGAAGCGGGCGGTTACCTGCACCGCACCCGGGTCGGGCGACGCAACGAATACACCCTCAACCCGGCCGGCCGCTTCCGACACCCCGCCGAGGCCGACCGGCAGGTCGGCGACCTGCTCGCGCTGTTCGCCGACACTCCCGCCACGAAGGCACGGCAGCAGGCCTGACCCCCGTCACCGGGGGCCGCTGCCCGACGGTCCCGGCGGTAACCTTTGCGGGTGCGCGAATGCCCGCCGTTGAGCGCGACCCGGTCCCGACATGCCCTCCGCGGCGTCCTCAGTGGAGCTCTGGCGGCCCTGCTCGGCGCCGGCCTGGTGGCGCCCTCCCCCGCGACCGCGGCACCACCCCTCTGCGGTCCCACCGGTTCCGAGAGCCTGACCCAGACGCCGTGGGCGCTACGCCGGCTGGAGCCGTCCTCGGCGTGGCCGCTGTCCCGGGGCGCAGGGGTCACGGTGGCCGTGATCGACTCCGGAGTCTCCGCCGTCCACCCGCTGCTCAAGGGGCAGGTGCTCGAGGGCCGCGACTTCAACGGCCTGACGGCCCGGCAGGGCCAGTGCGACGAGGCCGGGCACGGCACGCTGATCGCCGGCATCATCGCGGGCCGCGAGGGCACAGTCGTCCCCTTCAGCGGCATCGCCCCGGCCGCCCGCATCCTGCCGATCCGGGTCCTTCCGCAGCTCGGGGCGGTCAACAACCCGCAACTCCCCGCGGAGATCGCGGCGGCCATCGACTGGGCGGTCACGCAGGGCGCCGACGTGATCAACCTGTCCCTGACGACGATTCCCCGCCCCGAACTGACGGCGGCCGTCGAGCGCGCGCTGGCCAAAGGGGTGGTGCTTGTCGCCGCCGCCGGCAACCGGTCGGAAAATTCCCAGAACCTACCGGGCTACCCGGCCGCGTACCCCGGGGTGATCGCGGTCGGCGGGGTGGACGAGCAGGGGAACCACGTCGGCACCTCGATCAGCGGCGACTACGTCGACATCGCCGCGCCCGGGATGAACATCGTCGGGCCGGCACCCGGAAACACCGGCTACCGCGCCGTGCCGGAGGGCGGCACCAGCTACGCGGCCGCGTACGTCTCGGGAGTCGCCGCGCTGGTGCGGGCCGCCTACCCGAATCTCAACCCGCAGCAGGTCGCGGATCGGCTGAAACGCACCGCGGACAACCCACCCGAGGGTCAGAACGCCGACATCGGCTACGGGATGGTCAACCCGTACCGGGCGGTGTCGAGCCTGCTCGGCAGCCGGGCGAACCCGCCCGCCGGCGCGCTCCCGGCGCCCGCCGTGCGGGACGACCCGCTGAGCTGGCAGCGCCCCACCGCGATCTGGGCGGCGGTCATCGGCGCTCTGCTCGCCGGGCTGCTGCTGGTGGCGCGACCGATCATGGCCCGGGGCCGCCGACGCGGCTGGCGCCCCGGTCGACGCACCAACGCACCGACTGCCGGCTGAGCGGCGCACCGCAACGCGCTGCCGACCTCTACGCCAACACAGAGCGGCTCCGGGCCGGATGAACCGGACCGGAGCCGCTTGTGCGAATGCCTCAGCTCCACACCTTGGAGTTGCTCATCTCCGTGGTGAGGTAGTTTTCGCGGGCGATGCCGACGGCACCGCCGATCTCGTTCAGGATCCGGTTGATGTCCCGGACCGCCGTGTCCCACTTCGCCTGGTGCTGCTCGTAGGCAACCCGGTCCTCGCCGTCCCAGTGCAGCTTGGTCAGCATCGACCGCAGCGTGTCAAGCTTTTCCTCGAGGGTCTTCGAGATGGCCTGCATCTGCTGGTTGCTGCTCTCGAGGACCGCATAGTCAACTTTGATCGTCACGATTTCCTCCTCTGCCGGCTGCGGATCACGGGTTGAGAGCAGAGTGGAACTTGTCCAGCATCTGCTGCTGCTCTTCGTCGTTGACCTGGTGCGTCGTACCCGACTTGTCGAGCAGGTCAGCGATGCTGTCCATCGCCGTCAGCAGTTTGACGGTGTCCTCGTTCCAGCGCGTCATCAGCGACTGGAAGCCCGTGGACGCCTGACCCTTCCACGCGATGGCCAGGTCGTCGACGACGTTCCACAGCTTCTTCAGCTCGCCGTCGACCTCGCTGCGCGTGGACCGCACGTCACTCGCGGCGGTATGCAGAGTCGCAGCTTCGACCTCGAACGCCATGCTTCACACCCTTCCGTCTGTTGTGGTGGCGGCTTCGCCGCACCCCTCCCCCGCGGCAAGGCAGCAACACCCCACCGACGGACACTCCTGTGAAGACCGTAGCGGAACCTGTCCAGCCCTCGCAGCCCTGACCGGGGACGTTCGATGGATGGTGGTGAATCGGACCGAGAAGGCCCACCACCGCCTACCGAACGACCGACCGCGCTCAGGCCGGCTCAGACCAGGCGGTCTGAATCAGCTGCTGGCCATCGCGACGGCGAACCAGGGTGCCCCGCCCGGGCGGCTGCGGGCTCGGTCGCAACGTGCCGAAGACCGCGCCCTCCTCCCGGTTGCCGGACATCAGCAGGCCCGGCGAGTCCAACTCACGCAACCGTTGCAGCACCGGCTCGTAGAGCGCCCTGGACACACCGCCGACCCGACGCGTGACGATCAGGTGCAGACCGATGTCGCGGGCCTGCGGCAACAGCTCCTGCAGGACACTGAGCGGGTTGCTGCCACCGGAGGCCACCAGGTCGTAGTCGTCCACCAGGATGTACAGATCCGGACCCTTCCACCAGCTCCGGTCGCGCAGCTGGGCGGTGGTCACGTCCGGGCCGGGCAGTCGGTTGTTGAGCGCGCTGCGGATCGACCCGAGCCCCTGGGCGAACGCCTGGTTCGACGGGGCGTAGTCGAGCAGGTGGTCACCCTCCACCGCACCCAGCAGGCCACGCCGGTAGTCGGCGATCACCAGCCGGGCCTGCGCCGGCGTGTACCGCTCGGTGATCCCCCGGGCGATCAGGCGCAGCAGGTTGGTCTTGCCGCACTCCGCGTCGCCGAAGACCGTCAGGTGCGGCTCGTTGGTCAGGTCCAGGTAGACCGGCGCGAGTGCCGACTCGTTGACACCGATCGGGAGCCCGGGCGCCGACCGGTCGATGATCCGGGCCAGCTCCGCCACCGGCAGCCGGCGCGGCAGCAACCGCACCTTCGGCGCCGGACGACCCGGCCAGTTCGCCGCCACGTGCCCGGCCAGGGACAACGAGGCCTCGCTCAGATCCTCGATGTCGCGACGACCGTCGATCCGCGAGATGGCCGTGAGGAAGTGCAGCTTGTCGCGGGTCAGGCCCCGACCGGGCGACTTCTCCGGCACGTTGTTCGCCGCGCGGCGGTCGATCTCGGACTCCGACGCGTCACCGAGGCGCAGCTCCAACTTGGTGCCGAGCAGATCCCGCATGTTGATCCGGATCTCCGCCCACCTCACGGCGGTGAGCACCACGTGCACACCGAAGCCGAGGCCCCGGTTCGCCAACGTGGTGATGGTCTGCTCCAACTCCTCGTACTCCTGGCGCAGGGTGTTCCACCCGTCCACCACCAGGAACACGTCGCCGAACGGGTCGTCCGCGAACTCACCAGCGGCACGGCGACGGCGGTAGCTCGCCACCGAGTCGATGCCGTGCTGGGCGAAACGACTCTCCCGGTCGTCCAGAACGGCGACCACCTCGGCCACCGTTCGGCGGACCGCCTCGACGTCGCGCCGACCAGCCACCCCGGCCAGATGCGGCAACCGCTCCATGCTGCGCAGCGCGCCCCCGCCGAAGTCCAGGCAGAAGAACTGCACCTCCCGTGGCGTGTGCGTGAGCGCCAGCGAGGCGAGCAGCGTACGCAGCATGGTGCTCTTACCGCTGAGCGACCGACCGACGATGACCACGTTGCCGCCGGCCCCGGCCAGCTCGACCATCATCGGGTCCCGGCGCTGCTCGTAGGGGCGGTCCACGACGCCGACCGGGACGGTCAGCCGCCCGCGCCCGGGCCAGGACGCGGTGCACAGCCCGTAGGTCGGGTCGACCGCCAGCGGGCCGAGCAACTCCCCCAGGCCGGGCGGGTCGGCCAGCGGCGGCAACCACACCTGGTGGGCCGGGCGCCCCCGGCCCTTGAGCTGGTCGATCAGCACGTCGAGCATCGCCACGGCCTTGCCGTCGGCCGGCTGCTCCGGCTCCGGGGTGGTGTCCACCGGCACCTGCGGGACCTGCACCGGAACGAAGTCGAGGCCGTACGGCACGATCCGCCGCTGCACAAGCGCCTGCGAGGCGGACGCCTGCTGCCCCGGCGCCCGATACGCCCCCGACACGTACGCGGCCCGGAACCGCAGCATGGTGCTGGTGTCCGTCTTCAGATAGCCGTGGCCCGGCGCGTTCGGCAACTCGTACGCGTCCGGTACACCGAGCACGATCCGACTCTCCACCGCGGAGAACGTGCGCAGACCGATCCGGTACGACAGGTGCGTGTCGAGGCCCCGCAGCTTGCCCTCCTCGAGGCGCTGGCTGGCCAGCAGCAGGTGCACGCCGAGGGATCGACCCAACCGGCCGATCATCACGAACAGGTCGATGAAGTCCGGTTTGGCGGCGAGCAGTTCGCTGAACTCGTCACAGATGATCAACAAGCTGGGCATCGGAGCCAACGGCTCACCGGCCGAACGCGCCTTCTCGTACTCGAAGCGGGAGACGTAGTTGCCGGCCGCCCGCAGCAGCTCCTGCCGACGCACCATCTCGCCGGCGAGCGCGTCGCGCATCCGGTCGACAAGTGGCAGCTCGTCGGCCAGGTTGGTGATCACCGCGCTGGTGTGCGGCAGCGCCTCCAGCGAGGCGAAGGTCGCGCCGCCCTTGAAGTCCACCAGGACGAAGTTCAGTTCCTCCGACGAGTGGGTCACCGCCAACGCGGCCACCACCGTACGCAGCAGCTCGCTCTTGCCGGACCCGGTCGCGCCGATCACCAGACCGTGCGGACCCATGCCCTCGTGCGCCGACTCCTTGAAGTCGAGCTCGACCACGTTGCCGTCCGGGCCCACACCGAGTGGGATGCGCAGCCGGTCGCGGTGACCACGCGGACGCCAGGTGTTCTGCACGTCCACCGCCGCGGCGTCACCGACGCCGAGCAGGTCCGGCAGCTCCGTGCTGCGGGCCAGCGGCTCGTCGCCGCCGGTCTGCTGCTGGGAGAGCCGGAAGGGGGCGATCTGTCGGGCCAGCCCCTCGGCGGCCTCGGCGCTGAGCCGGTCGGGCCGACCCAGCGTCGACGACGAGCTGCCCCGCACCAGGTCGAGTGAGTCACCGTCGCCCACGTCCAGGCAGAGCAGCCAGCGGCCGGCGTCGCGCGGCACCGTCCCGGAGAGGTCGATCACGGTGGCGCCGAGCAGCCCCGGGCCAACCAGCTGACAGGTCGGTGAGATCTCCCCACCGTCGATCACCACGACCAGGTGCGGGGCGGTGGTCAGCGGCTTGGCCTCCGGTGCGAACCGGGGCCGGCCGGCGAGCTCGGCCGCGAGCGACGCCTCGGCCTCGGCCAGGCTGGCGAAGACCAGCCGGCGCGCGCCGGCCGCGTCGGTACGACCGCTGTGATGGGCGTGTGGCAGCCACTTCACCCAACCCCACGCCGATTGCCGGTCGGGGGCGGCGACCACCGCGATCACCAGGTCGTCAGGTGCGTGGAAGGTGGCCAGCTGCCCCAGCGCCGCCCGGGTCAGGTCGAGCACGGGCTCGCGGTCGCCGCGCAGCACCACCCGGCTGAACGCGCGCACCGACAGCGCCGTCGGCAGCTCGGGAACCGTGGAGTGTGCACGGACGAACCGGCGCAGCGCGATGGCGCTCATCGGCTCCAGGTCCTCCACCGGCTTCGTCTCCGGTGGGACGATCTCCACGGCGAGCCGCTGCGGCCCGAGGGCGATCCGGGTCTCGCCGAAGTCGTCCTCGGTGATCCGCCGCTCCCAGAGCCGCCGGGACGCGGCGATCGACCAGAGCGCGTCGGGCTCCGGGTGTCGCCAGGCCATTGCGGCCCGCTGCTGCTCGGCGGCACGCCGGGTGCGCTTGCGCATCTGCGCCAGGTAGCGCATGTAGTCGCGGCGATCGGCGTTCAGCTCGGCCTTGTCCTTGCCACCGCTGTTGGCCAGTGAGCCGATCGCCATGCCGAGCATCGAGACACCGAACAGACCACCGGCGACGTAGGTCATCATGCCGCCGCCCTTGCCGGCGTAGAGGAACGCCATGGCACCGACCCCGCAGAACATCGGCAGGATCATGAGCAGCTGCCCCATCCCGCGGGGTGTCGGCTCGGGCAGCTCGGGAGGTGACTCCAGCAACACCTCGCCGCGCGGTAAGGCCGGCCCCGGCTGACGCGGGAGCCGGCGGAACACCACCGTGCTCACGGCTGTCTCCTCCCCAGAAGCGGCCCTGATGACGTGCGGCCGCGGAACACCGCCCGCGGGTGGGCATCGTACGTGCCGTCATCGTAGGTAATCTGCCGTGTGCGCGGTGGACCCGGACCGCAGCATCACAGACAGCCGATCACAGACGCACACCTGGAGGCCACTGTGGCGACGAAGACGGCGACCGGTGGTCTGAGCCGGATCACCATCGTGGCTCCGCGTACCCGGATGGATCTGGCGCTGCCGTCGGACGTGCCGATGGCGGATCTGCTCCCCACCCTGCTGCGCTACGCCGGCGAGGACATGGCCGACGAGGGCGCCCGACACGGCGGCTGGGCACTGTCCCGGTTGGGCGGTGCGCCGCTCGACGGCGGGCGTACCGCTGCGCAGCTCAGCGTCCGGGACGGTGAGGTGCTCTACTTCAACCCCCGGTCGGATGCCGCGCCGGAGATCGTCTTCGACGACGTGGTGGACGCGGTGGCGACCGCGACCAACCAGCGCCCCGGCGCCTGGCAGGTCGGCGCGACCCGTTCGTTCGCGGTGATCTTCGCGGCGGCGGCGCTCGGCGCCGGCGCGCTGGCCGCCCTCTTCGCCGGCCCGCCGCACCTGCCCGGCGCGGTGGCCGCGCTGCTGGTCGCGGTGGCGCTGTTGGTGGGCGCCGCGGTGCTGTCCAGGGCCGCAGGTGACAGCGGCATCGGCGCGGTGCTGGCCCTGGTCGGCCTGGTGCACGCGGCCACCGGCGGCCTGCTGCTGCTCGCCGGCGATCGGTCGCTGACCCAGTTGGCCAGTCCACACGTCCTGCTCGCCGCAACCGCCGCGATGGTGGCCGGGGCGGTGGCCGTGCTGGCGGTCGGCGACCGGTACCCTCTCTTCTTCGCCGCGATCGGGGTCGCGGCCGCGACCGGCCTGGGCGCGGTGCTCTGCCTGGTCCTCGACCTCGACGCGGCGGCCTCCGCCGCGGTGGTCGCGGCAGTCGCGTTCGGCGTGGTGCCGGCGCTGCCGATGATGGCCTACCGGCTCGCCCGGCTGCCGGTGCCGTCGATCCCGACCGGTCCGGAGGACCTGAAGACCGACAGCGAGTCGGTGGACGGCCGGCAGGTGCTCCAGCAGAGTGAACGCGCCGACCAGTTCCTGACCGGTCTGCTGTGGACGGTGTCCCTGCTGGTGCTCGGCGCACAGATCGTGCTGGCCCTGGACGGGCGCCTGGCCGCGGTGTTGTTGTGCCTGGTGCTGGCCCTGCTGGCGCTGCTGCGGGCACGCCCCCTCCTGGGCCGGGCCCAGCGCACCCCGGTGCTGCTGGCCGGCACCGCGGGTCTGGGCCTGGCCGCCGCGGCCACCTTCGCCGGTGGGTCGCTGCCGGTCCGGCTCGGCCTGATCCTGGGCGGGCTGATGTTCGCCGCCGTGATCAGCCTGATCTACGGTCTGACCGTCGCCGGCAAGCGCATCTCGCCGGTCTGGGGCCGCCTGCTCGACATCACCGAGATCCTGCTCATCATCTCGCTGGTGCCACTCGCCTTCTGGGTCTGCGGCCTCTACGGCTGGATCGTCAACCTCCGACCCTGACCGCGCCTCGCCGCCCGCACCGGTCAGCGCTACCGCGGACCGGTGGAGACGCCAAGCGTCGACGCGACCGGGGCGGCGGCGTAGACGCCCGGAGCATGTTGGCCGTCCACCGGCCGGGTGGAGGCACCCGCCCGGTCCGCGACCTCGCGCACCACCTTGACCAGGGCCTCGACGTGGTTGTCCATGGCCGCGACCCGCAGCAGCGGCGCCGCCACCCGGCCGTCCGCCGAGACGCTCACGGCCACCGTGTGCGACGGCGCCGAGGTGGCGGTGATCGCGTCCACGAGGGGGCCCAGTGGCGCGTCGGGCCGGCCCCGCAGAGTCATGCAGCGGTGCGTCCAGCCACCGCCGCGCAACCCGTGCCAGCTCTCCGCCGGCGCTTCCGGCACCAGGTCCAGACCGGCGGCCGAGACGATCGCCGCACGTAGTTCCTCACGGCCCAACGGGCGATGGGACAACCCCGCCGAGGTCAGCGCCTTGCCGAGCCGGCCGATCCCGGCGGCCACCGTCCGGTGCACGCCGGTCAGCCCGCCGCCCCGGCTCACCGCCTCGACCCGGGCGTCCCGGACGGTGAGCCGCACCGCCACCCAGACGGTCCGGTGTGCCGCCGGCGGAGCACCGGGCGCCGGGTACCAGACCAGCGTGTGCGCGACGACCTGAGCCCGGGAGACCGGGGCGCTGAAGTCCGCGAGCACGCCCAGCGCGCGGTCCACAGCGGAGGCGTCGACGGAGCCGACCGCCGCACCGGTGGCGGACTGCAGGGCGACGGCGGCGAACCAGCCCTGGTCGTCGCGCCCGATGCCGAGCCGGGTGCCCCGGTCGGTCAGCTCGATGACGCTCAACTCGGGGGCGAGCGCAGCCAACCGCGGGTCGGTCGCCATGCCGGTGGCCAGCACGGCCGACGCCCGCTCGCCGCGTCGCCGTAGCCGTCGGCGCAGCAGCAGGTCCTCGAACCACCACCGACCACCTCGACGGGCGAAGGCGGCCAGGACGACCAGCAGCGCCGCCGCGCCCACCGCGGCGAGCACCCAGCTGGGTCCGGCCGTGGCGGCCCAGACCCCGACCCCGCACAACTCCAACACGACGAGCTGCCCGACCAACACGGGACCGACCCGTCCACGGCCGGGCCGTTCGGCCGGCGGCACCGGCCGGGCCGAAACGTCGACAGGGTCCGTGACCGCTCGGGCGGGTGGCGCCTGAACCTGCGTCATCGCTGACTGTCCCTCCTGCACGGTACGGCTCTGCGCCGGGTCGGTCCGGTGCCGGCCACGAGCGGTGGTCCCAAGGAACCACCGTCGGCCCCTTATCGTAGGGAAGCCCGCGACGGCACCTCGACCTGATCGTCGCGGAAACACCCCGCCGGAGGTAAGTCATGCGGACCCGCCGCGATCAGGTGCAGGCGTACCGCTTCGTCACCCGCCGCATCGTCTCCGCCTTGCTGTCGGGCGATCCGGAGACCACAAACCTGCCGATGCGACGGCTCGGCATGGCCGTCTTCGGCAGCGTCCTGACGGCGGCCATCGTGCTCGGTGGGGTGGGCGCCTACGGCCAGTTGACCGGTGGCGCGGCGCCACTGGACGACAAGACCCTGGTCATCGAACGGGAGACCGGCGCGACGTACGTGTTCATCGAGGGGAAGCTGCACCCGACGCTCAACTACACGTCGGCGCGCCTCATCGTGAACGACGCGAGTGCCGAGGTGCGGACGATGTCCCAGGCGTCGCTGCGGGACCGGCCCCGCGGCGTCACCGTCGGCATCGTCGGGGCACCTGACGCGCTGCCGGACCGCAAGTCGCTGACCGGGCTGCCCTGGTCGGTCTGCGACGTGCCCGACCCGGTCGACCGGCAGCGGTCCAGCACCCGGCTGGTGATCGACCGCGCGCTGCCCGGTGGCACTCCGCTGGGCGACCGGGCGGTGCTGGTCGCGGTGGACGACCAGCGGTACCTGATCGCCAACAACACCCGGCTCCAGCTGCTCGACCCGTCCCGCACGATCACGGCGCTGCGGATGGCCGGCACCGACCGACTCCAGATCGGGCAGCAGCTGCTCAACGCCGTGCCGGCCGGGCCGCCGCTGCGTAGGCCGTCGCTGGCCGGTGAGGGCGAGCCCAGCAGCCGCAAGGTGGCCGGGCAGTCGTACGACGTCGGTTCGGTGTTCAAGGCGGCCGGGCGGCACTACGTGCTGACTCGGGAGGCTCTCGTGTCGATCAGCGAGATCACCGCGTTGCTCCTGATCAGCAACGGCGGTCGGATCACCGACATCACCCCGAACCAGGCCAGCGAGGCGTTCGAGGAGCGGCGGATCGAGGAGGAGGGAGTGCCCCCGACGATGCCCACTCTCTACCCGGCCCAGCCCGGTCAGACGACGCTCTGCGCGACGTACCGGAAGGGCAGCGCGGGCGGCCCGCCGACCACCACCATGGAGGTCTTCGACCGGGTGCCTGACGAGCTGACCGACAGCGATCCGGGGCTGGTGCCGGTGCGCCAGACCAGGCGCGATGCCGTACGCACCGCCGAAGCGGTGCTCCTGCCCGGCGGCAAGGGTGTCATCGCGCAGGCCTCGCCCGGCGCGGGGACCAGCGGGTCCGGCGCCGCCGGGTCGACGATCTACCTGATCAGCCCGCAGGGCATCCGGTACCCGCTCGCCTCGGCGGAGACACTCGACGTGCTCGGCTACGGCGGGATCACTCCGCTGGCGGTGCCCGGCTCCCTGCTCGCCCTGATCCCGACCGGGCCGACGCTGGACCGCGAGGACGCGTTCGCCGTCTTCGCCCAGGACGGACCGGCACCCACCGCAGCGCCATCGAGCGCGCCGCGGTCGGGCTCACCGTCGGCAGCGCCGCCCTCGGGCTCGCCGTCCGCCACGCCGCCCTCGGGCTCGCCGTCCCGGCCGTCGTCCGCCGCGCCACCGTCGGGCTCGACACCGTCGACTCCGGCCAGTGGCGCCCCGTCGAGCGGCGGCACCGGCGGCGGGGGGTCCACAGCATCGACCGACGCCGACGGCTGAGCAGCTTCGACGGGTCGCCCGGAGTCGCACGGGTGGACTAACCTGGATGTCGCTGACGGTTGTCAACCAGAACGACGGGGATGTTGCCATGGCCGGGCGTACGGAAGTCGACCTGTTGTCCCTTGAGGACTTCCACGAGCACCTGGCGTCGCGGTTGAGCCAGGCCGAGTCGGTGCTGCGCAAGCTCAACACCGAGATGCAGTGCCGGCCTCCGGCCTTGGGCTCGTTCCTCGACGCCACCGACAACGCGCGTCGCTACAGCGAGGTCCACCAGTCCTATGTCGACCAGGCCGAACGGATCCGACAGGCGGTGCTGGCGGCACAGCAGGCGACCAGCACGATCCTGAGCAACTACCGCACCGCCGAGGCGCGTAACGCGGCAAACGCCGACGATGTCACCGCCGCGCTGACCCCTGTCGACCGGGCGTTGCAGCCGAAGGAGGACGGGCGTGTCTGAATACACCCAGCGCTACCAGGGCAACACCCACCAGCAGCTGTACGACGGTCTGATGGCGGGCAAGCCGGAGCAGGTCGAGGGCGTGGCCACCCAGTGGGCCGAGCTCAAGGGCATTCTCGACGGCCTCGGCCGGGATCTGAGCGGCGACCTCGACAAGCTCAGCAACACCTGGACGGGTTCGGCAGGTCGGGAGTTCCATCGGCGACTCAGCCTGATCGTCGCCCACACCGACGCGTTGGGCGAAGGGATGGCCGGCATCAAGCAGGGGTTGACCATGATGGCCGACCATCTGCGCGCCGCCCACAAGGAAGCCGAGAGCCCTGAGGAGACCGACGACAACGACAAGGCGATCGGCGGTGCGATCAAGGGTGGCGCCATCTTCGGTCTGACCGGTCTGATCGCCGGGGGCATCGCGGGTCACCAGCAGGACAAGGCAGAGCAGGAGAAGGCCCACCAGCGGATGGTGAACCTGGTGGCCGATCTGGCCAGCAGCTACGACATCTCCGCCTACGACCGGGTGGTCGACCCGCCCCCGCCGGATCCGGATACTCCGACCACCGCCAGCAAGGACCCGACGAAGCCGCAGAGCGTCTCGGCCATCGCCCGGGTGACCGGCGGCCCCAACACCGGCGCTGACACCGCGCGCACCGGTGACGCGACCATCTCGACGCCCGACCGCGCTGCCCAACTGCCCGGTGATGGTGCGACTCCCGACGAGGTCGGCTCGGGCCCCGGTGGCGACCCGGCCGTCGTCACCGGCCCGGTCGGCGCTGGCAGCGGTCTCGTCGGCGGCGGCACCTCCCTCGCCGGGGCTGAGCAACTGGTCGGCGGCGCGTTGGTCGGCGGGGGTGTTGCCGGGTTGGCCGGCCTGTCCGGGCCGGCCGGCGCGCCCACCGGGGCGAGCACCGGCCCCGGCCTGCTGTACGCAGGGCAGGGCGGGGCACCGGCCGGCGGGGTGCTGCGCAGCGGCGCGCTCGCGGGCTCGGGTGGCACGGCCCCCACCTCGGCTCGGCCGACCGGCGGTGGTGCGGCGGCGGCGGAGAGCCGCGCCGCCAGCGGGGTCGGGCGCAGCATCGACGGCCAGCGCGGTGGCAGCGGTGGGCGCGCGGCCGTGACCGGTGGCAACGCCCGGCCGGGCTCCGGGGGCGGCCGTCCCGGGGTGCTCGGCGGGCACGGTCGCGCACAGGACGACGACTCCGACGAGCGAATGACCTGGTTGACCGAGGACGAGATGGTGTGGCAGGGCGACGACAAGCCCGCGCCCCCGGTGCTCGGCACCGGCGACTGACCACTGTCGGTCGCCGGCGGGCCTGCCCCACTGGCGGTGCCACCCAGACGATGCGCGGTGCCCCCGATCGGACCTGGTCCGGCCGGGGGCACCACCGTTCTCGGGCCCCGGTCGGCGGCGTCCACAGTGCGCGTGGTGGTGGCGGTCACGCCGGCTCGGCCCGTCGCCGTGCTGCGGTACGCCAGGACGGGCGATAGGTTGGTCGGGTGTCGTCCGCAGTGTTTGCCCGCCCAGCCCGGTGGGCTGTGCTGCGGTCACTGCGGGAACTGACCCGCCTGGCGGTCACCGTGCTGGTGCTCGCGGTCGGCCTCGGTGCCGCCCTCGCCGCGACCCCACCGCCCGTCCCCACGCAGCTGCGGCCCAGTGCCGTGAGCAGCCGGGTGGCGAGTGTCCGCCCCGACGCCGGCCCGGCCGTCGCGCGGGCCGGCCAGCCCGCGGTCGCCCCGCCGGCTGACACGCTCGACACCGCCACGGCCGATACCGCCACGGCGACCGGTCCGGTCGCGGCGGGCCTGGCGCACGTCCCGGCCATCGATCCCGGCCGTGGCACTCCTACGCGACGCGGCCCGCCCGCCCGCTGAGCCAGGCCCGGCGATCCCCGGGGCCCGATCCCGGCTGATCCCGTGCGGCACCTGAGTGTGCCGTCGACGGGACGACCCCGCCACCGGGCCGACCGGTGCTGCCGCGCCTTCCTGCCGCCCGTCGATACCCGCCTTCGACCGCGAGGTGCTGATCATGCAAACCATCCTCTCCGCCGTCCTGCCCGACCTCTCCCGGGCCGCCGCCATCTGGCTGAGCCTGCTCGGGGTGGTCGCCGTCGCCGTCTCCGCTCTCCTGCTGCGACCCGGCCGGTTCCGCTTCGACCCGGGCGCCCGGATCCGCCGCGCGGCCATGCCGAGCCAACTTGAGCAGGCGCAGGAGGAGCGGGAGCAGAGCCGCTACGCGCAGGAGGTCGCGGTGGCCGCGGAGCGGGCGACCACCACCGTGCGACGCCGCCGGGCGGAGTGGGAGGCCGCGCAGGAGGAGGTCGAGACGGCCTGGCTGGCGTACGAGGCGGCCGAGGCTGGCGTGCGGCGGCTGGACGGGGCGGCCGCGATGCCGCTGCCGCACACCGCACGGACCCCCGCCGAGTACGCGGACCGCGAGCGCTACCTGCACCGGGCCGCGCTGGATGCGTACTGGCGGCGGGAGTTGTCGGTGGAGCAGCTCAGCGACGTCTTCGCGCACCGCGACGGTTGGGACCCGCGACTGCACCCGGTCGAGCAGGAGTTGGTGCTCCAGCGGGCGATCCGGGACAACCTGGCGGCCAAGCACGCCGCGGCCCGCGAGCGGGAGCAGGCGGCGTGGCGGGCGGCAGAGTTGGCGGTGGCCGCGGCTCGCAGTCTGCGCGAGGAGGCGTACGCCGCGACCGGACGACGGGTCGCCGAGTCCGCGTCGGTGCTGCCGCTCAGCGAGGTCGCCCGACCGTTGGGCGCGCAGACCCGGGAGAACGTCGAGC
Organism: Micromonospora sp. DT53; assembly: GCF_049841535.1. NCBI lineage: Bacteria > Bacillati > Actinomycetota > Actinomycetes > Micromonosporales > Micromonosporaceae > Micromonospora > Micromonospora sp. DT53. The sequence continues at coordinate 431,797 of NZ_JBNCKM010000002.1, forward strand.
AGACCCGGGAGAACAAGGTGACGGCTCGCGGGCGTGCGACGGTGCCGGCGTTCTGAGCCGCGCGGGGTCGGGTGGGTTAGCGTGACGGCATGTCCCGACAGGCGTGGGTCCTCGTGGTGGTCGCCGGCATCCTGGCGCTCGCCACACTTGTCGGTGCCGTGGTGCTGGCGGTGCGGGTGGTGCGTACGCGGCGGATGCTGACCGGGCTCGGCGCGGGCGGCAAGGTGGCCTTCTACGGGGCGCTGATCTACACGATCTTCCCGGTCGACGTGCTGCCGGACCCGATCTACCTGGACGACATGGGGGTCCTGGCCGCCGCGTTGATCTACCTGACCCGGCTGGTGCACAAACGTCGGGCGGCAGGTCGGCAGCTGCCCGGTCAGCCGGACGCCCTGTCTGATCGGGACCGGGCGCGCCGCGTGCCATGATCGAGGCCGGTTCGGCGAACAGGGGACGGGTATGGCGGGCGATCATCGGTTGGCTGTGCACGATGACCGTGTTGTCGCCTTCTGCGCAGAACGGCACCTCGCGACGCTGACCACCCTTCGCGCGGACGGCACCCCGCACGTCGTACCGGTCGGCGTGACCCTCGACCCGGCGGCCGGGCTGGCCCGGGTCATCACCTCCGGCGCGTCCAGCAAGGCCCGTCAGGTGGCGGCGGCCGGCGATGCGGGCGCGCCGGTGGCCGTGTGCCACGTGGATGGCCGCCGCTGGTTGACGATCGAGGGTCGCGCGGTGCTGCGGACGGATCCGGCCGCCGTGGCGGAGGCGGAGCGGCGCTACGCCGAGCGGTATCGGACACCGCGCCCGAATCCGGAGCGGGTGGTCATTGAGATCACCGTGACCAGGCTGCTGGGGAGCCTCTGAGCTGACCCGCGTGTCCCCGATGTCCGGTTCGGGCCGGGGCATGGTTGCCGCACGCCCCCGGTGCCCGCGGCCGGCGGAATTCTCGGTGCGGCAGACCGGTTACGCCCTCGGTACGCCCAGGGCCGAGACCACCGACGGTCGGCCCCCGTGTTGCGCCGAGCGCCATTCCCGGTGCTGCCGCCCTCCGCTGGCCGGAGGCGCCAACCCCCCGAACGGAGACTCGACCATGAACCCGATCGTCCAGAAGAGCGGTCTGTCCGTCGTCGGCCTGCTGGTCGCCGGCGGTTGCGCCCTCGGCCCGGCGGTGGCCGCGCAGGCCGCCGCCCCGGTGCAGGCCGCCCCGGCCTCGACGAACCAGAACGACCGCCACGCCGAACGGATTCTCGGCGTCGACTACCAGGCCCAGCCGAACTTCTACTACTGCGGCCCGGCCGCCACCCGGATCGCGTTGTCCGCCCAGGGCAAGGCGCTCTCCCAGGACGAGGTGGCCCAACTGCTCGGCACCACCGAGGCGGGTACCCCCTCGGCCCTGGACACCACCCGGGTGCTGAACCAGCTGACCGGCGGCAAGTACCGGACCACCGAGATCCGTGACGCGGTGGCCCGCCCCGACCAGGTCGAGCAGCTGCGGCGCGACGTGCTGGCCGCGGTCGACGCGGGACGGCCGGTGGTGGCCAACATCAAGGGCACGACCGTGGACACCGACGGCAACCCGCACTCGTACGAGGGCGGCCACTACCTGACCCTCGTCGGCTACCGCGACGGTGGTGACATGATCCGGGTCGCCGACCCGGCCGACCCGGCGTTGGGCGAGTACTGGATGAGCCTGCCGAAGGTCGCCAACTGGATCGCCGAGCGCGGCTACTCCTCCTGACCCTGACGGTTCACCGGGCCGGCCTCTCCCGTGCGGGGAGGCCGGCCCGACCGTCGTTACGGGTCCGGGCGGCGAGGTGCGCACGTCGACGGGCACGGGCAGCCCGCGTTGGTCGGGCTCGGTGCAGGTGTCGCCGGACCGGCGGGTGGATCTCCGCTTCCCCGGCACCGGTTGCCCGGCGCACGATCCGATTCGCGTCGTCGGGTTCAGAACCGGCCGCCCGGAGCAGATCACTTGCCGCGGTGCGCAGTCCGGTGACGAGGGATTCACCGAACGAGCTGACCCCGCTCGCGAAGGCCTGCCCGGCCAACTCGGCGCATTCCTCGACCAACCGGCGGGTCCGCTGGGGGTCGTCACCGACCTTGCACTCGGAACGCATCACCACCACCGCCTGACCCAACCGGGCCATCGCGTCCGGCAGCTCCGGCGGAATCGGCTCGTCGTACTGCAGGGCGGTGGTCGACCAGCGGGCCATGGCACGAGTGTCCAACAGCAACCGCTCCAGGTGGTCCGCGCTGCGGGCGTACCTGTGGTACTGCTGCCGGCGGTGCCAGCGCGCCGGAGCGATCGTCACCACCTCCTCGGCCCCGCTGAGCGCATCGTGCAGCCGGCTCAGGTCGCCGTCGGTGCCCCGGAGCCGCTCCAGGACTTTCAGGGTCCGGTCGCCGTCGCGCTCGCGCATCGCCTGCGCCAGCTCGGCGAGTTGCTCGCAGAGGATCGCGAAGATCGGAGCCGCGGCCCGGTCCAGCACTCGCAGCGGGTTGATCGGCAGCAACAGCGCGACCACCACCAGGCCGACCGCCCCACCGACGAGCGCGTCGAAGATCCGGGGCAACTCCAGGCCACGTTCCATCGGGGCCAGCGTCGCGATCAGCACCGCGGTACCGCCGGCCTGACCGACAAGCGGACCACCCTTTCCGGCCACCAGCAGCGCGGCGGCGATGGCCAGCGCGACCACCGTGCCGGTCTGCCACGGGCCCGAGCCCAGCAGGAAGCGCAGCGTGTCGCCGATGATGATGCCCAGGCCGACGCCGCCCAGCAGCTCGAAGGTGCGCCGGGCGCGCTGGCCGATGGCGGTGGCGATCGTGCCGACGGCGGCGGCGGGAGCGAAGACGTGCGACCCGGGGCCGAGCAGGTTCTTGGCGAGCAGGGCGGCGATCGCCGCGGCCAACCCGGCCTGGACGGAGATCACCAGGGTGACCTCCCACTGCCGGGCCCGGATCCGGCCGGCCTGCCCGCCACGGTGCCGCGCCTGCCGAACCTGCCGAACCGTCCGCTCGGCGGTCTCATCGAGCCGCGACTGATCACGGTCGGCGGGTGGGCGGTCGTCGGCCATGGGGGCGGTTACCCCGGCGACGGCAGGGCAATCGCGGCAGGGTCGGCCCCAGCGGCACCGGCACCACCACTGCCACCACCGAACGCATCGGCACCCTTGGGTTTGTGCAGCCCCGTGGGGGTACCAGAGCCACACACCTCCCACCGATCCGCAACCGGTAAGGGGCCGTGACATGACCAACCCATCAACCGCCGACGACCACGATGCCGTCGACATCCTGGTCTCCGATCATCGCAAGATCGAGGCAGTCCTCGTCGAGCTGGCGACCCGGCAGGGCACCCCCGAGCACCGCCGGCACCTCGTCGACGTGGTGATCGCCGAACTCGTCCGCCATTCGGTGGCCGAGGAGGCGTACGTCTATCCGATCGCCCGCAAGGCACTGCCCGACGGCGACGAGATCGCCGACCGCGAGATAGCGGAGCACGCCGACGCCGAGCGGACCATGAAGGAGTTGGAGTCCGCCGACCCGTCCGACCCTCGCTTCGACGAGTTGCTCGCCGAGCTGACCAGCACCGTCCGGCACCACGTGGCGGACGAGGAGAAGGAGCTCTTTCCGCGGCTGCGCGCGGCGACGGCCCGGGAGGAGTTGGTCGAGGCTGCCGCCAGGGTGACGGCGATCAAGGAGATCGGGCCGACCCGGCCACATCCGGGGAGCCCGGAGCACCCGGTGGCGAACAGGCTGCTCGCCCCCGGCATCGGTCTGGTCGACCGTCTGCGCGACGCGTTGAGCGGCCGACCCACCTCGATGGACGAGCTACGCGACAGGCAACAGTTCTAATCCAATTCGCGAACATCCACCCGCGTCACGCCGGCCGACGTACGATCCGCGCGGGCGGCGGCCGGCGATTCGGGTGTCGGGGCACGACCGACCGGGTACCGACCTCGTCGAGATCGAGGAGGACCGACATGGCCGATGAGGACCCCGGACCGACAGGCGGCCCCGGGCCGCGCCAAACCTGGGCGGCGCTGCCCTGGCTGGTCCGAACCGCGGTGTTGTGGAGCGCCTGCCTGGTGGTGATCGCCGCCGGTCTCTACCTGCTGGGCCGGATCGCCGTCCTGTTGGCGCCGCTGGCCATCGCCCTGGCCGCCACCATTTTCCTCACCGCGCTACTCGACCCGGTCCTGCTTCTGTTGCGCCGGTTGCGCCTGCCGGCGGCGCTGGCCGCGCTCTGCACCGTCCTTCTGCTGCTCGGCATCCTGGTCGGCGTCGGCGCGCTGGTGTGGAACTTGACCGCCAGCCAGTTCGATCAGCTCAGCCAGGAGCTGACGCAGGGGGTTGAACGCAGCCGGGACTTCGTGACGTCCACGCTGCCGGTCAGCGAGGCACAGCTGGACAAGCTTGTCGACCAGGCCCGGGAGGGGCTCAGTGGCAGCTCTCCGGACCCGGTGGCCGGCGCCCGGACCGCCACCGAGGTGTTCGGCTCCGCACTGCTGTCTCTGGTGCTGCTCTTCTTCCTGCTCAAGGACGGCCGGTCGATGTGGCACTGGCTGCTGTCGCGGGTGTCCGGCCCGAACCAGCCCGTGCTGGCCGAGGCCGGCCGGAACGGTTGGCAGACGTTGGGCGCGTACAGCAGGGGCACCATGTTCATCGCCGCGATCGACGCGCTGGGCATCGGGCTGGCTCTCGTGGTGCTGCGGGTGCCACTCGCCCTGCCGCTGGCATTGATCACGTTCCTCGGCGGGTTCGTGCCGATCATCGGGGCGACGGTGGCCGGTGCCGTGGCGGTGCTGGTGGCGCTGGCCGCGAAGGGTCCCACCACCGCGCTGCTCACCCTCGCCGCGGTGATCGCCGTGCAGCAGATCGAGGGCAACCTGCTGGAGCCACTGGTCATGAAGCGGCAGGTCCGACTGCATCCAGCGGTGATCCTGGTGGCGGTCACCGCGGGCACGCTGATCGCGGGCATCGCTGGCGCCTTCGTCAGCGTCCCGATCACCGCCGTCCTCTGGCGGGTCATCGACACCGTCCAACAGCGCCGCGCGGCCTCGGCCCTCCTGCCCGCGGACTGATCACCGGCTGAGGTGCGTGGTGAACCAGGTGCCGGCCTGGTCGGCGACCTGCTCAAGGGTGCCGGGCTCCTCGAAGAGATGGGTGGCGCCGGGGATCACCCGTAGCTCGCCGACCTCACCCAACTCGGCCAGCGCCCGTTCGTTGAGCGTGATCACCTCTTCGTCCAGGCCGCCCACCAACAACAACGTCGGGGTACGCACCTGGGCCAGCGCGTTCCCGGCCAGGTCCGGCCGACCACCTCGGCTGACCACGGCAGCCACCCGATCGGCTCGGGATGTCACCGCGACCAGGGCGGCGGCAGCACCCGTACTGGCCCCGAACAGGCCGATCGGCACGTCACCGGCAGGACGCTCGACGGCGAGCCAGTCGACGATCCCGGCCAGCCGGCTGGCCAGCAGCCCGATGTCGAAGCGCAGTTCCGCGGTGCGCGCGTCCACCTCGTCCTCGGCCGGGGTGAGCAGATCCGCCAGCACCGTGGCGAGCCCACGGTCGTTAAGCGTCCGGGCCACCGCCACGTTGCGCGGGCTGTGCCGGGAACTGCCGCTGCCGTGCGCGAACAAAACCACGCCCACCGGCTGGGCGGGCAGCGTCAGGTCGGCGGGGAGCTGGGCGTCCCCGCTCGGAATCGTCACCGTGCGCTGCTCGTCCATACCCCACCTCCGCGTCCTCGCCGGTGCTCCGGGTACCCCGCCCGCCGCCCGGCACGCACGCCGCGGCGGCGTCACTCCGGACCGCGTGGGCACGCCGCCGGGCCGCGTTTGCCCGTCGGGGCGTCGGGTACGCGACGAACGACCGCAGACCGTGTCGGCGCAACCGCGCCCCGACGGATCGCGAGGATCGCCATGGCCAAGCAGCAGATTTCCCGGCAGCAGCAGCTGACCGAGCAGGCCCAGCGTGAACAGGACGCCGAGCGCAACCAAGACTTCGGGGACCAGGATTTCGGGGACCAGGCCGCTTCGGCCCGGCTGCCCGACGATCCGAAGGCGGCGACGCCCCGGGACGCGATCGGGCGTCCGTCGACAGGCGAGCCGGTCTGACCCACCGGGACTGAACGACAGGCGTGGGCGGGCGGGGCGGGAACTCCCGCCCCGCCCGTCACTGTTCGCGTTCGGGCAACCGCAGCAGTGGAGAACGGCCCGGTGGCTGCTCGGGCAGCGGGCCGGACGGCTCGGCCGGCGGCACCGGCACCGTCACCGGCTCGTCGCAGGTCACCCGCAGCACCTGGTCGTGGTGGCGCAGCTCCACCGCGTCGTCCGGGCCGCCGTGGCGCAGCGAGTACGTCGTCTGGTGCGGCCGGACGTCCACCCGCAGCGCCAGCCCGCGCCACTGGAGCGAGAACTCCAACCGGCTGAGTCGGCTGGAGAGCCGGGGGGCGAAGGACAGCTCGCCGTCGTGGTCCCGTAGACCACCGAACCCGCTGACCAGGGCGAGCCACGCGCCCGCCAACGACGCCATGTGTACGCCGTCACGGGTGTTCTCGTTGAGGTCGTGCAGGTCCATGAGGGCGGCCTCACGCAGGTAGGTGTGCGCGAGTTCCGGATGGCCCACCTCGGCGGCGAGCACCGACTGGGTGCAGGCCGACAACGACGAGTCGCGTACGGTGCGGCGCTCGTAGTAGAGGAAGTTGCGCACCTTCTCCTCGGGCGTGAAGGCGTCCCCCCGCCAGTGCATGGCGAGGACCAGGTCGGCCTGCTTCACCACCTGCTTGCGGTACAACTCGAAGTACGGGTAGTGCAGCAGCAACGGGTACTTCTCGGCCGGTGTGTGGGTGAAGTCCCATTCCTGGAGTCGGGTGAAGCCCTCCACCTGCTGGTGGACCTCGAGCTCCTCGTCGTACGGCACGTGCATGGAGGTGGCGGCGTCCCGCCAGCTCGCGGCCTCCTCGTCGGTGACCCCGAGGTGGAACGCCTCGTCGCGGTAACGCATGACGACGTCGGCGGCGGCGAGCAGGTTCCGCTGTGCCATCAGATTGGTGTAGATGTTGTCGTTCTTCACTGCGGTGTACTCGTCCGGGCCGGTGACACCATCGATGTGGAACTGCCCGTGCCGGTCGTGGTGGCCGATGGAGCGCCACAGCCGGGCGGTCTCCACCAGCAGCTCCAGCCCGATCTCCCGCTCCATCTGGGTGTCCCCGGTGACCATCACGTAGCGGCGCACGGCGTCGGCGATGTCGGCGGCGATGTGGAAGGCCGCCGTGCCGGCCGGCCAGTATCCGGATGATTCCGGGCCCTCGATGGTCCGCCAGGGGAAGGCGGCGCCCCGCAGGTTGAGCGTCTCGGCGCGTTCCCGCGCCGAGTCCAGCGTGCTGTGCCGCCACTGCAACGCGCTGCGCACAGCGCTCGGCTGGGTGTAGGTGAGCACCGGCAGGACGAACATCTCGGTGTCCCAGAAGGCGTGGCCGTCGTAGCCGGGGCCGGTCAGCCCCTTCGCCGAGATCGGCCGCTGCTCGGCGCGGGCGCCGGCCTGCAACACGTGGAAGAGACCGAACCGGACCGCCTGCTGCACCTCCGGGTCGCCATCGACAAGCACGTCGGAGGCGTCCCAGAACGCGTCGAGGTAGTTGCGCTGCTCCCGGTGCAGGCCGTCCCACCCGTCGAGCCGGGCGCCGGCCAGTGCCGCGCCGACCTGGTCGCGCAGCGCCGGCAGGGACCGACGGCTCGACCAGCTGTACGTCAGATACTTGACCACCCGCAGCTTCTCGCCGGGCTTGAGCACGCACGCGATGGTGGTACGCACCCAGTCCTGGTACCCCTCGGACTCGATTGTGGTGTGGTCCGGGCCGTGCACCTCGTGCTCCATGGCCGCGGCGACCCGCAGACCGGAGACCTTGGTGCGGTGGATCAGCTGGCCGCCGTCGGGGGTGGTCAGCTCCTCCTCGGCCTGCAGCGGCGACTCCAGGACCGCCGCGACGCGGGGGTCCTTGCTCTGCGCGGGCAGCGACTCGTTGGCCACCAACTCGGACTGCACGATCAGCCGCAGCGGGCGGTCGACGGCCTCCACCTCGTAGCTGATCGCGGCCACCGACCGCTGGGTGAACGAGACGAGGCGGGTGCTGCGGACCTTTACCTCGCGGCCGGCGGGCGAGCGCCAGTGCAGCTCCCGGTGCAGCGTGCCGGCCCGCAGGTCGAGGATCCGCTCGTGGGCGAGCAGCTCTCCGTAGCGCACGTCGAGCGGTTCGTCGTCGACAAGCAGCCGCATCAGTTTGCCGTTTGTGACGTTGACGATGGTCTGCCCGGACTCGGGGAAGCCGTAGCCCGCCTCCGCGTACGGCAGTGGACGCAACTCGTAGAACGAGTTGAGGTAGGTGCCGGGCAGGCCGTGCGGCTCGCCCTCGTCGAGGTTGCCGCGCAGGCCGATGTGCCCGTTGGAGAGCGCGAAGACCGACTCGGACTGGGCCAGCACGTCCATGTCCAGCCGGGTCTCCCGGACGTGCCAGGGCTCGACCGGATAGGCGCGCTCGCGGATCATGCGGAGCCTCGTTCGGCGGCGAGCGGGTCGGTCGCGGTGCGGGTCGGTGTCGGCGGGTCGGCGTCGTCGAGCAGGTCGGCGAGGTCCTTCACCACGATGTCGGCGCCGTGGGCGAGCAGCTCGTCGGCCTGCCCGACCCGGTCGACGCCGACCACGTAACCGAAGCCGCCGGCGCGACCGGCGGCCACTCCGGAGAGCGCGTCCTCGAAGACGGCGGCCTGTGTCGGGTCGACGCCGAGCAGCCTGGCCCCGGCGAGGAAGGTGTCGGGGTGTGGTTTGCCGCGCAGCCCTTCGGCGCGGGCGACCAGCCCGTCGACCCGGGCCTCCAGCAGCGGCTCGAACCCGGCGGCGGCGACCACCTCGCCCCCGTTCGCGCTCGCGGTGACCACGGCTCGGCGGAGCCCGGCGGCGGTCGCCGCCTTCAGGTACCGCACCGAGCCGGGGTAGACCTCGACGCCTGCGGTTCGCAGACGGTGCAGCAGCAGGACGTTCTTGCGGTTACCCAGGCCGTTGACGGTCTCGGCCTCCGGCGGGTCGTCCGGGCTGCCTTCGGGCAGCACGATCCCGCGGGAGGCGAGGAACGTCCGGACCCCGTCGGCCCGGGGCCGGCCGTCGACGTAGCGGTTGTAGTCCGGGCCCGGATCGAACGGTTGGAACGGCTCGCCGGAGACCGTGGCGCGCTGACGAAGAAACTCGTCGAACGTCTGCGCCCAGGCGGCGTTGTGTACGCGGGCGGTTTGCGTCAGCACACCGTCCAGATCGAAGAGACAGGCGGTCACATGAGCAGGTAGGCCCAGCACGGTACGAATCTATCCATCCTGCTGGGCCCGCAAACCCATTTCCGCCGCCCGAGGCGGTTCAGTTCGGTCGCAGTGTCCAGATCACGGTCATCTCGGCTGTCGATTTGCCGTCCTCGGTGGCGATCTGCACCGCGACCGGGAATTCCGGGCGCTGACCGGCCTCCAACTCCTCGATCACCTCGACTGCCGGCCGGCCGAGTCGCGCGGTGGCCAGCACCGGACCCATGGCGAGTTTCCGGTAGGCGATCTCGGCCCGGACGGCCAGCGGCACGGCCCGGTCGAGCAGCTGCCCGAAGGCGGCCAGCACGACAGCGCCGGAGGCCGTCTCGCCGAGGGTGAAGATGGCGCCGGCGTGCGGTCCGCCGATGTGGTTGTGGGTGGCGGGTGAGTCGGGCAGCCGGACGACTGCCCGTACGCCGCCCTCCGCCTCGGGCGCCACCTCGACGAACTCGAGACCGAGCGTACGAGCGAACGGCACCGCTTCCAGCATCCCGGCCGCCACCTGGCGGGAGTCGATAGTCATGGCCTGACGTTACTCACCGGTAATCAGGCCGGCAACCAGCGACTCCCGCTGGCGGGGCCACGCTCAGAGGTTGGCGATGGTGCGCAGGATCTCCGCGTAGAAGTTGCCGTCGATGCTGCGGAAGAAGGCGAAGTCCTGGCCCGGGTCGCCGAAGAACGGGCGCAGCGTCCAGGCCAGTTGGGTGCCGACGAACCCGAAGAGCAGGATCCAGATGTAGAGCAGCGTCATGCTGGCCGGCCGCTGGGTCGGCTCGCCGCGTCGGGCGGTCCGGCCGTCCCAAGGGCGTTGCGGGGGATAGCCGGGCGGGAACGAGGCACCGGCCGGCTGCCCGGCCCACTGGGTCGGAACCTGGGCCGGAGCCGGCGCGGTCGTCACGGCGCCGTTCGGCGTCGACTCGGCCACCGCCGCTCCGGCCGGCACGGCGACCGGTTCGGCGCTCTGACCGGCGGCCGGCGCGGCGGCCGGCGTCGCCCCGACGGGCACCGCGGCCGGCACGGCCTGGACCGGCGCCTGGGCGCCTACCTGCTCGCCGACCTTGGCGTTGGCGGCCTCCGGCGCGAGCAGGCCGTGGTCGTTGAGCACCTGCATCCCGCTGGTCAGGAACCGCAACCCGACAAGCGCCGACAGGGTCAGGATCGCCACGTTGAGCAGCTTGAAGAACCCGTAGTCGTTGGCGGTGATCAGGAAGAAGAGGCTGATCGGCGCGAACGCCACCGCGAGCATCGAGGTGACCGTGATCGCCACCATCACCAGCGCCAACGACTGCCGCACCGAGAGCCGGGCGCCGAAGACCAGGTTGAACAGGTAGAGCGTGGGCAGGCAGATGGCCAGCGTGACCAGGAACAGCAGTGGCAGCTTCAGCGCCGAGGTCAGCGCCATCAGCGGGCTGTGGAAGAAGCCCAGCACCGCCCCGTAGCAGGCCAACGCGATGGCAGAGCTGGTCAGCATCCGCCCGGTCAGGCCGTTGAGGTCACGCTCGGCCACGATCTGCTGCCAGATGCCCTCGCGATCCCGCAGGATGCGCTCGATGACGAGCGGGCTGGGACGGTCACCCGACACGGGTGCACCCCTCTCGGTGGTCTTTCACAGTGGACTGGGTGGGCAGACGGTAGGACACCGAATGGCGAGCCCGCCACCCCGCCCCGGCGCGTCGTCAGCGCCAACCCACGTCGATCCGGTCGCCACGCTCGTCGAAGAAGTGCAGCGCGTCCATCCGCACCGAGACGGCGAGCGGATGACCGGCGCTGACCGACGGGTACGGCGCCAGCCGCACCGCCAGCTCCGCCGGGCGTCGATGGTGCCGGCCCGGATCGGGGAGCACGCTGGTCTGGACGCCGCTGACCGGGGGCTCCTGCGCCTCCACCGGCTTGCCGGTGAGCCGCTGCATCACCGAGCCGAACCGGCGCAGGCCGCGCTGGCCGACCGGCGGCGGTTCGAGCGGCGCGCCCATCTCGTCGACCATGATCGCGGTCGCGCCGATGTCGAGGAACGCCAACGACTCGTGCCCGTGGTGCTCCAGGTAGCGGATCCGCCCGCGCAGCACGTCGCCGGGGCTGTCCGGTGCGACCGGGGTGAGCGCCTCGGCCCGCATGCCGACCACGATCCGCTCACCGTGGTAGTGCGCCACCGCCCGACTGCGAATGTCGTTCCAGGGCAGGTAGAGCGACTGGTCACCGAGGTTGAGGGTGACGTACCGGTCGAGGTGGACGTAGACCGACGCCTCCAGCAGGTTCATCCGTGGGCTGCCCAGGAACGCCGCCACGTAGAGCGTCGCGGGCCGGCCGTACACCTGGGTTGGTGTGCCCACGTCCTGGAGCACGCCGCGGCGCATGATGGCCACCCGGTCGGCCATGGTGAGCGCCTCGGCCTGGTCGTGCGTGACGTAGACGGTGGTGACGCCCAACTCCCGGGTCAGGCCCGAGATCTCCGCGCGCAGCTCGGCCCGGAGACCGCTGTCCAGGTTGGACAGCGGCTCGTCCATCAGGAACAGGCCGGGCCGGCGGACGATCGCCCGGCCCATCGCCACCCGCTGGCGTTGCCCGCCGGAGAGCTGACCCGGCTTGCGGGCCAGCACGTCACCGATGCCCAGCGCGCTGGCCACGTCACTGACCCGCTCGCCCCTCGGCTCGGGCTCGATCCCGGCCAGCCGCAGCGGAAACGCGATGTTGTCGCCGACGGTCATGTGCGGGTAGAGGGCGAAGTCCTGGAAGACCATGGCGATCTTGCGATCCCGTGGTGGGAGGTCGTTCGCCAACTCCCCGTCGAGCATGACCGCACCGGTGCTCGGGTCCTCCAAGCCGGCGATCATTCGCAGCACTGTCGACTTGCCGCACCCGGACGGCCCAAGCAGCACCATGAACTCGCCGTCGTTGACATCGAGATTGATGCTGTCGACGGCGACCGTGCCATCCCGGAAAATCTTGGTCACATCCTTGAGCGTGACGGTGCTCACCGTCTTCCCCCTCAGCGCGTCAGCCGAACCCCACAAGACTGTGACCAGGATCATGGCTTTGTGACATCGGGTAAACGTCTCATGTTCGATCGGTGTCACTGCTATTAACCGACAGAAATCCGATCAACAGCGCGTCGACCGCTCGCCCTGCTCCCCGAGGAACACCCGACGCACCACCCGCTCCGCCGCCCGCCCGTCGTCCATCGTGCAGAACCGGGCCCGGAAGTGCTCACGGGCCTTCGCCGCCGCGTCCGAGCGCACGGCGTCGGTACGGAACAGGTCGAGCAGATCGGCGAAAGTGGAGGCCACCGCGCCCGGCGGTTCGGCCGTGACGTCGAAGTAGACCCCCCGGGCCAGCCGGTACGCCTCCCAGTCCGGGGTGTAGAGCACGATCGGCCGGTCCAGCACCGCATAGTCGAACATCGCCGACGAGTAGTCGGTGACCAACACGTCCGCCACCAGGTAGAGATCCTCCACCCGCTGGTGGCCGCTGACGTCACGAACCCGCTCCCAGTCCTTCGGTTGGCCGGGACGTCGATCACGGTCGTGGAAGTAGTGGCTGCGCATCAGCAACCGGCCCGAGTCACCGAGCGCCTGGACGAACCGGTCCGGATCGAACGGCGGCCGGTAGCCGGGCAGGTGCTCGCGGTGCGTCGGGGCGTACAGGACGACAGGCTCGTCGGGGTCCAGGCCGAACTCCGCGCGGAGGCGACGCACCTCGTCTGGGCCGGCGGTGACCAGGCGGTCGTTGCGTGGGTACCCGACCTCCAGTGTGGTGTACGTGGCCGGGTACGCCCGGTCCCACATCTGGGTGGAGAAGCTGTTGGCGCTGACGCTGTAGTCCCAGCGGTCCACCCGGCGCAACAGCCCGGCGAAGTCCATCCGGCCCGCGCCGATCGGGTAGCGCTGCTGGTCCAGCCCCATCACCTTGACCGGCGTGCCGTGGTGGGTCTGCACGTGCACCTGTTCCGGTCGCTTGCGGACGAAGTCCGGGAAGTTGACGTTGTTGACCAGCCACCGGGCGCGGGCGAGCACCCGGTAGTACGGCGGCGTGCCGGCCACCACGTACTCCACCCCGGCCGGCACGGTGTCCACCCGGTCCCGGCGCACCACCCACACCCCGCGCACCTCCGGCGCCAACCGGCGGGCGACCTCGTAGATGGCCGCCGGGTTGCAGGAGTATCCCCGGTACCAGTACGCGGCGTACACCGCGAGCGTCGGGTCGACCGGCCGCCGCAACTCGGCCCGGTAGTACTCGCGCAGCAGCCCGTCACGGGTCAGCCGGGCACCCCGCCGGGCGACCGGACCGACCTTGCGCCGAGCGGTGCGGGCCCGCCGGCGGGCGGCGTCGCGTGCCCGGCTGGCGGCCCGCAACGCGCTGAAGGTGCGCCACCGCCCGGACGCGACGAGCTTGTGCTTGATTCCCTCGACCCCGTCCGGCACCGGATAACCGCCGGACGGCAGCCAACGCTCGTAGTCGGCGGTGATCTGCGCGAAGAACGCCTCCCGCAGCTCCGGCGCGATCCGCTGACCGTTGCCGAGCACGGTCAGGTAGTGCCAGATCATCCGTTCGAAGACCGCCGGCCGCAGGGCCTCCGTCGCCGGCCCCCACGAATCCATCAGGTGGAAGACCCGGTGCCACTGCGGGAAGACCTCGAAGTGCCTGTCACCACGGGTCCGGGTGATCGCGCCGGCACGGCGTTGCCGGTAGTTGACGCAGACCCGGTCCAGTACGCCGATCCGGTGCGCCGCCATCAGCACCGGGTAGCTGAACGAGACGTCCTCGTACCAGCCGGGCGCGAAGCGCAGCCCCAGGTCGACGAGGAACTCCCGACGGACCAGCCGGTTCCACGCGGTGTGCAGCAGGTGCATCGCCTGCGGCCGGTCCCGCAACCGGAAGGTGCCCGGGCCCGGGGCCTCCGGAAACACCTCGGCCATCGCGCTGCGGGTGGCTGTGTCGTTCCAGTGGGCGCGGACGTGGTCGACAAGCAGCACGTCCGGGCGGGTGACCCGCAACCGCTCGGCGACCTCGGTCAGGCACTCCGGAGCCAGCCAGTCGTCACCGTCGAGGAACCACACGTACTCGCCGACGGCCCGGTCCAGCCCGATGTTCCGGGCCGGACCGAGGCCGACGTTCTCCGCCAGCCGGACCGAGCGGACCCGCTGGTCGCGGGCCGCGTACTCGTCGATGATGTCGCCGCTGGCGTCCGGCGAGCAGTCGTCGACGGCGATCACCTCGAAGTCGGTCTCCGGCTGGCCGAGGATGGAGTCCAGGCACTCCCGCAGGTATCCCTGCACCCGGAAGGCCGGCACCACGAAGCTGATCAGGGTCATCCGGCCGTCCCTCCGTCAGCGCGGCGCGGCACCTCCAGCGCTCGCCGGCGCCACCGACGCCCGCGTGCTACGGGCCGGTCGCACGAACCAGGCCAGGACGGCGCTCACCACGAATACCACCAGAAGGTACGCACCGAGTGTAGCCAAACCGATACCCGCAATTCCGGCGATCGCCGCGAGGGCCAACAGGACCGAACGCCCCTCCCAACCCAGCGTCGCCGCGTGCAGAGGCGGTGCCGCCTGCCGCTTCTCCAGCCGGGCGGTCAGGTCGTAGTGGTGCACGGTGAGCACGAAGACGTACCCGAAGATCAGCCAGCCGGGCGCCGCGCCGACCACCCCGACCGCGATGGCGAACAGGTACTCGGCGGCCCGCAACGCGGCGGGCACCAGCCAGTCCAGCGGGCCGTTGTGCGCCGCTCCGGCGCCCAGCCCACCGACGAGCAGCACCAGCAGCGCCACCGGCACCGCCCAGCGCAGCCCCTCGGGCGCGTCACTGAGCAACGCCCCGACCAGTAGCACCGCCGGGCCGAGCGCGGCGACCACCGCCAGGGTCAGCGGCCCCATCGGGCGGACCACAGGCAACCAGCGGGCCAACGGCCCGTCGTCGCGGTGCAGTGTGGCATCGACCGTGTCCAGCACCGGCACCCACATCCAGCGGGCCCGCAGCGTCCGCAGAGCCCCGGTGTACGCGAACGCCAGCACACCCCAGACCAGCACGGCGATCAGGCTGACCAGCGGGTTGAACAGCGCCACGGTCACCGCGATCAGCGCCCACCGCTCACCGATCGGGAAGACCACTGTCCGCTTCAGCCAGTACGACACCGACCCGGTGTCCGCCTGCACCCGGGTCGACGCCGCGTTGAGCCGGTCACCGATCCCGCCGCTGGCGTTCGTCGCCGTACGCGGCCGACGGGCCGCCTCGTCGTGCAGCACCCCGTACCAGGTGTCGGTCATGTGCCGGACGGTCTGCAAGGTCATCGCGGCGATCGCGAGCGCCCACCCGTTGCCCAGCCCGGCGTGGCTCACCCCGAAGCCCAGCCCGGCGTAGACCAGGTACTCCTTGGCCCGGTCCGCCATCGTGTCCAGCCAGCCACCCCAGGCGCTGAAGTGCCGGGTGTAGCGGGCCAGTTGGCCGTCCACGCAGTCCAGCACGAAGCCGAGGTAGAGCAGCACCGCGCCACCGACAAGCGCCTGTCGCCCACCGACCCCGAACAGCACCGCCGCGCCCAACGCGAAGAGCACCGAGATCACCGTCACCCCGGTCGGGGTGAGCCGGAGCCGGGCCGAGAGCCGGACCACGTGCGGCGACCAGGTGCTGACGAAGTAGGTGGAGAAGAAGTCGTCCTTCTCCTTCACCGACAGCCGCAGCTCGGCCCGGTCCTCGTCGACAGCGGTCACCGCCGCCTCGGCAGCGGTCAGCCCGGCCGTGTCCTCGACCCGGTGGGCGACGAGCAGGCGTACCCGCTGGGCGAAGATCAGGGTGCCGAGCGCCGCGAGGCCCGCGAAGAGCCGGTCCACGGCGGACCCGGGGCCGCCGGCCGCGACCGACCCCCCAGACCCAGACCCGGCGGTCGCCGGCAGTGGCGCCACGTCGCCGGACGGGCCGATCGGGGCGGCGACGGGCAGCAGCCCGGACGCGGCGGCCCGGGCGGCGGCCGCGAGGGTCGGCAGGTCCTCCACGCCGACCCGCAGCGCGCCGCCGAACACGCCTGTGGCGTCCCCGTCGAGGGCGTCCAACGCGCCGGCGTCGACCACCTGGCCGCGTTCCTCCCGCACCGCGGTCCGACCCGGCACCGGCGGGTCGCCGAGCACCAGCGCCACCGTGGGCCCCACCGGGCTGGTGGCCAGGTGCCGCAGTACGGCGGTGTGCGCGACCAGGTCCGTGCCGGTGATCAGCACCGGCGCGGTCGCGGTGGCGACCAGGTCGGTCAACTCGTCGAGGTTGGCGGCGAAACGCACCTCGTCCGCCCCGGCCTGGCGCAACTGGGCGGCCAGGCGGTCGGCCAGTGGCTCGCCGGTCGCCGTGGTCAGGCCCGCCGCGGGCCTCCCGGCGGCGAGCACGATCGCGAGCGTCACCGCGGGACCGCGGCGTGGTACGCGTCGAGCGCCTCGGCGATGGTGCCGTCGAGCGTCAACCGGCCCGCGTCGAGGTACAACCCCCGACGGCAGAACCGGGTCAGGTCCTTTTCGTTGTGTGACACCAGCACCAGCGTGCGCCCCTCCCCGAGCAGACGATCAATCGTCGCGTAACACTTCTTACGGAACTCCGCGTCCCCGACCGCGGTCACCTCGTCCATCAGCAGGATCGGGTGCGGCAGGTGCGAGATGATCGCGAAGCCCAACCGCACCTTCATCCCCGACGAGTAGTGCCGCACGGACGTGTCGATGGCCCGTTCCACCTGCTCACCGGCGAACTCGACGATGTCGTCGAAGTGCCGCTTCAGGTAACTCGTCGACAGTCCGTGCAGCCCACCGACCAGGTGCAGGTTCTCCCGCCCGGTCAGGTCGTTGGAGAAACCGGCGGACAACTCCAGCAACGGCGCCACCGCGCCGTGCACCCGGATGCCGCCCTCATCCGGAATGAGCACCCCGGCGATCAGCCGCAGCAGGGTGCTCTTGCCGGTGCCGTTGCGTCCGATCACCCCGACCGTCTCACCGGGCTGCACGGTGAACGACACGTCCCGCAGCGGCCAGAACTGGCCGGGCAGCGCGCCCCGGGCGCCCCGGTGGATGAACAACTCACGCAGCCGCAGCTGGCGGCGGCGGTTGCGGACGAACCGGATGCCCAGGCCGTCGGCCTCGATGATCGGCGCGGCCACGTCACAGCTCCTTGAGCACGGCGGGCTCCAACCGGCGGAACGACCACCAACCGGCGGCCAGCACCAGCAGGCTGCCGACGATCGTGGTGGCGAGCAGCCGGGCGTCCGGGAACTCGTCCGGGTACCAGATCGCGTGGTGCAGCTGGAAGATCCCGACCAGCGGGTTCAGCTCGTAGACCACCTTCAACCAGCCAGGCAGGCCGGACTCCCGGACCAGGCTGAACGGATAGATGATCGGCGTGGCGTAGAAGAGCACCCGGATGATCAGCCGCATCAACCGTTCCACGTCGCGCATCAGCACGTTCCACGCCGACAACAGCAGGGCGAGCCCGGTCAACAGGACGGCCTGGATGGCCACCGCCAGCGGCAGGGAGAGCAGCGACCAGCCGGGGTGGATCCGACCGTGCACCGCGTAGATCACCGCGATGGCGATCAGGATCGGCAGGCCCGCCGCGTACTCGGCGAACCGGCCGGTGACCCGGCCGATCGGAAAGACCTGACGCGGCACGTTCATCGTGGTGATCAGCCGGGACTGGCCGGTCAGCGCGTTCGTCGCCTCGCTCAGCGCCGAACTGGTCCACATCCAGGCGAAGATGCCGGTGATCAGGAACAACGGGTACGACTCGGCCGCCTCACCGAGGTGCCGACCGGTGTCCCGGGAGTAGAGCACCCCGAAGACGAACCAGTAGATGGCGCCCATGCCGAGCGGCTCGATCAACGACCAGAAGTAGCCAAGCACCGACTGCTGGTACTTGACCGCCAGATCCCGCCTGACCAGGATGCGCAGCGAGTTGCGGTGCGACCACAAAGCCGCGACGCCAGAGGTCACCGCAGCCTCCCGCCTCCTGAAACGGACGACAGGTTAGCAGTCGGTGAACGATTGCCCCGAATCGACCGGACTCAGCACTCGATCACGTTGACGGCCAGACCGCCACGCGCCGTCTCCTTGTACTTGACCTTCATGTCGGCGCCCGTCTCTCGCATGGTCTTGATGACCTTGTCCAGCGACACCTTGTGCACACCGTCGCCGCGCAGCGCCAGCCGGGCGGCCGTGATCGCCTTGATGCTAGCCACCGCGTTCCGCTCGATGCAGGGGATCTGCACCAGGCCACCCACCGGGTCACAGGTCAACCCGAGGTTGTGCTCCATCCCGATCTCGGCCGCGTTCTCCACCTGCTCGGGGGTGCCACCGAGCGCCTCGGCCAACCCCGCCGCCGCCATCGAGCACGCCGAACCGACCTCGCCCTGGCAGCCCACCTCGGCACCCGAGATCGACGCGTTCTCCTTGAACAGCACACCTATCGCGCCCGCCGTCAGCAGGAACCGCACCACGCCCTCGTCATCGGCGCCCGGCACGAACCGGGTGTAGTAGTGCAGCACCGCCGGAATGATCCCGGCCGCCCCGTTGGTCGGCGCGGTGACCACCCGGCCACCCGCCGCGTTCTCCTCGTTGACCGCGAGCGCGAACAGCGTCACCCAGTCCATCGCGTGCAGCGGGTCGGCCGTCCCGACCTCCGCCTCCAGGCCGCGCCGCAGCTCCGCCGCGCGCCGCCGGACCTTCAACCCCCCAGGGAGTACGCCGTCCCGCTCGCAGCCGCGCTGCACGCACTCCCGCATCACCCGCCAGATCTCCAGCAGACCGGCCCGGATGTCCGCCTCGCTGCGCCAGGACCGCTCGTTGGCCAGCATCACCTCGCTGATCGACAGACCGGTGCGGGTGGTGACGTCGAGCAGCTGCGCCCCGGTCAGGAACGGGTACCGCACCACTGTGCTGTCCGGCTTGATCCGGTCCGCGCCGGCCGCCGCCTCGTCCACCACGAACCCGCCACCGACGGAGTAGTAGGTGCGGCTGCGCAACTCGGCACCGGCCCCGTCGTACGCCACGAAGGTCATCCCGTTCGGGTGGTACGGCAACGACCGGCGGCGGTGCAGCGTCAGGTCCCGATCCGGGTCGAAGTCGATCTCGTGCGCGTCCAGGATGTTGATCCGCCGCTCGGCCCGGATCCGCTCGACGCGAGGACCGACGGTGTCCGTGTCGACAGTCTCCGGCGACTCACCGGCCAACCCCAGCAGCACCGCCCGGTCACTGCCGTGGCCGTGCCCGGTCGCACCCAGCGAGCCGAACAACTCGGCCTGCACCCGCGCCGTGTCGGTGAGCAGCCCGTCGGCCTTGAGCCCGCCGACGAACGTACGCGCGGCCCGCATCGGCCCCACCGTGTGCGAGCTGGACGGCCCGATACCGACGCTGAAGAGGTCGAAAACACTGATCATGGCTGCGCTTCCTCGCCGTCGTCCCGGCGTACGGGACCCGGCCGGGTCGTGACCACCGGTCTGGCGGCCCCGCTCGTGACCGTCCGGGGTATGGGTGCCGGCCCTCCGGGGTGTGGAAGGCCGATCAGCCAGCCTACCCGCCCAGCTCACCGCCCACCCGGTCCGGGACGTGAACACCCGACCACCGTCTCCCGCCCGCCCGTTCGCCGCCCGGTACCGCCCCGCTCACCCCACTCGCCCCGCCGCCCGCTCGCATGCTCGCTCGCCCCGCAAGATCGTGCTGGATCCAGGATGTAGTGGTGTTCGCTCGCCTTGATGCCACTACAACCAGGATCGAGCATGATCTCCGTCTGGCTCGGCGGACGCGGCAGTGCGGGAGACAGGCAGCGCGCGGGCGAGGGCGGGCGAGGGCGGGCGAGGGCGGGCGGCGCGCGGGCGAGGGCGGGCGGCGCGCGGGCGAGGGCGGGGCGAGGGCGGCGCTCGAGGGGCGGTTCGGGGAGGCGTCAGCGGGGTGCTGCCCGGGTAAAGCACCTACGGGTCCACGGGTCGCCGCTCATCCTCGGGACCGAGGGCGAGGTGGTCATCCCTTTCTACCGTGGATTGCAGACGCGGCGCACCGCCGCAGAGTGGGAGTACGACGATGAGTCGCAAACTGGTCCGGCCCCGCGAGGGGCGCATGATCGCCGGTGTCTGCGCCGGCCTCGGACGGCGGTTCGGCATGTCGGCCGGAATGGTCCGGCTGCTGTTCCTGCTGTCGCTGCTGCTGCCCGGCACGCAGGTGATCGTCTACCTGATCCTGTGGGTGCTGATGCCGAACGAGGACCGCTACCTGGCCTCCACCGGCCGCTGACCCGCCCCGCACACCTGACGTAATCGCAGATCTTGGACAGTTTCCGTCAGCTGCTGACTGTGCTGCTGACGGAAACTGTCCAAGATCGCTTGGTCCGCCACCACGACGATGCCTCATATCCGGCGAATCGGCCGCGCGCCCCAGCAGCGGACCTCCGGACCCCTCGGCTGCCGTTCCTCACGTCCCTTCCGCGCGCACCCACCCCTCGTCCGGTCCACAGCGCCGGTTCCACCGAGGGCTCCTGGCCTCCACCGGCCGCTGACCCCCGGCCATGGCGCACCCCGGGGCGGCAACTTCAGGGATGTTGCTGCCTCCGGGGCGCTGGAGGCACCACCATCGCCGAAGTTGCGCGGATCTTGGGCAACGGCGCGGCGCCGGGCAGAGACGGAAGCGCCCGCTCCGACGGAAGTCGGGGCGGGCGCTTCGGCGTACCAGGGGGTGGTTGGGTCAGGGGGCGATGTAGGTGACGGTGATCTGCTGGTAGCCGAGGGAGCGGAGCAGACCCTCCAGCATCTTGCGGGTGTTCTCCTCGGCCCGGGCCGAGAGCCCGCTGTCCCGGGCGGCGGCGGTGATCCGGTCCTCGGCGAGCTGGTAGACCTGCTGCTGCCGGTTGGGGTCGTTGCCGACCAGGTCACCGAGTCGGTTGAGCAGACCGCGCTCCTCGGCGAAGACGTAGCTCTTCTCCATGTCGAGGTTGGTCTCGCCGAGCTGCGGTGCGGGCAGCTTGATCTCGACGGACTTGCCGTCGGCGGACTGGACGACGGCGCCCTCACCGATCTTGGTGAAGTCGACGTACGCCTCGACGCTGCCGGCACCGACGAACAGGGTGCGCTCGTTGAGCAGGAAGTCCGGAACGTTGCGCCTGTCGTTCTGCGTGTCGACCACGACCTGGAAGTTGCCTTCCGCGGCCACGTAGCGACTGAGGTCCTGGATCGACTTGAGCAGCGGTGGCTGACTGCGGTCGGTCTGCTCCTTGGCGAACGGGTTACGGAAGTCCGGCAGAATGCCGACCGCCTGAATGCCGAGCAGCACGACCACGGCCAGCGCGGCGGCACCGAGCAGCAGGAGCAGCCCTCGCGCCGCCCCACCGCCACCGCCACCGCCGGGGCCGTCGCCACCGCTCGTCGGACCACCAGGCCCACCGGGGCCGCCAGGGCCACCGGGACCCGCAGGACCACCGGGACCCGCAGGACCACCGGGACCCGCTGGCCCATCGGGCGTATCCGCGGTCCACTCGGGTGTCGTGGTCGACCGCGCCTTGAGATCGTCACCGGTCGGGTAACCGGGGAACTCCCTCGTGGGCTCGTTGCTGCCAGCGTCGCGGGCCATCACGCTCACCGTCCTCGTCAGACACGTCGTCTGTCAATGACGGTACGGCCCCGATACGACAGCCGCGCGGCGAGCGCCAGGAAGCGACAAAAGGGCAGGTCAGGCGAATGCGGAGAGCCCGGTGAGCCGCTGCCCGATGACCAGTTGGTGGATTTCGGAGGTGCCCTCGTACGTCAGCACACTCTCCAGGTTGTTGGCGTGCCGCATCACCGGGTACTCACCGGAGACGCCGTTGGCGCCGAGGATGGTGCGGCACTGCCGGGCGATGGCCAGCGCCTCCCGCACGTTGTTCAGTTTGCCCACGCTGACCTGCTCGGGCCGCATCCGGTGGGCGTCCGCGAGCCGGCCCAGGTGCAGGGCGAGCAACTGCCCCTTCACCAACTCGACGGCCATGTCGGCGAGCTTCGCCTGGGTGAGCTGGAAACCGGCCAGTGCGCGACCGAACTGGGTGCGGGTGGTGGCGTACGCCAGTGTGGTTTCCAGGCAGTCGCGGGCCGCGCCGACCGCACCCCAGACGATGCCGTACCGGGCCTCGGTGAGGCAGCTCAGCGGCGCCTTGAGCCCGACCGCCTCGGGCAGTTGGGCGTCGGCCGGTAGCCGGACGTCGTCGAGCACGATCTCGCCGGTCACCGACGCGCGCAGCGACATCTTGCGGCGGATCTCCCGGGCCGTGACGCCGGGTGTGTCCATCGGTACGGCGAAACCCCGCACACCCTCGTCGGTGCGCGCCCAGATCACCGCGACGTCCGCGATCGGGGCGTTGGTGATCCACATCTTCCCGCCGGTGAGCACCCAGTCGTCGCCGTCGCGGCGGGCGCGGGTGGCCATCGAGGCGGGGTCGGAGCCGTGGTCCGGCTCGGTCAGGCCGAAGCAACCGATCGCCGCACCGGTGGCCATCGACGGCAGCCAGCGTTGTTTCTGCTCCTCGCTGCCGTAGCGCCAGATGGCGTACATGGCGAGCGATCCCTGCACGGAGACCAGGGAGCGCAGGCCGGAGTCGCCGGCTTCCAGCTCCTGGCAGGCCAGCCCGTAGGCGACCGCGGAGGCGCCGGCGCAGCCGTAGCCGGTGAGGTGCATGCCGAGCAGGCCGAGCTTGCCGAACTCGCGGGCCAGCTCCCGCGCGGGCACCCGGCCGTCCTCGTACCAGTCGGCGACGTGGGGCCGCACCCGGTCGTCGACGAGCTGGCGGACGACGTCGCGGATCTGCCGCTCCTCCTCGCTGAGCGACGGGTCCAGGTCGAGGAGGTCCAGCGCAGCGGTCATGGACGCCACCCTAACGAAGGTTCAGTGCGCGAAAGAAGGGCTCGTCACTCGATGGGCCCGGAGAGCACCAGCACCCGCGCGTGGATCTGGTTGCGCTGCTGGAGGGCGGCGCGCAGCGCCCGGTGCAGCCCGTCCTCCAGGTAGAGCCCGCCGTTCCACTGCACGACGTGCGGGAAGAGGTCACCGTAGAAGGTGGAATCCTCGGCGAGGAGCTTGTCCAGCGCCAACTCGCGCTTGGTGGTGATCATCTGATCCAGGCGCAGTGGCCGCGGCGGGATCTCCGCCCACTGCTTGAGCGTCAGATTGTGCTCCGGATAGGGACGCCCGTCCCGGACCGCTCTGAAGATCACGACGGCACGCTCCCCTCCCCGTGGCCGGGCCGACCGACGGCGCCGAGCCGGGCCGCGGCGGGCACCGCGCGGCGCGGCACCGATGACCGTGCCAGCCTAGCCGCCCAGCGCACGCTGCGTTCTGCTCCCTGATGTCAGTTTCGCCATCGCTCGTCCGATTCTCAACCGGACGAACGGGGCGTCGGCATCAGTTCCACCGGCCGCGGCGCACGACCTCGTCCAGCGGACGACGCCCACGGCGCAACGATGGTGACCGATGGTCGGCCGCCCGGTAACCGATTGTGACCGCACCGATGGGTTGGTACTCCACCGGCACGCCGAACGCGTCCCGGTAGGTGTCGATCCGCTGGGGCGGAATGCCGAAGAAGCACGCCCCCAGCCCCTCGTCCACGGCGGTGAGCAGCATCAGCAACGCGGCGAAGCCGGCGTCCACGTGCCAGTACGGCACCGACCACCGATCCGTGGACTGGTCCGTCCAGCCCTTGTCCGGCTCCGCGTACCGCCGCAGATAGGCCGACTCGTTGGCGTGCGGCACCACGATCAGGGGTGCTCGGCGCATACCGGCGAGCCACCGCTCCCGTCCACCGCCGTCGGGGGTGGTGGCGGCCCAGAACCGTTCCCGGTCGGCCGGCTCCTCCAACACCAGGAAGCCCCAGCCCTGGGCGAAGCCGGCCGACGGCGCGCGGACCGCGTGGTCGAGCAGCCGGTCCACCACGTCGGGCGGGACCTGGCGGTCCGGGTCGTAGTTGCGCACCATCCGCCGACGGCGGACGACCTCGGCGAACTCCATCAGGCGCCGGGGCGGATGCCCCAGGCACCTCGCCAGGTCGTGCCGGGCTTGAGCGTGAGCAGATCCCTACCCGACCGGAACGCGTCCGGTGGGCAGGTCATCGGCTCGACCGCCACCGACCGGCGGTGCCGCTCGCCGATGAGGGCATCCCCGGTGAACACCTGCCACCAGCCGAACTCGGCATCCGCCCAGATGCGCACCCCGGCCGAACCGTCCGGCGCGGCGAGGCTCACCGACGAGCCCCCGTCGGCGTCCCGGATCACGTCGCCGAAGCAGGAGTCCAGCACCGCGGCGCCGATCCGGCGGGGGCTGGTCCAGTCGTACTCGGTGCCGGACACCGGGGTCACCCCCACCGGCAGCAGTCGACCGTCCACCAGCACCCGGCTCCGGGTGGGCAGCCGCAACACCAGGTCGTCCACCGCGACGCCCGGCAGTTGCAGGTACGGGTGCACGGAGAAGCCGAACGGCGCCAACTCCTCGCCGGTGTTCGTCACCTCGTGCTCGGCGCGCAAACCGTCCGCGTCGACGCTCCACCGGCTGCGCAGCCGCAGCGGCCACGGGTAGCCGAGCTGCGGTGGCAGGTCGTAGCCGACCGTCACGGCGTCCGCCGACTGCTCCAGCAACTGCCACGGCACCCAGTTGACCAGCCCGTGGATGGCCACGTGCCGATCCGGCTCGGTCAGTGCGAGCTGGTGCGTCCGCCCGCCGAACGGGTAGCGACCATCGCGGATCCGGTTCGGCCAGGGCGCCAGCACCTGCCCGGTGCTGCCGGGGCAGACCTCGTCGGTCCGGTACCCGTCGACCAGGTCGACACCGTCGTGCCGGTACGTCCGGAGCCCACCGCCGACCTCCACGATGACGGCCTCGTGGCCGGCGGCGGAGATGGTCCACTGGGCGCCGGAGAACGGGCGCGGATCGGGGCTTTCCATGCCGGCGACCCTAACCGGTCAGGTCCGGTCCTCGCTCGACGCCGTCGCGGCCCGGTAGCGCAGCAGCGCCGGGAACGCGACCGCGAGCACCACCACGAGCACCGCGGAGGCGAGCCCACCTGCCACCCAGGCCACCCCGCCGCCGAAGCCGGCGGCCATGGTGCCGGCGCGCAGGTCGCCCAGGCGGGGGCCGCCCGCCACCACGACCGTGTTGACGCCCTGGAGTCGGCCGCGCATCCGGTCCGGTGCGTAGACCAGCAGCATCGACTGGCGCAGCACGGCGCTGATCAGGTCGGCGGCGCCGGCCACGGCGAGCAGCACGACCATCAGCCAGAGCTGGTGGGCCAGCCCCGCCGCGGCGATCGCCAGACCCCAGCCGACCACCGCGAGCACCAGACCGAGCCCCTGCCGGCGAAGCCGGCCGATCCAGCCGGAGGTCAGCCCACCGATCATCGAGCCGATCGCGATGGCGCTGTAGAGCAGGCCGACCGCGCCACCGCCGCCGAACCGCTCGTGCGCGATCTCCGGGAAGAGCGCCCGTGGCATGGCGAGGATCATCGCGATCAGGTCCACCGCGAAGGACAGCAGCAGTACGGGGGTGGTGGCCAGGTAGCGGAACCCGTCGACGACGCTGGACAGGCCGGCACGCCGGGCCTGACCGTCGGCGGTGGGCTCGGGCGGGAGCGAGGGCAGCCGCAGCGCGGCCCAGAGCATCGCGGTGAACAGCACCGCGTCCAGCCCGTACGCGATCGGCAGGACCACAGTGGTGTCCGGCGAGGCGGCGAGGATCAGGCCGGCGGCGAGCGGGCCGGCGACCGAGGCGGCGGTGAAGGTCGTGTAGTTCAGGGTGGTCGCGGACGCCACCAGGTCTTCCGGCACCAGCCGGGGCAGCATGGCGCTGCGGGCCGGCGAGCTGATCGCGAAGGCCACCGACTGCACCGCCATCAACACCAACAGCAGCACCGGGCTGCCCACGTTCAGCAGTGCCTGGACCAGCAGACCGAGGGTGGATGCCCAGAGCAACAATGAGCCGCCGAGCAACACCACACGCCGATCGCGGGCGTCGGCGACCGCGCCGCCCCAGAGCCCGAAGATCAGCAACGGTACGAAGGCAGCCACTCCCAGCAGGCCCACCCAGAACGAGTCGCGGGTCAGGGCGTACATCTCCACTGGTACCGCGACGGCGGTGAACTGGAAGCCGAACATCGCCACGGTGTTGCCGAGCCAGAGCCGGCGGTACGCCGGAACCCGCAGCGGACGCACGTCGATCGCCCACCGGCGCGCTGCGCGCGGCCGGGTCTCCCGCACACCCGTCACGGCGCCAACCGTTCGACGGTCCAGCCACCCTCGTCGAGGCGACGGAAGCGGAGCCGGTCGTGCAGCCGGCCGGCCCGACCCTGCCAGAACTCCACCGACTCGGGTTGGACCCGCAGCCCGCCCCAGTGCGTCGGGGTCGGGATCTCGGCCTGGTCGGCGAACCGCTCGGCCGCCTCCTGGTACCGCTCCTCGAGCACCGCCCGGCCCGACACCACCTGGGACTGCGGGCTGGCCCAGGCGCCCAACTGGGAGCCGCGCGGCCGGCTGGCGAAGTACGCCTCGCTCGTCGCCCGGTCGACGTGCGCGACCCGCCCGGCGACGACCACCTGGCGTTGCATGGGAAACCACGGAAAGACCAGGCTGGCGTACGGGTTGGCGGTCGCCTCGACGCCCTTGCGCGACAGGTGGTTGGTGAAGAAGACGAAGCCCTCCGGGTCGTACCCCTTCAGCAGCACCGTCCGCCCGCTCGGCCGGCCGGCCGAGTCGGCGGTGCCCACCACCATGGCGTTCGGTTCGGGCAGCCCGAAGGCCACCGCGTCGGCGAACCACCTGTCGAACTGGGTGTGCCAGTCGACGGCCAGGTCAGCCTCGGTCAGGCCCAGGTCCGCGGCGTACTCGTTACGCATCGCGGCCGGGGCGGGTGTGTCACCCGTCACGTCCCCACTCCTTTTCGAGGGCCCGGTCAGCACCCTCCCGCGCTGGCCAGCCCACCCTGCCCAGTCTCACTGAGCCAGGCGGAGAATGCGCGTCCGGGGATGTCGCGTGCAGCACAGTCGCAGCGGGTCGCGTATCCCTTACTCAGCAGGCAGTATGTTCCGAACACATCCCTGAGGGTCGCCTAAGGCGCTCGGCCGATCGGGCCGGATGAGCGATCGGGCGCACCGACCAGATCCAGGAGAGCGACATGGCCGATTTCAAACCCGGGCTGGAGGGCGTCGTCGCCTTCGAGACCGAGATCGCCGAACCTGACCGTGAGGGCGGCGCGCTGCGCTATCGCGGAGTCGACATCGAGGATCTGATCGGCCAGGTGTCGTTCGGCAACGTGTGGGCACTACTTGTCGACGGCCGTTTCGGGCCGGGCCTGCCGCCGGCGGAGCCGTTCCCGGTGCCGGTGCACTCCGGTGACATCCGCGTCGACGTGCAGTCCGCGGTGGCCATGCTGGCCCCGTACTGGGGTCTCAGCCAACTGCTGGACATCTCCGACGAGCGGGCCCGCGAGGATCTCGCCCGGGTGTCGGTGACCGCGCTCTCCTTCGTCGCCCAGTCCGCTCGCGGCCTCGGCCTGCCGGCGGTGCCGCAGAAGGAGATCGACAAGGCGCAGACCATCGTCGAGCGGTTCATGAAGCGCTGGCGCGGCGAGCCCGACCCGCGGCACGTCAAGGCCGTCGACGCGTACTTCATCTCGGCCGCCGAGCACGGCCTGAACGCGTCCACCTTCACCGCTCGCATCGTCGCCTCCACCGGGGCGGACGCGGCGGCCTGCATCTCGTCGGGCATCGGCGCCCTCTCCGGCCCGCTGCACGGCGGTGCCCCGTCCCGGGTGCTCAGCATGCTGGAGGCGGTGGAGCGCAGCGGCGACGCGGAGGGCTACGTCAAGGGCGTCCTCGACCGCGGCGAGCGGTTGATGGGCTTCGGCCACCGCGTCTACCGTGCCGAGGACCCGCGCGCCCGAGTGCTCCGGCGCACGGCCAAGGAGCTGGGCGCGCCGCGCTTCGAGATCGCCGAGGCGCTGGAGAAGGCCGCCCTCGCCGAGCTTCAGGCCCGCCGACCGGACCGGGTGCTGGCCACAAACGTGGAGTTCTGGTCGGCCGTCGTGCTGGACTTCGCCGAGGTGCCGGCGCACATGTTCACCTCGATGTTCACCTGCGCCCGGATGGGCGGCTGGAGCGCGCACATCCTGGAGCAGAAGCGCCTTCAGCGGTTGGTCCGCCCGTCCGCCCGCTACATGGGCCCGGAGGCCCGCAAGCCGTCCGAGGTCGAGGGCTGGGCGGCCATCCCGCACGGCGTCTGAGCTGGTAGGAAAGGGCCCCTCCCCGACGCCGCGCGTCAGCGAGGGGCCCTTTCGACGCCGCGCGTCGGGGAGGGGCCCTTTCGACGCCGCGCGTCGAAGAAGGGTCGTTGTCGACGGCTGCCGGAGCCGACTGTGGCGAAGGACTCAGACCGACCGCCGGGACCCCGCCCATCGCGGTCCGGGGCGGGTGCGAGGATGAGGGCCGGCAGTGTCGCCGGGCCCGCCCTCGCCCTTGCGGAAGGATCTTCAAGACCGTGGCTGACGCACCGATCATCCGGATTCCCGATGAGATCAAGCCCGCCGACGGACGCTTCGGCTGCGGCCCGTCCAAGGTTCGCCCGGCGGCGGTGTCCGCCCTCGCCGAGGTCGCGACCACCTACCTCGGCACCTCCCACCGGCAGAAGACGGTCCGTGACCAGGTGGCCCGGCTGCGCTCCGGCATCGCCGAGTTCTTCTCGCTGCCCGAGGGCTACGAGGTGGTGATCGGCAACGGCGGCACCACCGCGTTCTGGGAGGTCGCCACCTTCGGCCTGATTCGCGACCGGGCCCAGTTCGCCAGCTTCGGCGAGTTCGGCGCCAAGTTCGCCAAGTCGGTCAAGGACGCCCCGTTCCTGGGTGAGCCGACCGTCCGCAAGGCCGACGCGGGCAGTGCTCCGGCCCTGGTCGCCGAGTCCGGCGTGGACGCGTACGCGACGCCGCAGAACGAGACTTCGACAGGTGTGGCCGTCCCGATCAGCCGGGTGGCCGGGGCCGACGAGGGCGCGCTGCTGCTTGTCGACGCGACCTCCGGCGCGGGTGGCCTGGACGTCAACGTCGGCGAGACCGACGTCTACTACTTCGCTCCGCAGAAGTGCTTCGGCTCCGACGGCGGTCTCTGGCTGGCCCTGATGTCCCCGGCCGCACTTGACCGGGCCGCCGAGATCAAGGCGTCCGGGCGCTACATCCCCGCCTTCCTCGACCTGGTCACCGCGATCGACAACTCGCGGCTGGAGCAGACCTACAACACCCCGGCGCTGGCCACCATCTTCCTGGCCGCCGAGCAGACCGACTGGATGAACGCGCAGGGCGGCCTGGCCTGGGCGTCGAAGCGCACCGCCGAGAGCGCCGCCGCGGTCTACGGCTGGGCGGAGCGGTCCAGTGTGGCCACCCCGTTCGTCACCGACCCGTCGCTGCGCTCCAACGTGGTCGCCACCATCGACTTCGCCGACGGGGTGGACGCCACGGCGATCGCCAAGGCGCTGCGCGCCAACGGCATCGTGGACACTGAGCCCTACCGCAAGCTCGGTCGCAACCAGCTGCGGGTGGCGCTGTTCCCGGCCGTCGAGCCGACCGATGTCGAGGCGCTCACCGCGTCCATCGACTACGTGGTCGAGCGACTCTGACCTTCGTCACGGTCGGTGTCCGTCGGGGCCTCCACGGACACCGACCGTGATCATCGCCGCAGCTCAGTCACGACATGCGGGGTGTCGCTTCCCCCACCCTTGGGCAGATGCGCGTACGGTGGTCCGAGACGCCTGGGTGGCCGACTCGTGGCGTGCGGCCAGCGAAGCGGGACGGAGGCAACGCTATGCGCCCAGTACGCTTCGTCGCCCTCTCCGAGGACGGCCAGGCCCTGGTGCTCGCCGACGAGGTGGGGCGACTCCTCGCCCTGCCGATCGACGAACGCATCGCCGGCGTGATGCACCCCGAGCCGGGTGCCCCGCCGCTCGCGGTGGCACCGACCACTGCCGACCCGATTCCCTCACTGTCTCCTCGGGACATCCAGGCCCGCATCCGCTCTGGTGAGTCCGCGGAGGATGTCGCCCGGATCGCCGGGGTGCCGGTCGACCGGGTGCTGCGCTACGCCGGCCCGGTGTTGCAGGAGCGGGCGATGCTCGCCCAGCACGCCCGCCGCACCCGCCTCAAGGGCGCGGAGAAGCCCACCCCGCTCGCCGAGGTGGTCAACGGCCGGCTGAGCCAGCACGGCATCGACACTGAGAAGATCTCCTGGGACGCCTACCGGCGCGACGACGGCACGTGGCGGATCATCGCCACCTGGCCGTCCGGCAAGGCCACCGCGCAGGCCATCTGGGACATGGACAAGGCCCGGCAGGTGGTCACGCCGCACGACGACATGGCGCAGTACCTGTGTGCCGAGCGGCCCACGCCGATCCTCGGCCAGGAGCCGGCACCGGAACGGACCGGGCACGGCCTCCCGGGTCCGTCGCGTGGCGAGCCGAGCCGTGGTGGGCACGGGTTGCCGGCGGCGTCCGAGCACCCGCGCCCCGGCCGCGATCCGATCCGGGCTGGCCGCGACGCGCTGCTCGCCTCCCTGGACCGCCCGCTCGGCGGGTCGTCGGGTCGTGGCCTTGAGCCGCGTACCCCGGCTGCTCTTGCCGGTTCGGACGCGCCTCGGCAGCGGCCGGTCGGCGGGGGTGCCGCCGCGCTGCTCGGCGGCGGTCAGGGGTCGGCCTTCGACGACGACTCGGACGCGCCCAAGGAGGTGCCGGCCGTGCCGTCGCTGGCGGTGCTGCGGCCCCGTCGGACGGCCGCCGCGGCGGCCTCCGGTGAGTCCACCGACGCCAACGGCAAGCCCCGCAAGCGGCTGCCGAGCTGGGACGACGTGCTCTTCGGCAGCGGCCCGGCCGCCCGCGAATCGTCCTGACGCTTCGCGTTGACGGGTGACCCTGCGCCACCCGTCAACGCGAGTGTTCGTCCCTCACCGAGCGTCTCCAGCGCCTTCGCGGCGAGGGGCCGCGACCCCGCGTACGGCCTCGGCGACGGCCCGGAAGTCCTTCTTGAGGATCGCGCCGTGGTTGCTCGCGACCTTCGCGCCGATGGTGATGTTCGGGTTGCGGGCGGTCACCGCGTCGAGGCTGGCACGGATCTGCTCCTGCTCGTCCCCGCGACTGCCGAGGGACGTCCCGGAGGCGACCACGTACCGCACCGGGACGGTGATGGCGTCCAGCACCGGGCCCAGTTCGCGCTCGCGGGAGAGCTCGCCGAGCTCGATGTTGCTGTCCGCCATCTGGTCGGCATTCATCCGTGGGGTCAGGCCGGTCGGGCGCAGCAGCGGCATGAACAGGTTCATCCGTCGGAACATCTTGCGGATCCGCTGCGCCATGGCCTCGTCGAGCCAGTCGTGCGGGAAGGCACCGTCGACCAGGACCGCGCCCAGGGTGCGCTCCGGGTTCCGGTTGGCCCAGTGCGCCCCGACCACCGCACCGTAGGACCAGCCCACAAACACCGCCTGGTGTACGCCCCGAGCGGCGAGAACGGCGTCGACGTCCCGGACGGCGGCCTCGAACGAGTAGTCGGCTGAGCGCTTCGACTTCCTGCCGCGAGCCCGCTCGTCGTAGGTGATGTGCCGGAACCCGGCGCCCAGGTCGGCGATGACCCGCCGCCAGTAGCCCTGGGTGGCGAACTGGCCGTTGAGGTACACCACGGGGATGCCGGGCCCGCCGGTGTCGGTGACGGCCAGGGCCGTGTCGTCGACCGACACCAGGCCGGTCCACGTCGAGTTGGTCGAGGACATGCTGTTGTTCGTCATCTCGATCCGTCCTTTTCAGAGGCTGCGGGCGTTGATGTCGCCCTGCGGGGTGCTGGCGTGGATGTCGAGCTCGGCGGTGCCGTCGTTCTTGAGGGCGTTGCTGACACGGCCGTGGCCGGTGCCGGCGTCCAGGACGGCCGAGACGCCGGCCGCCGCCGCGACCGAGATGTCGCCGGACTGGGTACGGAGGACGACAGTGCCGCGCAGCGCCTCGGCGACCCTGATGTCACCCCGGGCGGTGCTGATCTCGGCGGGGCCGCTGAGCCGGCCGACCTCGACGTCGCCGTCGATCGCGGTGAGGCGGACACTCGCGGCCTCGTCAATCTTGATCTCCCGGTACGCCCCGTCGAAGGCGACGTCGCCGAGGCGGCCGACGCACCGAAGCTCGGCGCTGGCGGCCCTGGCATCGACGTGGGAGCCGGCAGGCACCCGCACGGTGACCTCCAGCGAGCCGGAGGGGCCGAAGAGCTTGTTGAGGGGACGTGCGGTCGTGATTCGCAGGACGCCGTCGGCGTAGGCGACAGTGGTCTGCTCGGCGGCCTTGGTGTCGCTGCTCTTGGCGGGGTCGGCCGGGAGGATCTCGACGATGGTGTCGGTGCGGTCCGCGGCGATGAGCTGGATGCGCCCGGCAGGAATGTCCAGGACGGCGGAGATGGGGGCGGGTGTGTCGAACGTCTGCATCGTGCTCTCCCAGGTTGGTGCTTGTTACTGATGTGGGAAACGCTACGTTGCTTTCCAGTTTCTGCAACCGCCCTGTTGCAGTTAGATGGTGTTTTAGCTGCTCAAGCTCACGGAATTGTTGCAACGACCCCGAATCTAATGCAACGTTGGCCCCATCGCCGTTGCATTGGGATGCGGGTTAACGCTATGGTGGCGGAGTCCGGGACCGCCGCTCCACGGGACCACGAGAGGGAGATCGCGATGCCGGGAGGCAGGCTCAGCCAGCAGGAACGCCAGCAGATCGCGCTGGGGCTGGCCGACAGCCTCCCCTACGCCGAGATCGCCCGACGCCTCGCCCGCCCCACCTCGACGGTCACCCGCGAGGTGATGCGCAATGGCGGCCCGACCGGCTACCGGGCCGATCTGGCCCAGCACGCGACCGAGCACCGCGCCCACCGGCGCAAGCCCGCCCCTCCCCGTGGCGCCGAGGCAGCCCCCCGACAACACGGACGCGATGCCCAGGCCGTGGCCGACTACGAGCAGGCGTTCACCACAGTCCTCATGGCCTCCGGTCTGAACAAGATGGGGGCCCGAGTGTTGACCAGCCTGTTCCTCACCGACTCGGGCAGTCTCACCGCGTCCGAACTCGCCCAGCGCCTCCAGGTCAGCCCGGCGTCGATCTCCAAGGCGATCACCTTCCTCGAGAGCCAGAGCCTGGTCCGCCGCGAACGCGACGAACGCCGCCGCGACCGCTACGTCATCGACGACGAGCTCTTCTACCAGGCGACGATCGCCAGCGCGCGGGCCAACGACCATCTCGTCGCGACCGCACGCCAGGGCGTCGCCCTGCTCGGCGCGCACACCCCCGCCGCCGCCCGGCTGGAGAACATCGCCCGCTTCCTCGACTTCATCAGCGAGAGCATCACCCGCGCCGCCGAACAGGCCCGCGCGGTGCTCCACACCAGATCCCAAGCGGCCACATCGGGCATCGCGCAGCCGGCACCGGATCGGTCATAGCCGATCGGCCGCGCTCAGCGGTGTCGCTGTCGGTGCCCGGCCCGGGCCGCCGGAAGGGCCAGCCCGGCGGCGTGCAGCACGCCCTCCACCCGGACCCGCTCGATCTCCTGATCGACGCCCTCCAACTCGGCGAGGTGCTCGGTGACGCCGAGGGCGCGGCAGGCGAGGCGAAGCCGGTCGTCGTACGCCTGGAGCAGCGCGCTGTGCCAGACCATCGATCGACCGGCGCCGCCGACCCGCTGACCGCCGAGACGACGCAGGTCCGCGGCGAGCTGCTCCAGTGGCCGACGGTCAGCGCGGTCGAACTCGCTGAGGTCGATGTCGCGGGTCAGCGCGTCGGCCTCGATGGCCCGGTCGAGACGGGCGATCGTGCGCTTCTCCCGTCGGCGGTCACGCCACTCGGACCACCCGCAGACGACCCGGTCGAGGATCTCGTCGTAGCAGAAGATCAGGGCGAATGCCGCCGGCAGACTGGCCACGGCGAGGAACGCCAGGGCCAGCATCAGCGCGCGTCCGACTCCCACGTATCGACGCTAAGCCCCACCGTGCCACCCCGCCAGCGGTTTGGCCGCATCCGCGCGATCCTCGCAACGGGACGCGGCCAGCTACGCCCAAACCTCAGCAGTCGGTCGAGGTGACATAGAAACGGGGCATCGGCAGCACCCGGAACCGCAGCCGGGCACCGGAGTGGCGAAGCTGCCAGGTGAGGGCGATCAGCGCGGCGGCCAGCGAGATCAGCCCACCCATCCAGATGCTGGCACCGGCACCGAAGTGCTCCGCGACCCAGCCGATCAACGGCGCGCCGACCGGGTTGGTGCCCAGGAACACCAACACCCACAGGGCCATCACCCGCCCCCGGAAGGCCGCGTCCACGCCCAACTGGACCCGCTGGTTGGCGGCCTGGGCGAAGAACACCATGAAGAAGCCGGTCGGCACCAGCAGTGCCACGACCAGCCAGTACGTCGAGGCGAGACCGACCAGGGTGCCGAAGCTGGCGCAGGCGATCGCCGCGCCGAGCACCAGCCAGACCGACGGCCGGCTCCGCCGACCGGTGCCGCTGAGCGCGCCGCCGAGCGCGCCCACGGCCAGCGCCGTGCTGAACAGGCCGAAGGAGGCGGCACCGGTGTGGAAGACCGTCTTCGCCAGCGCGGCCAGGGTCAGCTGGAAGTTGAACAGCGACATGCCGATCACCGACATGACCGCCATCGGCAGCAGCAGGTCGGGGCGGCGCGAGACGTACCGCAGCCCGTCGACGACCCGGGCGGACGCCCGCTCGTCGCGCGGCAGCAGGGCGTCGCGGTGCAGGTCGGCCGTCCGCATTCGGACCACGTTGACCAGGGGCGCGATGGAGCTGACAGCGGTGAAGAGGAAGACCGGGCCCACGTCGAACGCGGCGATGGCCAGGCCGGCGACGGCCGGGCCGACGATCCGGGCGGAGTTGAACACGGCGGCGTTCAGTGACAGCGCGTTGGGCAGCAGCGGCGTGCCGACAAGCTCGGAGACGAACGCCTGCCGGACCGGGGTCTCCACGGCGTTGGCCGTACCGAGCAACGCGGCGAAGGCGAAGACGTGCCAGAGCTGCACCAGGTCGGTGATGACCAGCAGCGACATGCCGAGCGCCAGCAGGCTCCAGAAGGCGTTGGCGGCGAAGAGCAGCACCCGCTTGTCGTACCGGTCGGCGAGCCGGCCGGAGAGCAGGGTGAGCAGGAGCACCGGGGTGAACTGGCAGGCGGTGACCACGCCGAGCGCGGTGGCCGAGTTGTTGGAGAGCTCGAGGACGAGCCAGTCCTGGGCGATGAACATCATCCAGACGCCGACCAACTTGATCAGCTGCCCGGATGCGAAAAGGCGGTAGTTGCGGACCTGTAGGGACTGGAACATCGTGCTCAGCTTCGCCTGCACTCTTGGTGCGCCTCCTCCGGACGTACGCGTCATCGACAGGTGACGGCACGGACCCGGTGGCGCGAATGCGGCTCAGGCGCGAGCGAGCTGCTGAAGAATCTGGGCGGCCCTCTGCAGGGTCTCCCGTTCGTCCTCGTCGAGTGCGGCCAGCCGATGGGCCAGCCACTCGTCGCGGGCCCGCTCGAACTGGTCGAGCACGGCCTGCCCTCCTTCGGTCGCCGCGAGGATGACCTGCCGCCCGTCGGTCGGATGGGGTGTCCGCCGCACGAGGCCGCGGTCCTCCAACTTCCCGACGATCTTGGTCATCGTCGGCGGCTGCACCCGCTCCACGTCGGCCAGCTCCCGGGGTGTCATCGCGCCCGCCAGCCGCAGGCTGGTGAGCGCGGAGACCTGGGTGACCGTGAGGTCGCCGACCGGTCGGGCCTGTCGGACCCGCCGGTTGAGTCGGGTGATCGCATCACGCAGCTGGGGAGCCAGCTGCGCCGGTGGCACGCGTTCCGCCGTCACCGTCCGCTCCGTCACAGTAGTTAGCTTAACTAATGAGCATGGCTAACGACATCCGTTATGACCAGCCTCACGAGGGGATTCAGATGGTACGGGCGGGGAATCCCCGATCGACTCCCCGCCCGGACGTGCCTCAGAGCACCACTGACTCGATCGGCCCACGCAGGAAGTACAGCACGAACAACACGGCCACCCCGTACAGCAACGGGTGGATCTCCCGGGCCTTGCCCCGCGCCAGCTTGACCACCACGAACGTGATCAGACCGGCGCCGATCCCATTGGAGATCGAGTAGGTGAACGGCATCAGCACGATGGTGAGGAACGCCGGAATGGCGATCTCGTAGTCGGACCAGTCGATCGTCCGCACCGCGGTCATCATCAGGAAACCGACCACCACCAGGGCCGTCGACGCCGCCTCGAACGGCACGATCACGACCAGCGGCGCCAGGAACATCGCCAGCAGGAAGAGCACGCCGGTGACCAGGCTGGCCACGCCGGTCCGGGCACCCTCCCCGACACCCGCGGCACTCTCGATGTACGACGTGTTGCTGGAGGTGCTGGCCGCACCACCGGCCGCCGCCGCGATCGAGTCGACTAGCAGGATCTCCTTGGCCTTCGGCGGGGTGCCCCGCTCGTCGAGCAGGCCGCCCTCCTGACCGACCGCCACCATCGTGCCCATGGTGTCGAAGAAGTCCGTGATCAACAGGGTGAAGACGAACATCAGCACGACCACCCAGCCGGCCCGTCCCCACGAGTCGAGCACGTTGAACTTGCCGAGCAGCGACAGGTCCGGCACGTCCACCACCGTCTTGGGCAGCTCCGGCACGTTCAGTGCCCAACCCTTCGGGTTGGGTTTCCCGTCGACGAACGACGGGCCGATGTTGGCGATCGCCTCGACGATCACCGCCAGCACGGTGGAGGTCAGGATCCCGATCAGGATCGCACCCTTGACCCGGCGGACCACCAGCACCAGCGTGAGCAGCAGACCCACCACGAAGACCAGCAGCGGCCAGCTCACCAGCTTGCCGCCGATGCCCAGGCCGACCGGCACCGTGGTGTTCGCGACGTCCGGGATCCGCCTGACGAAACCGGCGTCGACCAGGCCGATGATGGTCAGGAAGAGGCCGATGCCGACGCCGATCGCCGTCTTCATCTGCGTCGGCACCGCGCGGAACACCGCGGTCCGCAGGCCGGTGAGCACCAGCACGGCGATGATCACACCCTCGATCACCACCAGGCCCATCGCGTCGGCCCAGGTCATCTCGGGGGCGATCTCGTACGCCACAAGCGCGTTGACGCCCAGACCGGCGGCGAGCGCCAGCGGGAACCGGCCGACCACACCCATCAGGATGGTCATCAGGCCAGCGACCAGCGCAGTCGCGGCAGCCAGCGCGGGAATCGGGAGGCTCTTGCCGTCACCATCGACGGCGCCGCCGAGGATCAGCGGGTTGAGCACCACGATGTACGCCATCGTGAAGAAGGTCGCCAGACCACCGCGTACCTCACGGCTCAACGTCGAGCCACGGGCAGAAATCTCGAAGAACCGGTCGAAACCGTTGCGCGGATGAGCGGGATTGGGAGGTGTGCCGTTCTCGGGCGGCGCTACTGCCATCAGGTCCTCGCAGGTGATCTTCAGGTTGTCGCGCGCATCGTCCCAGATCGTCGGCGGGCAGGGGAAGTAGATCCCGTACGCTTGCCGGATGCCGAACGAGCAGCCACCGCGGCCCGCGCCACTGGATCCGCCGATGGTGCCGTTCGCCCTCGCCGGGTTGATCGCGTGGGCGGTGGCCGGCCTGGTCCTACTGATCTTCTTCCGGGGTTGGTTGACCGACAACGATCACCAGAACTGGCTCTGGACCTGCCTCGCCGGTTTCCTCTGGGGCTTTCCGGGTCTCGCCGTGATGATGCGACACGACGCCAACCGACGCCGCCGCCGCGCGCGTTGACCTGGCCACCGCGCCGGAGCACTCCGGCGCGGACGATCAGGAGTGCCCGTACGGCTCCGCCGGCTCAGCGGCCTCCACCGAGCCCGAGGCCCGGCTGACCGACATGGCCTCCACGGCGCTGTCGTCGTACACCGTTGGCAGTTCCTCGACCGCGGTGTCGGCCGCCTCGATCAACGTCTCGGAGTGAGCGCCGCAACCGTGATCGGCGCTCACCACCCGGCCGTCGTCGGGAGCGTAGAAGTTGCCACACGCCCCGAATGCCTGCCGCATCGCACCGGCCAACGG
The DNA here is from genome assembly GCF_049841535.1 of Micromonospora sp. DT53. Taxonomy (NCBI): domain Bacteria; kingdom Bacillati; phylum Actinomycetota; class Actinomycetes; order Micromonosporales; family Micromonosporaceae; genus Micromonospora; species Micromonospora sp. DT53. The sequence goes on from NZ_JBNCKM010000002.1 coordinate 470,231, forward strand.
CAGGTAGAAGCCGCAGGTGCCGCAGCGGGCAGCGGTCGGAGCGGCGGTCGAGATGGCCGCGGCGGGGCCGTGGTCACCCTCGTACCAGCGCTGCGCCGTGTCGATGCGGCCCTCCCGGGAGAGCACGCGGGCGCGCCCGAGGCCCAACTCCCACGCCGTCTCCTCGACCGCGGGGTCGTCGGAGAGCAGGTAACCGGGGACCAGTCGATCGTCGTCGGGGGAGGTCGGGAGCAGGTCGCCCGGGCCCAGATCGCCCGGCTTGAGACGCTCCTGCCAGGGCAGCCAGCCGGGCGCGAGCAGCGCGTCCGGGCCGGGCAACAACACCGTCTCGCAGATGGTCACAGTCTTGCTGCGTGGCACCCGGGTGACGGTGACCGCCCAGCGCCAGCCGCGGTAACCGGCGAGGAGGCACTCGAAGTAATGGGTGACCAGCCGATCACCCTCGGCCACAACCTGCAGGTGGTCGCCGACGTCATCGGCGTCGACCTCGGTGATGCCGGCGCGGGCCACCTCGACGGCGGCGGCGCAGACCTGGTCGAGACGGGCGGCACGGGTGGAGACGGGCCTGGTCACCTCACCATTGTTCCCCATGCGCCTCGCAGGGGTGACAGGGACTCCCGGGGAACCTTTCCCAGCGGTGGTGCGGCGTACCCGGATCGGATGGGCGAGGATGGTGCACATGCCGTCGTACTCCCGCTCCGGGCGATCCGTCCTCGGTCGGACCGTCGGCACCGGCATTCGCGCCGTCCGTCTGCTGTTGCGCGGTTCGGTGGGCAGCGGCCGCTGGGTGACCCGCCGGGCCGGTCGGGCCCGCGCCCGGGGCGCCGGCGGCGAGGTCGGCATGGTTCGCCTGTTCGACCTGCACGCGCTCTCCTGCGCCGGGGACACTCTGATCGCCATTGGTCTGGCCGGCACCATCTTCTTCAACGTGCCGCTCGGCGAGGCCCGCAGCAAGGTCGCGCTCTACCTGCTGGTGACCATGGTGCCGTTCGCGATGCTCGCCCCGGTGGTGGGTCCGCTGCTGGATCACTTCCGGCACGGCCGGCGGTACGCCCTGGCCGCGACGATGCTCGGCCGCGCCTTCCTGGCCTGGTTGATCTCCGACTACATCCACGGCTTCGGGCTCTATCCGGCCGCGTTCGGGGTGCTCGCGCTCTCCCGGGCGTACGGCGTGGCCCGCTCCGCGGCGGTGCCCCGGTTGTTGCCGGAGGGCCTCGGCCTGTCCCAGGTGGGTGCCCGGGCCAGCGTCTACGGCACGGTCGCGGGCGCGCTGGTGGCGCCGATCGGTTTGGCCGCGTTCTGGTTCGGGCCGCAGTGGCCGCTACGGGTCGCGTCGGTGATCTTCCTGGTCGGCATGGTGATCTCGTTGCGGCTGCCACCGAAGGCCGACTCGGAGCCACCGGAGCGGGTCCCCCGGCCACTACGCGCGCTGGGCCGTCGCCGTGGTGATCGACCCCTGGGCCGGGGCCGACCGTCCGGCCGGCTGGTGATCGCCACCCTGATCGGCGCGGCGACGCTCCGCGCGCTCTACGGCTTCCTGCTGCTCTTCCTCGCCTTCGCGATCAAGAAGGGCGACCTGACCACCGTGGTGTTCGGCCGGGATCTGGGCGCCGAGTGGGCGTTGGGCGTGGTCGGCGGCGCGCTCGCGGTCGGCACCTTCCTGGCCACCGCCATCGGCACCCGACTGCGCATCCATCGGCCGACCGCCATCCAGTCCAGCAGCATGATCATCGTGGCCGGGGTGGCGGTGCTCGCCGTCATCCAGTTCTCGCTGGTGATGGTCGCCCTGCTCTGCCTGGTCGCCGCCATGGTCAGCGGGATCGCGAAGCTGGCCGTGGACGCCTCGATCCAGGAGCGCATCCCGGAACGGTTGCGGGCCAGTTCCTTCGCCCACTCCGAGACGGTGCTGATGCTCGCCTTCGTCGCCGGCGGCGGGCTCGGGCTGGTGCCGTTCGATGGTCGGATGGGCATCGCCGTCGCCGCCGGGGTCGGCGTACTGGCCGCGATCCGGGGTGTGCTGGCCGCCGCCCGGCTGCGCGGCGAGAAGCTGGCCGGCCGACCGCTCGGCGACGACGAACTGGCCGAGGCCGAGCTGGCGGACGAGCCCGGCGACCCCGCACCCACGTCACCGGCGCCGGCCCAGACCAGCTCCCCGCAGTACGACGACCCGAGCCTCGCCCCGCCGGGCTACCACATCTACCGCCCGTCGTCGGCGGTTGGCGGCCCGGGTGGCGGGGCCGACGACGAAACCCGCCGCGAGTCCCCCGGCTCACTCTCGTGACCGGTCTGCTGGTGGTGACCGCGGTACCCGCCGAGGCGGAAGCGGTCCGCACCGGTCTGACCGACCGCACCGTGACCGTCAGCCCGATCGGTGTGGGCCCGGCCGTCGCCGGCGCCGCCACCGCCCGGCTGCTGGCGCTGGCCGAGGCCGCCGGCCGCCCGTACCGTGCGGTGGTCAGCGCCGGTGTGGCCGGCGGCTTCACCGGGCGGGCCGAGGTCGGCGACACGGTGCTCGGCACCGCCAGCATCGCCGCCGACCTGGGCGCCGAGTCGCCCGACGGTTTCATCCCCGTCGACGAGCTGGGCATGCCGCTCGCGCTGCTCGTCGCCGGCAGCAGAATGCCGGCGGACCCGGGCCTGCTGGCGGCGCTGCGGGCCGCCCTCCCGACGGCCACGGCCGGCCCGGTGCTCACGGTCAGCACCGTCACCGGCACCACCACCAGCACCGACGAGCTGCGCCGGAGGCATCCGGAAGCAGTCGCCGAAGCCATGGAGGGGTACGGCGTGGCGGTCGCCGCGGCGCAGGCCGGGGTGCCCTTCGCCGAGCTACGCACCATCTCCAACCCGATCGGCCCCCGCGACCGGGACGCCTGGCGGCTGCGGGAGGCCCTCGCCGCCCTGACCAAAGCGGCTCGGGCGCTGAGCTGAGCCCGTCGGCTCACTGGGGTCGAGGAGGGCGGACGTCGAGGGTCAGGGCCGACGGCCTCCCCGCCCGCAGCTCGAACCCACAGGCGAGCAGGAACTCGACGTGGCCCGCCTCGGCTATCGCGTGGGTGGTCCGGATGCCGGCCACCGCCATCTCCCTGACCAGTAGACCGATCAGCTGACGCGCGATGCCTAGGGTCCGCAGGCCGGGAACAACGACAACACCCTCCAACACCAGCTCACGTCGGTCGCCCCAGTCCTCGCCGAGGAGGAGGTCGAGGCTCCGCTCGTGGGCCCTCAACTCACCGACCGGCCCAGCCCCGGGCACCTCGGCGAGGAAGCGCCACGACGTCGCCGGCAGCCCTTCGGACGCCCGCCGAAACACCACCTGGGCGCGTGTCCGGTCACGTAACCGCCGCTCGTCACGCCGTGCTCGGTCGAGGTCGTAGGTCAGCTCCGGAACGCGCACCGGCCACGACCGCTGCGGCAAGGTGTAGGAGTGCACCCACCAGGCACCCGGCCAGTCCTTGAGGGTCAGCACTCGACGGACGTCGAGGTGCGCTGGGTAACGGCGACCGGCCTCGTCCCGTGGCTCGTCCCGTGGCTCGTCCCGTGGCTCGTCCAGCGGGGCCGGTGAGGTGTCGGCCGGGGGATCGCCGGGCAGTCTGAGGACGAGCTCACCACCGGCCGCCCCGACCAGCCGCTCCACCGTCCGGAACGCCGGCCCGGCGCCCTGCCCCGCCTCGATCCGAGCCACCGTGCTCTTCGGAACCCCGGACCGCTCGGCCAACTGCCGCTGGCTCAGATCGGCACGTCGACGAAGATCCCGCAGGGCCGCCCCCACGTCGATCCCACTCCTGCCGGCAGTCATCCATAAATGGTTTTCCGCGCCGGTCCGGCCGTCAACAGCGCTCCGTCCACCTGTGGAAAACCCTGTGGATAACGTCGCCGGCGCTGTGCACACCTCTTGGTCGGTGCCTGTAGAGCTGCCCCGGGAATGGGGCAGATCGGAATGCCCCTGATGCAACGATCACCACCGGCGGAGCGCCGGCACCGCCCCACCGGCACCGCCTCCCAGGGGCCGGCACCGCCCCACCGGCACCGCCCCACCGGCACCGCCCCACCGGCACCGCCCCACCGGACCGCCGGCACGGGGACCGCCGACACCGCCGACACCCCCGACACCGCCGGCACCGCCGGCACCGCCGACACCGCCGACACCGCCGACACCGCCGGCACTGCCGACACCGCCGGCACTGCCTCATTAAGACCCCGGCCCTGCCCCATAGAGGCCTCCGGCCCTGCCCCATAGAGGGGGCAGCTCTACAGGCAGAAGAAGTGACCACCGGTACCCCGGAAGCGGCTGGAACCATGACGGTGGCCGGCGCACCGACGGCGGCAACTGCCCGGCGCCTGCCCCGGCAGCTGCCCGGCACGTCACAGGCACGGACCGCGGCGGAAGGGCGGGCGGGGGCGGGGCTACCGTGGACGGCGTGGCGCTCTCTCTGGCGATCTCGCCCTGCCCCAACGACACGTTCGTCTTCCACGCGCTGGTGCACGGGCGGGTGCCCGGCGCGCCACCGGTCGAGGTGACGTACGCCGACGTGGACGTCACCAACACGGCGGCCGAGCGGGGCGCGTTCGACCTGGTGAAGGTGAGCTTCGCGGCACTGCCCTGGCTGCTCGACGACTACCACCTGCTGCCCTGCGGCGGCGCGCTCGGTCGGGGTTGCGGCCCACTGGTGCTCACCCGAGGCGATCGTGACGGCGGTCCGGACCGCACCGACCTGACCGGCGCCACGGTGGCGGTGCCGGGCGACCGGACCACCGCGTACCTGCTGTTCCGGCTCTGGTCGGCAGGGCGACCGCCGGCCCGGATCGAGGTGGTCCCGTTCCACGAGATCATGCCGGGTGTGGCGGCTGGGCGTTACGACGCCGGGCTGGTCATCCACGAGGCCCGGTTCACCTACCACCGGCACGGCCTGAGCGCCCTGGTCGACCTCGGCGAGTGGTGGGAGGCCGACACCGGCCTACCCATCCCCCTCGGCGCGATCCTGGCCCGTCGTGGGGCGGTGGACCCGGAGGCCGCGGCCGGCTGGGTCCGCGAGTCGGTCCGGCAGGCCTGGGCGGACCCGGCGGCCAGCCGGGAGTACGTGCTGGCGCACGCCCAGGAGATGGAACTCGACGTGGTGGACCGGCACATCGGCCTCTACGTGAACGAGTTCACCGCAGACCTGGGCGAGGCCGGTTTCGCCGCGGTGGCGGCACTGCTCGACCGGGCCGCCACCGCCGGCCTGGTGCCTCAGACCTCCAGCTCGCGCGCCACCGCGTGGACCAGCTGAGCGATCTTCTGCGCGGCCTTCTTGTCCGGGTACCGACCCCGGCGCAGGTCCGGCTGGACCTTCGCCTCCAGCACCTTGATCATGTCTTCGACCAGGCCGTGCAGCTCCTCGGCCGGCCGACGGCGCAGCTCCGCCATCGACGGCGGCGCGTCCAGCAGCTTGACTCCCATCGCCTGCGCGCCTCGGCGGCTGTCCACCACACTGAAGTCGACCCGCTGGCCACCCTTGAGGTCGGTGACACCCGCCGGCAGCGCCCCCTTGGGCAGGAACACGTCGCCGCCCTCGTCACTCGTGACGAAGCCGTATCCCTTGGCCGTGTCGTACCACTTCACTCGACCCGTAGGCACCTGAAAACCCCTGCTTCACTTGAGCCGCTACTGCTCCAAGGCTAGCTGGATCATCCCGTCGAGCGCCGCTGGGAATTCGGTGAGCTCGTCCAGCACCACTTCCGCCCCGGCCGCGCGCAGCTCAGCGGAGGAGCACGGGCCGGTCGCGACACCGATGCCGGGCACCCCGGCCGCTGCCGCCGCCGCCATGTCCGCGACGTGGTCACCGACGTAGTGGGTCGCGCCGTGCTCCCGCAGCGCGGTCGCCTTCTGCTCGGCGAACAGGTCGCCGGCCAACTCGTCGACCGCGAGACCGAGGTGGTCCAGGTGCAGCCGGGCCAGCCGGCCGATCTTGGATGTGACGACCAGCACCCGGCCGCCCCGCGTACGGATCGCGTCGATGGCCTCCCGTGCGCCGGGCAGCAGGAGCGTCGGGGTGATCGCGTACGCCGGATACAGCTCGCGATACACCCGCACGGCCGACTCGACCTGGTCCGGGGGGAACCAGTGCGCGAGCTCGGTACGCAGCGGCGGCCCGAGCCGGGACACCGCCAGTTCGGCGTCGACCGGCACACCGGTCCTCGCGGTCAGCGCCCGGTAGGCCGCGGCGATGCCGGGACGGGAATCCACCAGGGTCATGTCGAGATCGAATCCGACGGTCAGTGCGGGCATGTCGAGAAACGTACCGGCTACTCCCAGTCGGCCGGACGTCCGAGGGGCGCGGAAGCCCGGTGCCGGGCTAGCGTGGAAAGACGATGACCACCTCACTCGCCGACCACCTGCGGTCGCTGCCCGACGAGTCACTGGCCGCGCTCCTCCAGCTGCGGCCCGACCTCGTCGTGCCCGTGCCGGCCGACGTCTCCGCCCTGGCAATCCGGGCCCAGTCCCGGGTTTCCGTGGCCCGCGCGCTGGACGGTCTGGACCAGTTCACCCTCCAGATCCTCGACGCCGCCCGCCTCACCCGAAATCCGGACGACGGCACCACGGCCACCGACACCGTGCTCGCGATGGCGACCTCGGGGCCGCAGCCGCCGGCTCCGACGGCCGTCCGGGCCGCCGTGGGCCGGCTGCGTGCGCTTTTTCTGCTGTACGGCCCGGAGCACGCGCTCCAGGTGGTGCCCGCCGTCGACGAAGTCTCCCCGTACCCCGCTGGGCTCGGCCGGCCGGCCGCGGAGCTGGACCCGCGCACGGCCGTGCTCTGCGCGGACCCGGCGAAGCTCCGACGGACGGTGCTCGCCGCCCCGCCCTCGGCCCGGGCGATCCTGGACCGGTTGGCGGCCGGCCCGCCGGTGGGCAGCGTGCCGCCGGGGGCGTTGCAGGCGCCGCCGCTCGGCGCGGAGGACCCGGTCCTCTCCGACCCGACAAACGGTGGCGCTCCGGCCGGTTCCCCGGTGCGGTGGCTCGTCGACAACCGGCTGCTGGTCCCCGTGACGACCGGCTCGTCCACGGCCAGCGGAACGGTGGAGCTGCCCCGCGAGGTCGGCCTGCTGCTGCGCCGCGACAGTGGTCCGCTCGGGCCCCTGCGCACCAGCCCACCGCCGGTGACCGCCGCGCCGCGTGAGCCGAAGGCGGTCGACTCGGCCGGGGCCGGGCAGACCATGGAGGTGGTCAGACACACCGAAGGGCTGTTGGAGCAGCTCGCCGACGAGCCCGCGCCGGTGCTGCGTTCGGGCGGCATCGGTGTGCGGGATCTGCGCCGGTTGGCGCGTACCGCCGGGATTGACGAGCCGACCACCGCGCTGCTGTTGGAGGTCGCGTACGCGGCTGGGCTCGTCGGTGAGCTGGAGATGGCCGGCTCGGCCACCGGCCGGTACGGGGCGGATCAGCAGGTGTTGCCGACCGGCGGGTACGAGGTGTGGCGGGCCGCCTCACTGGCCCAACGGTGGGAGCAGCTCGCCCGAGCCTGGCTGACGATGACCCGGCAGGTGGGGCTGGTGGGCCGCCGCGACGACCGGGACCGGCCGATCACCGCGCTCTCCGCAGAGGCCGAGCGGGCCAGCGTGCCGGCCACCCGGCGGGCGGTGCTCGGCGTACTCGCCGATCTGGAGCCGGCGACGGCGCCCACCGCGGAGGAGGTGCAGGGCCTGCTGGACTGGCGGGCTCCGCGTCGCAGCCGGGGCCGGGACGCCGCGCACCGGGAGGTGCTGGCCGAGGCCGCGCAGCTGGGCGTGACGGGGTTGGGGGCGCTCACCTCGTACGGTCGGCTGCTGTTGGGTGACCTGACGTCGACCGACGAGCGGGGCGGCGACGACCCGCTGGGCGTGCACGCGGACGTCGAGAGCGGGGACCCGTCCGGTGCCGCCCGGGCGCTGGACGCGTTGCTGCCCGCACCGGTCGACCACTTCCTGGTGCAGGCCGACCTGACCGTGGTGGTGCCCGGCCCACCCGAGCCGGCGCTCGCCGTCGAGCTGGAGGCGATGACCGAGCTCGAGTCGGCCGGCGGGGCCAGCGTGCACCGGGTCACCACGGCGAGCGTGCGGCGGGCACTGGATTCCGGCTACACGGCCGACGATCTGCACGACGTGTTCCGGCGTCGCTCGCGTACCCCGGTGCCGCAGGGGCTCACCTACCTGATCGACGACGTGGCCCGTAAGCACGGTGGGCTCCGGGTCGGCCTGGCCGGGGCGTACCTGCGCAGCGATGACGAGACACTGATCAGCGAGGTGCTGGCCGACCGGCGCCTGGAGTCGTTGGCGCTGCGCCGGCTCGCCCCGACGGTGCTGTGCACGCAGTATCAGGTTGGTCGGCTGCTGGGCGCGCTTCGCGACGTCGGGTATGCCCCGGTGCAGGAGGACGGCACCGGCAGCACCGTGCTGGCCCGGCCGCGAATCCGGCGTGCCCCGGCCCGGGTGTCGGTGACCACCCGGACGATCGACCCGCTGGCCGCCCCGAAGCTGCCGATGCCCCGGCTGCTCGGCGTGGTGGAGCACATCCGGCGGGGTGACGCGGCGGCGCGGGCGGCCCGACGGGCACCGGCGGTGGTGCGCGGCGGCGCGCCGGGGCTGGGCGGTGGCCCGGTGCCGGCGCACACCCACAGCGAGGCCCTGGCGGTGCTCCAGCAGGCGGTCCGGGACAAGGCGCTGGTCTGGGTCGGTTACGTCGACGCTCACGGGGCGACCGCGTCGCGCCTGCTCAAGCCGGTCTCGATCGGTGCCGGCTACCTGCGGGCCGAGGACGAACGGACCGAGATGCTGCACACGTTCGCGTTGCACCGGATCACCGCGGCGGTGGTGGCGGACTGACCGCCGGCGCCACCGCACGGGCGCTGTCGGTCAGCGGCGGCTTCGGCGTACGGTGCCGACCACCGAGATGATCAGCAGCAGCGCAAAGCCGGCGCCGGCGGACTCCCCGACCGAGTCGACGAAGCCCTGCTGGAGCACCAGCCAGCCGAAGAGGAACCACCCGAGGAGGAGCGTCGCCGCGGCGGCGTACGCGATCACTGTCGCGCGGGACACCTCGTCGGGTGGTGCTTGCTCGTGCTCCGCGATCACGTCACGGTCGACCGTCATGCCAGCCTCCCCGCCCGGTCCGGCCCTGGACTCCCAGGGTGACACTCGTTAGTCCGGTCGGACAGGGGGTTACCGCCGCGATTCGCTCCGTGTCGCTCAGGTGCCGGGGCGCCGGCCGATCAGCACCACCCGGGTGCCGACCTTTCCGAGCTCCCACATCCGGACGGCGTCGGCGTGCAGGAGATTGACGCACCCGTGTGAGCCGATCGACTTCTCGTGCAGGTAGGTGGTGGTCTCGTGGAAGCCCATCCCCTGGGTGAAGTGCTGCCAGTACGGCAGCCACACCTCGTACGGGTCGGACCACTCCTTGGGGTTGCGGTAGTTGACGGCGTACGTGCCGGCCGGGGTGCGGTAGCCGGACATGCCGGTGCGGGTCACCGTCGGCGCCATGATCACCTTGCCGCCGCGGAGCGCCCAGACGGTCTGCCGGGTCAGGTCCACGCAGAACGTGGTGCCGGTGCCGGCCTTGCAGCGGGTCGTGTCGGTGGTGGCGAGGCGCTGGGCCACGTCGAGGGTGGTCGGTCCGGCGCGACCCTCGACGGGGCGGATGCCGTACCTCTTCTGGAACTTCTTGATCGCGGCACAGTCGGCGGCGGACTGCCGACCATCCACGGTCACCGCCCCGAACCCGCCCAACCGGGCCAGGTGGGTCTCCACCGCGCGCTGGTGCTGGCCCTGGGGGCAGCCGGCGACGGTAGGCGTACCGGTGCCGGGGGTTTTCGTGGGTGTTGGCGTGCGGGTCGGCTTCGGCGTGGGTTTCCGGGAGGGTTTCGGGGTGGGCACGGCCGGCGTGGGCCGGCCGTGCTGGTCCGGCCCGGACGTGTCGCTCGCCCCCGTTGCCTGTTCCGCCGCACCGGCTGGGGCGGCTCCCCCGCCACCACTCCCACCGGACTGCGGATCGAACGCGCACGCACCCGTGCCGACCAGCACGACCACCACAAGGGCGACCAGCCGGGAAGTAATCCGAACATGCCCCATGGAGCCTCCCCAGACAGTCGTCCCTTTACTAGACGTTCGTGAGTGCCGTCACGGTTGCGGCCGGTGAGCATCTTTCTTTCGCGGTCCCGCATCGTGCAACACTGGATGGTCGGCCAGCGGCGGGTATGCCACCCGTTCCGGCCGGACGGCCAACCGAGGAGAGGACGCTGGCGTGAGCGGTGGACCACTGATCGTGCAGTCGGACAAGACCCTGCTGCTGGAGATCGACCACCCCGACGCGCAGGCCTGCCGGATGGCGATCGCGCCGTTCGCGGAGCTGGAACGCTCGCCGGAGCACGTGCACACCTACCGCCTGACTCCACTGGGTCTGTGGAACGCCCGCGCGGCGGGGCACGACGCCGAGGGCGTCGTGGACTCGCTGCTCAAGTACTCCCGCTACCCGGTGCCGCACGCGCTGCTGGTGGACGTGGCCGACACGATGGACCGGTACGGGCGGCTTCAGCTCGCCAACGACCCGGCGTACGGGCTGGTGCTGCGCGCACTGGACCGGCTGGTGCTGATCGAGGTGGCCAAGAGCAAGAAGCTCGCCGGGATGCTCGGCGACAAGATCGACGACGACACCATCCGGGTGCACCCGTCCGAGCGTGGCCGGCTCAAGCAGGCGCTGCTCAAGCTGGGCTGGCCGGCGGAGGACCTGGCCGGTTACGTCGACGGTGAGGCGCACCCGATCGAGCTGGCCGAGGCCGGCAAGGACGGGCGCAAGCCGTGGACGCTGCGCTCGTACCAGCGGGAAGCCGTCGAGGCGTTCTGGGCCGGCGGGTCGGGCGTCGTGGTGCTGCCCTGTGGCGCCGGAAAGACCCTGGTCGGCGCGGCGGCGATGGCCGAGGCGAAGGCCACCACCCTGATCCTGGTCACCAACACGGTCGCCGGCCGGCAGTGGAAGCGGGAGCTGATCGCCCGCACGTCGCTGACCGAGGAGGAGATCGGCGAGTACTCCGGCGAGCGCAAGGAGATCCGCCCGGTCACCATCGCGACGTACCAGGTGCTCACCTCGCGGCGCGGCGGGGCGTTCACCCACCTGGACCTCTTCGGGGCCCGCGACTGGGGCCTGGTCGTCTACGACGAGGTGCACCTGCTGCCCGCGCCGATCTTCCGGTTCACCGCGGACCTCCAGGCCCGCCGCCGGCTGGGCCTCACCGCGACTCTGGTACGCGAGGACGGCCGCGAGGGTGACGTGTTCAGCCTCATCGGTCCGAAGCGGTACGACGCGCCGTGGAAGGACATCGAGTCGCAGGGCTGGATCGCCCCGGCCGAGTGCACCGAGGTCCGGGTGACCCTGACCGACGCGGAGCGGATGTCGTACGCGACGGCGGAGGCCGAGGAGCGCTACCGGATGGCGGCGACGGCCCGCACCAAGCTGCCTGTGGTCAAGGCGCTCGTCGACAGGCACCCGGACGACCAGGTGCTGGTGATCGGCGCGTACATCGATCAGCTGCACCAGCTCGGCGAGTACCTCGACGCGCCGATCATTCAGGGCTCGACCACCAACAAGGAGCGGGAGCGGCTCTTCGACGCGTTCCGCACCGGGGAGATCCGCACCCTGGTGATCTCGAAGGTCGGCAACTTCTCCATCGACCTGCCCGAGGCGGCGGTCGCGATCCAGGTGTCGGGGACGTTCGGGTCACGGCAGGAGGAGGCGCAGCGGTTGGGGCGGGTGCTCCGGCCGAAGGCCGACGGCCGGCAGGCGCACTTCTACACGGTGGTGTCCCGGGACACGATCGACACCGAGTACGCGGCGCACCGGCAGCGCTTCCTCGCCGAGCAGGGGTACGCGTACACGATCGTCGACGCTGACGACGTCCTCGGCCCGAGGCTCCCCACCGTCGACTGACCCGCGGGGCCTTGATCGACTCCATATCGGCGATGTCGCGGCACTTCGACACCGCGCCGTCGCCGATATGGAGTCGACCCGCACTCAGGCCGAGTTGACCAGGAAGTGGTAGCTCGTCGTGTCGGTCCACACGCCGTCGGCCGCACGTCCGCGCACCCTCATGGTCTGGAAGCTCGTCGCGATCGGCGTGTAGCTCGCGGTGGCGACTCCGGCGGCATTCGCCGCGACCAGCATCGCCGGCCCGTCGTCGACCGTGTACTCGAATTCGACGACGCCCGGAGAGCCCTGGGTGAAGGTGAAGTCACCCGGCACGCCGACGCCGCCGCCCCACTCGTTGGCCGGGTAGGTCACCGAGGACACGAGCGGCGCCGTACCGACCAGGAACGGGTAGTCCGTCTGTGGCGTGTACTCCCCCGCCTCGGTGCGGCCCCGCACCGAGAAGACGTTCGCGCCGTTGCGATCCATCGTCAGCATGATGTCGGTGCCCAACGAGTTGGGGGTCTTCGGCACGCTCTGCCAGGCGCCGCCGTTGAGCTGGTACTCGAAGGTCGTCACCTCGCCGATCTCGGTGTAGACCTCGAACCGGCCGGTAGCGCCGATCCCGCCGATGGCGGTGTACTCGTCGTAGGCGCTGTTCACGTTCACGCGGGGATCTCGTACCCGGAACTCGTACCGCCGCTCCGCGCTGGCCGTGCCGTCCGCCGCCCGGCTGGTCACTGTCAACACAGTGCTCCCGGGATGCGGCGGCGTGATCTCGATCGTGGCGCGGCCGTCGGGCCCGGCCGTCACGACCTGTTCTTCGGCGCTGTAGTCCAACAGGTAGCGGTACTCCACCACGTCGGAGCGGCCCGGGTTGAAGGTGAACTGGCCTGGCTGGCCTGGCTGGCCGGCCGAGCCGCTCTCGGGGTACGCGCTGGACGTCACCACAGGCGCGTCGCTGACCTCGAAGGTGTAGGTCCGCGTCGGCGAGAAGGAGCCGTCCAGGAAGCGCGTCCGCACCGCCAGCGTGTTGCTGCCGGAGCGATCCGGGGTGAGGGTCAGCCGAGCCTCGTTGTCGGTCTGCTCGATGACCTGCTCGGGCCCGTCGTTGTACCGATGGAGGAAGACGTCCACGTTCGGCATCGCCGTGCTGATGTGGAACTCACCGGCGATACCCACGCCGCCCCACGCGCCGTACTCGTAGTAGGTCTCGGAGTAGATGCTCGGCTTCGTGTCGATGACGTTGAACTCGTACTGGACGATTTCCGAGACGGTGCCGTCGGCGCTGATGCTGCGCACCATGAACGTGTGCCAGCCCGGGTCGGTAGGCGTCCAGTTCAGCGCCGCGGTGCCGTCCGCTGCCGCGTCGACGCGTTGCATCTCGCCGTAGAGCAACCCGTACTCGTACGCCACCACCCCGACCCGGCCGGGTCGGAAGGTGAAGGTGCCCGGACGACCCACCACCCCGTTGTGGTCGGGGAAGGCGAAGTCGGCCGACTCCACGAGCGGGGTGTCGCGGACGAACACCTCCTCGGTGTACGCGCCGACGAACTCGGCGCCGACGTAACTGCGCACCTCAAGCCGGATGGGGCCGGCCTGCGCGAACGTCACCGGGACTTCGGTGGTGCCGTCGGTGCTCGCCGGGATCCTGGTCTCGTCGCCACCACCGATCGTGTAGCCGAACTCGGTGACCCCCTCGACGTTCGTCGAGATCGCCAGTTGACTCGACAGGCCGACACCGCCGACCTGCACCTGCACCTGCGGTGCGGTGGACCGCACCGCGAACTGGTAGTTGGTCACCTCTGAGGAGTTCGACGCGCTGTCCACACTGCGCACGCTCAGGGTCTCGTTGTAGGAGGTGGGCGCGTATTCGAGTGTGACGTTCGCGCCGGGTGCGGGCGCGGGAAGGTAGTTGTACGTCTCGCCGTAGCGTCCCCAGTAGTAGCCGACCACGTCCGGCGACCCGTTCGCCGTGAGGACGAACGTGCCCGGCACCCCGGGGCCGCCGTGGGGTTGGCCGTCATCCGGGTATTTCGCCGAGGTGACCGTGGGCGGGGCCGGTCGCTGCCCGTCCACCTTCACGTAGCAGGGTTGTGCCCACTTCGAGTAGTCCTGACCGTCAAAGGCACGAGCGGTCCACGCCACAACGGTCCCGTGCGGGTACTGCGACATCTCCCAGGGGACCTTGGCGAGGTTGCTTCCGTAACTGACGCCAGGTTGCTCGGACCGCTGGTCTTCGTGGCCGACCGGCCAGGCGGCGAACTGCGCGTTGAGGTACGGGTCACTGCTGTCCGCGTCCGCGCCCCGGAGCATGAAGGTGTAGCTGCGCGCCCCGACCGGTTGTGGCTTCTTCTTGGTGCCGCAGGACCACGACGGCCACTCCAACCCGATCTGGGCGACAGTCGGGGCGTGGTTGACATCGCTGCGGATCGCCGGGTACGGGTAGAGCTTACGGCCGTGCGAGAGCTTGCCCTCGTCGCCGTGCGGCACGGAGATCTCGACGGTCAGGGTCTGCTTGTCCTGATCGGCCAGCCGCTGCAGGGCCGGCTTGATGTCCCAGACCAGATAGCCGGGACAGGTCGCCGAGCCGCCGGCCAGGATGGTGCCGATGAGTTCACGCCGGCGGGGCTCCGACTCCCAACTCGTGGTCGCCTTGATCGGATCGGTCCGCCAGAGTTGGACCGGCTGAGCCGCCGCGCAGTCGGCGGCCGATCGCTCGCCGATGATCAGATCGGCCCGGTGGACAATGGCCTTGCGGAAGCGCGAAACGTCGAAGGTGAAGTAGGACCGGGACAGGTGTTTGTTGCCGCGCGTGTCTGCCCAGGCGCCGATCGGCGCGTCTCCGGCGGGGTTGACGAACGACTTTTTCGGCAGATATGAATCCGTGTAGGCCCACCCGGACTTCCGCAGGTCCAACTGTTCATCGGCCTGTGCCGGGCTGGCGGTGACGGTGACCAGGCCCGCACCGAGCAAGATCCCCATTGATGCGGCCAGCATTCTTCGTACGCGCTCGACCATTGTGTCCCCCCGGACGAGAATGGCGCGCCTCGCCATCCCATTCGCGAGAGTATCGATACGCGCCAAGCGCTCACGTCCCGAAATCCCGCTCTGTCGCCGACCGGACGGTAGGCGTTGATCGACTCGACTTCCCGCAAGTCGGGCCGTCCGGGGCACTTCAATGCCGCGGTTTCACGGATTCCGAGTCGATCAGCCGTCGGGCGCGAGCACCCGCTCAGCGCCGTCGGGACTCGGCGACGAAGACCCCTCGACCTGGACGACCCACCAGCACACCGTCGCCACGCAGTCTCGCCACCGCCCGGCTGATCGTGGACTGGGAGACGTCGTATTCATCCGCCAGCACCCGCCCGGACGGGAGTTGCGACCCGGGCGCGTAGGTGCCGTCCTTGATCTTTTTCAGGAGATCGTCGAGCAGTTCGTCCATCGTGGGCGGGATAGGCACGTGGAGCCCCTTGCAGTCGGTTGGCCCGCCCAGTATTGATCAGCTACTTCGACGCAGGCAACGCATGTAGCACGGATGACATAAGTGGGTAGATGACTCGGCGACATGCTTGACATAGGTGACTCAGTAGCAATAGCGTCGCTCTCGGTGATGCGGTGCTGCTGCGGTCGGTTGGCGCCTCTCGTACTGGTCTCGCATCGCCACCGAGACCCTCACCCGCCGCGCTCCCCCAGCGCGGCCTGCTGCCGCACCTCCGGAGCGGCCGCAGGGCGGGGCGGTCTCCGCCGAGCGCAACCGGCGGAGGCCGCCTCCGCACGTCGATCCATCCGACGAAGGGCAGTCACCGTGCGCAACCTGATCCGTCAGCCGGGCCCACCCGACGAAGAACGTCCGACGCGAGAGCGCACCCCGAGGCGGACGGTCCGGTCGGCGAACCGCTGCCTCCGATGAGCGACCGTTGGGTGATCCACCTGCCGATCACCGCGCCGGACCTGCTGCGCGCTCGGATCTTCGCGCGTACCGCGGCTCGGGTGCTGGTCCGGCTCACCGCGCGTGTCGAACCGGGCGGGGTGACCGTCTCGGCCGAGGACCAGCAGGGCGTACATCATTGGGTGTTCTGTGACCGGCCACTGCCCGGCGGCGGGCGGTGTGGGTTGCCCACCGACCACACCGCGCGCTGTGCGCGACGCTCGCGCTGACGCGTAGCCGGCGGCCAGCCGTGCTGGCTCAACCGATCTTGGCGGCAACGTTCAAGCGGAGAAGCCGCGTACGAGCACGGCCAGCCGCTGCTCGTGGCCGGCGCGCCGGAGCCGGCCGCTGCGCATCAGCGTGACCAGCCCGTGCAGGCCGGCCCAGAACGTCTCGGTGACCGTCTCCAGGTCGTCGTTCCCGGCGACCGGGCGCACCGTTTCGGCCAGCTCGGCGAAGCCTCGGGCCAGGTCCGTCGGGACGTCCTGAGTGGCGAACGGCAGGTCCACGGCGAGGGTGAACATCGCGTCGTAGATCGCGGGCCGCTGCTGGGCGAACGCGACATACGCCGCCGCCACGTCGGCGACCGCCTGCCGGGGACTGGCGGCCGAGGCCCGGGCCGTGGCGACAGCGGTGGCCAGCTCGGCGAAGCCCTCGACGGCGACCGCCGCCATGATGGCGTCCTTGCCCTTGAAGTGGCTGTAGAGGACTGGCTGGCTGTACTCGATTTCGGCGGCGAGCCGCCGTGTGGTCACCGCGTCCCAGCCTTCCGCCAGGGCCAGGTCGCGCGCCGCGGCGATGATGGCCCGTTCCCGTTCCGCCCGCTCGCGCTCCCGGCGTGCCTGTGTCGACATGACAGAGACTCTAGCACCGCTAGCGATCCTGTCGGCGCTCTGCTAGCGTCGCTCCTACATCTAGCAGCGCTAGCAAATGGAGCGGACCATGTTGACATCCCTCGCCTACGGGCTCGCCGTCGTGCTCAGCCTCTTCGTTGCCTTCATCGGCGCTCGGTTCCTGCTGGTGCCCACCGCGTCGGCTGCCGGGTACGGCGTACCGGCCCGGCCGGACGGAGATCCCGCCTACCTCAGCGTCAAGGGAGTACGCGATCTCAGCTACGGCCTGCTCGGCCTCGCCCTGATCGCCTTCACCAGCGCCGACGCGGTCGCGTGGTTCATGCTGGTCGTCGCGCTCGTCCCGCTCGGCGACACCGTCATCGTGCTCCGCAACGGCGGCACGAAGGCCGTCGCCTTCGGCATCCACTTCGCCACCGCCGTCGTCGTCCTGCTCGACGCCGCCCTGCTGTTCGCCCTGTAGCTGCCGAGATCGCCCGGCCGCGCCTGACCTGGCCGGGATGCGCCCGCCTTGATCGACTCGGCTTC
Source organism: Micromonospora sp. DT53 (assembly GCF_049841535.1). NCBI lineage: Bacteria > Bacillati > Actinomycetota > Actinomycetes > Micromonosporales > Micromonosporaceae > Micromonospora > Micromonospora sp. DT53. The sequence goes on from NZ_JBNCKM010000002.1 coordinate 487,449, forward strand.
CTGGAAGTCGCGGCATCCGAAGCAGGTTGATGCCCCGGTTTCAAGAAAGCCGAGTCGATCAACGCGTGGGGCGGGCGACGACAGGCGGGGTGTTACGACGTGGGCGGTGGGCAGCGGTCGGGGAGGGTGACCTCGCCGGGGTGGTGGTCGAAGGTGTTCAGCGTGAACCACTCGTCCAACTCCGGGTCGAAGAGGTTCTGTAGGCCGAACTGCAACACCTGCCACCACCGGGTCGGGTCCCGCTGGTCGACGTAGATGTCGCCGAGCGCGAGCGGAAACCGGAAGAACTCCCCCGGCACTGTGGAACCGCCGACGACGCCGACCCGCCAGTGGTCGACGTGCCGGTCCTGGTCACCCTGCAGGATCTCCGGACCCACGTAGCGGGCGGTCTTCAGCTTGTCGTTGAAGATCTGCCGGTTGAAGAACCCCGGGATCTTGCTGCACGCGCGGGGCGGGAACAGCGGGATGTTCGGCCACCTGTAGGTGAGCGTGTAGAGCGTGTTCTCGTAGATCAGGTTGGTGAACCAGATCGGGTGGTCCGGGCCGCCGGCGGTCATCTGACTGTTGCCGTCCCGGCCCTGCCAGCTGAACGGCACGTCGATGCCGAGGTCACGCACGACGTACCGACCGACGCCCCGGAAGTCGGCGGGGAGCAGCGGCGGGCGCGGGTCGCGCGGGTCGGGGGCGGTGGGGCCGTCGGCGCGGACCGCGCGAGGCAGCGGCGCCGCCGCCGGACCGGGCGCGACCACCCCGAGGGCGAACAGGCCGCCGGCCACCGCCGAAACCACAGCCCGACGGGTACGCCTCGACACCATGTCCCCTCCGCCAATGTGCACAGTGGCCGACGCACTGACCGTGCGCGTGCCTTCGGCGAAGCGTAGGAGCGGGAGAAACGTGAGAGCGGGCGGAACGGGTGGTCTCCACCGGACGGGTGACGCAGCCCTGATCGACCCGGTTTTCCAGAAAGTCGCGGCATCCAGGACAGGTTGTTGCCCGGTTTCACCAAAGCCGAGTTGATCAAAGCGCGCTGTCCGACCACTCAGGCCGCGCGCAGCTTCCGTAGGACGTACTGGTTGAGACTCATCCCGTCCTCGGCGGCCTCGATGGCGAGCTCGCGATGCAGGCTCTCTCCGACACGGAGGTTGAACTTGCCTGAGTAGCTTCGCTCCGCGAACGGCTGCGGCACCGCCTCGCCCTGCTCCCGCATGTCGGCGATCACCTCCTGCAACAGACCTTGAAGGCCCTGCAGCGCCTCCACCTGCGTGGGGGCCAGCCAGGAGAGCGACGGAAATTCGGCGCAGGTGGCGACAAACTCCTGGTCATCGACCGACCAGGTGACACGGTAGGTGTAGTGCGTGATCTCGGGACGGGCGTCGGGTTGCATCACATGGCCTCCTTCCTGTCGCCTACCAGTGCTCCACTCTTTACAGGACCCGGGTCACCCGCTCGGCGGCGACGACCGCGTCCCGTCGCGCCGGGTCGAGGTTGGCGCTGATGACCACGGAAGCGCCGGCCGAGAGCGGCGCGAGCAACCACTTCAGCGGCTGCTCGGTCTCCGCGGCGTCGACCAGTAGGCGGTCACCGGCGCGCAGGTCCAGCATCGCGGCGAACTCCTGGGCGAGCGCACCCCACTGGCCGTAGGTGGTGCCGTCCGCGGTGGCCGGGTCCGACGGGTGGATGGCGGTGTGGTCGGGCGCGGCGTCGCCGTGCCGAAGCACCTCGGCAGACCAGTCCAACCAGCCCAACGGCACGTCGTCCAACTGCCCCGGCCCGGTGCCGACAAGGTAGCGGTGCGGCGCGTCGGGAACGTCCTCCAGCCAGTCGTCCTGCCGCTCCGGCGTCACGAAGACCGCGTCGAACGGCCGGTCGCCGCCGGGTTCGAGCACCGTCAGGCCCGCAGTGGCGCGCGGTCGAAACGACACCGCCAGGCCGGAGGCCCAGGCACCCAACAACACCGCTGCGGTACGCCAGTGCGGCGGCAGCAGGACCGCTATGCGGCTGCCGGGGCCGAGCCCGCAGCCGTCCCGCAGCAGGCTCGCGCTGCGTGCCGCCCATGTGCCGACCTGTTGTGCGGTCAGGTCGACGCGCTCGCCGGTCGCCTCGTTCCGGTAGCTGAGCAGCGGAAGCTCGACCTCGACGGGTCGGGCCGCCAGGTTGGCCGTGACGATTGGCTGCATCCACGCTCCCCAGGTCGACGTCGGCACCACAGTACTCAACGACTTTGGTCGCGCCGGTCGCCGACCGATGGCCGTATCGGGTGACCGGGTGGCCCGCGCACGGTGCAGATGACCCCCGAGACACCGTCGAGGAGCGCCCATGCCGACCGGAACCGACCCCGTCGCCGCCGACCATCCCGCCGCCGATCGCCCTGCCGCCGCTGCGCTTCTGCCACTGCGCCGGCGGCTCCTGCCGGTGATCGCGTTGCTGTTGCTCGCGCCCTGGGCGGCGGAGTGCTCGTGGGGTGGCTTCGCCATCGACGACTTCCTGCCGGTGTTGATCTTCCTGGGGCCGATGTACGGCGGCGCGGCGATCCTGATCCGGGAGACCGCTCGGCACCTCGGCGCTGGTTGGCCGACGATCGTGCTGCTCGCCGCCGCGTTCGGTGTACTCCAGGCCGGGCTTGTCGACCAGTCGCTGTTCAACCCCGACTTCCTCGACGACACCCAGTACGCCGACACCCGGACCGCCGCCGAGGCGACGCTGGTGCCGGGGTTGGAGTTCAGCCTCCGGCAGGCCTTCGACTACGTGGGCAATCACATCGTGCTGACCATCTGCGCGCCGATCCTGCTCATCGAGTCGCTCCTCGGGGCGAACCGTCGGCTCCGGCCCTGGCTGGGCCGGCCCGGCCTTGCCGTGGTCGGCGTGATCTATCTGCTCGGCAGCCTGTTCATCTTCTTCAACATCAACAATGACAAGGGCTTCCTGGCCAGCCCGCTCCAACTGTCCTTCGCCACGGCGCTGGTCCTCGTACTCGTCGGAACGGCTCTGCTGCCCCGCTGGCGTCACCCCCGCCCGCGCCGGGCCCGTCGGGCGCCGCATCCGCTCTGGGTGGGTCTGCCGGTCGTCCTCGTCCGCCTCGGCTCCGACCTGGCACCGGGCTGGGCGGGGGTGGCGATCGCGCTGGCGCTCGCGGCCGTCGCCGGCGGGCTTATCGCGTACTGGTCGTCCTGCAATGGCTGGGGGCAGCGGCACACGCTTGTTGCCGGCACTACGAGCCTGGCCATGGCCGCCGCGTTCGCGTACCTGGTGCCGCCGTACTCCCCGGCGAGCCCGGCGGCGGCCCTGGCCGGCGACATCGCGGTCACCGTCATCACGGTCACCCTGGTCGTGGCTGCCTGGTGGCGGCTGCGAGCTTCGCCGACTGTTCATGTCGGCGCAAGCTGACGCTCCCCAGCGGCTGTCAGCCTCCGTGCGGGTACGACCTAACGGAGGAAGTCCTTGACACTCAGAAGAGCATTCACCGCGCTCACCGCAGCCGGTGTCGCCGCCGCCAGCCTGACCGGGGCCACCCCCGCGTCGGCCGGCGCGCACCACCACCCAGGCCTGTCGCTCGCCTTCGACCGGGTCGCCACGTACCCGGTGTTCCAGAACCGTCCGGCCGGCGAGGATCCGACGACCGCGACGGTCGCCGAGATCTCCGCGGTCAGCGAGGACGGTCGCACCCTGATCCACACCGACGCGTTGGCCCGGCGCATCGGCTTCCTGGACATCTCCCGTGCCGACCGGCCGCGCGGCCTCGGCACGCTCTCCCTGGCCCAGCTCGGCAACGCCGAGGACGAGCCGACCTCGGTCGCCGTGGTCGGCAGGTACGTGCTGGTGGTGGTGAACACCAGCGCCAGCTACACCGAGCCGTCGGGCCGACTCGACGTGATCGAGCTGGCCAGTCGCGAGCGGGTGGCCAGCTTCGATCTCGCCGGTCAGCCCGACTCCATCGCGATCAGCAAGGACAAGCGGTACGCCGCGATCGCCATCGAGAACGAGCGCGACGAGGAGGCCACCCCACCCGGCGGCGAGGAGGGCGACCTGCCCCAGGCGCCCGCCGGTTTCGTGCAGATCGTCGACCTGGCCGGGAAGGCACCGGCCGGTTGGCGGCTGCGGCCGGTCGCGCTGACCGGGGCCGACGGCAGCGCGCTGCCCGCGCTGGCGCAGGCCGGCCTCGCCGCGCCGACCGACCCCGAGCCGGAGTACGTCTCGATCAACAGCCGCAACCAGTTGGCCGTGACGCTTCAGGAGAACAACGGCGTCGCCCTGATCGACCTGCCCACCGGCCGGATCACCAAGGTGTTCAGCGCCGGCACCGCCACGGTCAGCGGCATCGACACCAAGAAGGACGGTGTCATCGACCTGACCGGCAGCATCACCGACGTGCCGCGCGAGCCGGACGCGGTGGCCTGGGTCGACGACCGCTATCTCGCCACGGCCAACGAGGGCGACTGGCACGGCGGCACCCGTGGCTGGTCGGTCTTCGACAGCCGCAGCGGACGCGTGGCCTGGGACGCCGGCAACACCTTCGAGCGGCTCGCCGTCACGTACGGGCTGCACAACGAGGACCGGGCCGCCAAGAAGGGCACCGAGCCGGAGGGCGTGGCCGTCGCCGAGTACGACGGCGTCCGGTATGCCTTCGTCGGTTCGGAGCGGAGCAACTTCGTCGCCGTCTACGACCTGGGCGACCCCGCCCGTCCGGTCTTTCGGCAGGTCCTGCCGACCACCAACGGGCCGGAGGGGCTGCTTCCCATCCCGTCGCGCGGGCTGCTCGCGGTCTCCAGTGAGGAGGACGACGCTTCGGTGAACGTTCGGGCCTCGGTGTCGCTCTTCCAGCTCGGCAAGGGCACCCCTGCGTTCCCGAGCATCGTCTCCGGCACCGACCGGGCCGGCACCCCGACCGGTTGGGGCGCACTCGGCGCGCTGAGCGCCGTCCCGGGCAAGCGGGACCAGCTCTACAGCGTCACCGACGCGGCGTACGGCCAGACCCGCATCCTCACCATCGACGCGAAGCGGATGCCGGCCGTGATCACCGGTGCGCTGCCGGTGCGGGACGCGACAGGCGCTCCGGTCGGGTACGACGCGGAGGGCATCTTCGCCCGTCCGCAGGGCGGCTTCTGGCTCGCTGTGGAGGGCGCCAAGGGCGCGGAGAACAAGCTGGTCCGGCTCGATGCCGCCGGGGTGACCCGGCAGACCGTCGCGCTGCCCGCCGAGGTCGCCGCCGGCCTCGCCAAGCAGGGCCTGGAGGGGGTCACCGCGACCACCGACCGGCAGGGACGGGAGATCGTCTGGGTGGCCGTACAACGGGAGTTGAGCACCGACCCGGCCGGCATCGTCCGGCTCGGCCGGTACGACGTCGCGGCGGGCACCTGGAGTTGGTTCGGATACCAGTTGGGGGCCACCACAGTGCCCGGCGACTGGATGGGCCTCTCCGAGATCACCGTGGTCGGTGACCGGCTCGCGGTCATCGAGCGGGACAAGCTGAACGGCCCGGCCGCCACGGTCAAGCGGATCTACACGGTGCCACTGCCCGGTGCGGCGGCGACCGGTCCGCTGACCGTGCTGCCGAAGACGCTCGCCGTCGACGTGCTGCCCGCGTTGCGCGCCACCAACGGATGGACGCAGGAGAAGCTGGAGGGCCTGACCGTCGCCGGCAACGGCGAGGTGTACGCGATCACCGACAACGACGGGGTCAAGGACGCCACCGGCGAGACGGTGCTGCTGCGCCTCGGTTCCAGCCGCAAGGTCTTCGGCCGCAACTGACCCGACCGCCGCCCCGTGCCCGGCGCTCGCCATCCGAGGCGGGCGTCGGGCCGGTCACGCATCGCGAGCAGGTGCCAGGATGCCACCCCCGTAACACACCCTTTGCTCTGCTTCAACGGCGCCGAACCCTCCGGGCACTGACCGTCACCACGAGCACGCTGATTTCTGTCGTCAGCGTGTCGGCAGTTCCGGGCCACCGTCGAGCAGCGGGGCGAGCAGGTCGTCGTACTCCTCGACCCGGACCAGCACCTCGGCGGCGCTGAACTGGCGGACGGCAGGTCTCCGGCCGCGCGCGCCGGCCTCGACCTCGGCCCAGGTCAGCGGCGTCGACACCGACGGCACCGACTGGGCCCGCAGCGAGTACGGCGCCACTGTGGTCTTCGCCGCGTTGTTCTGACTCCAGTCGATGAAGACCTTGCCCGGCCGGAGGTTCTTCGCCATCTTCGACACGATCAGCTTCGGGTGCGCCTTCTCCAACTCCTGCGCGATCCGCCGGGCGTAGTCGGAGACGAGATCGGACGACTGGGTGCCGGCGATCGGGCAGCAGAGCTGCATGCCCTTCTTGCCGGAGGTCTTCGGGTACGACTCGATGCCGTCGTCGGCGAGCCGGTCGCGCATCAGGACCGCCACCGGGCAACACTCGGCGAGCCCGGCCGGCGGCCCCGGGTCCAGGTCGACGACCATCATGTCCGGGTCCTCGCCGACCTTCCACTGCGGCGTGTGCAGTTCCAACGCGGCCAGGTTGGCCAGCCAGACCAGGGTGGGCAGGTCGTCGGCGACCACGTAGTCGATGGTCTCCCGGCCCTTCGTCGACCCGGGAGCGGGCAGATTCTCCACCCGCACCCAGTCCGGGGTCGCGGCCGGCTTGTTCTTCTCGAAGAACGACTTGTCGTCCACCCCGTTGGGAAAGCGGATCCGGGTGACCGGTCGGTCCCGCAGGTGCGGCAGCAGCACCGGGGAGATCCGGGTGTAGTAGTCGATCACCTCACCCTTTGTGAACCCGGCCGCCGGGTAGAGCACTTTGTCCAGGTTGGACAGCTCCAGCGCACGGCCCTCGACGTCCACCCGTAGCCGCTCAGTCGGCATCGTCGACCTCCTCCGGAGGCTTGTCCGGGCGCAACCGCAGCACCCGGGGGAAGCGCAGCCGACCGTCGGGGGTGCGCTGACCGTACTTCACCTCCACCACCACCAGGGGTTCTACCCAGATGGCACCCCGCGCATCCTCGCGCGGCACACTCGGTGCGAACGGCGACACGCCGGAGCGCAGCGGCTCCAGCTCGGCGAGGAGTTGCCGCTCGATGGCCGCGCCGATCCCGCCGCCGACCCGACCCCGGTAGATCAGCCGACCGTCCGGGCCGGGCACCCCGACCAGCAGCCCGCCGATCCGGCGCGCGCCCGGTCGCCAACCGCCGATGACGAAGTCGCCGGTCACCTCCAGCTTGACCTTCACCCAGTCCGGCGAGCGCACCCCCGGGCGGTAGACGGCCCCGACCCGCTTGGCCATCACACCCTCCAGGCCGTGCTCCCCCGCCGCCTCGTAGGTCGCCGGCCCGTCGGTGAACATCGGCGGCACCGCCCACCGGAGGCCACCGAGCGCGAGCGCGTCCAGCGCCTCCCGCCGGCGCTCGAACGGCCAGCCGGTCAGGTCGTCGCCGTTCAACCGGAGCAGGTCGAAGATCATGTACGTCACCGGCATGACCGCCGCCAACCGGGCCGCCTTGTTCCGGTCCCGGACGTGCATCCGCTCGGCCAGCGCGGTGAACGACGGCTGCCCGCCCTGGCCGAGCAGCACCACCTCGCCGTCGAGCAGCGCGTCGTCGACCTGCTCGGGCAGGGTGGCCAGTTCCGGGTACGCGGCGGTGATCTCCACGCCGGAGCGGGCATACAGGTGCTGACCACCGCCGGAGATGTCGGCGAGCGCGCGGACCCCGTCCCACTTGAACTCGTAGGCCCAGCCGTCACCCGCCGGGAGTGGCCCGGTCATCGCGAGCATCGGCTTGAGCGGCGCTCCGGGCACGACCCGACTGTAGTAGCAGCCCGAACACCTCGCGTCAGGTTCTTTCGGATGCGAGCATGGTCGATACCGGGGAAGGGAGCGCAGGATGCGTGCCATCTGGAAGGGAGCCGTGTCGTTCGGGCTCGTCTCGATCGGGGTGAAGCTCTACTCCGCCACCGAGGAGAAGGACATTCGGTTCCACCAGGTGCACCGCGAGGACGGCGGTCGGATCCGCTACAAGCGCACCTGCTCGATCTGCGGCGAGGAGGTCACCTACGACGACATCGCCAAGGGCTACGACATCGGCGGCGGCGAGATGGTGATCCTCACCGACGAAGACTTCGCCGACCTGCCGCTGACCAGCTCCCGTGCCATCGACGTGCTGGAGTTCGTGCCGGCCGAGCAGGTCGACCCGATCCTCTACAACAAGGCGTACTTCCTCGAGCCGGAGGGCGCGGCAACCAAGCCGTACGTGCTGCTGCGCGACGCGCTGATCGACTCGGAGCGGGTGGCCATCGTCAAGGTGGCGCTGCGCCAGCGCGAACAGCTCGCCACGTTGCGGGTCCGCGAGGGTGTGCTGCTGCTCAACACCATGCTCTGGCCGGACGAGATCCGTACCCCGGACTTCGGCTTCCTCGACGAGGACCTCAAGGTGCGCCCGCCGGAGCTGGCCATGGCCAGCTCACTTATCGATTCGATGACCGGCGAGTTCGAGCCGGACGTCTTCACCGACGACTACCGGGCCGCGTTGCAGGAGGTCATCGACGCCAAGGTGGAGGGTCGGGAGGTCGTCCAGCCGGAGGAGGTCGAGGAGGCCCCGGCCGCGGCGGTGGACCTGATGGCGGCGTTGAAGGCCTCGGTGGAGCGCGCCAAGGCGGCTCGCGGCGAGCAGCCGGCCCGCAGTGGTGGCGGTGGTGGCGGCGAGCCGACGCCCATCTCGTCGGCGCGGTCGGCGCAGAAGGCGGCCGAGAAGAAGGCTGCCAAGGCACCGGCGAAGAAGACAGCGGCGAAGAAGACCGCCGAGAAGAAGACGGCCGAGCCGGCGAAGAAGACAGCCGCCAAGAAGACCCCGGCGAAGAAGGCGGAGCCGGCGAAGAAGGCAGCCGCGCGCAAGACCGCACCGCGCAAGAGCGCCTGACCGTACGGCAGCGGCGGCGGTGTCCGCCGGGCCGGGTAGGCTCCGCCGGCCGCTGGCGACCGGAGGAGCCCCCATGCCGTACACCCCTGACCTGGACCGGTTGTTGACGCCCGGCGCCCGCTTCACCGACGAGCACGGCGGCTACCTGATCGAGGTTCACCCGGTGGGCGACATCGTGTTGCCGACCGGCCGCGTGGTCGGGTGTGACCCGCTGGTGTGCCCGGAGGCGGAGCCGTTCACGGTGACCGTGCCGCCGGGGCGGCATCCCGCCCGCGCCTGGGTCGCGGTGGTGCTCCGGGAGGACTCCGAGGTGGACCGCCGGGTCGCCGCGCTGGAGCTGGTCGTCTCCACCGAGCCGACGATCCGCTGGGAACCGGCGGTCGCGGGCGATCAGGACGTCGCCACGCTCGGCGCGGACGACTACTTCGGGTACGGGGTGGACGCCGGCGCCGGCACCCTCGCCGACCCGACAGCGCTCAGTGTCCTGGAGGGCTGGGACTACGACCGGGTCGAGCAGGTCTTCATCCCCGACCAGCTGCCCTCGTCCCCGGTCCCGGGGCTGATCAACGCTGTCCTGGACGAGGCGAGCGGTGCCAACGTCGTCACCGTGACCACCGGTTGGGGCGACGGCTGCTACGGCACCTGGATCGGCCGTGCCGTCGACGGGCGGGTCACCTCGTTCGTGACCGACTTCATGGTCGTCCCGGAATAACCGCCCGGGAAAGCCCCGGAACTGTCGCGCTGGGCGATCCGAGACGTCCGCGGCCGGCACGGCAGGCCGCGGTGCGGGTACCGTGTGCGTCGGCTTTCCCCCCGGCACCGGGTGCCGGCCACACTTCGCAGCAGGGAGTCGACGACGTGAGCGAGCGGACGCAGCAGACGGGCCCGGACCAGAGCCCGGCAACCAAGTCGGGGCGCCGCCTGGCCGCCCAGTTGGCAGAGAAGAAGGCCGCCGACGCGAGGCGCAAGCGCAACGCGTGGGCCAGTGGCCTCGCCGCCGTCGCCGTGGTCGGGGTGTTGATCGGCGTTTTCGTGACGATCGGCGGGGGCGACGACAAGCCCAAGACGCAGGCCGACGCGACCCCGTCCGCCTCCGCCCCGGCCCCTGACGAGGCCGGCGCGCCGCCCGCTCCGCAGCTGCCCGAGGGCGCCGACCCGGCGCTGGGCAGCAAGCCGACTGTGGCGCCGGGCACGGGCGAGCTCAAGAAGCTCACGGTCACCCCGCTGATCAAGGGCAAGGGCCCGGCCGTGCAGAAGGGCCAGAACATCACCACCAACTACGTGGGGGTGTTCTACAAGGACGGCAAGGAGTTCGACTCCTCCTGGAAGGCCGGGCAGCCGGCGACCTTCCCGATCGGCGTCGGCCAGGTCATCCCGGGCTGGGATCAGGGCCTGGTCGGTGTGACAGTGGGCAGCCGGGTGCAGCTCGACATCCCGGGCGAGCTGGGGTATGGCAACGACGAGGCCGCCGCCGGTGGGCGTCCGACCGGCCCGCTGCGCTTCGTGGTGGACGTGCTCGCCGCCCAGTGACCTGTCCGGGTCGTCCCGGTTGCCGCCGGGTCGCGATGGAGTTGTTCACATGGGGCTTCCGGCCCGTCACCCAGCGGCAGTAGGTTCGGCGTCACCCCGGGCGGTTCGCCGCCCGGGGTGAGCATCGGAACCGGGACGCGGAGGTGCATGTGACGGCGCTGGACGAGCCTGGGCGGACCGCCCGGTCGATGTGGGCGTACTTCGAGCCGGTGCACGCGGTCACCTACCTCCACCCCCGGGCCCGCGCCGCGTACGAGGCGGTCGGGCTGCGCGGCTACTGGCGTGGTTACTTCGCCGGCCGGGCCGCGCCGCTGGGAGCCACCGAGGCGGCCCCGGTGATCGCCGCCTTCTTCACCTTCGCGCCGCCGATGGTGGCCCGCGCGCTGCCGGCGGTGTGGCGGTTGGCCACCCCGCAGGAGGCGTTGCGCGCCCGCCTGACCGGAGCCGTGCAGGCGCTCGCCGAGCTGACCTACGAGCTGCCCGAGTCGCACCTGGCGGAGGCCGCCGACCTGCTGGAGCGGGCCGCCTCGGCCGCGCAGTTCGCCGGCCGGGTGCTCGGCGCGGTCAACGCGGCGCTCCCGGTCGGGGAGTACCCGCTGGCACGGCTCTGGCAGGCCGCCACCACGCTGCGCGAACACCGGGGGGACGGGCACGTGGCGGCGCTGGTGGCTGCCGGGCTGGACCCGGTGGAGACGCTGGCCGGGCGGGTCGCGCTCGACGGTTCGTCGCCGCAGTACCTGCTCGGCCGGGGCTGGTCCGAGGAGCAGTGGCACGCCGCCCGCCAACGGCTCACCCAGCGGGGCTGGTTGACCGAGGACGGCGGGGCCACCGAACATGCCCGGGCCGAGTTCCAGGCCATCGAGGACGCCACCGACCGGGCCGCCGCGCACCCGTGGCGGGCGCTCGGCTCGCAGGACACGGACCGGCTGCGAGAGCTGCTGGAACCGATCGCCCGGTCCGGCCACACCCTGCTCCCCGAGGACAGCCCGCTCGGCCTGCCCGCGCTGCCCGGCTGACCGGGCGCCCACCCGTCGGGCAGGATGGGCCCGTGACGGATGCTGTGGTGTTCGACCTGGACGGCGTGATCGTGGATTCCGAGCCGGTGTGGGAGGAGGTCCGCCGGGCGTACGTGGCGGCGCACGGCGGGACGTGGCAGCCGGACACGCAACGCCGACTGATGGGGATGAGCACCGGCGAGTGGGCCCACTACCTCAGCGGAGAGCTGGGCGTCGGCCGCACCGCCGAGCAGGTCGCCGTCGAGGTGGTCGAGGAGATGACCCGACGCTACCGGGACCACGTACCCCTCATCGACGGCGCCGACCAGGTCGTACGCCGGCTGGCCGCGCGGTGGCCACTCGGGTTGGCCAGTTCGTCGCCGACCCGGCTGATCGAGGCGGCGTTGGCGGCGACCGGCCTGACCGACGCGTTCGGCGCGACTCTCTCCACCGAGCAGACCGAGCGGGGCAAGCCCGCGCCGGACGTGTACCTGAGCGTGGCGCAGCGCCTCGGCGTCGACCCGACCCGCTGTGTGGCCGTGGAGGACTCGTCCAACGGGGTGCGCTCCGCGGCGGCGGCGGGGATGCGGGTGGTGGCGGTTCCGCACGGCTCGTACCCGCTCGATCCGGATGCCGCCGGGCTGGCCGTGGTGACGCTGAAGGCGATCGGTGAGCTGACCCCCGAGCTGGTGGACGAGCTGGGTTGACCCGTGCCGAGCGGGGTAGAGACCACGAATGAAGGCCATCGTGTACGAGCGCAACGGCGACCCTTCGGTGCTTGATCTGGTCGACCGGCCGGTGCCGGAGCCGGGTGCGGGCGAGGTCCTGGTGCGGATGGCGGTCGCGGGGGTGAACCCGACCGACTGGAAGTCCCGCCGCAACTCCGCCCCGAACGGGTGGCAGATTCCCGGGCAGGACGGCGCGGGGGTGGTCGAGGCGGTCGGCGAGGGTGTCGACCCCGACCTGATCGGTGAGCGGGTGTGGGTCTGGGAGTCCGCCTGGCAGCGACAGTGGGGCACGACTGCGGAATACACGCTGGTGCCGGTCCGGCAGGCGGTACGCCTCGGCCCCGCTCCGTTCGAGCTGGGCGCGGCCCTGGGCATCCCGTTCCTCACCGCGCACCGCTGTCTGACCGCTGGCGAGTTCATGCCGGACACGCTGCGGGCCGGCGCGCTCGCGGATCACACAGTGCTGGTGCAGGGCGGCGCGGGCGCGGTCGGCAACGCCGCGATCCAGCTCGCCCGTTGGGCCGACGCCACGGTGATCGCGACGGTGAGCAGCGCGGAGAAGGCGCAGCTCGCGGCGTCGGCCGGCGCCTCCTTTGTGATCAACTATCGGGAGCAGGACGTGGTCGAGGAGGTCCACAAGATCGTCCCCGACGGGGTTCATACGGTCGTTGAGGTCTCCCCCGCCCGCAACGCCTCGATCGATGTGCAGGTGCTGCGGCACGGCGGCGCGGTCTGCATGTACGCCGACAACGGCGGCGACGAGGTGAGCATCCCGATCCGGGCGATGATGGCGCCGAACGCCCGTTGGCAGTTCGTGCTTGTCTACACGGAGCCGAAGGCGGCCAAGGCGCAGGGCGTGAAGGACGTGGCGGCGGCGGCCAGCCAGGGTGGCATCCGGGTCGGTGCGGACGCCGGCCTGCCGCTGCACTACTACCCCTTGGCCGAGGCGGCCGCGGCGCACCAGGCGGTGGAGGACTCGGCAGTGGGCAAGGTGCTCATCACCACCAGCGACGCCTGATCGGGTCGCTGACCGCCTGATTTCCCCATCAGCAGGACAGAAGCGAATAACTTTCGCAACAATGACGATGTGCGGGTCACCCCGCGTGGAGCGGGCGGCCCCGGCGCGGTGCGAACGCCGGGGCCGCCCCTGGGGAGGGTTGTTGTTCCGCCCAATAGGCGACGGGGCTCAGGAAAACGTTACGGGGCGGTCAGCTCCCGGACGGTCAGCTCGCCCCCGGCGTACCGCGAACGGACGACCTTCTTGTCGAACTTGCCCACGCTCGTCTTCGGCACCGTGTCGATGAACGCCCAGCGCTCGGGCAGCTGCCAGCGCGCCACCGACCCGGCCAGGAAGTCCCGCAACTCCTCGGCGGTCACCGCAGCGCCCTCCCGGAGCACCACGGTGGCCAGCGGACGTTCGTCCCACCGCTCGTCCGGGACACCCACCACACACGCCTCCAGCACCGCCGGGTGGGCCATCAGCCCGTTCTCCAGCTCCACCGACGAAATCCACTCACCGCCGGACTTGATCACGTCCTTGGCGCGGTCGGTCAGCGTGATGTACCCGTCCGGCGAGAGGGTGCCCACGTCGCCGGTACGCAGCCAGCCGTCGCGGAACTTCTCCTCGTCCGGAGCGTCGTCACCGACGTACCGGGCGGTCACCCACGGCCCACGGACCTCCAACTCGCCCACGGCCTTGCCATCGGCGGGCATCGGGTCGCCCGACGGGCCGACGATCCGCGCCTGCACGCCCGCCGGCACCCGCCCCTGGGTGTAGCGGTAGCGCCACGCCTGCTCACCTGTCACGCCGGCGGGCGGACGCGAGACCGACCCCAGCGGGGACATCTCGGTCATGCCCCAGGCATGGATGACGTCGATTCCGTGCCGCTCGTCGAACGCGTGCATCAGCGCCGGTGGGCACGCCGAGCCGCCGACGATCACCTCACCGAGCGAGGAGGTGTCCACGTCGTGGGTGTCCAGGTAGGCCAACAGATCGGTCCAGATGGTCGGCACCGCGCCGGCCAGGGTGGGCCGCTCGGCGGCGATCATCTCGGCGATCGGCGCGGCCTGGAGGAACCGGTCCGGCATGATCAGCGACGCGCCGGAGAGGAAGGCCGCGTACGGCAGACCCCACGACATGGCGTGGAACATCGGCACGATGGCCAACTCGCGGTCGGTCGGCCCGAGACCGAAACCCTCAGGCATGCAGACCTGCAACGAGTGCAGATAGATCGACCGGTGCGAGTAGGCCACGCCCTTCGGGTTGCCGGTGGTGCCCGAGGTGTAGCAGAGCGCCGCGGCGTCACGCTCGTCGACCTCGGGCCAGTCGTACGTGTCGGGCCGGTCGGCGAGCAACGCGTCCCAGTGGTGCACCGTGATCCGGTCGCCGACGGCCGCCACCAGCGGCGCCGGGTCGCCACCGCCGACCACCACGACGTGCCGCACCGTGGTCAGCTCACCGATCACCCGGGCCAGCAGCGGGATGAGCGTGCTGTCGACGAGGACCACCCGGTCCTCGGCGTGGTTGGCGATGTAGACGACCTGGTCGGGGAAGAGCCGGATGTTGAGCGTGTGCAGCACCGCGCCCATGCTCGGCACCGCGAAGTAGGCGACCAGGTGCTCGTTGTTGTTCCACATGAAGGTGGCGACCCGCTCGTCGCCGGTCACCCCACACTCGTCGCGCAGCGCGTGTGCCAGCCGGGCGGCGGCACGGCCCACCTCGGCGTACGTCATCCGGCGGGGCTCGGCGCCCGTCCAGGTGACCACCTCGGCCGTGCCGTGCACCCCTGCGCCGTGGTCGAGGATCCGGGAGATCTGCAGGGGGGCGTCCATCATCGTGCTACGCATGGGTAACAAGCTAGTGTCGCCGGTCACACGTTGGGAACCCCCGTAAGTTGTCGCAGGTGAGCATCTCCTGGGCCGACTCGTACGTGGGGCAGTTGCGCGCGCTCGCCGGGGACCGGACGCTGATGTTCGTCGGCGCCCGTGCCGTGGTCAACGACGACGCCGGACGCGTTCTGCTGATCAAACGCTCGGACAACGGCCAGTGGGCCATGCCGGCCGGCGCGATGGAGCTGGGCGAGTCGATCGCCGACTGCGCGGTGCGCGAGGTCCGTGAGGAGACCGGGCTGCGCGCGTTGCGGGTCTGCGCGTTCGCCCTCTACACCGGCCCGGACCGGACGAGCACCAACATGTACGGCCACACGTACCAGGTGTTCACGACCGCGTTCAAGGTGGAGGAGTGGGACGGGCAGTTGGCCCGGGTCACCGACGAGACCACCGACGCCGGCTTCTTCGCCCGCGACCGGTTCCCCACCCCACTGTCCACCTCGGTCATCGAGACCCTGGCCGACCTGGACGTCTTCGAGCAGACCAACCGGCTCATCCTCAAGTAGGGCGGCCCCGGGGCCACCGACCCCGGGGCCGTGCCTCACTGCGGCAGGCGGAGCCCGGCGAAGAACCCTTCCTGGATCCAGTTCGGGTACGCGACGGGCAGCTTGGTGACCTCGTCCAGCTCGGTGAGGTCCTCCGCGGTCAGCGTGAGGTCCGAGGCGGCGATGTTGTCGACCAGCTGCTCCTCCTTGCGGGCACCGACGATCACGCTGGTCACGGCCGGCCGGGACAGCAGCCAGGCGACCGCCACCCGGGCCGGGCTGACCTCGTGCCGCTCGGCGACGCCCTTGAGCACGTCGACCACCCCGAAGGCGTGCTCCGGGTCGAACGGCGTGAAGCTGGCGTAGCCGGGCTGGGCGCTGCGCGCGCCGCTGTCGGCGACGGCGCCGTCCCGGCTGACCTTGCCGGAGAGGAAACCACCGGCGAGCGGGCTCCAGACGGTCAGCCCGACACCCTCGTTGAGCGCCATCGGCACCACGTCGCGTTCCACGTCCCGACCCAGCAGGGAGTAGTACTCCTGCACCGAGACGAACCCGGCCAGCTTTTCCCGGGCGGAGATGCCCAGCGCCTTGGAGATCTGCCAAGCGGCGAAGTTGGCGGCGCCGATGTAGCGCACCTTGCCCTGCCGGACCGCGTCGTCGAGCGCGCGCAGCATCTCCTCCATCGGGGTGATCTGGTCGAAGTTGTGGATCTGGTACAGGTCGATGTGATCGGTGCCCAGCCGGCGCAGGCTGTCCTCCAGGTTCTGCATGATGTGCAGCCGGGACGTGCCGACGTCGTTCGGGCCGGGGCCCGTCCGGGAGTGCACCTTCGTCGCCAGTACGACGTCGCGACGCCGCTTGCCGAGCGCCTTGCCGAGCAGCTCCTCGCTCTCGCCGTCGCCGTAGCCGTCGGCGGTGTCGACGAAGTTGACGCCCGCGTCCAGCGCGGTGTCCACCAGCCGCTGCACCTCGGGCAGCGCCAGCCCACCGAGGGTGCCCCAGAGCGGGTGCCCCTTGCCACCGAAGGTCATCGCGCCGAGCGAGATCTCCGAGACGTACACCCCGGTGTTGCCCAGCAGTCGGTACTTCACGTGTGTCGCTCCTCGTGGTGGTCGGAGGCCGAGGTCGGACCCTCCGTGGTCACTATGTCGGACACTGTGTCCGGCAACGAGCGTACGTCGCCCACCCGGCCCCCGGCCACCTAGGATTCCGGCTATGCCCTCGATCACCCGCCGCCGCCCGCGCAACCCCGACGGACGTGCGGCAGTCGAAGCGCGGGTGCTGGCGGCCACCGAGCGACTCCTGAAGGAGGGGATCCGCTTCACCGACCTCGGCGTGCAGCGGATCGCCGCCGAGGCCGGCGTGGCGCGGTCGACCTTCTACACCCACTTCCGGGACAAGACCGAGCTGCTCATGCGCCTCGCCGGCACCATGCGGGAGAGCTCGTTCGACCGCACCGGCGACTGGGATCCGGGCGGCCCCGGCGATCCGCTCGCACGGCTGACCGAGGTCTTCGCCGACGTGATCCGGATATACCGGACGTACGCCCCGGTGCTGGCCGCGGTCAGCGAGGTCGCCGCGTACGACGAGGCGGTCCGCGAGTACTGGGCGGCCGGGCTGGAGCAGTTCGTGGCCCGCACCGTGGACGCGCTCCGGATCGAGCAGCAGGCCGGGCGTACCCCCGCCGACCTGGACGTGACGGCGGCCAGCCGGCTGATCGTGGTCGGCGGCGACCGTTTCCTGGCCGACCACGTCAGCACCACCCCGGCCGACCCCGAGACCGACGCGGCGGCCGCCCGGGAGTTGGCCGCGACCTGGTGGTACGGCGCCTACCGCCGTCCCGCCTGACCGCCGACGGGCCCGGCCGACACCGACCGCCCCGGAGCGGTCCGGGGCGGTCGGGTCGAGACGCTCAGATCATCGTCTGGGACTTGGCCTCCATGTCGGCGGCGGCCTCCTCCTTGGATTCCCGCGTCAACGGCTTGCCGCCCGGCGCCGGGGCCTCGCCGCCGAGCGGGTCGGCGCCACCGGTGGCGCCCTTCGGGCCGGCACCCCGCAGCTGCGTGTTGGGCAGCGTCAGGGTCACCACCACCGCCACGATCGCGATCAGACCGGCGGTCAGGAAGACCATGTCCAGCGCGTCGACGAAGGCGCCCTGGATGGCCGCGCGCACCGGCCCCGGCAGGGCCAGGATGGTCGCCGGATCGTTGATCGAGATGTTGGTGCCGCCGCTCGCCGCCACGGCGGCCTGCTCCTGCGGCGGAAGCTGCGCGATCGCGCCGGGCAACCGGTCGGCGAGCCCGCCGGTCAGCCGGGACGAGAGCACCGTGCCGAGGATCGCCACCCCGAACGAACCGCCCAGCGACCGGAAGAAGGTCGCCGAGGAGGTGCCAGCCCCCAGGTCACGTACGGAGACCGCGTTCTGCACCGCCAGGATCAGCGACTGCATGCACAGGCCCAGCCCGACGCCGATCACCACCATGAACCCGAACGCGACCCAGAGGGAGGTGGCCACCTCCAGCTGGGTGAAGAGGAACATGCCGACCAGCAGGGTCACCGAGCCGGCCACCGGGAACCACTTGTAGCGGCCGATCCGGGTCATCGCACGGCCGGTCAGGATCGAGGTGATGATGATGCCGGCCATCATCGGCAGCATCAGCAGACCACTGCGGGTCGGCGAGGCGCCCTTCACGATCTGCAGGTACAGCGGAATGAAGATGATCGAACCGAACATCACCAGACCGATGATGAGCAGGGCCGAGTTGGCCAGCGCGAAGGTCGCGCTCCGGAACAGCCGCAGCGGCAGGATCGGCTCGGCCACCCGGGCCTCCTGAAGGACGAAGAGCACCCCCAACACCGCGCCGACCACGAAGAGCGTGATGATCACGCCGGAGCCCCAGGCGTACTCGTTGCCACCCCAGCTCAACGCGAGCAGCAGGGAACTCACCCCGGCCACCAGCAGGCCGGCGCCGAGCCAGTCGATCGAGTGGTCCCGACGTTCGAACGGGATCAGCCGCATCACGTGGTAGCAGACGACGATGGCCAGGATCGCCAGCGGCACGTTGATGTAGAAGATCCACCGCCAGTCGGTCTCCGCAAAGTAACCGCCCACCAGCGGCCCGGCGACCGACGAGATCCCGAAGACCGCGCCGAACAGGCCCTGGTAGCGACCACGCTCCCGGGGTGACACCACGTCCGAGATGATGGTGAACGCGAGCGTCAGCAGACCACCGGCGCCGAGGCCCTGGATACCCCGGGTGATGATCAGCTGGGTCATGTTCTGCGACAGCCCGGCCAGCAACGAGCCGACCAGGAACGTGCCGATCGAGAAGAGGAAGACAGGTCGGCGACCATACAGGTCGGCCATCTTGCCGTAGAGCGGCGTCGACGCGGTCGAGGCGAGCAGGTACGCGGTGACCACCCAGGAGTAGTGGTTGATTCCGCCCAGCTCGCCAACGATTGTCGGCAGCGCCGTGCCGACGATGGTCTGGTCGAGTGCGGCCAGCAGCATGCCGGTCATCAGGCCGAACATGAGCAGTCGGATCTGCTGACGGTTCAGCACCGGTGCGTCGGAGGCTTCGGTGGTCATGTGCCCTTCTATCCCGCCACCCGCAAAACATGCGCCAACCCCCAAAAAGAAACCCCCACCGGACCCCCTTGAAAAGCGTTGATCATGAAGTTATTGCCACCGTGCGCGGCGTGTCGTGGCAATAACTTCATGATCAACCGGGGGCGGGTGGGGGTTAGGGGTCAGGAGGTGGTGAAGGTTTTGGTGATTTGTGCGCAGAAGGCGGGGAGGTCGTCGGGCTTGCGGCTGCTGGTCAGGTTGCCGTCCGTCACGCACTCCTCGTCCACCCAGGTGGCGCCGGCGTTGGTCAGGTCGGTACGGAGGGTGGGCCAGGAGGTGATCCGTCGACCGCGCACCACGTCCGCCTCGATGAGCGTCCACGGGCCGTGACAGATCACCCCGACGGGCTTGCCCGCGTCGAAGAACGCCTTCACGAACCGCACCGCGTCCGGGTCGCCCCGCAGGAAGTCCGGGTTCGCCACCCCTCCGGGCAGCACCAGCGCGTCGTATCCGGCGGCGTCGGCCCTGTCGACGGTCACGTCCACGTCGTAGGTCTTGGAGTGGTCCAGGTGGTTGAAGGACTGGATCGAACCGGGCTTCAGCGAGACCAACTCGGCCGTCGCGCCGGCGTTCTCGACCGCCTCGCGCGGCTGGACGTACTCGACCTCCTCGACACCGTCGGCGGCCAGGAAGGCGATCCGCTTGCCCTGCAATGTCGCTGCCATCTCGGTACATCTCCTTTCCGGGGTTACCTCAATCCCCTTCCCGCCGCCGAACGTCCGAAACCGCCTAGCCGGGTCACGAAGGGCACAGCGGTGACGTAGCCGCAGGTCAGGGACCGCTCAGGTTTGTCCGCCAGGCCGCTGGGGACCCGGGGAGGCATGGCAGGAGCAGCAGCGGAACAGCGCCGGCTCGCCACCGTCGTGGAGAGCTGGCTCGGACGCCCAGTCCTGATCGTCGGTGACGCCATGTTGGACGAATGGCGGTTCGCCGACTCCGACCGGCTCTGCCGGGAGGCGCCCGCCCCCGTCCTCACCCTGCGCCGGCGAATCTCCGCCGCCGGTGGGGCCGCGAACACCGCCGTCAACGTCGCCGCCCTCGGCGGCCGGGCGGTGCTGGTGGCACCTGTCGGCGCCGACGTCGCCGGGGACGAACTACACGACTGCCTGGACCGCGCGGGCGTCTGGGACCGCACGGTCAACCAGCCCGGACGGCCAACCCCGGTGAAGCGGCGAATGTTGGCCGGCAACCAGATCCTGCTGCGTGAGGACTCCGGCGACCCGGAGGACGCCCTGGGCCACGACGGCGTCTCCCGACTGCTCACCGCCCTGAGCTGCGCCACCGAGGAGTTGCGCGCCGCAGCCGGTGGGGAGGCACCAACCCTGGTGGTCTGCGACTACGGCCTGGGCGCGCTGCCCGCGCCGGTCCGCGCGTGGCTGGTCGAGAACCGCCAGCGGTACGCCACTGTCGCGCTGGACGCCCATGACCTGGCCGACTGGCGGGGCCTCGCGCCGACCGTGGTCACTCCCAGCTTCGCCGAGGCGACCCGACTGTTGGCCCGCGCGGGCGGTACGACCCGACCGACCGGCGGGACGGAACTGCACCTGGAACACCCGGACGGCGACCCGACCGACGGGCCCTCGGAGATGACACTGGGCGCGGCACCGGGCGCGGTACGCGCCGACGACGACACCGCCTCGGACCCGGCACCGGACCGCCGTCCCGGGCCGGTCGGCGAGCCCACCCCGGGCGAGGGACGGGTGGCTCTCACCGGCGACGGGCTCAGCGTCACCGGCACCGGCGTCACCGTGAACACCCGGGCCGGAGAGGGCGTCGACCGAGCCGTCCTGGCCGAGTCGCGGCTGGCCGAACTGCGTGCGCACACCGGCGCCGACGTGGTCGCGGTGACCCTGGACACCGAGGGCGCGGTGGTCGGTGGCGCCGACGGGGAGCCACGACGCAGCCACAGCACCCCGGTGCCGGCGAGTCACGCCGTGGGCGCCGGCGACGCGTACCTGGCGGCGATGACGTTGGCCCTGGCCGCCGACGCGCCCCTGCCCACCGCCGCCCAACTGGCCCAGCTGGCGGCCACCATCACCGTCTCGGACACCGGCACCTGCGTGTGCCGACGGGACGACCTGCTCGCCGCGCTCGACCAGCCGACCCACACCACGAGCCATCCCGCGCTGGTCGGCGGGGACGAGTTGGACGCGATCGTCGCCGAGTACCGCGAGGCGGGACGGTCGGTGGTCTTCACCAACGGCTGCTTCGACGTGCTGCACCGCGGGCACGTGCGCTACCTGGAGCAGGCCCGCGCGTTGGGCGACCTGCTCATCGTGGCGGTCAACTCGGACGGCAGCGTACGACGACTGAAGGGCCCGGACCGGCCGGTCAACCCGGTCGAGGACCGGGGCGCCCTGCTCGCCGCGCTCGCCTGCGTGGACCACGTGGTGGTGTTCGAGGAGGACTCACCCGCCGCGCTGATCGAGGCGGTCCGACCCGACGTGTACGTCAAGGGCGGCGACTATCCGCCGGAGCTGGTGCCGGAGGCGCCGCTGGTGCGCCGGCTGGGCGGTCAGGTGCGCACCCTGGGGTACGTGCCGGACCGGTCCACCTCCGCGATCATCGAGCGGATCCGGTCGCACAGCCAGGATCCGGCGCCACACCTCAACGACCCGGCGCCACACCTCACCGACCCGTCGCTCAGCTCCCGCACCCAGGCGTCGTGAACCGGCCCCTCGACCTCGGCGCCCCGCAGGAGTTCCGCGCCGACCGGCTGGTAGACGTGCTGATTCCGACCCGGAACCGGCCCGCCGAGCTGGCCGTCACCCTGGGCGGGCTCGCCGCCCAGGACGGCGTACCCGGCTTCGGCGTGGTCGTCAGCGACCAGTCCGATGGGGACCCGGCGTACGCGCACCCCGCCGCGGCCACAATGGTCCGGGCGCTGCGCCAGCGGGGGCACCCCGTGCTGCTGACCCGCAGGCTGCCCCGGCGAGGGTTGGCCGAACACCGCGCGTACCTGCTCGCCGCCTCGGCCGCCCGGTACGTCCTCAGCCTCGACGACGACATCTGGCTGGAACCGGGTGCGCTGCACCGACTGGTCACCGCGATCGGTGAACTGGGCTGCGGGTTCGTCGGCAACGGCGTGCACGGGCTCTCGTACACCGCCGACGTGCGGCCGGAATCGCACGGCCACTACGAGGAGTGGACCGGCCCGCCCACACCGGAGCGGATCCGACCCGGCACCCCGGAGTGGAACCGGGCCCGGATCCACTCGGCCGCCAACCTGCTGCACATCACCGAGCAGTTGGCGCTGCCGCCGGGCGCGTGGCGGGCGTACAAGGTCTCCTGGGTCGGCGGGTGCGTGCTCTACGACCGGGCCAAACTCGTCGACGCCGGTGGCTTCGACTTCTGGCGTCGGGTGCAGGAGAAGCACCAGGGCGAGGACGTGGCCGCGCAGCTCGCCGTGTTGTCCCGCTACGGCGGCGCGGGCATCCTGCCCAGCGGCGCGTACCACCTGGAGTCCCCCACCACTGTCACCGACCGGGACGTGGAGGCGTGGGAGGTCGTCCTCGCCGACGAGGACACCCCACAGCCGGCCTGAACTACCGGGTGAGCAACTCCCGGGCGGCTTCCAGCACCTCGACCACCGGAACGTCGGTGACGAACGAGTCCCGGTGCGGGCAATCACCGTCGCCCGGCCGGTGGGGATAGATGCCAGGTGTGCAGTCGACCCCGCAGACCGGGCAGTGCACCGTCCAGGAGCTGATCGGCCGATGTCGACCCCGCAGCGGACTGGCCCCGTTGATCAGGTTGCCGACCCAGAAGATGCCCACCGTGGGCGCGCCCACCGCCGCCGCCACGTGCAGCGGGCCCGTGTCGTTCGAGACGACCAACGCGCAGTCGGCATAGCAACCCAGCAGCCCGCCGAGGCTGAGCGTGCCCACCTGCGGTCGCACCGGCACCCCGGCCGCCGCGACGACCCGGTCCACCACGTCCTGCTCGGAGGGCGTGCCGGTGACCAGCACCTCGTAGCCGTCCTCGTGCAGCGCACGGGCCACCTCGGCGAAGCGCTCCGCGGGCCAGCGGCGGCGGGTGTCGGTGGCACCCGGATGCAACGCCACCCGGGGGCGGCCCGCCGGGCCGAGCACCCGGGCGGCCTCGGCCCGGTCGGCGTCGGTCACCGCCAGCATCGGCGTGATGGTGGTGGCGGGTGCCCCCACCAACGCCACCACCTCCAGGTAGCGGATCACCTCGTGCTGGTAGTAGACGTAGCGGAGCCAGCGGTCCAGCGGCGGCGCGTCGTCGGCGCGCAGGCCGACGGTCAACCGGGCGCCGAGACGACTCACCAGCGGGTTGGAGTTGGCGCCGCCACCGTGGATCTGCACCGCCAGGTCGAATTGCGCACCGGTGGCAGCGGCCAGGAAGTCGTCCATCGACGACTCCGGCTCGCCCGGGTCCGGCGTACGGATGCCGGGCGTCGCCGGCACCACCAGCACCCGATCCACCGGGCCGGGCCGGTCGCGCCAGAGCTTCGCGTGCCACGGCGCACCGAGCAACACGATCTCCGCCGAGGGGTACGCGCCGCGCAACGCGTCAAGCGCCGGCAGGGCGAAGATGAAATCGCCGAGCGCGTTGGCGCGCAGCACGGCGATCCGCCGCACGTCGGGAAGGCGCTCGGCGGTCGGGCCGAGCACGGAAGGGCTGACCATGCGGCCCGCTACGGCCGGTCGATCTCGCCGGCGGTGTCCGGGCGGTGCAACTCCCGGTCCGCAGCGGGATCGGCAGGCATCGGCGTACCCGTGGAGCGGCCGCCGGAGGGCGGCCCGGTGCGGCCCACGGTGATGGTGCGCGGCGTGGGCCGGGTCGCCCGCGGCAGCCGGACCCGGAGCAGACCATGGTCCATCACCGCGTCGATGGCGTCCGGCTCGACCCGCGACGGCAGGTTGACCCGGTATTCGAAGCCGCGCGTCTCGAAACCGCCGGGGATGCCCTGGTCGGCGTTGACCTCCGCCTCCGAGCGGGCCCGCACGCACAACTCGCGGTCGTCCAACTCGACGGCCACCTCCTCCGGCGCCACCCCGGGCAGCCGAACGACGACCTCCCAGCCGTCCGAGGTCTCGGTCAGCTCGACGTCGGACGCCCCGGCCCGACCGCCGACCAGGCGGCTCAACTCGGCGCGCAGCGACTGCAACTCCCCCATCGGGTCCCAGCCCTGCTGCCGGCCGCCCCGCCACCCCCGGCCGAAGCCACCAAACTGCTGTTCGCTCATCACACCTCTCCGATCCGCTGGGTGGCCGCCGGCGGCCGTAGCGAGCTGGGCGCGTCCAGGCCGGCGTCGCGGTCGACGCCCACACCGAGCCGATCGACCAGCTCACCGCCGAGCCAGGCGCTGATGCCGAGAATCGCCACGGCCACCACCTCGATGGCGACAAGTGCCCCACCGGCGGCCCGGGAATCGGCGTTGAGCCGGACGGCCCACACGGCGGCGAAGAGCAGGATCACCGCGACGTTGGCGCCGGCGTGCAGCAGACCCACCCGCTTGGCGCGGGTGCCTGTCGGAATCGCCAGCAGGTCGAACGAGCCGGCCGCCGCAGCGAGCAGGCCACCGATCAGGCCGACGGTGATGTTCCAGTACGCGACCTCGCCGAGCAGGTCCGGACCACCCACGGTGTCCACCACGTCGAACAGCACAGCCGTGGCCAGCAGCGCGACCGGAAACATGACCAGCATCGGATGGACTGGGTGACCCAGCACCTTGAGTCGGCTCTCCATCTCCCGGCCTCCACTGGTCGGCGTCCTGCGGAACGGTCTCGTGCGGCGAGCGCGTCGGGTGAGGCCGTACCCCCGGCAACCAGGCACAAACCTCGCGCTGGTCACGGCGGCATAGGCTGACGACGGTGGTGCCCACCACCGGGTCAACGGCTGAGGGAGGACAACGTGACGGTGGAGATCACCTCGCACGAGGAGTTACGCGAGTTGCTCGGCGTGCCGCACGCGCGGGCCGCCAACAAGGACCGCACCCGCCTGCACGAGCGGGACCGGGAGTGGCTCGGCGCCTCGCCGTTCTGCCTGCTGGCCACGGCCGGCGCGGACGGCAGCTGCGACGTCTCACCCAAGGGCGACCCGGCCGGCTTCGCCCTGGTGCTGGACGACACGACCATCGCGCTGCCCGAGCGGCCCGGCAACAAGCGGGCCGACGGCTACCGCAACATCCTCGACAACCCGCACGTCGGGATGCTCTTCCTGATCCCCGGGCGGACCGACACGCTACGGATCAACGGACGAGCCCGCCTGGTCAGCGACGCGCCCTGGTTCGACGACATGGTGGTCAAGGGGCACCGGCCGGTGCTCGCCGTGGTGGTGGAGATCGAGCAGATCTTCTACCACTGCGCGAAGGCGTTCCTGCGGTCCGCGCTGTGGCGGCCAGAAACCTGGCAGCCCGAGGCGCTGCCGACCCGGGCACGCCTGATCAAGGAGGTCGAGGCACCGCCGGAGAGCCTCGAAGACCTGGAACGGCACTACGGCCCGGAGTACGCCAAGAAGATCTACGTCTGATCCTGGGCCTCGCCGCGTGACCCGCGTGATGCCGGTCAGGCCGACCAGCCGGCCGGGTTGCCGAACGACTCCCGGGAGATCCCGGAGCCGGTCTCCGGCCACGAACCGAACCGGTCGTTGTGCAGGTGCGCGAAGAAGTAACACATGCCTTCGCAGTCGGCGTCCAGCAGAGCCATCGCGGGGTCGGCGAGGACCGCCTCGTAGTACGCCCGTCCCAGGGCCACGATGAAACCTCGGCAGTAGAGGAAGCCGTCGTCCGACCCGTCGGTCACCTCGTGGATGTCCTCCCGGTCGAGGTCGTGCAGCTTGCGCTCCACCACCCGGTCGAGATCGGTCAACTCCTGCCCCGTGAACTCGACGGTCAGTTGCCCGAGGCGGGCCAGGAAGGCATCAAGCCAGGCGTCGATCGCGTACGACGGGCCAGCATCGTCATCGCCGTGGTCATTGGCGGGGTCACGCTCGACGAGGGCCTGCCGCAGCGCCAAGGGCTCGGCGCCCAACTCGGCCCAGGCCGCCTCGACGAGTGCCCACAGCCGGGCCTCGTCGGCGGGGGTGGGCAGCGTCCCGGGGGCATCGGTGGTCACGGTCACCGGCGGACCATATCGACCACCGCCGACACTTCCTGAATTCGTCGTGCCTCCACATCGACCGGTCGCCGTGTCGCTGCCCTAGCGTTGCCGCCGTGGACGATGACGACTGGTTGGCAGAAACCCGCACCTCCTACGACACGGTCGCGGTCAGCTACGCGCGCCTGGTACATGACCTCCTGGCGGGGGCACCGCACGAACGCGCCGCTCTGGCGACGTTCGCGGAGCTCGTGCACCGTGCCGGCGGCGGGCCGGTCGCGGATGTCGGCTGCGGACCAGGGCGGATCACCGCCCACCTGCACACGCTCGGCGTCGACGCCTTCGGGATCGATCTCTCACCCGGGATGATCGACGTGGCCCGCCGTGATCACCCGGAACTGAGGTTCGAGGTCGGCTCGATGACCGACCTCGACCTTGCCGATGACTCGGTCACCGGCCTGATCGCCTGGTACTCCCTGATCCACATCCCCGACGACCAGATCGGCACGGTGTTCGCGCACTTCCGCCGGGTGGTGCGCCCCGGTGGGCCCCTGCTGCTCGGCTTCCACGTGGGCGACGAGACAACCCTGAAGACGGAGGGCTACGGCGGCCACCCGATGAACGTGCATGTCCATCGTCGGCAGCCCGCCCAGGTGGCGGCCTGGCTGCGCCAGAACGGGTTCACAGTCGACTCGCAGACCACTGTCACCTCGGCGGAGAGCCGGCTCGGCGGCATCGTCGTCGGACGACGGGCACCCTGAGCGGCACCCGCACTCGCGGAGCCATCGCCGGGGCTGGACCCGCGGGGCCGACGCTCCTGGCCTGGCGGGTCAGCCGAACCTTCAGGCCGTGGCGGCGATCCACGGCCTGAAGGTGACGAGCCCTTGGCATGAGGACCCGGATGGGGGCCCGCGACGCGGTGGCCAGGGCTGACGCCCTTTATCGTAAGTAAAATCCGCCGTGCGCAACGGCGGCCTGCTGAACATATGACCATCGCGCGGCGGGCACTGACACGCGACGCCCGCCGACCCCTGGGTGGGTGGCCGGGCTGGGCCTCCACTACGTACTGTCGTCTCGTGGTTGACACCGATGAGGCGATCCAGATCGCGATGCGATTCCTGGCCTGTCGCCTCGCGGAGCGTCAGGATCTGCGCGAACCACCGAGCGTGCAGGGGGTGACCGTCGAGCAGGTGATGACCGTGACCGGCGAGAGTCCCTGTCACATCGTGAATTTCGGATGGCCGCTGCGGGTGGCTGTCGATCAGGAAACGGGCGACGCGGACATGCTGCGGTAAGAGATACCCCGTCGGCGGTGGCCGGCCTCCCGAGACGGTCCAGTTGTCGACCATGGGCCGGCGATGACCGTCCTGGGCATCGGCTACTGGCACGTGGATGGCACGGACCACGCGTCAGGGGATCGAGGCCCTAATCTGTCGTGGTGCCTGAGCATGACGTGATCGATCTCGACGAGCACAAGCATGTGCCGGCCGAATCGGGTGCCACCTCGACCCGTCGTGCGGTCAAGAAGGCCCAACTGCGCCTCATCGCCGCCTTCCTGGCCGGCTTGCTGCTGGGCGGCATCAGTGTCAACGAGTTGCGAGACCGTCGTGAGCAGCGGGAACGGGCCGCCTCGGTCGCACTCGTCGTCATACCGGGGGCGGCCCGTACCGACGGCGTCGTTACCAAGGGCGTCGCCGAATTGGACGGGTCGGTGGAAGTGTCCAACTTTGGCCCTCTGCCGGTCACGATCCGTGCGGTGCAAGCGCAGACACCTGGCGTCCTGATTCAGGACACCGGCCAGTCCCAGTCGCTGCGCCCCGGGAGCACCCGCTGGCTCGACGTCAAGCTGCGGCTTCAGTGCCCGCCCGAAGTCCGGGACGAGCCGTTGCCGATGCGCGTCTCAGTAGAGACAGCCGACAGGAAAGTCAGAGAGTTCGGCTACCCGGTAGACCTGTACCGAAGCGGCTGGCACACCCAGGCTGGGATCCTGTGCTTGAAAGCAGGTCTGGACTGGTGAGATGTGACAACGGGGCCATGGGCTTGAGGGACGTCCGGCGGCGCTGTCGTGGACCTTGGGAAACGGCGAAGCCCAGGCCAATGACCTGGGCTTCTGTACCGAGCCGCCTGACGGAATCGAACCGTCGACCTACGCATTACGAGTCCGTCACGCGGCGCTGGGTCCGTGCCTGCTCTTCTTGTTGAACACGCTGTCCCGGTCCATGGTCGTTCGCAGGGACTCGCCGGTTTGGCTGCGGTCGCCACAGTCGGCGAGACCACTGAGGCCGGCGGGACGGTCCCCGCCGGCCTCAGGACCCTGACGTTCAGACGGTGAACCTGAACCTACGGCGGCGGACCATCAGAAGCAGCCCGGAGCCGGCGGCCAGCAGTAAGATCGCACCGCCAGCGATGCCGGCCACGCCGACACCGGTTATCGGAAGCCCGGGTTCGTCACCGCTGCCGCCATGTCCCGGGGCGCCCGGCGCGGTGGTGGGTGCGCTGGCCCCGCTCTCGTTCAGTACGACGTAGGCGATGTTGTTGGCGGGGTCTCCGTCGGTCTGCGGCGTCGCCCCAGTGCCTACGAGGAGGAGCTCCACCTTCCCCTTCGAGCCCGACACCTCGGTGTCGATACGCAGGGTGAACGAATGGAGCGACTGCCCGCCGACCGGTAGGAACCAGTCGTTGAAACAGAGGTAACGGGCGTGGCCGGGTTCGCCCTTCTTTTCCAAAAGGTACTCCCCGTCGACGACCGGCGCACAGTCTGCCGGGGCCTTGGTCGCCGAAGCACCGGGCGGGACCGTGAAATCAACGTGCCCGAACGACTCGCTGATCGTTGCGGGCCCCCTGTTGGTCGTACCCACGGTCACGTCGACGAGGACCCCTTCGCTGCCCGCAGCCGTGTCTCCCACTGCAGCGACGTCGGCCTTGAGGTTGCCGGAGACCTTCACGTAGCTGGAGGCCAAGTTGCCCACCGGAGCTGTGTCCACCTGAGGCACGCGCTGCGTTCGAGACGGGGCGGCGCCGGTGGCTCCTTCCACGAGATCCACCTCGGAGCCGCTACCGGGTTGGCCTACCAGGTTCTCGTGGCCGTTTCGCTCAAGGAAGGCCTTTCGCAGGTCCCACTGAGCGGGTGTCATCCAGGTGACTTCGATGAGTTGCAACCCCGGAGCCATCGTGTCGGGCCGCAGTTTCAGCGGAATGGACGCGCCGTATCCCTTGCTCGGCAGCAGATCCTCGTCGAACGTGCAGATCCGGAGCGTGTCGCCGTCGTACCGGCAGTTGGCGAATTTGCCACCCGCCTCAATTCCGAACCCGCTCCGGAACTCGGCGACAACTCCGTGGGCGGTCTTATCGCCGACGTTCCGCACCCCGTACAGCTGGGTGAAGGAGGCTCCGGTCGGTGCGCTCACGTCGGGGAAGGGCTCAGCCACGACGTCAACGCCCTCACCCACGGTCACCTGGCCCTCGGTAGAGCTTTTGACCGCCTGCTCGGAGTTCTGACCGGAGACCTGCGCCGAGACGGTGACCCTGAGCTTGCCGGTGTTGCCGGGGGCTGCCGTGCCCTTGGGGACGAGCCTGATGAAACCGACCGGAACGCCCGACTCATCGAGATCCACGAAGTCGGCACTGCAGGTAGCGGCATCGACCGCGACGTGGCATTCCCAGTCGTCCTCGTCGTGCTCGATCAGCTGGGCGAAACCCGATACGTCCGAGGCGTCGTACCGGACAGTGATGGTCGCGTTGGACATCCGCTCCGCGGAATACAACTTGGTCGAAATGTAGTCGCCGCTGCTGCCGGGAGCCAGCAAGGCGTCGCCGAGGTAGGCGCTGGTGGCCGGGGTCGGCTCGGCGAGGGCCGGCGCTGCGAGCGGCCCTACGAGTGTGAAGGCGATCCCCGTGGCCACCAACCATTGGCGCGCAGCAGTTCGCTGCATGTCATGCCTCCAGAGGGGTGGTCTTGATCGGCGGAGACTAGCAGCACGCCGCTCAGTGGGCTGTCCCAGCAAAATGGGGCCGGCCCGGTTTGACGCAGAACTGACCGCTTCGGTGTAGAAGAATGTCCACCCGCGGTGCGGCATGGCTGGAGGGGGCGCTGTGGTCCGGTGAGTTGGTTGGCTGCTCGCTTGGCTGCCTGGCCTAGCGAGGGCAACCAAAAGGCCCAGGTCATGATCGGCGATCAAGCCGGTGACCTGGGCCTTTCTATGGAGCCGCCTGACGGAATCGAACCGTCGACCTACGCATTACGAGTGCGTCGCTCTAGCCGACTGAGCTAAGGCGGCAACGATCAGCAAGTGTACGGCACCCCGGCGGCACCGCCCGAACGGGATACCCCTGTCGTAGCTGCCAGCACCAACCGGACATCGGCCGCCATCTGGACGCTTACCGGACAGCGGATGATCGGGTCCGGGACTACGCTGCGGCGGGTGAGCGACGAACGCGACCACCCCGAACGTCAGGACGACACCAGCGAACGCCCTGACCGTGCGCCGGCCGGTGAACGCGCCGCCCACCGTCCGCGCAGCACCGACCCACTGGAGCTGGGCTTCACACCGCGCAAGCCGGTGCCGTGGCTGGCGCCGTTCTTGCTGATCAGCACCGGCATCCGGACACTGCTCGCGGTGCTCTTCGGGGCGTACCTCGACAAGCGCGAGTTGCAGAACGCGTTCGGCGACGACGTTTTCCGCCAGGTCGGGCCGGACGGCGGGCTGTGGCTCGACTACGTGGCCGACCTGGGTGACGGCTTCAACGCCACGTACTCGGTGGCGTACCTGCTGGCGCAGCCCGAGCTGACCGTCGACGGGCACCACCTACCCCGGGCACAGACCCTGGTGATGGGCGGCGACCAGGTGTACCCGTCGGCGGCCTACGCCGCCTACGAAGACCGGTGCAAGGGCCCATACCAGGCCGCCCTGCCGGTGGCCCCGACCGTGAAGCCCACGCTCTTCGCGGTGCCGGGCAACCATGACTGGTACGACGGCCTCACCGCGTTCCTGCGGTTGTTCGTCCGCTCCCGGGACCGGAACTTCGCAGGCTGGAGCACCGGGCAGTCCCGGTCGTACTTCGCTGTGGAGTTGCCGGCCGGCTGGTGGTTGCTCGGCGTGGACGACCAGTCCGGCTCGTACCTCGACGACCCGCAGCTGGCCTACTTCGACGAGGTGGCCCGGCGGCTCGGCCCGGAGTCCAAGGTGATCATCGCCGCGCCGGCTCCGACCTGGGTCAAGGCCGCCGACAACCCCACGGCGTACGACTCGATCGACTACTTCGTCCGCACGATCATCGACCCGACCGGGGCACGGGTGCGGCTGCTGCTCTCCGGCGACCTGCACCACTACGCCCGCTATTCGGGGCCGGACCGGCAACTGATCACGTGTGGTGGGGGCGGCGCGTACCTCTACCCCACGCACAAGCTGCCGGAGCGCATCGAGGTGCCACCGCGGGACACGCTGGCCCGCAAGGCCAGCTCCGCCCAGCCGTACGACCTGGTGGCCCGTTACCCGGACGCGGCGCGGTCCCGTCGCTACGGCTGGGGCATCTTCCCCCGGTTGCCGTTCCGCAATCCCGGCTTCACCACGTTGCTCGGCACCCTGCACACCCTGCTGATGCTTGCCATGGCGGGTGCGACGGCGAACTGGGCCGACAGCACCGACCAGCGGCTGTTCAGCGTCCCGCTGGTGGTGATGGTGCTCGTGACCGTGCTGGCGGCCGCCCTCTTCGCCAAGCCGCCGAGCGCGAGCGGCAAACGCCACGCGCGGCACTGGATCCTCGGCGTCGGCCATGGCGTGGCACAGGTCGCCCTGGGTGCGGCCGGCACCTGGGCCTGGTTGGCGCTGCCGTTCTACGACTGGCCGTGGCCGCTGCCGGCAGCCGCCGCGGCGGTGCTCTACGGCCCGGTGATCGGTCTGGTGGCAAGCCAACTGGTGGCGGCGTACCTGCTGGTGGCGGGCTCGTTCGGGGTCAACGTCAACGAACTCTTCGCCGGCCAGGGCATCGAGGACTCCAAGTCGTTCCTGCGGCTGCGCATCGACCCCGACGGCACGTTGACCATCTACCCGGTAGCGGTGGACCGGGTTGCCCGAGACTGGCAGGTAAACCCCGCCCAGTCCTCCACCGACAGCTGGCTAATCCCCAACTCCCCCCTAACCCCCCACCTAGCCGAACCCCCCACAGTCCTCAACTAACCCACCCCACCCATCTCGGCCCTCCCCCACCCCTCCCACCTCTCCGTTGATCATGAAGTTATTGCCACGACACGCCGCTTGGGGTGGCAATAACTTCATGATCAACGGGGGAACGGGCGGGGTGAGAGGGGGTGGGGGTGGGGGTGGGGGTGGGGGTGGGGGTGGGGGGCTGTTAGGGGGTGTAGTGCTGGTCGTGGGCTTGGCGGGGGGCGCAGACGGAGGCTCGGGAGCAGGAGCAGCGGGAGCCGTCCGCGTCCAGGCGTACCGTCACCGCGTCTCTCGGGACGCTGTGGCCGACGACCCGGCCGTCGCCCTCCGGGGTGGAGACCCGGCTGCCGACTGCCGGGGCGGTCTCCTGGAAGCGCTGGTACAGCGGGTGCTCGTACTTGAGGCAGCACATCAGCCGGCCGCACGCGCCGGAGATGCGCAGCGGGTTGAGCGGCAGATCCTGGTCCTTCGCCATCCGGATCGTCACCGGCTCGAAGTCGGTGAGGAACGTGGCGCAGCACAGGTCGCGACCGCAGGAGCCGATGCCGCCCTGCACCCGTGCCGAGTCGCGTGCGGAGAGCTGGCGCAGCTCCACCCGACAGTGCAGGGTCGCGCCCAGGTCGCGGACCAGGGAACGGAAGTCCACCCGGTGTGGGGCGGTGAAGTACACGGTGCTGCGCTCACCGCCGCTCTCGGCGGAACCGAGCACGTGGTCGACCGCCACCACCTTCATCGGTAGGCCGTGCGAGCGGATCAGCCGTTTCGCGGCCACCTTCGCCTCGGCCTTACGCCGACGCAACGCCTCGTCCCGGCGTAGGTCGTCGTCGCCGGCAAGCCCCACCAGGCGGGGGAAACTGTCGGTGTCCTCGGTCACCCACTGCGCGGCCCACACGCACTCTGCCACCTCGGGCCCGTCATCGGTGGGCACCAGCACCCGGTCGCCCACCTGCGGACGTAACTCACCCGGGTCGAGGTAGTAGAGCCGCCCGTACCGGTTGAAGCTGACCGCGCAGAGCATGCCCATCCCCCCACCCTACGACGGGTCGACGCGCAGGGCGCATCAGCCCGCTACGCCTCGCTGCATTCATGACCGTCGACTCGACCTATTGCCGGGCATCCCGTCGTGCCGTTACTCCTCGCCCGGACGGTTGAATCCGGGGCCACGCAGGAGACAAGACGTGCCTCGGCGGCGTTGAGTGGAGGCAGACCTGCGGGGGTGCAGGGGGAAGACCACGGCGTCGCCGTGGGCACCGGCTCAGGTCGGCGCCCGCGAGCGACGCCGTGGCCTGTCCGGGGCAACGCGGCCGCCGCCGGAAGAGCGAAGGTCCGCGCAACCGGCCGCCGCCGGAATAGCGAAGGTCCGCGCAACCGGCCGCCGCCGAAAGAGCGAAGGTCCGCGCAACGCGACCACGGCCGGAAGACCAAAGGCCGGGCCAACAGGCCTGCGGCCGGAAGACCGGAAGCTCGGTTACCAGCCGACCCGGGTGGGCTGGTCGTAGCGGGGTCGCCCGTCCGTTGGCGGACGCCACGCGGTCTCGGCCAGGCTCGGCGCCCACTGTCGCAGCAGCGTCTCCGCGCCGTCGTACGCGACGCAGAGCACCGTCAGCACCCGTGCGGCGATCTCGGCCGCGTCGGTCACACCGGGCCCGACCGGTCCGGGGCGCGTGGACCCGCCGCTGGCGGTGGCGGCGACCACGGCGACCGCTTCGGCCGAGCGGAGCACGTCGGCCAACGTGCGGGCCAGCGCGAGACGGCTGCCCTCCACCCAGTCGGCGAGGGCGTCGGCGTAGCCGGCGGTGGAGTCGAGTCGCCCGACCAGGCTGTCCGGCCCCTCGTCGAGATGGCGCAGCAGCGCGGCCCGCTGTTGCCCGTACGCCGTGGCGGCCGGGCCGGACCAGAGCACCGAGTCGGTGAGCGCGGCGGAGACCTCGTCGTACCCCCGGACGAGCCGGCGCACCGCGTGGCCGGCGCTGGCGAGCGGCACCGGGTGCAGATCGAGGAAGTTACGGACCGCGTCGCCCGGCAGCACCTGCATGCGGCGCAGCAGCGGCCAGACCCGGTGCCCCTCCGGGACGCCGGCGGCGATCAGCGTGTCCACCCGGCGGAGCAGGTCGAGGCCGGGCTCGGCGAGCCGGTCCAGCGCGTCCATCACGGTTCTCCGGTGAGGCGGCGGCGGGCCGCCCGGTCGACTTCGGCGTAGCGGTCGGCGGCCTCCCGCACTGCCGCTGCGGCGGCGGCCAGTCGACCGGCGGCGGCGCGGGCCTCCCGGGCCCGGTCGTCGGTGGCGGTGGCCCACTGCCGGTGCAGCGCCCGACCGATCTCGCCCGGCCGGCCCGGCGCGTCGGCGCCGAACGCGGCCTGGGCCGGATCGCTGGCGGTGACGGTGTGCGAGATGAGGGTGAGCGTGGCGCTCGCCTCGTCCAGTCGGGCGGAGAGCGCGCGCAGTGTGTCCATTTTCAGGCCCCCGCGAGCGGTCGGTAGGCGGCGAACGTCTCGTTGTGCAGCTTCTCCCGGGCCCACTCGGCGGCGTCGGCGGCCGCGGTGACCGCGGCCTGCACGGAACCGGCCACGTCGCGCGGGCTGCGGGTGTGCAGCGGCCCGAGGAACCGCACGTCGGTGATCCGTCCACCGGCGGTGACCACCACCTCGACCAGACCGTCCGGCGAGCGGACGGCCACCTCGACGGTCGACACCGCCTGGTCGAACTCGGCCTGGAGGGACTCGATCCGGCGGTAGCGTCGCACCGCCTCCTCGATCCAGGCTTCGTCGATCTCCCCCCGCGGCATCGGCCGACTCCTCCCGGGTGATCCATCACTCAGTGTGCTGCCACCGTCACCACGGCACACGGACCGTACCGCACCGCAATCGGGCCTGTCGATGCCTGTGGACAACGCCGGAAAGTGTGGGGTCAGCCCTTCCAGAGGGCGAGCATCATCGCCTCGACCGCGATCCGTGGCTTGACGTTCGCCTCGATCGCCGCGCGGCAGGCGAGCACGGCCTCCAACCGGCGCAGCGACCCCTCGGCGTCCCATTTCTGCGCGCCGGCGCCGGCCAGCGCGGCCGTGTCGGTGTGCACCGGGGCGACGGGTGCGCGCAGCGCCATGGTGAGCGCGTCCCGGTAGAAGCCCGCCAGGTCGACCAACGCCCGGTCCAGTGCGTCCCGCTGGGCCCGGGTGGCCCGGGACTTCTGCCGCTTCTCCAACTCCTTGAGTTGCCCGGCGGCACCCCGCATGGCGCCGGCCGCGCCCCGGCCGGTGCCGCCCGCGCCGAGCGCGGTCTCCAGTGCCGCCCGCTCGGTCGTGTCGGCCTCGGTGACCGACGCCTCGGCCTCCGCCTCGGCCGCCTCGATCAGCGCGGACGCCGCGTCGAACGCCGCGCCGACACCTGTCAACCGGCGGGGCACCGCGAGCACCGCCTCGCGCCGTTTGCGGGCCTCCGGGTCGCGGGCCAGCCGGCGGGCCCGACCCACGTGACCCTGCGCGGCCGCCGCCGCCCACTGCGCCACGTCGGGCGTGATGCCGTCCCGACGAACCAGCACCTCGGCCACCGCGTCGGCCGGCGGCTGCCGCAGGGGTACGACCCGACAGCGCGACCGGATGGTCACCGAGATGTCGTCCGGGTGGGTGGACGGCGCGCAGAGCAGGAAGACCGTCCTCGGCGGGGGCTCCTCGATCGCCTTGAGCAGCGCGTTGCCGGCGGCCTCGGTGAGCCGGTCGGCGTCCTCGATGATCACCACCTGCCAGCGCCCGCCGGACGGGGTGCTGGCCGCGCGGAGCACCAGCGCGCGCATCTCGCCGACGCCGATGGAGAGCCCTTCCGGCACCACCATCCGCACGTCGGCGTGGGTGCCGCCCATCGTGGTGTGGCAGCCGGGGCACTCACCGCAGCCGGTGCCGTGCACGCACTGGAGTGCGGCGGCGAACGCCCGTGCGGCGACCGAGCGGCCGGAGCCGGGCGGCCCGGTGAAGATCCACGCGTGCGTCATCCCGGTGGACGGGTCCACCCCGCCGGGCGCGCTCGCGGGCTCGGCAGCGCTGGCGGTGACCAACGCGGGTGCCCGGTCGAACGCGCCAGCACGCAGCACGGCGGCTGCTGCGGTGGCGGCGCGACGCAGCTCGACCACCGCCTCGTCCTGACCGACCAGGTCGGCGAAGACGTCCGACATTAGGTCTTGTGCTCCATCGTCACCAGCTCCGCGTCGGATAACTCAGGCTGCACCGAGGTGTCCGGGCCCTGCGCCGGCCGCGGGTGCACGATGCCGCCGGGCTTGCCGAGCATCTCCTCGACCCGCCGGACCACCCGCGCGGTGATCTCCTCGGTCGACTGGGACGCGTCGAGCACCAGGTAGCGCTTCGGGTCGGCGGCGGCGAGGTCGAGGAACGCGTACCGGACGCGCTCGTGGAAGGCGATCGACTCGGCCTCCAGCCGGTCGGTGCCGGTGTTGCGCGAGGCCACCCGGGACAGGCCGGTGCGCGGCTCGACGTCCAGCAGGACCACCAGGTCGGGCTTGAGCCCACCGGTGGCCCAGGAGGAGAGCCAGGAGACCTCGTCGACGGGCAGTGTCCGGCCGGCGCCCTGGTACGCCAGGGACGAGTCGACGTACCGGTCGCTGATCACCACGCCACCCCGGACCAGCGCGGGCCGGACGATCGTGGCCACGTGGTGCGCCCGGTCGGCGGCGTAGAGCAGCGCCTCGGCCCGGGGGGAGGGCGCGTCGTCGCCGGAGGTGTCCAGCACCAGCGACCGGATTCGCCGACCGACGCCGGTGGCCCCCGGCTCGCGGGTGACCACGACCTCTCGGCCGTGGCCGCGCAGCCGCTCGGAGAGCGCGGTGAGCTGGGTGGACTTCCCCGCGCCCTCGCCGCCCTCGAAGACCACGAAGAGCCCGGCGGACACGAACGGCTCGGCGGGCATCAGCGGACGGCCCCGGATGGAGCCCCACAGGTCGGCGAGGACCGGGACGCCCTTCTTGTCGTCCATCTGGCCGAACGCGCTGATCCCGGCGAAGATGCCGGCGGCACCGGCGGCGAGCAGCAACAGTCGGGTGGAGGAGACGGAGATGCCGAGGTCGGCGATTGTCAGTTTGCGGGAGCCGCCGACACCTACCAACACGCTGCTCAGCCCGATGGCCAGGATCAGCACCAGCCGGGTGCCGATCTGCACCACCGCGAAGACCCGGCCGCGCACCTCGTCGGCCACCTCGCCGCCCAGCAGCGTGGTGCCGGCCAGGAAGGCCATCCCGGCGCCCGCGCCGACCAGCACCGCGCCGACGATCGCCATGGACAGGTGGATGGCGAAGGCGAGGGTCATCACCGCGGCGCTGGCCAGCACGATGCTCATGCCGAACCAGCGGCGCCGGGACATCTCCTTGACGACCATCGGGCCGAGCCCGATGCCGAGCGCCAGGCCGACGAAGATGGCGCCGAAGAGCAGTGAGAACGCCGCGTCACCAGCGCCGAGCGAGTTGGCGAAGAACTTGGCCGTGCCGACCACGATGCCACCGCCGGCGAACGCGCCGAAGATGCCCAGCACCAGGCCACGGACGAGCGGGGTCGCGCCGATGTACTTCCAGCCCTCGGAGAACTGCCGGAACATGCTCTGCTCGGCACGCTCGGCCTCACCGCGTTGCGCCTCGCTGATCTCCTTGATCCCGAATGCCACCACCAGTGCGGTGGCGAGCCGGGAGAAGGAGTTGATCCAGAGCGCGAGCTGGGCCGGCTCGGCC
The DNA here is from genome assembly GCF_049841535.1 of Micromonospora sp. DT53. NCBI lineage: Bacteria > Bacillati > Actinomycetota > Actinomycetes > Micromonosporales > Micromonosporaceae > Micromonospora > Micromonospora sp. DT53. The sequence goes on from NZ_JBNCKM010000002.1 coordinate 525,536, forward strand.
CAGGAGGGCAGGTCGCCGCCGACGGCACCACGGACGCCACGGTCGAGCACGGCGAGGCCGACGGCGGCGGCGACCGGGGTGAGGCCGTACGTGGTGATCAGGGTGAGCTGGTTGGCCGCTTCCAGTCGGGCCCGCGGGATCAGGTTGGGGACCGCGGCCTCCTTGGCCGGGATCCAGAGCAGGGTGAGCGACTCGATCAGGAAGGTGGCGATCAGCGCCCAGCCGACCACCAGGCCGCCCGCGGCGCCGCTGAGGGCGTAGAGCGGGATGGAGGCGAAGAGCACGAAGCGCAGCAGGTCGCAGATGACCATCGTCCAGCGCCTGTCGAACCGGTCGGCGAAGACACCGGCGATCGGGCCGAGCACCAGTGCGGGCAGCAGCCGGATCGCGGTGACCCCGCCGAACGCGGCACCCTGGGCGGTGCTGCCCTGCACCTGCGAGGCGGCGAAGAGGGCGGTGGCCAGCAGGCCGAGCCAGTCACCGAAGGAGGCCGCGCCCAGCACGATCCAGAGCCGGCGGAACGGCCGGATGCGCAGCACGGAGCGGATCGCGGCATAACCCGACGGATCAACCTGGCCGCCGTTGGGCTGCTTGGCGGCGTTGGCCGATTGGTCGTCCGAGCGCGACACGCCGGGCGACTCGCCGCTGTTTTGGCTTTCGATGGCCGTACCTCCACGTGCCGGCCCATCGCTGGGCACCTCCGGTGCAACACTCTAGACCCGGTAGGGGGCCACCCCCCGGGCGACATTCTCCTGCTCGCTGAGCCTAGGCCGCCTGAGGCACCGACCGCAGCCCGGACGTACGCGAGGGTATTTCGCATTTTCCGTCAGACAGTTAGCGTGCACACGTGGCCATCGAAAGCGACAAACTTCGCGAGCGCCTGGATCGGGCGACTGCCCACCTCGACCCCCCGTACGCGGTGGTCGACCTCACGGCCTTCGACGCCAATTCGGTCGCCCTCGCCGATCGCGCCGCCGGAAAGCCGGTCCGCCTCGCCAGCAAGTCGGTCCGCAGCCGGGAGTTGATCAGCCGAGCGCTGGGGCGGCCCGGCTGGCAGGGCGTGATGGCGTTCACCCTGCCCGAGGCGATCTGGCTGGTCCGCGCCGGCGTCAGCGACGACGTGCTTGTCGCGTACCCCAGCGCGGACCGGGCCGCGCTCGCCGAGCTGGGCGCCGACCCGACGCTCGCCGCCGCGATCACCCTGATGATCGACAGCACCGGCCAACTCGACCTCATCGACGCCGTCACGGCCCCGGGGCAGCGCGCCGAGCTACGGCTCTGCCTCGATCTGGACGCCTCCTGGCGACCGCTGCGCGGGGTGCACGTCGGCGTCCGCCGCTCGCCGGTGCACAGCGCGCGGGCGGCCGGCACGCTCGCCGCCGCCGTCGCCGGCCGGCCCGGCTTCCGGCTGGTCGGGCTCATGTCGTACGAGGCGCAGATCGCCGGCCTGGGCGACGCGCCGCCGGGCAGGACGCTGCTGGCCGGCGCGATCAGGCTGGCCCAGCGTCTGTCGTACCGCGAGTTGCTGGCCCGCCGCGGTGCGGCGGTCGCCGCGGTACGCGAACACGCCGACCTGGAGTTCGTCAACGGCGGCGGCACCGGCAGCGTGGCCGCGACCAGCGCCGATCCCGCGGTCACCGAGGTCACCGCGGGATCGGGTCTGTACGGGCCGACGCTGTTCGACGCGTACCGCGCCTGGCGGCCCACCCCGGCGGCGTTCTTCGCCTGCGCGGTGGTCCGCCGACCGACGCCGGAACTGGCGACGGTGCTCGGCGGTGGCTGGATCGCCTCCGGTCCGGCCGCCGACAGTCGACTGCCCCGGCCGTGGCTACCGGCGGGGCTGAAGCTGGTCGGCACCGAGGGCGCCGGCGAGGTGCAGACCCCGCTGTCCGGGGCGGCGGCGGCCGAGCTGCGCGTCGGCGACCGGGTGTGGTTCCGGCATGCCAAGGCAGGTGAGCTGTGTGAACGGGTCAACGAGCTGCACCTGGTCGAGGGGGACGCGGTGGTGGCAACCGTCCCCACCTATCGGGGTGAGGGGCGGGCCTTCCTCTGAGGCCGGACGCCGGCCGAGGCCTGAGGCCGGACGCCGGCCGAGGCCCGCGCCCCGCGTCGGCTCAGACGGGCTGGGCCGCCTCGGCCTGCTTTCCGGCGGTGGACCGGTCGCTGTCCGGGCCGTCGACCTGGCGGTGCAGGTACTCCCGGATCAGCGCCTTCGCCTCCAGCAGCACCCGCTCGTCGCCGTCGGACTTCCGGCGGAACGCGAGCTTGATCAGCGCGTCCGCCGCCTCGACCGCGATCTCCAGCACGAAACGCAGCTTGGGTACGTCGGTGAGCCCGAAACGCTCGGTGAGCACCCGGGCCAACTGGTCGGCGATCACGCCGTTGTTGTCCCGCTGCTCGTCGAGCAGGTGCAGGTCGACCACGTCGCCGAAGTGCAGGGTACGGAAGCCGGGGACGGTACGGTGCATCGTGATGTACTCGTCGATGCCCGCGTCGACGCCGTCCCACCAGTGGGTCATCTCGTCCGAGGCGAATCGCTCGTCGAGGCGCTGGAGGTAGGACTCCATGGTCCGCAGGGTCAACGCCTGCACGATCGCCCGCTTGTCCGGAAAGAACTGGTAGACCGACCCGATCGCCACCTCGGCCCGCTCGGCGAGCAGGGTGGTGGTCAGTCCCTCGTACCCCACCTCGTCGACGAGTTCGGCGCAGGCATCCAACATGCGCTGTACCCGCGCGACACTTCGACCTTGCACCGGTACGCGGCGCAGCGGCCCGGTCGTGGCGGCTGGTGTGGACACTCTGCGCCACCCCCCTTCGACGGATGAACATATCTCCACGTCACGAGTCCGTGACTACCGGTACAACGAGCGGATCGCAATTGCGGTATTTACCAGCTAGAACGTTCCTGATATGAAGTCAGTTCATATTCATGAATGAGGAGCGCGCATGGTCCGCACCGCACCGCTCGGGGCTGGATGGTCCAACTGGGCCGGGAACCAGCGTGGCAGCGCCAGCGCGATCTTGCGCCCCGGCTCGCCGACCGACGTCGCAGAAGCCGTCCGATCTGTCGCCGCCGACGGCGGTCGGATCCGGGTGACGGGCAGCGGCCACTCGTTCACCGCCGTCGCGCTCGCCGACGACCGCCGGATGGACCTGTCCGACCTGGACACCATGGTCAGCGTGGACGTCGCACATCGACTCGTCACCGTACCGGCGGGTATGACCCTGCACGTGCTCAACGGCCTACTCGCCCGGCACGGCCTCGCGCTGCCCAACCTCGGCGACATCGACGAGCAGACCGTCGCCGGCGCGATCTCCACCGGCACCCACGGCACCGGCGCCGGCTACGGGTGCCTCTCCACCTTCGTCGAGGCGATCACCCTGGTCACCGGCACCGGCGAGGTGCTGCGCTGCTCCGCCGACGAGCATGCCGACGTCCTCGCCGCCGCCCGGGTGTCACTCGGCGCGCTCGGCGTCCTGGTCGAGGTGACGCTGCGCTGCGTGGACGCCTTCGTCCTGCGCGCCCACGAACGCCCGGCCGAGCTGACCGACGTGCTCGGCGAACTGCCCGCGCTGATCGGCCGGCACGACCACGTCGAGTTCTACTGGTTCCCGTACACGTCCCGGGTGCAGGTCAAGGCCAACGACCGGGTGCCCGCCAACGACCGGCCGCTGTCGCGCTGGCGCGGCTGGGTGGACGACGACTTCCTGTCTAACAGGGTCTTCGCCGGGGCCTGCCGACTCGGCCGGGCCGTGCCCGCGCTGGCCCCCCGGATCAGCGCGGTCTCCGCCCGCGCCCTCACCGAACGCCAGTACACCGGCCGCTCCGACCGGGTCTTCTGCACCCCGCGCCGGGTCCGCTTCGTGGAGATGGAGTACGGCCTGCCCCGCGAGGCGTTGCCGGAGGCGCTCGCCGCGCTCCAGCGCATCGTGGACGGCCTGCCGTTCAAGGTGCTCTTCCCGGTGGAGGTGCGGTTCACCGCCCCCGACGACATCTGGCTGTCGCACGGCTACGGCCGGGACAACGCCTACATCGCCGTGCACCAGTACGTCGGCATGCCGTACGAGCCGTACTTCCGGGCCTTCGAGCAGGTGGCCGCCGGGCTGGGCGGTCGCCCCCACTGGGGCAAACTGCACTACCGCGATGCCGCCTCGCTGGCCACGGCGTACCCCCGCTTTTCGGACTTCCAAAAGGTCCGCGACCGGCTCGACCCCGACCGGGTCTTCACCAACCCCCACCTGAACCACGTCCTCGGGACCTGACTCTTCGAGATCTTGGTATGCGCGCGCCCCTGCAGGGGCGCGCGCATACCAAGATCTCGGCCGGTATCCACAGGGGCGGACACCTCTGGGGGCGCGGGGGCAGGGTAGGTCCGTGCGGGCGAATTCGGGGTGGATGGGGCTGCGGCGGGAGCTACCCGGCGATGACGCCGACGAGCTGACCTGGCTGCTGTTCCAGCAGGATGCAGTCATCAGCCTCGACCAGGCGCGGCGACACCTGTCACCAAAGGCGATCCGCCACCGGGTGTCCAGCGGCCGCTGGCGACAGGCACACCGGTCAGTCCTGGTCACGCACAACGGCCCGATCACTGTCGACCAGCGCCGATGGATCGCCGTGCTCGCGGCTGGCCCAGCCGCGCTACTCGGTGGCCTGACGGCTGCCCACGCCTGCGGGCTGCACGGTTACGACAGCCGGGTCATCCACGTGCTCCTGCCGGCGAGGCATCAGACCCGTGCGATACCGCCGGGTGTACGCGTCCACCGCACGACCCTCCTTCCCGCAGCCGACGTACACCCCTCGGCGCGCCCGCCCCGCACCAGAGTTGCCCGGTCGCTGGTGGACGCGGCCCAGTGGGCGCGCACCGACGCCGAGGCGAGGGCTGTCATCGCGGCCGGCTTCCAGCAACGGCTCGTCGCCGGTGACGACCTGCACCACGTCCTGGGGCGGCTGCCCCGGGCCCACCGTCGGCAGTTGATCCACCGAACCACCGCTGACGTCGCCGGAGGCGCGCATTCCCTGGCCGAGCTCGAATTCCTCGACCTGGTCCGTCGCGCTGGGCTGCCCGAGCCGTCCCGCCAGGCCGCCCGACGCGATGCTGCCGGGCGCCGCCGCTATCTCGACGCCTGGTTCGAGGAGTGGCGAGTCCACGTGGAGATCGACGGCGGGCAGCACCTCGATCCGCGGACCGCCTGGGCGGACATGCGGCGGCAGAACGACCTGTGGATGGAGGGCGACCGCGTTCTTCGCTTCCCCGCCTGGGCGATCCGCGCCGAAGCCGGCGAAGTCGTCCGTCAACTCCGCACCGCGCTCGAAGCCGCGGGCTGGCCCGGCTGACCGCCCCGCCTGGCCGAGATCTTGGTACGAAACGGCCCCAGGGGCGCTCGCCCACCAAGATCTCGCAGATCCAGGGTTACTCCGTGCTGGTGGCGGCCTTGCGCGGGGCGGCCTTCTTGGCCGGAGCCTTCTTCGCCGCCGTCGCCTTGGCCGTCGTGGTCTTCTTCGCGGCGGTGGACTTGCTGGCGGCGGCCGTCTTCTTGGTGGCCGTGGCCTTCTTCGCGGGTGCCTTCTTCGCCGCCGCCTTCTTCCGCGGCGCCGGACCCTTCGCCCGCTTCTCGGCCAGCATCTCGGACGCTTCCGCGAGGGTCAGCTCCTCCGGAGTCTGCCCACGCCGCAGCGACGCGTTGAACTCCCCGTCGGTCACGTACGGACCGAACCGACCGTCCTTGATCACCAACGGCTTCTCGGTCGCCGGGTCCACGCCCATCTCGCGCAGCGGCGGCGCCGCGGCCCGCCGCCCACGGGCCTTCGGGGCGGCCAGCAGAGCCAGCGCCTCGTCCAGGCCGACAGTGAACATCTGGTCCTCGGACTCGAGCGAACGGAACTCCTCGCCCCGCTTGACGTACGGGCCGTAGCGACCGTTGTTCGCGAAGACCTCGACGCCGTCCGGCGCGACACCGATCAGCCGGGGAAGGCTGAGCAGCTTGAGCGCCTCCTCCAGGGTCAGCGAGTCCGGAGTCTGCGTACGCAGCAGCGACGACTTCCGCTCACCGCTGGACACGTACGGGCCGAACCGGCCGGACTTGAGCACGATCGGCTCGCCGGTGGCGGGGTCGTCGCCGAGCTTGCGCTCGCCACTGCCGCCGAGGAACAGCTCGTGCACCTTCTCCGGGGTCAGCTCGTCCGGGGCCAGGCCCTCGGGGATCGGCGCCCGGTCACCCTGGGTGCCGCCCTCCTCGCCCTCGCCCGAAGCCGGGGCCGGCTGCTCGCCGCCGGGCAGCTCCCGTTGCAGGTACGGCCCGTACCGGCCGACCCGCACCACGACCTCACGGCCGTCGTCGTCGGTGAAGAGCGGGATGGAGTTGACGCTGCGGGCGTCGATGTCGCTGAGGTTCTCGGTGACCAGCTTCTTGAGCCCGCCGGAACGGGCGATGTCCTGGTCACCGGCACCGTTGGAGCTGCCGAAGTAGAACGCCGTGAGGAAGTCGACAGCGGCGTGGTCACCGCCGGCGATCTCGTCCAGCTCGTTTTCCATGGTGGCGGTGAAGTCGTAGTCGATGAGGCGGGGGTAGTGCCGCTCCATCAGCCCGATCACCGCGAAGGCCAGGAAGGTCGGGATCATCGCCTGGCCGCGCTTGGTGACGTACCCCCGGTCCTGGATCGTCTGCATGATCGACGCGTAGGTCGACGGGCGGCCGATGCCCAGCTCTTCCAGGGCCTTGACCAGCGATGCTTCGGTGTAGCGCGACGGCGGCTGGGTGTGGTGACCCTGCGCGGCCAGCTCGTCGGCGGTCAGCGGCTGGTCCTTGACCAGGGTGGGCAGCCGGCGCTCGGCGTCCTCCGCCTCGGCGTTCTCGTCGTCGCTCGACTCGACGTACGCGCGCAGGAAGCCCGGGTCGGTGATGGTCTTGCCGGTCGCGCCGAAGTCGGCTTCCTCCTGCGAGGTGGAGACCGCTCGGATGCGCACCGACACGCTGGAGCCGACCGCGTCGGTCATCTGCGAGGCGATGGTGCGCCGCCAGATCAGCTCGTAGAGCTTGAACTCCTCGGCGGACAGCTCCTTGGCCACCTCGCCCGGGGTCCGGAAGTTGTCCCCCGCCGGGCGGATCGCCTCGTGCGCCTCCTGCGCGTTCTTCACCTTGCCGGTGTAGCGGCGCGGCTCCGGCGGAACGCTGCGCTCGCCGTACAGCTCGACGATCTGACGGCGGGCCGCCGAGATGGCGGTCTCCGACAGGTTGACCGAGTCGGTACGCATATAGGTGATGTAGCCGTTCTCGTAGAGCCGCTGCGCGGTGCGCATCGTCTGCTGCGAGGACAGGCGCAGCTTGCGGGCCGCCTCCTGCTGGAGGGTCGAGGTGATGAAAGGCGCGTACGGGCGACGGCGGTAGGGCTTCTCCTCGACCCGGGTGACGGTGAACGGCCGCCCCTCCAGCCGGGCCGCGAGACCCCGGGCGCCACTCTCGTCGAGGTGCACGACGCCGGCGCCGGCCCGGACGCGACCGGTGGTCGGCTCGAAGTCCTTACCGGTGGCGATGCGATCGCCGTTCAGGGCGATCAGGGTGGCGTTGAAGTTGCGCGGGCCCTCGCCGGCGTTGGTCACGGCGAGGGTGGCCAGGATGTCCCAGTATTCGGCGGTGCGGAAAGCCATCCGCTGCCGCTCCCGCTCGACCACGATGCGGGTGGCCACGGACTGCACACGCCCTGCCGAGAGCCGCGGCATGACCTTCTTCCACAGCACCGGGGAGACCTCGTAGCCGTAGAGGCGGTCGAGGATCCGGCGCGCCTCCTGGGCGTCGACCAGGTCGCGGTCGATCTCCCGGGGGTTGGCCACCGCCGCCTGGATCGCCGGCTTGGTGATCTCGTGGAAGACCATCCGCTTGACCGGCACCTTGGGCTTGAGCGTCTCGACCAGGTGCCAGGCGATCGCCTCGCCCTCGCGGTCCTCATCCGTCGCCAGGAAGATCTCGTCGACCTCCTTGGCCAGCTTCACCAGCTTGCTGATCTGCTGCTTGCGGTCGGCGGAGACGACGTAGAGCGCCTGGAAGCCGTTGTCGACGTCCACCCCGAGCCGCGCCCAGGGCTCCTTCTTGTATTTGGCCGGCACATCGGCGGCGTTGCGCGGAAGGTCGCGGACGTGACCGAAGCTGGCCTCCACGACGTACCCCGGGCCAAGGTAGCCCGAGATCGTCTTGGCCTTCGCCGGTGACTCGACGATGACCAGACGGGTGGTTCCAGCGTTGCTTGGCACGTCTCTCCCCGACCTCACTCCTGCTCGTGGCCTGCCGGCGCCCGGACAGCGACCGCTTTCGACACCGCCGTCGCACCGGCGGTCCGGATGTCCAACGTAACGCGCCGCCCGCGTTTCGGGTTTCGCGGGCCGCAAACCGCTTCGACGCGGCGGTCGACACCACCCCGCCACGCTCGGCACTGCCGGACGGCGCCACCGTACACCGTGGGTAGGGCTCGAAGCGGGTCACTGTGACGATGGCGGGCCCACGGCTGAGGCCCGACCCGCCCGTTTTCCGCCTGGATCGTCCCGCCGGCTGTCCGGCACCGGACACCCGGCCCCACCACCCCGGCCCGCCGCCCAACCGGGTCGATCATGGACTTATGGTGGGCGTTTTAGCCCCGGAGGAGCAATACGTCCCCCACCACAACTCCATGATCGACGCGGTGCGGGGTGGGGTGCGGGGTGGGGTCAGGTTGGCCAGGAGTGGGGGGGTGTTGCGGGTGGGGGTTGGCCGACCAGTTCGGCGAGTCGGGCTAGCCGGCGGCGGCCGGTGATCCGGTACGCCGGGCCGCCCTCGGCCGGGCCGAGCAGCGTCCCGGCCAGCCCGGCCGCGCCGAGCGCGACGCCGATCGGCTCCCAACACTCCTGGTCGTCGGCGCCGAGCCGCAACAGGAAGCAGTCCGGAGGCTCCGGCGTCCCGGCGGCGGCGAGCCACAGCCGCAACCGCCGGCCGGTCAGGTGGAAGGCGGCCGGCGGGCGTTTCGCCGTACCGTGCAGCCAGGCGGCCGCGAGCGGCTTCAAGACCCGGGTGTACGACGTACGAACGGCGTGTCGCTCGCCCTCGATCGGCTGCCAGCTCGCCGCGAGCCCGCGCGACGCCAGTTCGGCGACGAGCACGTGCACCCGCCAGGCGGCGTCCACAGGCACCGAGAGGCGGGCGGTGCCGCCCATCCGGACCACCTCACCCGGCCCGGCGAGCAACCCGGCCAGGTCGGCGGTGGTCGGTTCGGCCGCGTCCGCGCCGAAGAAGACAAGTTGCCGGCCCGCGTCGTCACCCGGGGGCGGGCCGTTCTGGGCTGAGCCGTGCTGAGCCGAGACGCTCTGCGACGGGCCGTTCTGCGACGCGCCACCGCGGCGTCGCACGGGGGTGGGCGTGTCGGACTCGGGCGCGGGAAACAGCGCCGGGGGCGACTGCGCCTTCCCGGTGTCACCGAGCCCGCTCAGCGACACTCCGGCACCTCGTCGAATGCCTGTTTCAACTCCTCGGAGTTGAGTTTGCTGGTGTCCAGCGCGCTGGCGTCGTACTCCTTGTTGAGGGTCTCCACGGCGGACCGCACGCCGTCGTAGAAGGTGGTCGGCTCGCCGATGCCCAGGCCGTCGATGGTGTCCCGGGCGCGACCGTACGCGTCCCGCATCTTTCCCAGGGAGCTGCGGAAACCCGCGGAGATGGCCTCGCCGTTGTCGGTCTCCGGGATGCCCGCCTTCTCCACCTTGCGGCGCGCGGCCTCGCTGGCCTGCTCCGCCCCGGCGAAGAGCCGCACCAGGTTCTCCTTGGCCTGCGCCGGCGTGGTCTGCGCGGTCATCTGCTCGTCAGTGCTGCTGGTCAGCTTGTTGATCTCGGAGCGCCATGGGGCGAGCGCGCCGCAGACCGAGGCCGCCCAGGCTCGTGGGCTGGGGCCCCCGCCGCAGCCGGCCAGGACGACGATCGTGGCCAGGACCACCGTGAACTTTCCGGCGGCAGACGCCCGGCACGTACGCATGCGTTGCAGCGTACGGCCTTTGGCCAGGTGTGACCCCGGGCCGTTCCTGGGTCAGGCGTTGACCGTCTCCGGGCGGTGATCGGTGCTGCCCGCGCCGGTGTTGCCGTCGGCGTCCGAGTCGGACATCGCGATGCCCTTGCGCTTGCTGAACACCACCGACGCCACGATGATCAGCGTCGCGACCAGCGCGATGCCGACCCGCAGGCCGACGTTGCGGTCGTCGCCCACGCTGTAGGCCACCACGGCGGGCGCGATCAGCAGCGAGACCAGGTTCATCACCTTGAGCAGCGGGTTGATCGCCGGGCCGGCGGTGTCCTTGAACGGGTCGCCGACGGTGTCGCCGATGACCGTGGCGGCGTGCGACTCGGAGCCCTTGCCGCCGTACGCGCCGTCCTCGACAAGCTTCTTGGCGTTGTCCCAGGCTCCACCGGAGTTGGACAGGAACACCGCCATCAGCGTGCCGGCACCGATCGCACCCGCCAGGTACGCCGCGAGCGCACCGGGCCCGAGGCCGAAGCCGACCGCGATCGGCGCCAGGATGGCGAGCAGGCCGGGGGTCATCAGCTCGCGCTGCGCGTCCCGGGTGCAGATGTCGACGACCTTGCCGTACTCGGGGCGCTGGGTGCCGTCCATGATGCCGGGCAGCTCACGGAACTGCCGGCGGACCTCCATCACCACGGCACCGGCCGAGCGGGACACCGCGTTGATGGCCAGCCCGGAGAAGAGGAAGACCACCGCCGCGCCGATGATCAGGCCGACCAGGTTGCGCGGGTTCGCCACGTTCAGCGAGTTGAGGATCTCCGTCCCGACGTCGCCCACGCCAGCGTCCGCGTACGCGCTGCTGAGCGTGTCGGTGTACGAACCGAACAGCGCGGTCGCTGCGAGGACCGCCGTGGCGATCGCGATGCCCTTGGTGATCGCCTTGGTGGTGTTGCCGACCGCGTCCAGCTCGGTCAACGTGCGAGCGCCGTGCTCGTCGATGTCGCCGGACATCTCGGCGATGCCCTGGGCGTTGTCGGAGATCGGCCCGAAGGTGTCCATCGCGACGATCACGCCGACAGTGGTGAGCAGGCCGGTGCCGGCCAGCGCCACCGCGAACAGCGACAGCGTGATGGAGCTGCCGCCGAGGAGGAAGGCACCGAAGACGCCGGCGCCGATCAGCAGCGCCGAGTAGACCGCCGACTCCAGACCGATGCTGATGCCGGCCAGGATCACGGTCGCCGCACCGGTCTGCGAGCTCTTGCCGATGTCCTGCACCGGCCGCCGGTTGGTCTCGGTGAAGTAGCCGGTCAACGCCTGGATCGCGGCGGCCAGCACGATGCCGATCACGACCGCGCCGATGGCCACCATCCGTGGGTTACCGGGAGCGTCGGTGAGGCCACTGTCGAACTCGCCGAAGGTCGCCGGCAGGTACGCGTACGCGGCGATCGCCACCAGCACCGCGGAGAGCACCGCCGACAGGTAGAACGCCCGGTTGATCGCGGTCAGGGCGTTACGGTCGGACGCGCGCAGCCGGGTGATGAAGACGCCGGCGATCGCGATCAGCACGCCGATGGTGGAGATGATCAGCGGGAAGACCAGGCCCTCCTCGCCGAACGCGGCCCGGCCGAGGATCAGCGCGGCGACAAGCGTCACCGCGTACGACTCGAACAGGTCGGCGGCCATGCCGGCGCAGTCACCGACGTTGTCGCCCACGTTGTCGGCGATGGTGGCGGCGTTGCGCGGGTCATCCTCGGGGATGCCCTGCTCGACCTTGCCGACCAGGTCGGCGCCGACGTCGGCGGCCTTGGTGAAGATGCCGCCGCCGACGCGCATGAACATCGCGAGCAGCGCGGCGCCGAAGCCGAAGCCCTCCAGCACGGTGGGCGCGTCACCCCGGTAGACGAGGACGACCATCGCCGCACCGAAGAGGCCGAGGCCGACGGTGAAGAAGCCGACGACGCCGCCGGTCCGGAAGGCGATCTTCATGGCCGCCTCGCGGCCGCCTACCCGCTCCCTCGCGGCGGCGGCCACGCGCAGGTTCGCCCGGGTGGCCAGCCACATGCCGGCGCCGCCGATGAACGCGCTGAACAGGGCGCCCACCACGAAGAAGAGCGAGCGGCCGATCTTCACCGCCAGCTCACTGCCATCGGTGTCGTGCACCGGAAGGAGGAAGAGCAGCACGACGGCGACGACGACGAAGATCGCCAGGGTGCGGAATTGACGGAGCAGGTAGGCCGAGGCGCCCTCCTGGACCGCCCCCGAGATCTCCTGCATTTTCTCGGTGCCCTTACCAGCGGCCAGCACCGTCTTTGTCAGGGCGGCAGCAAAACCGAGCGCCACCAGCGCGACAACCGCGGCGATGACGACGTAGGTCACATTGCTTCCGGTAAGGGAAAGCCCGCCGCCGTCGGCGGCCAAGGTCTCGGACATCTGTGTCCTCCTGTTACCGAACAATCGCGCCGGTGAGTGGAGACGCACTGACCGACGCCTGGATGCGGACTCGCAAGCGCGCGCCAACCCACCAGCGGACCAGCGATGAACACCCATACCCGCTGGCTGCGGGTTGGGTCACTTGCTGACAACCCGGGTACTGTAGCCCTCCGCAGTGTTGGAGGTCACATCCAGGTGGCACCGTGTCGCGATGATCTTCGTCGCTGTGTTATGAAACGAAATCTGATATAGGGCCCGATCCATGCGAAAAGGCCGCATCCCCAGCAGGGGACGCGGCCGACGCGGCGGAACTCGTCAGCGGCCGACCGGCCACACCATCCGCACCTCGGTGCCGATGCCCTCGTCGACCGGGCGCACCTGAAGGTCCTCGACGAAACCGGCGAGCAGCGCGAAGCCGACGCCGGTGGTCAGCGCCTCATCGGTCAGCGCCTCGTTGGCCAGCTCGTCCGGCGGCAGCGCCGTCAGACCGATACCCGCCTCGATCGGCGCCCGGTCCACCACCCGCACCGCGTACGAGCCACCATCGGACATCTCCACCAGCACCGGGTCGGCCAGGCCGTACTGCCGGTGCAGGGCCACGGCGCGCGTACACGCCTCACCGATGGCCAGGCGCACCTCGTCCAGCAGATCCTCCCGGACGCCGGCCCGGCGGGCGACGGCGACGCCGACCAGGCGGGCGGTGCGCACGTGCACCGGGGCGGGCGAGAAGGAGAGCTTGACTGTCGCCATCACGCGTCGGCGCCCGCCGAGTCGGCGCTGATCGCCGCGTCGACCGTCGGGTGCAGCGGAAACACCTGGTCCAGCGCGGTGATCCGGAAGATCTTGAGCAGTGGCTCCTTGTCGCAGACCAGGGCGAACGAACCGCCCGCCGACCGGAGCCGCTTGAGCGCGCCGACCAGCACGCCCAGCCCTGTGGAGTCGAGGAAATCCACCCGACCGAGGTCGACCACCACGTGACGAGCCCCACCGTCGACAAGTTCGAGGAGTCGTTCCCGGAGCCGGGGCGCGGTGTAGACGTCCACCTCACCACCGACCTCGAGCACCGTGTGCTCGCCCACGGTGCGGGTCGCCAGCGACAGCTCCATCGGTCCTCCTCGCCAGAGCCGTAAACTCTCGTGGGCATCTAACCACTACCGCCGGGGCGGCCTGCGGACGCCAGCGGAGGCTTCCCCTTACCCCGGTGTCCGACTTTTCATCTCCGAACACCAGTGCGAGAGTGCAGGGCGTGACCTCCAACGACTTCAGCTCCGCGCGCCGCACGCCGCGCCACGACCTGGAGTCGTCGTCCGCGGCCACCGTATCCGCTGGTCCCGGCCCCGGGCCAGCGCCGGTCGACCTGCTGCGCCGGTTGCGCGCCCGGGGCGCCGCCGACCCGGTCACCCACGTCGAGCGGGTGCCCGCCCGCGCCGGGGCGTCCGCGCCGTGGCCGTCGTGGGCACCTGCGGAACTGCGCGCGGCGTTCACCCGGCGCGGCGTGGTCGCGCCCTGGCAGCACCAGGCCGAGGCGGCCAACCTGGCGTACGAGGGCCAGCACGTGGTCGTCGCCACCGGCACCGCGTCCGGCAAGTCACTGGCGTACCAACTGCCGGCCCTGGCCACCCTGCTAGCCGACCCCAGGGCCACAGTGCTCTACCTGGCGCCGACCAAGGCGCTCGCCGCGGACCAGTTGCGCGCCGTCGCCGCGCTGGAGCTGGAAGGGGTACGCCCCGCCTGCTACGACGGGGACACTCCGCGCACCGAGCGGGAGTGGATCCGCCGGCACTCCCGGTTCGTGCTGACCAACCCCGACATGCTGCACCACGGCATCCTGCCCGGGCACGCCCAGTGGTCCGGCTTCCTGCGCCGACTCGCGTACGTGGTGATCGACGAGTGCCACACCTACCGGGGCGTGTTCGGCTCGCACGTCGCGCACGTGCTGCGTCGGCTACGTCGGCAGTGCGCCCGGTTCGGGGCCACCCCGGTGTTCGTGCTCGCCTCGGCGACCTCCGGCGACCCGGCCACCGCGACCGGTCGGCTGACCGGCCTGCCGGTGACGGCGGTCACCGAGGACGCCTCGCCCCGTGGCGGAGTGACCTTCGCGCTCTGGGAGCCGCCACTGCTGCCACCCGACTCGAACTCCTCCTCCCCGGTGCCCCCGCAGGCGACCGGCGACCACGACGACCTTCGACAGGTCCGCCGGTCGGCGCTGCGCGAGACCGCGGACCTGCTCGCCGACACGGTCGCCGAGGGGGTACGCACCCTCGCGTTCGTCCGCTCCCGCAAGGGCGCGGAGGTCGTGGCCGCCAACGCGCGTCGAGCGCTTGACGACGCGGTGCCGGAGCTCGGCGACCGGGTGGCCGCCTACCGGGGCGGCTACCTGCGGGAGGAGCGGCGCGAGCTGGAACGGGCGCTGCTGCACGGCGACCTGCTCGGCCTGGCCTCGACAAACGCGCTGGAGCTGGGCGTGGACCTGGTCGGGCTCGACGCGGTGCTGATCTGCGGCTACCCGGGCACCCGGGCGTCCCTGTGGCAGCAGGCGGGCCGCGCCGGGCGTTCCGGGCAGGAGGCCCTCGCGGTGCTGGTGGCCCGGGACGACCCCCTGGACACCTACCTGGTGCACCACCCGGAGGCGATCTTCGGCGCGCCGGTGGAGGCGACGGTCCTCGACCCGGCCAACCCGTACGTGCTGGCACCGCAGCTAGCCTGCGCCGCGTTCGAGGCCCCGCTCACCCCGGCTGACCTGGCGCTATTCGGTGACGGGGCGAAGGAGGCCGTCGACCAACTGGTGGCCGCCGGGGCGCTGCGGCAACGGCCCACCGGTTGGTACTGGCGGCACCGGGAGCGACCCGAGGTGGACCTGCGCGGCGAGGGCGGCGCCCCGGTAGCCGTGGTGGAGTCGTCGACCGGCCGGCTGCTCGGCACCGTCGACGGTGGCTCCTCGCACTTCCTGTTGCACTCCGGCGCGGTCTATCTGCACCAGGGCGTCTCGTACGTGGTCGACCAACTCGACCTGGCCGACGGTTGCGCGTTGGTGCACGCCGAGGAGCCCGACTGGTCCACCCACGCCCGCGACGTCACCGACCTGTCCGTGGTGTCGGTGCGCTCCTACGTGGACGCCGGGCCTGTCGGAATGTTCCTCGGCGAGGTGGACGTGACCAGCCAGGTGGTGTCGTACCAGCGGCGGCGGATCGCCACCGGCGAGGTGATCGACACCCGGCCGCTGGACCTGCCCGCCCGGGAACTGCGCACGGTGGCTGTCTGGTTCACCCTGTCACCGCAGTCGCTGGCCCTCGCCGGGGTCCAGCCGGCCGACGTGCCGGGTGCGCTGCACGCCGCCGAACACGCCGCGATCGGGCTGCTGCCGCTGATGGCCACCTGCGACCGCTGGGACATCGGCGGGCTCTCCACAGCGCTGCACCCGGACACCGAGGCGCCGACCGTCTTCGTCTACGACGGGCATCCGGGTGGCGCCGGGTTCGCCGAGCGGGCGTACGGGACGGCGGCGGCGTGGCTGCGGGCCACCCGGGACGCGATCGCGGAGTGCGGCTGCGAGACCGGCTGCCCGTCCTGCGTGCAGTCACCGAAATGCGGCAACGGCAACAACCCGCTCTCCAAGCCGGACGCGATCCGGGTGCTCGACGTGGTGCTGACGAACCTGCCGGCCTGAGCGGCTTGCATGAATCGGCATGGCACGGGGCACAATGATGTGGGAGCGCTTCCATCGATGTCTATGTCGCTGATCGACACCCGTGCCCGAGGAGAAGCTGTGGCCGACACCATCGCCGAGACCGTCGACCTGCTCTACACCATCGACCAGGACAATCTCACTCTCGACCAGCAGATCGCGCTGGGGTCGGCACTGGCGGCCCTGGCCCAGGCGGAACGGCTGGAACAGATCAACGAGCGGCTCCGTGGCATCCACCAGGTCCTGAACACCTGGGCGCTGCGGGCCGCGACCTCCGTCGACGGTCACTGAGGTCTCCCGGGGTGATCCTGCAAGGGCACCAGTGGTCGCTCCGTGCTGGGTAGTCGTCCGACAGGCCCCGACGACTACCCAGCAGCAACTGATCATGGGCAGCAGGGAGCGCGACGGTATTCGGGCTGTGCGAGACTCCGGCGCACCAACCCCCGGAGGAGTGCACATGCAGCTCGACAACTTGCAGGGCCAGCACCAGTTCTACATCCGCCAGCGACTGCGCATGATGGTCAACCAGTACGAGGTCCGGGCGGTCTCCCCGGACGGCACCGAGGGTGAGCTGCTGGCGTTCGCGCAGCAGAAGCGGCTCGCCTTCAAGGAGCAGGTGACCATCTACACGGATGACTCCAAGCAGCAGCCTCTGCTCGGCTTCAAGGCCCGCCAGCGCATCGACCTCGGCGCCACGTACGACGTCACCGACGCGGCTGGCAACCCGATCGGCCTGTTCCGCAAGGACTTCGCCCAGTCGCTGCTGCGATCCACCTGGCACGTCGAGCAGGGCGGCCTGCCGCAGGTGACGGGCCAGGAGCGCAGCATGCCGGTGGCACTGCTGCGTCGATTCGTCGACTCGCTGTCCTGGCTGCCGTACCACTTCGACTTCACCGCAGGCGGCCAGCCAGTCTTCACAGTGGTCAAGAAGTGGGGCCTGCGCGACAAGTACATCGTCGAGGTGCAGAACCCGCAGATCGACCGCCGCCTCGTCATCGCGATGGCCGTCGCCCTCGACGCGCTCCAGGCCCGCTGACCGACCCGAGCCGGACCAGGGCGGTGCGGTGGGGTGCGGTGCGGTGACCCTCCGCGGTCGCCGTGGCGACCACCCACTCCTCGGCTGCCGGCTGGGACCTGGACCTCGACCAGTCCCGGCCGGCAGGCCGTTAGGCCGCGCTCTTGGGCGGCAGGCAGTTGGTGACTCCGAGGGTCGACCACGAGGATCAGCCACGCACCGGGCCGGCACGCGCGCTCGCCGCAGCCACTCGCGTCAAGCCGGGTAGTGGCGTGAACGCCACCTCGACGGTCACCAGCACGTCCAGCCCGTCGAGGTGGCATCCCACCAGCCGGCCGTCGTTGCGACCGGCGAGGTCGGACGCGGACGCGCAGGCCGCAGCGTCGCCGTCGAGCGCCCTCGCTGCCCCGGCCAGCGCGCCGAGGTCGGCTGCTACCGCCGCCCGCTGGCGCGCCATCCCGGCGGCGACGATGGCGGCACCGAACGTCCCGAACACCACGATGACGAGGCCCATCGCCAGCAGCAGGACCGTCGCCCCACCTCGCTGCCGGTCCGGCCGGCCAGCAACGAACCCTCCGGCAGCCGGTTCTTTACCTGAGCGGGGTGACGGATCTCTTCGCACTACCAACTCCCCTCGTGAGCGCCCGGTTCGACGGCGGCGACGGCGGTGGCGACCACTGTGATTCGCGGTAGCCGCCCGCCCAACATTCGGACGGGTGCCCGTACCGTCGTCTGCGCCAGGTCGCCGTCGACGGACACCGACACCGCTGCCCCCGGCGGTGCCGCACGGCCACCCTCCGCGCCGCCGTCCGCGCCTCGGGCGGCGGCGAGCGCCGCCTCCCGGGCAGCGTGCAGGCAGCCCGCCTGCGCGGTGACGGCGTTGACCGCGGTCAGGCCGGCCAGCAGGAACAGGAGCAGCGCCGGCAGGCCGGCCGCCAGTTCGGCGGTGAACGAACCCCGGTCCCCGTCAGCAGCCCGTACGAGGACGCGAAGTCTCCGCCCGCCGCGTGCCGCCAGCCCGGGAACGCTCGACCCTGAATCGCGGCCGGCCAGCCGGCGCTCGATCACTTCAGTGCCCGGTCGATGACGGCGGTCAGCGCCGACTGGACGTTGCCGGAGGTCAGCACCTTCAACAGGATCCCGGCGAAGGCGACCGCGGCGAGCGTGCCCACGGCGTACTCGGCCGTGTTCATTCCGGCATCGCCGCGCAGGCGCGCGATGAGTTTGCGCATGACTGTTTCCCTTCTCGATGGGTCAGAGCACATCGCCGAGAACGGCGACGATCACCGGCACGAGGCCGGCGAGAATGAACGCCGGCAGGAAGCAGAGCCCCAGCGGCAGGACGATGAGCACACCCGCCCGGCGGGCCGCTGCCTCGGCAGCGGTGGCCCGGTCGGCGCGCAGGTCGTCGGCGAGCCGGGTCAGTGCGCCGGCCAGGGCCGCACCACTGTTGGCGGAGCGCAACGCCGCCGCGGTCAGGCGCTCCGCGCCGGGCACTCCGTCCAGCGCGGACCATGCCTCCGCTGGGCCACCCCCCAGCAACAGCGTGCGGCCAACCCGGGCCAGCCGGCCGGCGAGCGGCCCGTCCAGCGCCTCGGCGACGGCCAGCACCGAGCGATCCACCGGGGCGCCCGCCCGCATCGCCGCGGCCAGGAGGTCCGCGGCGAGCGGCAGGTCGGCGGCCTCCCGCTGCCGCCGCTTGCGCACAGCGGGCGGCTCGATCCGACGCAGCAGGACATCAAGCAGGAGCGCGGCCGGGAGAGCGCTGAGCAGCCCGAACCAGCCCTCGACGACGACGGCCACGGCGAGCCCACCCAGCACCGCCACGAGCCGAATCGCGTCCGGCCGCCGCCGCCTGGTCGAGCTGGCTTGGCTCGCTGAGCTGGGCCGACCGGCTGGGCTGAGCTGGCGCCCCGAGCTGAGTTGGTTCGCCGAGCTGGACTGGCCGGCTGAGCTGAACTTGCCGGCTGAGCTGAACTTGCCGGCTGAGCTGGACTGGCCGGCTGGGCCCCGGGCGGTCATCCGGCCCGCCCCGGTGTCGCGCCCAGCCGTTCCGCCCAGAGGAGGCCCACGATCTGCAGGGCGACCGCGGCGACCGCGCAGGCTCCACCCACCGTGCTGTGCAGGAGCACCGCCACGGGGTCGACGCCGATCCCATACCCGAGCCCGATGCCGCCCATCGGCAGCGCCGCCAGTAGCCAGGCCGTAGCCCGGGCACCGGCCGCCTGGGCCGCCGCTGCGGCCAGGCCCCGGTCGGTCGCCCGGGCGTCCGCCTCGATCCGCTCGACGAGCTCCGCGAGCGGCGCGCCGGTCCGGTCGGCCAATCGCACCGCCGCCAAGGTCAGCTGACGTAGACGGCCTGCCCCGGCACGCTCAACGTCCGCGACGTCGAGCGCGTGCGGCACGGGCAGACCGGCCCGTAGGTCCGCCGCGAGGCCGCAGAGCTGGTCCAGCCCACGCCGTCGGTCCCGCTCGGCGCTCCGGTTCACTCGCCAACGCAGCGCGGCGCGCACGGCCAGCGTGCCGTACCCGGCCATCGCGACCGCGGCCACCGGGCCGCCGACCACGGCACCCACACCACCGCCGAGCAGACCGACCAGTGGCAGCACGCGGGTCGTCCCTCGCGGGATGCGCGCCGGCGGAGGCGTACCCGACGGTCTGTCGGTCGGGCCGACACGCCGGTGGTCGCGGGAAGCGGCGATCGCATAGCCGTCGGGCGCCGCCGCAACCGACGCGTCGCTCCGACGGCCCGCCTCCGGGTCGCCGTGGCCATCGGCGGTTGGCGTGTCGGAGACATCGTGACCACCGCCCACGTCCACACCGCTGGCACCGATCGTGATCGTGGCCGCCGACGCGCCAGGCTGTTGTTCGGCATCGAGCCTGGCAGTGGCCTCCTCCGGCCGGGCAGCGCCGGTCGGGCGGCGGGAATCTCGCCGAGCCGGCGGGCGGGTCGGGCCCTCCGGACGCGTTAAGCCGCCTGCCGTTCCCGGCCACCTCGGGCTGCGGGTGACGTCCCGGTCGGGCCAGCCGAGTGCCGTCCGCCTTCCGCTGGAACTCGCGATGGCGTCGGGCTCACAAACAATGCCGACCGGATGGCCCGAGGTCGAGGCAGCGCCGGTGCCGTCGACCGGCCCGTCCGGCGTGCGACCGAGTTCCCTGATCCACTGCACCAGGGCCTCATCCGGATCGACACCGCCGCGCCTCCGCCTCGGCGTCAGCACGCGACGCCGACGGGCCCGAATGCTCCGCACCGGCCACGCCACCAGGGCAGCGGCGACCAGGAGCAGCGCCGCCACCAGCATCGTCGCGCCGGTCATGCCGGACCCGCCGATCCAGGCCACGGCTCACTGAGGATGGGTGGCACCGTCACCCCACGCTCCCGCAGCAGCGCCCCGAGGGCACGAGCGGCGAGGCCGAGCCCAGTGCCGCGCACCCAGGCGGGCACCACGGTCACCAACCGTTCGGGCCCCTCGGGCAGCAGCAGGCAGACCGACTCCAGGACGCGACCCCGGTCGCCACGTCGTACCTGGAACAGCACCTGCAACGCGGCGGCCACCTGGGCGTGTAGCGCGGCGCGCGGCAGCCCACCCAACATGCCCAGGGCCTCCAACCGGGCCGGCACGTCAGACGGTGTGTTGGCGTGCAGTGTGCCGGCACCCCCGTCATGGCCGGTGTTGAGCGCGGCCAGCAGATCGACCACCTCGCCGCCTCGACACTCCCCGACCACCAGCCGGTCCGGGCGCATCCGCAACGCCTGCCGAACCAAGTCCGCCAGACCGACGACGCCCGTGCCCTCCACATTGGCGGTGCGCGCCTGGAGCCCCACCACGTGCGGATGTCCGGGACGCAGTTCGGCGGCGTCCTCCACCAGCACGATCCGTTCGGTGGCCGGCACCATCCCCAGCAGGGTGTTGAGCAAGGTCGTCTTGCCTGAGCCGGTGCCCCCGGTCACCAGGTACGCCAGCCGGGCCGCGACGACGGCGGCGAGCAGTGGTGCCAGCGGCCGCGGCACGGTCCCCTGGCGTACCAACTCGTCGAGGGTGAACGGCCGGTGCCGGAAGGTCCGCAGGGACAGGTAGGGACCTTCGGTCGCCACTGGCGGCAGCACGGCGTGCAGCCGGGTGCCGTCGGGAAGCCGCGCGTCCGCGTACGGAGAGCCGTCGTCGAGCCGCCGCCCCGCGCTGGCGATCAGCCGCTGCGCCAGCCGGCGGACGTCCTCCACCGAGCCCACCGGCACGGCGACCTGGTGCAGCCCCGACCCACGGTCCACCCACACCCGAGTGCCGTTGACGAGGACGTCGGTGACCTCCGGGTCGGCGAGCAGCGGCGCCAGCGGCCCGGCGCCGACGAGGTCGTCGCGCACCCGGTCGGCGATCCGCAGCATGGCCGTGTCACCGAGCACTGCGGCGGCTGGCTCGGCCCGTACCGCGGAAACGATGGCCGCCGCGGTGACCGGGGTGGTGGCGGCGGCGATCCGCTGGCGTACCCGGGCGGCGAGCGTGCCGTCCTCCGGCCCGGCGGTCATGCCGCACCCGTGGCCGGCACGCCGGTCAGGTCGGTGACGATCCGTTGGCAGAGCGCGGCCAGTGGGCCCTTGCCCCCGGCGGCCGGCGCCTCGCCCCGCTCCAGCCCACGGCAGAGCCCTGGCTCGGGACGCAGTGTGCCGGCCAGGGGAAGGCCCAGCGCGCGTGCCACCTCGGTCGCCCGCAGCCGCCCCGGGGCCGGACCGCGCACCACAACCGAGAGCGCGGCGCAGTGCGGGGCGGCCGCAGCCACCACCCGAGTGGCCGCCGCGGTGGCGCGCAGCTCGGCCGGCACGACCACGAGCGCCTGGTCGGCGGCTTGTAGGGCCACCACTGCCGCGTCGTCCAACTGCCGGGGCAGGTCGATCACCACGAAGTCGCGCCCACGCCGGGCCGCGTCGACGGTCGCCGCCATCGCCGTCGCCGGCAATGTCAGCATCTCGCCGCGGTCCCAGGAGAGCACCACGAGGTCACCCCGACTGGGCAGGGCCTGCACCAGCGCCGGGGCGTCCACCCGCCCGTCGGCGCTGGTGAGCGACGGCCAGCGCAGGCCTTCCAACTGCTCCCAGCCCAGCACGAGGTCGAGGCCACCACCGAGCGGGTCGGCGTCGACCAGGAGGGTGCGCAGGCGGGCCCGGGCTGCGGTCACCGCGAGACCACCGGCGAGCACACTCGCGCCCGCACCGCCCCGACCACCAAGGACCGCGACGACCCGGGCGCCCACGCCGGCAGGGCGCTCCGGATCGTGTTCGGCGAACCGATCCACCAACCATGGCTCCGCAGCCGGCAGCATGGCGACGTGCTCGGCACCGATCAGCTCGGCGATCTGCCAGCCGGGGTCAAGCTGACCAGCCCGGCCGAGCAGCACCAGCCGGGGCCGCTGCGGCAACCGGGCGCGCAGACACGCCTGCGCCTGATCGGCCCCGAGCAGCACCAGGGGCGCGGGAAGCCAACGGGTACGGGCAGCCGCTGGGTCTCGGGCCAGCTCCACCTCGGTCCCGCCAACGGCGGCGAGCCGGAGCACATCGTCGAGCAGTTCGTCGTCGCCGGTGACGACCAGCGGGAGCCGGCGGATCGGCGGAACCGTGGTACGGGGTGGCATCGCGGCCTCCAGCGGTCGGGCTCTGGTATGCCGCCGACAGTGCTCGGAATCCGCCCCACGGGCCGCCCGAATGTCGTCGCCTGTGGACAACCTGGTGGCCTGTGGAAAACCCCCGCCAAGACAGTTGATCTGCTACGGGCGCGGGCAACTCCGCAGCTAGCGCCGCTGAGCAAAGACAGCGGGGCCGCTCCCAAAAGGAGCGGCCCCGCAAGACGGTGGTCAGCTGGGCTGATTCGTCCAGGCAACATCAAGGATCACCTTGTACGAGCTGATCCGCACGGGCGACAGCGTCAACAGCTCATCGGCGAGCAATTCGCCCGTCTTCGGATCGAAGATCAGAAGGGATTGCTGGTCGTGTTCGCGGTCGTCGAAGGTGACGGCGACTCCTTTGCGGCCAGCACGGTCCGTGACCTGCCCCCGCCAGCGGAAGCCGGGCACGTCGGCCAGGACCCGCAGGACCGCCGCTCGGATCGCACGCGGTACGACGTACTGCCCGTAGAGCGCGCCGACCCACTTGCTCGCCGCCCCCGCGCCGTACTCGACCTTCAGCCGCTCCCGCAGCTCGGACGGGTCGGCCGACAGTGGCCTGAGCTCCTCGGGCGGCAGCGGAATGACGCCCGGTGCGGGGGTGCCGGCGGCTGCTGGCCGGGCAGCGCTCTCGCGCTGCCAGTAGTCCCGAGACTCCTGGTCGGGGTACTGCGGCTCCAGTTGGATGCTGACCTGGTTGCCGGTCCCGTCGGCGGCCTGCCAGATCTTCGTCTCGCTGGCGTAGGCCACGTGGTGGCGACCGTCGGCAGACGTCTCCACCGGGTCGCCCCACACCTTGCTGTGGTGATACATGTAGCGCCCGCTCTGGTGGTCGTACACCGCGTCTTTGATCTTGTCGGCCAGCATGCGTAGCTGCGGGCCGGCGGCGGGTGGATCCGCGTCGAACTGGTACGCGACAGGCACGAGCACCAACCCCGCTGCCGCCGGCGACTCGCCCGGAGTCTCCGGTGCTCCCTCGCCGAACGGCTGGAGCACCGCCACGGCACCGACCGCGACCGCCAGCGTCCCGGCCGCCAGGACCAGCCGGCGGGTCGGGAGTACGCGATGACGAGCGGCCACCGTCTCGGTAGCACCGGCACGGTCGATCAGCTCGCGCGCCGAGACCGGCGGTGGCGCGACGGCGGCGGTCCGGGCCGGGTCGGCCGGGCCCAGAAGAGTACGGGTGCGCTCTGCTCCGAACATCACAGATCCTCTCGAATGGTCACCAACACCGGTCGGCGCCGGGTCTGCGCGGGCCGGTCCGACATTGCTTCGGCAAGACGACGGCGGGCGCGATGCAGGCGCACTGCGGCGGTCGCCCCGGTGCAAGCGAGAACCTTGGCCGCCTCGGAGACCGTCAGCTCCTCCCAGCCGACCAGCCGGAGGATTTCCTGGTCGAGGTCGTTGAGGGTGGCCAGAGCGGCCCATATGTCGGCGACCCCGACGCTCGCGTCGGCACCCGACGACCCGGCCAGCCGCGAGAGGTCGACATCGGTGATCGAGAGGAGGTCCGGGGCGGCACGCCGCGACCGCCACTGGTTCGCCAGAAGGCGCCGGGCCACCCCGTACAGCCAGGGCAGGCTGCGGTCCGGCACCTCGACGCGGCGACGCCAGGCGACGACGAAGACCTCCTGGGCGAGCTCCGCCGAGGCATCCCGGTCAACGAGCCGGCGCAGGCCGTACCGGACTATGTGCTCGTACTCGGCGGCGTAGAGGCTGGTGAACCAGCCCTCGTCCCGCTTCTTCGGTGGACCCACCCGAACCCCCATTGCCTCGGCGACTCTCACAGTGACTTGTGTCGCTGAAGGCCCCGGGATTACCGCGCATACCAACTGGTCGCCGGCCAGGGACAGTGGCAGCACCGACCTGGCAGGCTGGGACCATGGTGGTCTCCGACGATCAGGAGTTGGGCAGGGCGATCGGAAATGCCGACTCGCCGACCTGGTCGGTTCGCGCTGCAGCCGGGCGGCATCTTGCGAGATCGCGCGAAATCGACGAGGTAGCGGATGTCCTCCACCGCCTCCTCCTAGATCCCCACGACACAGCTGTGACCTGGCGAACGGCCGAGGCGCTGCTGGAACGCGGAGACGCCGTGGGCCTACGCCTCGTGCTGTTGGCCCGTAGCAACGCCGCCGCCGAAGCCACTGCCGAAGAGATCCAGGCTGCCCTGGACTGCAACCCTGACTGGATGGCGGCCGCAGGCGCAGACCGCCTGACCAAGCACCTTCGGAACCTGGCGATGGATGAAGACGCCGGGGTGCGCGACGAGGCCCGAAGGATTCTCGGGTCCCTGCGACCTGGATAGACGGGATGTGGGCAGGCGTGCGACCGCTGCCGATGCCCCGTTCCTCGTCGCGCTGGACTGGTAGCGCTCCCGGAAAGGAACGACCCCCGTCGGGGCGAAAGCGACCTGACGTAGTAGCGAGTGTGATCAAGTGCCGTACCGCGTGGTCAGACGTAGCGGGTTTGCCGTCGAGCATGATCGAGAGTCGCCGCGCGGTACGACACTTGCTGACGATCTGCTGACTCTCGAATGATGCGCTGCGGGCGCCCGAGGACGGCCGGAGGCCGCCCGCAGGGCAGTCCGCGAGCGAGCATCAGCCCGACCTCTGCCTTGCAAAGATCATGCGGCATGTCGGCGGGCGTCGACTGCTGCTGCTGACCTGCTCGGCCTGTCGGCTACCGCCGCTTCTCGCTGCCTTCGGTTGGCCGGCTTGGCTGTACGGATGGCTGTACAGCCGTCGTCCCCGCTTCTCATACTCGATCGGTGACTGCTGCGGATCTTCCAGCCCGGTTCAGGCCCGTCATCGAGCAGGTGGTCGAACGGATTGCCGCCGGCGATTTCGCCGGCCTAGCGCGGGACTACTCGCGGTCGGGCCATGACCTGGGCCTGTGGGCCCGCCAGCACCCCGCGACGTTCATCCCTATGCCGCCTGAGGCGTGGCACCACGTCGACGCCTACTTCCTTGCTGACCACGGCGTTTGGAAGGTCGATGTCGACCTGTGGTCTCAGGAGGAAGGGCGGAGCGACATGACCTTGCAGGTGAAGGTCTGGGAAGAGGCCGACGCGATCAAGCTGGCCATTGATGACCTGCACACCCTCTAGTAACGGCCACCCTCACCGCACCGCCAGTTAGGAAGGACGAAGATCATGGCCGACAAGGACCTGGTGGGCCAGATCAATGCGCGAAGTGCTTGACCGTTCGTGCCCCCTGGTGACCGGCGGGGGTACCGGCTACTGGCACGTTGATGGCACGGCGCATCGGATGAATCCCGCCTTCCGGTACGGTGACGCTTCACGGATCGCGCCCTTACCGTCGTAGGCCTCGCCGTTCAGGGGGTAGCGCGCATGCGAAGGACTAGCCGCATGGTGTGGTGGCCGCTCAGCATCTGCCTGATGGTGACGCCGGCTGCCTGTACGTCCTCAAAAGGGTCCAGCCAGGGTGAGGCCCGATCACCGGCACCAACTGCATCTCTGAGGGCTGACCCCAGCGCGTCCCCGTCAACCGACGGGAGCGCTAGGCAGGAGTCATGCACTGTATCGGGCTTTCCGCTACAGGAACCGCCGACAGATTATCGGCTCGTGGGAGAGGACGTCGCGGTACCTGACCGGACGGTGCTTCAAGCAGAGGAATCGGGGGAAGCGGATCCGGCAGCCCGGCTGTTCGCCAAATGGGGGTTGGTCGTACGCGGCGGCGCAGTGGTTGATCTTCGGGTGGCACCTGGCTGGGAGGACAGGGCACGTCTCGGATGGGGCTCTTCAGTGGTGCCAGCCGTGAGCGCCCACGTGCGTGCCTGCACACCTGTCGATGACCAACCTCAGTGGCTGGCCTTTGTCGGCGGCACGTGGGTTGCGCGGGCAACCTGCCTACCGCTGACAATTCGGTCGCGGGGGCAGACGGCACAAGTGCAGCTGGGTATCGGTGTCCCATGCGACGGGACTGACACGCCGAGTTCCTAGTACTCCAACTGTGGACTATCGGGGAAAGTACTGATGGCCGCCCCTAATCGCACGTAAATCGCACGGCGGGCCTCAGAGCCATCTCTGCCGTGAGTCCCACGCACCCTGGCCCCTGGTCTGCTCGGCTCTGCCTGGGACTCATGGTGGAGCGACGATGGCGGTCAGCCGGCGGTGTCGTTCCACTCTGGGGCGAGGATTGAGTAGAGCTGGGAGTCGCGCCAGGCGCCGTTGGTGAAGACGTGATCGCGTAGCCGGCCTTCGTACTGCATCCCGAGCCGCTTGGCGACGCCGATGGAGGAAGCGTTGTCGGGGCCGATAGCTGCGGTGATGCGGTGAAGCTTCAGCTCTCGAAAGCCGTAGTCGATGATGGTTCGTGCTGCGTCGGTGGCGTAGCCGTGGCCCCAGTGAGCGGCGCCGATGGCGTAGCCAAGCTTGGCGGCCTGGTGCCCGGTGAGTCCGAGGCGGGCGAAGCCGATCATCCGGTCTGAGGTGTCAGCGACCGCTAGGTAGTACTCGTTGCGGGTCGAGCTGCGCGCGGCTCACAGCTCCCTCGACCATGACGACAGTGCCGGCCTGGTCGCGGCTGTCGAACGAGAGCCACCGGGTGACCCGGTCGTCACCGACGATCGCCAAAGCGTCGGCCGCGTCATCGGGTCGCAGTTCGCGAAGAGTGATGACGCGGCCGGGGATGGTGATCGGGTGCATGTGCTGATGGTGCCTTATCGAGGAAGGGCGTTGGCAGGCGTGTGCGTGAAGTGCTCGATGCCTTCGATGAGGTCACGGGCGTCGTTGGCGTGGCCGGCACGGGTGATGGCTTGGTGGACGCGCCGGACGGAGTGGATGACGCCGTTGATGCGCTGATCGGCGGGAAGATCGAGTACGGGGCGAGGGCATCAGCGGTCGCATCGAGTTCTCCGCTGGCGACGCGGGCAATGGCGAGGTTGGTGTGGGAGCCGGCCTGGTCGCCGAAGGCCCACGCCGGGTCGTAGCGGTCGGAGTACGCCTGGACGGCACGCAGGGCGTAGCGCTCGGTGGCGTCGGCTTCGCCGGGCAGCCAGGCGAGGGCGTCGCTGGCGTAGTAGAGCGTGCGGGGCTGGTTGAAGGTACAGATGCCGCCGATCTCGTCCATCTCGTCGGGGCGTACCCGGGACCAGGTGTCCTCAGCCTCGGTGATGGCGGCCTTGGCCTGTTCCGAATTACCGAGTGCGGCGTAGGCGCGTGCAGCACTGACGGGCAACCAGACGGCGGAGGTGCCACCTGCTTGGGTCGCGTACTCGCGTCCCGCCTCGGCGTAGCGGACCGCTTCGGCGTACCGACCAGCCCAGTAGGCGACCAGCGACTGAAGTCCGCGGAGCCAGGCTTGCAACCCGGGGTGGTCGGACTGGTCGGCGCAGAGGACGGCGGTTCGGGCTTGCAGCATGGCCGAATGCGGGTCGGCCATGTCGTGCGAGACCTGGGCAAGCAGACCGCTGGTGATGCCAGCAAGGAAGTGCAGGTCACGAGACTGGGTCGGCTGTTGGCGACGTTCGAGCAGCGTGAACAGAGTGTCCTGAGTCTCGGCCAGGTCCGGCAAGATCTGGCTGACCGGTCGCTGCGGGTAGGCGAGTGCGAGGCGTTGCACATCCTCGGCGAGCTGGTCGATGGCTGCCGGCGAGGTGGCTTCTGCGGCGAGCATTGCGTACTGGCGGGCGCGTTGTGCGGCCATGGCGAGGAGGTTCCTTTCCGGGCCGGCGCCGGTGGGCTCGACGGTGAGCTGTCGGGCTGGCGCAGGAGGCGCCCTTCGGGCGGAAAATGCCCGCTTGAAGACTGCTTTGAGGCGTTGGCAGGGCAACCTCACCCCAGAGCCGAGCCGGATGGCGAACGCGGGGCGAGGTGCACGCCCGAGGAGTACGCCGAGCGAGTTCGGCTGACCTTCGCTAGTCACTCCGACCGGAAATCCAGGAGGCACGCCTTCGCCTGGCCGGAAGCGCTCCCGGGAAAGGGACGACCCCCGTCGGGGGGAGACGGGGGTCGTCGGAGGTTCGGCTCCGGGGGGGTCGAGCCGAACCACTCAGCGGTCACGGGGGGTGCAACCGCTGAGGGTCTGCTGTTTCGAGGATGTGAAAGCTCGTCGTACGGACAAGTCTGCCTGAGCGGGCCCGTCACGTCGAGTGGTGCCGACTCCACTCACTGCGAAAATCTCCTCGCAGAGTGTGAGCGTGATCACGCGGAGCGGAGATGATGCTGCCAGCCCGCAGGTCTGAGGGGTGGCATGACCCCGGGCACCCGCCGACGATAGACCATCCGGCTAGACTTTCGCGCCGTGGGCCGAAGTGCCGCTTTCTTCGATCTGGACAAGACCGTCATCGCCAAGTCGAGCGCCCTGGCGTTCGGTCGGCCGTTCTACCGGGATGGGCTGATCACCCGGCGTGACGTGGTCAAGTCGGCGTACGCGCAGCTGATGTTCCGGCTGGGCGGCACCGACGAGCAGACCATGGCCCGAACACGGGACTACCTGGCTGCGCTCTGCAAGGGCTGGCCGGTGGAGCAGGTCCGCCAGATCGTCGCGGAGACACTGCACGAGCTGATCAACCCCTATGTGTACGCCGAAGCCGCCGCCCTGATCGAGGAGCACCAGGCGGCCGGGCGGGACGTGGTGCTGGTGTCGGCGTCCGGCGAGGAGATGGTCCGGCCGATCGGCGAGCTGCTCGGGGTGACCGACGTGATCGCCACCCGGATGACGGTGCAGGACGGCCGGTACAGCGGCGAGGTCGAGTTCTACGCGGCCGGTCCGAGCAAGGTCGAGGCGGTCAGCGAGTTGGCCGCCGTCCGGGACTACGACCTGGCTGATTCGTACGCCTACTCCGACTCGTACAGCGATCGCCCGCTCCTGGAGTGCGTCGGCCATCCGAGCGTGGTCAACCCGGACCGACAGTTGCGCAAGCTGGCCTCGGAGAACGCGTGGCCGGTGCTGGAGTTCCGGCACCCGATCCCGCTGGGCCGGCGCCTACGGGAACGGCCCGCGGTCCCGGTGGCCGCGGCGGCCCTGGGTGTCGGGGTGGGCGTGGCCATCGGCATCGCCTGGTACGGCCGACACCGCCGCACCCGAGCCGCCACCACCGCCTAACCCCCACCCCCACCCCCACCCCCACCCCCACCCGCCCCGCCCTCCGGCGTCGATCTTGGACTTGTGGTGGGCGCATTAAACGCATTGGCACCTTTTGCGGGGCACCACAACTCCATGATCGACGACGCAGGGCGGGGGCCGCGGGCGGGGGCCGAGCGGGGGGCTGAGGGGCGGGGTGAGCGCTCAGGTGGCGGCGAGGATCTCGTCGCCGATGGCGGTGAGCTGGTCGGCGCCAACCTCGACGGCGGCCAGGTAGTGGCGTAGCCAGGAGCGCAGCCCGTCCGGGGTGCCGGTCGCGAAGGCGCCGGCCGAGCCGACGTACTCGGGCTCCCGCTCGTGGTGCCCGACGTCGACGGCGAGCACGCCACGCGGGTCGAGGCCGCTGGCGAACAGCACCAGCCGGGCGGCGCCGCGGGCCACCACGCCGGACGGCCCGGCGAACGGGCGCAGGTTCAGCAGCTCCCCGTGTACGACAGCGGCGAGCACCAACGGTGAGACCTTCGTGCCGCCGGCGACGAGGGCGGCCAGCCCGTCCAGCCGGGTGGCGACCACGGGGTCGGCCACCGGACGGCCCAGCTCGGCTTCCGACACCAGGTCACGGGCGGCGAGTACGTGCAGCTTCGCGAGCGCCTGGCGGGGCGCCTTCGGCCACAGCTCGCTCAGGCCCGGCAGCGCTCCGGCGACCCGCAGCGCCCCCTGGAGCACCGGGTCGGTGACGGTGCCGGCCCGGACGGCCTCGCGCTCGTGCCCGGCCCCCTCGAGTGCCGCGCTGGCCACCGCGGAGCGCAGGCTTACCTCGGCGGCGACCTGCCCACCGTGCCGGCGCAGCGCCCGGTGCCCGAGCGCCTGGTCGAACCGCTCGCGGGCCTGTTCGACGGCGGCGGCGATGTCGGCGAGCGCGAGCAACGGGGCGAGCGGGTCGGTGGTCACCCCGCCACGCTAACGACCCGAGCCGACCCGGCGGACCGCACCCGCCGGCAACGCGACCGGGACCACCACCCCGACCCGACCACGGGCAGGGTCAACGCGGCGGGCCGCACCCGCCGGCAACGCGACCGGGACCACCACCCCGACGCGACCACGGGCAAGGTCGACTCGGGTTCATTGAACTCGGGGTGTTGGCCTGACCTGGACCCCGCGATTTCAATGAACCCGAGTTGATCAAGGGACCCCGGGGCGACGGCCTGGCCGGGGACGGATGAGGACGGGCCGTCGGGCGCGCGGCGGGGGCCACTCGGCGCGACGGGCTGGGCAGCCGTGGCCGGTCGAGGGCCCCGCGACTACCCTCGTGCCATCGAGACCCAGGTCACCCCGAGGATGAGGAGTCACGGCATGAGCGAGGCATTGGCCAATCTGCTGAACGAGACGCGCCAGTTCCCCCCGCCGGCCGAACTCGCCGCGCACGCCAACGTCACAGTCGACGCGTACGCCGAGGCTGAGGCCGACCGGCTGGCCTTCTGGGCGAAGCAGGCGGACCGTCTGGCCTGGTCGAAGAAGTGGGATGAGGTGCTCGACTGGTCGAACCCGCCGTTCGCGAAGTGGTTCGTGGGCGGGCAGCTCAACGTGGCGTACAACTGCCTGGACCGGCACGTCGAGGCGGGCCGGGGCGACAAGGTGGCGATCCACTGGGAGGGCGAGCCGGGCGACACGCGCACCATCACGTACGCGGAGCTGCACGAGCTGACCTGCCGGGCGGCGAACGCGCTCACCGACCTGGGGGTGACCGCCGGCGACCGGGTGGCGATCTACCTCCCGATGATTCCGGAGGCGGCGGTGGCGATGTTGGCGTGCGCCCGGATCGGCGCCGCGCACAGTGTGGTCTTCGGCGGCTTCTCCGCGGACTCGTTGAGCAACCGGATCCAGGACGCCAGCGCCAAGGTGGTGATCACCGCGGATGGTGGTTACCGGCGGGGCAAGCCGTCGGCGTTGAAGCCCACGGTGGACGAGGCGGTGGCGAGTTCTCCGTCGGTGGAGCACGTGCTCGTGGTGCGCCGCACCGGTGAGGACGTGGCGTGGTCGGAGAAGGACCACTGGTGGCACGAGACGGTGGAGACCGCGTCGGCCGAGCACACCGCCGAGCCGTTCGACGCCGAGCACCCGCTGTTCATCCTGTACACCAGCGGCACCACGGCCCGCCCGAAGGGCATCCTGCACACGACCGGCGGCTACCTCACCCAGGCGTCGTACACGACGCACGCGGTGTTCGACCTGAAGCCGGAGACGGACGTCTACTGGTGCACGGCCGACATCGGCTGGGTCACCGGTCACTCCTACATCGTGTACGGCCCGCTCTCCAACGGCGCCACCCAGGTGATGTACGAGGGCACCCCGGACACGCCGCACAAGGGCCGGTTCTGGGAGATCATCGACAAGTACGGGGTGAGCATCCTGTACACCGCTCCCACCCTGATCCGGACGATGATGAAGTGGGGCGACGACATTCCGGCCGGCTTCGACCTGTCCTCGCTGCGTGTGCTGGGCAGCGTCGGCGAGCCGATCAACCCGGAGGCCTGGATGTGGTACAGGCAGCACATCGGCCGGGGCGAGCTGCCGGTCGTGGACACCTGGTGGCAGACCGAGACGGGCGCGATCATGATCTCGCCGTTGCCGGGGGTGACCGCGGCCAAGCCGGGTTCGGCGATGGCGCCGCTGCCGGGCATCGTGGCCGACGTGGTGGACGACCAGGGCCAGTCGGTGCCGAACGGTGGTGGCGGCTACCTGGTGCTGCGCGAGCCGTGGCCGTCGATGCTGCGCACCATCTGGGGTGACGACGACAGGTTCATCGACACGTACTGGTCGCGGTTCCAGGGCATGTACTTCGCCGGCGACGGTGCGAAGAAGGACGACGACGGGCACATCTGGTTGCTCGGCCGGGTGGACGACGTGATGTTGGTGTCCGGGCACAACATCTCGACGACCGAGGTGGAGTCGGCGTTGGTGTCGCACCCGGCGGTGGCCGAGGCGGCGGTCGTCGGCGCGACCGACCCGACCACCGGTCAGGCGATCGTCGCGTTCGTCATTCCGCGCGGCAGCACGGACATTGCCGGCGAGGCGGGCGAGCAGCTCATCGCCGACCTACGCAACCACGTGTCGAAGACGCTCGGCCCGATCGCCAAGCCGCGGCAGATCATGCTCGTGGCGGAGCTGCCGAAGACCCGCTCCGGCAAGATCATGCGCCGGCTGTTGCGGGACGTGGCGGAGAACCGGTCGCTTGGCGACGTGACCACGTTGCAGGACTCCTCGGTGATGGACCTGATCTCCTCGGGGATGAGCGGTACGAAGTCCGACGAGGACTGACGGTAGGCGTACCAAGTGGAGGGTGGCGGTCCGTGCGGACCGCCACCCTCCGTCATGTCTTACGGGTACGGTGCGCGCCGCCCCGCCACTGTCACATCGGTCGGTCGGGGGAGTCGGGAGAAGCTGAACGGGCACAGGCGCGGGTCACCACTGTCCTTTCGGCCGGTTGTGCTTTAGGTTCACGCAGGTTGGAAGAGTTCGACGCACATCGCTTCGATGGTCGGCCACGCCAACGTCCTCCTCCCCATGCCCGAGAAACGGAGCGGCATGAACCACAAACCGCAGTCCAGGGCGCGGCGACGACTACTCGTCGCGCTGCCCGTCATCGCCCTCGCGGCCACGTCACTGACAGTGAGTGGCAGCGCGGCGGCCCAGCCGTCGTCCGGCACCCCGCAGGCGGTGATCGGCGCCGACGAGCACTACATCAACTACGCCGAGCCCGAGGTGCAGCCGGACACCACCGGCCGTGAGGTGAAGGGCAAGGGTGGCGTCTACACCCCTGCCGTGGAGTCCGCGCGCGAGTTCGACAAGAAGCACGCCCGGGGCAACCCGGTGACGGCACGGCAGCTGGCCAGGGACGAGGCCAAGTCGCTGAAGACGGGCCAGAACCCCCGCAAGTTCAAGAAGTCACCGACCACCCAGACGGCGAAGCTGCTGACGCTGCTTGTCGAGTTCAACGACAAGGCCAACGACGACTTCACAGGCGTGATGGTCCCCAAGACGGTGTTCGAGGACCGCACCTGCGTGCCCGGCACCGTCCAGAACGGCCCGAAGCACAACAAGATCCCGGACCCGTCGCGGCTGCCCCACGAGGACAACAACTCGATGTGGGTGCCGAACTTCTCGCCGACGCACTACAACAAGATGCTGTACAGCAAGAAGGGCATCACCGAGCGGGTCCGCACGGACCTGAAGGGCCCGGACGGCAAGAAGGGCATCGACCTCTCCGGTCGCACCATGCACAACATGTACCTGGAGATGTCCAAGAACGCGTACACGGTGGACGGGCAGGCCAGCCCGTGGATCACCGTGCCGCACTCGGAGGGCTGGTACGCGGCCAACCGCTGCTTCCAGGACGAGACCGGCGCGTGGGTCCCCGGCCGTGAGCAGTCGATGAACGGCCACCCGGACAACCCGGCCGGCGCGGGTCGCCTGGCGACCGACGCGATCGACGCGCTCGTCGCGAAGGACCCGACCTTCCCGTGGGCCGACTACGACATCGAGGACCAGGCCGACCGCGACGGTGACGGCAACGTCTTCGAGCCGGACGGCGTGATCGACCACCTCGTGCTGGTGCACGCCGGTCAGGGCAAGTCCCGCGGCGGCGGCGCCGAGGGTGTGTACGCCGTGTGGGCGCACTCCTCCACGGTCGCCGGTGGCTACACCATCCCGGGCACCAACATCAAGGCGTCGAACTACATCGTGCAGCCGGAGGACGCCGGCGTCGGCGTCTTCGCCCACGAGTTCGGCCACGACCTGGGCCTGCCGGACCTCTACGACACGTCCGGCAACGCCGACTCCGACGTGGACTTCTGGGACCTGATGGCCTCGGGCTCGCACTCGGGTGAGATCTTCCAGGCGCTGCCGACGCACATGGGCATCTGGGACAAGTGGGTGCTCGGTTGGGCCGACCCGCTGACCATCCGCCCCGGGTCGAACCCGCGCGAGGTGAAGCTCGGCCAGACGTCGCGCACCCCGATCGACTCCGAGGACGGCATCAAGGTCGACCTGCCGGACAAGGTGACGACGCTTGCCACCCCGCACAGCGGCACCAAGATGTGGCACAGCAACAACGACCAGGAGTGGGCCGACGTCAAGCTGAGCCGCTCGGTCGACGTGCCGGCCGCGGCCGACTCGAAGTTCTGGATGTGGAACAACTACATCATCGAGGAGGACTGGGACTACGGCTTCGTCGAGCTCTCGACCGACGGCGGTACGACCTGGACCGAGCAGAAGGTGTACGACGAGACCGGCAAGGTGGTCACCACGCCGGACGGCTACGCCGACCCGAACGGCCGGATGAACGACTTCGGCGGCAAGAAGTACGGCCTGACCGGCAGCACCGACGGCTGGCGGCACGACTACGTCGACCTGTCGGCGTACGCCGGCACGACCGTGCAGCTGCGACTGCGCCAGGCCACCGACGAGGCGTTCCAGGAGCGCAACTGGTTCGTCGACGACTTCTCGGTCACCGGCGGCGGCGCCACCACCTGGAGCGACGACGTCGAGGGCGGCGCCAACGGCTGGACGGCCACCGTCGACACCTTCGTCGACACCACCGGCGGGGGCTGGAAGGTTTCCAGCGGCACCGAGGTGCACGCCCAGTTCTACCTGGCGGAGTGGCGCAACTTCGACGGCTTCGACAAGGGCCTGAAGTACGCCTACGACACCATCTACTCGCACGAGGCGTGGAAGGTCGACCGGATCTCGTACAACGCGCCGGGCATGTTGGTCTGGTACCGGGACACCGCGCTGGGCGACGTCAACCACGTCACCGGGCAGATGACCGCGCTGCCCAGCTACGGCGCGAAGGGCGGGTTGCTCATCGTCGACTCGCACTTCGACCCGTTGCGGCGTACGGGCGAGGCGGCCGTGAAGGACCCGTCGGTGACGGACAACCTGCCCAGCCGCCCGCAGTCGTCGAACGCGGCCTTCACGCTGCAGCGGACGTACCCGTTCACCGAGTGCCTCGAAGCGGCGGACGAGCCGTACAGCGCGTACTGCACGAAGTTCAAGGGGTTGGCGCCGGTGAAGGCGTTCACCGACGCCAAGGGCTGGTACCCGGGCATCGAGATGCGCGATGGCGCTGCCTACGCCCGGGACAACGACGCGTCGGTGGTCCTGCCGTCGCGTAACAACGCGCCGTACACCACCCGGGTCACCAACCCGGACGGCAGCCCCGCGCCGGAGTTCTACGGCGTGACCCTGGGCGGTGGCGCGATCGTGCTGGGCACCGGTAACCCCGGCGACCAGGGCGTGAACTACGGCGTCTCGCTGACGATCAAGAAGGCGGCCGGGGACAACTCGTCGGCCACGATCTACGTGACGCCGGCGAAGAAGTAACGGTTTCGCGGATCGACAACTGATGGTGGGGCCGGTGGCGGAGACGCTGCCGGCCCCACTGTCGTATGTGCGGTCAGCTCGATCGAAAATTGTCGTTGTATACGTTCGCGTCCGGGCCGCGCTGGTCAACCTGGCTGATGAACTGGCGGGGTGTGACGGTGAAAAGCATTTCCAACAAAATATTGCAACAAATCGACGCGTTCATCTTCCCACCCGTCGCGCCAGTAACTATGTTCACCAATGGTCCCACTAGTGGGATCGATCTCCCACCGGCCCGTACCCCCGTTGGGCCGGTTCCCTCACACCGGAGGTACCACGTGCGCAAAGTCGCAGTGGGTCTGCTCGGGCTCTCACTGACGGCGACAGGCCTGGCTTTCGGCCCGTCCGCCTCGGCGGCTCCTCAGCCCAAACTGCCGGCCGCAGCACCGGCCGCTGCCGAACCACAGGCGCTGAAGGACGAACTCCCCGACAAGCTCGAGGACAAGCGCCGCGCATTGCGTGAGCAAGGGCTCAGCGATGTGCTGAGCGGTCGTAGCAAGCCGATCGAGCGCAACGGAAGCACGGTGGTCAAGGTCGGCGAGACGAG
This sequence comes from Micromonospora sp. DT53, assembly GCF_049841535.1. Classification (NCBI taxonomy): domain Bacteria; kingdom Bacillati; phylum Actinomycetota; class Actinomycetes; order Micromonosporales; family Micromonosporaceae; genus Micromonospora; species Micromonospora sp. DT53. The sequence goes on from NZ_JBNCKM010000002.1 coordinate 562,301, forward strand.
CGGGTTGGGCTTCAGCGCCCGCACCGCCGCCGGTGCCAAGAAGACCAAGGACCAGTACGTCGAGCTCAAGCGTGAGCGGACCGACAAGATCTTCGTGATCCTGGCCGAGTTCGGTGACGAGCGGCACCCGTCCTACCCGGACAAGGACATGAACCCGGACATCGCCGGGCCGACGACGTTCGAGGGACCGCTGCACAACAAGGTCCCCGAGCCCAACCGGGCCGTGGACAACTCCACCATCTGGCAGCCGGACTTCAGCCCGGAGCACTTCCGCCAGGTCTACTTCGGCACCAACCCGGGCGACGAGTCGCTCAAGCAGTACTACGAGGCACAGTCCTCGGGTCGCTACACGGTCGACGGTGAGGTGACCGACTGGGTCAAGGTCAAGTACAACGAGGCCCGCTACGGTCGCTCCGACGACCCGATCCCGGACCCGAAGCCCGGCGAGAAGCCGGACCCGCGCGACGACCTGGCCGTCTGCCCCGACAACGTCTGCTCGAACACCTGGGCGCTGGTCCGCGACGCCGCCAACCAGTGGGTCGCCGACCAGAAGGCCAAGGGCCGGACGGACGCGCAGATCGCCACCGAGATGAAGTCCTTCGACCAGTGGGACCGGTTCGACTACGACGGTGACGGCGACTTCAACGAGTCGGACGGTTACATCGACCACTTCCAGATCGTCCACTCCGGCGGCGACCAGGCCGACGGTGACCCGCAGCAGGGCGAGGACGCCATCTGGAGCCACCGCTGGTCGGCGTACAACAGCTCGCCCGTCGGCCCGCCGAACCTTCCGATCGGCGGCACCCAGATCGGCAACACCGGCGTCTGGATCCGCGACTACACGATCCAGCCGGAAAACGGCGGTCGCAGCGTCTTCTACCACGAGTACGGCCACGACCTGGGCCTGCCGGACGACTACGGCCCGGCGGACAACAGCAACGAGCACTGGACCCTGATGGCCCAGAGCCGGCTCGGCGCCAAGAACGACGCAGGCATCGGCGACCGCGGCGGCGACCTCGGCGCCTGGAACAAGCTCCAGCTCGGCTGGCTCGACCACGAGACGGTCATCGCCGGGGACAAGCAGACGCTGAAGCTCGGCCCGCAGGAGTACAACTCGAAGGAAGCACAGGCCGTCGTGGTCGTGCTGCCCAAGAGGGAATACACCTTCAACTACGGCGCGCCATTCGAGGGCGCCAAGCAGTACTTCTCCGGTAACGAGGACAACCTCGACAGCAAGATGACGAGGACGTTCGACCTCACCGGCAAGTCCGCGGCGGCGCTGTCGCTCAAGGGCAAGTACAGCATCGAGGCCGGTTACGACTACCTCTACTTCGAGGCGTCCACGGACGGCGGCAAGACCTGGACCGACCTGGATGGCACGGCCAACGGTACGCCGATCGGCGTCGACGGCGCGGGACGTCCGGCCCTCGCCGGTACCAGCAAGGGCGCCTGGGCGGACATCAACATCCCGCTGACCTCGGTCGCCGGCAAGGTGGCGCAGGTCCGCCTGCACTACGTCACCGACGGTGGCGTCTCCGAGGGCGGCTTCTTCGGTGACGCGATCACCGTGACCGCCGACGGTCAGACCGTGTTCAGCGACGGCGCCGAGACCGACGCCGGCTGGGCCCTGGACAAGTTCCAGGTGGTCGGGGCGACCTACACCCGGCTGTTCGACAACTACTACATCGCCGGCAACCGCTCGTACGTCTCGTACGACAAGTACCTGAAGACCGGCCCGTACTTCTTCGGCTACGCGAACACCCGCCCGGACTGGGTGGACCACTACGCGTACCAGGAGGGCCTGCTCATCTCGTACTGGAACACCCGCTGGTCGGACAACAACACCGCGCCGTACGACCCGGAGTCCAACCCGGGTGGTCACCCGGGTGAGGGTCGCAACCTGTACATCGACGCGCACCCGCGCCCGAGCTACAACCTCACCGGGGATCCGTGGCGGGCCCGCGTCCAGATGTACGACGCACCGTTCAGCCTGACCAAGGCCGACTCGTTCACCCTGCACCTCAACAGCCAGCCGCAGTACGTCCGTGGCCAGGCCGCTGAGCCGCTGTTCGACGACACCAAGAAGTACTTCTACGAGGAGCTGCCGAACCACGGCGTCAAGCTTCCCGCGGCCGGTGTCAAGATCAAGGTTCTGGAGCAGGACGGCACCTCGATGAAGATCCGGATCAGCTGACCACTGATCCCGCACCTACAAGCGACGCCCGGGCAGGTCATCTGCCCGGGCGTCGCCCTTTGTCGCACTCGGTGCCCCTGGTCGCGGTACGGGACAACCCGGGGCTTTCCCCTGTTCAACGCGACCACCGGGGCCGCCTGCGGCAACCGGGTCCTAGGCTGTCTGCCATGACCGACCAGCGCGGCGGGGCCGTCGACGAGTCCTGTGTCCTCACCGAGGGGCCGTGGACGCACCGCTTCGTCGGCGCCAACGGCAGCCGGTTCCACGTGGTCGAGGCCGGCACCGGGCCGATGGTGCTCTTCCTGCACGGCTTCCCGGAGCACTGGTGGGCCTGGCACCGGATGCTGCCGGCGATCGCCGACGCCGGCTTCCGGGCGGTCGCCGTCGACCTGCGCGGCTACGGCGCCAGCGACAAACCACCCCGGGGGTACGACGGCTACACCCTCGCCGCCGACATCGCCGGGCTGATCCGCGCGCTCGGTGAACGATCAGCGACGATCGTCGGCAGCGGCCTCGGTGGCATGGTGGCCTGGACGGTGGCCTCGTTCCACCCGTCCCTGGTCCGCCGGCTCGTGGTGCTGGGGGCACCGCACCCGCTGCGGCTGCGCGCCGCCATCTTCGCCGACCCGCGCGGGCAGTTCACCGCCTCCACCCCGGCGTTGAAGTTCCAGCTTCCCCGCTACGAGCACGTGCTGACCCGCGATGGCGCGGCCGCCGTCGGCGAGATCATGCGCCGCTGGGGCGGCCCACAGTGGGTGGCCGGGTCGGACTTCGAGGCGTACGCCGAGCGGTGCCGGGAGGCGATGCGCATTCCACAGGCCGCGTTCTGCGCCCTGGAGGGATACCGCTGGGCGTTCCGCTCGCTGCTGCGGCTACACGGCTACCGGTTCGTCCGCCTGATGCAGAAGCCGCTGTCCACCCCGACCCTGCAACTGCACGGCGCCCTGGACACCGCCTCGCTGCCCCGGACCGCTCTGGGTTCCGGCCGGTACGTCGTCGCCCCGTACGAGTGGCGACTGCTCGACGGGGTGGGGCACTTCCCGCACCTGGAGGCACCGGAGTTGGTGCTCGGCGAGATCCTGCGGTGGGCGAAGACCTGACCGGTCAGACCCGCTGCTCCCGCAGGTCGGTGACCTCGGCGGCCGGCGCCCAACCCTGGTAGACGCCGAAGTCGAAGACCTCCAGCCGCATCGCCTCGGCCACCGGCCAACGGCCACCTGTGTATTCCACCCGCAGCCAGGCGTCGTGCTCGCCGAGCACGATGAACGGCTGCCCCTGCCAGGTGCAGGTGGTCCGCACGTACGCCAGATCCTCGATCTCGCTCGCCGGCAGCACCCGGACGTGGCGGCCCGCGCGGACCTCCTCGAAGCCCTCACCCGGCTCGGGCTGGTAGAGCCGGATGTCGTCGCCGTCCGGGCTGGCCTGGTATTCCCGGCCCTGCCAGCGGGCCACGTAACCGTCGCGCATCACGCCTCCCCGACGCGTCGCCAGACGACCGAGTCGGTGTCCAGTTCCGCGACCACCCGCTCGGTGCCGTCCGCGCCGATCCGCCAGAGTTGGGCACCGTGCGGCAGGCGGGCGCTGTCCACCTTGAATTCCGCCACCACGTCGCTGCTCTCGCCCGGGGCGAAGCCGTTGCCCCGGAATGGCGGGCGTTCGATGACCCAGCCCTCCATGGCCCGCATCGCCGGCTCGTTCTGACCGCCGTACGGGATGCGGTAGAGGCTTGGCCGGTGCGCCGGCCAGCGCAGCACGTAGATCTCCTCGGCGTTCGGGGCGAACGGCGAGCCGGGGTAGCTGAGGCCGAGCGCGTCGTGCAGCTGAGCCGGTGTGGTCAGGTGGGACAGCTCACCGGCCCGGTGCACGAACCCGGACACCCGGTCGTACCCACGATCCAGGTAGTACGCGAGCTGGCTCGGCGCGATCGCCTTCTGCATGACCGTCGGTCGGGTCGGGTCGACCGCCGCGGGAGCGTACCGGGGGCGGGCGGCGGGCTCGGCCACGGTCGGCGCTTCCACCTGGTCCACTTCCAGGTCGTCCCCGAGCCCCACCTCGGCAGCCCAGTTGGCCAACGCGACGATCTGCTCGCCGGGCAACTTGGCGCCGACCGGGGTGCCCGGGTTGACGGCGAACGACCAGTCTTCGTCGGGCCAGCGCCGGATGAGTTGGGCGAACTTCACCCGGACCGTGTCGACGTCCCCCTCGACATGGTCGGCCAGGCGCTCCGCTGAGGTGTAGACCACCACGTACGTCTCGCCGTCGAGCTGCCCGGTACGCCAGACGAAGCCCGGATCCCCCGGGCGGCTGCCCGGGATCGAGTCCGCTGCCGCCGGCAGCAGCACCCGGGCCAGCAGCAGGGTGGACAGGAAGGTGTCGGTGCTGCCGGAGCCGGCGGCGCTGAGCAGGTCCTCCTCGACCGTGTTTGCCGGATCGAACTCGACAGGCGGCGGCTCGTCGGCCGGCGGCTGGGGAGCGTCGCCCGCGAGCATGCTCTCGCCGTTGACCTCGCTACCGGCCCGGTCCGTGTCGGTCGGGCCGACCGACGAACCACGGCTGCCGCTGTGCGGGGTGCTGGTCGGTGCGTCGACACGCGGATCACCCAGGCCACCGCCGGCCTGTGTCGGAATCGACGGATGCGGAGCGGACGGGCTCGCCACCGGCGGACCCGGGCTGAACGACGCGGGAGCGGAAGGGCTGGGGGACGACGGGCCGAACAGGCCCGGACCGGAGAGCGTCGAGCCGAACGGCGGCGGGGCGGCCTCGGCGGAACTGGGCCGGCGGGGCGTCTCGACCGGCGCGCTGCTCTCGACCGGGTCGGTGAGGTCGCGGGACTCGATGATGGTGCCCTCGATGACGATGGGCGTGAAGCCGCGGCGCGGCGCGGGTGGCCCGGAAACCGGTTCCGCGACGGACGTCGGCAGATCCTCGGCCGGCGCGAACCGGCCCGGCCGGTCCTGGGGGATCGGCTGCGTCTCCTCCGTCGACGGACTGGGCCGCCCAGGCGCGCCCGCCAGTGGCGGCTCACCGGTCAGCCGGAACGCGCGGGTGGGCTCCTCGGCCAACGGGTTGTGCCGGCGCGGGGGCAGCGGCTGGGTGATCTCCTCGCCGGACGGCGGTGCGCCCGTCCCCCGGGACGCGCCGAGGCCGCCCTCCGGCCGACGGATCGGCTGGGTGGCTGCCGGGTCCGCTGCCATCGGAAAGGCGCGCGTCGCCGTGTCGTCGGCCGGCGCGTCGGCCGGGCGGCGGCGAGGAAAGGGCTGGCTGCCCCGCCCGAACCGGGTCGGCGGGGCCGCCCGGTCACCGGAACGCCCTCCGCTCGGGGCCGGGTCGCGGGCCGGGCTGGGGTCGAAGAAGGAACGCCGGGGTGCCGCCTGGGGGCCCCCATTGCCGTTACCCGCGGCGGGGCCGTCGACGTCGCTCGGCCGGGTCGCTGCCGGCCAGCCCACACTCGGCCCGGCCTGATCGGTGGTGGGGGCGGCGGACGCCAACGGGGTGAACCGGGACGGCCGCCCGCTGCGGGGCAGGGCGCCGGTGCCCGACGCGGGCCGGGACGGCTCGGTCGGGTGCCGCTGACCGGCCGCGGGCAGGTCGTCCTCGCCGGGTCGGCGCGTCGGCTCACCGGGAACGGGTGGCCGGGGCGCCGGGCCCGCCACCGACGGGGCAGCCACCCGGGGGGCCCGTCGGGGCGTGGGCGGGGCACTCTCGGGCCCGGACGAGAACGGCCCCGTCGCCGGAGGCGATCCAGCGGCCGGCGCGGCGTCCCGGGGCATGCCGGGTCGGGTCCGGGCCAACGTCTCGGCCCGCTCCAGGCGAGCGCGGGCACCCATGGAACGGCCGGGCAGCCGGACGTCGCCTCGGGACAGCTGCGACACGAACCAGGCCGGCAGGTAACCCTCGACCGGCAGACCCGGATTGACGGCGAGCCACCATTCGTGGTTGGGCCAGCTGGCCGCGAGATCGGCGAAGGGGATGCGTCGGTTGCCGCCGGCGTGATCGCCGAGGCAGGCCCGCAGTGCGGCGGCGGAGGTGAAGGCCAGGACGTGGGTCCGGCCGCCGGTGGTCCAGGTGCCCCATCCGGCGGGTGGCTGGCCAGGCTGCGTCGGCGCGGAGACCGGCAGCAGCACGTCGGTGCGGGACAGGAGCCGGAAGTAGAGCTCCTGGTCGTTGGCGCGCAGCGCGTCGCGCATCGCCACCTCGGCCTCCGTGGCCGGCTCCCATTCGGTCACGGCCACCTCCCCTTCCGAGAACAGGCCACAGGTATCGCGTACAACCTACAAGGTGGTACCAAGATCACAATGGCTGGCCGGCGGCGGCCTGCCAGGGCGCGGAGGAGGCGATAACATCCCGTTCCGGAGCCGACACGATACGGAGGGTGTCGATGTCCCGATCGATCACGCGCCCGGTCCTCGCAGGTCTGGCCGTCAGCCTGTTGACCGTACCGGTCCTCCCGACCGTCGCCGCCACCGCCGGGCTCCGGACGGCACCGCTCTGCGCGACCCCGCTCGCCCCCGTCCGGCCGGTCGCGGCCAGGCCCTGGCCACAGCAGCGGTACGACCCGGCGCGGCTCGCGCCGCTGGCCACCGGCGCCGGGGTGACAGTCGCGGTGGTGGACTCCGGGGTGGACCGGGCGCACCCGCAGCTGGCTGGTCGGGTGCTGGCCGGCGCAGACCTGCTCGACCCCGGCGGGGACGGCGGTCGGGACTGCGCCGGGCACGGCACCGGTGTGGCGAGCATCATCGCGGCGGCACCCCGCCCCGACGTCGCCTTCCGTGGCCTGGCGCCGGGTGCCCGAATCCTGCCGGTGCGGGTGAGTGAGCAGCAGGTGGTGCAGGGGCGGGAGTCGGGCCGCACGGTCACCGCCGACGAGTTCGCCAGGGCCATCCGGTGGGCCGTCGACCATGACGCCGACGTGGTGAACCTGTCCGTGGTGCTGTACGCGGACGACCCGGAGGTCCGTGCGGCCGTGCGGTACGCGGTCGACCGGGACGTGGTGCTGGTGGCCGCCGCCGGCAACCTGCACGACAGCGGGAACCCGCGGCCGTTCCCCGCCGGCTACGACGGGGTGCTCGGCGTGGGGGCGATCGGGGCGGACGGTGGACGGGCGACCTTCTCGCAGACCGGCCCGTACGTCGACCTGGTGGCGCCGGGCAGCGAGGTGCTGACCGCCGCGCCCAGTGCGGGCCACCATCGGGTCGAAGGCACCAGTTACGCGGCGCCCTTCGTGGCCGCCACCGCCGCTCTGCTGCGGGAATACCGGCCGGAGCTGACCGCCGCCCAGGTGGCGGAACGGATCATCGCCACCGCCGATCCAGCCCCGGGTGCGGGCCACGGCGGGGGGTACGGCGCCGGGGTGTTGAACCCCTACCGGGCGGTCACCGAGACCAGCGGTGGCCGGGCGGCCGGTGCGCGGCCGGTCGCCGCGCTCGCCGACGATCGGGCCGACCCGGCGCAGCTCGCCCGTCAGACCCGCCGGGCCGCCGCGCGGGACCGGGCCCTGCTGCTCGCCGCGGTGGCCGGCATGACGGCGGTCACCGTGGCGCTGCTCGCCCTGGTGGTGCCCCGGGGCGTCCGTCGACGTTGGCGCCCGGCCGGCCCGGCCTGAGCCCGCTCGCGCACGGCCCCGACCTCGGACCGGCCGCGGGCGGGGCGCTGCCCCGGACACGGTCAGCGCTCCCGGCCCACTTCGCTCACTGGAACAGCCCGGTGTTCTTCTTTTCGGTGTCCAGGTAGTCGGTGGCGGAGTCGTTCACCGCCAACCTGATGTCACGCAGCATCCCCTGGAGGTCCTGCGAGGCCGAACGCCACCGGGCCTGCCGCTGCTCGTAGGCCTGCCGCGCCTCGCCCGTCCAGCTCTCCACAAGCGGAGCGGCGTCGCGTTCGAGTTGGCCGAGTTGCGCGTCGAGGGTCTTCAACGCCTTTTGAATGTCAGCGCCGGCCTGCTGCAGCGCGGCGAAGTTGACGACCAGCACACCATGGTCCATCGGATTCCCTCCCCAGCGGGATCAGAGCGGCAGCTGGATGCCGCCGCGGTTGGTGCCGGCTACCCGGCTGGCCACCTCGTCGTCGGACGCGTCGTACTGCCGACCGGCGGTGCGGATCGCACCGGCGGTCTCCCGCAGGGCGCGGTGCAGCGCGGCCTGGTCCTGGGACCACTGCTGCTTGACCTGCTCGAACGACCGGCCACCAGCGCCACGCCAGGCCTGCTGCAACACCTCCAGCTCGGCCAGCAGGCCGGTCAGCATGGACTGCAACGACTGGTCCACCTGCTCGAACTTCGCGGCGGTCTGCTGCATCACTGCGGCTTCTGCCTTGGTTTGGGACACCCGGACGTCACCTCGTCTCTCGGATCGAACCTGGCCGTCGACGCGCCCACCCTGGGCTGACGCGCCGTCGCTTGGCCCGGTCGTCGAGCACTGAGACACGGGTCAGCGAAGGGCTTCGTGGCTGACGGTAGCGACCTCGTAGCGGTTCTGCTACCCCACGGGCTTCCCCTGTGGACAACCGGGACGGCCATCGGTCGCTTACGATGTGCCGCAGCCACGTCGCGGCGTGTGACGGGCCGTCGGAGACGGCCGGCCGCCCGACCCGGTCCCCACGGTCGAGGAGGCACGGTGCCGGCGATCACCACCGGAGGGCCGCATCCACCGACGGTCGGGGCCGAGGCGGACGCCTCCGCACGGGCGATCGGGCCGGGTCGGCCCACCGACCCCGGCCCGGGTTCGGCCGACCAACGCACCCCCCGTCGCCGATCACCTGTGGACCGCTGGGTCACGCTCGGCCGTCGCGCCGGCGCCGCAGTACGAGCCGGCCAACTGGTCACCGCGCAGGTCGCGGCGGCGCTCGTGCTCGTCGCCCTCGGCCGACCCGCACCTGTCGTCGCGGTGGCCGTGCTGGTGGCCGTGCTGCTGGTGGCGGCCGCCTGGGTGCCGGTTCGGGGGCGGTGGCTCTTCGAGTGGCTGGGCACCGCGATCGGGCACCTCTCCCGCCGGCGGGCGCTGACCGGGCCGGCCGGAGCTACCGAACTGCTCGACCTGGTCGCCCCGGGCACCGTCGTCCGCTCGACCGAGCTGACCGGCGGGCCGGCGGCCGTCCTGGAGGACACCACGGGCATGGTCGCGCTCCTGGAGCTCGGCGACCCCGGTGATCTGCTGGGCGACGCGTCCCAGCCGATCCCCGCCCCGGCCGCGTTGCTCCCCCCGGCCGGGCCGGACCAGCCCCCGGTGCTGGTCCAACTGCTGCTCGCCGGTGCGCCGGCGCCGGTGCCGAGCGCCGGTGGCACGATCGGCACGTCGTACCGGCAGCTCACCGACGGGCGTCTCGCCGGGCGCGAACGGGCGGTGGTGGCCGTCCGGGTGCTGCGGGTGAACGGTTGGTCCGAGGAGGACCTGCGGCGCGTACTCGCCGGCACGGTCCGCCGGATCGTCCGGCGGCTCGGGCCGTTGGCCGCGCGGCCACTCGGGGTGCCCGCGGCGCTGCGCGTCCTGGGCGAGCTGGCCCACCATGACGGCGAACCGGTCCGGGAGTCCTGGCCGACGATCCGGTCCGGCACCCTGGTCCAGGCCACCTTTCGCCTGATCCAGTGGCCCGGCCCGGGAGGCGCGGCCGGTCGGCGCTTGGTGCCCCGCCTCCTCGCGCTGCCGGCCACGGCCACGACGGTGTCGATGTGCTCGGGCCCGTCGCCGACGATGACGACGTCGTCGGGTCCGTCGACGACCACCGGAGTGCCGACCGAGCTGACCGTACGCCTGGCGGCCGGGACGGCGACCGAGCTGGCGGCGGCCACCGAGGCGCTGATCCGCCTGGTGACCGACCTGGGCGGGAAGCTGCGACGCCTCGACGGCGCCCACCTGGGCGGGCTGGCCGCCACGCTGCCGTTGGCGCTGACGGGGCCTGGGCCAACGCCCCGCCCAGCGGCGTCCGGGGCGCAGCCCGGCGCGACGGTGGACGACTGGGAGCTGTCCCTTGGCGACGCGGGCCTGATGGTCGGCACCAACCGGCACGGCCGAGCCGTCACCGTGCGACTGTTCCGGCCGGAGAGCACCCGCGTGCTGCTGGTCGGTGGGGTGCGCGCAGCCCAACTGGTGGCCCTGCGCGCGTTGGCGCTCGGTGCCCTGGTGGTGGTGCAGACCGCCCGGCCACGCGCCTGGGAGCCGTTCGTCCGGGGGGTTGGCGCGCCGGGCGTGATCCCGTTGCTCCCGCTTGGCCGGGCGGTCGCCGACGGGGTGGGCACCGCGCTGCGTCCGTTGCTGCTGATCGTCGACGCCGGGCCGGTGGCGGCCGAGGCCGCGCCGGGCCCGCCCTGGCGGGCCACCCTTGTGGTACGCGACGAGCTGACCCCGGCCGATGTGGACGCGTTGAGCCGGGCCGACCTGGCGTTGCTCCAGCCGTTGACCCCCGCCGAGGCCGCCCTTGCCGGAGCCGCGTTGGGGCTGGGCGGCTCGGCCGATTGGCTGACCCGGATCCGCGAGGACATGGTGGCCGTGGTCAACCGCCGGGCGCTGCGCTGGGCGCTGCTCTCCCCCACTCCGATCGAGGCGCAGCTGATCGGGCCGCCGACGCGCGGCTGATCCGCCAGGATGGCCAGCTGCCGGGTTACGCAGGTGCGTGGTCCGTGGCACGATCCCCGCCATGGGTTTTCTGAAAGGTCTGCTGATTCGGCTGGCCAGCACAGCTCTGGCTTTCTGGCTGGCCACGCTCCTCATCCCGGGCATCTCCCTGGATTCGAACTCGGCCACCGAGACGGTGACCACGCTGCTGCTGGTGGCGGTGATCTTCGGTGTGGTCAACGCGGTTCTCCAGCCGATCGTCAAGACCGTCGGCTGTGGCTTCTACCTGCTGACCCTGGGCCTCATCGCCCTGGTGGTGAACGGGCTGCTGTTCCTGCTCACCAGCTGGATCGCCGACCAGGCCGGGCTGCCGTTCTCGGTGGACGGTTTCTGGCCGGCAGCCGTGCTCGGCGCCCTCTTCGTGAGCATCGTGACCTGGATCCTCGGCGCCGTCCTCGACCGGGACTGACCGCCGACCAGTTAGCACCGACCCGGCCCGCCGGGGCTCCGACCTCGGCCGGGGCCTCGGCGGGCCGATGACCAGACTTCGGGAATTTGGCGGCCTGACCACCCGCCCCGGCGGTTAGCGTCGCGGCATGTTCTCGCTGACCTACACCGACGGCCACCTGCTCAGCACCGACCCGGCGCGGATCGACCTGGACCTGGTGCACCACTGGTTGTCCACCGACGCGTACTGGGCGCTCGGACGGGACCGGGAGACCATCGAGCGGGCGTTCGCCGGTTCACTGCCGTTCGGCGTCTACCGGCCGGAGGACGGCCGCCAGGTCGCGGTGGCCCGAGTCGTCACGGACGGTGCCACCTTCGCCTGGCTCTGCGACGTGTACGTCGACCGGGCGGCCCGGGGTCGCGGGCTGGGCGGGTGGCTGGCCGGCGCGGTTCGCGACCACCTGGCCGAGCTGGGCGTACGCCGGATCCTGCTCTGCACCAACGACGCTCACCAGGTGTACGCGCGGGTTGGTTTCACGCCGCTGGACGCGCCCGAGCGGTGGATGCAGTTGGACCGGCGGCCCCCGGTGACCCCGATCACCGGAAAGGAGCAAAGCAGCACCACGCCCCTTACGGTGGAGGCGTGACGCCACTCCGCCTGGGATACCTCTACGGCCTCGGCGCGTACCTGCTCTGGGGTTTCTTCCCGCTCTACCTGAAGTTGCTGCGACCCGCCGGCCCGCTGGAGATCCTGGCCCACCGGATCGTCTGGTCGGTGCTCTTCGTGGCCCTGCTGCTGGCGGCGCTGCGCAACGTCGGTTTCCTGCGGGCGCTGCTGCGCCGCCCCTGGGCGGTGGCGGGCATCGTCGCCGCCGCCGCGCTGATCGCGGTCAACTGGGGCACCTACATCTACGGGGTCAACTCCGACCGGGTGGTGGAGACCGCGCTCGGCTACTTCATCAACCCGCTGGTCGTGGTGCTGCTCGGGGTGACGGTGCTGCGGGAGCGGCTCCGCCCGGCGCAGTGGGTGGCGCTGGGGATCGGCGCGTCGGCGGTGGCGGTGCTCACCGTGGACTACGGCCGGCTGCCCTGGTTGGCGTTGACGCTGGCGTTCAGCTTCGCCGGCTACGGCCTGGTCAAGAAGCGGCTCGGTCTGCCGGCCGCGGAGGGGCTCTTCGTCGAGTCGGCGGTGCTGGCGTTGCCTGCTCTGGGCTACCTGGCGTGGCTGACGGCGAAGTCCGACCTGACCTTCGGGCACGTGTCGGCCGGGCACACCGCGCTGCTGGTGCTGGCCGGCGCGGCCACGGCGGTTCCGTTGCTGCTGTTCGCCGGGGCGGCCAACCGGCTGCCCCTGAGCAGCCTCGGCATGGTCCAGTACCTGGCGCCGATCCTTCAGCTCGGCTGCGGTGTGCTGATCTTCCACGAGCCGATGCCGCCGGCTCGCCTGGCCGGCTTCGCACTGGTCTGGCTGGCCCTGATCGTCTTCACCGCCGACGCCGTCCGCACCTCCCGCCAGACCCGCCAGTCCCGCCGCACCACACCCCAAACCCCAGTCGCAATCCCAACCCCCTAACCCGCCCCGCCCCGGACCGCCCCGGTCCGGCCCGGCCCGGCCCGGCGATCTTGCAGTTTCAGACGCCGATACACCCCTTTTTGCCCTTTATCGAGGGACAGAAAGTGCAAGATCGCCGGGAAGGTCGCGCGCGGAGATCGATCATGGAGTTGCGGTGCCCGTCCAGCACCAGTTTGGGCGATTTGCCACCCACCACAACTCCATGATCGACGCGGATGGGCAGGGGCCGGGCCGGGGTGGGCCGGTGTGGGGTGGGACCCGGGGGGTTAGGGGACCGCGTAGGTGAGGAGAGGGGTGCCGTCGGACTTTTGGAGTTCTACGCTGATCAGCTCGGCGTCGGTGAACCTGGTGGCACCGGTGAAGCTGAGGTCGTCGCCGGGCGCCGCCAGCCAGGAGCCGATCTGCTCGGTGGCGCCGTTCGGGCCGCGCGCCACCAGCCGGAACGGGTACGCCTTGCCGTAGCTCGTCCGCGCGTCGTACCCGCAGCGCATGGTCACCTCGGTGCCCCACTTGGTGCCGGTGAGCCCGAGGTCGGCGTGCACCGGCCCGGCCGCGGCCACCGGCCGCATGGCGACCATCGACACCTGCGGGGCCGGATTGCCCTGCGCGCCGGGCGGCCCGGGAGGGCTGACCGGTCGAGGCAGCGCCACGGCGGTGCCCACGCCGACCAGCACCGCCAGCCCGGCGGCTGCCAGTGTGGTCAGTGCGTACCGTCGCCGGTCCGCGGAACGTTCCCGACGACGGCGCTGGCGGGCCTCGTCGAGCAGCGCGGGCGCCCGGGGCGGCGCCGGCGGCGGCAGGATCTGCTCCAACCCCGCCGGGTCGAGGCGCCCGAGCAACCCGGGCAGGACGGCGATCTCGGCGACCGCCTCCCGACACGAGGCGCAACCGCCGAGGTGCCGCTCGTAGGCCGCCCGCTCGGCCGGGGCCAGGGCGCCCAGCACGTACGCGCCGTCGTCGTACGCGAACTCGCACCGGGTCATCCCGTCACCCCCATCTCGGCCAGGACCAACCGTAGAGACCGCAACGCGTAGTGGGTGCGGGACTTCACGGTCCCTGGCGGTACGCCCAGGCGGGACGCCGCCTCGGCCACCGACCGCCCCTGGTAGAAGCATTCGACAAGCACTTCCCGGTGGGTCGGGCTGAGCCGGTTCAGCGCCTCGGCGACGGTCCACGCCTCCACCGCCCGCTCGGCCTCGTCGATCACCTCGGGTGGTTCGGGCAGATCGTCGGTGAACACCTCGCCGACTCTGGTGGATCGTCGCCGCCAGGCGTCGATGGCCAGGTTACGCGCGGTGGTGAACAGCCAGGACCGCACCGATCCGCGCCTCGGGTCGAGTGACTCCGGATGTCGCCAGGCCCGTAGCAGCGTCTCCTGCACCAGGTCCTCGGCCCGCTGCCGGTCCCCGTTGACCAGCCGCAGGGCATGGGCGTACAGCGCCTCCGCGTGCTCGTCGTGCAGCGCGCGCAGCAGTTGGGCGTCGTGGTCGCTGATGGCGGTCTCCTCGCTTCCGGCGCGCGTCCGGCGGTGCGTCCGCTCGGGAATACGTGCGGTCACGCCGATCGGTTCAGCCCGAGGTCAGACCGGTTGCCTGGTGGTTGCCGCCCACGAAGGTGTTCATGTCCGGTTCACATCGTGGCCGACGAGCGCTCACCACGTCCTCCTAGCGTCCGGCTGGTACGCCGCCTGTCGTGCCACCGACTTCTCTGGAGGCCACTCCCATGAGCGACCGTCCCCGGCTGCTCCCCCTGTTGAACGGCACCCGTCATGGCACCCGCGACGCCATGACCTGCCTGTACCGGTGCGGAAACGCCTGTGACCACCCGGTGCCGAACACCTCCGACAACGCGTACTTCGGTGACGTGGTGAACGCCGAGGTGTCGCGGCGTGGCGTGGTACGGGCCGGCGCGGTCGGCGCGCTGGTGCTCGGTTTCGGCGGCGCGGCGGCCGGCGCGCTCGCCGGTGCGGCCCCAGCCCTGGCGGCCCCGGCCACCCCGGACGTACCGGAGGCCTTCGGTTTCGGCCGTCCCAGCACCGGAGTCGGCAGCGGCGCGCTGACCTTCAAGCCGATCCCACCGAACAAGCTGGACACCCTGGTCGTGCCGAACGGCTACGACCACGCCGTGGTGATCAAGTGGGGTGACCCGGTGCTGCCGGGCGCGCCGGAGTTCAACCTGCACCACCAGACCGCCGCCGCGCAGTCCAAGCAGTTCGGTTACAACAACGACTTCGTGGGCGTGCTGCCGCTGGACAAGCAGGGCAAGCGGGCGCTGCTCGTGGTCAACCACGAGTACACGAACGAGGACCTGATGTTCCCGGGCTTCCCCGGCCTGGACGGGCTGTCCGTGGAGCAGCTGCGCACCGCAATGGCCGCACACGGCATGTCCGTGGTGGAGGTCGAGCGGGTCGCGGGCACCGGGCAGTGGAAGCCGGTCGGCAAGGGGCCGCGGCCGTACAACCGGCGGGTCACCGCCCTGAGCACCAAGTTCGACCTGACCGGCCCGGCCGCCGGCTCGGCCTGGCTGAAGACCGCCGCCGACCCCAGGGGCCGCACGGTCGTCGGCACGCTCAACAACTGCGCCGGTGGCGTGACCCCGTGGGGCACGGTGCTCTCCGGTGAGGAGAACTTCAACCAGTACTTCGTCGGCGCCGACGCCGCCCCGGCCGAGCTGAAGCCGAAGCTGGACCGCTACGGCATCGGCACCGCCAGCCGCTACCCCAGCGGCAGTCGCAAGTGGGAACGCGCGGACGAGCGCTTCGACCTGGCGAAGCACCCCAACGAGGCACACCGGTTCGGTTGGGTCGTCGAGATCGACCCGTTCGACCCGGAGAGCCGCCCGCGCAAGCACACCGCGATGGGCCGGTTCAAGCACGAGGGCGCCAACGTGATCGTCGCGAAGGACGGCCACGTGGTCGCGTACATGGGCGACGACGAGCGGTTCGACTACCTCTACAAGTTCGTCTCGGACCAGAAGTTCATGAAGGGCAACTCCTGGGCCGCCCGCAAGCACAACCTGACCCTGTTGGAGTCCGGCACGCTCTACGTGGCGAAGCTCGACCAGACCAGCGCCGCCGAGATCGACGGCTCGGGCAAGCTCCCCACCGACGGCGCGTTCAACGGCCGGGGTCGGTGGATCAAGCTGGTCAGCGGCAACCGGTCGTTCGTCGACGGGATGACCGCCGCGGACGTGCTCACCTTCACCCGACTCGCCGGCGACAAGGTCGGCGCGACAAAGATGGACCGCCCCGAGGACGTCGAGCCGAGCCTGCTCACCGGCAAGGTGTACGTGGCGCTTACCAACAACACCAACCGGGGCGTCGGCAGCAACCCGAGGGCGGACGAGGCCAACCCGCGCAACGCCAACAAGCACGGGCAGATCCTGGAGCTGGTCGAGGACCGCAACGACAACGCCGCGGAGACCTTCGCCTGGTCGCTGCCGATCGTCTGCGGCGACCCGACCGACCAGTCGACCTTCTTCGCCGGGTACGACAAGACCAAGGTCTCCCCGATCTCCTGCCCGGACAACGTCGCCTTCGACGCCACCGGCAACCTCTGGATCTCCACCGACGGCAACGCGCTGGGCAGCAACGACGGCCTGTTCGCCGTCGCCGTGGAGGGTCCGGAGCGGGGTCACCTCAAGCAGTTCCTGACAGTGCCCCTCGGCGCGGAGACCTGCGGCCCGTTCATCACCGGCGACAACCGCTCGGTCTTCGTCGCGGTGCAGCACCCGGGTGAGATCACCGGAGCCTCGGTGGAGAACCCGGCCTCGAACTGGCCGGACGGCGACTACGCCAAGCCGGGCGTGGTGGTCACCTGGCGCCTCGACGGCGGCCCGGTGGGCAGCTGACGTCGTACGCGCGGCCGAGCGACCACTGACGTTGCTCCGGCGGTCCGGCGCTGGACCGCCCCGAGAGGCCCTCTCCCAGCCCGGGAGAGGGCCTCTCGGCTGTCAGTTGTCGGAGGCGATGCCGTCGGCCACGCTGCGGGCCACGGTGAGCAGCTTGGCGCGTACCACCCGGGCGGAGGTCATCATCTCGCTGGCCGGCAACGCGCAGGCCAGCACGACCCGGCGTTCCATGTCCTTGTCCGGTGCGACGAGCACCGCGGCGCAGGCCACCCCCTGCCGGAACTGCCCCATCTCCAACTGCATGCCGCGCCGGTCGCCGGCGGCCAGGTCGGCCTCGAAACTCTCGGTGGTGGTCAGCGTGGCGGCGGTGAACGGGCGCATGCCGTACTCGCGGAGATAGCGGTAACGCTGGTCGGTCGTGAGGGTGGCGAGCAGGGACTTGCCGAGAGCTGTCGCGTGCGCCCCCTCGTCGAAGCCGGGGACCAGGTCCTCCAGGTAGGGCGAGCGGTGCCCCTCGGCGACCGCGGTGAGGGCCACCTGACCGCCGACGAACCGACCGAGGTAGTGGCTGTAGCCGGTGTCCAGGGCGGCCCGCCGCAGCGTCTCACCGACCGCCGGCGGACCCCGGAACGCCGTCACCAGCTCCCGGTACCGGTCGGCCACCTCCAACCCCACGATGTACGTGCCGTCCTCCCGACGGATCACGTAGCCCTCGTAGGCGAGGGTGCGGACCAGGTGGTAGGTGGTGGCCACGGTCAGCTCGCAGCGCCGGGCGATCTGCTTGACGGTCAGGCCCTTCGGGGCGCGACCGACCGACTCCAGCACCCGTAGCGCTCGGGACACGCTGCGAATCAGGTCCGAAGGTTCTGCCAAGGGGTCGCGCACAACCACCTCCGCCGCCGGGGACTTACACCATATGAAAAACAGGCCCGGTGCGAAATGCCTGTTCGGGTCGAGGATGCCAGATCACCATCCACAGCTTGTGCCCCGCCGGTCACCAGGAGTGCTCTGAGTGGGGCTCGCGTAGGTTTGCCGAACGATGACCGACACCTCCATCACCCCCGATCCGGCGATCGCCCGACCCCGCCCGGTCCGGGCGAGCGCCGGCGCAGTCGTCACCACAGTGGCCTGCGTACTCCCCGTCTTCCTGCTCGGCGGTCTCGCCGTGCAGATGGGGACGGACCTCGGCTTCTCGCCGGCCGGTCTGGGCCTGGCCGTCTCCGTCTACTTCGGGGTCAGCGCGCTGGCATCGGTGCCCTCCGGCCGTCTGGTCGAGCGGTACGGACCGGCAGTGGTCGCCCGCTGCGGCATCCTGCTGGCCGCCGGGTCGATGCTGGCCGTGGCCGCCTTCGCCCGGTCGTACCCGGTGCTGGTCGGCCTGCTGGCGCTCAGCGCCGCCGCGAACGCGCTCGGCCAGTTGGCCAGCAACACCGCGCTGGCCCAGCACGTGCCGGCCCGACGGCAGGGGCTGTCGTTCGGTGTCAAGCAGGCCGCCATCCCGGTCTCCACCCTGCTGGCCGGCGTCGCCGTGCCCACCATCGCGCTCACCGCCGGCTGGCGCTGGGCGTTCGTGGCCGCCGCCGTGGCCGCGCTGACGACGCTGGCCGCCGTACCCCGGCAGTTGCCCGGCCCGGCACGGCGGGCCGGCGCCACGCGCGCCGGGCGGGCGACGACGGCGCTTGTGGTGATCGGTGCGGCGGCGACGCTGGCCTCGGGCGCGGCCAACTCGCTGGGCACCTTCCTGGTGGACTCCGCCGCGGCCCGGGGGCTGTCACCGGGCCTCGCCGGCCTCACCCTGACCCTGGGCAGCGCGGTCTGCGTGGTCGCTCGGGTGGGCGCCGGCTGGTTGGCCGATCGCCGCGAGACCGGTCACGTCGCCCTCATCGCCGCGATGCTGCTCGTCGGCGCGGTCGGGCTGGGCCTGCTCGCGTCGACCGGCTCGGTGCCGTTGGTGGTCGGCGTGGTGCTCGGCTTCGGCCTGGGCTGGGCCTGGCCCGGCCTGATGAACTTCGCGGTGGTCCGGCTGCACCCACAGTCACCGGCCACCGCCACCTCGATCACCCAGACCGGGGTGTACGCGGGCGGCTGTCTCGGCCCGTTGAGCCTGGGCCCACTCGCCGCCCACCTCGGCTACCCGGCGATGTGGACCATCGCGGCCGTGGCGATGCTGCTCGCCGCCGCCCTCATGCTCGTCGGCAGCCGGCTGTTGACCCGCGCCGGCGCCGGAGCGGACCGGGGCGTGGATCAGCTGGTGCGGTCGGCGATGTAGTCGCAGAGCGACTCGAGCGCGCTGCGGGACGGGCCGTGCGGCAGCGGGGCGAGCTGCGCGCGGGCCTCCTCGGCGTAGCTGCGCACGGTCTCCCGGGACCGCTTGAGCGCCGGGCTCTCCCGGAGCAGCCCCAACGCCTCGGCGTGCAGCGCGTCGTCGGTCAACGGGCCGGTCGCCAGGATCTCCCGCAGCCGCACCGACGACGCGTCCGAGTCGTCCGCCTCGCGGGCGTAGAGCACCGGCAGCGTCGGGACGCCCTCGCGCAGGTCCGTGCCGGGGGTCTTGCCCGACTGCACCGACTCGGAGGCGATGTCCAGCAGGTCGTCGGAGAGCTGGAAGGCGACACCGATCGTCTCGCCGTACCCGGCGAGGGCCTCCACGTGCTCCGGGGCGGCGCCACCGAACATGCCACCGAACCGGGCCGACGTGGCGATCAGCGAGCCGGTCTTCTCGGCGATCACGTGCAGGTAGTGGGTCACCGGGTCGTCGTCGGCGCGCGGCCCCACCGTCTCCGCGATCTGGCCGTGCACGAGCCGGGCGAAGGTGCGCGCCTGCAACCGGACCGCCTCGGGGCCCAGGTCGGCGGCGATGTCCGCCGCGCGGGCGAAGAGGTAGTCGCCGACCAGGATGGCGACCGAGTTGGTCCACCGGGAGTTCGCGCTCGGCGCGCCCCGACGGACGGCGGCCTCGTCCATCACATCGTCGTGGTAGAGGGTGGCCAGGTGCGTGAGCTCCATCACCACGGCGGCCGGGACCACCTGCGCGCTGGTCGGGTCACCGAACTGGGCGCCGAGCGCCACCAGCAACGGTCGGAAACGCTTCCCGCCCGCCTCGACGAGGTGCCGGGCAGCCTCGGTGACGAACGGATCGGCGCTGGCGACGCTGGCCCGCAACTCGACCTCGACCGTGTCGAGCAGGCCCAACACGGACACCTCGACACGGGGATCGGCGAGGTTGAGGCCAAGCGCGCCGAACTGACTCGTGCTCGCCCGACCCCGTCGACCGCCGGAGCCGGAGGCACCTGAACGCTCGCCCGCCGGATTCACCACGCTATCAACCATGCCACATGCGTTCGACCTGCTCCGGGCCGGGGATACGCACCGGGGGCCGGCACGTGAACACGCGCCGACCCCCGGTGATCGATCCTTCGGTCACCTGACGAATTCGGCGGCTCCGGCGGCCAGATCGAGAAGCGGCGCCGGCGCGACGCCCAACACCAGGGTCGCCAGCACACCGATCATCAGCGCCGCGGAGGTGAGCCCACCGGGCACGGTGACGGTCGGGGTGGACTCGCCCGGCTCGGAGAGCCACATCATCACCACGACCCGCAGGTACGGGAACGCGAGCACCATGCTGGTCAGCACACCGGCGATCACCAGCCAGGCCTGGCCACCCTCCAGCGCCGGCCCGAAGATGGCGAACTTGCTGGTGAACCCGCTGGTCAGCGGGATACCGGCGAAGGCGAGCAGGATGAACGTGAACAGCGCGGCGAAGAACGGCGACCGCCGGCCCAGCCCGGCCCAGCGGGACAGGTGGGTGGCCTCGCCGTCCTCGTCCCGCACCAGGGTCACCACGGCGAACGCGGCCAGCACCGAGAAGCCGTACGCGACCAGGTAGAACATCGTGCCGGCGAGCCCGTCACGGCTCGGCGCCAACACACCGACAAGCAGGTAGCCGGCGTTGGCGATCGAGGAGTACGCGAGCAGCCGCTTGATGTCGGTCTGGGTGACCGCGAGCACCGCGCCGATCAGCATGGTCAGCACCGCCACCGCGCCGAGGACCGGAGTGAAGTCCCAGTTGGCGTCGGCGAACGCGACCTGGAAGACCCGCAGCAGCGCACCGAACGCGGCGACCTTGGTGCAGGCCGCCATCAACCCGGTCACCGGGGTCGGAGCGCCCTGGTAGACGTCCGGGGTCCACACGTGGAACGGGGCCGCCGCGGCCTTGAAGAGCAGACCGATGGCGAGCAGCGCCATGCCGGCGAAGAGCAGCACCGGGCTGGCCGGCGACTCGCTCACCGCCGCGTGGATGGTGGCGAAGTCGACCCCGGCCGAGCGACCCGGAATGCCGGCGGTGAAGCCGTAGATCAGGGCCACGCCGAACAGGAAGAACGCCGAGGCGTACGCGCCGAGCAGGAAGTACTTCATCGCCGCCTCCTGGCTCAGCAGACGCCGGCGACGGGCCAGCGCGCAGAGCAGGTAGAGCGGCAGGGAGAAGACCTCCAGCGCGATGAACATGGTCAGCAGGTCGTTCGCCGCCACGAAGATCAGCATGCCGCCGATCGCGAACGTGGTGAGCGGGTAGACCTCGGTGAGGCCGTTGCGCCCCTCGGCCTGCCGCCGGTCGTCGGCCGACTCGGCGGTCACCGCGGCCTGGGCCACGAACGCCCCGCCCCGCTCGACCGAGCGGTCACCGATGAGCAGCAGCGCCATCGCGGCCAGCACCAGGATCGCGCCCTGGAGGAAGAGCGTCGGCCCGTCGATCGCGAGGGACTGGCCGGCGGTGATGATCCGCTCGTCGGCGCTGAGGACCACCATGGTCAGTGCCGCGAGCACCGCCAGCAGCGCCAGCGTCAGCTGCACCACGTGCCGCCAGCGCCGAGGCACCAGGGCCTCGACCAGCACGCCGAGCAACGCCGTGCCCAGCATGATCAGGATCGGAGCGATCGCCGCGTAGTCGATCGACGGCAGTTTCAACTCGGTCACTTTGCCGCCTCCTGGACGGTGCCGCCCACGGACGGCGCCGGGTCGGTTCTGCCGATGTCGTCCATGGTCGCCTGGACGGCTGGGTTGATCACGTCGGTGACCGGCTTCGGGAAGAAGCCGAGCAGCACGATCAGCGCGATCAGCGGGGCGACCACGACCTTCTCACGCAGGTTGAGGTCCCGACGCATGCCGTCGACCTCGGTCAACGCCGGGTTGAGGGTGCCCTGGGTGGTGCGCTGCACCATCCACAGCACGTACGCGGCGGCCAGAATGATGCCGAGCGTGGCGATGACCGCAACCGGCTTGTTCACCGTGAAGGTGCCGATCAGCACCAGGAACTCGGAGATGAACGGCGCCGTACCGGGCAGCGCCAGCGAGGCGAGACCGGCGAAGAAGAGCACCCCGGCGAGCACCGGGACCAGCTTGCCGGCGCCACCGAAGTCGCTGATCAGCGAGGAACCACGCCGGGAGATCAGCATGCCCACCACCAGGAAGAGCAGGCCGGTGGCCAGCCCGTGGTTGAGCATGTAGAGCACCGCGCCGGTGCCGGCCTGGGTGGTGAAGGCGAAGATGCCCACCCCGATGAAGCCGAAGTGCGCGATCGAGGTGTACGACACCAGCCGCTTGAGGTCGTTCTGGCCGACCGCCAGCAGCGCGGCGTAGACGATGCCGATCACGCCCAGGGCCAGCGCCCACGGCGCGAACCACTTCGACGCCTCGGGGAACAGCGGCAGGCAGTAGCGCAGGATGCCGAAGGTGCCGACCTTGTCCAGCACGCCGACGAGCAGCGCCGCCGCGCCCGCCGGGGCGGCCCCACCGGCGTCGGGCAGCCAGGTGTGGAACGGGAAGAACGGCGCCTTGATGGCGAACGCGAGGAAGAAGCCGAGGAACAGCCACCGCTCGGTGCCGGTGCTGATGTCGACCTGCGAGAGCGCCTGCCAGTCGAAGGTCTTGCCGCCGACCACCCACAGGCCGATCACCGCGGCCAGCATGAACAGACCGCCGACGAGTGAGTAGAGGAAGAACTTCACCGCCGCGTACTGCCGCTGGTGGCCGCCGTAGCTGCCGATGAGGAAGTACATCGGCACGAGCATGACCTCGAAGAACACGTAGAACAGGAAGACGTCGGCGGCCGCGAAGACGCCGATCATCGTGCACTCGAGGACCAGCAGCAGCGCGAAGTAGACGGGCACCGACCGCTTCGACGACTCGGCGTCGTGCCAGGACGCCAGGATCACCAGCGGCACCAGCACCGCGATCAGCATCAGCATCACCAACGCGATGCCGTCGGCCGCGAAGGTGAAGCTGACACCCCAGTTCGGAATCCACGAGTACGACTCGCGGAACTGGAACCGGTCACCGCCGGCGTTGAAGCTGACCCACATCACCACCGAGAGCACCAGCACCAGCAGCGACCAGGCGAACGCCACCTGCTTGGCCAGCTCCGGGCGGTGGCGCGGCAGGAAGGCCACCACCAGGGCGCCCACCAGCGGCGCCACGGTGAGCACCGAGAGGAACGGGAAGTTGGACATTATGCGGCCTTACCTCCGTCGTCACTGCGTGGTCCGCCGGCGGGGGCGGCCGGAAAGAGGTCGATCACGCCAACCACCCCGCCTGCACCGCCAGGAACGCCGCCATCACCAGCAGCGCACCGGCCAGGATCGAGGTGGCGTACGAGCGGACAAAGCCGGTCTGCATCCGACGGAGGCGACCCGAGCCCCCGCCGACCGCGGCGGCGAGCCCGTTCACGAGCCCGTCGATGCCCCGGTTGTCGAGGTACACCAGCGCCCGGGTGAGGAAGATGCCCGGCTTCTCGAAGACCGCCTCGTTTACCGCGTCGGTGTAGAGGTTGCGCCGAGCGGCGGTGACCAGCACCCCGGCCGGCTGCGGCGCGGTGGCCGTGCCGGCCCGGAACAGGAACCAGGCGAGCCCGGCACCGAGCACGGTGACCAGCAGCGACAACGTGGTGATCACGGCGTGCGAGAGGACCGCCTCGTGCTCGGCGTGCTCGCCGCCCAGCCCGGCGGTCTCGGTCAGCCAGTCCGGCACGGACGTGGCGAGCAGGAAACCGGCGCCGACCGACCCGACCGCCAGGAGGATCAGCGGGATGGTCATCAGCTTCGGCGACTCGTGCGGGTGCTCGATGTCCTCGGTCCACCGCTGCGGACCGTGGAAGGTGAGCACGAACAGCCGCGTCATGTAGAACGCGGTCAGCCCGGCGCCGAGCAGCGCCGCCCCGCCGAAGAGCCAGGCGGTCCAGTCCTCCCGCTCGAAGGCGGCCACGATGATCGGCTCCTTGGAGAAGAAGCCGGAGAACGGGAACATGCCGATGATGGCCAGCCAGCCCATCATGAAGGTCAGCCAGGTGATCTTCATGTACTTCGACAGCCCGCCGAAGCGACGGATGTCGACCTGGTCCTTCATCCCGTGCATGACCGAGCCGGCGCCGAGGAACATGTTGGCCTTGAAGAAGCCGTGCGCCAGCAGGTGCACGATGGCCAGCGCGTACGCCGCGCCGCCGAGGCCGACACCGAGGAACATGTAGCCGATCTGGCTCACCGTGGACCAGGCGAGCACCCGCTTGATGTCGTCCTTGGCCGCACCGATGATGCAGCCGATCAGCAGGGTGAGCGCGCCGACGCTGACCACCACGAGTTGCAGCGTCGAGTTGGCCGAGAAGATCGGGTTGGACCGGGCGATCAGGTAGACGCCCGCGGTGACCATGGTGGCGGCGTGGATGAGCGCCGACACCGGCGTCGGGCCCTCCATCGCGTCCGGCAACCACGCCTGCAACGGGAACTGACCGGACTTACCGGCCGCGCCGAGCAGCAGCAACAGGCCGAGGACCAGCACGGTGGTGCCGGTCAGCGCGCCGACACCATTGAACACCTCGTCGTACTGGGTGGTGCCCAGGGTGGCGAACATGATGAAGATGCCGATGGCCAGACCGGTGTCGCCGACCCGGTTCATCAGGAACGCCTTCTTGCCGGCGGTGGCCGCGCTCGGCCGCTCGGTCCAGAAGGAGATCAGCAGGTACGACGCCAGACCGACGCCCTCCCAGCCGAAGTACAGCATCACGTAGTTGTTGCCGAGCACCAGCAGCAGCATCGCCGCGACGAACAGGTTGAAGTACGCGAAGAACCGACGACGGCCGGCGTCGTGCGACATGTACTCCACCGCGTACAGGTGGATCAGGAAACCCACCCCGGTGATCAGCAGTACGAAGACCGCGGCCAGCGGGTCGAAGAGCAGGCCGAAGTCGACGCGCAGATCACCGACCGCGATGAAGTCCCAGAGGCTCAGCTCGACCGACTTGTTCTCCAGGCCACGCAGCTGGAAGAAGAAGCTCAGGCCGAGCACGAACGCGGCGCCGATGGCGGCGACGCCCAACCAGTGCCCCCAGCGGTCGGCCCGGCGGCCGAGCAGCAGCAGGATGGCCGCGCTGACCAGCGGGATCGCCACCAGCAGCCAGACGCCCCCTAGCAGCCCCGTGGCCTGGGCGTATTCCACAGTCTCTTCCACCGGTGGACCCCTCTAGTACTTGAGCAGGTTGGCGTCGTCGACACTCGCCGAGCGTCGCGTCCGGAAGATGGACATGATGATCGCGAGCCCGACCACGACCTCGGCCGCCGCCACCACCATCACGAAGAACGCCATGATCTGACCGTTGAGGTCACCGTTGATCCGGCTGAAGGTGACCAGCGTCAGGTTGGCCGCGTTGAGCATCAGCTCCACGCACATGAACAGCACGATCGCGTTGCGCCGGACGAGCACCCCGGCAGCGCCGATGGTGAACAGCACCGCCGCGAGCACCAGGTAGTAGTCAGGCGTCATGGCTGGACTCGCTTTCGTTCGCGACTGCGGGGCTCCGCTTCGCTGCACTCCTCGCGCTCACCGGTCCGTCCCCTTCAGGGTGGTTTCCTGCGCGGTCAACTCCCGCACCGGCAGGATGTCCGGCGTACTCCGCTCGGAGAGGCGGCCGTCCGGCAGTCGGGCCGGGGTGGCCACCGAGGACGAGGTCGCGAAGACACCGGGGCCCGGCTTGGGGCCGGGGTAGTTGCCCGGCGCGAAACGCGCCCGCATCGTCGACACCTGGTCGACCTTGTCCTGCTTACGGCGCTCGATGTGCGCGAGCACCATGGCACCGACCGCCGCGGTGATCAGCAGCGCCGAGGTCAGCTCGAACGCGAAGACGTACTTGGTGAAGAGCAGTCGGGCGATGCCTTGGACGTTGCCCTCCGCGTTGGCCTGCTCCAGGCCGACCGCTGTGGTCCCCTGCAACGCCCGGTAGAGCGCGCCGCCGACCAGGCCGGCGAAGCCCAGCCCCAGCACGATCGCGGCGACCCGCTGACCACGCAACGTCTCGATCAGCGAGTCGGTGGAGTCCCGACCGACGAGCATCAGCACGAAGAGGAAGAGCATCATGATCGCGCCGGTGTAGACGATGATCTGCACCATGCCGATGAACGGCCCGGCCTGGAGCACGTAGAACACGCCCAGACAGAGCATGGTGAGCACCAGCCAGAGCGCGGAGTGCACCGCGTTGCGGGCGGCCACCATCCCGATCGCGCCGATGAGCGCGAGCGGGCCGAGGATCCAGAAGGTGACCTCCTCGCCGCCGGACACCCCACCCGCCGCGGCCAGCACCGTAGACGTGGTCATGCGTTCTCTCCCTTGCCGGCCGCGACGCGCTGGGCGGCCTGCTCGGCGCCCGGGAACGTCACGCCGGGGTGCTCCTCGACCTGGTAGCGGCCGGGGCCCATCGGGGACGTCTCCGCACCGGCGGAGGTGCCCGGGTTGTCCAGCGCGCCGACGTAGTAGTCCTTCTCGCTGTCGCCCAGCCGCATCGGGTGCGGCGGCTGCTCCATGCCCTCGAGCAACGGCGCGAGCAGCTGCTCCTTGGTGAAGATCAGGTCCTGCCGGTTGTCCCGGGCCAGCTCGTACTCGTTGCTCATGGTGAGCGACCGGGTCGGGCAGGCCTCGATGCACAGCCCGCAGAAGATGCACCGGGCGTAGTTGATCTGGTAGATGCTGGCGTACCGCTCACCCGGCGAGAAGCGTTCCTCGTCGGTGTTGTCGCCACCCTCGACGTAGATCGCGTCCGCCGGGCAGGCCCAGGCGCACAGCTCGCAGCCGATGCACTTCTCCAGGCCGTCCGGGTGCCGGTTGAGGATGTGCCGCCCGTGGTAGCGCGGCGCCGACACCGGCGGCTTGAACGGGTAGTCGGTCGTGACGACCTTCCTGAACATGTGCGAGAAGGTGACACCGAATCCCTTGAACGTTCCGGTGATCGCGCCCACGTCACACCTCCCTGGAGTCCGAGCCGGCAACGATGTTGGCCGGCTCCCGCTCGGCGACCACGCGCGTGATACGCGGGCTCGGTGGTACCTGAAGATCCATCGGTGGCAGCGGGAAGCTCCCGTGCGGTCGGTTGTCGACCTGTTCCTGCGTGGTCGGCTTCGGCTTCGGGCGCCGGCTGGGCCAGAAGATCGAGGCGATCAGCAGGATGCCGGCCGGAATGCCGACGGCGATCACCTTGCCGCGGGTGTCCCAGTCCTCGATGGAGCGCAGGCCCGACAGGACCAGGATCCAGACCAGGTTGATCGGCAGCAGCACCTTCCAGCCGAGCCGCATGAACTGGTCGTACCGCAGCCGGGGCAGCGTGCCCCGCAGCCACACGAAGACGAAGACCAGCGCGATCACCTTGCCGAAGAACCAGAGCATCGGCCACCAACCGGAGTTGGCGCCCTCCCAGAGGGTGATCGGCCAGGGTGCCCGCCAACCGCCCAGGAACAGCGTGGTGGTGACCGCGGACATGGTCACCATCGCCACGTACTCGCTGAGCATGAAGAGCGCGAACTTCAACGAGCTGTACTCGGTCATGAAGCCCGCGACCAGCTCGGACTCGGCCTCGGGCAGGTCGAACGGCGCCCGGTTGGTCTCACCCACCGTGGCGATGAAGAAGATGACGAAGCTCGGCAGCAGCAGAATCGCGTACCAGCCCGGCGCCGGGATCGTCTGGCCGAAGATGCTCAGCTCGGTGCCGTGCGCCTGCTTCGCGACGATCCCGCTGGTGCTCATCGTGCCGGCGGTCATGAAGACCGCCACGATGCTCAGCCCCATGGCGACCTCGTAGGAGATCATCTGGGCGCTCGACCGGAGACCACCCAGCAGCGGATACGTCGAGCCGGAGGCCCAACCACCCAGCACGATGCCGTAGACGCCCATCGAGGAGCAGGCGAGCAGCAGCAGCACCGCCACCGGCACGTCGGTGACCTGCAACGGCGTGTGGTGACCGAAGATGCTCACCATCGGGCCGAACGGCACCACCGACAGGGCGGTGACCGCGCAGATCACCGAGATGGTCGGGGCGAAGAAGTAGACGACCTTGTCGGCCGCCTTCGGCAGGATGTCCTCCTTGAAGGCCATCTTCAGGCCGTCGGCGAGGGTCTGCAGCAGGCCGAACGGGCCGACCTGGTTGGGGCCGGGCCGCACCTGCATGTAGCCGACCACGCGCCGCTCGAACCAGACACCGAGCAGGGTGGCCAGCAGACCGAAGGCGAACGCGAAGACAATCTTGCCGAGGACCAGCCACCACGGATCCCGGCCGAAGTCGGCAAGCGTCGGATCCTGGGCCAGGTAGATCGGACTCACTGGTTACCCCCGGAGTTGAGGAGCGGACCCGGGAGACCGGTCTCGTCGGCCGCCACGCGCCCGGCCGGGATGGCCGCGCTCGGTGCGGGGACGGAGATCCGGACGACCGCGCCGGACGTCGCCCCGAGGCTGCGCCGCACGGTCGAGCCGGGTGAGTTGGTCGGCAGCCAGACCACGCCGTCCGGCATCTCGGTGAGTTCCGCCGGCAGGGTCAGCGCCCCCCGGTCGGTGCCGACCGTGACCGCGTCACCGTCGACCACACCGAGCGCCTCGGCGGTGCCCTTGCCCAGCCGGACCACCGGCGGACGGGCGGTCCCGGCGAGGTTCTCGTCGCCCTCGGTCAGGGTGCCGAGGTCCACCAGCTGGTGCCAGGTGGCCAGCACGGCCTCCCCGGCGTTGGGCTGCGGCACCCGGCCCGGCGCGACCGACGGCGTGGTCGGCCGAGACATCCGCGTCGCCGGCAGCGTGGCCAACTCGCGCCGCACGCTCAGCACGTCGGCCGTGCCGAGGCGCACGTCCAGCAGCGCGGCCAGCGCGTCGAGCACCCGGCCGTCGGTCATCGCCGCGGTGTTCAGCACCGCCTCGAACGGGCGCAGCCGGCCCTCCCAGTCCAGGAAGCTGCCGGCCTTCTCGGCCACCGGGGCGACCGGGAGCACCACGTTCGCCCGCCGGGTCACCGCGCTGGCGCGCAGTTCGAGGCTGACCAGGAACGGCACCGCGTCCAGAGCGGACTCGGCCAGTCGCGGGTCGGCCAGGTCGGCCGGGTCGACACCGCCGACGACAAGCGCGCCGAGCTGCCCGTTGGCGGCCGCGGTCAGGATGCCGTCGGTGTCCCGGCCGGCCTGGCTCGGGATCACCCCGGCCGGGATGTCCCACGCCTCACCCAGCTCGGCCCGGGCGGCCGGCTCGGTGACGAGGCGTCCACCGGGGAGCAGGTTGGGCAGGCAGCCCGCGTCGACCGCGCCGCGGTCACCCGCGCGCCGCGGCACCCAGGCCAGCTTCGCGCCGGTACGCCGGGCCACGTCGGCCGCGGCGGAGAGCCCGCCCGGCACGCTGGCCAACCGCTCACCGACGATCAGGATCGCTCCCGGTGCGCCCAGCGCCTCGCTGACCGTGGCGTGCTCGGCGAGCACGCTGGCCTCCTCGCCCGGCACCACCCGGGCCAGCTTCGCACCGAGCTTCTCCAGGCCGCGGGTGGCGAAGGGCGCCAGCGCGTACACCGTCAGGGTCTTCTTCAGGTACGCCTTGCGCAGCCGCAGGAAGAGGATCGGGCACTCCTCCTCCGGCTCCAGGCCGACCAGCACCACCGCCGGCGCGTTCTCCACGTCGGTGTAGGTGACGTCGGTGACCCCGGCGACCGAGCTGGCCAGGAAGTCGGCCTCCTCGCGGGAGACCGGCCGGGCCCGGAAGTCGATGTCGTTGGTGTTCAACGCGACCCGGGCGAACTTGGCGTACGCGTACGCGTCCTCGACGGTCAGCCGACCACCGGTGAGCACCGCGGTGCCCTGCCCGCTCTCCCGAGCCGTGTGCAGCCCCTCGGCGGCGACGGTGAGCGCCTCACTCCAGGACGCCTCGCGCAGCTCACCGGTGTGCTCGTCGCGGACCAGCGGAGTGGTCAGCCGGTCGGCGGCCCGGGTGTACTGGAAGCCCCACCGACCCTTGTCGCAGTTCCACTCCTCGTTCACCGCCGGCTCGTCGCCGGCCAGCCGGCGCAGCACCTTGCCGCGCCGCCAGTCGGTGCGCTGCCCACAGCCGGCCGAGCAGTGCTCGCAGACGCTCGGGCTGGAGACCAGGTCGAACGGGCGGGCGCGGAAGCGGTACTGGGCGCCGGTCAGCGCGCCCACCGGGCAGATCTGGACGGTGTTGCCGGAGAAGTAGGAGTTGAACGGGACGTCCCCGGCGTCGCCCTCTTCGCCGTACGCGTCGTCCCGGTAGATGTTGATCTCCTCGGCGGACGACCGGCCCATCAGGTCGATGAACTTGTCGCCGGCGATCTCATCGGAGAACCGGGTGCACCGCTGGCAGAGCACGCACCGCTCGCGGTCCAGCAGCACCTGGCTGCTGATCGCCATCGGCTTCTCGTACTCCCGCTTGTGCTCGTGGAAGCGCGAGTCGGTGCGGCCGGTGGACATCGCCTGGTTCTGGAGCGGGCACTCGCCGCCCTTGTCACACATCGGGCAGTCCAGTGGGTGGTTGAGCAGCAGCAGCTCCATCACCCCCTCCTGCGCCTTCTTGGCCACCGGGGAGGTGATCTGGGTACGCACGACCATGCCGTCGGCGACGGTCTGGGTGCAGGAGGCCACCGGCTTGCGCTGCCCCTCCACCTCGACCAGGCACTGCCGGCACGCGCCGGCCGGGGCCAGCAGCGGGTGGTCGCAGAACCGGGGGATCTCGGTGCCCATCTGCTCGGCGACCCGGATCAGCAGCGTCCCCTTGGGGGCGGTGACCTCGACGCCGTCGATGGTGAGGGTGACGGTCTCGGTCTGCTTGGCTACGTCGGTCATCAGTGCGCCCCTACCAGGGTCTTCTCCGACAGCTTGGGTGCGGTCCGACCCTCGATGTAGTCGAGGTAGTCCTGCTTGAAGTACTTCAGCGAGGAGGTCACCGAGCTGGTCGCGCCGTCACCCAGACCGCAGAACGAGCGGCCGAGGATGTTGTCGCAGGTGTCCAGCAGGGTGTCCAGGTCTTCGTGGGTGCCCTGACCGGCGAGGATCCGCCGGTAGACCCGGACCATCCAGTAGTTGCCCTCGCGGCACGGGGTGCACTTGCCGCACGACTCGTGGTGGTAGAACTCCAGCCACCGGTACGTCGCGTAGACCGGGCAGTCCTGGTCGGAGAAGATCTGGGTGGCCGTGGTGCCGAGGATCGAGCCGGCCGCCGCCACCCCCTCGAAGTCCAGTGGCACGTCCAGGTGCTCGGCGGCGAGCAGCGGGGTGGACGAGCCGCCCGGCGTCCAGAACCGCAGGTTGTGACCGGGCTGCATCCCGCCGGCCAGCTCCAGCAGCTCGCGCAGCGTGACACCCATCGAGCACTCGAACTGGCCCGGGTTGGCGACCCGGCCGGAGAGCGAGTAGATCATCGGCCCGGAGGACTTCTCGGTGCCCATGCTCTTCCACCAGTCGGCCCCACCGAGCACGATCGGCGGCACGCTGGCGATGGTGCCGACGTTGTTCACCACAGTCGGGCTCGCGTACAGGCCGTGGGTGGCCGGGAACGGCGGGCGCAGGCGGGGCTGGCCCCGGAACCCCTCAAGCGAGTCCAGCAGCGCCGTCTCCTCGCCGCAGATGTACGCCCCGGCGCCGGAGTGCACCACCAGCTCCAGGTCGTAGCCGCTGCGCAGGATGTTCCGGCCCAGGTAACCCTTGTCGTACGCCTCCTGGACCGCGTTGCGCAGCCGACGCGCGGCGTGCACCGCCTCGCCCCGGATGTAGATGTAGGCGCGGGCGGCCCGGATCGCGTACGACGCGATGATCACGCCTTCGACCAGCGCGTGCGGGTCGTGGGTCATCAGCGGCAGGTCCTTGCAGGTGCCCGGCTCGCCCTCGTCGGCGTTGACCACCAGGTAGTGCGGCTTACCGTCGCCCTGCGGAATGAAGCCCCACTTGAGGCCGGTGGGGAAGCCGGCGCCACCTCGGCCCCGCAGCCCGGAGTCCTTGATCAGCTGGATCAGGTCGTCCGGGTGGGCCTTGAGCGCCTTGCGCAGCGCGGCGTAGCCGTCCAGCTGCTCGTACGTGCCGATCTGCCAGGCGTCCGGCGACAGCCAGCGCTTGGTCAGCACCGGCGTCAGCTTGGCCAGCGTCTCCGGGCGGGGAGTGGTCACTTCTGGGCCCCCGTTTCGTTCGCGTCCGCCGGGCCGGCGCCGTCGGCGTCCGTCCCAGCCTTCGCTTCGGTGAGGTTGCGCTCCTGTGCCCCGGCCTCGTCGCCGGCGGGCTTGCGGTCGCCAGCGGGCGTGTTGGCCGCAACGCCCGCGGACTCCGCCTTCTGCGCGTCGCGCGGTGCCGGCGGCGAGGTCTCCGCGGGAACCGTGGCGGACGCCCCGTCGCCACCCTTGACCGGTGCCGCGCTGGCCTCGACGGGCGCCGGCTTGGCGGCCTCCGCCTTCGCCTTCGCCTCGGCGGCGGCCTTGTCGGCCTCGGCCTTGCTGCGGATCGGGGTGTTCGGGTCGAAGCCCGGCACCGAGACGCCGTGCTGCTGGGCCAGCCGCAACCCGCGCAGGGTGGGCTCGCCCGGCCCGCCGTCGGCGACCGCACCGTCACGCTCGTCGGCGAAACCGGCGAGCTGCACCGCCATCTCCTTGAGGGTGCAGAGCCGGGCGCCCCGGGTCGGCATCGGCCGGCCGCCGGCCCGCAGCTCGTCGACCACACCTACCGCGGTGGAGGCGTCCACGCCGTCGAAGAAGTCGTAGTTGACTGTCATCACCGGGCCGTAGTCGCACGCCGCCAGGCACTCCGCGTGCTCCAGCGTGATCGTGCCGTCCGCGGTGGTCTCGTCGTGCCCGACGCCCAGGTGCTCGGCGAGGGTGTCGTAGACCTCCTGGCCACCGAGCACGTTGCACATCGTGTTGGTGCAGACGCTGACCAGGAAGTCACCTGTCGGCTTGCGCTTGTACATCGTGTAGAAGGTGGCCACCGCGCCGACCTGGGCCTTGTTCAGCCCCAGCACCTCGGCGCAGAACGCGACCCCGGCCGGGGAGACGTACCCCTCTTCGGCCTGCACCAGGTGCAGCAGCGGCAGCAACGCCGAGCGGGACCGGTCCGCCGGGTAACGGGCGATGATCTCGCGCGCCCGCTCCCGGGTCTCGTCAGTGAAAACACTCATCGGTCACAACCACCCATCACCGGGTCCAACGAGGCGCCGCCGGCGATCACGTCGGCGATCAGACCGCCCTCGGCCATCGCCGGGAGGGCCTGGAGGTTGACGAAGCTCGGCTCCCGGTAGTGCACCCGGTAGGGCCGGGTGCCGCCGTCGGAGACCGCGTGTACGCCCAGCTCGCCGCGGGGCGCCTCGATGGCGACGTACACCTGGCCGGGCGGGACCCGGAAGCCCTCGGTCACCAGCTTGAAGTGGTGGATCAGCGACTCCATCGACTGACCCATGATCTTCGCGACGTGCTCCAGCGAGTTGCCCATGCCGTCCACGCCGATGGCCAGCTGCGCCGGCCAGGCGATCTTGCGGTCGGCGACCATCACCGGGCCCGGGCGGAGCCGGTCCAGAGCCTGCTCGACCAGCTTCATCGACTCCCGGATCTCGGCGAGCCGGACCTGGTAGCGGCCCCACACGTCACCGTCGGGGTGGGTCGGCACGTCGAACTCGTACGTCTCGTAGCCGCAGTACGGCATGGTCTTGCGCAGGTCCCAGGCGAGGCCGGCGGAGCGCAGCACCGGGCCGGTGATGCCGAGGGCCACGCAGCCGGTGACGTCCAGCACCGCGACGCCCTTCGTCCGCTCGGTCCAGATCGGCTGGCCGGAGAGCAGGTCCTCGTACTCCTTGAGCTTCTTCGGCATCATCTTGAGGAACTCGCGGATCTTGACGATCGCCTCGTCCGGCACGTCCTGCGCCACACCGCCCGGCCGCACGTACGCGTGGTTCATCCGCAGACCGGTGATGGTCTCGAAGATGTCGAGGATGTACTCCCGCTCGCGGAAGCCGTACAACATGATCGAGATCGCGCCCAGCTCCATGCCGGTGGTGGCCAGCCAGACCAGGTGCGACGAGATCCGGTTGAGCTCCATCATCAGCACGCGGATCGTGGTGGCCCGCTCGGTGATGTCGTCGGTGATGCCGAGCAGCTTCTCGACCGCGAGGGCGTACGCCGTCTCGTTGAAGATCGGGGCGAGGTAGTCCATCCGGGTCACGAACGTCGAACCCTGGACCCAGTTGCGGTATTCGAGGTTCTTCTCGATGCCGGTGTGCAGGTAGCCGACGACCGAGCGGGCCTCGCGGACCGTCTCGCCCTCCAGCTCCAGGATCAGCCGCAGCACCCCGTGCGTGGACGGGTGCTGCGGGCCCATGTTGACCACGATGCGCTCGTCGTTGATCGGGTCGGTACCCGAGACGATCGTGTCCCAGTCTCCACCGGTGACGGTGAAGACACGCCCCTCGTCGGTCTCGCGCTCGCTGGCGTAGTTCGACGTAGCGCTCACTGGTACGACCTCCGCTCGTTCGGCGGCTGGATCTCCGCGCCCTTGTACTCGACGGGGACGCCGCCGAGCGGGTAGTCCTTGCGCTGCGGGTGGCCCTCCCAGTCGTCCGGCATCAGGATCCGGGTCAGGCTGGGGTGGCCGTCGAAGACGATGCCGAACATGTCGTACGCCTCCCGCTCCTGCCAGTCCGCGGTCGGGTAGATGGCGGTCACGCTGGGCAGGTTCGGTGCCTCGACGGAGACCGCGGCCTCCAGCCGGACCCGCCGCCGGTACGTCATCGAGGTGAGCAGGTAGACCACGTGCAGCCGGCGTTCGTCGGCGCCCAGGTAGTCCGCACCGGACACCGAGGAGCACAGCTCGAAGCGCAGCGCCAGGTCGTCCCGCATCACCTGGCAGACCTCGGCGATGCGCTCCGGGCGTACGTGCAGGGTCAGCTCACCCCTGTCGACCACGACCTTCTCGATCGCGTCAGCGAAGGCCGGGTACGCCTCCTCCAGCGCGTCGCGGACCTCGTCGAAGTAGCCCCCGTACGGTCGGGACGCCTCTTCGATGGGCTGACGCTGGCGGACCAGGCCGCCGTAACCGGACACGTCGCCGGTGCCCTGGTTGCCGAACATCCCGCGACCGGCCGGGCTGGACGGCGGGAGCTCGGCGGGAGCACCACTTGTGGCGCCGGCCGGCACCACCGGCAGCGGTACGCCTCCGTCGTTTGGCTTGTCCGTGGGTGACGTCATTTCGGGCCTGCCTGCGGGTGGAGGTGGTTCTGAGCGTTCATCCAGTTCTCGATGCGCAGCTGCTCCTCGCGGCCCTCGCGGACCGCCCGGGTCCACTCGGCGCGCCGGGCCTTGTCGCTGCGGTACGAGGAGGGCATCGAGCCGTAGGGGACGACCGGAACGTCGCCGCGCTCCTGGCGGGCCGCGAGCATCTTGCGACCGTTCGGGCCCAGCGGCTCATACATGATCTTCTCGCGGAGCTTGAGGATCGCGTCGATGAGCATCTCCGGCCGGGGCGGGCAGCCGGGGAGGTACATGTCGACAGGCACCACGTGGTCGACGCCCTGCACGATCGCGTAGTTGTTGAACATGCCGCCGCTGCTGGCGCAGACGCCCATCGAGAGCACCCAGCGCGGCTCGGCCATCTGGTCGTAGATCTGGCGCAGCACCGGGGCCATCTTCTGACTCACCCGGCCGGCCACGATCATCAGGTCGGCCTGCCGGGGCGACGCCCGGAAGACCTCCATGCCCCAGCGGCCCATGTCGTAGTGCGGACCACCGGCGGCCATCATCTCGATGGCGCAGCAGGCCAGGCCGAAGGTCGCGCCCCACACGGACGACTTCCGAGACCAGTTGACCAGCTTCTCCACCGAGGTGAGCAGGACGCCGGCGGGAAGCTTCTCCTCGATGCCCATCTGACGTTCCTTCCTCAGTCCCAGTCCAGGCCGCCGCGCCGCCACACGTAGGCGTACGCAACGAAGACCGCGACGATGAACAGGACCATCTCCACGAAGCCGAAGATCGGCAGAGCGTCGAACGAGACCGCCCAGGGGTAGAGGAAGATGATCTCGATGTCGAAGACGATGAAGAGCATCGCCGTCAGGTAGAACTTGATCGGGAACCGCCCGCCGCCGACCGGCTGCGGGCTGGGCTCGATGCCGCACTCGTAAGCCTCGAGTTTGGCCTTGTTGTAGCGACGGGGACCGGCGAAGCGGGCGGCGCCTACGGAAAACAGCGAGAACGCCGCGGCGAGGGCGAACAGCCCGATGATCGGTGCGTAAGGCGAGAGCGACATCGTTTTCTCCTGCTCGTCCTTCCCTGCCCTCGGTGCTTGACGAAAATCACACTATTCACGTCCCTCGCAGTGGCAGTCGGCGGGGGTCGATCTTTGTCAGCGTCGGGGCCGTGACCAGCGCCGATGCCGTCCTACTCAGACAGCTGGCGCGGCCTTCGTCATCGCGTTGATGACCCGATCCATCGCGTCCCCGCCGCGCGGGTCGGTCAGGTTGGCCAACAGCTTGAGCACGAAACGCATCAGCGTCGGGTGCGGCATGCCGTGTTTGGTGGCGATCCGCATGATCTCGGGGCGGCCGATCAGTTTCACGAAGATGCCGCCCAACCGGTAGTAGCCGCCGAGCCGGGCCTTCAGCTCGTTCGGGTACGCCATCAGCGCGCGCTCGCGTTCCGGGCCGGCCGGCCGGGCGAGGGCCTGGACCATGGCCTCCGCGGCCAGTTCGCCGGACTCCATCGCGTACGCGATGCCCTCACCGTTGAACGGGTTGACCATGCCGCCCGAGTCGCCGACCAGCAGCACGCCCCGCGTGTAGTGGGGCACCCGGTTGAAGCCCATCGGCAGCGCGGCGCCGAGGATCGGGCCGTCGGCGTTGGTCTCGTCGGTCATCCCCCAGTCTTCCGGGGTGTTGGCGAGCCAGTCGGTGAGCAGCCGGCGGTAGTTGGTCTTGCCGAACGCCGAGGACGAGTTGAGCACGCCGAGGCCGACGTTGACCCGGCCGTCACCGAGGCCGAAGATCCAGCCGTAGCCGGGCAGCAGGTTGTCGCCGCTGTCCTTGCTGCGCAACTCCAGCCAGGACTCCAGGTAGTTGTCGTCGGCCTTGGCCGGCGAGCGGTAGTAGCGGCGGACGGCAACGCCGATCGGCCGGTCCTCCCGCTTGGCCAGCCCGAGCGCGAGCGGGAACCGGCCGGAGACGCCGTCCGCCGCGACGACAAGCGGGGCGTGGAAGGTGGTGGGCTCCTTGCCCGGCCCGACCTCCGCCTCGACACCTGCCACGCGGCCGTCGCCGTCGAGGACCGGGCCCAGCACGTTGACGCTGGTCCGCAGCTTCGCGCCGGCGGCCACCGCCCGTTGGGCGAGCAGGTCGTCGAAGTCCAGACGCGTGCGCACCAGACCGTAGTTGGGGAAGCTGGCCAGCTCGGGCCAGTCCAGTTCGAGGCGCACCCCGCCGCCGATGACCCGCAGGCCGCGGTTGTGCAGCCAGCCCGCCTCGGGCGAAGTGTCCACACCCATCCGGATGAGCTGGCGCACCGCGCGCGGGGTCAACCCGTCGCCGCAGACCTTTTCCCGGGGGAACTCGGTCTTCTCCAACAACAGCACCCGTACGCCGTGCCGGGCCAGGTGGTACGCAGTCGCTGATCCACCGGGACCGGCGCCCACGACAATGACGTCGGCGTCGTGTTCCACCGCGGTCATTCGCGCCTCCTCCCGCACGCTCGTGAAATGCTTCACAAGCCAGACGGGACGAGTGTATGACCGGCGTCATACCAGCGCAGGATCAGGGGTACCTAACTCGCCGATGTGACAGCCGACGACCGTCCACACCGGTCGGGTGTCAGGCCGGGCTGGAGGCGTCCAGGCCCGCGTCGACCCGGATCGTCTCCGGCAGATGCTCGCGGAGCGCCCCACCCGCCGCCCGGTCCAGTGCTGCCAACACCTCGGCGACCACCTGCCGGACCTCGACCGGGTCGGCCCCGGCCAACTGGCGCAACTGGGCGATGAGTTCGGCCGCGTCGTCATCGGTGGCGGCCACCGGGTCCGCCGGGTCTGCTCCGGTCATGCGATCGAGCGTACGGGGCAAAGTGGACTAAAGACCGACATTGCCGGAACCTGAATAATGTCCGTGCCGGTTGGGGCGGTCCGTCCGCTACTCGCGGATCCCCCGGTGCAGCGCCACCACGCCACCGGTCAGGTTGCGCCACGCCACACGTCCCCACCCGGCCGCGGCCACCCGCCCGGCCAGCGCCGACTGCGCCGGCCAGGCCCGGACCGACTCGGCGAGATAGACGTACGCCTCGGGGTTGCTCGACACCGTGCGGGCCACCACCGGCAGCGACCGCATCAGATACGACAGGTAGACCGTCCGGAAGACCGGGTTGACCGGGGTGCTGAACTCGCAGACCACCAGCCGGCCACCCGGCCGGGTCACCCGGGCCAGCTCACGCAACGCCGCGTCGGTGTCGTTGACGTTGCGCAGCGCAAAGGAGATGGTCACCGCGTCGAAGCTGGCGTCGGCGAACGGCAGCCGCAGCGCGTCTCCGGCCAACAGCGGCACCTCGGGCCGGGCCCGCTTGCCGGTGTGCAGCATCCCCAGCGACAGGTCGACCCCGACCGCGTACGCCCCGGACTGGGCCAGCTCGCGCGTCGAGACACCGGTGCCCGCGCCCACGTCCAGCACCCGCTCGCCCGGCCGCAGCCCGAGCGCCGCCCGGGTGGCCCGGCGCCAGGAGCGGTCCTGACCCATCGAGATGACCGTGTTGGTCAGGTCGTAACGCTCTGCCACGCCGTCGAACATCGCGGCGACCTCGTGCGGCTGCTTGTCCAGACTGGCGCGCTGGCCCTGCGGGGAACGGCTCACCCCTCCACTCTGCCAGCCGCCCGCCAACCGACGCTCGCTGGGTGGGCGGCACGCCCCGCGACGCTCGTCGGCTGGGCGGCACGCCCCCGGGTACGCGAAAGGGCGGGGTGGTCGCCCACCCCGCCCTCGCGTCGTGCCCGCGTCCATGACGCCTCGTCAGGACACGTGTCGCTCTCGCACCCGTGACGGTCGCGCCTCTTCCGCGCGCCGCTGGTCAGGGCACCGGCGTCAGTCGGTCGACTTCTCGTCGGCCGGCGAGACCAGGACCACCTTGCGACGGCGGCTGAGCACCAGCAGCGCTCCGCCCACGAGCAGGATGATCACACCGATTCCGCCGATCAGACCGACCTGCACACCGGTCACCGGCAGGCCGCCACCGCCCGAGCCGCCACCGTCGGAGCCGCCACCGGCACCCGGCGAGACGGTCGTGCCCGGCGTCGTCGTACCGCTCGGGATCGGCGTCGGAGTAGCCGTCGCGGTCGGGGTCTCGGTCGGGTTGGCCGTCGCGGTCGGGGTAGCCGTAGCGGTCGGCGTCTCCGTTGGGGTGGCCGTCGGCGTCGGGGTGGCTGTCGGCGTCGGCGTCGGCGACCCGGTCGGGGTGACCGTCGGCGTCGGCGTCGGCGACCCGGTCGGCGTCGGCGTCTCGGTCGGGGTGACCGTCGGCGTCGGGGTCGGCGTCTCCGTCGGAGTGACCGTCGGCGTCGGGGTCGGCGTCTCCGTCGGAGTGACCGTCGGCGTCGGGGTCGGCGACTCGGTCGGAGTGACCGTCGGAGTCGGAGTCGGCGACTCGGTCGGAGTGACCGTCGGGGTCGGCGTCGGTTCCACGGCCTGGTCGACGAAGACGTCGAAGACCGCCTGATTGTCGCCCTCGTCGACCTCGGTGAAGGCCTTGCGCTGAGCGGTGTTGGCCCGCTTCGGCTGCTCCTCGGGCGTGCCGGCTGCCGCGTCCAGGCCGTGCGCCACCAGCTCGCCCACCCGCAGCACCGGCTCGGTGACGTCCTTGCCGACGGTCACCTTGATGTCCGCCGTGTAGTAGTCGCCGGGCCGGATCACCGCGCCGTCGTCCTGACAGAGCGCCTGAGCGACGCCGAAGGACTGCTCGGTGCACGTGTCCGGCAGGGTGTCGAAGGTGACGCCCGCCGGGAGGGTGAGCACGTAGGCGAGGCCGGTGGCCTTACGGCTGCCGTCGTTGTAGACCGCCCAGTCGACAGGCACCGTCTCGCCCGGCCGCACCGGCCGGAGGTCGGGGTCGTCGCCGTTGACGCCGTTCACCACGACGTTCGCGTTGACGTCCTGCACCCAGCTGGTCAGGTCGTACCCGGGCTCGGTGACGGTGATGTCGTGCTCGACCTTGTTGTCTTCCTTGTTGGGGTCCTCGGTGGCGGAGCGGATGGTGACCACAAGCGTGCCGGCGTCGCCCTTACCACCTGTGGAGAAGACCGGGATGCCGAAGTCCTCGCTGGTGCCGGCGGCCAGGTCGCCGAGGCGGCAGGTGAACTTCTCGCCGTTCACCCGGCAGCCGTCGGGCACCACGACCCGGACCTTGCTCGTCTTCAGCCTGCTGGTGTCCACTGTGTAACTGACGCCCTTGGCGT
This sequence comes from Micromonospora sp. DT53, assembly GCF_049841535.1. Taxonomy (NCBI): domain Bacteria; kingdom Bacillati; phylum Actinomycetota; class Actinomycetes; order Micromonosporales; family Micromonosporaceae; genus Micromonospora; species Micromonospora sp. DT53. The sequence continues at coordinate 602,639 of NZ_JBNCKM010000002.1, forward strand.
CTTCCTCGCTCCGGGTGTTGTCGACCGTGAACTTGAACGGCTTGCTCTTGGCCTCCGTGACACCCTTGGCCAGGTTGTAGCTGAGCGGCACCAGGGCCAGATCGGCCTGCTCGGCCGCCAGCACTGGGGCGGCCACGGCGGCGATGCCGCCGGCCGCGAGCAGCGCCACGACACTGGCGCGCACCAGCGTCGAGCGGTGGAACGCTGTCATCAGTCCCCCGGGGGTAGGGAAGAAAGAGAAGAATGGTTGCGGAACGAGCGGACGCTATCGGAGGCCGATCTTCCACGCCAGCAGGCGGACCCGTTTTCAGCCGTCCGGCTCCAGCTGGGCAGACAGTACGGGCGGGATGGTCACCCATCCCGCCCGTACTGCCGTGCGTTATATGAACGACCCGCAGCGGGCCGATGGAGGACTGCCCCGTCTGGCGACGGTGACGGATATGAGCCGGGACGCTAGCCGCCGACGATCATCTCCACCAGCCCCGCACCGGACAGCCTGACGCTGCGGCGGCGGGGACCACCCGTACCGCCGGGGGGTGATCCGGCGGGAGCATGAGCGTCGATCAGCCGAACGGCCGGGCCTCGACCGTCAGCTGACGTCGACCAGGGGCAGGGATCGGCCCGCGCCGCCACCGGGCAGCGCGATCGAGGAGAAGTGCGAGACCACCCGGTCGTCGGTCGGGTCGTCGGCCGGCGTGTGGTGCACGGCGAGCCGGTTGTAGAGGGTGTCGCGCTGGGCGGGGATCCGGTCCGCCGAGCGGATCATGCCGATCAGCTCGTGCAGGTTGGAGCGGTGCCGCGCACCGGCGGAGGAGATGACGTTCTCCTCCAGCATGATCGAGCCGAGGTCGTCCACGCCCATGTGCAGCGCGAGCTGCCCGACGTCCTTTCCGGTGGTCAGCCAGGACGCCTGCAGGTGCGGCACGGTTTCGAAGAAGAGCCGGGCCACCGCGACGAGCCGCAGGTATTCCAAGGTGGTCGCCTGGGTGCGGCCCTTGAGGTGGTTGTTCTCCGGCTGGTACGTCCACGGGATGAACGACCGGAAACCGCGGGTGCGGTCCTGCACGTCCCGGATCATGCGCAGGTGCTCGATCCGCTCGGCGTGCGTCTCGCCGGTGCCCATCATCATGGTGGCGGTCGACTCGACGCCCTGCCGGTGGGCCAACTCCATGACCTCCAGCCACCGCTCGCCCGACTCCTTGAGGGGCGCGATGGCCTTACGGGGCCGCTCGGGAAGCATCTCCGCGCCGGCGCCGGCGATCGAGTCCAGGCCGGCGGTCTTGATCCGGGCGATGGCCTCGTCCAGGCTCACCCCGGAGACCTTGGCCATGTGCAGGATCTCGCTGGGGCCGATCGAGTGGATGACCAGCTGTGGGTACGCCTGCTTGACCGAGGAGAACAGCTCCTCGTAGTACTCCACGCCGTAGTCCGGGTGGTGCCCGCCCTGGAGCATCACCTGGGTGGCGCCCAGCTCGACCGCCTCGCCGCACCGGCGCAGGATCTCCTCGGTCGGGTGGGTCCACCCTTCCTTGTGCTTGGGGGCCCGGTAGAACGCGCAGAACTTGCACGCCGTCACGCAGACGTTCGTGTAGTTGATGTTGCGATCGATCAGGTACGTGACGACGTTGTCCGGGTAGCGCCGCCGACGCACCGCGTCCGCCGCCTCGCCCAACGCGTGGAAGGGCGCCTCGGTGTAGAGCAGCAGCGCCTCCTCGGGCGTGATCCGCCCGCCGTCCGCGCCGCGCTGCAGGATGTCGTCGATCTCCCGGCTCACCGTCACCCCCCGAGCCTACGTCGGCCCACCCGACTCGGCCGCCGGACCCCGGCGCGGTGCGGCACGTCCCACAGCCGCCGTCAGCTCTCGCGTACCTCGACGTGGATGCCGTAGCTGTCCCGCAGCTCCGCCGCGAGCTCCGGCCCCACCCACGCCGGCAGGTACGCCTCCCACCACGACCGCTCGGAGTGCCCCGGCATCGGCTGCTCGGAGAGCAGCGCCCGGAACCGCTCGTCCGCCGCCTCGATCCGCTCCCGGACCCACCCCATCTGCGGAAAGCCGAACAACCGTTCGTCGGTCAGCACCCGCTCGATGGCTTCCCGGATGCTGAGGTCGGACCAGTACTCGTCGAGGTTGTCGTCGTACCCCTCCTCGCAGAACTCGACGAGCTGCTCCCACCCCTCCACGTAGCCGGTCGGCCGTCGTCCCCTGGTGACCTCGGCGAACCGGTCGACGAACTCGCGGTCGTTCGGCGTCGTCATGCGTCGTAGTCGATGGTGAGCTTGTCGGTGGTCGGGCTGGACTGGCAGGTCAGCACATAGCCGGCGGCCAGCTCGTCGGGCTCCAGCGCGTAGTTGCGGGCCATCGTGACCGCGCCGTCGACGACCTTCGCCTTGCAGGTCGAGCAGACACCGCCCTTGCAGGCGTACGGCAGCTCGCCCCGCACCTTCAGCGCGGCGTCCAGCACCCGTTCCTCGCGACCCATGGTGAAGCTCGACGACCGGCCGTCCAGCACGATGGTGACCTCGGCCCCGGCGCCCGCCTGGTCGACGGGTCGACGCACCGGCTCCGGTGGCGTGTCGACGTGGAACAGTTCGGTGTGCACCGCCGACTCGGGCAGCCCGCGTGCGGTCAGTACGTCCCGGACGTCGACCACCATGGCGTACGGGCCGCAGAGGAACCACTCCTCGATCAGGTCGCCCGGCACGATGGTGCCCAGCAGCCGGCCCAGCCGCTCGGCGTCGATCCGGCCGGAGAGCAGCGGCGACTCGCCCTGTTCCCGGGAGAGGACGTGCACCAGGTGCAGCCGGGTGGGATAGCGGTCCTTCAGGTCGGCCAACTCCTCGGCGAACATCACGGTGTTCGCCGTGCGGTTGCCGTACACCAGGGTGAAGGTGCTGGCCGGCTCGACGGCCAGGGCGGTTGCGACGAGCGCGAGCACCGGGGTGATGCCGGAGCCGGCGACGACCGCGCCGTAGTGCCGCGCCCGGTCCGGCGCGAACGCCGTGGTGAAGGTGCCCAGCGGCGGCAGCACCTCGACCGTGTCGCCACCGCGCAGCGCCCCGCAGGCGAACGCCGAGAAGGCGCCGCCGGGGATCTCCCGCACCCCGATCCGCAACCGGCCGCGCCGGGCCAGGTCGTCGGGGGTGGAGCAGATCGAGTACGACCGGCGCACGTCCGCGCCGTCCGGCGCGGCTGAGCCGGGAAGACGCACGGTGAGGTGCTGGCCCGCGCGGAACGCGAAGGTCTCCCGCAGTTCCTCGGGTACGGCGAAGGTCACCGCCACGGAGTCGTCGGTGAGCCGGTCGACGGCGGCTACGGACAACTTGTGGAAGACGGGCCGGCGGCGAACCGGGCGGGTGATGGTGACAGTCACAGCGCCTTCAGGTGGTCGAAGGGTTCGGAGCAGGAGCGGCACCGCCACAGTGCCTTGCACGCGGTGGAGCCGAACCGGCTGAGCTGCTCGGTCTCCGGCGAGCCGCACTGTGGGCAGCGGACCGCGAGCGTCAGCGAGACGACGCCGGCGGCGGGCACCCGGGCCGGCGGGGCGATCCCGGCGGCGGCGAGCTTGGCCCGCCCGCCCTCGGAGATCCAGTCGGTGCTCCACGGTGGGCTGTAGACGGTCTGGACCTCGGCGTCCGGGTGGCCGGCAGCGGTGAGCGCGCGGCGGATGTCGGCCCGGATCACGTCCATGGCCGGGCAGCCGGTGTAGGTCGGGGTGATGGTGACGGTGACCCGGCCACTGGCCGGATCCTCCTCGACCGCCCGCAGGATGCCCAGCTCGTCGATGGTGATGACCCGGATCTCCGGGTCCACCACCGACGCGGCCGCGTCTCTGGGGTTCACCACGTCGCTCCGGGGTGGGCCCGGTGCAGCACCTGCATCTCGGCGAGCAGGTAGGCCAGGTGCTCGGTGTGCACACCGGCCCGCCCGCCGGCCGGGGCCCAGGCGCTCTCCGGCCGGGTGAGCGTCGCCTCGGCCAGCACCGGGCCGACGACCTCGTCGAACGCCGGCCGCAGGGTGGCCGGGTCGACAGGCGCCGCCGGGTCCGCGGCGAACAGCTCATGGGTGTACGGCCACACCTGGTCGACGGCCGCCTGCATCCGACGATGCGACTCCTCGGTGCCGTCACCGAGCCGCTTCACCCACAGCGAGCCGTGGTCCAGGTGGTACGCCGACTCCTTGCGCGCCTTCGCGCCGATCGCGGCCAACCGCTCGTCCGCGCAACCGGCCAGCGCCGTGTACAACGGCAGTTGGTACGCCGCCAGGAAGAACAGCTTCGCCATCGTCACCGCGAAGTCGTCGTTGGGCAGCTCGACCAGTAGCGCGTTGCGGAACTCGCGGTCGTCGCGCAGGTACGCCAGCGCGTCCTCGTCGCGACCGGCGCCTTCCAACTCGCCCGCGTACGACAGCAGCAGGCGCGCCGCGCCGAGCTGGTCGAGGGCGATGTTGGCCAGCGCGATGTCCTCTTCCATCTCCGGTGCGCGGGTGGTCCACTCGGCCAGCCGTTGGGCCGTGACAAGCGCGTCGTCACCGAGGCCGAGGGTGAAGTCGAAGGGCCCGTTCACAGGTGTGCCACCCCGTCCGGCACCTCGTAGAACGTGGGATGGCGGTAGACCTTGTCGGCGGCCGGGTCGAAGAAGGCGTCCTTCTCGTCCGGGCTGGACGCGGTGATCGCGCCGGCCGGCACCACCCAGATGGACACGCCCTCCTGGCGGCGGGTGTAGAGGTCACGGGCGTTGCGCAGGGCGAGCTCGGCGTCGGGGGCGTGCAGGCTGCCGACGTGCGTGTGCGACAGCCCGCGCCGGGCCCGCACGAAGACCTCCCACAAGGGCGAATGACTCGTCATGCCAGGTTGCTCGGCTTGCTCGCTACGCTCGCTCATGCGGCCACCGTCTCCTTCTGTCCCGACCGCTTCGCGGCGTACGCCGCGGCGGCCTCGCGTACCCAGCTGCCGTCGGCGTGCGCGGCGCGGCGGTGGGCGATCCGCTCGCGGTTGCACGGCCCGTCGCCGGAGATCACCCGCATCAGCTCGTCGTAGTCCGGCTGGGTGTAGTCGTACGCCTGCCGCTCGTCGTTCCAGCGCAGGTCGGCGTCGGGGATGCGCAGCCCGAGGATCTCGGCCTGCTGGACGCACATGTCGACGAAGCGTTGCCGCAGGTCGTCGTTCGAGAAGCGCTTGATCTTCCAGGCCATCGACTGGGCGGAGTGCGTGGAGTCGCCGTCCGGCGGGCCGAACATGGCCAGCGACGGGTACCACCACCGGTCCACCGCGTCCTGGGCCATCGCCCGCTGGGCGGGGGTGCCGTGCCCCAGGGTGTGCAGGATCTCGTACCCCTGCCGCTGGTGGAACGACTCCTCCTTGCAGACCCGGATCATCGCGCGGGCGTAGGGGCCGTAGGAGCAGCGGCAGAGCGGCACCTGGTTGACGATTGCCGCGCCGTCCACCAGCCACCCGATGGCGCCCACGTCGGCCCAGCTCAGGGTGGGGTAGTTGAAGATCGAGCTGTACTTCTGGCGGCCGTCGAGCAGCAGCCGGACCAGCTCGTCGCGGCTGATGCCGAGGGTCTCGGCGGCGGCGTAGAGGTAGAGGCCGTGGCCCGCCTCGTCCTGCACCTTGGCCAGCAGGATCGCCTTGCGCTTGAGTGACGGCGCCCGGCTGATCCAGTTGCCCTCCGGCTGCATGCCGATGATCTCGGAGTGGGCGTGCTGGGCGATCTGGCGGATCAGCGTCCGCCGGTACGCGTCGGGCATCCAGTCGCGGGGCTCGATCTTCTGCTCGGCGTCGACCACCTCGGCGAAGTACGCCGCCAGGTCCTCGTCCGGCCCGGGACCGCCACGCCGCCCGCGCGCCGCCGCTGCCCGCAGCTCGGCCTCGGCGGCCTCGACCTCGCCCAGCAGGCCGCCGGGCGCCTCGTCGGGGGCGCCGTCCGGGGCGGAGAAGTCGTTGCCATACATGAGGCTAAGTGTTACAGCTAGCGCCTCATTGCACCAGGGGGTGTAACAGGAATCCGGGCATCCCATCCGTAACTGAATGACTGCTTTGTGCTACCTGGCGGCCGCCCCGACGCCGTGACTTAGGCCACGAAACAAAGGTGAATCATTGCAAAAACCTCATAGTGGCCCCATATCGCGCCTTTATCGCAGGTTGCCTAGTGTCGAACCCTGGCGGTCCGCCGGTCCGGACGTAGACTTCTGCCGGACAACCGATCGGCTGCCGACCATCGACATCTCCACAGAGGCCACCTCCCCCGGCCTCGGCGATCGCACCGATTCGTCCCGACGACAAGCCGGTCCCCCCGGCCCTGACACCTGGAGTTCACCCACTCATGCGATCTCGCGTGACCCTGGTGCTCGCCATCACGGCAGTCGTGCTCGGCGGCGTCCTGCTGGTCCCCACCGCGTACGCCAAACTCGCCAGTGACGACAACGCCGGCGGAGGCGGTGGAGGCGGCACGTCGAGCGTCGCCGCTCCCGCACCCGCCCCACCACCGCCGCCCACCCTGGCGCCGGGCCCGGTGTCGGTGAGCTTCAAGGGTCAGTTCTTCTCGTGGGCGCTGCTGGATCGCAAGACCGGCAAGATCTCCGGGTCGCCGAACATGACCGCGACAAGCACCACCGAATCGATGATCAAGGCGTGGATCGTCTCCGACTACCTGCGGCAGCTCGGCAACAAGGAGCCGTCCGCAGCAATGAAGGAGATGGCGCGACTCGCCATCGTCGACAGCAACGACGGGGCGGCCAACAAGGTCTACGCCGCCGCGGGAGGCTCGTACAAGCCCTCGTCGAGCAGCGTTCCCGACCCGGTGATCCAGCGGGCGATCAAGATCTGCGGGCTGACCGACACCAGGCGCGGCAACGTCAAGCCGTACACCGGCTACTGGAGCTTCACCCGGATGTCCCCCCGCGACGCGGTCCGGGTCGGCGACTGCATCGCCGACGGTAAGGCCGCCGGTCAGAAGTGGACCAAGTGGGTGCTGGACCAGATGAGCAAGGTCAAGGGCACCACCGCGGCCAAGGACCAGCGGACCTCGTCCGGCGGTGGTCGCTGGGGGATCATCGACGGTCTGCCCAAGTCGATCACCGCGCAGGGCCCGGTCAGCATCAAGAACGGGTGGACACCGATCTACGGCGACGGCAACTGGCACGTCAACTGCCTCGCCGTCACCGGCAAGTGGAGCCTCGCCGTGATGCTTCGCTATCCGATCAGGACCGGCCTGGACTACGGCGCGAAGGTCTGCGCCAGCGTGGCCACCCAACTGGTCACCCCGCAGCCCGGCGCCGCGCTCAAGGTGCCGCAGCAGCCGGTCGGGAAGCTTTGATGGCCGGCAACCGTCGGGTCGACCGGCGCAACGGCGGCGAGACCTCCCCGATTCGGCTGATCGCCGTCGCGGTCATCCTGATCGGCTTGGTGCTGGTGTCGCTGCGGCTGCTGCCCGGGTCGCCGTTCGAGTCGTCCGCCGCGGCCAAGTGGGGTGACGCCGGCTCCAGCGCCAGCGACCGCCCCACCGGCGCCGGCACCGACCGCAGCGCCCGCCAGCCGTCCTCGCCGTCACCGAGCCCCAGCCCGTCGCTGGAACCGCTGCCCTTCGTGGCCAAGGACCTCAAGCTGGACATCACCGGCTGGTATTCCTGGAGCGTCCTCGACCGTCGGACCGGAAAGATCATCGGTTCGAAGAACATGGGCGAGACCAGCACGACCGCCTCGATGATCAAGGCCTGGATCGTCGCCGACTACCTGCGTCGCGCGGCCGACGCCGGCCAGACCCCGAGCGACGCGAAACTCGCCGACGCGACACGGATCATCCGGGACAGCGACAACACCCGCGCCGAGCAGTTCTACAACCAGGTCGACCGGGACGCCTCGATCAAGCGACTCATCTCCATGTGCAAGCTGACCGACAGCAGCGTCGCCCCCGACGGCGGCTGGAGCCGGACGGCGCTCTCCCCCCGCGACACCGCTCGGATGGGCAACTGCATCGTCACCGGCACGGCCGCCGGGCCGAAGTGGACCAAGTGGCTGCTCAACGAGATGAAGCAGGTTCGCGGTGCCGGCGACTTCGGTATCCGCAAGGCCTTCCCGGCCGCCGAGCAGAAGAAGATCGCCATCAAGAACGGGTGGATCGACCGGACCAGGGAGCAGGAGATGCACATCAACTGCCTGGCCATCGGTGACACCTGGACGATGGGCGTGATGGTCAAGTACCCGATCAACATGGGCTACGACTACGGCATGAAGAACTGCGAGAAGATCACCGAGGCACTGCTCCGCCCCGGCACCTGATCCCGCAGGCCCGGCCGGCCGGGTCAGCCGGCGAAGAACTCGGGGCCGCCGTCCGGCAGCGCCGGGGCCTCGCCGATGGCGGCGGCCCGCCGGGCCCACTCGCGCAGCCCGGCGACCTGCCGGTCGCCAAGGGAGAAGTCGAGGGTCCGGAAGTACGTGGCAAGCGTCTCCGCGTCGAAGGTCTCCCAGCGGGCCGCCGCCTCGGCGACCTGGTCCAACTCCGCCAGGCAGAGGTCCCGCGAGCGCAGGAAGGCCTCGTGCACCTCCTTGACCAGGCCCGGGTGGGCGGCGGCGAAGTCCCGGCGGACCGCCCAGACGGCGAAGACCATCGGCAGCCCGGTCCACTCCCGCCACGCCTGCCCGAGGTCGGTGACCGTGAGGCCCTTCTGCGGCGCCTCGTAGTACGCCCGCAGCGCCACGTCGCCGATCAGCACGGCGGCGTCGGCCTCCAACAGCATCTGGGTCAGGTCCGGCGGGCAGCGGAAGTATTCGGGCCGCACGTTGTACTGCTCGGCGAGCAGCAGCTGCGCCAGCATGACCCCGGTCCGCGAGGTCGAACCGAGCGCCACCCGGGCGCCGTCCAACTCGCCGAGGGGCCGGGTGGAGACCATGTTGACCGAGAGCACCGGCCCGTCGCTGCCCACCGCCAGGTCCGGCAGGAGCAGCAGCTCGTCGGCGTGCTTCAGGTACTCCAACAGCGTGATCGGGCCGATGTCGAGATCGCCGGCGACCAGCGCCGCGCTCAGCCGGTCCGGCGAGTCCTTGTGCAGGTCGACGTCGAGCAGGGCACCGGAGCGCATCAGACCCCAGTAGATCGGCAGGCAGTTCAGGAACTGGATGTGCCCGACTCGCGGGCGTGCGATGCGCTCAGACATGGCCCGACCGTATCCCCGGCGGCTGGCTCCGGCTCGGCGGGCCGGCCCGGAGTGGCCAAGCCCGCACTTGACCCGGCTGATTGTCGGCCGCCTGCCGGCGACGGCCGCCGTGCCGCCCGGGTCACGACCGGCACGAACACCAGCACCACCAGCAGCCCGACCACACCGGCGCCGGCGATCAGCGGCCGAGGCGGCACGGCCGCGAGCAACGCTCCGCCGATCAGGAAGCCCGCCATCGAGCCGCCCTGCACCGCCGCGCCGTAGCTGGCGTACGCACGAGCGCGCATCGCCTCCGGCACCCGCCGAGCGGTGAGCAGGTTGGCGAAGACGTTGTCGCCACCGTTGGCCGCGCCCCCCACCAGCCAGAGCGGCACCAACACGCCCGCCGCCGGCACCGTCGCCGCGAGCAACACCATCAGGCTGCACACGGCCAGGGTGGCCAGCACCCCACGTACCAACGCGCCGTCGTCGTCGAGCCGCCTGGCGAGTCGTACGGCAAGCCAGCCACCCGGCAGCATGCCCGCCATCCACGCGGCACTGACCAGGCCGTACGTGGTGGGTGAACCCCCCAACGTCTCCCGGATGAAGAAGACCTCGATCACGTTGATGCCGCCGATCGCCGCGATCACCACGGCGGTGCTCACCACCATGACGAGCATCAGCGGGTCGCGGCGCAGCCGCCAGCCGATCTCCGTACCCCCGGCGGTCGTCACGCCGCCCGAGACGGCCCGGCTGGTCGCGACGGCGTGGCTGGCGGCGGGCCGCCGGCCGCCGCGTCGGGTCCGCAGCAGCAGGCTCGCCACCACGAGCGCCAGGTAGGTCGCGGCGTCGAGAAGCAGCGGTACGCGGGTGCCGAACTGCCCCACCAACAGGCCGGCCAGCACCGGGCCGCCGAGCGCGCCGAGCGAGACGGCGGTCTGACTGATCGCGCTGGCCCGCGGCAGGTCGGTCGGACGGACCATCGCCGGCAGCAGCGCTGCCAGACAGGGTTGGGTCACCGCGAGCCCGCAGGCCAGCAGGGTGACGAGCCCGACCACCAGGACCGGCTGCTCGACGACGGCGAGGAGCGCGCAGATCGCGGCCTGCCCGAAGCCGATGGTCACCAGCAGGGTACGGCTGTCCGTCCGGTCGGCGAGTCGGCCCGCGAGCGGGGCGAGCACCACCAGGGGCAGGGTGGCGGCCAGCAGCAGCCCCGAGACGGCCAGCCCACCGGCACCGGCACCCTGGAGGGCCAGCGCCAGGGCGGTCGCCGCGAGGAAGTCCCCACAGATCGTGGTGCCCCGAGCGGCGGCGGCGATCCAGACATCCGCCCAGCGCGACTCATCAGTTGTGAAGGACATACTTCGAAGATAATCCTTCACAACTGATCCATGCAACCCTGCCTATGTCAGCGGCACCGTTCGGTACTGCACGGCGACCCTGCGCGCCCCCGGCGGTGGATCACCCTGCCGTCGTCGCGGCTGGTACGGCCGCAGCAGGGCCAGCACCGCCTCGTTCAACTCGGCCAGCTCCTCGGCGGTGAGCAGCAACAACGTGTCGCTGAACAGGGCGTTGTCGTACCACTCGGCGGGTTCGTCGCCGGCCCGCCGCAACCAGTCCCGGGTCCGTTCCATGGCCCGGACCGCATGCGCCTCCACCAGCGCCTGCTCAGCCGCACGCGCCTCGGGCCCGGCATCACGACCCGCCTCGACCTGCACACTCAAACTCGGCACGCGCCACAGCCGCTCGCGCGCGTCCCCCCGGCTCGGCGCCTGCTCGACCAGGCCGAACTTCGCCAGCGCACGCAGGTGGTAACTGGTTGCGCTCGGCGACAGCCCGACGATCTCGGCGCACTCGGTGGCGGTCCCGCCGCTCTCGCGGCTACTCAGGTATTCCATGATCGCGATCCGGGCCGGATGGGCCATCGCCCGCATCACCTGCGGGTCGCTGATCGTCATCCGGCGCGAATCAGGGCGGGCCTCGGTCATGGGCCCATGATCCCGGCAGGTCCCCCAACCTGCCATCACCCCCACGTTCCGCCCGGACCACGAGCAGGGCGCGGGCGGCTCGCCATGACGACGAATTCAGTTCCCATTCATTGATCAACGCCAACCCGAAAGTGTCGTACACCAGTTCCATTCTGTTTACATGTTGGAGGCGTTGGAGCAGGTGGGCGGTGCGGTTGACGACTGCGCCGAGACCGCGCTCTGAGGGCTCTCCGATGACGATCTGCTTGCTTCTCTCGACGCGACTCAGGTGTTGGCGCAACGGTTGGCCGCCGTTCAGCTCGGCCTGGTTCGCGAGTTGGACGGTCGCGGGGTGGCGGTCGCCCAGGGTGCCTCGTCCACCGCGGTCTGGCTGCGGGAGCGGCTCCGGCTCTCGGGTCGCAGTGCGCGCCAGCTGGTCCAGCTCGCCGCCACCATCGACGCCGCCCCGCCAACGGTGCGCGCGGCGCTGCTCAGCGGTGCCATCGCCGTCGAGCAGGGTCGGGTGGTGGCCGAGACGATCGCCGCTCTCCCGGTCGAGGCTGGTCCCGAAGTGGCGGACAAGGCCGCCCAACTGCTTGTCACCTGGGCCGACCGTTTCGGTCCGACAAGCCTCAGTCGGCTCGGCGAACGCGTCCTCACGCACGTCGCCCCGGAGCTGGCCGACGAGGCTGAACTGAAGGCTCTGGAGCGGGCCAGCGAGCGGGCCGAGGCCCGCCGGCACGTCACCCTCTCCGAGCAGCAGAACGGGCAGGTACGCCTCCGCGGCAACCTCGACACCGAAACCGCGAGCCTGCTGCGCGAGGCAATCGACCCGCTCTGCGCCCCGACCGGTGAGCACGATGACCGCAGTCCTGGTCAGCGCCGCGCCGACGCGTTGGGCGAGGTCTGTCGTCTGGCGCTACGCACCGGTCAGCTGCCCGGCAACGGCGGCGACCGCCCTCAGCTGGTGGTGACCGTGTCGCTCGACGAGCTGGTCAACGGCGTACGCGCCGGAGCACTGGACACCGGCACGCGCCTCACGCCCGGCGCGGTCCGCCGCCTGGCCTGCGACGCTGGCGTGCTGCCAGTCGTGCTTGGTGGCAACAGTCAGGTGCTCGACGTCGGTCGCCAGCGCCGGCTCTTCACCGGCCCACTACGTCGCGCGCTGCTCCTGCGGGACGGCGGTTGCGCCTTTCCTGGTTGTGATCGGCCGCCGAGGTGGTGCGACGGTCACCACATCCGACACTGGGCCGACGGTGGGGTGACGGCGCTGGGCAATGCGGTGCTGCTCTGCGGCTACCACCACCGGTTCATCCACCGCGGCGACTGGACGGTTCGCATCGCGGCGGACGGTCGACCTGAATTCCTCCCGCCCAGCTGGCTCGACCCGCTGCGCACCCCACGTCGCAACCTCTACCACCTGCGCTGCTGACGCCGCCACCACGCCCACTCCGCCCGAAACCGCGCGGCGCG
>NZ_JBNCKM010000002.1:615309-872250 GCF_049841535.1 Micromonospora sp. DT53
CGACCCGCGCGGCGCGACCCGCGCGGCGCGACCCGCGCGGCGCGACCCGCGCGGCGCGACCCGCGCGGCGCGACCCGCGCGGCGCGACCCGCGACCGTGCCCAGGCACACGCCAACCCCCGCCGGTCTTGTCGCCTCCAGACCTGCGGACTCCCGTTGATCGACTCGGCTTCCTGAAAAGCGGGGGGTAGCACCGGCCCAGACACCGCGACTTCATGAAAACCGAGTCGATCTCGACCGGGCGACACGCCAGCTCGGATGGGTGGTCGCGTCGGTAATTCGCTGGATGCGGCGGGCTGGGGAGCGTAGGGTTGCAGCCCCGCTTGACGGCCGAGGTGAGCTGCACCGGAACGGACGTCTTCGCGCCGGGCGGCCGGCCATCCGCCCCCGGACACGCGAGCGCGCAGCAGATGTGAACGATGGGACGTCAGCATGCCCGCACTTGACCTCGACACCGACCTCGACGCGGACCTGACCGCCGAACGCGCCCACCTCACCACCTCACGGGCGGAGCTAGCTCGGATGCGGGCGAGGGCCGAGTCTCTCTTCGCCACAGGTGACCAGGTGGCCGGCGACGCGTACGCGGCGGAGACGCTCGGCCGCACCCTGGCCCGCCGGGTAGCCGAGCTGGCCGACGACCCGACCACTCCGCTCTTCTTCGGCCGCCTCGACTTCGCCGACGCCCCGAACACCGGGACCGCGAACAGCGGGACCACGAACACCGGGACCGCGAACAGCGGGACCGCGAACAGCGGGACCGCGAACAACAGAACCGCCGACGGCAGGCCCGCGAACGACCCGACCGCACCCGACACCAGCGGTGATCATCACGGGCGGCGCTATCACGTGGGGCGGCGGCACGTCACCGACGAGCGCGGCGAGCCGTTGGTGCTGGACTGGCGGGCGCCGGTCTCGCGCTCGTTCTACCGGGCCAGCGTGCGGGATCCGCAGGGGGTGGCGGTCCGGCGGCGGTTCGGGTTCAGCAACGGCGTGCTGACCAGCTTCGAGGATGAGCGGCTGGATCGGGGCGAAGAGCTCGGCACGACCAGTCGGATCCTCACCGCCGAGATCGAGCGTCCGCGCGTCGGGCCGATGCGGGACATCGTGGCCACGATCCAGCCGGAGCAGGACGAGCTGGTCCGGGCTGATCTCGCCGACTCGATCTGTGTGCAGGGCGCACCTGGTACGGGAAAGACGGCGGTGGGCCTGCACCGGGCCGCGTACCTGCTCTACCTGCACCGGGAGCGGCTGCGGCGGGCGGGTGTGCTGATCGTCGGACCGAACCGGGCGTTCCTGTCGTACATCGCGGCGGTGCTGCCGGCGCTCGGCGAGGTGGAGGTCGAGCAGGCCACGGTGGAGGAGTTGATCTCCCGGGTGCCGGTCCGGGCGGTCGAGGCGCCGGCGGTGGCCGCGCTCAAACACGACGTACGGATGGCGAGCGTGCTGCGGCGCGCGGTGCAGGCGCAGATCGGCACCCCGACCGAGTCGATCACCGTGTCGGACGGTTCGTTCCGCTGGCGGATCGGGCTGGAGCCGTTGCACCGGATCATCGAGGAGACCCGCCGGGAGGGGCTGCCGTACGGCACGGGTCGGGAACGCGTCCAGGCGCGGGTGGTGAGCCTGCTGCAACGGCAGGCCGAGGCGCGGCGTGCGGAGTCGCCCAGCGATGCCTGGCTTCGTCGGATGAGCCGCTGCCGGCCGGTGCTCGACTTCCTGGACGCGGTCTGGCCGGCGCTCACCCCGGAAGGGCTGGTGCACGGCCTGTTCTCCGATCCGGTCCGGCTCGCCGCCGCGGCGGACGGGCTGCTCAGCGACACCGAGCAGGCGCAGCTCACCTGGGTCAAGCCGGCCCGCACCCCGAAGGCGACCAGGTGGACCGCCGCCGACGCGGTGTTGATCGACGAGGCGACCGGGCTGTTGGAGCGGCTCTCCGGGTTCGGGCACGTGGTGGTGGACGAGGCACAGGACCTCTCCCCGATGCAGTGTCGGGCCATCGCCCGGCGCAGCGAGCACGGCTCGGTCACGCTCCTGGGCGACCTCGCCCAGGGCACCGCGCCGTGGGCGGCGACGGACTGGCGGGAGTCCCTTGCCCACCTGGGCAAGCCGGACGCGGTGGTGGTCCCGTTGACAGTCGGTTTCCGGGTGCCCGCCGCGGTCGTCGCGTTCGCGAACCTGCTGCTCCCGGCGCTCGCGGTGAACGTACCGCCGGCCGAGTCGTTGCGTCACGACGGCGGCCTGGACGTGCGGACGGTGACCGACCTGACCGCGGCGACGGTGGCCGAGGTGCGAGCGGCGCTCGCGCACGACGGCTCGGTCGGTGTGATCGCCGCGGACGACGCGGTCGACGGCCTGCGGGCGGCGCTGGCCGAGGCCGGCGTCGAGACCGCGACCGCCGACGACGTGGCGGCCGCGGAGCGGGTCACAGTGGTGCCGGCGACGCTGGTCAAGGGCCTTGAGTACGACCACGTGGTGGTGGTCGAGCCGGCCGCGATCGTCGCGGCCGAGCCACGCGGGCTGCACCGGTTGTACGTGGTGCTCACGCGGGCGGTGTCCCGGCTGGCGGTGCTGCACGTCGCGCCGCTGCCCGCCCCGCTCGTGGCCGGGTCAGCCGGCTGACAGGGCCGCCGCGATCTCCCGTAGCGGGCGGCCGGAGTCTGCCAGCGGCACGTGGAACGACAGCCACGACCCGTCGGCGAAGTCGATCCGCAGCCGCTTCCAACTCAGACGGTATCTGCCGAACCGGGCGGCGACCGTCGTGCGCGGCACCGACCCGAGCAGTTCGATGTCGGTCTGCGCCCGCTCGTCCGCCGCCGAGCTGGAGAGCAGCCCCACGGGTGCTGTCGCGCCGAGCAGCAGCCGCTGATCGGTGACCCCCAGCACGAGGGTCCGCACGCCCGAGCCTTTCGCCGCCACGGTCAGGGCATGGTGCAGCACGGATGCCTGGGAGCCCGGGTCGCCTCGACCGCCGACCCCGAAGAAGAGCCAGTCGACGGCGTTGTCCGCCCGATCGAAGGTGATGGTCGGGGACAGCACGTTGAGCAGGACACCCAGCACGCCCGGCCCGCCCGTGCCGGCTGGCGCCGACGGTTGCGGGGGCGGCGCCGGGGTCAACCCTCCGCCCGCTCGAACCTGGGCCACCGTGTGCACCCGCTCGTCGGCCGGTATCAGCCGGGTGATCCCCTCGACGTGCCGTGCCCGGCTCTCGTCGGCCGTCATCGGTGCCCCTCGTGGTCGTCGAACGGCTGGACCTCCAACACCGGCACGGACCCTCCCCAGTGGCCTGTGCGGCGGATCAGTCGCCGCGGCTCCCCACCCTAGGCACTGCTCGCCGCGAAAGGGTGTCACGTCCGTGACGACGGGGTCACCCGCCTCGACTTTGTGCCGTAAAGTAGTTTGCGTGAACCTCGACGATGATTCACCACCCGCCGACGCGGCGGCGGCGCTCCGGCTGATCCAGGACCAACGGTCGGCGACGGCACGCCGGCTCGATCCCGATGCCCGCCTGCTCTACTGGCCGTGGGGTGTGGCCTGGCTGGTCGGCTTCGGGCTGTTCTTCCTGCGATTCTCCCCAGGTGATCGGGCGCTTGTCGACCTGCCGAGCTGGCTGCCGCTGACCGTCCTCTTCGCACTGCTCGTGGTTGCCGGAGCGATCCAGGCGGTGGTCAGCGTGCGGGCCTACGGCCAGGTGACAGGTGACTCCGCCCGGCGTGGCAAGTGGTACGGGTACGCCTGGGCCCTCGGTTCGGTGAGCATCTACGCGGGGCTGGGCCGAATCTCCGAGCACCTGCCGCACGACCGGGCGGCGCTGCTCTGGTCGGCGACCGCCGTCGGACTGACCGGCGCGCTGCACATGGCCGGTGGGGCGGTCTGGCTGGACCAGGACCTGTTCCGGCTGGGCGTCTGGATCAGCCTGATCAACCTGGTCGGGGCGTTCGCCGGGCCGGGCTGGCACCCGCTCATCGTGGCGGTGGCCGGCGGCGGCGGAATGCTGGTGGCCGGCGCGATCGCCCGGCGGCGACAACGACAGCGACAGCAGCCGTGACCGAGCTGGATCCGGTCATCCACGCGCAGGCCCGGCTGCGGGTGGTCGCCAGCCTCTCCGCCCTCAACGTCGGCGACAGGATCGCGTTCCCCCGCCTCCAGGAGTTGCTCGCGATGACCGCCGGCAACCTCTCGGTGCACCTGCGCAAGCTAGAGGAGGCCGGCTACGTGGAGATCAGCAAGACCCATCATGGACGCACCCCGGCGACCCTGGTCCGGCTCAGCCGGCGAGGCCGGCTGGCGTTCGAGGAGTACACCGAAACTATCCGCGCCCTACTCGACCCCACCACGTCGAAGGAGCAGTCATGACCCTCGCCCGCGCCGACCAGGCCAGCCGCCGGTACGGCGACGTCCTCGCCCTCGACCGCGTCGACCTGGAAGTCCGGGCCGGTGAGCTGGTCGGCCTGCTCGGGCCGAACGGTGCCGGCAAGAGCACCCTGATGAACCTGCTGGTGGGCCTGCGCCGTCCCACGTCGGGGCGGGTCGAGCTGTTCGGTGGCGACCCCCGCGACCCGGCGAGCCGGCGACAGATCGGGGTCACCCCGCAGGAGACCGGCCTGCCCGGCACGCTGCGCGTCGGCGAGGTCGTCGACTTCGTCTCCGCGCACTACCCCGACCCGGTGCCCCGGGCGGAGTTGCTCGACCGGTTCGGCCTCGCCGACCTCGCCCGACGGCAGACCGGCGGGCTCTCCGGGGGGCAGCGCCGCCGGTTGGCGGTGGCGATGGCGTTCGTCGGCCGCCCCCGGTTGGTGCTGCTCGACGAGCCCACCACGGGTCTGGACGTGGCCGCCCGGCACACCCTGTGGGAGGCGATCCGGGCCTTCCACGACGACGGTGGCACCGTGCTGTTGAGCAGCCACTACCTGGAGGAGGTGGAGGCGCTCGCCCACCGGGTGGTGGTCATCGGGCAGGGCCGGGTGCTCGCCGACGACAGCGTGGACGCGGTGCGCGGCATCGTCGGCGTACGCCGGGTCAGCCTCGTCGCCGACCACCTGCCCGAGCTGCCCGGGGTCGTCCGCACCGAACGGGTGGACGGTCGGCTGCACCTGCTCACCACCGACGCCGACGAACTGGTCCGGGCGCTGGTCACGGCCCAGACTCCGTTCGCCGACCTGGAGGTACGGCCGACGTCGCTGGAGGAGGCGTTCCTCGCCATCACCAGCGGGGACGCGCCCAGCGGGGGTCCGGCGACCAGCCAGGGCCAGCCCACCACCGCCGCTGCCGGCGGCCAACCCACAACCGTCTGAGGAGTCGACCGTGCAGCTCGCCCTGGTCCACGCCCGCTACCAACTCCTGGAGATCATCCGGATTCCGGTGGCCGTCGTCGGCAGCGCCTTCTTCCCGGCCGCCGCCATGATCTTCTTCGTGGTGCCCTTCGCCGGCGACGATGCGGCCGGCGCCACCTTCGCCACCGCGTCGATGGTCACCTTCTCGGTGATGAGCGCCAACATCTTCCAGTACGGCGTCGGTGTGGCCGAGGACCGCGACCAGCCCTGGAACCCGTACACCCGGACCCTGCCGGCGGGGTCGGCACCGCGATTCGCGGGCCGCGTGCTGGCCGGCCTGGCGCTCACCTACCTCTCGTTGATCCCGGTAGTGGTGATCGGCGCGACACTGACCGCGGCCACTGTCACCCCGGCGGCGTTCCTGCTGACCGCCGTCACCGTGGCCGTCATCTCGGTGCCGTTCACGCTGATGGGTCTCGCCATCGGCTACTCGCTGCCGAGCAAGGCGGCGATCGTGGTCGCGCAGGTCGTCTTCCTACCGCTCGCGTTCGGCGGCGGTCTGCTCTCCGCGCCGGACGACGCACCCGGGTTCATCCAGACGATCGCACCGTTCCTGCCGACCCGGGGAGCGGCCGAACTGATGTGGGCAGCGGTCGGCGACTACTCCGTCCGACCGTTGACGATGATCATGCTCGGTGTCTGGGTGGTGCTGCTCGCCACGCTCGCCACCTGGGCGTACCGGCGGGACGAGGGTCGCCGGTTCAGCTGACGATTCGTCCGTTTCCGCCCCGGGCGACAGCGGGACGATGCCAGGATTCCGGCAGGGGGCCGCCGTGGCCACCCGGGCCGAGAGGGGTCTTGACGTGAGCACCGTCCCGCCGGGTACGCCCTGCTGGGCCGACCTGGCCACCCCGGACCTGACCGACGCCCGGCGCTTCTACCCGGAGCTGTTCGGTTGGACCGGCCAGGTCACCCCGGAGCCCGAGGCGGGCGGCTACACGGTCTTCCTGCTCGACGGTAAGCCGGTGGCCGGCGCCGGCCCGCCCGCGATCCCGGACCAGGTGCCGATCTGGTCGACGTACCTCGCCACCGACGACGCCGAGCTGGTCGCCGGGCGGGTGGAACGGGCCGGCGGGCAGGTCGTCGTACCACCGTTCGAGGTCTTCGACAGGGGTTGGATGGCGGTCTTCGCCGACCCGGCCGGCGCCACGTTCAGCGTGTGGCAGCCGCTGGCCATGGCCGGCGCCGAGGTGTTCAACGTGCCGGGCGCGATGAGCTGGAACGAGCTGGTCACCCCCGACCCCGAGGGCGCGAAGGTCTTCTACGAGCTGGTGTTCGGGTGGCAGCCGGACGACCAGGCGGTGGGCGCCATGACGTACACCGGGTGGCGGCTCGGGACGCAGATCGTCGCCGGGATGATGCCGCCGCTTGCCGACGACTTCCCGGCCGACCTGCCCGCGTACTGGACTGTGTACTTCGCGGTGGCCGACGCGGACGCCGCGGCGGCCCGCGCCTCCGAGCTGGGCGGAACGATCCTGGTCCCGCCCCGCGACATCCCGGCGGGCCGGTTCGCCGCCCTCCGCGACCCCCAGGGCGCCCTCTTCTCCGTCATCGACCTGGGCCCCTGACCCGGCCACCCGACCCCGCAGGCTCAGGGGCGGGTGGGGCGGACGGGGACCACCAGGGGGCCGTGTGTACCGGGGACCACCCGGACACTGGCCCGGTAGTGGGTGGCCAGCAGCTGCTCGGTCAACACCTCGGGCGGAGTCCCGGCGGCCACCACCCGACCGCCGGCGAGCATCACCATCCGGTCGGCGTACTCACCGGCCAGGGAGAGATCGTGCATCGTGGCCAGCACGGTCAGGCCGTGCTGGCGGCGTAGCTGGTCGACCAGTTCGAGCACGTCCTGCTGGTGCCCGATGTCGAGCGCGCTGGTCGGCTCGTCGAGCAGCAGCAGCGTCGCGCCCTGGGCGAGCGCGCGGGCGAGGAACACCCGCTGCCGTTCGCCGCCGGAGAGGGTGGCCAGTTCGCGACGGTGGAAGCCGGTGAGGTCCAACCGCCCCAGCACCTCGTGCACGGCTTCGATGTCCGCGGTCGACTCCCGGCCCAGGGTGGGGATGTACGGGGTGCGGCCGAGCAGCACGTAGTCCAGTACCGACATGCCGGGTGGCACCACCGGGGACTGTGCCACCGTGGCCACCACACGGGCCCGGTCCCGGCGGCGCAGCGCGGCACTCGGCGTACCGAACAGGGTGATCGCTCCCGGCGCGGGCAGCAGGCCGCCGACGGCGCGCAACAGGGTCGACTTGCCGGCGCCGTTCGGACCGATCACGGTGACCCACTCGCCGGCGGCGACGGTGAGGTCGACGCCGGTCAGGATCGGCGTGCCACCGAGGTCGACGTGCAGCCCGCGCACCTCGACGGCCGGCACACCCACGGCCGGCACGCCGACGGCGGGTTCGCGGCTCACGTGAGCACCCGCCGGGCGGTCCGCAGCACGAGGACGAAGAACGGGCCGCCCAGCAGGGCGGTCACCACTCCGATCGGCACCTCGGACGGAGCGGCGGCGGTGCGGGCCACCACGTCGGTAAGTGCCAGGAACGCGCCGCCGAACAGCAGTGACATCGGCAGGATCACCCGGTAGCTGGAGCCGGCGAGCAGTCGGACGGTGTGCGGCACGATGATGCCGACGAAGCCGATCAGCCCGGTCGCGGAGACCGCCGCCGCGGTGCCCAGGGAGGCGGCGGCGATCAACAGGTAGCGGGTGCGCTGCGGGTGCAGACCGAGGCTTCTCGCCTCGTCGTCGCCGAGCGCGAGGACGTCCAACTCGCGGCGGTGCAGCAGCACCACCACAGTGGTCAGCGCGGCGTACGGCAGCACCAGCAGCACGTCGTGCCAACCGGCGGTGGCCAGCCGGCCGAGCAACCAGGAGTAGACCGGCTGGATGCTGTCGGCGTGTCGTTGCAGGAGGTACGTCTGACCGGCGGACAGGAACGCGGAGACCGCCACCCCGGCCAGGATCAGCATCGCCGGTGACCCGCGTCGGCCTCCGGCCGCGCCGAGCACGTAGGTCATCGTCACGGCCAGCAGGGAACCGGCGAACGCGGCCAACGGAACGGTCATCGGCAGCCCGGAGAGCGTGCCCTGCTGGCCGGCGCCGCCGAGGGCGATCGCCGCGGTGACCGCGAGGCCGGCGCCGGCGGCCACACCGAGCAGGTACGGGTCGGCCAGCGGGTTGCGGAACACGCCCTGGTAGCACCCGCCGGCCATGGCGAGCAGGCCGCCGACGAGCAGGCCCAGCACCACGCGGGGTAGGCGCAGCTCGGTGACGATCGCGATCTCGCGCTCGGTCAACCCGCTGTCCAGGTGCACCCCGGGAAACAGGTTGAGCAGCTCGGCGGCGACGCTGCCCGGGGGCAGACTCACCGGGCCGAGCGACACCCCGACGACGAGCGCGACGAGCACCGCGACCAACCCCGCGACCAGCCAACGTTTGCGCAGCCCGGCGGGCCGGGCCCCAGACAGCAGCCCGGCGGGCCGGGCCGCGGACAGCGGCTCGGTCACCGACGGACGACGGTCACGCGGGCACCTTGGCGACCGCGTCGATGATGACCCGGAGCAGGTCCACGACCCGTGGGCCCCAGCGGGAGGCGATGTCGTCGTCCAGGGCCACGACCTGGTTGTTCTTCACCGCGGTGAGGCCGGCCCAGCCACTGCGGGCCTTGACCGTGTCGGCGCTCTGCTGGCAGCACTTGGCGTCGGCCAGGAAGACGAAGTCCGGGTCGGCCTTGACCACGAACTCCTGGGACAGCTGCGGGTAGCCGAAGTCCTTGCCGTCCGCGTCGGCCGGGTCGGCGATGTTTGTCAGACCGGCCTGGCTGTAGAGCGAGCCGATGAAGGTCTTGCTGGTGGCGCTGTACAGCTCCGGGCCCAACTCGTGGAAGTAGGTGAGCTTCTCGGCGCGCTGCGGCAGGTCCTTGACCAGCTTGGCGATGTCGTCCTTCATCCGGGTGGCGACGTCGGTGGCCTGGTCGGCGTGCCCGGTCAGCGTGCCCAGCTCGGTGATCTGCCGGTACGAGTCGTCGAGGGTGACCGCCGCCGGGGTCTGGTACACCGGGATCTTCAGCTTGCCGAGCTGATCGACGATCTTGTTGCGGTCGTCGGAGAGCACCACGAGGTCCGGGTTCTTACCGGCGATCGCCTCGGCGTTCGGCTGGAAGGCGGAGAGGTCGGTCTTGGGCGCGTCGGCCGGGTAGTTCGACTGGTCGTCGACGGCTGTCACCTGCGGGCCGGCACCGATCGCGAAGAGCATCTCGGTGGCGGTGGGCGACAGCACGACGATCTTCTCGGGACGCTTGTCGAGGGTGAGCGCGCCGACGGTGACCGGGTAGGCGGCGGCCGCGGTGCCGGTGCTCGGCTTGTCGTCGGCCTTCTCGGCGCAGGCGCCGAGGGCGAGCGCGGTGACCGCGAGGGTCGCCGCGAAGAGCCGAGGGGTACGTCTGAACATGGGGGCCTCCTGTCGGTCGAGGAGTGTGGTGCTTCGCCGACAGGGACTTCCGTACGCCCGCCCACGAGGCGCCCTTCCTCGAGAGCGCGTTTCGCGACCGGTCCGCAGGCGACCTGGCTCGTCCCCACCGACAGGTGGGGCATCACAGTTGCGGGACAGCGCCGGGATGAGCACCGGCTTCGCTGCGGACTTGTCGGTAAGACGGTAGCGCACCGCCCCGACGTGCTGGATCGATCAAGGGTTGATCGACGACGCGCGATCGGTGGCCCGTCGCGCGTCGAGGGATATGTCCCGGATCTGGAGGGTCGGGAACGGGTGGTGGGGCCCCGCCGGGGCGGGACGGGGCCCCACCCGATCAGGAGGAAGTGATGGTGACGTTGTCCACAGCCGCCTCCACCAGGCTGGCCCCGGACGCGTCAGCCGCCTCGACGAGCACGCGGACCGACTGGCCGGCGTACGGGGTGAGGTTGAGGTTGGCTACCGCCCAACTCCCGTTGCGGTTGCTGGCCGCGCCGGCCTGGGTGAGCAGCGCGGTGGTGCCGCCGTTGTGCACCACGCTCACCCGCAGGTAGTCCGCCGACGAGGCGTTCGAGCCGTGCGCCAGGTACCAGGCGAGCGACAGGGTCAGCGTGCCGGACGACGGCAGGGTCACCGCCGGGGACCTGGCGCTTGTCACGCCGCCGTCGACGTCGTAGTCACCGGCCGCCGAGCCGGCCAGCCGGCCGGTGACCAGGTCGTTGGATCCGGCGTACGGGGTGAGCTGCTTGGCTCCGGAGGACGTGGTCGCCTGGGCGGCGCCCCGTTCGAACGCGCCGAGGGTGGCGGTGTCGGTGCCGCCCGGGTTGATGGTCCAGCCGGTGGCGGTCTCGAAGGTGTCCGACCAGACAGTGGTGCCGCCACCACCGCCGCAGTACTGCGCCTGCTTGCCGATGGCCCGGTACGGGCAGTCGGCGTACTCGCTGAGGATCAGCACCGCCTCCCGGTTGCGCGAGGTCTGCGCTCCGATCACCTCGTCGGGCGGGTAGAAGCCCCCGCCGCCGGAGGAGCCCGGGTACATCTCGAAGGTGTAGGCCCAGATGTTGTGGGTGGCCCACATCCAGTCGAGGCTGTCCCCGTCGGTGATGTAGAGGTCGCTGGACTGCTCAGGCGTGTAGTTGTTGGTGGCCGCCATCTGCTGGCCGATGGTGGCGAAGGTGTTGTACTGGTCCGCGTTCAGGCCGGTGGCGGTGTTCGCCGTGGTGTAGCCGTACGGCCAGAGCACCAGCTCCGAGTACGTGTGGAAGTCGATGTTGGCCTTGATCTGCTGCACACCGCCGACCACCCGGCCGTTGACGAAGTTGCGCAGCGCCTGCGTCTCGGGCGCGGAGAACGCCGACGGGCCACGGTAGGTCTCCGACGAGGTGGTGCCGGACGAGCCGCCGCAGCATCCCCAGTTGTAGCCCCAGTTGCGGTTCAGGTCGGTGCCCACGTTGGACGAGCCGCTGTTGGGCTGCCGGTTCTTGCGCCAGGATCGGTACGAGCCGGTGGCGATGTCGTACTCGCTGCCGTCCGGGTTGACCGTCGGCACGATCCAGATCTCCCGGCCGTTGACGATGTTGGTGATCCGGGAGTCACTGCCGTAGCTGTCGGTGAAGAGGTTGAGCAGGTAGATCGCCATCTCGACGGTCAGGTGCTCGCGGGCGTGCTGCTGGGAGTTGAACAGGATCTCCGGCTCGTTCTCGTCGGTGCCGACGTTGTCGGAGATCTTCACCGCCATCAGGTCGCGGCCCTCGTACGACGAACCGATGCTGATCTTGCGGGCGATCGCCGGGTGGTCGGCGACGACCTGGTTCACGACGGCTGTCAGTTCCGCGTAGTCGTGGTAGTTGGAGTCGGCCGGCGGGAAGGCCATGGTGCCGATCTCGCCGGCGCCGCGCTCGGCGTTGGGCGGCGGGGCCAGCGGTTCCAGCCGGAAGCCGAGCTTGCCGATCGCGGCGGCCTCGCCCGCGGTGGCCGAGATGTGCAGCACCCCATGTTCGGAGTAGTCGATGGCGGCCCCGGTGCGGGCCACCGCGTTGCGGTCGGCGAGGGTCCGGGGCCCGAGCACCCGGTAGCTGGCCGCGGCCGGCTCGGCGGTGCGGTCCGGGGCCGGCCGGGCGGCGACCGGACCGGCGGCGACGGTGACGATGCCCAGCCCGGTGACGACAGCGAGCACCAGGACGCGGCGGAGGGGGATGGGCGTGCGGAGGGCCATGGACTACCTCCTCGATGGGCGGGAGATCCCGCTCGGTGAAGGACACTTCACCATCTGTCACATGGTCATATCAATATTGATCGCTGCCTTATGCATCCCAGGTGGATCATCACGGCGGCAATGATTTTCCACCTATCAACATCTGGCGAAACTTCCCTCCAAGCGGAAAACTGACGGGCGACGATGCCCCCTCGACACCGCGGAGCACCCATGGCCAGATCCCGCCTGCGCGCGGCCACCCTCGCCGGCGTCACCACGCTCACCCTGCTCACCAGCGCCGCGCCCGCGCTGGCGGCACACCCGCCCGCCCCCGCCCACGACGAGCAGATCACCTACCAGGACTGGTCCGGGCCCGCCGACTGGCACCGGGGCAGCCAGGCCGGCACCCGCGTCGTGCCCGGCGCCCGAGCGGGCGTCACCCTGGCCCGCCCGGCCGGCACCATCGAGTACGCGGACCCGCACACCGGCGCCACCCGCACCTGGGAGTACGGCACCTGGACCTCGCCGGTGACCCGGATCGGGTTCGACGCCACCGAGCTGATCGCCTCCTGGAACGCGGAGACCCCCGCCGGCACCTGGATCCAGGTGGAGATGCAGGGCAACTACACGAGCGGCGACCAGACCCCGTGGTACGTCCTGGGCCGCTGGGCGTCCGGCGACACCGACATCAAGCGGACAAGCGTCGACCGGCAGGGCGACCCCTGGTCGACGATCTGGACCGACACCTTCAGCATCGACGACGCCGCCGCCGGGGTGCTGCTGCGGTCGTACCAGCTCAAACTGACCCTCTACCGTGCGCCCGGGCAGAGCGCCGCCCCGGTGGTCCGGATGCTGGGCGCGATGAGCTCCACGGTGCCGGACCGGTTCACCGTGCCGCCGAGCGCCGGACACATCGCCTGGGGCCGGGAGCTGCCGGTGCCGCGCTACTCGCAGAACGTGCACGCCGGTCACTACCCCGAGTACGACGGCGGCGGCGAGGCGTGGTGCTCGCCCACCTCGACCGAGATGGTGATCGAGTACTGGGGCCGCAAGCCGTCGACCGCCGACACCTCCTGGGTGGACCCGACCTACCCCGACCCGACGGTCAACCACGCCGCACGGATGACCTACGACTACGCGTACGACGGCGCGGGCAACTGGCCGTTCAACACCGCGTACGCGGCCAGCTTCCCCGGGCTGGAGGGCCGGGTGACCCGGCTGCACTCACTCGACGAGCTGGAGCGTTTCATCGCCGCCGGCATCCCCGTGGTGACCAGCCAGTCCTTCCTCGCCAGTGAGCTGGACGGGGCGAACTACGGCACCTCGGGCCACCTCTTCGTGGTGGTCGGCTTCACCGCCGACGGCGACGTGATCGTCAACGACCCGGCCTCGTCCAGCAACGACGTGGTGCGCAACGTCTACAAGCGTGCGCAGTTCGAGCAGATCTGGCTGCGGACCAAGCGCACCAACGCCAGCGGCGGCGTGTCCGGCGGCTCGGGCGGCATCGCGTACCTGATCAAGCCCACCACGAAGCCCTGGCCCAAGCTCCCCGGCTCCACCAACTGGTAGGCCCTGCGCGGTTGATCATGAAGTTATTGCCCGACTACTCGGCGTGTCGTGACAATAACTTCATGATCAACGCGGGGAGTCTGGGGTCTGGGTGGGGGGCTGGTCTTCGCCGGCCAGGGCTGAGCGGAGGCGCTCCTTCTCGGTGCGGCGGCGCTCGGCTGCTTCGGCGATCTCCGCGGCCATCTCGTCCCGCCAACCACGCAGCAGGAAGAAGGAGAGCGCGGCGGAGAACACCAACGCCAGCATCAGCTTCAGGAACACGTTCATGTCGACCAGCCAGAGGCCCGCCAGCACGGCGACGAACAGCCCGATCCGGCCCAGCGTGTACTTGAGCGCGGCGCTCACCTGCACCACTCCGTTCTCTCCGTCGCCCGCCACTGCCGGCGGAAGGATCGAACCGCCCGGCGGGCGGTCATGCTCAGCCGGTCCGGCGGGCCAGCCAGCGGACGCCCGGGAACCAGAGGACCGCGTACGCCACGGTGAACGCCCCCGCCGCCAACGCGCCGGACAGCAGCGGCGGCAACCCCGCGCCCAGACCGGCGATCAGCAGCCCCACGAACACCCCGACGGCGGCGGCGACCACCGCCGCCAGCACCCGGGCCGCGCCGAACTCCCAGGCCCGGAAGTCGTCCCAGAACAACCAGGCCGGCAGGATCACCGCCAGCCAACCGTTTGTGTGCCCGAAGTCGCCGGCACCGATCGAGGCGAACGCCCAGTCGAACAGCACCAACGCGAGCACACCGATGACCAGGCCGGCCAGGCACACCCCGAGCAGATCGCCCAGGGTACGGATGCGCCCCTCGGCGTCCCGGCGGGGAAACCCGCCCTGCTGCTCAGGTCCTCGTTGCTCGGTCATCGACTGCGAGGGTACGTGGCGGCTCAGGCCCAGACCTGCTGCGGCTCGGCGCGCCGCTCGGCCAGCGACGGGGCCTTGTCGTACTCCCGGACCACGTTGTAGCGGGTGTCCCGCTCGACGGGCTGGAAGCCGGCATCCCAGATCAGGTGCAGCAGGTCGTCGCGGTGCATGGTGTTCGGGGTGCCGTACGAGTCGGCGTCGTGCGTGATCTTGTATTCGACGACGGAGCCGTCCAGGTCGTCCACGCCGAAGTTCAGCGAGAGCTGCGCCACCGACAACCCGTGCATCACCCAGAAGTTCTTCAGGTGCGGCACGTTGTCGAAGAGCAGCCGGGAGACGGCGAACGTCTTCAGCGACTCGGCCGGCGAGGCCATCGTGGTGCGCGCCTGGATCCGGTTACGGATCTTGCCGTCCGCCGAGTCGACGAAGTCGTGCTGGTAGCGCAGCGGGATGAAGACCGCGAAGCCACCGGTCTCGTCCTGCAACTCGCGCAGCCGCAGCACGTGGTCGACGCGGTGCCGGGGCTCCTCGATGTGGCCGTACAGCATCGTCGCCGGGGTCTTCATGCCCTTGCTGTGTGCCAGGGCGTGGATGCGCGACCAGTCTTCCCAGTGGCAGGCATGGTCGACGATGTGCTGCCGGACCTCCCAGTCGAAGATCTCCGCGCCACCACCGGTAAGCGACTCCAGGCCGGCG
This sequence comes from Micromonospora sp. DT53, assembly GCF_049841535.1. Classification (NCBI taxonomy): domain Bacteria; kingdom Bacillati; phylum Actinomycetota; class Actinomycetes; order Micromonosporales; family Micromonosporaceae; genus Micromonospora; species Micromonospora sp. DT53. The sequence continues at coordinate 630,416 of NZ_JBNCKM010000002.1, forward strand.
TCCATCAGCTCGTCGAGGATCTCGTCGGCGCTCAGGCCGCTGATCTTCTCGAACCACTGCACCTCGGTCGCCGTGAAGCACTTGAGCTTGACGTTCGGCAGCGCGGCCTTCAGCTCGCGCAGCACCTTCGGGTAGTAACGCCAGGGCAGCGTCGGGTGCAGGCCGTTGACGATGTGCAACTCGGTGAGCTGCTCGTCCTCCATCTCCTTGGCCTTGCGGACCGCCTCGTCGATGCGCATCGTGTACGCGTCCTTCTCGCCCGGCTTGCGCTGGAACGAGCAGTACGCGCAGGACGCCGAACAGACGTTTGTCAGGTTGAGGTGCCGGTTGACGTTGAACATCACCCGGTCGCCGTTCAGCTCGGTGCGCTTGTGGTGCGCCAACCGCCCCAGCCAGGTCAGGTCGTCGCTCTCGTAGAGGGCGACCCCGTCCTCCCGGGTCAGCCGCTCACCGGCGTACACCTTCGCTTCGAGCTCACGCTTGAGTCCGGCGTCCATGGCACGTCCCTTCCACCTGCGGTCCGGATCGAGCGTACGTCGCCGTGCCGACGGGCCCGGCGGCACGGTCGCCGGCAGCGACCCACTTCACCAGACTCTCAGCCTCCCGTAACCCGGCAACGCATCGACATGAGTGGCGAGGTGCGGTAGTAACAAGGTGGGGCGGAACACACACACTGGTACCGTCCCGGCGGTCGCGCCCACCGAGCGCGGCGACGAGCGGTTGAACGGGGAGCGGCATGGTCTACAGCGGGCGCGGGCGACGGCAGCGACGACGGAGCCCGGTGATCTCGCCGGTCCTGCGTCCGAAGCTCTGGGCCGCCCTGCTCGGCGCGATCGCCGCGGCCGTGTTGGCCACCCCCGTGTACGCGGAGCCCGGCGTGCCGACCACCGTGCCGGACACCGGCTCGCGCCCGGCGGTCACCGGCTCGCTTCAGCTGCCCGGCGGCGTACCTGCCGCCGGCGTGCCCGCCCCGCCGGTGGTCAACATCGGCAACGGCCCACTGGCCACCGCGATCTCCGCCGGCGAGGTCCAGGTCGGCGCGCTCGGCGAGGCGTTGCTGGTGAGCCGGCAGAAACGCGTCGACGCGCAGGCGCAGGTCGACGCGGCCGGCAAGGCGCTGGCGACCGCGCAGGACGCCCTGCTCCGAGCCCAGCAGACGGCCGACACCGCCGCCGCCGAGGCCATCAAGGCGGCTGCCGCGCTGCCGCCGGGCGACTTCGCCCAGGAAATCCGCGGGCTGAGCCGCCTCCAGGCGATCACCCGGGGCGAGAAGGTCGACGGCGGCACCACAGGAGTGGCCGGGGAGCTGTCCCGGGCCCGTGCCGGTGAGCAGACCGCCTACCAGAAGCACAGCGAGGCCAAGGATCTGCTCGCCGCCGCCGAGACGGAGTACACGGCGGGTGAGACGGCGCTCCGCACCGCCGAGGCGAGTCTGCTCAAGCTGCGCCGGGACAACGCCGCCGCGCTGATCGAGATCGAACGCCAGCAGGACGCCGCCGAGCAGCAGATCGGCTCCGGATACGTCTCCAACCAGAGCATCAGCGGCATGGCCGCGCACCCCCGGGCACTGGCCGCGGTCCGGTACGCGCTCGCCCAGCGCGGTGACCCGTACAAGTGGTCCGAGGAGGGGCCGGACGAGTTCGACTGCTCCGGCCTGATGTGGGCGGCGTACCGGTCCCCCGGCGCCGACTACTTCGACCTGCCCCGGGTCTCCCGGGACCAGTACGCCGCCACCCGTGGCCGCACCGTTCCGCAGAGCGCGCTGCTCCCCGGCGACCTGCTCTTCTTCGCCTCGGGCAGCAGTTGGACGACGATCCACCACGTCGGCATGTACATCGGCAACGGCAAGATGGTGCAGGCCCCCACCACGGGAGACGTCGTCAAGGTCTCGGTCGTCCGCTGGTCCCGGCTGTATGCCGCCACCCGGGTGATCGGCGCGGTGCCGGCACCGGTCGTGACTCCTCCGGCCCCGCCCGTCTCGACCCCGAAGCCGACGCCGACGCCCACCAAGACCACCAAGCCGACGCCCACGCCGACGCCCACGAAGACCACCAAGCCGACGCCCACGCCGACGCTGACGACCACCCCGACGCCCACCCCGACCGGCAGCACCACGCCGAAGCCGTCGAACACCCCGAGCAGCACTCCGACGACCACGCCGAAGGCCACCGCGAGCGCGACGGCCAGCACGTCTCCGACGACCACGCCGAAGGCCACCGCGAGCGCGACGGCCAGTCGCAGCGCGACGGGCAGCCCCAGCACCACGGGCTGATCCGCCACGGCCGCTCCGGCTGTCCGCTCGGCAAGATCTGTGGCACGGTGACAACCAGGCACATCCGACTCGACGTCACGGGTCCGGGTGCGAGCATGGCGCGGAGGGCGGAAATGGCCGAGCAGAGACTTCCGGCGGAGACTGTCGACCCCCTGGTCGACCAGGCCGGCCCACCAGGGCCGGAAGCCGCCGACCCGGTGGCCGCCAGCGAGGCCAGCCCCGCTGACGCCAGCCCGGCCGACAGCAGCGCCAGCCCGGCCCACAGCGACGCCAGCCCGGCCGACAGCGGCACGGCGGCGGTCGCCGCGGACGCCTCGACCGACGCCGTTTCCGGCGGCACGGACGTCTCTGGGACGGCCGCCGAGGAGTCGGCAGTTGTCGACGCGCGCCAGGGCCAGGCCGCCGCACCGGTACGCGCACGCGCCAGCGTCGTGACCGCCGGGGCTCTTCGCAGTGACCTACCGGTTAGCGCTCCGGTCACCGCAACCACCTACCGTGCGACCGGCTCGGCCAGCCCCGCCGGTACGTCTCGTGCCACCGCCCCAGCGGCTCCCGCCGACGTGTCGTTGCCGGGGCAGCGCAACGACTCCCCCGCGCCGGCCCGGGCCAGCGCCACGGTTCCGAGCGGCAGCCGGGGCACGGCCGATGCCCTGGGCACCCCCGACCTTCGCGAGAAGTCGCCTGCCGTCTACCGAGCCGCGCCGGTGGGCGTCGAGCCGGAGCCGGCCCAGCCCTCCACGCCGTCGAATCCGGAGCCGGAACCCACGCCACCCGGTCCCGGGCCGACGCAGCCGTCGCCACCGGAACCGGAGCCCGCGCCGGCGCCGGGTCCGTACCCGCCCGGTCCGATTCCGACGCCGGGCCCCCGACCCACGCCGCCGCCCGGCCCGGTTCCGCCCGTGCCGGGCCCGCCCATCCCACCGCCCTCGCCGGTGCCGCCCATCCCCGGCCCGCCGTCGCCGCCCGTGCCGAGCCCGCCGCTTCCGCCACCCGGTCCGCCGGTGCCCGCACCACCAGCCCCGCCCGGCCCGATGCCGGCACCGCCGTTTCCGCCGCCGCCGGCGATGACCGACACGCCCGGCGTACGGGCCAGCGCGTCGGTCTCCGCACCGCCGGCCGGGTGGCCGTCCACCGGTGGGGCGACCCGCCCGACGTCCGGCGGCGGATGGGCCGGGCCGGCTGCCTCCGCGTCGCCGGTGGTGCCCGCGCCAGCGCTGCCGAGCTGGCCACCGTCCACCGCCGGGGCTCCTTCGTCGGCCCGGAGCAGCACCGGAAACTCCCGACTGACCGCGTCGCCGAGCGGGCCACCGGCTGGTTCCCCCGGACGGGACGCGGCTGGTTCTCCCGGACGGGACGCGGCCGGTTCTCCCGGACGGGACGCGGCTGGTTCCCCCGGACGGGACGCGGCCGGTTCTCCCGGACGGGACGCGGCCGGCACCCGTGGTGGGCGGCACGACGGCGGCTCAGACCTGGCCGGCACCGTCTACGGCAACGGCGAGGGGGCCGGCTTCACCACGATCGCGATACCCGCCAACGCGGTGGAGACGTCCGGGTCGTTGACCGGGCACATCCTGGCCCAGGGCTGGGCCGACACGCCGGCCGAGCGGTCCAGTAACACCCGGGTGATGATCGTCCTGGCCGCCGCTCTGGGGCTGCTGGTGGCGATAAGTGTTCTGGTCGTCCTGCTGGCCAGCGACGCCCTGGACGGTCTGGTGGGCAGCGTGCTCAACGGGTGAGCCAGCGAGTGGTAACGATGGTGAGTCCGCCCACTACCGTCGGACAACCGGCTGGCGGCTTCGCCAGACCGCCGTACACTGGCTGAGATCACTGACCCGGCGCGCGTGGTGTGCGCCCCTGGGCGATCTTGCGGGCGATCCGGCGGTACAGCCGCGGCAGGCCATCGCGAAGATGCGCCCCGCTCGAAAGGTTTTTGTTGACCACCTCTGCTGACCCCAGCACCGTTTCGTCCGTTTTCAACTCAGTCCCGGCGACCGACGCCGCTCGGGAGCAGCTCGACGTTCCTCCGAGCGAGGCCGGCACCGCGCCGGCAGCGACAGTCACCCCGCAGGCCGAGCCCGTGCCGACGGAGACCGCCGAGCCGATCAGCTTCGCCGCTCTCGGCCTGCCCGAGCCGCTGGTTCGCGCACTGGCGCAGCAGGGCATCACCAGCCCGTTCGAGATCCAGCGGGCCACCGTTCCGGACGCGCTCGCCGGCCGTGACGTGCTGGGCCGTGGGCAGACCGGTTCGGGCAAGACACTCGCCTTCGGTCTGCCGATGATCGCCCGGCTGGCCACCCGCAACCGGGCCCGGCCGATGCGTCCGCGCGCCCTGGTCCTGGTGCCCACCCGCGAGTTGGCCATGCAGGTCAACGACGCGCTGGTGCCGCTGGGCAAGTCCGTCGGCATCTTCCTCAAGACCGCCGTCGGCGGCGTTCCGTACGACCGTCAGATCGACGCGCTGCGCCGCGGTGTGGAGATCATCGTGGCCACCCCGGGCCGGCTCGGCGACCTCATCGAGCGGGGCATCTGCCAGCTCGACGAGGTCGAGGTCACGGTGCTCGACGAGGCCGACCAGATGGCCGACATGGGCTTCCTGCCCGAGGTGACCGATCTGCTGGCGAAGACGCCCGCGAACAGTCAGCGGCTGCTCTTCTCGGCCACCCTGGACGGTGACGTCGACGCGTTGGTCAGGCGGTTCATGACCGACCCGGTCACCCACTCCACCGCGCCGTCCACCGCCTCGGTGTCCACCATGGACCACCACATGCTGTTGATCCCGCCGCACGAGAAGTTCCCGGTGGCGGCCTCGATCGCCGCCCGGGACGGCCGGACCATGGTCTTCGCCCGTACCCAGCTCGGGGTGGACCGGCTGGTCGAGCAGCTCGCGGCCGTCGGCGTACGCGCCGGTGGGCTGCACGGCGGCAAGACCCAGCGGATGCGCACCAAGACGCTCGCCGAGTTCCGTGAGGGCCGGATGAACGTGCTGGTCGCCACGGACGTGGCGGCCCGGGGCATCCACGTCGACGGGGTCACCCTGGTGCTGCACGTCGACCCGCCGAAGGACCCCAAGGACTACCTGCACCGTGCGGGGCGTACCGCCCGGGCCGGCGAGTCGGGCGCGGTCGCCACCCTGGTGCTGCCCAAGCAGCGCCGCACCACCCTGGCGATGATGGAGAAGGCCGGCGTCGCGCCGGCCGAGACCCGGGTCCGGGTCGGAGACGCGGCGTTGGCCGAGCTGGTCGGCGCGCGCGAGCCCAGTGGCGTTCCGGTCCGCGTCGAGGCGGAGCCCCGCGGCTACGGCGACCGCTCCGGCGGCTCGCGCCGGTACGACGACCGGTCCGGGGGTCCTCGTCGGTTCGGTGACCGCACGGGAGGCGAGCGCCGCTTCGGCGACCGTCCGCAGGGTGACCGGCGCTTCGGCGACCGGCCCACCGGCGAGCGCCGCTTCGGCGACCGACCGCAGGGTGACCGCCAGTACGGCGACCGCCCGCAAGGTGACCGGAGCTACGGCGATCGGCCCAGCGGCGAGCGCCGCTACAGCGACCGCCCGCAGGGTGACCGCCAGTACGGCGACCGCCCGCAGGGCGAGCGCGGCTACGGCGACCGCCCGCAGGGCGAGCGGCGCTACAGCGACCGGCCGCAGGGCGAGCGACGCTACAGCGACCGCCCGCAGGGCGAGCGGCGCTTCGGCGACCGCCCGCAGGGTGACCGGGGCTACGGCGACCGCCCGCAGGGTGAGCGACGTTTCGGCGACCGGCCCACCGGCGAGCGCCGCTACAGCGACCGCCCGCAGGGTGACCGCCAGTACGGCGACCGGCCGCAGGGCGAGCGCGGCTACGGTGACCGCCCGCAGGGTGAGCGGCGCTTCGGCGACCGGGACGCCCGGGGTGGTTTCCGCTCGGAGAGCCGGGCCCGGGACGACCGGCCCCGCGACGACCGGCCCCGCGAGGACCGCCCGCGTGACGATCGGCGCGGTTTCGGCGGGCGACCGCCGGCGCGTACGCACTGATTGATCCACCGAACGCCGTCGTGAAGCCCAGGCTTCGCGGCGGCGTTCGCGCATGCCCTGCCGATGCCGGTCGGGTCGCGTAACGTCCGCCTCATGCCGACCATGCCGAAGTCGATCTTCTGGTCCCGAACGGACACCGCCGGCAGCGAGCAGGTCCTGTTCGACGACGGCCACGGGTTGGCCGCCCGGGGCACCCTGCTCGCCGTGGACCCGATCCCGTGGACCGCCCGCTACCAGCTGACCACCACGCCGGACTGGGCCACCACCCGGGTCGAGGTCGAGGCCGAGGGGCGCGGCTGGCTACGTCGGGTGACGCTGGAGCGGGCTCAGGGGCGGTGGCGAGTGACCACCGCTGAGCAGGGCGACCTGGACGCGGCCCTGGTCGCGGCCGGTCATCGCCGGGCCGGTCTGCCCGGCACGGACGACCCGGATCGGCTGGCCGACGCGCTCGACGTCGATCTGAGCGGCTCGCCGCTGTTCAACACCCTGCCGGTCCATCGGCTCCGGATGGCGGCCGAGCCGGCCGATGTGGCACACCGGATCACCGTCGCCTGGGTGCTGCTGCCCGGCCTGGAGGTGGTGCCGGCCGAGCAGATCTACACCGGGCTGGGGCCGGGCCGGGTGCGCTTCGCGAGCGGCACCTTTACGGCCGACATCGATCTGGACGACAGCGGCTACGTGGTGCGCTACCCCGGGCTGGCCGAACGGATCGACCCACGCTGATCGATGCCGCGCCCAGGCCCGCCAGGCCCCGCTGACTGCGCCAGGCCCACCGGACCCCGCTGAGCGGTTCAGGCGGGCCAGGCCCCGCTGGCCAGGAAGCGGTCGATCGTGGCCAGGTGCGGGGTCAGGTCGAGGCCCTGGGCGGCCACCCAGTCGTCGGCGTAGTACGTGTCGGCGTACCTGTCGCCCGGGTCGCAGATCAGGGTGACCACCGAGCCGGTCCGACGCTCGGCGAGCATCCCGGCGATCAGGCCGAACGCGCCCCACAGGTTGGTGCCGGTTGACCCGCCCACCCGACGGCCGAGCAGCGCCGATCCGGCGCGCATGGCGGCCAGTGACGCCGCGTCCGGCACCTGGACCATCCGGTCCACCACCGAGGGCAGGAACGACGCCTCCACGGTGGGCCGGCCGATCCCCTCGATGCGGGAGCCCTTCCCGGTTCGTACCGACCAGTCGGCGGCCAGCCAGGCCGGGTAGAACGCCGAGTTGTCCGGGTCGACCACGCAGAGCTTGGTGGCGAGCCGGCGGTAGCGGGCGTACCGGCCGATGGTGGCGCTGGTGCCCCCGGTGCCCGCGCCCACCACGACCCAGGCGGGGATCGGGTGTCGCTCCAGTTCCAACTGCGCGTAGATCGACTCGGCGATGTTGTTGTTGCCCCGCCAGTCGGTCGCCCGCTCGGCGTAGGTGAACTGGTCCATGAAGTGCCCGCCGGAATCCTCGGCGAGCCACCGGGCCTCGACCACCACGCTTGCCGGGTCGTCCACCAGGTGGCACCGGCCGCCCTGGAACTCGATCTGCGCGATCTTCTCCGGCGAGGTGGAGGCGGGCATCACCGCGATGAACGGCAGGCCCAGCATGCGGGCGAAGTACGCCTCGGAGACCGCCGTGGAACCCGACGACGCCTCGACGATCGTGGTGCGCGGCCCGATCCAGCCGTTGCAGAGCCCGTAGAGGAACAGCGAGCGCGCCAGCCGGTGCTTCAGTGAGCCGGTGGGGTGGGAAGACTCGTCCTTGAGGTACAGGTCGATCCCCCATTCCCGGGGCAGCGGGAACGGCAGCAGGTGGGTGTCGGCGGAGCGGTTCGCGTCCGCCTCGACGGCGGCGATCGCCTCGGTCACCCAGGTCCGGCTGGCTTCGTCGCACCGGTCGAGATGAGTCACGCTCGGAAACCTAGCAAGCAGGTCAGCGGTGGCCAGCGCCGGTACGAGGTGGTCAGGCCGCGGGCGGGCCGACCGGTTGGGGGCGGTTCTCCCACTTGGTGGAGAGCGCGATGGCGGTACGGGTGGAGGCGACCCCTGGCGTCCGGTTCAACCGCACGATCAGCTGCTCCAGCTCGGCGATCGTGCCGACCCGCGCCTTGAGGAGGAACGACTCCACGCCGGCCATGAAGTAGCAGGACTCGATCTCGGGCAGCACCCGCAGCGACTCGAGCATGTCGTCGGTGTCGGCACCGGAGTCCTCGACGATGCCGATCAGCGCGGTGACACCCAGCCCGATCGACTCCGGAGCCACGTCCGCGCGGTAGCCCCGGACCACCCCGCTGCTCTCCAGCTTGCCGACCCGTTCGTGCACGGCCGGGGCGGAGAGGCCCACCTGGCGGGCCAGCTCGGCGTACGAGAGGCGCGCGTTGCCGCGCAGCAGGTCGACGAGGCTCAGGTCGATGGCATCCACAGAGAGTGACCCTAACCGCTCGCGCGTAACGTGCGGCCTTCGGCACCCGTTGGACTGAGCGGTGAGTCACTGTTCATAAACCGCCGGTCAGGGCAGAGGTAGCACCAGTAACATTACTAACTCCCCACTCAGTGCATTTTTCGCGTTTGGGCGGACAGGCCATGTCCCTGGTGCTGTAATTGCCATACGTCCCTCATGACGGCTCTGGGCTACGCACCAGCCGGGGGCAGTGTGTTCAGCCGGGGGCTTCGTCGACGCGAGGAGGGGGCTGTGGACACTGGAGATCGCCTGCTGACACCGGGTGAGGTCGCCGCGCTGTTTCGGGTAGACCCGAAAACTGTGACGAGATGGGCGGCGGCCGGCCGGATAGGAAGCATCCGGACTCCAGGCGGGCATCGCCGGTTTCGGGAATCCGAGGTGCGAGCCCTGCTTGAGGGGGAGGGCATGCTGGACGAGGTGGATGAGGTCGGAAAGCCACGCAATGTGGGGCCGGCCGCATCCACGGGGCCGGGTCCGGCCAACGCTGGCATGTACTGAACTGGTGCGGACAACGACACGCGGACCGGACACCAGTCCGGTCCGCGTCCCGCTTCGGCCGACCGCTGGCACGAACGGGACGGCTCGGCGCGAGCGGAGGGCTCAGCTTCGGGCTGCGCCGAGCTGACCGGACCACCGTCGGAACAGGGTGTGCGGGACGCCGAGCGCGTCCAGCACCTTGCCGGCCACGAAGTCGACCAACTGCTGCGCGCTGGCCGCCGCGCCGGCGCCGTAGAAGCCGGGGCTGGCCGGCAGCACCACCGCGCCCGCGTCGTGCAGCGCGATGAGGTGCTCCAGGTGGCTGCGGGTCACAGGTGTCTCCCGGGGGACCAGCACCACGGGCCGGCGTTCCTTGAGGTTGACCTCGGCGGCGCGCTGCAACAGGTCCTTGGAGAGCCCGATCGCGACGCCCGCGCAGGCTGCCGTGCTGGCCGGGACGACTGCCATGCCGCGTACCCGGTAGGAGCCGCTGCTCGGCCCGGCGGCCAGGTCGCCGGCCGGCCAGTGCCGCACATCCGCCGTGGTCAGGTCCCGGTCTAGCCAGGCGGCGAGGTCCTCGGCCCAGTGCCCGTCCCGGAAGGGTCGGCCGGTCTCGTCGAGCACGGTGAGGCGCGCCGCCCGGGACACGATCAGGTCCACCGGCTCGCCCGCGTCGAGCAGTCCGCCGATGACGGCCGCCGCGTACGGCGTACCTGAGGCACCGGAGACCCCGACCACCCATGGTTCCCGCATGCCCCCAGCCTGCCTGGTCCGACTGGTTCGCTGGTGGGCACCCCCGGGGTTGGTCGGGTCCGACATGTCGGGTGGGGCACCTGCGCATCCCGCCGACCTGAGATGCTGCCGCTGGCGATTCGCACCGGAAGCATCTCGCGGAGGAGGCATCGGTGACGACCGGCGAGATCCTCCGGGCGCTGCGTGCTGAATGTCCGGTCCCGTCCCGGCTTCCACCACACGCCGATCGTGTGCAGGACTGGCTCCTCGGTCTGCTGCCCGAGCTTGGCCTCGCACTTGACGACGCCGCGCTGCACCGACTGTCCCGGGGAGCCTTCGCCCGGTACGCCGGACGGCTCTACCCGGAGGCGACCGAAGCCGACCTGCGGGTGCTGGCCGCGCTGTTCACCTGGTTCTTCCTGGTCGACGACGCCTGCGACGGGCCGAACCGGTTGACCCCGGAGCAGATCCGGGCGCTGCGCAACGGCACCCTGGCGCTGCTGCACGACGGCACCCGGCTGCGGCAGACCGGGTTGACCGGCCCACTACGACGACTGCTGGTGCTGGCCTGGCGGGAGCCGCGCCGCCGGATGCCGGCCCGGTGGCGGCGGCGTTTCGCCGACGCGGTGGCCCGGCACCTCGACGGCACCTGGCAGGAGGCGGTCAACAAGGAGGCCGGCCGCCGACCCAGCGTCGACGAGTACGTGGAGCTGCGGCGGTCGACCTCGGCGGCGGAGGTGTCGTACCCGCTCGTGGAGTTCGTCAGCGGTCGGCCGCTGCCCGACCCGGTCTACCACCACCCGCTGCTGCGCCAGATCGCCCGCACCGGCAACGACCTGCTCTCCTGGTACAACGACCTGGCCTCGCTGGAACGGGACCGGGTGACCGCCGGCGGGCACAACCTGGTCCTCGCCATCGAGACCGAACTGGGGGTTCCGAAGGCGGAGGCGGTCGAACGGGCTGCCGAGCACTGGCGGGAGGCGATGCGGCGCTTCGTCGCGTTGCGCGCCGCGGTGCCGTCGTTCGGCCCGACGCTGGACAGGGCGGTCGCCGACCATCTCGACGGTGTCGGGTACGCCGTGCGCGGGACCATCGACTGGACCTTCGAGAGCGCCCGCTACCCGGTCAGCGCCACGCCGCCGTCCTCGGGCGCGTAGCCGAGCCGGATCACCCGGCTCAGGGCCGCAGGCCGAGCCGGATCACCAGGTCGAGCAGGGCGAAGAGGAACAGTGCGATGCCGACGAACCCGTTGGCGGTGAAGAACGCCCGGTTGACCTTGCTGAGGTCGGTCGGGGTGACCACCAGGTGCTGGTAGGCGAACGCCACAGCGGTCAACGCCAGCCCGATCCACCAGAGCCAGCCGAGACCGATCAACGCACCGAACCAGATGAACAGCGCGAAGGTCACCACGTGCGCGACCGTGGAGGCGTGCAACGCGAAGCGTCGACCGTACCGGGCGGGCACGCTGTGCACGCCGATCTCCCGGTCGATCTCGGAGTCCTGACAGGCGTAGATCAGGTCGAAGCCGCCGATCCACAGCCCGACGGCCGCGCCGAGCAGCCAGGCCGGCCCGGAGCCGTCCAGGGTGCCGGTGACCGCCAGCCAGGCGCCGACCGGCCCGACCGCCTGGGCGACCCCGAGGATGGCGTGCGGCCAGTTGGTGAACCGCTTGGCGTAGGGGTAGACGACAAGCGGCACCACGGCGAGCGGCGCGAGCACCAGGCAGAGCGGGTTGAGCAGGGCGGCAGCGACGAGGAAGACCACGAGCGCGACGGCCGCGCCGGTCCAGGCCGTCCGCACGCTCACCGCTCCGGTGACCAGTTCCCGACCGGCGGTACGCGGGTTCCGCGCGTCGATCTGGCGGTCGAGGATCCGGTTGGCGGCCATCGCGAACGTCCGCGCCCCGACCATCGCCACGGTGATCAGCAGCAGGTCGAGCCACCGCACCCGCCCGCCGTTGACCTGCATCGCGGCCAGCGCCGAGAGGAACGCGAACGGCAGCGCGAACACGGAGTGCTCGACGGCGACGAGCTTCAGGAAGGACTTGGTCCGGCCCGGCTTGGTGGCCGGTGCGTCGAGGACGGCCATCAGATTCCGTACTCCTTCCAGCGCTTGTCGACCAGGGCCGTGACTTCCGGGCTCATGCTCATTTCCTCCGGCCAACCGCGGGTGTAGCCCTCGGTGGGCAGCTTGCGGGTCGCGTCGACGCCGGCCTTGCCGCCCCAGAACTGCTGGTACGACGAGTGGTCGAGGTGGTCCACCGGGCCCTCGGTGAGCAGCAGGTCACGCGCGTAGTCGACGTTGCCGAAGGCACGGAAGGCGACCTCGTTGTAGTCGTGCACGTCGCAGTCCTCGTCGACGATCACGATCAGCTTGGTCAGCGACATCAGGTGCGCGCCCCAGATCGCGTTCATCACCTTCTGCGCGTGCTTCGGGTAGCGCTTGCGGATGGAGACGATCGCGCAGTTGTGGAAGACGCCGGCGGCCGGTAGGTCGTAGTCGACGATGTCCGGGATCATCAGCTTGAGCAGCGGCTGGAAGATCCGCTCGGTGGCCTTGCCGAGGCCGTGGTCCTCCTGCGGCGGCTTCGAGGTGACGATCGAGTGGTAGACCGGCTTGCGCTGCATGGTCATCGCCTCGATGTGCAGCACGGGGAACGGCTCGACGGGCGTGTAGAAGCCGGTGTGGTCGCCGAACGGCCCCTCGGGCAGCCGCTCACCCGGCTCCAGGTAGCCCTCCAGCACGATCTGCGCGTGCGCCGGCACCTGCAACGGCACGGTGAGGCAGTCGACCATCTCCACCCGCTCGCCGCGCAGGAACCCGGCGAACAGGTATTCGTCGATGTCGCTGGGCAGTGGCGCGCTGGCGGCGTACGAGACGACCGGGTCGCAGCCGATCGCGACCGCGACCGGCAGGCGCTGCCCGAGCCGCTCGGCGACCGCGTGGTGCGCGGTGGAGTCCTTGTGGATCTGCCAGTGCATGCCCAGGGTGTTGCGGCCGTGCTGTTGGAGCCGGTAGAGGCCGAGGTTGCGCTTGCCGGTCTCCGGGTGCTTGGTGTGGGTCAGCCCGTAGTTGTGGAAGATCCCGCCGTCGTCGGGCCAGACCTGCAACCCCGGCAGCCGGTTGAGGTCGACGTCCTCACCCCGGTAGACGACCTCCTGGCAGGGGGCGGTCTTCACCTTGCGCGGCGGCACCGACTTGAGCTGCATGACCTTGCCGAGCCCCTCGCGGATGCCCGACCAGCCGACCGGCAACTCCGGCTTGATCAGGGCGCCGATCCGGGCGCCGACCTCGTCCAGCGAGTCGACGCCGAGGGCCATCGCCATCCGCTTCTCGGTGCCGAACAGGTTGATCGCCACCGGCATCTCGCCCCGGGTCGGACGCTCGAAGAGCAGCGCCGGGCCGCCGGCCCGCACCGTACGGGTGACCACCTCGCTGATCTCCAGGGTCGGATCGACCGGGACGTCGATCCGGCGCAACTCTCCCGCGCGCTCCAGCGCCGCGAGAAAGTCCTTGAGATCGGTGTACGGGAAGCCACGAGCCGCCATGTCGCCAAGTCTCCCGCACCGGCTCCCGCGCGGCCCAAGCCGGGTGCTGTGACACTCGCGATCCCCCGACGCCAACCGCAGCCCGGGTCTTGATCGACTCGTCTTTCAGGAAACCGCGGGGTCCCAGGCCCCAGGACACCGCGACTTCCAGGAAGCCGAGTGGATCAAGGAGGCGCGACCCGCACCTCGCGGGCATGGCGGGCGGTTGAGCGGGTAGCCGGGCAGGCGGCGGCCGGACGACAGAGGGCACGCGGCCGGACGACAGAGGGCACGGGCGGACGGCGGACGGAGGCGGCGATGGGCGGGGAGCGGGTCCCGGCGGGGTTCACCGAGCAGCGGGCGCGGGTCGGCCAGATCACCATGAACTACGTCCGTGGTGGCACCGGCCCGCCGCTGGTGCTGTTGCACGGCTATCCGCAGTGTTGGTACATGTGGCGGCACCTGCTGCCCGAGTTCGGGCGCTCGTTCGACGTGGTCGCGCCCGACCTGCGCGGCTTCGGGGGCAGCGACGCCCCGGACGGCGGCTACGACAAGAAGACTGTCGCCGCCGACCTGCACGGACTACTCGACCAGCTCGGCCTGGTCAGTGACCTCCGGGTGGTCGGGCACGACCTGGGGACCATGGTGGCGTACTCGTACGCGGCCGCCCATCCGCAGCGGGTGAGTCGGCTGGTGCTCAGCGAGGCGCCGATCCCCGACGAGAGCATCTACACGTTTCCGGCGCTCACCTCGGCCGGGCCCGGGGTGTGGAACTTCGGCTACTTCTCCATCGGCAACGGGCTTCCGGAGGCCCTGGTCAGCGGGCGGGAGTCGCTCTGGGTGGACAGGTTCACCGACGCGCTGATGGTGCGCAAGGGCAGCATCGCCGCGCCCGACATCGAGGAGTTCGCCAGCCATCTGCGCGACCCGGCGCATCTGCGAGCCAGCTTCGCCTACTTCCGGGCGTTCGAGCAGGACATTGCGGACAATGCGGCGTACCGGGCCACGAAGCTGACCATGCCGGTGCTGGCCGTCGGGGCGGCGGCCAGCCTGGGTGGGCAGGTCGCCGAGCAGGTTCGCCGGTACGCCGACACGGTCCGCGGTGAGGTGATCGAGGGCTGCGGGCACTGGCTGTACGAGGAGCGCCCGGACGAGATGCTCGCCCTGCTGCGGGACTTCCTTCAGACGGCCTGAGCGGGGCTCTTCGGTCAGGCTGCCGGTGCCCAGGCGTGGGCGGCCAGCGGCGGGTCGAGCGGCGCGCGGGTGAGCCGGTTGGCGAATGTGGACATCGTGTACGCGCCGACGCCGAGCACCACGTCCAGCGCGTGCCGGCGCTGGTAGCCGGCGGCCAGGAAGTCGTCCAGCTCGTCGTCGGGCACCGCGCCCCGGTGCTCGAGCACGGCCAGCGTGAACCGGCGTAGCGCCTCCAGTCGCGGCTCGGGCAGCGCCTCGCCGGCCCGCAACGCGGTGATCAGCTCGGCGGTCGCTCCGAGCTGGGTGAGCTTGCCGGTGTGCAGGGCGACGCAGAAATGGCATTCGTGACTGGTAGAGACCGTCAGGATGACCACCTCCCGGTCCAGCGGGGCGAGGTCGGTCTGCTCGAAGCCCGTGCTGGCGGTGAGGAAGCCGGTGAGCAACTGCGGCGAGTCGGCCATCAGCGCCACCGGGGTGGGCAGCCAGCCGAACCGGCCGCGTACGCCCTCGATGGCTCGTCGGGCGGCGGCGGGCGCGGTTTCGGCGGTGTGGGCGGTGAAGACGGACATGGTTACCTGCTTTCCACAGTCTGGATCGGGGGACGTTACGATAGTCAACGTGGTTGACGAAATAGTAAACGTGGTTGTCGAACATGGCAACCACTGATCCCGCGCGCCCCGGCTTCGCGCTACCGCTGCTGCTGTTGGCCGGCTTCCGGACGCTCATCGACGACCTGCACGCCGAGCTGGCCCTGGAGGGGCATCCGGAGCTGCGACCGCTGCACGGGTTCGTGCTCCAGGCCGTCGGCGCGGACGGCACCACCGCCACCGAGCTGGGCCAGCGGCTCGGCATCTCCAAGCAGGCCGCGGGGAAGACCGTCGACCGGCTGGTCGCCGTCGGCTACCTGGAGCGGGTCGACGACCCCTCCGACGCCCGACGCCGGCTGGTCCGGGTGACCCCGCGCGGTGCCGACGGGCTACGCCGCTCGGCCGAGGTCTTCGACCGGCTACGCGCACAGTGGGTCGACACGCTGGGCCCGGAACGGGTCGCCGCGATGGAAGACGACCTCGGCAGGATGGCCTCGGCCAACTGGTTCCGGCTCGACGTGCCCGGCTGGTTCGGCGGCTGATCGCTGACTGCCGACCGGCTGCCCGGTGCGGCGGCTGATCGCGGGCTGCCGACCGGTTGCCCGGTGCGGCGGACGGTCAGCGGGTGCGGGCCAGCTCGACGAAGGCCCGCCACGCGGCCGGGCTGAAGGTCAGCAGGCCGCCGTCGCGGTCCTTGGAATCGCGGACGTGCACCTGGCCGGGCAAGTTGTCGGCGACCTCGACGCACGCGCCGGCATCGTTGCCGCTCCGGGTGGACTTGCGCCAGCGGGCTCCGGTCAGATCCATGGCTTCACGATCTCCTCGAGCAGGTCGATCGACTGCTGCCGGGGCAGCGCGTCACTGCGCAGACTCTCCCACCTTCCGAGCAGGGTCGCCACCTCGTTGATGTCGTCCACGGCGGTGCCGCCGGTCTGGTTGTCGAGGAAGCCGAGCCAACTGCCGTCGGCGGTGCGGCCGAGGATGAACGGCCCGAAGAGGCCGGCATGCAGGCCCACGCCCTGCGGCAGCACGTGCACCCTGATGTGCGGACGGCGGGCGCACGCCACCAGGTGCCGCAACTGACCGGCCAACACCCCGGCGCAGCCCTCCGCGAAGCGCTGCAACGCGGCCTCGTCGATCACGGCGGTGAGCTGCGGCGGGTGCTCCCGGTCGAGGATCGTCTGCCGCTCCAGCCGGGCGGCCACCAACTCCTCCACCCGCTCGGCGGTCAGCCCCAGGTCGAGCCGGAACACCGCACGGGCGTAGTCAGCCGTCTGCAACAACCCGGGAACCATCGTCGCGCCGAAGCAGCGCAGTTGGGTCGCGACCCGCTCGACCTCCAACCAGGGACGGAACCAGATCGGCTCGCCCTCGCGCCGACCCAGGTCTCGGAGCGAGGTCAGCAGGCCGCCGGTGTCGAGCACCTCGTCGGCCCGGGTCAGGTACGCCTCGTTGGGCGCCGCATGCCCCAGCTCGACGGCCGACACCATGGACGGCGAGTAGTGCGCCCGTTTGCCGTACTCCTCCTGAGTCAGCCCGGCCGCGAGCCGCGACCGCCGGAGCTGCTCCCGGATCAGCGCCGCCGTGGACACCACTGTGGTCACTGCGCCCCACCTTCCGCCGCGAATGGTGGGTCACCCGACCCACCTGCCGAACGGTAGCGAGCACTCAACGCTGCGTCACCCCATGACGCGCATATCGGGGGGTAACGCGAGCCGCGAGCCGGCCTGACCGTCCGGCTCGGCGGCCGCCAGCGCAAGATCCACTCGGGTTTCTGAAGGCGCGGCGTCCCAGGGCGCAGGACACCCCCACTTCCGGAAAGCCGAGTGGATCAACGTGCGACTGGGCGAGCGGGACACCGATCAGCGGCCGAGTCAAGCTCGGCAGACACATCTCACCGCGCCTCGCCGAACGGCGGGACGCGGGACGCGGGAGCAGAGTGAATGCATGTCGGACGCGTACGTAGTCGGCGACCCGGACGGGTTGTCGCCCCTGCTGGTCGAGCTTCGCGACGCCGTCGCCCGGGAGCTGCACACCCAACTGGCGATGCGCGGCGAGCGGATCGAGCTGGCCGACCTACCGGAGGTGTCCTACCAGGTCACCGTCCAGGTCGAGCGAACGTTGCGGGCCTGGCGACCAGCGCGGCAGACGCTCCGGTGACCGTGAGCTGACCAGAACTGGCCGAACAATGCGGGCCGGTCACGGACGAATCCGTGACCGGCCCGCGTCGCGTTACCAGATTCAGTCCAACCCGCCGTACGAGTGCAGGCCGGTGAAGAAGATGTTCACGCCGAACAGGTTCATCAGCATGGTGAGGAAGCCGAGCACCGCGATCAAGGTGGCCACGTTGCGCTTGACGCTTGGCGTCGCGCGGGCGTGCAGGTAGCCGGCGTACACCACCCAGGAGATGAACGCCCAGGTCTCCTTCGGGTCCCAGCCCCACGGCCGACCCCAGGCCGCCTCGGCCCAGATGGCACCGGCGATCACCGCGAAGGTGAAGATCGGGAACGCGAAGGCGTGCAGCGCGAAGGTCAGCCGTTCCAGGCCCACCGCGGCGGGCAGCCGCTTGGCCAGGGTGTACGGGAAACTCCGCTTGCCCTGCTCGTACCCGTTGCGCATCAGGAAGCCGACCGCCGGCACCACGCCGAGCAGGAAGATGCCGGACGCGAAGACGATCGTCGAGACGTGGATGACGAACCAGTACGAGTTCAGGGCCGGCACCAGCGGCACGATCGGCACGTACAGCACCAGCTCGGCGGTGGCGACCAGCAACACCATCACCAGGGTGAGGAAGAGCCCGAGCTTGCGCAGCGACTGTCGCTTCGAGAGCACCACCAGCCAGGCGGCGACCCCGATGAACGTCACCGTGAGCACGAACTCGTACATGTTGCCCCAGGGCATCCGGTCGGCGGCCAGCCCACGGGTCACCAGCGCCGCCAGGTGCAGAGCGGCGGCGACCGCGGTGGCGCCCACCCCGATCAGACCCGCGAGCCGGGCCCGCCCGGCGGAGCGGTCGGCCGTGGGCGACGCCGGGACCGGCGCGGGCGGCGTCGGGACGACACCGCCGCCGGCACCTACCAACTCGCGCACCGGAGCCGCCGTGGCGACCCGGGTACGCACGTTGCCCAACGCGTACTCGACGGCGTGGCCGATCATCGCGACCAGGTACGCCAGGATCGCGAAGGTCACCAGATTGTCGGAGAGTGCGGACATCACTCGGCTCCTTCTCGCACGCCGGCCCGGTCAGCGGAGTCAGCGCCAGCACCAGCCCGTTCGGCACCGCTGACCGCGGCGACCAACTGGGTGAACTCGTCGGCGAACCCTGGATAGTCGGTCCGCGGCAACCCACCGACCTCCATCAAGCTACTACCGCTCGTCGGAGATCCCTCCCCGGGGTCGGCCGGCACCACCCGGAAGAACACCCGGCGGCGCTTCCCGAACAGCGAACCCATCAGCCCGACCAGCAGGACGCCGCAGCTGACCAGCAGCATCGTCGAGCCGGGATCGTGCCGGATGGAGAGGGTGACGTACCGCTCGGTGCCCAGGAACTCGACAGTCGTGCCGTCGTCCAGCTTCCAGGTCTCGCCCTTGCGGAGCAGCTTGGTGCCGACCTCCTTGACCTTGCCGGCCCGCACCTGCCGCTGGTCGAGTTGGTAGACCGAGCCGGGGATGCCGGCGTCCAGACCGAGGTTGCCCCGGTAGGCGACCAGGTTCAGCGCCGGGTTGCGCTCGGTCGGGTACTGCGACCGGACGAACGGCGCCTGCTCGGGTGCCGTGGGCAGGTAGATCCCGGTGAACGCCATCTGCTGGTCCGGTGCACGCTGGCCGGTCGCCGGGTCGACGTTCGCGTCCGGGAAGGCCGCCAGCCCCTCGCTGGTCAGGCCCATGTCGCCGGTGGTCAGGAACGGCTCGTCACTGACCTGGCTGTTGCCGAACCGGTCGGTGTAGCGGATCACCGGGGCGTACCCGTGGCCGAGCAGGTAGACGCTCGCGTCGTTCAGCCGCAGCGGCGAGTTCACCGAGAAGTCGGCGCTGCGGGTCGGCTCGTCCGGGCCGTCGACGGTAACCGTGGCGTTGAAGAACTCCGGCTGACCGGACGGCAGGAACCGGGCCTGGAAGTCGTCCAGCCGCAGGCAGAAGCGGGGCAGGTCGGCGCTGTCCACCTGCGGGCCGAGCTTCGCCTCGGCGTACTGCTGGCGGGTGTTGCAGAACGCGTTGTCCGCGCCGGCCACCAGCAGCCGGTTGCCGCTCCAGCCGTACCAGGAGCCGAGCGCCACCCCGATCAGCACCGCGATCAGCGAGGTGTGGAACAGCAGGTTGCCGGTCTCCTTGAGGTAGCCCTTCTCGGCGGAGACCTCGTCGCCGCGCACCTCGACGCGCCAGCGGCGCTTACGCAGCGCCTCGGCGATCTGCGCCGCGCCACCGGGCGGGGCGGGCAGCACCGTGTGCTGCGGCAGCCGGGCCATCCGCTTCGGCGCGGCCGGCGGCCGGGACCGCAGCGCGCGGACGTGGTCGCGCAGCCGGGGCGTGATGCAACCGATCAGGGAGATGAACAGCAGCAGGTAGATCGCGGAGAACCAGACCGAGCCGAAGACCTCGAACGCGCCGATCCGGTCCAGTCGGGGGGCCCAGTCCGGGTGGTCGACGAAGTACTTGTTGACCTTCTCCGGGCTGATCCCCCGCTGCGGCAGCACCGAGCCGGGAATGGCGGCGATCGCCAGGAGGAAGAGCAGGATCAGCGCCGTACGCATGCTGGTGAGCTGCCGCCACGAGTTGCGCAGCAGGGCCAGCAGCCGGTTGGGCCGACGGCGTGGCGCGGGCGCCACGGTCTCCGGTCGGTCGTCGACGACAGTCATCAGATGCTCACCTCGCCCACCCCGACGGTGGTCTGCAACCAGATCACGAAGCTCTGCCATCCGCCGGTGACCAGGGCCAGACCAATCAGGATGAGCAGGGCGCCGCCGACCCGGGTGACCCAGCGGCTGTTGCGCCGGACGGCGCGGAAGACCCCGAGCAGGCGTTCGAAGCCCAGCCCGAAGACGACGAACGGTATCCCCAACCCGAGGCAGTACGCCACGGCGAGCACCACCGCGCGGTCGCTCTGGCCGCTGGCGGTGGCCATGCCCATCACCGCGCCGAGCGTGGGACCGGTGCACGGCACCCAACTGAGCGCGAAGACCGCCCCGAAGACAGGTGCGCCGAGCAGCCCCGCCGACGGCAACCGGGAGATCCGGAACTCCCGTTGCAGGGCCGGGATCATCCCGAGGTAGCTCAGCCCGGCCACGATGATCAGCACGCCGACGCCGATCTGCAACTCGCGCTTGTAGTCGAAGAACACCCGGCCGATGCTGGCGAAGAGGATCGCGGTGGCCACGAAGACGACTGTGAAACCGCCGATGAAGAGCAGCGTCCCGGCGAGCACCCGGCCCTTGACCGCGCCGACCCGCGCGACCCGCTCCTTGACCGCGACACCTCCGGTGCCCGGAGCGGGATCGGCCTCCGGCGCCCGGCCCTCCAGGTCGGCGCCGGCCAGACCGGTCACATACGACAGGTAACCGGGGACGAGGGGAAGCACGCACGGGGAGAGGAAACTGACCAGGCCGGCGAGCGCCGCCGCGCCGATGGCGAGCAGCAGCGGCCCACTGAGGGCCAGTTGCTGGAAGGTCTCGCCCATCAGTTCGACGCCGGCTTCTCGGCGGCGACCCGTTCGACGATCGGCCGTAGCTCGTCCTGGGTCACGGCGCGACGGATCACCACGGCGATCCGGCCGTTGCGGTCGAGGACCACTGTCGCAGGTGTCGTGTTGGGCGGGATGTCGAAGTTCAGCGCCTGACTGCTGGACGGGTCGAAGATGCTCGGGTAGGTGGCCCGCCCCTGCTCGAAGGCGATCGCCTTGTCCTTGCTGTCCTGCACGTTGACGCCCAGGAAGGTGACCCCGGACGCCTTGGTGGCCTGGTAGGTGGCCTCCAGGTCGTCGGCCTCCGCACGGCAGGGCGCGCACCACGAACCCCAGAAGTTGACGACCACGACCTGCCCGCGCGCCTGGGAGACGTCGTACTGGCCGCCGGTGAGCAGTTCACCGACCACCTTGGGGGTCTTCGACCGCTGGTCCTGCGCGCAGGTGATCGTCAGGCCGTCGCTGGTGCAGCGCTTCTCCCCGCCACCCCCGAAGGAGCAGCCGACCAGCGCCACCGCGGCGACGGTGGCGAGCAGGCCGGCGGTCCACCTCCGGGCGTTCATCAGGCCCCCTTGGCCGTCCGGGCGGTCGCGGAGAGAGCGATCAGGTGCGCGGCCGGCTCGCTGTAACCGATGCCCGCGACCTTCGCACCGTCGAAGTGGAACGAGGTGAGGCTGGCCAGCCCGCACTGCCGCTTACGCGGGTCGTGCCAGAGCCGCTTGCGCTCCACGTGGCGACGCAGCGTCCAGATCGGGAGCTGGTGCGACACCAGCACCGCCTCGCGCCCCTCGGCGGCGACCCGGGCGGCGTGCACGGCGGCGAACATCCGCTCGGCGATCACCCGGTACGCCTCACCCCAGGACGGAGTCACCGGGTCGCGCAGCACCCACCAGTTGCGCGGGTCGCGGAACGACCCGTCACCCGGGGAGACCTTCTTGCCCTCGAACCAGTTGGCGCTCTCGATCAGCCGCTCGTCCACCCCGACCGGCAGCCCGAACTGGGCGGCGATCGGCTCGGCGGTCTGCTGGGCGCGCTCCAGCGGACTGGCCACCACGTGCACGATCTCCCGCTCGGCCAGGCCCTGCGCAGCGGCCTTGGCCATCTGCACGCCCAACTCGGACAGGCGGAAACCCGGCAACCGGCCGTAGAGGATCTGGTCCGGGTTGTACACCTCGCCGTGCCGAAGCACGTGAACCACAGTCTTACTCACCGCTGCGCTCCCTCTGTTCGCGACTGCGGGGCTCGCAAACCCGGCTCACTCCTCGCGCTCACGCTAACCCCCGTGACCAGCCGCTGCCGCCGCGTTCGCCGCCGTCGGCAGCGCGTCGGCAATGTGTTCCAGAGCGGCGTCGTCGAGCGCCGTCGACACGAACCACGACTCGAACGCGCTCGGCGGCAGATACACCCCGGCGGCGAGCATCGCGTGGAAGAACGCCTTGAACGCCGGCACCTGCTGGGTGCGCGCACTGTCGTAGTCGACCACATCGGCGTCGGTGAAGAAGACCGAGAACATGCTGCCCGCGTACGACAGTCGGTGCGGGACCCCGGCGGCGGCCAACGCCTCGGACGCCAACTTGCCCACGACGGCGGCCGTCTCGTCGAGGCGCTGGTACAGCGCGTCGTCGGCGAGCCGCAGCGTCGCCAGACCGGCGGCGCAGGCGAGCGGGTTACCCGAGAGGGTGCCGGCCTGGTAGACCGGGCCGGCCGGCGCGAGCCGCGACATGATGTCCGCGCGCCCGCCGAACGCCGCCGCGGGCAGGCCACCACCCATGACCTTGCCGTACGTCCACAGGTCCGCGTCGGAGGCGTCGAGGCCGTGCCACCCGGCGCGGGAGACCCGGAACCCGGTCATCACCTCGTCCACCACGAGCAGGGCGCCGTGCGCGTGCGCGATCCGGGCCAGCTGCTGGTTGAAGCCGTCGCGGGGGGCCACCACGCCCATGTTGCCGGCGGCGGCCTCGGTGATCACCGCGGCGATGTGCGGGCCCTCGGCGGCGAAGACCTCCTCGACGGCCCGGATGTCGTTGTACGGAAGAACTATCGTCTCGCTGGCCGCCGCGCCGGTCACGCCTGGCGAGTCGGGCAGGCCCAGGGTGGCCACGCCGGAGCCGGCGGCGGCGAGCAGCGCGTCGACGTGGCCGTGGTAGCAACCGGCGAACTTGACGATCTTCGAGCGGCCGGTGAAGCCACGGGCCAGCCGGATCGCCGACATGGTCGCCTCGGTGCCGGAGTTGACCAGGCGGACCTGCTCGACAGGGGTCCGGTCGACGATCTCGGTGGCCAACTCCACCTCGGCGGGGGTGGGCGTGCCGAAGCTGGTGCCCCGGGCCGCAGCCGCCTGGACGGCCTCCACCACCTCCGGGTGGGCGTGCCCGAGGATCAGCGGACCCCAGGAGCAGACCAGATCGACGTAGCGGCGGCCGTCGGCGTCGTACAGCCACGGGCCCTCACCACGGACCATGAAACGCGGGGTGCCGCCAACCGCCTGGAAGGCGCGCACAGGAGAGTTCACCCCGCCCGGCACGATGGCGCGGGCGCGGTCGAACAGGGCCTCGGAGGCCGGCGCGTCGGCTGGGTAGCGGCCGGATCCGGCGGAAAAGATGTCGGTCACGATGCCGCCATTGTGACAGCGCCGGACGGTCAACAAGCAGCCACCCCGTGCTGGGGTTACCCGGCTCACCAATGATCTGCGCTCGTCAGCGGCGGTGACGCGGGGGCCGCCGGGCCTGGACGGCGACGCCTCGCGGCCTCGACAGGCCAGGTCGGTCGGATCGCGCTAGGCTGACCGGGTGGATCGTGCCGAACTGTCCATCACGCTACACCGGACGGGCGACGAAGCAGTGCTGCGCCTAGCCGGTGAGATCGACATGCTCACGGCGGCGCAGCTCTCCACCGTCGTCAACGAGGTGCTGGCCGACCCGCCGCCGAAGATCGTGCTCGACCTCGGCGGCGTGACCTTCTGCGACTCGCAGGGCCTCGGCACCCTGGTCGTGCTCAGCCGCAAGGCCAGCCACGCCCAGAGCCTGCTGATGCTGACGCACGTGGGCGACTTCCTGATCCGCGTGCTGGACATCACGGGCCTCCGCAGCGCCCTGATGATCCGTAACGACCAGCCCACCGGCTGAGCCGCCCCGCCGCGTCAGGCGGTGTTGCCCCAGCGGGCCTGTTCGAGCAGCCGCACCGCCCGGTCCCGGACCTCCGGGTCGTCCGAACGCAGCAGGGCCGTCGCCTCGTCGACCGCGTCGGTCAGCCGACGCCACTGCGTGTCGCGCTCCCGGACCAGGTCCGACTGGGTGGCCAGCTGCCGGGTCTTCACCCACAGCTCGACGAAGACCGACACCTTGGCCCGCAGCACCCACGGGTCGAACGGCTTGGTGAGATAGTCCACCGCACCCACCTGGTAGCCCCGAAGGGCGAGCTGGGCGTCCCGGTCGGCGGCGGTGAGGAAGATGATCGGCACGTGCCGGGTCCGTTCGCGGCGCTTGATGTGGCTCGCCGTCTCGAAGCCGTCCATGTCCGGCATCTGCGCGTCCAACAGGATCACCGCGAAGTCGTCCACCAGCAGCTGCTTGAGCGCAGCCTCGCCGCTCTCCACCGCCACGGACTGGACCGGCAGCCCCTGGAGGATCGCCTCCAGGGCGGTCAGATTCTGCCGCCGGTCGTCCACGAGCAGCGCTTTGGCCAACTGGGTCACGAAATCTCCTCGGTCCGGCTGCCGTTGATCCAGGACGACATCAGCTCGATCAGGTCGTCCAGGTCGACCGGCTTGGTGATGTAGTCGCTGCCCCCGGCAGCGAGCGCCGACTCACGGTCGCCCGGCATCGCCTTCGCGGTCAGGAAGACCACCGGAAGGTCGGCGAACCGGTGGTTGCGGCGAATCTGACGGGTGGTCTCGTAACCGTCCTGGTCGGGCATCATGGCGTCCATCAGCACGATGTCCACCTCCGGGTGCTCGGCCAGCAGGCGGACACCGTCCGCCCCGTTGTCCGAGTACAGCACGGTCATCCCGTGCAGCTCCAACGCGCTGGTCAAGGCGAAGACGTTGCGGACGTCGTCGTCGACGATCAGCACGGTGGCGCCGTCCAGCTGGCGGGTGGCCGGTGCCTCCGGCCGGTCCGGCAGCAGTTCCAGCGGCGGCATCAGCAGCGACGACGGCAGGCCGGCGCGCTGCGGAGACGGCGTCTGGGGCGCGACCACGGCGTCCGGGGCCAGCACCTGCGGCACGAACAGGGTGAAGGTCGAGCCCTGACCGGGCGCGGACGAGACGGTGATGGTGCCGCCGATCAGCCGGGCCAGATCGCGGCTGATCGACAGGCCCAGACCGGTGCCACCGTACCGGCGGCTGGTCGTGCCGTCGGCTTGCTGGAACGCCTCGAAGATGATCGACAGCTTGTCGTCGGAGATGCCGATCCCCGTGTCGATCACGGTGAACGCGATCACCTGCTGGGCGTTCGTCAGCGCCGGCACGTCGAAGACGGCGTTCTCCGCGGCCGGGGCGATCCGCAGCGTCACGGCACCGTTGTCGGTGAACTTCACCGCGTTCGAGAGCAGGTTGCGCAGGATCTGCTGCAACCGCTGCGCGTCGGTCACCAACGCCGGCGGCAGATCCTTGCTCACCCGTACCTGGAAGTCCAGGTTCTTCTCCTCGGCCTGCGGCGCGAACGCCTGCTCGACGTAGCCGCGCAGCTCGGTGAAGCGGATCTCGGTCGGCTCGACGTCCATCCGACCCGCCTCGATCTTGGACAGGTCGAGGATGTCGTCGATCAGACGCAGCAGGTCGGAGCCGGACCCGTGGATGGTCTTGGCGAACTCGATCTGCTTCGGG
Source organism: Micromonospora sp. DT53 (assembly GCF_049841535.1). Taxonomy (NCBI): domain Bacteria; kingdom Bacillati; phylum Actinomycetota; class Actinomycetes; order Micromonosporales; family Micromonosporaceae; genus Micromonospora; species Micromonospora sp. DT53. The sequence continues at coordinate 656,149 of NZ_JBNCKM010000002.1, forward strand.
CTGAGGTTCTGCTCCGAGTTCTCGGCCAGCAGACGGGCCAGCAGCAGCAACGAGTTCAGCGGGGTCCGCAGCTCGTGGCTCATGTTGGCCAGGAACTCCGACTTGTAGGCCGACGCCCGGGTCAACTGCTGCGCCTTCTCCTCCAGGCCCAGCCGCGCCAGCTCGATCTCCCGGTTCTTCGTCTCGATGTTGCCCTTCTGCTCGGACAGCAGAGTGGCCTTCTCCTCCAGCTCGGCGTTCGTGCGCTGCAACTCCGCCGACTGCTCCTGCATCTCGTGCGCCAGCCGCTGCGACTGGGCCAACAGCTCCTCCGTACGCCGGTTGGCCTGGATGGTGTTGACCGCGATGCCGATGGTGAGCACCAGCCGCTCCAGGAACGACAGGTGCAGCGACGAGAAGGCCGACACGCTGGCGAACTCGATCACCCCGAGCAGCTCGCCCTCGAACAGGACGGGCAGCACCACCAGGTCGGACGGGGGTGTCTCGGCCAGACCGGACCGCAGGGTGAGCCGGCTGTTCGGGGAGGCGCTGACCCGGATCGTGCGACGGGAGAGCGCGGTCTGCCCGACCAGCCCCTCACCCGGCCCGAAGGTGACGTCGTGCCCCCGTGCCACGTACCCGTACGAGGAGGTCAACCGCAGCCGCATGCTGCCGTCGGCGTCGTCGGCCAGGAAGAAGGCGCCGAGCTGGGCGTCGACCAGCGGGGTCACCTCCGTCATGATCATGCGGCAGACCTCACCGAGGTCGCGCTGGCCCTGCAGCAGGCCGCCGATGCGGGCGAGGTTGGAGTCCAGCCAGCCCTGCTCGGCGTTCTTCTTGGTCGTCTCCCGGAGGGTGACGATCATCTGGTTGATGTTGTCCTTCAGCTCGGCGACCTCGCCCTGCGCCTTGACCGCGATCCGCTGGGTCAGGTCACCGCGGGTCACCGAGGTGGACACCTGGGCGATGGCACGCAACTGCGTGGTAAGCGTCGAGGCGAGCTGGTTGACGTTCTCGGTGAGGTCACGCCAGGTGCCGGAGACACCCTTGACCTGCGCCTGACCGCCGAGCTTGCCCTCGATACCGACCTCGCGGGCCACCCGGGTCACCTCGTCGGCGAACGACGAGAGCTGGTCGACCATGGTGTTGACTGTCGACTTCAGCTCCAGGATCTCGCCCTGGGCGTCCACCGTGATCTTCTGCGACAGGTCGCCCTTCGCCACTGCGGTGGTCACCGAGGCGATGTTGCGGACCTGGCTGGTCAGGTTCGACGCCATCGAGTTGACGTTGTCGGTCAGGTCACGCCACGTGCCGGAGACACCCTTGACCTGCGCCTGGCCACCGAGCTTGCCCTCGGTGCCCACCTCACGGGCCACCCGGGTCACCTCGTCGGCGAACGACGAGAGCTGGTCGACCATCGTGTTGACAGTCGACTTCAGCTCCAGGATCTCGCCCCGCGCGTCCACCGTGATCTTCTGCGACAGGTCACCCTTCGCCACCGCCGTGGAGACCTGGGCGATGTTGCGGACCTGGGCGGTCAGGTTCGACGCCATCGAGTTGACGTTGTCGGTCAGGTCCCGCCACGTGCCCGCCACCCCGCGCACCTGCGCCTGACCGCCCAACTTGCCCTCGGTGCCCACCTCACGGGCCACCCGGGTCACCTCGTCGGCGAACGACGACAACTGGTCCACCATGGTGTTGACAGTGGACTTCAGCTCCAGGATCTCGCCCCGCGCGTCCACGGTGATCTTCTGCGACAGGTCACCCTTCGCCACCGCCGTGGTCACCGAGGCGATGTTGCGGACCTGGCTGGTCAGGTTCGACGCCATCGAGTTGACGTTGTCGGTCAGGTCACGCCACGTACCGCTGACGCCCTTGACCTGCGCCTGACCGCCCAGGTTGCCCTCGGTGCCCACCTCACGGGCCACCCGGGTCACCTCGTCGGCGAACGACGACAACTGGTCGACCATGGTGTTGACGGTGTTCTTCAGCTCCAGGATCTCGCCCTGGGCGTCCACGGTGATCTTCTGCGACAGGTCACCCTTCGCCACGGCGGTGGAGACCTGGGAGATGTTACGGACCTGGCTGGTCAGGTTGCCGGCCAGCTGGTTGACGTTCTCGGTGAGGTCCCGCCAGGTGCCGGACACGCCGCGCACCTGGGCCTGACCGCCCAACTTGCCCTCGATGCCCACCTCACGCGCGACCCGGGTCACCTCGTCGGCGAACGACGACAACTGGTCAACCATCGTGTTGACGGTGTCCTTCAGCTCCAGGATCTCGCCCTGCGCCGCCACCGTGATCTTCTGCGACAGGTCACCGCGCGCCACCGCCGTGGAGACCTGGGCGATGTTGCGGACCTGGGCGGTCAGGTTCGACGCCATCGAGTTGACGCTGTCGGTCAGGTCCTTCCAGGTGCCGGCCACGTTCGGCACCTCCGCCTGGCCGCCCAGCTTGCCCTCGGTGCCCACCTCGCGGGCCACCCGGGTCACCTGCTCGGCGAAGAGCCGCAGCGTGTCGGTGAGGTAGTTCATCGTGGCGGCCAGCTCGGCGACCTCACCACGGGCGCCGACCGTGATCTTCTGCGACAGGTCGCCCTTGGCCACCGCCGTCGCCACCTGCGAGATCGACCGCACCTGGCCGGTCAGGTTCGACGCCATGGTGTTCACCGAGTCGGTGAGGTCCTTCCAGGTGCCGGCGACACCCCGGACGTCGGCCTGGCCGCCCAGCTTGCCCTCGGTGCCCACCTCACGGGCCACCCGGGTCACCTCGTTCGAGAACGAGGACAGTTGGTCCACCATCGTGTTCACGGTGCGCCCGATGCGCAGGTACTCACCGCGCAGCGGCCGACCGTCGATCTCCAATGCCATGTGCTGGGACAGGTCACCATCGGCGACCGCCACGATCACCCGGGCGATCTCGGTGGTGGGTCGACCCAGGTCGTCGATCAGCGAGTTGATCGCCCGCTGCCCCTCCGCCCAGGAGCCGTCCAGCCCCTCGTCGTCGAGCCGCTCGGTGAGCCGGCCGTCGCGGCCGACGATCCGGCTGATCCGCCGCAGGTCCAGGTGCTGCCGCTCCTGGAGCGAGACCATCTCGTTGAAGGCGTCCGCCACCTCGCCGGCCGCGCCGGCCCGGCGGGGAAGCCGGGCCTTCAGGTCACCGCGACCGATCCGTCGCAGTGCCTCGGTCAACTCACCGAGGAGCGCCTCGTGGTCGGACGCGGACGGATCCGCCACCGACTGCTTCGCCGTGGTCATCATTCCTCGCTCAACTCGGGGGCGCCGGTCCGTGCGGACACACCGGCACCCCATATTGTGCCCGCGCGCGCCGTAGTACCAGGGTGCGCGACCCGCCAGGTCGCATCGATCGCCCCGTCGACCCGCCCGATCGGCGTCGAGCCGACACGGCGCGTCGCAAACCTCGCCCGGCTCCCGCACCCGTCGATTCGACGCGTCAACACCTACGCCGCTGACCGACGCGACAGGCCGCGATCCGTGATCGGCTTGGCACCTGGCCGGGCGACGGTGGAGGATACGGGGGTGTCAGCCGAGGCGGGGCCCGCGACGGCCGGGGCCCGGGACGGGGCCGTCCGGCGTGTGCGCCTGCCCGCCGACCGCCGCACGCCGGCCGCCGCCCGCGCCGTGGTCCGCTCGGTGTTGACCGAGTCACACCTGGACGAACTGGCCAACGAGGCGCTGCTGCTCACCACCGAGCTGACCACCAACGCCGTCGAGCACGCCGGCACCGAGTTGGACATCGAGGTCGTCGCCGACGAGATCGGGCTGACCGTCACCGTCTCCGACTTCGCCCCCGGCTCGGGTGACGAGCTGACCGTCGGCGACCGCAACGACTCCACCGAGATCAACGAGGTCTCCGTGCGGGGCCGGGGCCTCCTGCTTGTCGACCACTTCGCCAGCCGCTGGGGCACCACGTACCTGCCCACCGGGAAGGGCGTCTGGTTCCGGCTGGACCGTCCCGGCGTCGGCCCGCCCGGGTCGGGCGGCATCGGCGAGTCGACGCCTGCCAACGCCGGCCCACGGACGAGCACCGATCCTTCCGCGCCGAGCGCCAGCGCGATGAGCGAACTCATGCAGACCACCCCCGACCTGTACGGGGACGACCCGTTGCCCGACTTCGCCACCAGCCTGCTCAGCCGCGTCGCCGAGATGGTGGGTGCGGCCGGCGGCACGATCCGCCTGGACCGGGGTGACGGACAGGGCCTCCAGGTGCTGGCCCGCTTCGGTCGGCCGCCCCGCCCCGGCAGCGAGCTGCTCCGGGTGCCGCTGACGGTGCACCGCCCCTACGCCGGGGAGTTGGAGTTGGACGCCGCGCCGTCCGCGTACGCGCGACCGCTGGCGGTGCTCACCGCCGAACGACTGTCGCTGCACCTGGAGAACGACCGGCTGCGCCGGGCCGACGTCCGCCGGCAGGTGTGGTTGACGTTCCTGGCCGAAGCGAGCGAGCTCCTGGCCCAGTCGTTGGACGTCGACCTGACCATGGCGCTGGTGCCGCAGTTGGTGGTGCCGCGACTCGGTCAGTGGTGCGCGGTGCACACCACCGACGAGTGGGGTCGGCTCCGGCTGGCGGCGGCCAGCCACGCCGACGAGTCGATGCTTCCGCAGCTGCACAAGGTGCTGGCGGAGACCGGGCCGGATTCGATCCAGGCCCGCCTCCGCGAGGCGTCCCGCAGCGCGGCGCAGATCCCCCTGGGCGGCCCGATGGAGGGTTTCGCGGTCCCGCTGATCGCCCGCGGGCAGCGGCTCGGGACCCTCGCGGTGGGGCGGCACCAGCGGCACCGGCATGACCCGGACGAGGTCGCCGTGTTGGAGGACGTGGCCCGGCGGGCCGCCCTGGCCATCGAGAACGCCCGGATCCACGCCGAGCGCCGTCGCGTGGCGCAGACACTCCAGCAGTCTCTGCTGCCGCCGGTCCTGCCGGTGGTGGACGGGATCGGTTTCGCCGCCGAGTACGTCCCGACCGGCGACGACGCCGAGGTGGGGGGCGACTTCTACGACGTGGTGCCGTTGCCCGACGGGCGCTGGCTGGTGGTGATCGGTGACGTCTCGGGCAAGGGCGTCCAGGCCGCCGCGGTGACCGGGCTGGTCCGGGACGTGATCCGGGTGCTGGTCGGCGACGGCAAACCGTTACCCGAGGCGCTGGCGCGGCTCAACGAGACTCTCGTCGAGCGCGGTGGTGGTCGCTACTGCACGCTGGCGCTGGCCGCGGTCGGGCCGGGCCAGGGCGGCCAGTTGGACGTGGCGCTGCACCTCGCCGGGCACGACCGGCCGGTGCTGCTGGCCGGGGTGGGCGGCGCCGAGTTCGTCGGCACCGGCGGCACCGCGCTCGGTCTACTCGACACGATCACCTCACCGACGGCGGAGATCACACTGGCGCCGGGCGATGCGCTGATCTTCTACACCGATGGCGTCACCGAGCGGCGGCGCGGCCGGGAGCTGTTCGGCACCGACCGGTTACGGGACGCCGCCGCGCCCCTGGCCGGCTATTCAGCCGACGTGGTGGCCGCCCGGCTGCGCGCCGCAGCGATCAACTTCTCGGTCGAGCCGCCCCGAGACGACATCGCCGTCCTGGTGCTCCGCAACGACGCGACCTGAACCGCCGCGCGGCCCTCGGGTTTCGGGTCCGCTCGGCAGATTGACGGTCATGACGAGCGTCGCGCAGGTCACGTCGTACTCCCGGCCGGCGGTCCGTGCCGAGTGGTGGATGGACTGACGGTTTGCCGGGCCTGCCTCACAGACCGCCGGGGAGCCGCCCGGGCGCGAGACGGTGCTCCGGATCCAGGTGCCTCTTCGCGGCCCGCAACTGGGCCAGGCCGGCCAGCTCGCCCCAGAGGTCGACCGCCTGGCGGACCGCCGCCGGAGCGGAGACCACCACGCAACGACCCTGCCGGGCCAGCAGCACCCCTCGGACGGCGGCCAGGATGGACGCCACCCGGTCGGGTGCCAGTGCCCCGGGCAGTGCCGCGTGCACCACGCCCAGCCCGGCGGACCCGCGCACAGGCACCGGCGCGCCGGCCGCGTCCCGCAGTGCGTAGACGGCGGCGTGCAGATCGCCGATCGGCACTTCCAGGCGCAGCGCCGTGTCACCGGGCGCGAACGGGTAGCGGCGCCACCACGTCGGCGCCGAGTGGGCGATCGTCGCCTCCCCGTGCAGCAGGCCGACCAGCTGCTCGGCACGTTCGGTGACGTCGGCGGGGCCGCCCTCCAGCAGCACCACCAGGCTGCCGGCCCGGGACGGGGCATCGGACCGGCCGGACATCGACGGATGGCGCTCGCGGGCGGTGGCCGCCGGGTGACCGGGCGGGTACGGCGTACGCGGGCGGGGGGTGCCGCCGGGCAGATCCAGCTCGACGGCCGACGGCTCAAGCCGAGCGGCGAGGATCGTCCGGACCAGGTCGTGCACCTCCAGCGGCGTCCACACCGGGCGGGACACCCAGAGCCTGCTCGCCGGCACCGCCTGCACCCGCAGGCTCGCCGCAACCAGCACGCCGAGCGCGCCCTGGGAACCGCAGAGCAGGCGGGCCAGGTCGAGCCCGGGCGCGCCACCGCCGACGCTGATCAGCTCGCCGTCGGCGGCGAGGTAGCGCACACCGAGCAGTTGGTCGCAGGGGCTGCCGTGGCGGTGGCGCAACGGACCGGCCTCGCCGGCGGCGAGCACGCCACCCAGGGTCGCGCCGGGCGACGGGGCGTCCATCGCGAGACGCTGCCCGGTGCGCTCCAGGGTGGCCTGCACCGCCCGCAGCGGGGTGCCGGCCCCCACGTCGGTCACCAGCGAGTCGACCGGCTCGTGACCGATGCCGGCCAGTCGGCCGGTGTCGAGCAGGATGTCGACCTGAACGGGAGTGGCCCCCCAGTCGATCTTCGTGCCCGCGCCTCGGGGCACCACCGCCAGATCGTGCGTGGCGGCCAACCGCAGCACCTCGGCGGCGGCGTGCGGGCTGCCCGGGACGGCCACCCAGCGCGCCGGCCGCCCCGCCACCTCGTCGGCAGGACCGGCCAGCCGGGAGAAGGGTGGACCGCAGATCGCCGCCAACCGCCGGCTGATCTCAATGGCTCCGGACCGGCCGAGGGAACTCGCTGCTGCCGCCATGCCGGCCATCGTACATGTGTTCGAAAGTCGGGGTTGCGGGTATCGGGATGCCACTGGTCCGGCGCACTGCGGCTGCCGGCCGGTAACGTGGCCGCCGTGACCACCGAGACTGCCCCGCCCGCGGCGAAGCGGGTGCCCAGCGAGCGCACCCACCACGGCGACACCGTCGTCGATGAGTACGCCTGGCTCGCCGTCAAGGACGACCCGGAGACGATCGGCTACCTGACCGCCGAGAACGAGTACACCGACGCGCGTACGGCACACCTGGCCGAGTTGCGCGCCGACCTGTTCGAGGAGACTCGCCGACGCACCCAGGAAACCGACCTGTCCGTGCCGACCCGCAAGGGCGGGCACTGGTACTACACCCGGACGGTCGAGGGGCAACAGTACGGAGTGCAGTGCCGCCGGGCGGTCCGCGACGGTGAGACCGACCCGCCGGTCAGCGCCGACGGCGCCCCACTCGACGGCGAGGAGGTGCTCCTCGACGGCAACCTGCTGGCCGAGGGGCACGACTTCTTCTCGCTCGGCGCGTTCGACGTCAGCCCGGACGGTCGCTGGCTGGCCTACTCCACCGACTTCTCCGGCGACGAGCGGTTCACCCTGCGCGTGAAGGACCTGACCACCGGCGAGCTGCTGCCGGACGAGGTACCGGACACGTTCTACGGCACCGCCTGGTCGAGCGACGCCTCGGTGCTGTTCTACGTGACGGTGGACGACGCCTGGCGGCCGAACCGGGTGTGGCGGCACGTCATCGGCTCCGCGGCGGCCGACGACGTGGTGGTCCACCAGGAGGACGACGAGCGGTTCTGGGTGGGCGTGGAGCTCACCCGGTCGGAGAAGTTCGTCCTCATCGACGTGCACAGCAAGGTGACAAGCGAGGTGCTGGTGATCCCCGCCGGCAACCCGACCGGCGCGCCGGCCGTGATCGCTCCCCGCCGACAGGGCGTCGAGTACACGGTGGAGCACCACGGCCACCGTTTCCTGATCCTGCACAACGACGGCGCGGAGGACTTCGCGCTGGCGTTCACCTCGGCGGACGTACCCGGCGACTGGGTGCCGCTGATCGAGCACACCCCCGGCACCCGGCTGGAGGCCGTCGACGCCTTCGCCAACCACCTGGTGGTGTCGCTGCGCACCGAAGGGCTCACCGGGCTGCGGGTGCTGCCGGTGGGCAGTGACGACGGGTACGACATCGACTTCCCCGAGCCGCTGTACAGCGTCGGGTTGGACGCCAACCCGGAGTACCGCACCGGCCAGGTCCGGCTGCGCTACTCCTCCCTGATCACACCCGACTCGGTGTACGACTACGACCTGGTCACCCGGCAGATGGTGCTGCTCAAGCAGAAGCCGGTGCTGCCCGGGCCGGACGGGCGACCGTACGACCCGGCCGAGTACGAGCAGCACCGCGACTGGGCGCTCGCCGACGACGGCACCCGGGTGCCGATCTCGCTGGTCTGCCGCGTCGGCACCCCCCGGGACGGCTCGGCACCGTGCGAGCTGTACGGCTACGGCTCGTACGAGGCCAGCATGGACCCGTGGTTCTCGGTGGCCCGACTGTCCCTGCTGGACCGGGGCGTGGTCTTCGCGGTGGCGCACATCCGGGGCGGCGGTGAGCTGGGCCGACGGTGGTACGACCAGGGCAAGCTGCTGGCCAAGAAGAACACCTTCACCGACTTCGTGTCGTGTGCCCGGCACCTCGTCAAGGCCGGCTGGACGGCCAGCGACCGGCTGGTCGCGCGGGGCGCCTCTGCCGGTGGACTGCTGATGGGCGCGGTGGCCAACCTCGCCCCGGACGCGTTCACCGGGATCGTGGCGCAGGTGCCGTTCGTGGACGCGCTCACGTCGATCCTCGACCCGTCGCTGCCGCTGACCGTCACCGAGTGGGAGGAGTGGGGCAATCCGCTCGACGACCCCGAGGTGTACGCGTACATGAAGTCGTACACGCCGTACGAGAACGTGGCGGCCGTGGACTATCCCGCGATCCTCGCGGTGACAAGCCTCAACGACACCCGGGTGCTCTACTCGGAGCCGGCGAAGTGGATCGCCCGGCTGCGGGCGGTCGCCCCGGGCGGCGACTACCTGCTGAAGACCGAGATGGGCGCCGGGCACGGCGGCCCGAGTGGTCGCTACGACTCCTGGCGCGAGGAGGCGTTCATCAACGCTTGGATCCTGGACCGCATCGGCCGCGCCTGACCCGTGGGTCGACGTGATCGCGGGGGCGCCGGGTGGCTGGCGTTCCCGCGCCGACGCGGGTGCCGCCGGCCTAGACTTCCGGGGTGACCGGGGCTACGGAGGACGGCGACGGCAGGGCCGGCGAGAACGTCCGCCGGCCGAGCGTGGCGGCGGTGGCACGGGATCGCCGGGTCTGGCTGATCCTCGCCGTGGTCGCCGGCCTCCTGGTCTGCTGTTGCTCGGCCGTGGTCGGCACGCTTGTCGCGCTCTCCTCCGGCCTGCTCAGCGCCTGACCATACCGGTGGGGACACCTCGGCTCAGGTCGTCCGCAGCTCGTCCAGGGCGGTGCTGACGCGCAGGAAGAGCAGGCCGACACCGACCGTCACCAGCACCGCCGCCAACGCGCCAGCACCGAGCCACGCCAGGTGTTCCAGAGGTACGGGAACGGCTCGCTGCACCACGGGGAAGTGCGCGATCCGGGTGTACTGCTCTCGGGTGGCTGGGTCGTCACAGAGCGTCGCCGTGGCCTCGCAGATCGCCATCGACCCGCCGCCCGCGGACACCTCCCTGCCGAGCCCTCGGCCGAGCAGCGTGCCCACGGTGAGCGCGAGCAGGATCGCCGGCACGGCGGGCGCCAACGCCTGCCAAGCCACCGAACGACTCAGCGTGGCGCGCGGCACCCCGGTGGCGACCAACGCGGCATAGGCGCGTCGACGGGCGACGATCCCCTCGACCAGCGCGACGATCAGCCCGCCCGTCGCGATCAGGATGGCCACACCGATCGCGCCATCGACAAGGTCCATCGTGGACAGATAGAAAGGGTCGGCGCCACCACCGTCGACCCCGGTGAGCCGGCTCTGCTCCCGCTCGAGCTGGTCCTGAGTGGCGAAGTAGGCGCGCTGGCCGGCCGCACCCCCGCCGAAGATCAGGGCGGCGAGCAGCGCCGCGAAGGTGCGGCTGCCCGCCCATGGGTCGGCCATCAGTCGGCCCGCCGCGAGCAGGGCCGGGGCCCGGCGGGCGTACCGACGCAACAACCGTCCGCAGTGGTAGGAGATCCAGCCGGTGCCGATCACCACCCCGATCATCGCCGCCAACGCACCCACCGCGAACAACAGCGGCACCAGCCAGGCCCACTCTTCGCTGTCGTCGAACCTGTTCACCGCCGGGCGGATCACCGCGAACGAGACCACGCCGATCCCGATCAGGAGCCCCGCCCACGGGCCCGGGCCACGCTCACGGGCGGCCTTGCGGCTCACCCCCAGCGGGCTGGTGGTGACCGTACGCAGCATCAGGGCGGTGGCCAGCGCCGCCACGACCGGCAGACCGAGCACCACGCCGACCAGCGCACCGGTCGACGGCAGCACGTCGGTGGGCAGGGCCAGTCGACCTCGCGCGTCCGGTCGGTGCAACAGTTCGCGGCCAACCAGGTAGACACCCAGCCCGACGAGCGTGCCGAGCAGAGCGGCCACGCCCGTCTCCAGCACCACCAGCCGGGTGACCTGCCCGGGAGTGGCGCCGGCCAACCTGAGCGCGGCCAACCGACGGTCCCGGGCCGGCGCGCCGAGCCGCGCGCACTGACCGGCCAGCGCCAGCACCGGGACCATCAGCATCAGCAGCGCGAACGCCGTACCCCCGCGCAACCCGGGCTCCCGCAGCAACGCGTTGCGGTACTGCTCGGACTGCGCCCAGGCGTCACCGGGGGGTTTCTCGATGGCCAACACGGTGAGCGCCGCGAGCCCGGCCAGGGTCGCCAGCAGGGCGCTGAGCGCCGTGAGCACCACCCGGGCGGTGTCGGTGCGAGTGCCGGCGAGCGCGAGGCGGACCAGCGTCGCCGGTCTCACCGGGCACCGCCGGCCAGCGGCACGTCGATCCCCAGGCCGGTGTGGTCCACCAAGCCGTCGCGCAGCACGATCTCCCGATCGGCGTACGCGGCGATCCGCGGCTCGTGGGTGACCAGCACGACAGCGGTGCGCTGCTCACGGGCGAGCCGGACCAGTTGGGTGAGGACCTGCTCGCCGGTGAGCGTGTCCAGTGCGCCGGTCGGCTCGTCGGCGAAGAGCACCCGAGGCTCGGTCACCAACGCCCGCGCGGTGGCGCACCGTTGCTGCTGACCCCCGGACATCTCACCCGGCCGCACGTCGGCCACCTCGGTCACCCCGAACCGTTCCAGCCAGGTGAGCGCCGCCGTCCGTGCCTCTCGCCGCCCCGTGCCGGCGAGGAGCAGGGGCAGGGCGACGTTCTCGGCTGCGGTCAGCTCGGCCACCAGTTGACCAAACTGGAACAGCACCCCGAACTCGGTGCGCCGCAGCCGGGACCGGGCCGCCTCCGACAAGGTGTCGACGCGGTGCCCCCGCCACATGACCTCGCCCGCGTCCGGCCGGAGGATCCCGGCCAGACAGTGCAGCAGTGTCGACTTGCCGCAGCCGCTCGGCCCGCTGACGGCGACGATCTCGCCCTCGGCCACGTCGAGCGTCACACCGCGCAGCGCGGGCGTCGGGCCGTACGCCCGAACCACGCCGCGAGCCTGGAGTTGCGTCACGGATGCACCTCCCGGTGCCAGTCGGCGACCCGGCCCAGGGTGGCGTGCAGCCACCGCAGATCCGCGTCGAGGTGGGCGATCGCGAAATCGGCCGCGACCACGTCGCTGAGGGTGCCGGCCGGGTCGGCCTTGACCGCGGTCAGCTCACGCAGCCGTGCGGTGTGCGCGGCTCGCTGGGCGATCAGGTACGACCGGGCCCGATCGACGTCGGCGACCAGCAGCGCCACCACGACCTTGGCGAAGAGCGTGCTGGCCACGTACGGCATGGGCGGCTCCACGGTGGCCAGCCACTCGTCCAGCGTGGCCCGCCCCTGGTCGGTCAGCGCGTACGCCGTGCGATCCGGCCCGGCCACCCGATCCTGCCCGGCGGCCGCCACCAGCCCGTCGCGTTCGAGGCGGCCAAGAGTGGCGTAGACCTGCCCGAAGGCCAGTGGCCGAGCCCGCGGCAGCCGCTCGTCGTGCGCACGCTTCAGCTCATACCCGTGCCGGCTGCCCCCAGCAAGCAACCCGAGCAGAACATGCGACGTAGACACGCCGCCCACTATTCACCCAGCGAATACCCAAGTCAACACCCCACCCCACCCCGCGCCGCCCCGACTTACCTGGTTGATCAAGAGGTTTGCGTCACCAACGCGCCGGAATCTGACGCAAACCTCTTGATCACCGAGGTGGGCGGGAGGGCCGGGGATGGGGTGGGATGGGGTGGGGTTGGTGGGGTGGGGGCTAGGGGGTTTGGGGCCAGGTGGGGGTGCGGCCGGTTTGGGTCAGGAGGTGGGCCAGGTCGGGGGGCAGGTCGGGGTCGAGGTTTGGGGTGGGTAGTGGGTCGGCGAAGACGCCCATCTTGCGGGCGGTGGGGCCCAACTGCTCCACCAGCTCGTGCAGATGGGCCACCACCTCCGGGGCCGGGTGGTACGGCTGACCGGTGGCGACCGCGAGATCCCAACCGTGCACCGTCAAATCCAGCAGGGCCATGCCGCCGATGGCGGTCTGCGGCATGGGCATACGTGGTGACATGCCCTCCACCGTGGACGGCTTCGACCAGGCGGTCACCAAACGGCCGGTCTCCACCTCGAAACGGTCCCGCCAGCCGTCGCCCAGGTGGTCGGGCTTCTCGGCCCACTCCACCTGTCGCTTCTCGGCCAGGTCCTGAAAGTTGACCACCACCTGGAAGAGGTGGTTGAGCAGATCACGGACCAGGTAGTCGCTGCACGGGGTGGGCAGGTCCAGCTGGTCGTCGGAGATACCCCGTACGACGTCGACGGTTCGCGGCGCGGCGGCCGCCAGCAGCTCGCTAGTCTGAGTGGACATAGGGCCAGCGTATGAGGGTGGTCTTGAACAAATGCGACAGCGACCGCGTGGCGACAGCCGGGGGATTCTCGACCCCGGTCGCATGCTGCGCGAGATGCGCTTCCGCCGGCACCTGCCGGCGGAGTCGCTGCGTCAGTGGGTCGAGCACTACTGGTTGATCGACTGGGCGTTGAGCGAGCCGTTCGAGCAGCGGGTCGTGCCACACCCGGCGGTGAACGTGGTGTTCCGACGGGACGACGGCGGGCCCGAGTCCGGCGAGGTGGCCGGGGTGGGCCGCGACCTGTTCCGGATCACGCTCAGCGGCACCGGCCGGGTGTCCGGGGTGCAGTTCCGCCCCGGCGGCTTCCACCCGTTCTGGCGGCGCGCGGTCAGTGAGCTGACCGGTCGTAGGGCGCTGCTGCCGTTCGGCCGGCTGACCCGCCCGGACGTCCCGGTGGGCGCGGGCAGGTCTTCGGGAGCAGCCACCTCGGCGGCCAGCGACGACGAGCGCTGCCGGGCGCTGGACACCCTCCTCACCGCCTGGCAGCCGGAGCCGGACCCGATGGTCGAGGAGGCCGTCCGACTGGCCGAGGCGATCCGCACCGACCGTACGGTGCTGCGCGTCGACGACTTCGCCGCGCGGCATGACGTTCCGGTCCGCCGGTTGCAGCGGCTCTTCATGGAGTACGTGGGGGCCGGGCCGAAGTGGGTGATCCGCCGTTACCGGCTCCAGGAGGCGGTCGAACAGGCCGCCGGCGGCCCGCTGAGCTGGGCTGACCTCGCCGCCGACCTCGGCTACAGCGACCAGGCCCACCTGGTCCGCGACTTCACCGCGGTGGCCGGGGTGTCCCCCGCCGCGTACGCCCGCTCGGTGCGCTGAGGAGGCCGGGTCAGGGAGCCGAACGGGCTGACGGGTCAGCGGCGACGCAGGACGACCACGGCGACGTCGTCGTGGATCTCCGGTGGGGCCAGTTCCACCAGTAGTCGGGCGCAGAACTGGTCCAGGTCAGCGTCGACGACCGCGGCGACCGCGGCCAGCGCGGACAGTCCCTCGTCGATGGTGGCGTCCCGTCGCTCGATCAGCCCGTCGGTGTAGAGGACCAGCGTGGCTCCGGCCGGCACCACGAACTCCAGGTCGGCCGGGCGAGGGGCGCGGATGCCGAGCAGCGGCGCGGAGTGCTGCACGAACTCGACCTTGCCGTCCATGATCAGCAGCGGCGGAAGGTGCCCGGCGCTGGCCAGCCGCACCCGTCCGCTCGGCGGGTGCAGCAGCAGTACGCAGAGCGTCGCGACCTCGTTCGGCAGCAGTGTCCGCATCAGCTCGTTGACCCGGTGCAGGATCTCGCCGGGCTGGTGGCCCTCGACCGCGTACGCCCGCACGGCGTGCCGCAGCTCGGCCATCACCGTCGCCGCGTGCAGCGAGTGGCCGGCGACGTCTCCGATCGCCATCAGCAGGTGCCCGTCGAGCATCACCAGCTCGTAGAAGTCGCCACCCACCTCGGTCTGGGCGCTGGCCGGTTCGTAGCGCACCGCGAAATCGAGGCCGGCCACGGTGGGTAGCCCGCGCGGGAGCAGGCTGCGTTGGAGGGTGACCGCGATCCGGTGCTCCTCGTCGAACGAGCGCTGCCCCTCCACGGCCGCCGCCACCGCTTGAGCCAACTGCTTGAGCACCGGGGTTCGCGCGGTCTGGGTGGCGGTCGGGACCACCACGTACAGCGGGGCCCGGTCCTCGCGCAGCCGGGCGGCGGCGATGGTCACCGTGTCGTCCGCCGGCCAGTCGACGAGCGCCCAGTTCGCCGGGGTCTCCACCCGCACCGTGGCACCGGTGGGCACCCCGGTGTCGTCGACGACCCATGGCACCACGGCGGCCACCGCGCCGGGACCGGCGCAGATCCCCGCGAGACAGTCGCCGTCGAAGGTTTCGGCGATCACCGCCGCCGGGCTCTTGAAGATCTCGGCGGCGCCCTCGGCGGCGGCCTCCAGCAGGCGCGCGAAGGTCGGCGCGGCGTGCACCGCCACTGTCGTGTCGGCCAGCCCGAGCAACCGCTCGGCGAGCAGTTCGGCGCGCTGCCGTGCCTGGTAGTAGCGCAGCACCGCCCGCGTGGTGGCGATCAGCTCTTCGGGCTCGATGGGCTCGGTCAGGTACGCGTCCGCGCCCCGGGTCAGCCCCTGGGCGCGGTCGGCCACGTCCACGGCGTGCGCCGACACGTGGATCACCGGCATCGCCGGGTGCCGCACCTTGATCTGTTCGCAGACCTCGTACCCGCTCAGGTCGGGCAACCGGACGTCGAGCACCACCAGGTCGATCCGGTCCACCTCGACCCGAGCCAACGCCTCGGCGCCGTTCTCGGCTTCTAGCACGGTGAACCCGGCCCGGGTCAGCCAGCTGACCAGCAGGTAACGCTTGGTACGACTGTCGTCGACCACCAGGATGGTTGTCGGCAGGCCGTCCATGCCGTCACGCCCCGCCTGTGGGCAGGGAGACGGTGAACTTGCTGCCTTCGCCCGGCGCGCTGGTCAGCTCCAGCGTCCCGCCCAGCAGCGTCACCAACCGCCGGGCGTACGGCAGGCCGAGGCCGGTGCCGCCGACCCGGGTGGCCCCGGGCACCTGGTAGAACTCCTCGAAGATCCGGTCGTGCAGCTCGGGAGCGATGCCCGGCCCGGTGTCGCTGACCTCGAGATGCCAACGGTCGCCGTGTTGGCTGGCCCGCAGTCGCACCTCGCCGCGCTCGGTGAACTTCAACCCGTTGTGCAGCAGATTGCGCAGCACCTGGCCGAGCAGCACCTCGTCGGTGCGCAGCGTGGCCGGCGCGGCCGGCTCCTCGACGACCAACTCCACCTCGGGGCGGGTCGCCAGGGCGCGGAGGGTGCCGCGCAGTTGGCCGAAGATCGGGCGCAGGTCGACCTCGGCCAGGTCGGGCTCGATCCGGCCGGATTCCGCTTTGGCCAGGTCGAGGAGTTCGTTGACCAGGTTGAGCAGATCGGCCGCCGACGAGCGGATCAGATCGACCTGGCGGCCCTGCTCGTCGGTGAGCGGGTCGGAGGCGGAGTCGGTGAGCAGCCGCCCGAGGCCGATGATGGCGGTGACCGGGGCACGCAGCTCGTGGCTCACGTTGGCCAGGAACCGGCTCTTCGACTCACTCGCCGCACGAAGCTGGGCCGACTTCTCGTCCAGCTCGGCGTAGAGGGCGACGACGCCGCGGTTGGTCTCTTCCAGCTCCTCGGTGAGCTGGTTGTAGAGCGCCAGCACACCACTGTTGGTCTCGGCCAGCTCCTCGTTGAGCACGGCCAGCTCGTCGCGCTGGCTGCGCACCTCGTCGAGTGCGGCGATGAGCTGGCCGTTCTGCACGGTGAGCTCGTCCAGCGCACTGCCCGGCGCGGTACGGCCGAGTTCGGTTCGGAACTCGGCGAGCCGCTCCGGGGTCGGCGTCGGCGCGTTGGCCGGGACTCGTCGGGACATCCTTACGACCGTAACCCCCTCGACGGTCGACACGCTCAGTGTGTCAACCAGTCGGGACACCGCGCCGGACTGCGGTTGGTAGCGACCGTCCGGGAGCGGGGACACCGGGGCCAGGTCGGCGCGCAGGTGGAACCGGCCGTCGGCACCCGCGTCGACGTAGAACGAGACGTCCGCTCCTCCGGTCGTGCGCAGCAGATCCCGGGCGACCTCGCTGAGCGCGGTGGCGATCCGGACCTGGTCCTGGTGTTCCAGGCCGACCACCGTGGCCACCTCGCGGCCCCGCTGGCGGATCACGAAGATGTCCTGCTCGACCCGCAGCGCCATCTGGAGCAGCGGCAGCGCGGCCGGCTCCCCGCTCACGCCCATGACCTCGCGACCAGTACGCAGGCGTCGTCGCGTCGCACGGCGGCGTCACGCAGCAGGGTCGCCGCCATGACCAGCGGGGATCGTTCCGCCAGGCCCGG
Organism: Micromonospora sp. DT53; assembly: GCF_049841535.1. Lineage (NCBI taxonomy): Bacteria > Bacillati > Actinomycetota > Actinomycetes > Micromonosporales > Micromonosporaceae > Micromonospora > Micromonospora sp. DT53. The sequence goes on from NZ_JBNCKM010000002.1 coordinate 673,154, forward strand.
GTAGTCGGCCATCCGCCACCTGTCGACCACCCCGTCGCTGTGCATCACCAGCCGGGCACCGGGACCGAACGGGTAGTCGTACTCCCGGATCGTCGGCCGTTGGTGGCCGGCGATACCGGGCAGCGACACCAGCCCTCGGCGCTGGCCGCCGCCCTCGACGACCACGCCGGAGATGTTGCCCAGGCCGGCGTAGCGCAGCACCCCGGCCTCCGGTGCCAGCTCGGCGACCGCGAGCGCCGCGCCTCGGGTGTGCGACATGCTCCGGTGCAGGTGACCGACCACCGCCGCCGGTGGACCGGCCGGGGCGTCCCGGAACGCGGCCAGGGCCGCGTCGGTGGCGGCGCCGGCCAGCGGGCCGTGCCCCAACCCGTCGCTGACCAGCACCTGGTGCCGCCCTTCGGCGACCCGCACGCCGTAGCCGTCGCCGCTTACCGTTTCGCCGGTCAGCGGTCGGGTGAGAGCACCGGCCCAGGACGGCCGTGCCGGCTCCACCGGCCAGATCTGCACGGCGAGGACGGTGCCCTTGCCCGGCAGCGAGTATCCGTCGAACCAGCTGGCCTGCCGCACGATGGCGCCCAGACCGATGCCGAGCGTGCCGGTGGTGGAGTGCCCGTCCTGGGACGAGACGGTCAGGTCGGCCATGCCGGGCCCGGAGTCGATGGCGATCAGTTCCACGCCGGCCTGCCCGGCACGGCGCACCGGCCGGAGCAACAGCACACCGTCGTCGGCGTGCTTGACCAGGTTGCTGGTCAGCTCGGCCGCGACGATGGCCAGGTCGGCGATGCGCACCGCACCCATTTCGACCTGCGCACCGAGGCGCTCGGCGGCCCGCCGGACGGCGCTCGCCGCGCTGCTGGCCTCCACCCGGAACCAGATGCCACTGTCGGTGACCGCGTCGGCGTTCACCTGGACCACTTGGTGACCGTGATCCGCGTGCCGGTCTCCGCCGACGTCTCGATCTCGAACTCGTCGACCAGGCGACGGGACCCGCTCAGCCCGAGGCCGAGCCCGCCGCCGCTGGTGTAGCCGTCGGTCATGGCCAGGTTCAGGTCGGCGATGCCCGGCCCGGAGTCGGCGAAGACGATCCGGACGCCCTTGCGTCGGCCGTTGTCCACAGTCGTCACCTCGACCAGGCCGCCACCGCCGTAGACCAGGGTGTTGCGGGCCAACTCGCTCGCCGCGGTGACCACCTTGGTCTGGTCGACGAGGGACAACTTGACGGCCACCGCTACGGAACGGACCAACTGCCGGACGCGCACCACGTCCTCATCGCTGCGGACCGACTGCGCCTGTGGCTGGCCCAGGTCGATGCCCGCGGTCACGGCGTGGCCGTCTCGGCGTCCGGATCGTCGTCGAGCTGGTGGTCGAGCTCGTCGGCGTGGGCCGCCGCGATCAGTTCCATGCCGCGCTCGACGTTCAGCGCGGTGCGGATGCCGTTGAGCGACAGCCCGAGTTCGACGAGGGTGATGGCGACGGCCGGACGCATCCCGACCACCACCGTCTCCGCGTCGAGCACCTTGGAGATCGACGCGATGGTGGAGAGCATCCGCCCGACGAAGGAGTCGACGATGTCCAGCGCGGTGATGTCGATGATGACGCCGTGGCAGCCGGTGGCGACGATCCGCTCGGCGAGATCCTCCTGGAGCTGGACTGCCGTCTGATCGGACATGTCCAGCTGGATCGAGACGAGCAGGATGTCCCCGATCTTGAGGATCGGTACGCGTTCCATCAGACGGCCCGACGCGGCTGGCGACGGGCGGTTTCCACCCCACTGAGTCGCAGCACGTGACGCAGCGCGTCGGCGAGGCTCGCCTTGGTGGCGATGTCGCCGAACTCGATGCCGAGCGCCACGATGGTCTGCGCGATCTGCGGGCGGATGCCGGAGATGATGCAGTCGGCGCCCATCAGCCGGGCGGCGACCACTGTCTTCAGGATGTGCTGGGCGACCTGGGTGTCCACCGCCGGCACGCCGGTGATGTCGATGATCGCGTACGGCGAGCCGGTGTCGACCAGGGTCTGCAGCAGCCGCTCCATGACGACCTGGGCGCGGGCCGAGTCCAGGGTGCCGACCAGCGGGACGGCGACGACACCCTCCCAGAGCTTGACCACCGGCGTGGAGAGTTCGAGCAGCTGCTCGGCCTGATCGGCGATCAGGCTCTCCCGGGTGCGGACGAAGCTCTCGAAGGTGAACAGGCCCATCTCGTCGACCAGCTTCGAGAAGGCGACGTAGTCCTGCAGCGCGTTCGGGCCGCCGGTCTCCTGCACCAGCTCGGCCAGCACGTCCTTCAGCGCGAAGATGCTGATCGTGGTCTCGGTGGCGGAGAAGCCCTGCCGGGCCCGGCCACGGGACAGCTCGGTGAGCGCGGCGCGCAGTTCGGCGGCGCTGTCGGCGGACAGGTCGATGGTGCCCTTGTCGCCGGTGGCGACGATGGCGTGGTGCAGGTCCTGGACCTGTCGGCGCAGCTCCGCCTGGCTCAACCGGCCGCGCAACGAACTGGTGACGATCTCGGTCCACCGAGTCGTGACCCGTTCGTCCTGCCCGCTCAGCAGCGCGGCGAGCCGACCACTTTCTTCGGTGCTCAACGCCATTTCGAACCCCCTTGACCTGGACCGGGCGGACTCTATCACCGGGGGCTGACCAACTACTTGCCCCGTAGCAACGGAATGACGATGGCCACCGGATCACGGCTCCCGTTCTGCCACCGACCATCGTCGTGGGATACCGTTCCCCCGATAACAGGAGGTCTGGCGAATGTCGTTGACGGTGCACACGGAACAACGCGGCGACGTGGTCGTCGTGGCGGTCGCTGGCGAGCTGGACATGGCCACTGCACCGCAGCTGCAGGACCAGATCACCGACCTGCTCGACAAGGGCCGCAACCGGCTGGTGTTCGACCTGGCGGACGTCTCGTTCTGCGACTCGACAGGTCTGTCGGTCTTCGTCCGCGCCAAGAACAGCTGCGACGAGGCTGGCGGCGTGGTCCGGCTGGCCGCCCCGCAGCGCGGTGTGCTGCGCATCCTCGAGGTGAGCGGGCTGGTCGAGGTGCTGCACACCTACCCGACGGTGGATGAGGCAGTCGCCGGCGAGTCGACGCCGGCTTCCTCCTGACCGTCCGCGTTCGTCACTCGTCCTCGACGTAACGGGGACGAGCGATCGCCATGCCCGCCGTCGTCTGCACGGCGAGGGCGCCCAGCAGGAACCCGATGGGCGCGGTCCAGCCGCCGGTGGCCTCGTAGAGGATGCCGACCATCAGCGGGCCGAGGGCGGCGATCACGTACCCGGTGCTCTGCGCGAACGCGGAGAGCGCGACGGTCCCCTCGGCGGTGCGGGCGCGTAGACCGATGGCGGTCAGGATCATCGGGAACGCGCCCTGACCGATCGCCAGAAGGGCGACCCAGAGCAGCGCGGCACCGTGCGGCGCGAGCGCCAGGCCCAGGTAGGCCAGCGCCGACGCGGTGGTCAGCCCGAGCACCAGCGGACGCAGGCTGCCGAGCCGGCCGGCCAGGGTGGGCATCAGCAGCGCGATCGGCACGCCGAGCGCGGTCACCCCGGCGAGCAGCAGCCCGGCCGACTCCGGGTGGTAACCGGCGTCGCGGAACAGCTGGGCCAGCCAGCCCATGATCGCGTACCCGCTGAGCGACTGCGCCCCGAAGTAGACGGCCATCGCCCAGCCGAGCCGGGTCCGCGCCGGCCGGACCCGCGCCGGTGTGGCGACGACCGCCGTCGGGGTCGCCCGCCGCGCGGCGGCGCGGGCTCGCAGCGCCAGCGGCACCCACGGGAGTACGGCCACCGCGGCCATCGCGGCCCAGACGCCGAGCCCGGCCCGCCACGACCCGAAGGCGTGCGCGATCGGCACCGCGGAGGCGGCGGCCACCGTCGTGCCCACTGTCAACGCCATCGTGTACGCCCCGGTGACCAGGCCGGTGCGGTGCGGGAAGTGCTGCTTGACGAGCATCGGCAGCAGGATGTTGGCGACCGCGATGCCGGACAGCGCCAGCGCGCTGGTGAGCACGAAGATCAAGGCCGAGTCGGTGGCCACCCGGAGCACCTGGCCGACGGCGAGGGCGAGCATGGCGACCACCAGCACCCGGGCCGGCGCCACCCGGCGGACCAGCCACGGGGTGAGCGCGCCGAGGCCGGCGAACGCGATGGTCGGCAGGGTGGTGACCAGACCGGCGGTGACGCCGGAGAGGCCCAGCCCGTCGCGGACCTCGTCGAGCAGCGCGCCGAGGCTGGTCACCACGGCACGCAGGTTGAGCGCGACCAGCAGCATCCCGACCAGCACCAGCGCGCCACCGGTAGCCGGGTGCGTCCGCCGGCCGGCACCGGGGTCCCGCGTCTGGCGAGGGTCGGCGGCGGCGGGGGCGGGCAGCGGCGGAGCGGCGGTTGGTGGCGGGGTCATGACCGCTAACCTACAATCATGGGATGAATTTGGGACCGGTGATGTAACCAGTGCCACCGTCGGTTGAATTCCCGCCCGCGCCGCCCCGCGGCCAGTCCGCCGTGCCGCCCCGCGGCCAGTCCGCCGTGCCGCCCCGCGGCCACCGGGTCCGGCAGACCACCGAGCAACTCCGCGCCCGGATCCTCGGCGGCGAATGGCCCGTCGGCGGGCGCATCCCCACCGAGCCACAACTGGTCGCCGCGCTGGGCGTTGGGCGCAACACGATCCGCGAGGCCGTCCGCGCCCTGGTGCACGCCGGGGTGCTGGAGTGCCGGCAGGGCTCCGGCACCTACGTGGTGTCCACCGACGAGCTGGCACCCGTGGTGGCACGCCGGCTCGGCGACGACCGGATGACCGAGGTCATCGAGGTGCGCCGCGCCTTCGAGGTGGAGGCCGCCCGGCTCGCCGCGCTGAGGCGTACACCCGAGGACCTGGCGGCGCTCGACGGCGCGCTCGCCCAGCGCGAGGCCGCCTGGCACGGCGGCCGGGTCGACGCGTTCGTCGAGGCCGACGCGGCGCTGCACACGGCGGTGGTCGCCGCCGCGCACAACGCCATGCTCGCCGAGCTGTACGCCTCGGTGGGCACCGCCCTGCGCAGCACTGTCGCCCAGGCCATGGGTGGGGCGCTCACCCCCGAGCGTTACGTCGACCACACCCGGCTGGTCGAGGCGATCCGGGCCGGCGATCCCGGCCGGGCGGCGCTCGAAGCCGGCGCTTTTCTGGAACCCGCCGAACGGGCATAGGTTGTGCCCGACAGAAAAGCGGACACCTCGGGAGTACGAATGCTCAAGGGCTTCAAAGACTTCATCATGCGCGGCAACGTCGTCGACCTGGCGGTCGGTGTCGTCATCGGCGCCGCGTTCACGGGCGTGGTCACCCAGCTCACCAAGTCGTTCCTCGAACCGCTGGTCCGGGTGATGATCGTGTTGATCACCGGAAACAAGAACGGCCTCAGCGGCTCGACCCCCGACTTTCGCGGCATCCCGTTCGACTGGGTGGCGTTCGTCAACGCGGCCATCACCTTCCTGCTGACCGCGATGGCGCTCTACTTCCTGGTCGTCTACCCGATGAACCGGCTGGCCGAGCGGCGCAAGCGGGGCGAGGAGCCGCCGCCGGCGGCGCCGAGCGAGGAGGTCAAGCTGCTCACCGAGATCCGGGACGCTTTGGTCTCCGCCGGTCACACCACCCCGGGCCAGCAGCGCGGGGCGCTTGACGACGTGCTGGGCCGGCGTCCCGAGCCGCCGACGCAGCGCTGACCGGAACGGATGCACATCGGCCCCTGCGGGAATCCCGCAGGGGCCGCACCTTCTCGTACGTGTGTTCGATAGAGTCCCGCCATGGAGCAGCGGAAGCACTTGTGGAACGGGAAGTGGGGGCGGCTGGCCCGGCGGGATGTCTTCCTGCGGGTGGACGCCGACCGGTGGCACGTCGAGCAGCGGGCCGGCGGCGCCGAGGGCGTCTCCCGTTTCTACGAGTACGGCAGTGCGGACGAGGCCGAGGACACCGTCCGGGCGCTGCTCGACGGCCCGGACACCTGGCGGGAGCTGTCCCCTCGCCCGCCCGGCGGCTGGACCCTCCCGAACGGCTGAGTGGGCGGGTGCGGCAGACAGTGTGGGGGCCCTTCGTCCGCCACCGTGGCTCCGCCTCCCGGTGGCGGTACTGCTCTTTACGGTGATGACTCTGAGGCATATTGATGCCACACAGTCATCACGCTCTCCGGCCATCGCCTCGAGCCACTGCCGCTACCCCATCGGCGAGCGGGCCAAGCGACGCGCGCCAGCGAAGCGGCGGTGCCTGCGAGCGACGGCGTTTAGCGGCGCGCCGGCCTGGGAACCGCGGTGGGATGGACCAGCAGGACGAGCAGCAGGCGACCATCTCGCGGATCACCACCGGGATGCCGGTGATCGATTCAGCCGGCACCGAGGTCGGGACCGTCGACCTCGTCCAGCGGGGTGACCCGAACGCGGTGACCGTCCAGACAACGACCGCCGACCCGGGCAGCAGCCTGGACGAGCTGATCGAAGCGACAGCGGTCGAGGAGCCGGACGTCCCGGCCGACCTGGCGGCGCGGCTGCTGCACAGCGGCTACCTGAAGGTCTCGACCGAGCTGACCCGCACCGGCGCGGTCTACGTACCGGCCGACCGGATCGGGTCGGTGGCCGACGGCCGGGTCCTCCTGGCCGTCGGTGTGGCCGACCTGCCGCCGGAGGAGTGACCCCACCACCCTGATCGACTCGGGTTCAAGGAAACCGGGGCGTCCAGAGCCGTGGGACAGCCCGACTTCATGAAACCCGAGTGGATCTGTCCGGCGCAGCCGGAGCGGGCTGGTCCGGCGCGGCGGGGGCGGGCGCTGGCTGGTCCGGCGCGGCGGGTTGGCGGCGGTGGAAGAGCAGCAGCATCAGGCAGCCCGCGACCAGGCCCCAGAACGCCCCGCCCACGCCGACAAGCGTCACCCCGGACGCGGTCACCACGAAGGTGACCACGGCGGCCTCGCGGGTGGCCGGGTCGGTCACCGCCGAGGCGAGCGCCGTGGCGAGGGCGCCCAGCAGCGCCAGCCCGGCGACCGCCTCGATGAGGATCGGTGGGGCGACCGCGACAAGCGTGGTGGCCACGCCGGCGCCCAGGCCGAGCACGGCCAGTCCGGCGCCGGCGGTGACCGAGGCGATCCATCGGCGCTCCGGGTCGGGGTGCGCGTCGGGGCCGGCGGCCAGCGCGGCGGTGATCGCCGCGAGGTTCACCGCGTGCCCGCCGGCCGGGGCGGCGAGCAGGCTGACCAGGCCGGTGGTCCGCAGCGCGGCGCCGAACGGCGGCCGGTAGCCGTAGCCGACAAGCACCGCCATGCCGGGTACGTTCTGCGCGGCCATGGTGACCAGGAACAGCGGCAGGGCCAACCCGACAAGTGCGGACGCGTTCCAGGCCGGCGCGGTCAGCGTTACCGACGGGATCAACGCGGCGCCGGTCAGGCCGGCCGGCGGTGCGGTCAGCGCGATCGCCGCCACCGCCACCACCAGCGCACCGGGCACCGCCCAGCGGCGGGCGAACCGGTGCAGCAGGAGCCAGCCGACCACCACCGATCCGGCCACCACCGGCAGTTCGACAAGCGCGCGGACCGGGGCTGTGCACAGCGGCAGCAGCACCCCGGCGAGCATCGCGCCGGCCACCGGCTTGGGGATGGCGGCCACCGCACGACCCAGTGGTGGGAACAGTCCGGCCGCGACGATCAGCACACCGGAGACGAGGAAGGCGCCGACCGCTACCCGCCATCCGCCCGGCGGCGACCCGGTGGCCACCAGCAGCGCCGCGCCCGGCGTGGACCAGGCCGCGCTCATCGGTATCCGGTACCGCAAGCCCAGCCAGGCGGCGGCGAGCCCGCTCGCCACGCAGAGCGCGAGCAGGCCGGAGGCGGCCTGGGCGTCCGAGGCGCCCGCCGCTCGGAGCCCGGCCAGCACGACTGTGAACGAGCTGGCGAAGCCCACCAGCGCGGTCACCACGCCCGCCAGCACCGGTTGTACGCGTCCGGCCACTCCACCCTCCCGAATGTTCCGTTTACGGAACGGCAGCGTGTAGCACGATAGCCGGGTGCCGCACCCACCACCAGAGCCACGTCCGGGCCTCGACGTGGATCCCGCCGTCGTCGGCCGCCGGGTCCGCGCCCTGCGCGAGGAGCGGGGGATCTCGCTGTCCACACTCGCCCGGCTCGCCGGCGTCGGAAAGGCCACTCTCTCCGGCCTGGAGCACGGCACCCGCAACCCGACCCTGGAGACGCTCTGGGCGGTCACCGCGCAGCTCGGCGTACCGCTGACGGCCGTGCTGGCGGAGCCGGCCGCCGGGCCGACCGTGCACGGCGCCGCCGTCACCGCCACCCTGCTGGAGGTGTTCACCGACACCGACGCGACCTACGAGCTGTATCGGATGCGGGTCGCGCCCGGCCCCGGGCAGCTCTCCCCCGCCCACGCGCCGGGGGTCACCGAGCACGTCACCGTCTTCGCCGGGGTGCTGCGCGCCGGGCCGGTCGACACACCGCTGACCGCCCCGGCCGGTGGTCACCTCCGCTGGGTGTCGGACGTGCCACACAGCTACGCGGCGGTGGGTGACGAGGAGGTCGCCGCAAGCCTGCTACTGCGCTATCCGCGCCGCTGAGACCCCGCCGATCGGGCACGGACCGTCAGGTCCGTCGACGAAAATCGCAATCATTTCTCGACCTAGGTAGGAGGCGTAGAGACGAATGCGGGTTGTTCTTGGCAAGCTTGACCCCATGACGCTGATCCTCCGCTCGGTCATCCTCAACGACATCGGCTTGGTGCGCACCAACAACGAGGACTCCGCCCTCGCCGGTGACCGCCTGATCGCCGTCGCCGACGGCATGGGTGGGCTGCCTGCGGGCGAGGTGGCGAGCGAGATCGTGATCCGGATCCTGGACGAGCTGGCTCCGCCCACCGACCCCGACGGCGCCGCCGACGCTCTGCGTGCCGTGGTCAGCACCGCCAACCAGCGCATCCACGCCGCGATCACAGTCGACCCGAGCCGGGACGGCATGGGTACGACGCTCACCGCGGCCCTGCTGGCCGGGGAGACGCTGGTGCTGGCCCAGGTGGGCGACTCCCGCTGCTACCTGCTGCGCGACGGGGAGCTGACCCAGCTCACCCGGGACGACACGTTCGTACAGGCGCTTGTCGATCAGGGCACCCTCTCTCCCGAGCAGGCCCGCTACCACCCGCAGCGGTCCCTGGTGACCCGGGCCGTACAGGGCGCCGACACCCCGCCCGCGGTCGGTGTGCTGACCGTGGTCCCCGGCGACCGGTTGTTGCTGTGCAGCGATGGCCTCTCCGACTACGTCGAGGACGAGGCCATCGCGGCGGCCCTGGGCATGTACGCCGACCGTCAGCAGTGCGGTGAGCAGTTGGTGAAGCTGGCCCACCACGCCGGCGCGCCGGACAACGTCACAGTCGTGGTCTCCGACGTCGTCGCCCGCTGACCCGTACGGCTCACTCGGCGGCTCCCCCGAACCGACCAGTTCGGGTTCCGCTGCCCTAGTAGGTGGTTGTGCCATCTAGCTTGCGCCGCTACTGTCCGACGCGTGGATTCCGACAGGCGCGGGCAGTGGCTGCGGGGGGTGCTCGACATCTGCGTCCTGGCCCTGCTGTCCGAAGGCGAGTCCTACGGCTACCAGTTGGCCCAGGCCCTCGACGCCGGCGGCGTCGGGCCGATCCAGGGCGGCACGCTCTACCCCGTGCTGCTACGCCTGCAGAAGACCGGCCTGGTCACCGCGCAGTGGCGAGAGGGCAGCGCCGGGCCGGCCCGCAAGTACTACCGGCTCACCGACGACGGGCACGCGGCGCTCCGCGCCGGCGGCAGCGCCTGGCTCACCTTCGTCCGGCCGGTGAACGACATCGTCACGAAGGGGGTCACCCGGTGAACGCCGACGATTGGCTGCGTACGCTCACGGCCGAGTTGCACCAGCGCCGGGTCGCGGCGGACGCCGCGCGGCACGTGGTCGCCGAGGCCGCCACGCACCTGCGCGAGGGGGGCGGTGACCCGTGGGTCGTCTTCGGCCCACCCCAGCAGTACGCGGGCGCGGTCGTGGAGAGCATCGGCACCGCGCCCGGACCGCGACCCGGGGCGGTCCGGCTGCACGCGGCAGGCATCACCAAGAGGTACGGGCGGCGAACCGTGCTGCGCGACGCCACGCTGACCGTCCGGGCCGGACAGATCGCCGCCGTCGTCGGCGCGAACGGCTGCGGCAAGAGCACCTTCCTACGGATCTGCGCCGGGCTGATGTCACCGGACGCCGGTGAGGTGACCGTGTCCGGGCGGCTCGGCTACTGCCCACAGTCCGGCGGCACCGCCGACTTCCTGCTCGCCGACGAGCACTTCGTGCTGGTCGGCGCCGGTCAGGGCGTGGCCCGGGGCCCGGCCCGCCGCGCCGGTCGGGCGGCCGCCCGTCAGCTCGGTTGGGAATCGGGCGGGGACGTGCAGGCCCGCCACCTGTCCGGCGGCACCCGACAGAAGCTCAACCTGACCATGTCCACGCTCAGCGCACCCGACGTGCTGCTGCTCGACGAGCCGTACCAGGGCTTCGACCAGGGCACGTACGTCAACTTCTGGGACCAGCTCAGCAGGTTGCGCGACGCCGGCACAGCCATCGTCGTGGTGACCCACCTGCTCAACCAACTCGACCGGGTGGACATCGTGCTCGACCTGACTCCGGCACGCGAGACCGGGTGGCACGCGCCCGGCATCCAGGGAGGTCGCCCGTGAACCGGCTCGTCACCGTCGCCGAGATGACCCTGCGTGAGCTGCTGCGGCGTCGGGGCGTACTCCTGCTGTTGTTGTTGATGCCGTTGACCTTCTACCTGATCCGGCGGGACGCCTACCTCGGGCAGTCGGTTCGCTCGCTGCTGCTCGGCGTCGGCTGGGCGGTGAGCACCGCCGCACTGTTCGCCACGACCGCGGCGCGGGAGTTGGAGCCGAGGCTGCGGCTGGCCGGCTACCGCCCACACCACCTCTACCTCGGTCGGATGCTCGGCCTGTGGACGGTGGGCCTGGTCATCTCCGTACCGTTCTTCCTGCTCCCGATGGCCGACGGCGCGGATCTGCGGTACGGCGGCCTGGCGGCGGCGCTGCTCTGTTCCGTCGCGGTGGCGGCGCCGTTCGGGATGCTGATCGGTGCGCTGCTGCCCCGCGAGTTGGAGGGCACGCTGCTGCTGCTCACCGTGGTGACGGTGCAGATGCTGATCGACCCGGCCGGGTCCGGGGCGAGGCTGACGCCGTTCTGGTCGAGCCGGGAGATCGCCACCTGGACGGTCGACAACACCGACCAGGGCTACCTCTCCCGTGGCCTGCTGCACGGTCTCGTCGTCACCGCCCTGCTGGCCCTGGGCGTGGCCGCGGTGGCCAGCGTCCGACTGCGCCGCCGCCGGCACCTGCGGCACCTGCCGGTCGGCTGACCGCCGGCCGGCGTCGCGGATCGGGCCAATCCGGTTGCTGCCACCCGCGCGGCGGGTTGAGATGGGCGAATGACCATCCGCCGGGTGACCGACGACGACCGTCTCACCACCAGCTTCCCGTTGGCCGCGTACGCCTTCGAGTCCTCGCCGCTCAGTGCCGCCCGGACCGCCGAGTTCCGCGACTACCTGCCCTACAACCAGGGCAATCGGACGCTGATCGCCGAGGAGGACGGCACCACGTTGGCCGCCGTCTCGGCCATTCCGATGCGACAGAACCTGCGCGGGGTGGTGCTGCCGATGGCAGGTGTCGCCGGGGTCGCGACCCATCCGTTGGCCCGCCGGCAGGGGCACGTCCGGACGTTGCTGCACCAACTTCTCGACGAGATGCGCGACGAGGGGCACCCGGTCAGCGCGCTCTACCCGTTCCGGCCCAGCTTCTACGCCCGCTTCGGCTACGTCGGGCTGCCCAAGCCCCGCCGGGTCACCTTCACACCTGCCAACCTGGGCTCGCTGCTCCGGGTGGACCTGCCCGGCGAGGTGAGCTGGGAACGCATCGCCGCCGGCTATCCGGCATGGCGGGCGTTCACCGAGCGCAACCTCCAGGAACGACACGGCTTCGCGATCTTCCCCGACCATCGGGCGGTCGGCATGCGCGACCGGGACGAGTACTGGCTGCTCACCGCCCGGGTGGCCGGGCAGGTCACCGGCGCGGTGACGTACCGGATCGACGAGCACGGCGGCACGCTGCACGGCAACGAACTGCTGGTCACCGACCCGCTCGCGCGGACGCTGCTGTTGCAGTTCTTCGCCCGGCACGTCGACCAGATCGAGCGGATCACCGTCCAGGTTCCACCCGACGAGTTGCCCGAGCTGTGGCTGACCGACCTGGACGTACACGTCGAGGCCCGCACGGCCGTGCCGGGATCGTCCGCGCCGATGGCCCGCCTGCTGTCGCTGGACGCGTTGCGCGGACTGCCCGCCGGCCCGGGCCGGGTGCGGATCGAGCTGACCGGGGACCGCTGGTTGGCCGGCAAACACCTGCTCGACGGCACGACCGGCGTGCTGGAGTTGGTCGACGACACCACCGGCCACGCCCCGACCGCCACGCTCACCGCCGCCGGGCTCTCCGCCCTCGCGTACGGGGTGCTGGACCCGGCCGAGCTGCCGCTACGCGGTCTGGGTGAGGTGCCGGAGGACGCCGCCACGGAGCTGCGCGGCCTCTTCCCCCGGCGGGTGCCGTACCTCTTCGCCGACTTCTGAGCCCGCCTCACAATCGGGTTTGTCGCTCCGGCGACCATGGGTACCGTCCCGCGAATGCCGGAGTGGTTACAGGCGGGTGGGTGGGGGCTGCTGGCCGGGTCGGCTCTGCTGGTCGGGGCAGCGATCGGCTGGTTCGCCCGGGTGCCGCAGCGCGTCATCGCGTCGATCATGGCGTTCGGCGCGGGGGTGCTGCTCTCCGCCGTGTCATTCGAGTTGATCGCCGAGGCGCACGCACAGGGCGGGCTGCTGCCCACAGTTCTCGGCGCTGCCGTCGGCGCGGTGGTCTACACCCTCGCCAACGTGGCGCTGGCCCGGCACGGCGCCCGGCACCGGAAGCGGTCCGGCGACCAACAGCCCTCCGAGAGCGAGCAGCCCGGCTCCGGGTCGGCGCTGGCCGTCGGCGCGCTCCTCGACGGCGTACCGGAATCGGTCGTGATCGGCGCCAGCCTGCTCAGCGGCGGCGCGGTCAGCCTGGTCACGGTGGCGGCGGTGTTCCTCAGCAACGTTCCGGAGGGGCTTTCCAGCGCGGCCGGCATGCGCCAGGCCGGCCGCCCCCGACGGTACGTGTTCCTGCTCTGGACCGGGATCGCGCTGATCAGTGGGGCCGCCGCGTTGGTCGGCAACACGCTGCTCGGTGGCGCGCCGCCGGAGGTGCTGGCTGGCATCACGGCGTTGGCCGCCGGGGCGATCCTCGCCATGATCACCGACACCATGGTCCCGGAGGCGTTCGAGAACGCGCACCTACTGGTCGGTCTGATCACGGTCGCCGGCTTCCTCACCGCCTTCGCCCTCTCCCACACCTGACCCCGCCTGATCGCCGGGGCGGACGCCGGACCGACGCGGCCCGCGCCCGGCGTGGCTTAGCGGCGCATTAAACCGGCTCGGCGGATTCGTCGCGACGCCGTCGTGGCTCCTAGCATCACGGGGTGCGCATGACGTCGCTTGCCGCTCTCCTCGTCCTCGGTGTCGCCACCGCGACCCTGCCCGCCTGCGCGCCCGACGACCCGGCCCCCACCTTCGAGGCCGGCTCGTCCGCCTCGCCGACGGCCCTGCCGACGGCGAGCGGTCAGGGCGAAGCGCCGGGGGCCCGCGACGGCCTCGGCGGCCCAGGGGCCAACGCGAGCCCGAAGCCCGCCACCAAGGTGCTCGCGGCCGGCAACCCGAACGGCAAGGCCGCCGTGCCGGCCGAGGCGCGGGCGGTGGACACCTCGAAGCCGACCCGGACCATCGGTGCCGGCACCGCGGCGAGCTGCACCTCCGCGGCGGTCGTGAAGGCCGTCGCGGCCGGCGGTGTCATCACGTTCAACTGCGGACCGGCTCCGGTGACCATCAAGATGGCCGCCACCGCGAAGGTCCGCAACGCCAACGGGCCGAAGGTCGTGCTGGACGGCGGCGGCACTGTCACGTTGAGTGGCCAGGGGCGGCGCCGCATCCTCTACATGAACACCTGCGACGAGGCCCAGGGCTTCACCACCTCGCACTGCCAGAACCAGGATCACCCGCAACTCACCGTGCAGAACCTCACCTTCGCCGACGGCAACTCCACGGGCGAGAAGGCCGAGGGCGGCGGCGGTGGGGCGATCTTCGTACGCGGTGGGCGGCTGAAGGTGGTCAACTCGCGCTTCGTCCGCAACCGCTGCGACCGCACCGGGCCCGACCTGGGTGGCGCGGCCGTCCGGGTGCTGAGCCAGTACGAGAACAAGCCGGTGTACGTGGTGGGCAGCACCTTCGACGGTGGTTCCTGCTCCAACGGAGGCGCGCTGAGCAGCATCGGCGTCTCCTGGGTGGTGCTGAACAGCATCCTCAGCCACAACGAGGCGATCGGCAGCGGCGCCAACCCGGCCAAGTCCGGCACGCCCGGCGGCGGCAGCGGCGGCGCGATCTACTGCGACGGCAACGAGTTCACCGTACGGATCGCCGGCACGATCATCGAGAACAACAAGGCCAACGAGGGCGGCGGCGCGGTCTTCTTCGTGAGCAACAACCGCACCGGCACGATGAGGATCGAAAACTCGACACTGCGCCGCAACCCCAGCGGCAAGTTCGAGACCCGTGGCTTCCCCGGCATCTTCTTCCTGGGTGCCCGCAACCCCACGCTGACCAACTCCAAGCTCTCCTAACCCCGCCCCCGCCCCGCCCCGCCCCCGCCCCGCCCCCTCCTCGGGTGATCAAGAGGTTTCGGTCATCGGGACGGTGTTTTCTGACCGAAACCTCTTGATCAACGCGGTGGGGTTGGGGTTGGGGTTGGGGTTGGGGTCAGTAGGGGTTTCCCTCGCCTGGGGGGCGGGCGTGGAGGAGGGCGGCGGGGCGACCGGGCAGGTCCCGTGCGCCGGACATCGGTGGGCTTGTCGTGTGGTCGCCGTCGGCCATTCCGGCGAAGAGTTCCCTGAGCGCCGTCAGCGCGCTGATCTTGGGGTGCCAGCCCAGCTCGGTCTCCGCGCGCTCGCTGGACATCAGCGGGGCGTTCAGACCCAGCTCCACCCAGCCCGCGTCGACAGGTTGCAGCCGCGCCCGCCAGGTCAGCGCCGCCGCCGCCCGCAGCACCGGCGCGGCGACCGGCACCGTCCAACCATGGAAGTGCCGGGCCACCAGCTCCGGAGTGAGCACCGGGTCCGCGGCGACGTTGAAGGCGCCGCGCGCATCACCCAACACCGCCCGGGTGTACGCGTCAGCCACGTCATCGGCGTGCACCGCCTGCATCCGCAAGCGGCGGTTCGTCGGCACCAGCGGGATCCGGCCGAAGCGCAGCAGCCGCACCGGCGCCAGCGGGCCGAGGAAGTAACGCGTGATCTCCGCACCGGCGGCCCGCTGGAAGATCAACCCGGGTCGCATCCGTACCACCCGCAGCGTCGGGTGATCCTGTTCGACCCCGTCCAGCAGGGCCTCCACCTCCGCCTTGTGTTCGCTGTACGACGATCCGGGCACACCTGTGGCCGGCCACTGCTCGCTGATCGGGTGGTCCTTCGGGCCGGGCGCGTAGGTGCCGACCGACGAGGCGTACACCAGGGCCGGCACACCGGCCCGGACCACCGCGTTGATCACCGCCCGACTGCCGTCGACGTTCGTCCGGCGCAGTATCCGCTGGTCGTGGCTGGGCTGGATCTGCCAGGCCAGGTGCACCACCGCGTCCGCACCCGCGAACACCTCGGCGAGCTGCCCGACCGCGTCCGGCGCGCCGATGTCGCAGGAGTGCCACTCCACCTGGTCGTACGGCTCGCCGGCATCCGGGCCGGGCAACCGTCGAACGACCCCGGCCAACTCCACGCCCCGCTCCCGGCGCAGCCGCCGCAGCAAGGCCGTACCGACGTTGCCGCTCGCCCCCACCACCACGATCCGCATGCCCGACCCCGTACCCGCCCAGCAGCAGCTCAACCACCCACCAGCGCACCCGCTTGATCCACTCGACTTCCTGAAAGTCGCGGTATCCGAGCGCCCCGGACCGCCCGACTTCCGGAATCCCGAGTCGATCAAGACCGAGGGCTGTCCGGGCTGCTCGGGCACAATTGGGCTGTGGAACGCCACGAGTTCGGTGCCGCGGTGCGCCAGTTGCGGGAGAGCACGGCGCCTGCGGCTGTCGGGCTGCCGATCGGTCGTCGCCGGGTGCAGGGGTTGCGACGGGAGGAGCTCGGCGAGCTGGCGGGAATGTCTGCGGACTACGTACGACGGTTGGAGCAGGGGCGCAGCCACCCGTCCGCCGGGGTGGTGAACGCCATCGCCCGTGCGTTACGGATCGGGCGGGCGGAGTACGAGCGGCTCTGCGCGCTGGCCGGGTACGCCGCGGCGGACGGGCAGGTGCCGAACGAGGTCGGTCCGGGCGCGATGCGGCTGCTGGAGCGGTTCACCGACACTCCGATGTTCGTCTCCGACGCGGCGATGAATCTCGTTGCCGTGAACAGCGCGTTCCTGGCCCTGGGGCACTGGGAACTCACCGGGCAACCCTGGGAGTGGAACATCGCGTGGCGTACGTTCTGCGATCCGTTCAATGGCTTCAAGCAGTCCCGGGATGACGCGACCGATCACGAATCGATCCTGGCCGCCCGCCTGAAGAGCGCGCTGTTGCGCTACCCGGCCGACGCGTCGCTCGCCGCGCTGGTGGACGAGATGCGGAGCCGAAGCCGCCTGTTCGACACCCTGTGGCGCGCGCCACGACCGGTGGCGGCCTACGAGAGCAGCGCCGCGTTCATTCATCCGGACGCCGGCGCCGTCACGCTCGTCGGCAGCCTGCTCGCCATCCCGGGCGACGATCTGGCGGCGCTGATACTCACCGCGGCACCCGGCTCGGCCGATGCGGCGCGTCTCACGGAGATCGTCGGCGTCGCGGGGGAACCGACCATCATCAAGGTGGGCCAGTCCGGCCCAGGCTAACCGCGCCGGATCCTGTGAAGGTAAGTGACGTTCGAAGCACATCGACGGCACTCACCGAGGCAGGTTCAGCAATGAAGGCAGTGCGTTTCCACGAGTTCGGCGGTCCTGAGGTCCTCCGCTACGAGGACGTCGAGCAGCCCACCCCCGGAGCCGGGCAGGTCCGGATCCGCGTCGCCGCGACGTCGTTCAACGGCGTCGACGGCAACATCCGTGCGGGCTTCATGCAGGGCCCGATCCCGGTGGAGCTGCCGCACACTCCAGGCCTCGACGTCGCCGGCACGGTCGACGCGCTCGGTGACGGCGTGGACGACGTCGCCGTCGGCGACCAGGTCGTCGGCTTCCTGCCGATGACGGGGACCGGGGCGGCTGCGGAATATGTGCTCGCGCCGGCAGAGATCTTGACGGGGGCACCCAGGAACATCCCGTTGGCCGACGCGGCGGCGTTCCCGCTGGTGGGCCTGACCGCGTGGCAGGCGCTGTTCGACCACGGCAAGCTGACCGCCGGTCAGCGGGTGCTGATCAACGGCGCCGGCGGCGCGGTCGGCGGATACGCGGTGCAGCTGGCCAAGGAGGTCGGGGCCCACGTGATCGCCACGGCCAGCCCACGCAGCGCCGAGCGGGTCAAGGCTGCCGGCGCCGACGAGGTGATCGACCACACCACCACCGACGTGACAGCGGCGGTGACCGAGCCGGTCGACCTCGTACTCAACCTCGCGCCCATCTCCCCCGAACAGCTGGCCGCGCTGGTCACGCTGATCCGGGACGGCGGCACCCTGGTCAACACCACCGTCTGGATGCCCGCCCCCTCCGACGAGGCGCGCAATGTGCGTGGCGTCGACCTGTTCGTCCGCAGCGACGCCGACCAACTCGCCGACCTGGCCGCTCGGATCAGCACCGGCGAGTTGCGCGTCGAGGTTGCCGAGCGGGTGGCGCTGGCCGACCTGCCCGCACTCCACGCCCGGGCCGGCGCGGGCGAACTGCCGGGCAAGACCGTCATCCTCGCGCCCACGGCCTGACTCGCCTGCCCAACCATTCACCCGAGGACGGACCCGATGACCGACAGCCGCACGAGCCCGTCAGGCACTCCGGCCAAACCGCTGCTGATCAGCCCGACCGACCGCACGGTGTCGGTCACGGTCCAGCGACGCACCTGGGTGGCGCCCGCCACCGCGTTCCGGGTGATCGCGCCCATCGACCTGCCGAGCGTTTTCCACAGGGTCGGGCCGTTCCCGGGCGTCACGGGCGTAACCAACCAGACGGAGGCCTGGGATCACGTCGGACCCACCCGTAACCCGCAGTTCGAGGACGGGTCACAGGCCAACGAGCAGTTGACCGAGTACACGGAGGGTTCGATCTTCGCGTACCAGCTGACCGGGTTCACGAACGTCCTCTCCCGCCTTGCGGCCGGGGTGCGGGGCGAGTTCAACTTCAACCCCGACGGGAACGGCACCCTCATCCGCTGGACCTACGAATTCAAGCCGCTTCCCGGCCGGCGCCCTATCCTCGCCGGTCCCTTCGCCCCCATGTGGCGCCGTTACATGGCGGCTGCCCTGCGCCGGTGCGTGCAGGTGGCCGAGGCGCAGGAGCCGCAGCTGTAGCAGTTTCGGCCAGCCACCGGAAAGCACGCGAGGTGGCGGCGCTCTCCACGAGGATCGAATGAGCGGCCCCGTGGAGTTGCCTTCGGGCGACGCAGCGTCGCCCGGCCAATCGAACCAACCGACCACACACTCCAGGAGACGATTTCGATGATTCCCGACGACGATCCCACTCGCTCGCTGACCGTGGCGAACCCCGACGATCCCGCCACGACCTACATCTCCCTGGTGGGCAACACCTACGGAATGTTGATCACGGGTGAGCAGACCAACGGCGCGTACTGCCTGATCGACATGCGCGTGCCCGACGGTGGCGGGCCGCCACCGCACCGGCACGACTTCGAGGAGATGTTCACGATCCTGGAGGGCGAGATCGAGTTCACCTTCCGTGGTGAGAAGCGCGTCGTGCGGGCCGGCTCCACGATCAACATCCCAGCCAACGCACCGCACAACTTCCGCAACACCTCAGGCGCGCCGGCCCACATGCTCTGTATGTGCACCCCGGCCGGGCAGGACGAGTACTTCACCCGCATCGGCGACGTCGTCGCGGGCAAGGACGCACCGCCGCCGCAGCTCACACCTGACGAACTCGCCGAACGCCGCCGCCGCGGTGCCGAACTGGCCTCGACCTACCGCAGCGAGTTCCTGTGACCAGCCAACCGCTGACGTACTGACGGTATCGAGCCCGGGCAGCAGCATCCGCCGCGGGTGTAGATCAGCATCGCTCCTGTAGACCGGGGGCGGACATCAGCCGGGGCGCAGACGGTCGGGTAACCTGAGCGCGCGGGCCGCTAGCTCAATGGCAGAGCTGTGGACTTTTAATCCATAGGTTCAGGGTTCGAGTCCCTGGCGGCCCACCGACCGCACCATTGTGCGAACCGGTGGTACTCCTGAAGTGCCCTCGTCCGTTCCGGGCGGGGGCATTGTCGTGTCGGTGGGGATCTTGAACACGGGGACGACTCCCTGGTCGGTGAGTTGGACTTCGGCGATGAGCGTTTCGATGGCGGCTTTGCGTTCGGTGGCGGTGCCGCTGGTCATGATGGCGCTGAGGTGGTCGCGGATGCGGGCGACGGTGCCGGGCGGCGGGGGCTCGGGCTGGGCGGTCAGGCCGGCGTCGAGTTCGGTGTGCCGGGCCTGGAGTTGGGCCAGTCGCTGGCGGAGTTCGCGGATGCGTGGTCCGGCGGTGGCGTCGTCCATGGTGCCGTTCTCGAACGCCGCGTGATACCGGTCGATCGCGTTCTCGGTGCTGGTGATCTGGTGGGCGATGGCGGTGAGTTCGGCCCGCCGGTCGTCGTTGGTGGTGTCGTGTTGGGTGTGGGCGCGTCCGATCATGGCGGCGAGGACGGGTTCGGCGGTGGTGTAGAAGTCGAGTAGGGCCCGCAGGATCATGTGGTCGAGGTCGTCGGCGGGGAGCCGGGGTGCGGTGCAGGTGGCGTGTTTGCCGTAGCGGGTGCGGGTGAAGCAGGTGTAGTAGCGGTAGCGGCGGGTCCGGCCTTTGGCGGATGTGCCGATGTAGCGCTGTCCGCACTGCGGACATGTCAACAGGCCGGTGAGGTAGTAGTCCGAGTCGGACATGGCCCGCTGGGTTTGGACGTCGCCTCGGGCGTTGGCGATGTCCTGGGCTCGTCGGAAGGTGTCTCGGTCGATAAGTGCGTCGTGGGCGTCGGGGACGAGGATGTCGCGGTAGGCGATGTCCCCGACGTAGGCGGGGTTGTCCAGGATCCGGTTGATGGTGTGTCCGGACCACTTTTTGCCGGTGCGGTTGGGGACGCCGCGGGAGTTCAACTCTGTGGCGATGGCGCGGGTGCCGAGACGGTCGCGCGTGTAGAGGTAAAAGATGTCGCGCAGGATGGGTGCCTCGTCGGGGTGGGGCACCAGGCGTTGGGTGTCGCGCTCGACGAGGTAGCCGTAGGGGCGGTTGCCGCCGGCCCATTGGCCTTTGCTGGCTTTCGCGGTCATACCACTCTTCACCCGGTCGATGATCATGTTGCGTTCGAATTCGGCGAACACGGCGAGGAATTGCAGCATCATGCGACCGATCGCACCGCCGGTGTCGACGGGTTCGGTGGCGGAGGCGAATCGCACGTTGGCGGCGTCGAGGGTGGCGGCGAGATCGATGAAGTGAGCGAGGCTTCGACTGAATCGGTCTACTCGGTAAACGAGTAGGACGTCGAACATGCCGGCTTTCGCGGCGTCGAGTGCCTTTTTCAAGCCGGGGCGGTCGGTGGTGGCGCCGGAGGCGTCATCTTCGAATTCGCAGACGATGACCCAGTCGGGGTGGCTCTCGACGTACTTACGCAGGGCGGTGCGTTGGGCGAGCAGGCTGAAGGGCTGGTGCTCGTCGTCGGTGGAGCGCCGGATGTAGATGCACACCCGGCACGGGCCGGTCGACGTGTCGGGCTGGGTGCTCGTGGGGGCGCGTCGGCCGCGTCGCTTCGGTGCGCTGGTGGGGGTGGGCTTGCCTGACATGAGGGTGGTTCCTCCGTGCGGGGTTGGGGTGGCTCGGCCGACGGGCGGCCCACGCGCGGGTGGGCCGCCCGGTGTCGGGCGAGGGTTTCAGGCGGCGAGGTCGGGGTGTTCGCGCCAGAACTGGTTGAGTAGGACGGCGAGGGCTTCGGCGGCGTTGTCGAGGTCTTCGGCAGTCATGGGAATGGTGTCGACGCGTGCGATACGCATCGGAATCGTCGTTTCCTTTCCGCCGGTCGAGGTGGTTTTCGCACCGCCGTTATTGGTGGCGGTACGGGAATGCGGGTCGTCAGGATAGCTCCGGACGGCATTTTCGTCGTCATGGGGCGCGGTGGCCACGGTCCTCCGAAAAGCGTGTGTCGCTGCTGGGGTCGGAGTCCTTCGTTCATGCGGTTTCCTTTCCTGCGCGAATGCGCGCGATGATCCGATTGATGCGGAAGAGCCCGCTGCGGCGGTCACGGCTGCCTGGCGTGAGGGGCGCGGACGATAGCTCGCAGCGCTGTCACCGGCAGACGATTCGGACTGTCAGCGACTCACGACAACTCACGCAGGGGTCGGAGAGCGGCTGACAGTTTCGAAGGCTTGCTGTCGTGGCGAGAGCAGAGGTACCGTCCGCCCTTCCTCGACGGGAGAAAGGCGCGGACAGTTACCGCTCGCACGCGCGCCGCGGAGCCGCCTGGTCAACGGCGGGATGGCCCTTGTCGCCGCCTGTGTGGGCGCGTGTCCGGTCACCGGGGATGGGTCCGCGCTGTGGGTCAGCCGGCCTGTTCGCTGCGGCTGCCTCCGACAGGGAGGTTGGCCAAACGCATCGACGCCCCGTGGTAGCGATGCAGCCACCACATCGCCTCGGCCGGGGTGACGCCAGTGACCTCGGCGTGCACGGCGGTAGCCACCGGGTAAATGGTCCCGGCGGCGGCGAGTTCCTGATGCAGGTGCCGCTCCCGCTCCGGGGAGTGCAGCCAGAACAACACCGGCCAGATCCGGCCGGTGGCGTGCGCGAGTTCCCGGTAGCCGTCGATCTTGTCGACCAGTCGGGAAAGCGGCCGTTCGGTGCCGAGGTCGTACTCCAGGAAGAACGGCACCCTGCGGTCGCCTTCGACCCAGATGCCGTGCCCATCCGGCCGCGACCTCGGCGTATAAGCGCGGGCCGCGACATCGTCGTCGGGCTCGGCGAAGGCCCCCGTCTGCTGGCAACGTCCAGCCGGCCACCAGCGCGTTAACTCGCTGCCGGGATGGGTGCGGGCGTGACCGGCCAGGGCGGTGAAGAAGCCGTTGACCCCGAGCAGATGCGGCAGGTTCGCCCGCCTCGTCAGGTGCCAACGCTTCCGCCGGGCCTGGTCCCTGCGCGGCAGGTCGTCGCCGCGCTGCGCGGCGACGACCTCGACGCCGAGTTGCGCCAGCACGTAGTGGTAGGGGTAGGAGCCGCCGTCGGGCTTCTGCGGCCGGAACCGGTCCACTACCCCCAACTTCTGCATCAGGGCCCGCAGGCGTTCCTGGGCGTAATCGACCGAGGGGAAAAGGGCATTGGCGATCTGGAAGGAGGTGAGAACACCGTGATCGGCCAGCCAACCGAGCAGGACGAGGTCGCGGCCGGTGAGCTGGGACTGCACACGAAGCAGCTGATCAGGCATGCGTCATCACCATCCCAGGGGGGAGAGACCCAGTCGGAGGGTCTGTCGCATCACGACAGACTTTGCTGACAGTGGCCCTGACCTGGGCTGTGAGCCGAACCGAAGGGTCCGTTCGGGGGTCCTGTTGAAGCGGGACGCCAAGTGGGAGAGTCGGCCGGACCCGCAACGGGAGGTCAAGCCCGACTCTGTCAGCGGGAGACGTTGATGGTGCGGTAGCCGCCAGCGGCGGCGGTGAACATCGATGCGTGAACAGGGTGTACTCCAAGGTGAGGAAGGGGCATTTGTGGAGGTCAGATGGAACCGGTGTAGCGGCGCCGCGAGGGTGGGTGGATTTGTCTGCGCCGGGGTTCACCCGCCGGCCCGATGTCGCCATGCGCGTCTGACTCCACCTGCGTCAGGCGAAGACGAGTGTCGCTGCTTGCGGATCAGCTCGTGGCCGTCGAAGGTCGAGAGCGTGCAGAAATGGGATCCGCTGAAGGAACACCAACTACTGTTGCTGCGGCGGATCGGTGACGGGGACGACCTGAGTGGCCCCGACGGGGTTGACCAGCGTCTCTCGGCCCGGGCGTTGCAGGCCCGTCGGCTCGTTGACGTCAGCCGCCGAGGCGGCGTGTGGCGGGCCCAGATCACCGACGCCGGCCGCTTCTACCTCGACAACGGCATCCACCCCGACCACCCGGACCGCCTCTCGGCCGGGAGGGCGGCACCCCGCCAGCGCGCCCGGACCACCGTCACCGCCACGCAAGGTAAACCAGCCCCGACCCAGCCGCGAGCCGGCGAGACGACCACGGCGGCCGGCTCGACGCGGTCCACAACCGCCGCGACGATCGAACAGGCCAGGCAACTCGTCGAACGCCTTCAAGCCGAGGACGGGACTTTGCGAGTCGACAGCCCCGACATTGAGGAACGCGCCCGGTATCGGCGGGTCATCCACGCCGCCAAGCAGCACGGCCTCGTACCCGCTGGGTTCCACCTCAAGCACACCGGCCGCGCCGCCGGAGACCTCATCATCCGCCTGTCCAACGACGACGACCCGGACGAGACGGACTGGAACCGGATCCGACTCAACACCCGCCGCGTTACCACCGACCCTGACCTCGTGTTTGCCGCCTTGGCAACGAATCCCGCCGGGCTGGAAGTCACGAAAGCATCCGTCCCCCGGGCGCTGGACCTGATCCGCGGCCTCGCAGCCGAAGCCCGACGACGAGGCCATCGGGTCGGGGTGAACACCAAAACCAAGACCCCGTCGGTCTACCTTCAAGTCGACAAGACCCGTCGCAAGGTCAGGCTGATCGAGGAGTACGACGACATCCCCCACGTCCCCACCGAGGATGAGGCCCGACAGTTGCGGCGTAACCGGTGGATGGTGCTTCCCAAGACCGACCGGGTCGCCTCCGGCCGGCTGCGAATGGAGATCGCCCGCACCGGCTGGGATAAGAAGGACACCTGGACCGACGACAAGCGCACCACCCTGGAGAAACGCCTTCCCCGCATCATCCGGGACGTCGAAGCCGGCATCGCCGCCGACGAGGAAGCGAAACTGGCCGCCCAGCGAGCCCATGACGAATACGTCGCCGAGCAAGAAAGGAAGCGGGCGGAAGAGCGTCGCCGCTGGCAGGCCGCCATCGATGAGGCCCGCCCTCAGGCCGCAGAGCTCCTGCGTAAGAAGGCGTTCCGGCGGGCCTACGATTCCTGGATCTCCGCCAACGAGATCCGCGCCTTCTGTGACGCCCTCGGACAGGCCGCGCCCGAAGAACCGGCCGAGTCGGAGAACCGCAACCGTTGGATTGAGTGGGCGCGAGACGCCGCCGACCGTCTCGACCCCACTCAAGGAGATCGAGCTCTTGCCGGGATCGGCTTCGACATCGAACCCAAGCCCGGCGACCTACGGCCTTTTATCGGCGACTGGAGCCCACACGAGCCCCACCGCGAATACCGCTCCGAGCGCGACCAGCAGGCCATCGACAACGCCCGACTCCAGGCGGACACCTGGCATCACGGCATGCGTGGACGAGCCACCTGGTGGCGAAAATAGTCACAACCTGTAACCGCAGTTCGACCCATCCCCAGCTGGCGTTGTGGTGGGTGGCCGTGGGTCAGTCGGACCGTCGTTGATAGTGCAGGCCCGGTGCGCGGTCGAGATCAAGAACGAAGCCGTTCGGCGTCGACATAACCTCATTCGCCGTCGAAGAGGTGTCGAGTGTGAGTGTGTAGCCGTCCGCAACGTACGTGGACCCGGTGCAGGTGAGTCGGTCGAGGGTTCCCCGACGCCACAAGTACAGCGAGCCCGCACTGCGGGTCAGGCGTACGGCGCCAGGAACCTCGTCGCAGACAAAGGTTCCGAGCGACGTGTGAGCCGGTTCGGTGTCGGCGCTGCCCGTGGAGGTGGTGGTCTTGGGCGCAGGAAGGCTTGCCAACGCGCGAGACAGCAGTTCGCCCGGATCAGCGCCGGATTCAAGGGTGGGGTCGGCGAGGGCCGCGGCGAGTACCTGGTCGGCGGCGATTCCGGCGTGGTTTGACAGGCAGATAGCGCGGAGCCCTGAGTTGGTGAGGTGGGCGGCGGCGGAGAACCCCTGTTCGTGGCCGTAGTGGAAGACGGCGGTGCGGCCGGGGCGCGGATCGGCGTACAGCCCAGCGCCGTATTTGAACGGCGCGTGATCGCTGGGCTGGTAGCTGAGGTGCTGTTCGAACGGGAGCGCGTCGTCGACCGAGGGGTGCCATTCGTGCCTGAGGTGGGCGAGCCAGCGGTCCAGGTCCGCGGCGGCGCACCACAGGGAGCCGGGGCCGGGCAGGGTGACCGGGCGCTGCTGGTGCTGCCATCCGCCGGCGACGGCCTGGTAGCTGGCGGCGGCACCGGGGATCACCTCTCGTGGATCGGCCTTGAAGCGGGCCGAGGCCATGCCGAGCGGGATGAAGACCTGCTGGCTGGCGATCTCGTGAAGTCCGGCGCCGTATGCGTGCGTGAGCGCTTCAGCGAGGAGGAGGTAACCGGTGTTGCTGTAGAGGAAGCGGCTCGGCTCGACGGCGCGGTGCTGCTGACGGTAGGCGAGTTGCAGCAGGTCGTCGGCGGTGTAGTGGTCGAGTTCGCGGAAGCCGGCCAGGGACAGCAGGGACTCGGCGTCCCGGATGCCGCCGCGGTGCTGCATGAGGTCGCCGACGGTGACACCGGGGATGCGGAAGCGGGGCAGGATGTCGCCGACGGGCCGGTCAAGGGTGAGGAGGCGGTCGCGGGCGGCGCGGATGCACAGGTACGCGGTGATCTGTTTGGCGACGGAGCCGATGTTGAAGGCGGTGTTCTCCCCGATGGGCGCGGCGAGTTCGAGACTGGCCAATCCGGTGTGCGCCTGCGCCGTCGGATGGCCGGCCTGGCTGACGCGCAGGATGACGCCGGGCTCGCCCAGCCGGACCGCGAGGGCGGTCTCGGCAGCGGGGACCGAGGTGTCGGTGGAGTTCACAGGCTGAGGGCTTCGCGGTGGACAGAGCGCAGGCGTTCCCGCAATGTGGGGTTGGTGATCAGGGCAAGTGCTCGGTCGTGGTCGGCGGCGGTGGTGGCAAGCAGTCCGCGCTGCTGGCCCAAGTAAGCGGTCAGGAATCGGTACAGGTCGCCGCTTGTTTCGGGCAGGACACGAGCGGCGTAGATCATGGTGAGGGGGAAGGCGAAGCAGGCGTGCAGGAAGCCGAAGGCGGGCCTGCTCGTCTCCTTCCAGGGGGAGTAGAACCTGACTTCGTCGCTGATCTCGCAGGCGGTGGCGCCAAGGGCGTCGTTGAGCCAGTTGTGGCCCGCCTCGTGAATCAAGTCGCGAGCCAGGACGACGGGCTCGTTGATGTGGTCGCAGAAGATGGTGCCGGGCAGCCGGCTGAGGGTCCAGCTGTCGAGGGTGTCGCCGAGCTTCTTGTGGCGCAGCAGGCAGACGACGACTGCGTGGCCGGCGAGAAGGTCGGCGAAACCGGTCTTCGCGCCGTTGGCGTATGCGGCGGCGGCCAGTTCCCGTAGGTCCGGCGGGGCGGCGGTGGTGTCCGAGTTCAGTACGTAGTAGGGGGTATCGGAGATCGTCGAGCGGGGCAGGCGGTCCAGTTCGGGGGCGAGGACGATGCGCGGACCGACGGAGGTGGGGGTCGATAGCGCTGAGGCGTTCGCGTCCGGGTGGGCGCCGTACCAGTTGAAGGTGGCGGTCTCGCGGGAGCGGGCGGCGGCCTCGGCACCTTCGAGGACGTGGTGGGCCAAGCAGTAGTCGGCGGCGTCCGACCCCGAAGAGTCGGGGATGTTGACGGTCGGCCGGGCGGCGGGCTTGAGGGCGGCGCGTATCCGGCGAGTGCGGTCGCGGTGGTAGGCCTGAATGGGGGCGAACGAGAAGGAAATGGCGGGCGCTTCCACGGGGTGGGTCCTTCCGACGGGCTGGGGCTGGGGCCGGCCCCGTGAGGGTCCGGCCCCAGGAGGTACTCACCGACGGCGCGCCGTCGGTGTGATGCGGGGCGTTCAGACGTCGGTGCCCTCGGGTGCCGCGGTGCTCGCCGGGGCCTCAGCGGTCGGCCAGCCCTCGGCGGAGACGCTGGAGGTGTGACGGGTGCTGCGGACGGTCTCGTCGTCGCCGCGAAGGTCGTCCACGGCGGCGAGGAAGTCGCTGATCCGGTCGTTGTCCATGAGTGCGCTCGTCCTTTCCGAAAAGGGGTTTAGGTCGTGCACCTTCTGGAGCCGATTCCTGTGGCGGCGAGCGGGCGGTGGGCACCGCGTCTCCTTCCGATGGGTGGTGGGTCAACTGCTGCGCTGGGCCGGCGTGGCGGCGGGAGTGGCCGCCTGGCGCAGGGCGTCGCGCAGCTCTCTCATGGCGGGCCGGTCCTCGGGTGCTTGGGCGAGCGCCGCGGTGATGATCGGGCGGAGTCCGGCGGGCGCGGTGTGCAGCAGGGAAGGGCCGTAGCGGGGGATGTCGGCGCACAGGTAGCGGTAGGTCAGGACTCCGAGGCTGAAGGTGTCCGCCGCTGGGGTGGCGCGGTCGTAGGAGGTGGCGTACTCCGGCGGCCAATGCACCTCCGGGCCCCGAGCGGCGGGGCCGCGCGAGGTTTCTGTCCGGCGCGCGGCGCCAAGGTCGGTGATCAGCCCGTGGCCGTCGTGGATGAGGATGTTCTCCTGGTAGACGTCGCGGTGCACGATCCCGCGTTCGTGCAGGGTGCGCAGACCCTCGGCGACGTCGGCCAAGATACTGAGCCCAGCCGTCACCTGGTCTCGGTTGAGGGCGGTGGTGAGGTACCGCCCGAAGTTGCCGCCGACGAAGTGGGGCATGGTGTACCAGTCGAACCGGTCGGTGCTGCCCTGCTCCAGCAGGGGCACGACGTGCTCGGCGCCTTGGGCGGCGTGGGTTACGGCGATCTCGTGGCGGAAGTCCTCACGGGTCAAGGCCCTTTCGGCCTCGGTCATCTCCGCGTACCAGTAGAAGCCGTAGGCGGCCTTGCGGGTGGCCTCGTCGAGGTCGGCCAGAACGTGGTTGCTGCCGAAGCCGGCCTTGAGAACCACCGGAGGCGTCCCGTTGCGGCTGGCGAGCACGAGCGTGCTGGCGCGAGTGAAGCAGAGGAGGTCGTGGACGTGCCAGCCGGCGTAGCGAAGCTGGTCAAGGACCCAGGCGGCTGGGTGCATCGGGTGCAGGTGCATGGGCTGCCTTCTCATGTTCGCGCCGCATCCGGTGCGGTTTGGCGTAGCCGCTCCAGGCAGGCGGCGGCCAGCCGGTCGAGGTCGGGCTTGGTGGTGCACGGGCGGCGCAGCACGGGCAGGCCGGTTGCCTCGGTCCACGCGTTGACTGCCTGCTCGTACAGGTCGGCATACCGAGCGGCGGTCGGGCGGTCCTCCCCGAAGCGACGCGTTGTGGGCCGCTCGGACAGCCGGGCATGGCACAGCTCGGGCTCGGTGGTGAGCAGGACGATCAGGTCCGCCCGCGCGGCCGTGACCTCGGCGAGCTGCTGAACGTAGTGGGCGACAGGACGGTCGTGCAGCAGGGCGATCAGGCAGGCGGTCGACAAGGTGAGCCGGTCGGCGATGACCGGGCCGAGGGACAGCGCGGGAGCGAGGTTATGGCGAGCATGGAGTTCCAGGTCGCGGCGGACCGCGGCCACCGCCCGCACGCCGTCTGCTGCTGGACGGCCGGCCCGCAGGCTGACGATGGAGCGGGTCGCTTCCAGCGACAGCCAGGAGAATTGGCCGATGTGCCCGAGGCGGATGCTCTCGCAGGCGGCGTTGGCCAGGATCCGGTCGCGTAGCGTGCTCTTCCCGGCTCCAGCGATTCCTTCCAAGACCAGCAGCATGCCTCGCTCCTAGTTCTTCTCGGCGATCAGCCAGCTGATGAACTTCGCGACGCGGCCGAGAGAGACCGGTTTGGTGCCGTGGGTGAGCTGGGAGCCGTAGAGCAGGGCGGTGCCGGGGGCGGGGCTCACGCTCCATCGGGTTCGGGGCATGGCCGCATACCAGTCAGCGGAGTGGTCGGCGCCGTCGTGGGCCAGCCACATACCGCCCGCGTATCCCTGTTCCCGGGCGTCGTGCTCCAGCCGGGTGTTCCACAGGCGGTCGCTGGACGTGCTTTCGACGTAGAACGCGCCGCCGGCCTCGGCCTCACGGATCACGACGCTGATGCCGGCGATCTGTCGCGGCCAAGCAAACGGGTCGGGGGCGATGCCGTCGAGGTGGCCGGTGATGTGCTGGCCGGGGCCGTACTCGACGTAGGTCCACGGCCGACAAGCGGTGATCGACGGCATGACGCGGGACAGAGCGGGGCGGGCGCGGTCGAAGGCATGCTGAAGCAGTGCCTCGGCTCTGTCCGGGATCCTTGGGACCTCGATCCGTCCGGCCGGCTCGTAGACGGCCATGGCCTGCTCCTTGGAGCGACCGGGGATCTCATGGATGGAGTTGGCCCGCCTCGCGCCGAAGCGGAGCCGGGCCTCATCGCTGAGGAAGTCGTTCATCACGGCTGCGAGCTGGTCCCGCTCCTCGGTGTCGACGAATCCCTCGACGCTGCCGACCGCGACGGTCTCGGCGATGTGAATCACGAGTAGGTCCTCCTCGTCTCGAGCACGCGGCGGACGTCGTCCAGGCCGGTGCAGTGATTGAGCCAACTGGCCACAGGGTGGTGAGGGTTAGCGGCCGGATTGGCCCACAGGGCCAGCAGCTCGCCGGTCAACGGCAGCTCCTCCGCGCCGGGCAGCGGCTCCCACACCGCCAACTGGTCCAACGCCGGGCACCAAGCGACGTGCTGTGTGGCGAAGGCCCGCCCCAGCCGTGCCGCCGCCATGAGCCGGCAGGAGCGCAGGAGCGTTTCGGCAGGCTCAGCCCGCTGGTAGCTGCGGTGCTCGGTCTGCGCCCATCCAGCTCCGACCGCTGCGGCTGCGACCACAACGCGGCAGGTAGCACAGCACGCGCCGTTGGCCATCGGGCACGGATGATCATGGGCGGGGAGGGTGGCTGCGACCTCAACGAGGGCCGCCCAGGCGGAGTCCGTCAATAACTCACTGACGGTGCTGCGGCCCGAGTCCGGGCCATGGTTGCAGCACACCGGGCCAGGCCGGCGCGCGGCGCTGGGAAGGAGTGCGGGCTCGATGAACAGGGCGTGGAAGTACACGATGCGCCCCAGCAACTGATGGATCGTCAGCGAGGCCGTGACGCTACCCATGCCGCCTCCTCGCTGGTCGAAGCAGTGCTCTGAGGCGCTGGGCAATAGCAGCCGTCCTCGGTGGGCCGCTCGCCGCGTAGCGCGTCGGTGACGGCGCGGGTGGCCGCGTCAACGGCATCGAAGTACGCCGGCCAGCCGTGCCTGGTGCCCCGGCGCAGCACCAAGTCGAGTACGGGGCTCGCACGTCCGGTGGTCTCGCACCTCAGCTCCGCACGCCCGACGGCCACCTGCACTGCGTCGGGTAGGTCGGTGGTCACTGCGGTGATCGCGCGGCACAGGGCCGCAGCAGCTCGCGCGTACTCGGTTCGGTCACGCGGCAGGATGCCGACCCGGCGCTCGGCGGGCGGCAGATCAAGGCCTGGATAGAGATGTCCCTGGCAGCTGTCATACGTGATCAGGCGCCAGTCCTGGGTGACGGCGTCGACCAGGGAGCGGACGCCGGGCTCGATCGCCTCTCGCCACTGGGGGTGGGCCGGGTCGAGGTCATCGGCCTCGTGCACGCCGGGCAGGCCGACGGTGTTGATGTTGCCGTGCGAGCTGGTGCGCAGCCGTACAGGTGGGCGGTTCGCCTCGGGGTGGTCCCAGTGGGCGAGGAATGAGGCGACGTCACGCATGCTGTTCGGCATACGCGGGTGCGAGCGCACCTTGCGGCACCAGGCCCCTGCCGGGTGGGCGGGCTGGGCGAGGAGTGCGGCGATGCCGTCGATCATCCGCATCCGGTAGTCGCAGTAGGCGTCCTGGTCACCGGCCTGGTCCTGACGCCAACGGGTGGCCATACAGCCGCCGCCGCAGGTGGACCGGTATGCGCAGGTGGTGCACCGCTCCATGAGTGCCTTGCCCTGGTTCAGCAGCGGCAGCCGCCGCTGAGCCGCGACGACCGCCTTCTGCCCGGAGGGTTGGTCCAACAGGGTGAGCTGGGCCTGTGGCCAGGGCAGTTCGTCACAACTGCCGAGCCGTCCGTCCGGATAGAGCGTGAAGACGTGGTCGCACTTCAGGTTGGAGAAGTGACAGAAGCCGGTATCCAGCCCGCGCAACCGTCGGATGGTGGATACGGACGGTTCTAGCTTCAGCCGGGCGAAGTGGCCAGCGCCGATCCAGCGAACGGTGGCGGCGAGTACAAATTCGGCGTACTGGTCCGGGGTGGTCGCCCACCCGGGCCCTTGTGAGCCGCGCAGAGCCGCGCGCTGAAGGATCCGGCTCGCGGGAAGGCGCTCCCCTTGGGCAGCGGTGGTGTCTTTGACGGATGCATCGAAGCAGGGTACGAAGCTGACGGCGTTGACCGCCTCGAAGCCGGCGAGGTGGTCCAGGACGGCCTCGGCACGGCCGAGCACGGTCGGCGTGACCGCGGCGATCACGCCCACCTTCCGGCCGCGCTCGGCCAGTAGCCGCAGGGCGTTGGCCACGCGCGGGTAGACTGGCTGGCCGTCGTATCCAACCCGCCAGGCGTTGCCCGCCGCGTCCCCGTCGAGGGAGATGCCGATCTGGAGGCGCGGGTACAGGGCGTCAAACAGATCCAGCCACTGCTCATCGAGCAACATGCCGTTGGTTTGCATCGATACCCGCACGACGCTGGGCTGGGATGCCAGTTCGCGCAGGACCTCGGCGACATGGTCGCGTCCGGCCGTCAGCGGCTCGCCGCCATGCAGTTCCACGGCGAGCGGACGCCCCGAGAAGAGCTCGGTGAGACGACGCACTTGACCTACGTCGATCCGGGCTCCCCCCGGGGCCTCCTTGCGTTTCTCGTAGCAGTACAGGCAGTCGATGTCGCAGGTTTCACCTCGTAGCTTCAAGATCACCGATACGGCACTGTCGGCGTCTTCGACGTCGAGGCCGCGGTACAGATGGGCCATCGGGTCGTGCTGATCGGTGGTGCCGTACATCGGCTGCCTCCCAGGGGTGGCCGTGGCCGTGACCGGGCGGGGATCAGTCGTACAGGCGTCCCAGCAGGGCGCCCTGGCCGGACTGGAGGATGTGGGCGGCCTCCAGCGGAATCCAGAAGCATTCGAAGTGCGTTGGTTCTTGCTCCCCGTCGTGGTCCTCCTGGCTCATCCACCGCTCGGACGTCGGCTCGGTCAGTTCCAGGTGGAAGACGTGGCGGTGCTGGAGCTCGAACCGGTACGGGCTGATGTCGTACTCGGTCTCGCCGAGCTTCCGCACGACTTTGAAGTCCTTCAGGCCGGTTTCCTCGCCGGCCTCGCGCAGCGCCGCCGCCTCCGGCGTCTCGCCGGCGCGGATGCTGCCGGCCGGAACCTGGATGCCGACTTCCTCGTAGCTGTAATCGGTGTGCCGGAAGACCAGCAGTTGACCGTCACGTACGACGTAGCAGAGAACCTTTTCCTTGGTGACCCGCTCCGGCATGGGAGAACCCCTCTTCATTCGTTGACTTCAGAAGCTCGTAGGCCCACAGGTATTAACGGAACTGCATGCGCTGCTGAGCAGCGCCCGCCGACCCGCTAGGCAAACGACCTTGAGTCTAGGTTTGGTTACCGAACGTCATGAAGAGCCAAGTGACCCATGAGGAGGGGCGTTGCACTGGGCTCATCGCCTGATGCCCGAGCTGCGGGCTCTGTCCCGATCCCAGCACCCGTCAAGACCACGGAGGATGGTCTCGTCTCGTGCTCCATTACCACCTCCGAGGGTTCCTCAAGATCCGAAGCGGATTGACGAGTGGTCGGCACCCCGTCCTCCACACCCTCACCCTTCGAGCGGCAGTCGTGAACACCGAGCATGCGGACGGAGTGGTTGTCCGCATGGCGCTCGCCCCATGAGCGGGTTCGGATCGACACCATTTCGTCGTTCCTGGTTGCGCCGCGCTGAACGCTGAGTGACCCTAGGTGCGCGATGTCCACGCTGCTCAATGCCATCCGGAAGTGGGCGGCCTGAAAGGCGGTGTCATGGGCCAGACTCCGCGGGCGCTTCAACCGTCCATGTCTGAGCGCCACTTCTTCGGTGCCGAGCTGCGTCGGTTACGGGAGCACGCCGGTTTCTCGCAGGCGCGGCTGGGTGCCATGATCCGATTCAGTGCCGACCTGGTGCGTCGAGTCGAGACGGCGGACCGGTTCCCCTCGCGGGAGTTCGTCGAGGCATGCGACAAGGCGTTGACGACCGGTGGTGCCTTGATGCGCCTGCTACCGCTGCTCGAGAAGAATCGGGTCAACGCGGCCAAGCTAGCGACGGCGCCGACGGGCACCATCACCCTGCTCTCCACTCAGCCGGCGGAGAACTCGGGGTTGGCCGACATGGTCGTCCGGGTTCCGTTCCAGCCAGGTGTCCTCGATCGCGCCGCTCTGGACTGGCTGAACGCTGCCGCCGGCCCCCGACTGTCTGCGGCCGGCCGGCCCGGCTCACCTGATCAGGTTCGCGAGGAGGACCTCAGCTCCGCTGAGACCGCTCTGGCGATGTTCCGGCAGCTGGACCACACCCACGGTGCCGGACGAGTCCATGCCCAGGTGCAGCGGTATGTCGAAGGGGAACTGAACCGCCTGCTGGCGAATAGCCCCGCCTCTGAAGCGATCGGTAGGCGCCTGTACAGGCTGGCGGCGGGCTTCTTCGAACTGTGCGGGTATCAGGCAGTCGACACCGGAGCCCACGGTCTCGCTCAGCGCCGCTACTTGCGCGCTCTGCGGCTGACGCAGGCCGCCGACGACTGCCTCTACGGCAGCTACCTGCTCGCCGTGAACATCGGCCACCTGGCGCTGCACTGCGGCCATCCCGAGCCGGCGCTGCGGATGGCGCTCACGGCGGTGAGGGGTAGTGAGAATCAGGCGACGCCCGCCGTGGAAGCCGCGCTACACGCCGTGGTGGCGCGGACGTACGCCCGCCTCGGACGCGAAAGCGACTGCATGGTCCACCTCGACATCGCAGAGAGGCGACTGAATCGCAGCAGCAGGACCGAGGACGAGCCGCTGTGGATCCAGTACTTCGATCCGGCCTATCTCGCCGACGAGCTTGCCCACTGTTTCCATGATCTGGGCCGGCCGCAGCAGACCCAACGGCACCTGGGCGATGCCCTTGCCGCGCTGAGTCCCACACATGTCCGCCGACTGGCCATCGACACCGCGCTCCTGGCCTCATCGTTGGCTGCCGCTGGCCGCATCGACGAAGCCTGCGCCGCCGGCCGAATGGCGGTGGATCATGCCGCGCGGACCACCTCGCACCGCTGTTTAGAGCGCATCGTTCAAGTGCAAGCCGATCTTGAGCCCTACCGGTGTGAGCCGGAGGTCCGTGAGTTCGGCGAGTACGTGCGTTCTCAACTACCGCTGGCTGCGGTGTAGTTCCCTTAATCGGCAGCCGCAGCCGTCATCACGAAACGGTAGTGCGCGAGTTCCGCTTCCAGCGCCGTGCCCGCCTGGGTGGAGGTCGCGACGTAGTGGCCGACGTCGGGAAGAAGCAGCATGTCGTGGGGCACGCTGTGAGCTGTCAGCTGATCGGCGAGTTCCCGCACATCCTCGACCACCGCCACGTCATCGGCGGTGCCGTGGACGAGCAGCACCGGCCGCTGAACGGTTGCGGCGTTGACCCGCCCGGCACCGCCTCGCAGCCGTCTGGCGTGCGCGCGCTGGAAGCGGGGCACGGTTTCCGCCCAACGGTCGGGATCCACGATCGCTGACACGGCCGTGGCGGCAGCGAACGGACCGCTCTGCGCCACGGCGTGCAGGGCTGTGTATCCGCCGGCGCTGGCTCCGCGAATGAAGACTTGACCCGGTACGGCTCGTCCTGTTGCGAGCAGGTGGTCCGCCACCGCCGCGCAGTCATCAACGTCGTCGAGGCCCCACCGGCCGTACAGCGCTTCCCGGAAGACCCGGCCGTACCCGGTGCTGCCGAGATAGTCGACGTCCACGACGGCGAACCCCCGACTGGTGAAGAACTGCGCCTGCCAGTCCAAGCGCAGGAGGCACGAGGCGGTCGGCCCAGGATGCGCCCTCACGATCACCGGTGCCCGCCAGTCCGCCGCCGAGGCCGTTGGCGGATACACCAAGGCAATTACCTCTCGATCACCCGCGACATGAACCCGCAGTTCCGTCGGCGTCGATACTTGCGCCCCGTCGAGTTTGGCGTGCTCCGACCGGGCAAGCACCTCCACCTGAGGATCGGCGGCCGCGAGGTGCACGAGCGCGACCTGTGGGGCCGCAGTCGGCGACGCCCCGATCAATGCCACCGTCGTTCCTTGAACGGCCAGATAGGGCTTGATGGACGTATATGGAAGGTCGACCGGGCGAACAGTGCCGTCAGGGTCGATGACGACGAGGCGGTGCCGCGGCCCGTCCTGCACCGCCACGACGATCCGGCCGTCGTCAAGGAAGTCGTACGACGCGTAGCCCAGCTCCCACGGCTCTGCGGCGCACTCACCCGCGATCGGTGCCACCCGCTTCACCTGGTGGCCGTCCCACCGGTAAAGGTTCCACCAGCCACTGCGGTCTGACACGAAGTACAACGCCCCGTCGGGACCCCACCTAGGCTCCACCGCCGACTCTTCCGAACCGCCGGCGAGCATTACCGGGTTCCCGACCTGGCCACGCGGCGAGTAGGAGGCGACCCATATCTCACACCTATCCCAAGGCATGTCGGGCTCGCTCCAAGTGGTCCAGGCCAACATGCCTGAACCCGGCCGCGGTGCGCCGAGAAATCCCCGGCATGTTGCGAGAGCCCGTATGTCCGGGACGCCTGTGAGCGACACCGCGATGAGGTCGTCACCATGCTCTGACTCCCGCACAGCCAGTAACTCGCCGTCGCCAATCGTCAGGTCGCCGAAGGATCCCAGACTGACCAACTCGAGTTGATCGTCGTGAAGACGGCTCCGGTAAAGGCCGTCTCCGCCGACGCACCACAACGTCCCGTCAATGACAGCGAACGCCCCGCCTCCGTACGCGTGAACGCCGCTGGTGACGTCGAAGCCCTCCGGACTGACGTCTCGCGCACCCTCGCCGGGCCGCCAACATGTCACCGTCGCGACCCCGCCGACTTCGGGGCGGGTCTCCAACCAGTACAGCGCGCCATCCCCGGAACGCAGCTGGTCGTAGCTCACGGAGGCGCGAACCGCGTCCTCCGTCGAGACCTCAGCGATCCTGTCCGCCAGCCTCACGGCTCCTCCTCGAACGACCTCCGTGCGCGACCGGACGACAGCGAACCCTCGTCGACCGGCCGCCGGGGGCACCGGCAACGGCACGGCAGAAGTTGCCGTGCCGCCGAGCCTGCGCGAGTGCTCCCCAGACACGGCCGACTCTACGCGCAAGCACTTCACCTCTGCCGCTAGACGGTACGGCTCGAACTGTCGCCGGGCCGCTCAAGTTCGGGAGCAACAAATTCGATGCGGACAACATCCTTTGTCCGCATTTCCGGTATCGACCGCGCCATTCGAATCGAGCGACCATTCGGAGCGTGAAGCAATTCACACGCGGCCCAACATTGGATGTTTCGCTGCGGCCGACACGAACTCTTCGGAAGGGTGCAATGCAGCTACAAGATGAATTGACGCGCTACGGCTACCGCCAGGAGTTAGCCCGGAGGCTTCGGTTCCGGGACCTGGTCGCGTACGGGCTGGTGTACATGGTGCCGATCGCGCCGATGGCGATCTTCGGCAGCGTCTATGCCGGCTCCGGTGGGATGGTGGCTCTCGCGTACGCCATCGGCGTGGTGGCGTTGGTCTTTACCGCGTTCTCCTACGCGCAGATGGTCAAGGCGTTCCCGATGTCGGGCAGTGTCTACAACTACGCGGGCCGGGGCATCAGCGCGCCGGTCGGCTTCCTCGCTGGCTGGGTGATCCTCCTCGACTACGTGCTGGTTCCGGGACTGCTCTACCTGGTGGCATCGGTAGCGATGCACGCCACGGTGCCCGCGGCGCCTGTGTGGCTTTGGCTGCTGGGGTTCGTCGCGGTCAACACGATCGTCAACTCGGTCGGCATCCGGATGACCGCTGTGGTGACCCGGGTGATGCTGATCGGTGAACTGATCGTCTTAGCGATCTTCCTGGCCGTCGCCGGCTGGGCCCTCGCGACCGGGAAGGGCCGGTTCAGCTGGGAGGCGTTCTACAACGCCGACACCTTCACGTGGTCCCTCGTCGCGGGGGCGGTGTCGATCGCGGTGCTGTCCTTCCTCGGCTTCGACGGCATCAGCATGCTGGCCGAGGAGACCAAGGGCGGCTCCAGGCAAATCGGCCGCGCGATGGCCGCCGTCCTCATCCTGGCCGGCGTGCTGTTCATCGCCCAGACGTGGCTGGCCGCGATGCTCGTCCCGGAGCCGGCCTCGCTGCTCAGCGACGGGGATCCGAACGGCACCGCCTTCTACGACGCCGCCGCGGTAGCCGGCGGAGGATGGCTGGCCACCTTGTGCGCCGTCGCGACGGCGATCGCGTGGGGGTTGCCGAACTCGATGGTCGCGCAGGTCGCCACCTCGCGGCTGCTGTACGCGATGGCCCGCGACCGGCAACTGCCCGCGTTCCTGGCGAAGGTGTCGATCCGCCGCAACGTGCCGATCAACGCGACCCTGCTAACCGGGTTCGTGTCCCTCGCCCTGGGCCTGTACCTGGCGACCCGGGCGGACGGGATCACCCTGTTGTCGTCGCTGATCAACTTCGGGGCGATGGTCGCGTTCCTGGTCCTGCACGTCTCCGTGGTCGTGCACCACCTCATCCGCCGACGCAGCGGCAATTGGTGGGCGCACCTGGTGATGCCCGGTATCGGGTTCGCGATCCTCGTCTACGTGGTGGTCAACGCCAATATCGCCGCGCAGCGCCTCGGCCTGGCCTGGCTCGCCCTCGGCATGGTCGTTCTCGCCGGCCTGTACCTGTCCGGCCGCCGGCCCGCGTTGTCGGGTCTGGCACCCGCGCAGGCACCGGCGCGTGACGTGGAGCGGGTGTGACCGGCATGGAAACGATCACTTACCGTCCGGCTCGCGATGAGTTGGCCTATACCTTTGGCGGTCGTATGCCGGTGGCCCATGTCCGCTCCGGCGACGTGCTGCGGGTGTTCACGGAGGACTGCTTCGGCGGTCTCGTGCGAGGGCCGGCGGATTTGCCGTCGCGGGTGTGCCGGATGCCGTACCTGAACCCGGTGTCGGGGCCGTTCTTCATCGAGGACGCTGAGCCCGGCGACACCCTCGCGATCCACCTCGTTGCCATCGAGCCCGCCCGGGACTGGGGAGTCTCGTCGACGTTCCCGCACTTCGGAGCACTCACTTCGACCTCGCACACCGCTACGCTGCAGCCGCCGCTGGAGGAGCGGGTGTGGGTGTACGACATCGACCGGCAGGCCGGGACGATCCGCTTCCGCGCCACGGGCAGCGACCACAGCGTCGACCTGCCCCTGGACCCGATGATCGGCACGATCGGGGTCGCGCCCGGCGGGTTCGAGGCCCGCTCCACGATCGTCCCTGACTCCCATGGCGGGAACCTGGACAGCCCGGAGCTGCGCGCCGGGGCCACCCTGTACCTGGGGGTGAACGTGCACGGGGCGATGCTCGCCCTCGGCGACGGCCACGCCCGCCAGGGCGAGGGTGAGGCCTGCGGGGTCGGGGTGGAGATCGCCACGACCACCACCCTGATCATCGAGGTCATCAAAGGCGCGGGCTCTGTGTGGCCCCGGCTGGAGACCGACCGGGAGATCATGTCGGTCGGCTGCGCCCGCCCCCTAGAGGACGCCTACCGGATCGCCCAGCGCGATCTGGTCGGCTGGACGAGCGCGCTGACGGGTCTGGATGAACTCGACGCCTACCAGCTCGTGTCGCAGGCCGGCAGGGCGCCGATCGGCAACGTGTGCGACCCGAATTACACGGTCCTCGCCGCCGTCGACAAGACGCTGCTCCCGGCCCCAACCGCCGCCTACGGCGGGGTACACGCCCGGCTAAGGCAGCACGCCGCCGGGCTGCGATAGGGAGCTGGCGATGACCGCGTCGATTCCCCGACTGCCGCTGCGCGATGAGCTGTTCCTGCTCAGCCACAACGATGACACCGGCCAACCCCACGTCCACCGCCAGGCCCTCGCTCTCGGCATGGCCGGCGCGGTCCTGACTGACCTGTTCCTCGCCGGGCGGATCGCCCTCGACGACGGTCGCCCGGGCGGGCACCAGTGGCTGTGGTTGCACCTGGACCGGCCCGTCGGCGACTTGATCGCCGACACCGCCATCGCCTCTGTCCGGTACGCCAACCCCGCCCCGACGCTGCGGGGATGGCTGACCTGGTTCGCCGAGGACCTGTACGAACGCACCCGCGCCGGCCTGCACGCCGGCGGCATCCTTCGCCACACCACGCATCGCCGCCTTGGCGGCTTGGCCCGCCGCGACCGCTACCTCGCCACTGACACCAAGTGGGCGGTCGTCGCCCGGGCTCGGCTGCGTTACCTCGCCGCCGGTCGGGACCAACCCGACAACCACACCGCCGCCCTCGCCGGCCTCGTCGCCGTCCTTGGCCTGACCGAGCACCTCTACCTCGATGAGAACACCGCCGCTCTCACCGGCCAGCTGCGGGCTATCGCCGAGCAGCACCACCGGCAGGTACGCGACATCACCGCCGCGGTCGACGCCGCCGTCGGTGACCTCGCCACCGCCGCCTACCGCTAACTACTCAAGGACAAGGAGGCCGACCCATGGACGCTGACGTGCGCATCCGTGCCGCCCGCTGGGCAGACAAAGATCCCGTCGGCGCGCTGATCGCCACTGCCCTGCATCCCACCCCGCTCGCCGCGTGGCTCGTACCCGACCCGGCCGTGCGGCGCCGGGTTCTGACCGATGTCCTGGCGATCTGGGTGGAGCACGCCATGTTCTACGGCGACAGCCACGTCACCAACGACCTGACCGCCGCCACCGTCGGGTTCCACCGCTACCGGCCCATCCCACCACCGGCCAACTACCGCAGCAGGCTCACCGACGCCGCCGGCCCCCACGCCCACCGCTTCGACCAGCTCGACACCCTGCTGTCCGAGCCTCGACCCACCGAGCCGCACTACCACCTGGTGTTCCTCGCCGTACACCCCGACGTCCGAGGTGCCGGGCGGGCGACGGCGATGCTCACCCACCACCGCAGCCGACTCGACCGCATCGACCTGCCTTCCTGGACCGACACCACCACAGACGCCCACATCCTCTACACCCGCCACGGCTACACCCCACGACCACCGATCAGGCTGCCCGACGGGCCGATGCTGTGCCCGATGCGCCGCGATCCCGACCGCAGTTCCGACACCTGGCCCACCAACCGTGCCCACCCCGCCGCAGCCGACCAGACAAGCGCCGCCCCCTCAGCGGCACGACGTTGAGATTTCAGCGGCAGGAGATGCCGCGGCGCATGACGCCCGCATTTCGCCCGAGCTGACCGCGGCTGTCGACGCCTGTCGTCGTGGCCGGGCCCTCCCGCCACGCTGGCCAAGCGGTCAACGCCACCCACGTCCGAGCATCAACGAGCTGTCCGAGGAACGTCGAGCCGATGGCCTACCCCCGCAAGTACTCTCACGACTTCATCGACGCCACGGTCCAACGGGTGGCCGCCGCACGCGACAACGGGCACCGTGGTCCGATATCCGCGGTCGCCCGCGAGCTGAACCTCGACCGGCGCCTCGTGCAGGACTGGGTCAGCAGGACCCGAACCACCAGCGCCGCCCCGCCCACCCCTCCGCCCGAGGCCCAGCCGGTCGAAGACCCGTCACGGGTTGTTCTGCCAGCCGAACTTCTGCTCTGCCGCACCTGCGAACAACCCATGACGAGCACTCCTGACGGCGACCGGCTCGTCTACCAATGCCCGGGAAACTGCCTGCCACGCGGACTCGACACGCCGCCGCTGTCGCCGACACCGTCGGTCGGGCGATCCTGCG
This sequence comes from Micromonospora sp. DT53, assembly GCF_049841535.1. Lineage (NCBI taxonomy): Bacteria > Bacillati > Actinomycetota > Actinomycetes > Micromonosporales > Micromonosporaceae > Micromonospora > Micromonospora sp. DT53. The sequence continues at coordinate 714,308 of NZ_JBNCKM010000002.1, forward strand.
CCACACACCCGCCATCATCACCGCCACCGGCCACCCCAAGAGCGCCAACCTCGCCGCCGCGCACGCCAGCCGGGTCCTCGCCCGCATCACCGCCGGGCACACCGCCACCGACCTACGCTTCACCTGGCGCGTCGCCCTCGCCCCGGCAGGCCACGCCACGCCGGCCCTCGCCGAACGGCTCCGCTCAGCCCGAACCCTCGCCACCACCGACCCCGTGCGCGCCCGAAAGGTCCTGCGCGACGCCCTCGCCGGCGTCGACCCAGCCACCGCCGTTCCGAACCCCGCCCTCGCTGACGCCGCGCACCTGCAAGCTGAGCTACTCATTCGCCTGGGCAACTTCGCCGCCGCGATCCGCTGGGCCAGCTACGCCCACCACAGTCACGCGCACCTGCACGGACCTCCGCCCGGCCCGTCCTCACCGCCCTGCACACCCTCGCCACCGCCCACCGACAGGCGGGACATCACCAACGCGCGTACCACGCCTACCGGCACCTCGCCGACCAACTCACCGTCACCGTCGGGCCGGACGCCCACCCCACCCTCGCCACGCAGGCCACCCTCGCCCTCGTCCTGCGCGACCTCGGCCACTGCGGCGCCGCCCGACACCTCCTCGCCGATACCATCACCACGCACCGCCGCGCCCACCCCCACCACCCCGCCACCGCCCGCATGCTTCAACACCTGCACGAACTGCGGCGGCACTGCGCAGACCGCGGACACAACCACCCCGACATCGAGTTCGATGCCGCGAAAAACCAGCGGCAACACAGTCACGCGGAGGACTGAGACCTTTCGACACCGCAGACGGTCACGTGTCCAGCCGTCGAGCAGGCGGTACGCGTTCGACCGGACCGACAGGCCGACGGGATCTGTACCGTTGCGACAATGAGCACCGAGTCCTCACCAGCGGATTCGAGGGCGGTCACTGGAGCCCAGCCATGAACGACTCACGACCGGGGAACCCTCCCGCCATCACCTCCGAGGGCGGTCACAACGCTGAACCGCCGAGCGTCCACGTCCCCGCCCACCCCTCGGGCCGGCAGACCGATGCCGGAGCGGACCGGATCCGGGTCCAGGTGCTCGGCACACCTACCATCCTCGGCGTCCCCGACGGGCAGCACATCCGCCCACAGGCGATGGAGTTCCTCGTCTACCTAATCGTGCGCGGAGGATCGGCCTACCAGCACGACATCCTCGGCGACCTCATCCCCGAGCCACCGCACCGCCTGGCCACGCAGCGGCTGCACACGTACACCTACAACCTGCGCCAGATCTTCCGCTCCATCAGCGGGGACAACGTCTACCTGCGGCTACGCCGACACCACTACACCCTCAATATCGACGCCTTCGACGTCGACCTCTGGACCATGCGCGACGCCATCACCGCAGCCCAACACGCCAGCAGCCCGGCAGCTAGCACTGCCGCCCTACGCCGAGCATTCTCCGTCTACCGCGGGCCCCTCGCCGCCAACACCGGATACCTATGGCTCGTCCGGCATCGGCAAGCCGCATCCCGGGAGTTCCTGACCGCGGCCGTCAACCTCGCCGAGGCACTCGCCGACAGCCCCACCGAAGCCAACGCCGTCCTCGACATCGCCGCCCACCACCACCCGGACGACGAACTCCTGGCCGCCGCCGCTGCCACCATCCGTCTTCGGCTGGGTTGACTGCCGCCCTCACCACCGCCGCTGCTACGAACGACCTGAAGGTCTCTGCACTAACCAAAACGGCTTCTGTCAGATTCTACGAACGCCTCAACTTTGTGATCTTGCAAGATTCATCCAAAAGGTTGACGCTTGAAGCGGGACAAATCATCCTATGGCCGACACCATCGAGTCACCATACGCACCGTCGCCAGATGCCGATCGGAGCGCCATTCACTCGGCTTCACCGAGATGCGTAGCCCCAACCATTCGACTGGGAGGTTGAGCGCCCGTTCCTGTCACCGTTGCGAGGCCGCACCTCCCGGAGCCCACTCGTTCGCGAACGTCTCCATCTGGCGAATGACCAGTTCGACGGCCGCACGCTCGTGATCGGGCGGATAGTCGTAGCGAGCCAGCAGGCGGCGGATATGGCTGCGGAGCTTGGCGCGTACCGGTTCACGGGAGAACCAGTCCACCGTGATCGACGACTGGATCGACCTGACCAGCTGCCGGGCGATCTCTGCCAGGGTGCCGACTCCCATGAGCTCGGTGGCCGCGCCGTTTTGCGCGACGGCGTCGTAGAAGGCCAGTTCGGCGTGGTTTAGCGGAGGGTCGAACTGGTGGCCGCGCCGAGCGTCGGCGGACACCTGCTTAGCCAGCTCGACCAGCTCGACGATCAGCTGCGCGCTGGTCAACTGCTGACGCATGTAGCGGTTCATCAGGTCTTCGAGCTGGGCGGAGAAGCGTTCCTGGCGGACCACGTTGTGCTTGGTGACCTCGCGTATCTTTCGCTCGATCAGCCGGCGCAGCGCCGCGGCGGCCAGGTGCGGGGTCTCCGAGTTCTCCAGGCGCTGCAACGCCACCCCGTTAAGTTCGGTGATGTCGAGCTTGCCGAGGCCCGCCTCCTCATAGATGTCGGTGATGTCGGCGGCGTCGACCACCTCGGCGGCGAGCTGGGACAGGTAGCGTTCGACCTCGGCCGTGTTGGGCAGGCCCCTGGCCTCCCGGTCGGCGGCCTCTTCCTTGACGATCCAGACCCGTACGTCGCGGAAGTAGTGGATGTCGCGGCGCATCCGCTGGATGTCGCCGGCACGGTCGACGAAGTCGCGGCTGGTCGCACAGAGCGTGTAGAACCGTTCTAGCCGGCCCGCCGAGTCACGGAACCGCCGGTGCAGCGGCTTCGTACCGGGTTCGACGTCGTTGCCGGGGGTTCGCGGATTGCGCAGGAAATTGGCGGCCTTCTTCACTGCCCGGCGCCAGCGGGTCGGGTCGTTCTCGTCGTCCAGGATCTCCCGCCATTTGACTGGGGCCAGCATGGCCTCGAGGACGGCGATCTCGTTGTGCACCTCACTGATCGCCCGCTCGATCTCGCGGCCGAGGGTCTGGTCCTCCTGGTCGCTAGGGGTGTACTCGGTGAGCGCCTTGCGCAGGTTCTCGGTCAGCGGAGCGTAGCCGACCAGCAGGCCGTCCTGCTTCTCCCGGAACCGGCGGTTGACCCGGGCGAGCGCCTGCATCAGGTTGGCGCCCTTCATCGGCCGGTCCATGTAGATGGTGTGGATCGGCGGGGCGTCGTAGCCGGTGAGCAGCATCGAATGCACGATCAGCAGCTCCAGCTCGTCGTCTGGGTCCTTGGCGCGGGCCTGGACGGCTTTCTGCTGCGACGGGCGCAGGTGGTGCGGGCGCAGTACCTCCTTGTCGCTGGGCACCCCATGGAAGACGATCTTCATCTTGCCCTTGTCGACGGCGGGGTCCGTCCAGTCGGGCCGCAGCTCCTTGAGGGCGTCGAAGACGCGGACGCAGATCTCCCGGGTCGCGCAGACGAGCATGGCCTTGCCCGGTCCGCCGAGGTGCGGCCGCATCAGCTCGCGCCGCTTCTCCCAGTGTTCGACGAGGTCCTTTGCGAGGGTCTCGACCCGGTCGGGGGCACCGTAGACGGTGTTCATGGTGGCTGCGTACGCCTCGGCCTTACGCCGCTCCGCGTCGTCAAGGCTGGCGGTGAGCTTCTCCACCTGCTCGTCGATGCTCTCCGGGTCGATGTCCGGCGGCAGCGACACCGGAATGATCCGCGGCTCGTGGTAGACCCGCACGGTCGCCTCGTCGTCGACGGCACGTTTGAGGTCGTACACGTCGATGTGGTTGCCGAAGACGGCCTGAGTGTTCACCTCGGCGGTGGCGATCGGGGTGCCGGTGAAGGCGATGAACGTGGCGTGCGGCAGCGCGTCGCGGAGATGCCGGGCGTAGCCGTCCAGGCTGTCGTAGTGGCTGCGGTGCGCCTCGTCCACGATCACCAGGATGTTGCGCCGGTCGGAAAGGAGCGGATGCGACCTCCCGGCGTCGCGCTCTTCTTTCGTGCGCCCGAACTTCTGCAACGTGGTGAAGATGATGCCGCCAGCGTTCCGGTTCGAGAGCGTGTCCCGCAGTTCGGCGCGGGTGTCGGCCTGCTCCGGCTCCTGGCCCAGCAGAGTCTGGCTGTCGAGGAACGTGTCGAAGAGCTGGTCGTCGAGGTCGTTACGGTCGGTGAGCACCACGATGGTCGGGTTCTTCAGGGCGGGGTGGCGCGCGGTCAGCGCCGCCGTGCACACCATCTCCTCGGACTTGCCGGAGCCCTGGGTGTGCCAGACGACGCCCGCCTTCCCGTCGCTCTGCGATGCCCGCACGATGCACTCGACGGCCCGGATGACCGCGAAGTGTTGGTGCGCCTTCGCGATCCGCTTCGCCTTCGACGTGAAGTTAACGAAGCCGCCGGTGAGCTCCAGGAAGCGCCGCTGGTTGAACAGTCCGTAGAGGGCGACGATGAGCGCTTCCGGGCCGTCGTAGTCTGGCGCGGTGGTGTCGAGGCGTTCCCCCTCGTCGTCGATGTTCCACGGCGCGAAGTGCTCGTAGGGGGTGAACGGGGTCCCGTACTTCGCGGTGACCCCGTCGGAGATCAAGCACAGCACGGCGTGCCGGAAAGCGAGCGGGAACTCCGCGAGGTACGCCTGGAGCTGGGCGTGCGCGCCCGTCAGGGTGGCGTTCTCGTCGGCGGCGTTCTTCAGCTCGACGATCGCGACCGGCAGACCATTGAGGTACAGCACGATGTCGAACCGGCGGCGGAAGTCGCCGTCGACGATCGTGACCTGGTTGATCGCCCGGTAGACGTTGCGGCCGGGGTCGTCCAGGTCGGCCAGGCGCACCGTGGGGTTGTGCTCGGCAACGAACGCGTCGGTGTACGTGATCGAGCGGATGCCGTGGACCAGTCGCTCGTGCGCCGCCCGATTTTCGGCGAACGCCTCCCGGGAGGCCACGTCGGTGGCGGCCCGCATCGCGTCGGCGACCGCCGCAGGCGGCAGGTCGGGGTTGAGCCGCTCGACCGCGGCCCGCAGGTCCTCGACGAGCACGAGATCGGCCCAGGACTGCCGCTGCCCCGACCCCGGCGCGAAATCCTTCCCGGTACCCGGCTCCCACCCGAGCTCACCGAGGTGATCCAGCGCGAGCGCCTCCCAGTCCGCCTCGTTCATCCACCCGCCCGCGCCCATCCCCAGCCCCTCCCCTTGAACCGTTCGCCTAACTAAACCGCTTCTTCGACGACCTTCTCGGCTTCCCTGACCCGCAACCGCCCCGACATCAGTTCCGGCAACAGCGTGTCTCGCATGCGTCTGAGCGCCATCGACTCTAGTAAGCGCTGCTCAATACCGCGATGGAGTGGTGTCAGCTTTACTTCAAGTGCTGGCAATTGCGAATCTGTCAAGAATGGAACGACGACGTGGCTAAAGGTCTTCATATTTACGGTCGAGAAGACGGTGCCATGAGCAATGCTGAGCATATGCTCGGACGCCATTCGAATCATATGAAAAAGCACGCCCGGCGGTATCTGGCCAGGAATGAAGGCGTAGCATGACTGGTTGAATGAGGATGACTCGATTACTCTAGCCACCGCGCCTACGGTTCCGCGAGCCGTTAGTACAACCGAGCCGGGAGGCACGGGCTTAGCCCGTGTCTTTTGCGCCGCGGCAACAGTTATCCGCTCCTCCGTCGTTGCTACCACGCCAAAGGAGCTGTGGGCTACATCTTTGGCAGAGGCCCATGGCACGGTGCCGCCCCAGTAGTGGCCGATGGCGCGGTCGGGAGTCGCGCCCAGCACTGGTGTTGCGATACTGGCCAGCGATGCTTTTGAACAGTTAGTAGTCGCTTCCTCGAACAGGGCGGTGGAAAGATCGTCCATCTTCCCGGCGATGCGGTCGTTGACCGCAATCTTGTCGTCCAACGCACCGAGTATGGAGGCTATTGCCAGCTGTTCGCTGAGACTTGGACACTTGACCGTCATGGCTCGAAGCTGGGTGAGGTTGAACCCTGGAACGGAACTACCGATGGAAGAGTTCCGAACTCTTGCAACGGCCTCCGGCGTGCAGAGCGAGTAATAGAGGAAAAGCGGATCAACTCTCGATGGGTCTGGTGTCATCTTCATTTGTTTGTTCGAAACAATGTAACGCTCGTATCTTGCATTCCGGTCGACAAGGCCGAGTTGGCCAATGGTTCCCCAGCAGGTAAATATGAGGTCACCCAGCTTGGCGACGCTGCGCTCGAACTCCGCTGCTTTCGCCTCTTCAAGGAAGGCTAGGTCTTCATCAATTAGCCGCGTGCCAACATTTAGGCTGAGATTGCTGCCACGAATCACCGGAACGCCGGAAGCCACGAAGTGCCGAGAACTGATTGCAGACCCGAAGGGGCCTGTTGCCATGGCGTTCCGCTGAGGAGAGGCAAGCTCCTCCAAGCGGAACTCGCGCCAGTCAGACATCAAGCCTCCCAAGCTGGTCACGAACGACTGATTCGAGGCGGGAAGACTCGTCGAAGTGGGCGTACAGCTCCTTGGTTAGGCGTTCGATACGGTCGGCGAGCGGTTCGGCGTCCGGGTCCTCTTCGGCTTCAGCAGCGCCGACGTAGCGGCCCGGGGTGAGTACGTGATCGTGGGCGGCCACCTCGTCGAGTTTCGCGGAGTAGCAGAAACCGGGCACGTCCTCGTACGTCTGGCCCTTGGCCTTGGCGGACTTGGTGCCGCGCCAGGCGTGGTAGGTGTCCGCAATCCTGGCGATATCGTCGTCGGTGAGGATGCGCTCGGTGCGGTCGACCATGGTGCCGAGGGCGCGAGCGTCGATGAAGAGCACCTCGCCGCGCCGGTCGGTCAGCGCCTTCGCGCCCTGCGGTGTCTTGTCCTTGGTCAGGAACCACAGGCAGGCGGGGATCGCGGTGGTGCGGAACAGGTTCGGCGGGAGGGCGACCATGCAGGCCACCACGTCCGCCTCCACCATCGCCCGGCGAATGTCACCTTCGCCGGACTGCTTGGAGGACATCGAGCCGTTGGCGAGGACGACGCCGGCACTGCCGCGGTCGCCGAGCTTGTAGAGGATGTGCTGGAGCCAGGCGTAGTTGGCGTTGCTCTGCGGCGGCGTACCGTAGCGCCAGCGCGGGTCGCCCACCCTGCGCGCCCAGTCGCTCATGTTGAACGGCGGGTTGGCCATGATGAAGTCGGCCCGCCGGTCCAGGTGCTTGTCGTCGGCGAATGTGTCGGCCCAGCGGTCGCCGATGCCGACGGGGTCCATGCCGTGGATGGCGAGGTTCATTTTCGCCAGTCGCCACGTGCGTTCGTTGGCTTCCTGCCCGTAGACGGCGATGTCGTGAGTGTGGTCGCGGCCGGCGCGGGCCTCGACGAACTTCTTGGACTGCACGAACATGCCGCCGGATCCGCAGCACGGGTCGTAGACGCGGCCCTCGTAGGGCTCCAGCAGCTCGACGAGAACCCGCACCACGCTGGACGGGGTGTAGAACTCGCCGGCCCGCTTGCCCTCGGCGCGGGCGAAGCGCTCCAGGAAGTACTCGTACGTCTCGCCGAGAACGTCCTGCGCCTTCCGGTCGCCGTGGCCGGTGAAGCGGGCGTCGCTGATCAGGTCGACGAGCTCCTTGAGCCGTTTCTGGTCGACGTTGTCCCGGTTGAAGATCTTCGGGAGGACGCCGGTCAGCGCCGGGTTCTCGCGCATGATCGCGTCCATGGCGTTGTCGAGCAGCTCGCCGACGCCACCGGGAGCGTTCTCCACGAGGTAGTCCCAGCGCGCGTTCTCCGGAACCCAGAAGACGTTGGCGCTGGCGTACTCGTCGCGATCGTCGAGGAACTGGGCGCGGCGGTTCTCCGGGATGTCGGAGAGGCTGTCGGCGATCTGGTCGCGGCGTTCGGCGAACGCGTCCGAGACGTACTTGAGGAAGACCAGGCCGAGGACGAACTCCTTGTACTGCGCGGCGTCCATGGAGCCGCGCAGCTTATCGGCGGCCTTCCACAGGATGTCCTGGATCTGCTTGGTGCTGGACACGCCGAACAGCTCGGCCTGTCCGTTGGCGCGTTTACGTGGGGGCACTAGGTGTTCCGTTCTCTCGTTCAGGGGTTCGTACCGTACAGAGTCGTGAGGGTGCCGTCGGCGAAGCCGGTCACGATGAGTTCGCGCAACGTCGCCAAGAGGTCGGCCTGCCGCTGCAGTAGATGCTCGCGTTCTTCCAGACGGCGCAGCACGTCGTCTAGGCGGACCGCCTCGTCAGGGGCCAGGTCGGGGATTGTGGCGTCCCGCAGCCGTGGCCCCCGCACTGCACCAGGGCTACGTGTCATGTTGCGGGCGGTGGCCAGGAGTGCCGCCAGCACTCGGGGGGTGAGCGGGTCTTCAGAAGCGATGCGCAGTCCGTTGGCGGGGAACTCGATCACTGAGAAGCCGTCGTGGTCGAGGAGGATCCCGAACCGAGGAATGCTGGTGACCACGACGTCACCAGGTTCGGTGAGGGCGACCTGCGGGTACTGCGCGGCGAGGGTGAACCGGTCCATCCAGCGCTTGGACGACTGCCCGAGTACCTCTGCCGCGCCGATGACCCGATGGTGACCCCGTGGCTCGACATGCTCGGGGTTCAGGCGGTGCCCGGTGAGGGGGCGGACCCGGCGAGCCGTTCGTAGCGCCTCGCAAGAAAGCTCCTTCGGCCTGATTCCATCACGCTGCACCGCTGCGGTGTTCAGGAAGCCGTGCTCCTTCCCGTACCGGACGGCCTCTTGCTCAGCCTCGGTGAGACGCCCCTCGACCTCGCCGACGAGCGCGGGGCGGTCGGCGGCCAGGCGGGCACGCAGGGTGACTGACGCTGGACCGGGCGGCCGGAGCGCGGCAGCCCGGCGAAGGTCGAGGCTCTCCAGTAGGACGATTCGGCCGGTGCGCGGATCATGGCCGTCTCTGCGGTGCCCTTCCGCGCGCCAGAGGAGGATGTCCTCGGCAGCGGACTCGACTGTGGTGTGGTCAAGTGCGTGACCGCTGAGGTCGGCGAGTAGCACTCGGCCCTTGGTGGCGGGGATCGGGTCTCGGGTCAGCAGCCACAGAGCGGCGCGATGCCCTGGCCTGGCCGGGTAGACGCCGCCCGGCAGTTGCACAATTGCCTCGACGATGCCGCTGCTCAGCAGCGCAGACCGCCGTAACGCCGCTGGCCCGTCCCGTAATTGGTCGACGAGGCTGCTGGCGGGACCGACGATGATGGCCGTGCGGCCGGGACCGAGTAGATCGGCGATCGCTTCGACTCGGTTGAGGTCGGCGAGGGCGTCTCGGCTCTCCGCCGGCTGGTAGGGGAGCCGGGTGACTATGAGGTCCGGTTCGGCGAACTCCTCGTTCAGCTCGTCGGCGCGCACGTCGAACTGGAACTCGGGCAACTCGGCGAGGAGTAGCTGCCGACGCACCAGGCGGGCGAGTTCCTCGTCGGCGACGAAAGCGTTGATTCGCAGATTGTCGTTGTCCTGGTCGGTTACGAGCGCTGTCAGTAGGTCGCCTGCGCCCGCGTTGCCGTCGGTGATGGTGAGGGCATGGTGGGTCCGCAGCTGGGTCGGCACGTCGGCGACCCGACGGATCAGAGCCAGCGTCTCCGGGGTGAGTGCATCTGCTGACAACTCGGGCCAGCCGAGGCGGTTTGCGGAGCTGAGCAGGAATTGACAGCTGTGCCAGGGATCGAAGGCACCCTCGATCAGTTGCTCGACCAGTTGGGCGAGCCCTGTGGGTTCAGGGGCGTCGGTCAGCTCGTGCAGCAGAAACTCGTCTTCGGGATCGAGGCGCCGAGCCAGCGGCAGAGGATCGGCTGGCAGCGCCCGGCCGACGAGGTGGCGGAGGCAGAGCGCGGCGCCGAGGACGACGATCGTGCGTCGGCCGCCGTGCCGCCGGGCGTACGCCGCCAGCGTGTGCATGGACCGCTCGGCGCGCAGGGCGTCCGGGTCGGCGTGGCCAAGCCCGCTACGTAGTAGCCAAGCCACGACGGCGTCTGCGGGAAATAGAGGCTGGCCGTGGTTGCCCGGCACGGGTGCAGGGAAGTCGAGGTGCCGCCGGCGCCACGTGGTGACCGCAGGCTTTTTGACGCGCGCGAGCAGCGCGATCTCGCGCTGCGACATCAACTCCGCCTCCATGGCTCACCTCCTCGCTCTGGCGGTCACGGTACGAGTCCTGGAGTTTCGAAGACGACCGTAGATCTGTTATCCCCGGATAACACTGTGTAGGGCAGTGTAAGGGGTCAATCTGCGGTTCCCTCGATGCGCCAACGACATCAGGGGGTCTGATGAACGACACGCTCACGCTCTACCAGGAGCTCACCGACCGCCTTCAGCGGTCCCAGGTGCCCGGCCCGGTCAGCGACCTGGTTCTTGCCGCCTTCCACGGCGAGCAGGTTCTCGATGACGTACTGCGAGGTGAGGCCCTTCCGCCGTCGCCCGAGCCGAGTGAGGCGGGCGGTGCAACGCCGCAGGCATTCCTGGAAGAGGTCCGGGTTGCCGGCTTCCGCGGGATCGGTCAGCAGGTCACGGTCGGGCGGCTGCCCAAGACCGGGCTGACCGTGTTCGTGGGCCGCAACGGCTCCGGGAAGTCCAGCATCGCCGAGGCCGTCGAGTACGCGCTGACCGAGGACTCCCTGCGCTGGGCGCAGCGCCCGCCGGCCTTCCGCGAGGGCTGGCGGAACCTGCATCACGACGGCGCATCGGAGATCCGCCTCAGCCTTCGGCTCGACTCGGGCCAGCAGGTGGCGACCCACCGCACCTGGCCGGCCGGGGCCACCGATCTGACCTCCGCGACGGTCACCACGACCACGGGCGGCGCCGCGATGCCGCCCGGTCAGGTACCGCTGTGGATCGGTCAGGCCGCTAGGTACCGGCCGTTCCTGTCTGCCCGCGACCTCGAACGGGTCATCACCGCCAAGCCGGCCGAACTGTACGACGCGATCGCGCCGATCCTCGGTCTGGGCCCGCTACGCGACACCGATGCCCGGCTGCAGCGGCGGCGCAAGGTCTACGACGACCGGGCCAAGGCGCTCAAGGTGGCCTTCACCGATCTACGCGAACAGCTCGGCCAGATCGACGATGACCGCGCTCGCGACGCCTTGAGCGCGCTCGGGGCCCGTCCGCTCCGCGCGAACCTTGCCCGGCTGGCCGAACTCGCCTGCGGCGACACCGCCAGGTCGGAGGAGCCTGCAGCGGCAGCCGCCCGGCGGCTCGCCGAGCAGGACTTGCCCGACCTGGGTGCAGCGCTGGTTGCCCTCGCCGAGTCTGCGGCGGCGATGCGTGAGGCGACCGCAACCGACAGCGGCGCCGCGGATCGGAGCGCTCGGCTGCTGCGGGCCGCGCTCGACGTGCACCACGACCGCGGGAACGGCCCTTGCCCGGTGTGTCGCGTCGGGACCCTGGACCAGGACTGGCGTACGCAGGCCGAGGAGGAACTCGCCACGACGGCCGCATTCGCCGCGGTGGCACGCGCGGCCCAGCAGTCTCACGCGCACGCCCGCCGTGCGGTCGACGAGCTGCTCGGTGACATCCACCGGCTGCTGGAGCCGGCCGCCGCCGCGCTGGCTCCCCACATCCCTGGGGAGAGCGCGGCGATGCGCGACGCTCTCGTCGGGCTCGGCCCCGATCGGGCCGCTTGGGACAGTGTCGTCGCGGCGTACACCACCCTCGTGAAGGCGGCGGCCGGCTGGCTCGCCCAGCGTCACGACGCCTGGCGCGAGCCCGGCGCCGCGATCCGCCGGTGGGTCGACGCTGCGGCCGTGGTCCGCGCCGAGGCGCCGGCCCTGGCTCTGCTCACCAAGGCTCGTGCGGCTCTCGACACCGCCGAGAAGGCGATCCGGGCCGACCGGCTGAGCAACTTCGTCGCCCAGTCGGACCGGGTGTGGCAGAAGCTGCGGCAGGAAAGCAACGTCGAGCTGCACCGGCTGCAGATGGAAGGAGTGAACAACACCCGCCGGGTCCTGTTCCCCGTGGCCGCCGACGGCGTCGAGACCAACGCGCTCGCGGTGATGAGCCAGGGTGAGCTGCACGCCCTCGGCCTCGCGGTCTTCCTGCCCCGCGCCTGCGCCGAGACCAGCCCGTACCGGTTCGTGATCATCGACGACCCGGTGCAGAGCATGGACCCCACCAAGATCGACGGCTTGGCCGAGGTGTTGCGAGAGGTCGCCCTGACCCGGCAGGTCATCGTGTTCACGCACGACGACCGGCTGCCGGAAGCGATCCGCCGCCTCGACATTGAGGCCGACGTCCGGGAGGTCACTCGCCGCGAGGGCTCGATCGTCGAGGTCCGGAAGGTCTGCGACCCAGCGGACCGCTACCTCGACGATGCCCGCGCCCTGGTCGCCGCAGACATCCCCGACGAGGCGAAGTACCTGATGGTCGCCGGGTTCTGCCGGTCCGCGATCGAGTCGGTGAGCATGGATCGCTACCGGGCCGCCGAGCACCGGCGTGGCACGCCCTACCAGGAGATCCTGGAAGGACTCAGCCGAGCGCACACGGTCAAGGACCGGCTCAGCCTCGGGCTCTTCGGCCGCCTCGTACCCCGCCCGGAGCTCTTCGCTCGTCTCGACCGTGACTACGGCACCCAGGCCACCCGGACGGTCAAAGCGGTGGCGGACGCGGTCCACGGCCACCGGAGCATGCCCGCCCGAGCGATGGTCACCAAGACCGCTGCGCTCGTGGGGCGGTTGCGATGACGACGTCCCTGTACCTCGCCACCGCCGACCGGATGCTCAGCAGCGTCATCCGAGGCACCCGCGGAGCCTGGCCCCGGGCGTGCGCCTGGCTGCTTCGCCACGAACTGGAAGCAGCGATGGACCGGTACTGGGCCCGAGTCTGCCCCGAGATCGGACAGACCCGGGTGCAGCGACCGAAACTGCTGCTGCTCGCCCACTACGCCGGCCCCGACCTCGGGCGCCGGGCCAGCTACCTGTGGTGGGCGCTGTCCCGCGCCGGTCACCACCACCACTACGAACTCGGCGTCACCGCAGCCGAGCTGACCCGGCTCCGCGCCGAACTCCTCGACCTCGTCGCGCTCCTTGACCACTCGGAGGCCCCGACATGCTGAAGCGAGATCAGGCCATGCTGATCCTCGGCGTTGAGACGCTGGCCATCGTCGGTGTCGTCTACTACCTCGTCACGCTCGATCTCATCAGCCTTGCCTGGTCGGCGTCGATCGCGATCGCCATCCCGGCCTGGCTGCTTGCCGTGAAGGCGCCGACGACGTGCGGCGTGACCACCCAGAACGGCGGCCGGTGCGGACGAAAGGTCAACGGGGTGATCTTCGGCTGCGGCCGGTCGAACCACACCTGGGCCAAATTCTTTGCCCGCTTCGGTTGGCGTCGTCAGCCAGACCCGAGCAATCGTCAAAGCCGGTCTACCGAGGCTACCGAGGTCACCGAAGTGGTGACCGTGAAGATCGCCGAGGACTGGAAGAGCACCGTGACATTCTGGCTCGCCCTCACCGCGACGACGTGCGCCCTGGTCAGTGCCACCGTCGATGCCACCAACTTTTTTCACGAGCCGCCGACGCCGCCGGCCGCCGTCTCCCGCTGACCCTGACTTCCCCCATCGATGCGTCGAAGATCAAGTCCCCGGCGAGAATCGCGCGTTACGGCCTCTTCCGCGCCACGCAACACCTGTTCGAGTTGGGCTTCAGCTGCGTCAAGCCGCGCGGCGCTGCAACATTTCGGCCTGCTCGATGAGCCGACAAGGCACAGCGGTGCTCCGGGCGCGGAGGTGAAGGTTGCTGAGAGAGGTCGTTCCGATGACGTCGGGTGTCGGAAATCGGATGCATAGATGAACGTGTTATGCGCCCTATCCTGGAGGGCTTTGCCTCGGGCCGACGGCCCGGCGGATCAGCATTGGCGTACGTCGACTGACTTGGAGACGAGATGCTGTTGACCCAACCGGATGTACTCCACCTCGTTCAACAGGCCGCTGGCCGGTGGGCAGACCAACTGATCGACTTCGGCCCGCGCAACACGCTGCTCTACTTCAAGGAGCGACAGACCACCACCCTCGATCTCGCTGACGCGGCTCCCGGCGCGGTCGCCGACCTGCTCCGAGGACAGAAGGTTCGCCTACGGACGCTGTTCCCGGACCAGGACCGGCACAACACCGCCTGCAACACTGCCCGCAGCCTCCGCCGGAAGCTGGTCGAGCTGGAGGAGGAGCAGGGCATCCAGGCAGGTTGGGTGAGCCGCGGCCTGCTCTGCATGGTCGGCCAGTACACCCGGGGGTCCGTGCCGATGCAACCGCTGCGGGCGCCGCTGATTCTGCAGCAGCTTGCGCTGGACAGCAGGACGGCGACGGAGAACGACTTCACGCTGGAGCTGTCGGAGTCACCCGAGATCAATCCCGTCCTTCTGTACGCGCTGGAGCGGCAGTACGGCGTGGAGGCGGATATCAGCGCACTCGGCGAGAAGCTGAGCGCGATGCTGTCCGAGATCGCTGACCCGGACCAGCAGCTCAGTGCCGCCTACGAGCTGATCGCCGAGGCAGTTGCTCCCAGCGGCCTGTCTCTCCGGCTCGAGCCCGCGGTGGTTGCCGGCGTCTTTAGCTTCGACAAGCTCCCCATGGTCGAGGACCTTCGTAACTCGGCCGAGCTGCTCGCATCACATCCGGTGATCGGCGCGATGGCGGGCGACCGCGACGCTCGGCAAGAGCTGCGCACTGAGCAAGCTCAGGGGTCCAGCTCCAGTGCCGATCGGATCGATCCGGCCAACGAGTTCCTGGTCCACGACGCGGACTCGTCTCAGCAGTCGGCGATCGACGCGGTGCTGTCCGGCCGGCATGTGGTCATCGAGGGCCCACCCGGCACGGGCAAGAGTCAGACGATCGCGAACATCATCGCGTACATGGCCGCGATGGGTCGCAGCGTGCTGTTCGTCTCCGAGAAGCGGGCTGCCATCGAAGCGGTGATGAACCGCCTTGGCGACGTCGGGCTCGACAACCTGGTGTTCGACCTGCACGACCGCAAGATCAGCAAGCGGCAGGTCGCCCAACGCATCGCCAATGTCCTCACTCAAGCCGGCGCCGAACCACCCGTCGACACCGACGAACTGCACCGCCGCCTACAGAGCCGCCGGGCCGCAGCAAAACGGCATCCGGCCGAGCTGCACGAGGTACGGCAGCCCTGGGGTGTGAGCGCCTTTCAGATCATCGAGCAGCTCCTCGCGCTTCCGACGTGCGACGTCAGCGGCTACAACCTGCGCGCATCCGAGCTGCGGAACCTCGACCGGTCGAGGCTTGAGTCCGCGCGGGAGGACCTTCGGACGTTCGTGGATCGTGGCGGCCTGAGGATCTGGCGCGGGGAGTCGCCGTGGGCGAAGGCCGTCATCCGCACCCCAGACGATGTCGGCAAGGTGCTGGTGCATCTCGAAGAACTCGCGGCCGGTGCCCTGCAGGGCGCACAGCGCCAGATCCGGGACTTGGTCGACCGAGCGGGGCTGGACGTGCCGGACGACCTCGCTGCGTGGAAGGATCTGTTTGACCTGCTCAGCGAGGTCGACCGCACCATCGCCAGCTACGGCGAGCAGGTCTTCGGCCCGGATCTGGACGACTTCGTCTATGCGACAGCACCTGGGCGATCCCGGCCGCGCCGTTCGGAGCCGCTCGGGATCTTCCGCCGGTTCCAACTGCGCCGCGAGCTGCGGCGGACTTGTCCGGCCGCTCCCCGGAATCGATCCGAGATGTACCGGGGCCTGGTCGCCGCAGTGGACCAGCGTGAGCGGTGGCGGAAGCTCAGCCGTCAAGACAGCGCACCCACTGCTCTGGCGGGCGCCGACCTGTGCATGTCGTCCTTCACGCAGGTGCGTAACCACCTCGCTGCGGTGGCGGCATGTGCCCGGATCGATGGCCTTGAGCGTGGAACCACCACGACCGCGGCCAACACGCTCGCCGAGTTGAACGCCGACCGCGAGACGTTGTTCCTGATGCCCGACCTGAACAAGCAGCAGCAGCTGTTCCGCTCGCTAGGGCTGAGCCACATGCTCGACGACCTGGCCACCCGGCAGGTCTCGAGCGACGAGGCAGCCGACACCCTGTTGCGCTCCTGGTTGCAGGTGGTCCTCGACGAGATGCGCATGCGGGTCCCGTACCTCGGTCAGTTCGTCGGGCAGCAGCATGCCACGGTGGTCCAGGACTTCCGCGCTGCGGACAGCCGGCACATCGAGATGGCCGCCCGGCACGTGCGCCGCAACGTGGCAGTGAACCTCCGGAAGGCTCGAGACGCCTATCCCGACCAGAACGGCCTCGTCCGGCGGGAGGCGGCCAAGAAGAGCCGGCACCTATCTCTTCGGAAGCTGCTCAGCAGCGCACCGGAGGTGCTCCTCGCCGCCTTCCCGTGCTGGGCCATGTCACCACTGGTGGTCAGTCGCATCCTGCCGCCCGAGCGGTCGTTCGACATGGTGATCTTCGACGAGGCGAGCCAGATCGAGCCGCACGACGCGGTCGCCTCGATCATGCGTGGCACCCAGCTCGTCGTGGCCGGCGACCCGAAGCAACTCCCACCCACGCCGTTCTTCCGGCGCCTCGTTCAGCAGAGCCCGGCTGGCGAAGACGATGATCTCGGCGACGAGAGCCTCGAGGACTACGAGTCCGTTCTTGACGTCCTCGGTGGCCTCATCTCGGACCGGTACCGCTTGACCTGGCACTACCGCAGCCGAGACGAGCGCCTGATCGCATTCTCGAACGTCGAGATCTACAACCGGTCCCTCGTCACGTTCCCCGGCGTGCAGGTCGACAGCCCGCTGCGCTTGGAGACAGTGGACGGCCGTGTCGCCCCCGGGCAGGGCGGTTCATCAACCGAGGAGGTCAACAGAGCGGTCGAGCTGATTCTCGAGCACGCCGAGCAGCGACCAGACGAGAGCCTCGGCGTCATCACCATGGGGCAGAAGCACGCCCTGCGGATTGAAGCGACCCTGCGCAGCCGACGCCGCGAGCATGAGCACCTCGACGACTTCTTCTCGCAGGACCAGGCCGCGAGCCAGCGGTTCTTCATCAAGAGCCTGGAAAACGTCCAGGGCGACGAGCGGGACGCCATCATCCTGAGTATCGGCTACGCCAAGACCAGAGATGGCCGACTTCCGCTGCGCTTCGGACCGCTCAACCAGGAGGGCGGTGAACGGCGCCTCAACGTCGCGGTCACCCGAGCGCGTAGTCGGATGACCGTGGTGAGCGCCTTCTCCCACCACGACATGGACCCGAACCAGACCGCGGCAACACGGAACCGCGGACCCGAACTGCTCCGCCGTTACCTGGAGTTCGTTGACCTAGGCGGCGACCTCGGCGCGCGACAGCACACCGGGGTCGAGCTCAACGGCCTCGAACGCAGCGTCCTCAAGGCTCTCCAGCAGCAGGGCATCAACGCCGTGCCGCAGTGGGGTGTCTCCGGCTACCGCATCGACCTGGCCCTCGCCCACCCAGACCAGCCCGGCCGCATGGTCCTCGCTGTGGAGACCGACGGTCACTCGTACCACCAGGCACACAGCGCCCGGGACCGGGACCGGCTGCGCCAGCAACACCTCGAGCGCCTCGGGTGGGAGTTCCATCGCATCTGGTCGACCGACTGGTACGTGGATCCGGCAGGCCAGACAGCCCGACTCATCGCCCGCTGGAAGCAGGCGGTCGACCGCGCCAACCACGCCGCGAGGAGCCACCCCGTACCGCCGGCACGCCGGCCCGCTCAGCCACCGTCGCCGCCGGCGACCCGCCGTGGCCCACGCCCCGACGTGCCGATCGGTCTGCGGATCACCGACTACACGCGGGAACAGCTGGTACGGATCTGCACCTGGCTGGTGAGCGACCAGCTTCAGCGTGATCGGGATGAGCGCCTCCAGGAGGCCATGAGCGAACTTGGCTTCCGCAAGCGGGGCTCAATCATCCTCCAGCGCCTGACCGAAGCACTCGACATCGCGCAGCAGCGCGCCGACCGGGAGGTATCCCGATGATTGCCCTCGACCCGCTCACTCTGGAACGCGTCGCTCGCCTGATCTGCGACGTCGATGGTCCCTACGAGCGGACCGGTACGCAGATCGAGCGGTTCCTTCACCGAGTCCGGTGGCCTGGCGATCCGCAGTACGACGGCTCTCCGCGGATCCCCTGGCTGACAGAAGTACTCAATTCCCATGCCGATGACGCCGCCGCCCTCGACCGGCTGCTCTGTCGCATCGGCGATCCGCTGGAGTACGACGGCGGCGTCGAGGCCGCCGAGCCGATCGCGCAGGAGCTGAACCGCATCCTGGCCCCCGAACAGCTCACCATCACCTACATCGGCGGGCGCCCCGTACTCGGCCAGCTCAGCCAGACCAGCGACGTTCCTCTCTACGGGCCGCCGCCGGACCTCCACGAGCGGGTACGACGACTAACCGGGAACGGCAAGGCAGTCGACATCCTCATGGCGCGCGCCGACGAAGCATCCATCTGCCAGAACAACGGGGCCTACGCGCTGGCGATCATCGGCATCGGCAGCTTCGTCGAAGGACTGCTGCACGTCGTGGTGACTGACCGCAACGAAACCGTGCGAAGGAACGGCCTGGTCGGCCGGAACGGCCGACGGGTTCCGGCCGAACGAGCGGGCCTTCACCTGCTCCTCGAGTACGCGCACCAACAGAAGTGGGTTCAGACCGACGCCAAGGACTTCATGGAGAAGGTCCGGGACTACCGCAACTTCGTCCACCCCCGCCACCAGATCGACTACGGGCTCGTGCCCGACCTGGACACGGTGCGGATGTGCTGGGCACCTGTACACGCGCTTCTCAACGATCTGGAATCCGCACCATGATCAACAGCTCATCTCGGTGACCAGCAAGCAAGCGGCTTGACCTCTCCTTGTCCAGATGCCGACCTCGACACCGCCGCTGCTACTCCAGCTTCCGAACCAAGACCAGGTGCTGGAGTAGCAGACGGAGGTCAGCGGGGCCGCATCGAGCGAGTGCGGCGACGCGTTCGGCGCAGCCCTCTCGCCTGTAACCCCTCGGGACGGCGCAATGCTCGGTTTCAGGTCTGTGTTCACGACCCACCGCGAACGGAACCATCTGCAGCCACTGGTACGGGAACAACTCGACCGTTGGATCGCGGGCCCCAAGTGCTGGGATCCGTCTGCGCTTCAGGAGAATCGGTGGGCGACCATCGGCGACAACGTCAGGGCCCTCCTACTGCAGCACGAGGGGCAGGATGGATCGACGTCAACGCGCGTACGGATCGTCGAAACGAAGCCGGACGGGCAGTGGATCATCCAACTGACCGTACACTCGCCCAACGCGAGAGAGCGGGCGGCGTGGGCCTGGATCGACATCGAATCACCCGACCCCGACAGTGAGGACCCACGCGGCCGCCCCCGCCTCGCAGGCACACCCCGCTTTCTCGCACCCATGCTCGAAATCGTCGATGCCTGGGACGGTGCCGCACGCCTCACGACCAGACCAATCGTCATCCGTGGCGACGAAGTCGACGAGGTCCACCGAGCGCTCATGGACACCGAGCGACGAGGTGTCGTCTTCGTCGCCGGCAACGACGACTCGCTGCCGTCAGTCCCATGGACGAACCGGATCGCCAACCTGACCCGGTTCACCATCGGTATGGCCTCGTGCTACGTGCTGGACGGGGAGGCCACACAGTTGCTCAACGACCGGCTCGGCCAGGCCCACGCCGTAGTGCCCGGCCGGCTTCGGACCTTTCGCTCTCAGGTTCAACCGGACTCCGTCGTCGATGGGCTGCGGCACCGGGTCCTGAGCGCCGAACGGATCACCGACGACAGCGAACAGCCCCGCCTCGCGCGGGTCCTCGCCTCCAACGCCCAACTTCAGGCTCTCGAACAGCCGCTACCCGCATCTGTGGCGCGGGTACACCGGATGCTGGAACGCATCGCCGACGACATGTTGGTGCACCGGCTTGGCGACGTCGGTTCGAAGCGGCCATCGCTCGTTCCGTCGCAGCCCCGGGCGGCGGCCGTCGAGACGCGAGAGAGTGATCGCCGGCAAGACGACGTCAGCGCGCAGCAGGGCATGTTGCTGGACTACCTGACGATCAAGGTAGGGATCGATGACCTGACTGTCGACCGGATCGACGAGATCGTGCGTCTGATCGAGGTCGGTCGGTCATCGCAGGAGGCGCAGAACGACATCGCATCCCGACTCGCGCAACTCCAAGCCGAACTCGATGAGACGCAGAAGGCGTATCACGACGTCAAATGGCAGCTGGATGATGAGCAGATCGAGAACCGGGACGCGGTCGACCGCCTGACCCGGTCTGCGGAGACTGAACGGACGCTACGCCACCGGCTCGCCTCTATGGGGCAAGCAGAGGTGGCCTGGACGGCACAGCCATCGGAAGCGGACGTCTCCCGGCCGGACAGCTTCGGCGAGTTGCTCCGTTGGCTGCCAAGGCTCCAGCACGTCGTGTTCACGGGCGATCCTGACCACGCTGAGGAACTCGACAGCAACGACCCCCTGGGCGCCTGGGCGTCGAAGACCTGGGACGCGTTGTTGGTGCTCCAGGACTATGCAGCGGCGAAGGCGGACGGGCGCTGGGATCGGGACGTACACGGCTTTCTTGAACACACCCCTGATGGCTGCCACGAATGGCCAACGCGACGGCACGCCCGCGATGAGAGCGAGGAGGTGCGGACGAACCCGACGTTCCGGAGGAGGCGTGTTCTGCCTGTGCCAACCTCCGTCGTTCCGGCTGGACAGACCTTCATGGGAGCGCACTTCAAGATCGCTCAGTTCGCCATGATCAGCCCTCGGATGCACTATTACGACAACACAGCGCAGAGCGGCCGGATCTATGTCGGCTACATCGGCCGGCACTTACCGACCGGACAGACGAACTGACGGGGCCTGAAGGATTGCTACTGCGACGCGACACGCTCGGCTGTGAGCATCCACGGCTGGCTTCGTGCGCACGGTCGGCTGGTGGCGCGGTAGATCCGCACCCCGCCGCTGGCATCGGGTGGGCTGGAGACGCGGCGTGTTCGTTGACGAGCCACGGTGTGAGGCCGGGAGCGGTTACCCGGCCCTTGCCGGTGGGGGCGTCGAGGACGACGGCGCGTTCGCCGTGTGGCCTGACCGAAGATTATCCGGCAGAACTCTTCGGCGGTCGCCCTCGCTTCGCCGGCTTTGGGCGCCACCTTCTAATACTCTCATGTGTGGCGCCGCTTCGATTGATCCAGTCGTCCAAGGGCATGCGGTTGAAACCTTCGATAGGAGCCGCCTTGATATCGGTAAGATTGTGGACTTCTAGTAGTTCTTGTGCGGCGGCTGTTAGTGCGATCAGTGCATCAAAATCCTTCTTCCCGCCTGCGAGCGCCTCTTCAATCACAGTCGTCAGAGCGTGGGCTCGTTCCTCATAGTTCCATCCCGACCAGCCCAGAACTGGACCCCCTTCCCTGTCAGTAACTGCTGGATACGAGAAGAAACGCTCAGACGGCATGTCGATCTTCCCGCGTAGTCGCCAATAGCTGGGTTTCCGGAAGTCCCCCGCCGTGAATTTCGGTGGCACCGCTGTCCTTCTGCGAATATCACGCGCAGCGTGATCGTCTCCGGACGCTCGGGCCTGATCCTCGATCTGCTGTTGTTGCCATGCCCTAACCCAGTCGGCGCGCTTGGATATTCCGCTGTCCTTGTAGCGCAATGCGGCAAGGCAAGGTACGGCCTCGTCTGCAAGTAGCTCGCGCAGAACCTCCACGAAATTTTTGCCTGGCGCGTACAGTGATGCAGCTTCAACTACTGGATCGTTGAGTTGAAGCTTTTCCCAAAGCGACGAGACGGTCTGGACCTGAGAAGCTTGACGGCCATCTTCTCTGTCGTACCAAAGTGCGGGGCATTCGCATTGGTCGAGTAGCCAGTCGCGTAGGGCTTGTTGTTGCATCGCTTCCCAGCTGGGCGTCGCCCACCTCCGTTTGTTTTCGGGGCGTTCGAGCACGTTGAGGTGACCGTGTGTTGCGATCGCCTGAATCCGAGCTTCTACGAGTTCACGATACTGGCTGGGCCAATGGTCTGGAATATCGACAACAGGCGCAAAGCCGTGCCGCGTGAACCACTGCGTCGTTTCCCTTCCCTCTCCAACTGCACGAGCAAGCGCGATCTCGAATGCCCGTTCGCCCGGCATTAGAAGGGGGATTTCTGCGAGTCCGGGAGCCAAAGCCTGCTCGGGCAGCAATCCGTAGCGAGCGTAAATTTCCCAGTCCTGCTCTTCGGCAAGGGTGACCATGCGAGCTCGAAGTCTATTCCAGCGCCCGCGCGCCTCGGCTAGACGATGCGACGAAGGGGTGCCGGCAGTAATAGTCTTGGCTGGCGTACCCTCTTCTAACTGCATGGCCAGCCAGGCCAATTCCTCACCAAAGCTTGTGGATAAGTCCAGCGGCAGAGGCAGCTCCTTCAACCTGCCGGGGGTGAATTCGTAGACGGCCTCCCATGGCTCGCCACCGCCGCCGGTGCTCTTATGGCTGCTCGACACACCCTTACTATTGCTGACCTGCTTGAGC
This sequence comes from Micromonospora sp. DT53, assembly GCF_049841535.1. Lineage (NCBI taxonomy): Bacteria > Bacillati > Actinomycetota > Actinomycetes > Micromonosporales > Micromonosporaceae > Micromonospora > Micromonospora sp. DT53. The sequence goes on from NZ_JBNCKM010000002.1 coordinate 736,740, forward strand.
CAGAAGCAAGCCGTCGAGCTGTTCAGCAGCGCTATCAAATCAGCCCGTTGGGTTGACGAGCTTTGTGGGCCGAGTTCAATGACCGGCGCGGAGGGCAGTGCGATGATGTCATCTAAAGCGGCAAAGTGGGGGTGAGTTGAGACCCACGCAAAGGCAATCCTTAAAGGATGGCCTGCAGGGCTCCCGGCGATGGAATGCCAGTCATACCAAGCCCGGTTGCTTTCGAAATACGATCGTCCCGAGTAGTCCGGACGATTTCCTAACAGGGTACGGTACGGCCAGAGCCTTTGGTGATGGCCCGGTAACTTGCCGAGGTCGACTGTTTGCATCTCACCCGTGCGCGGGAAAAATGCCGAGCGGCCGGGAATTGCTGTCCAATCACGCACATCGGATCCAGACACGACATCAACTACATATGCCTGCTCGGTGTGCTGCCTCGTCCAGTCGCGGCGGGGTGCGGTAAAGATTTCGTCGGCGCCAGTGTTGGCCAAGTACGAGATTCGTGTGACGGTCTCGCTCAAGGTTCGGCTGCTGGGTAGGCGCTGCATCACGGCAGATGGTTGGCTTCCGCTCAGCTGCCAAGGAAATGACTGCAGTGCGGCGTGGCCAACGATACGCGATTCGGTCCACCGGTCAGCCCCGCCGCCTTGATGCGCGTGGCGTAAAATTGACTGCCAGACTAATCCACTTCCCGGATCGGCTGGTCTGCTTGGCTCGCCGCGGAGGCCTGCGACGATGAGCACGGAGTCTGATTCCAGGTTGGGAACGCGACGGCCGAACAAGATCAGTGTGGGCGTGCCGTGTCCAGGTATGAAGGCGCCTGAGCTGTCCACCACCATGTTTAGAGTAACTTGTTCTGCGAAATACTTTTCCACCAGCCTGCGGCCGAACTCACGCTTTGTGAATGAGTTGGCCACCAACGAGCCTACATACCCTGCTTCCTCCTTGCCTCCGTTGCGGGCCAGTTCGAAGAAGCGCTGAATAAATGGCACCGTCAGGGCGTACTTTCCGACGCAGGTGTCGTAACGCTCGCGATACCGTGCGTTGAGGGCCTGGTCCCTGACCGTGTGGTACGGCGGATTTCCGACCACCACGTGATACTGGCCGGGAGACAGCAGGCTGGGATGCGCATCGAAGCCGTCACCCTCCGCTAGGAGCGAGTCGCCGGCGGCGACATTTATTGTCCAGTCGGCGGTCGGACTCTTCAAGCTTGTTGAGCTGCCGTAAGCCTGCCTGGCGGCAACAAGGAGTCTGAACCGGGTGATCTGCGCCGCGAACGGGTTCAGGTCTACGCCGTGCACCGCTCCGAGTGCACGACGGACTCGTTCAACCTCTGCCATGTTCGGTGCGGCGACAGCCCAATGCCGCAGGAGGCGCGCGAAGGCACCCAACAGAAAATTCCCTGAGCCGCAGACGGGATCGATGACCTTGAGATCTTCCAGGCCGAAGCGCTCGACAGCGGGCTCGAGCGTCTGGTCTAGGACGAACTCCTCTACGAAGACCGGTGTCTGGAGAAGCGCGTACTGACGTCGAGCGCTTTCTGAGAGATCCTGGTAGACCTCGCCAAGGAACCTTGTATCCAGATCCGGGACACGAAGATCGATGGCCGGTTGGCCCCCGCCTTCCTCGTGCTGCTGCCAGAAGTCGATCAGCAGCTGGGCTCCATCCTCGGACATCATGTGGGAATGCGCGGGCCAGAGTTGGGCCGGTGCCGTCGCCAGCGCGTCCGCCAGCGAAGAGAGGCGCGACAGCCACCACTGTCTGGCGTCGGCAGTTGGAGCTGTCCTCGCGATTAGTCCGTTGTCCTCCGCGTAGCGGGCAAAGATCGTGCCGAGCAGCCATCCGATAGCGATTTGTTCCACCTGCTCGTCGCGCCACTCCTCCCAAGGTGCCGCCGTAAGTCCCGCCGAGACTGCCTGGTCGTAGCTCGCGCGCAGCTCCGCGTGGAGCGGCTCCGCGCCGTTGAGATGGCTCGAGACGGATTCGGTCAAGGGTCGGACAAGTCGGTTGAATGTTGACAGCAGGAGGGGTGTGTCGATCATCCCGGCTCCGAAAATTAGGTCTGACGGTGTTAGCGGCGCGCTGTTACTCTACCTCCATGACGACGGAGGGCCCGCTATGACCCAGATCGACTCCTGGCAACTCTTCGCCGTACCGTCTGGCATGGGCGCCGTCGCGCTGGCCGGCGCGCCCTGGCAGGTGGTCATCGTCCTCCTCCTGGTCCTCCCCATCGTCCATCGGTATCTGAGGTACCGCGAGCGTCTGCGCGAGTTGGATGTTGCCGAGAAGGCGATCGACCGCAGTGACACCGACCGCATCCCCGAGCTGATGAGTACCGTCTATCACCACGGGCCCATCGACCGTCGCGATACCCAGCCGACTGAGCAGCCCGCCCCTTCTACTGCTGCGCCTTGATTGGGTGGGATGCGCCGTTGGTTCGGGTGCTTACGAGTTCGTTGGCGGTGAGGCGCCGTACGTGACGTAGTGATACGCCCGCAGCGGAGGCAACCTCGATCAGGCTTGCGTCAGGGCGTTCGGCGCGTAGCCGGGCGACAATGTCTGCTGTTCGCTCACCGGATTCCCTACGCCGATCGCGCATGGTCCGGGCGGAACGCCGCAGCGGCGCTGCTGGTTTACCACCTGCCGCCGAACCTTCGACGACCGGAACCGGCTGGACTCCCTCTGTCGGCTTGCCAATCTCCGGCGCTTGCGCTGTTGTTTGCTCGACATTAGTAAGCGCTGGTTGCCGACGGGCGGGGCCGTCCTCGGCGGCCAGATCATCCCGCTGAGATCCCAACTCTAGGACTGGGGTGGATCTGGTCAGCATCTCCACGACCAGCAACAACGCTACCGCTGGCCACGCCGCCACGATCCGCGCTCCGAGGCTTGGCTCGGCGGCGGCAATGTTCGCCGCCACGCTGGCCGCCACCCCGACCGCGAACGCCGTCCGAGCCGACCAGCGCACCCGCCGACCGGCGCCCTTGTCCTCGACCATGGCCGCCGACGCGACAACCAGCATCCCGTCGACCGACAGCGGCAGAACATAGGCGACCTCGGGACGCTCCCCGAACCTCAACGCCACGGCGACCATGTGACTCCACGATGACCAGGCAGCAATCCCCGCCACCGCCACCGTGCTCACGTCTCGAGCGAGCCGGGTCGGCGTCATCGAACGACCCCCAGCCCGGGCCGTCGCTCGATGGCCCGGACCTTAACGGGATCCACGGACGGACGTCCGCCGATGTCCAGCCGCGTCTGGACATCTGCCCATCGCCGCCACCGCCGGACGACGTCGCTCGCGTCGAGACCGGTCGCCTCGGCGATGTCCGTCAGGTCTGCGCCGGCTTGCAGCGCCGTGTGGATCGTCGAGGTTTGCCAGCGAGTGCACCAGGACACCATCGCAGCGGACAACGGCAACTCCGCCAGGACGTCAGCGAGTCCGGATTCCGGCGTCCGAGCGACGGCATGGTCATGAAGATCGAGAAGGAGTTGGAACGGGTCGATCTTTTCCGCATTGGCGAACCGCACCGGCGGTTTGGACGGGTGGGTCGGGTTCATCGGGCACCGCCCGATGCCCGTGAGCTGGGCAAATTCAGCGGTAGTGGGTCACCGGCGATCGTGGCGATGTGGTTCGCATGGTGGTACCTCCGGCCCACTCCTCCGCAGCTCAGCGGCCCTTTGCGGGGCCGCTGTTGGTGTCATTCGGCCGGTACAGCAGTCGACTCTCGCCGGTCCGACTCTTGCCGAGCCGCTGCCCATCTCGCACGCCAACTACCGGCAGAGTGAGCCGATCAGCTCTTCGAAGCCGGGGAACTCTTCCCGCGCTGCGGTAATGACCTCATCCGCCGACCTGCGATGCGATGGTGCCCAGGCGGCGAGGCCACCCGTGCTGTCCTGCCCGAAGGCCCGGAAGTCGGGGCCGTCAAGCTGCGCATTTTCCGTCCACGCCCTTCACCACTCGGCAATCTCGCCCGAGTTGAGGAAGTGGGAGTACGGCTCGAAGTCAACGCCGGCCCCGTCCCTGTAGTCGAAGCCGGCCTCGTGAGCTTCGGACAAAGGCGTCGGCAGGGTACGACCATCGTGATCCACGGGGACACCACCGTGTAGATCTCCATGGTGATGGCGAACTGGGCGTGCCGAGGGATCTGCATTGCCACCCGGGGATGCACATCCAGGTCCGCCAGGAGCGCCGCGCAGGTCCGACGGGCGTCCCGGACGGTGATCCACCGAACCTCGACCGCGTCGCAACGCCGGTCCGAGAAGCGGTTGCGGTTGCGCGGCTCGATCGGCCTGCGCATGACACCGTCAAACGTCGTCAACGGTGGCGGCCCGAGTCGCCGGGTGAGCAGGTGCCGCCCGCCGTTGACGCTGGTGAAGGGACAGCGGTACGCCGGTTATTCAGGGGGCCTGCACTCCCTGGTTGTGACGTCGACCGGCGAGCACAGCGCAATGCTGTAGCGGAACGAGAACTCGTAGGGGTGGCCTCCGGACGTGTAGTGCATGACCAGTTGGTCTGCGACAGCTGTCTCGTGGCCGATCTTGCGCACTTTCAGTCGTAACCCGGCCATGGCCGCGCCTCGGTTCCTGCCGGATGGATCATGAGGGTTGCAATTCGCTGCCCTGTCGAAGACGGCTGGTTTTCGGGACAACCGGATCTTGCTGCCGTCGTTGGGTTCGTCCCACGGTTCGAGCGCGAACGCCTCAACCCGCATGCTGCCCGTGGACATCTCGGGCTGGATCTCGTTGATGGTCACTCGGCCGGGCCGGTCGAGACAGAACCCCGCCTGACCTGACGTGCTCTCGATGCGAACAGCGTCCGCGTCGACATTGCGGGACCGCACTCCCGCACCGACGTAGTGGTCCGGGACGATAATGCGTGCGTCATTGAGATTTTGCTCAGGTGTAGTCGTCACGTCTTGTGCCGGTTTAGCTGTCGCGTCTTGCGCGGGCTTGGCTGTCGCCTCTCGCGGAGATTCGGCTACGGCGTCTCGCTGGCCTGTTTCGCAGGCGCCACAAAGCATCGCGAGAAGCACGGCAACGGTGATGCGAGCAATCTGGCGGGACTGGGCGACCACATCAAGAGCATGGCACGGAGTAGATCTAGGCGCTGCCCTTGCCCTGCTCAGCAGCCATACAGCGAGCAACCAGGCCCGTCGGGCGATGAACTGCGCCGGCCAACAACGGAGGCGCGGATCACCGTGTTGCTCACCGCGTAGTGCTCGCACAAGGCAGGTGGCTAGCTCTTTCGGACGTGGGTTTGCGCCTGCGGACGCGGCAGCGCCGGCCCGCCTTGCGAGGTGGGCCGGCGCTGAAGTTGTTGCGGGGTGCCGTCAGCAGGCGGTGTAGCTACCGCTGCTGCCCCACGAGCAGCTGTCGATCGCCGTGCCGGACGAATTACGCAGGTACGCGGTGTCGCCGGTGTTGTTCCACACATACGAGGCAAGGCCCCAGTAGCGGTTGCTGCCGGTGTTGGTGCCCTTGCCGGTGTGGATGACCACGCTGGCGCCGGCTTTCAGGTTGAAATTGCTGCTGAATTTGTAGACGTGGTTGGACTTGTCACGCAGGGTCCAGGACTTGAGGTTGATCGTCGAGCTGCGCTTGTTGGTCAGCCGCACGTATTCGGCGTTCAGGCTGGTGTTCGAGCCGGTGTCGCTGCCCGGCGAATTGTAGTAGGCCTTGGTAATCATGATGGCCGGGGTGGCAGCCTGGGCCGGGGCGGCGATTGCCAACGACCCACCAAGGGCAATGGCAAGGGTGGAAGCGAAGCCGACAAGCCTCTTCTTCAAGTGGTCTCCCGGTGTTGAAAGTGGAGGCCGGCGCACACCCGTCACCAGTCGAGTGTCGTCGCGGCATTACCTGCGGCCAAGATCGTATCGGCACTGGCCGACGAATTCGGGCCCCGTGAGTGGCACGAGGGAAACCGTGTCTACACGGGCAGGGGAGCACAGCCGTCCGGCTCGACTTGTGACCAATTACCTGAGCCGCCACTGGAAAGAGGTCACGCCCACTGACGAACTGGCATGACGTGTTGACTCATGGTCGCGGCGGAGGTCAGGCATTCGTCCCGCCATGACGGGGGCGGCGGCCCGGCGGGGGGCCACTCTTGCTGCCCGACGGGTGAGGTCGCCCACTGGTAGCCTGCGCCTCTCGGCGAGAGTGGAGTCTGCCCAGTGCTCAGGATGGTGCTGCACAGGTTGGTTGCGGTGGCGGCCGTCTGCGCGGTGACAGCCTGCGGTTCTCCGACGACCTCAACAGCGGACGCGGGCGGAGCGAAGCAGGCGACGGGCTCGGCCACAGCCACGAAGCCAGCAGTTCCGGCGACCGGCGGGTCCGGGTACTCCGCGACGCTGTCGGCACGCTTGGTGACCACTGAGTCACTACCGTCCGGCTTCACCGTGGAGATCGCGACCAGCATGGCCAAGGATGCTGGAGATCGGCGTGCAGACGTCGCCGCGTCCTGTTCGCGCAGCATGATCCCGCTGCTGTCGGCCCGCCGGCTGACCGGGACTCCGTCAGCGATGGCGGCGGCCACCCTCAGCTATGACGCGGGTCCCGATGACTTGTGGGTGGGGACCGAAGTCCTCAGGACCTACACCGATGACGGTGCCCGGCGAGCGATGGCCGACCTGCGAGCGTTCATCGACAGTTGCCCGACCCTTGCGCCGTCCGGCGAGGATGTCGGCGGCAGTTATCGCTTCGCGGTAGCGCCAGGGCCGCGGTTGGGCGACGACAGTGTTCACGTCAGCCACACCACGACGTCGGACCTTGGCACGCTGGAGTGGGACAGCATGCTCGTCCGGATCGGAACCACTCTGGTTGTCGTTCAGGCGGAGGGCAACAAGCCCGGCGGCGGCAGATACCTCACTCAGGTTGCCGAGGCCGCTCTGCACACGTACCAGACGACCGGATCCTGAACGACCTCGGACGGCAGCCGGGGTGCGGCGCTGTCCGGCACCTGGCGCCGAGGGCTGACGTAGATATCCTCTTCAGGTGCTGGCCCGTGTGGAGATCATTGACATGGGTCCGGCCTGCGAAGGGACTATCGACATGCCCCGTGTGGTACCGGCGGTCATCCGCGCGCTCGACGTCCTCGAACTGTTCCTGGACTGCCCCCAACTGTCGGCCCGCCAGGTGATGGAGCGGCTCGACCTACCCCGCACCACGGTCCACGAGCTGCTCGTCACGCTTGAGACTCGCTCGTACCTGATCTCCGTGCCGGGTCAGCCGGTGCAGTATCGGCTCGGCATGCCGTTGTTCCAGCTGGGCGCGGCGTTCGCCGGTCGGCTCGACCTGGTACGCGAGGCGCAGTGCGTGGCGCGGGACGTGGCTGCCGCGTGCGACGAGGCCGTCCATGTGGCCGTGCTCGACGGCGCCGATGTCATCTACCTCGTGAAGTTCGACAGCACGCATCCCGTTCGGATGGTCTCCGCGGTCGGGCGGCGGTTGCCGGCGCACTGCACGGCGGTCGGCAAGGTGCTGCTGTCGGACCTCGATCAGGCGGGCTTGGACGCCGTCCTGACGAACGGTGCCCTGCCGGGCATGACGCCGGACAGCATCACCGACCCGGACCGTCTCCGCGAACATCTCGAGCGCGTCCGGGCGGAGAGCGTCGCGGTCGACATCGGCGAGTCTGACAGTGCCATGCGCTGCGTCGCCGCAGCGATCCGGGATCATTCCGGCACCACCATCGCCGCGATGAGCCTGTCCGCGCCGATCATCCGCTGGACGCCCGAGGCGCACGTGGAGTGGACCGGGCTGGTTCGCGAGGGCGCGGCGGCGCTGTCGGCTCGCATGGGCTACCGGGCCCAGCCTCGATAGCCTGCCTCCCGTTTTCGGCTCGAAACCGCATCGAAACATTGACATCTCTCTCGACGCTGCTCTAGCGTCGCGACCACTCGATACGGTATCTCGAACTCAGTTCGAAATCTCGAACGGTGGTGGTCTCGTGGCCCGACCGAACTGCAACGTCAGTGCTGCTTTGTCGGCCCGGTCGCCGATCGCCCCAACCTCGTCGCGCTACCCGGCGAGCGGCACGCGGAATCTCTCGCGCGGACCGTTCGGATGCTACGACGACGCGTGCGTCAGCGGACCTCCGACGGTGAACGGCGGCAAGCGCAGGCCCGTCGCTGCCGCGGCAACCCCACCAATCGCAACATCGGGTACGCGAGCGCACTGATCGATGCGGGCGACGCGTCAGTGGTCGCCGTCATAGGGACACCTGGAGCACAAGCACGCCCTTGGCGTGCGCTGGTGTGCGGAAACAGAGGAGGCGAATGTCCATGAAGGACAACCCGATGTGGTCCCGGCGCGGCTTTCTGGGGATGGGGGTGGGGGTGCTCGGCGCGGCCGGTCTGGCCGCGTGCGGTGACAGCTCCGAGTCGCCCAGCAAGGTGCAGCCGGAAGTTCCGCAGGAGCTGATCGACGCCGCGGCGGCGATGAAGGGCTCCTCGATGGGGATGCTGTCGCAGAAGCTGTATTCGACGGCGGCGAACGAAGCGCTCGACAGCTCGATCAAGAAGTTCGCCGACACCACCGGAACGAAGATCGAGAACAGTCTGGTCCAGGCCGACGCCGGTGACGTGGTGGCCAAGATCGACGCCGAGGTCAAGGGCGGGGTGGCCCGTGACCTGGCGTTCATGACCGACTCGCGGTTCGTCGCACAGTTCCAGGCGCTCGGCGACCTGGAGGACGTGACGGACGTCGTCAAGGCGCTGACCGCCAAGTACGGCGAGCCCTGCGCCGAGGCCAAGAACTTCTGCGTCTTCGACGGCAAGTGGTTCGCGATCCCGTACCACTTCATCGGGATCGGGTCGTTCCTGCGCAAGGACTGGATGCAGGACAAGGGCATCACCCCCAAGGACATCTACAGCTGGGAGGAGCTGCGGGACCTGTGCCTGGAGATCTCCGATCCGGCCAAGCGCCGCTTCGGCTGGGGCATGACGGTGAACCGGTCCGGTGACGGCAACGGCATGATCGAGGCGCTGATCAACGCCTACGGAGGGTCGATCGCCTCCAACGACGGCCGGAAGGTCACGTTCAACACCCCCGAGACGGTGCAGGCGGTGTCCTTCCTGGGCGACATCTACACCAATCAGAAGTACAAGCCGATGTTGCCACCGGGGGTCGCGAGCTGGACCGACACCAGCAACAACGAGAACTGGCTCGCCGGGATCCTCGGCTACACCCGTAACCAGTTCAGCGTCTACGCGGATTCCAGGACCAAGAAGAACCCGGTGCACGCGAACACCCACGTCTTCTCCGACTGCATCGGGCCGGCGACCGACAATCCGCTGCTGCTCGGCCAGTCGCAGGGCTTCGTCATCTTCAAGGGCGCCAAGAACCCGGCGCTCGCCAAGCTGCTGGCGCAGTACCTGGTCAGCGCGCCGGCGCTGCTCGGGGTGGCGAAGGAGGCACCCGGCCTGGTGATGCCCGCCTGGGAGAAGGTCTGGGACGCGGACCCGTTCTTCACCAGTGGCGACGCTGCCTTCCCCATGCTGCGCAAGATCACTGAATTGAAGCTGCCGCTGAACACGAAGAACGGCCTGGCCTTCCCGCAGAAGGCCAGCGCCGGCCAGCAGGCGGTGGGTTCGGCCTACGTCCTCACCGACATGATGCAGCAGGTCGTCCAGGGCACGGCGCCGGCGCAGGCCGTGACAGCCGCCCACGCCAAGATGGTGCAGATCTTCAACCAGCAGGGGCTGCCGCAGTGAGGTCTGTCCGTCCCGCGCGGGTCCCGGCGGCGAGGAAGTCCCCGCCGTCGGGACCCGGCTCTCTCACGGCGGTCCAGCGGCGGCTGGGTCGTGACTGGCGGCTGGCGGCACTGTTCCTGGCGCCGATGGCAGTGCTGGTCGGCGGGCTCGTCCTCGTGCCGATCGCCCGGTCGATCATCACCAGCACCACCGAACGGCACGGACAGGACACCGTGTTCGTCGGCCTGGACAACTACCTCGCGCTCGTCGGCGACGACCAGTTCCACACCGGCGTGGTGAACTCGTTCGTCTTCACCGCGTACGCCGAGGTTTTCAAGGTCGTGCTCGGGTTGGCCGCGGCCCTGCTGCTGCACCACCGACGCCGTGGGCGGGCCGTGCTGGCCGGGTTGCTCCTGGTGCCGTGGGTGGTGCCGACGGTGGTGACGGCGTTCAGCTGGCGCGCGCTGCTCGACCCGATCTTCGGCAGTGTCAACACGCTGCTCACCGCTACCGGGATCGGGCCGCTGCTGGCCAGTGCCCACCTGGTCGACAGCTGGCCGGCGGGCTGGCTGTCCGACCCGTCGCTGGCCATGCCGTCGGTGATCCTGGTCAACGTCTGGAAGGGGGTGCCCTTCTTCACCGTGTGTTTCCTCGCCGGGCTGAAGGCCATCCCGGCGGACCTCTACGAGGCGGCGACAATCGACGGCGCCTCGGCGTGGCAGCGGTTCAGAAGCGTGACGTTGCCCGGACTGCGCCACGTGATCACCGTGACGGTGACCCTGTCGTCGATCTGGACGTTCAACAACTTCGACCTCGTCTGGTTGCTGACGCAGGGCGGCCCGGGCGACGTGACCGCGCCGTACGTGCTCATCGCGTACTCGAAGGCGATCCTGCAGTTGCAGTACGGCGCGGGCGCCGCGGTCACGCTCGTCATGCTGCCGATCATCGGCGGGCTGGTGTTCGTGCTGGTCCGTCTGTTGCGCCAGGACACCAACATCAAATTGCCCCGCCGACGTCGGGCAGCGCGGTGGATCGGCACGCAGCGGTGGGCACCGACGGCGCGGAAGGCGCTGCCCTGGGTCATCACCGCGCTGGTCACCGGTCTGCTGGCCTGGGCGTCGCCGCACATCTTCTGGAAGGCGGCGGTGGTCCTCGGGGTGATTCTGCTGGTCGCGGCGGCGGTCGGCCGGGTGGTCTCGACCCTCCAGTCGCGAGGCGGTCGACGGTCGGGGTCCCTGGTGTCGGGCCTGGGGTCCTGGGTCGCGCTGGCCGGGCTGCTCCTCTTCGTGCTGGGCCCGCTGTACTGGATCGCCGTCACGGCCTTCAAGTCCGAGGGTCAGGTCGTCATGCGCACCGACGACCTGTGGCCGACGCCGTGGACCCTTGAACAGTTCGGCGCCCTGTTCGACAACCAGCCGTTCGGCCGTTGGTACCTCAACACCCTGCTGGTGTCCGCGGCGTCCACGGCGGTGGCCCTGGTCTGCGCCGCCCTGGCGGGCTACGCGCTGGCCCGGCTGCGGTTCCGCGGGGCGCAGGGCTTCACCGTCACGGTGCTGCTCACCTACGTGATGCCGGGCGCGCTGCTGTTCATCCCGCTGTACCAGATGCTCATCGGCGCCCGGCTCACCGACTCGTTGTGGTCTCTGGTGGTGACGTACCCGACCTTCACGCTGCCGTTCGCCACCTGGCTGCTGGTGGGGTACTTCTCGTCGATCCCCATCGAACTGGAGGAGGCCGCGCTGGTCGACGGTTGCAGCCGCATCCAGGCGTTCGGCAAGGTGGTGCTGCCGCTGGCCAAGCCAGGGCTGCTGGCGGTCGCGCTCTTCACCCTGACCAACGCCTGGAACGAGTTCCTCTTCGCATTCGTGTTCATCACGAAGGACGAGTACAAGACGCTCCCGGTGGGCATGCAGTCGATGATCGCCGGCGACGTCGTGCCACAAGGACAACTCGCCGCGGCGTCGCTGCTCGTCAGCATCCCCGTGGTGATCATGTACGCCCTCGGGCAGCGCTTCCTGACCGAAGGGCTCACGGCGGGGGCGGTGAAGGGCTGACCGAAGGCGGCCGGCCGCTCGGCGCTACCAGGCCATGTTGATGGCGCGCTCGAAGGTGACGTAGCCGGCGCGGATGCGGGGAACGTTCTCCTCGCCGAGGATTCGGGTGCCTCGGCGAGGAGGCCCAAGGTCGTCGTCGAGCTCGTGGTTGATGGTGTACGGCAGGCGGTTGAACAGGGCGATCTCGTCCGACCCGGTGATGGGACGGATCGTGACGCTGCTGGGGGATGTGCTCATGCGGGCTCGTTCCCGGTCTGTGCGCGCGTGTAGGTGAGGAAGAGAGCCCCACTGTCCAGAACCGTGTGATCGGTCAGGCGCCAGGTGGTTGGCGCGAAGACGGCGGCGCGGCCGAAGAGCGGGATGCCGGCGCCGATGGTCAACGGCGCAAGCTTGACGATCAGCTGGTCGATCTCGGGGTAGAGGGCACCGGCCAGGGCGCCGCCGCCGATCACCCAGACGTCCTTGCCGTCGTGGCGCTTCAGCTCTCGTACCGTGGCAATCGGGTCTTGGTCGATGACCTCGACGGCCGGGTCCGGGCTGGCGCCCAGCGTGCGCGAGAACACCAGGTGGCGCAGATGCGGGTACGCGTCGGTCACGCCGGCCTTCAGGCCCACCTCGTAGGAGTGGCGCCCTTCCAGCACGGTGTCGAACCGGCTGCCCTGGTCGGTGATGCCGAACGCCTGCCGGGCCGGACCGGGGAGGGTCTCCGGGTACTCGCTGACGAGGTGGCGCAGGTAGTCGTCCGGGATGGGCCAGAAACCGCCGGGGCCGGTCGGGTCGGCGCCGTCGGGGCCGGCGATGAAACCGTCCAGGGTGGCGGCGATGTAATACACGAGCTTGCGCACGACGATCTCCTCGTTAAGGTGCCTGATGCTGTTCCGCTCCGACGTCCCTCAGCCTGCCCGGCGAGGCCCCGGGCTACAAGATCACATCTGGCAACGTGCCATAACCCTTCGCTAATGAGTGGATCGGGGACGGTGATGATGGAACTCAGCGACATCGACGTGCAGATCGTGTGGCGGCCCGTCAAGGAGCCGGACCCGGCCGGTGGGGGCTGATCTGGCGCACCGGCAGCGAGACGGAACTCATTCGAGCCTTCGCCGGCATCGCGCAGGGTCTGTGTTCCGTCGAATAGCCGCCCGGACCTACCGGTACGCGGCGCACGGCTGGCCGTCGGCCTCGGGTGTCGTGACTCTGATGACGTGGCCGATCGGTACCCGTTGCTCGCGCGGCATGCCGAGAGCAGTGAAACGAACTGACTGCGTGTCGAACCAGAACGCCGCACAGGGGCCGCTCACCTGCGCCCCCTCGGGAAAGCGCAGTGTCACCCAGATGAACACCTGGTCGTCCGGGCGTAGGTCGATCGGCTGGAACGGAACCGCAGAAAAGCCGGTGACACCCTGGCGGGTGACATCTGGCTCTATCCGAACCCGATCAACGGAGTACTGGAACCCGCCATGATCGACAACTTCGTCCAGTTTGACGGTCACCGGCCCTCGGTTGGCGATGCTGAAGCCATATTCGATGGTTCGGCCGGGCTGGGCGAGGTAGCGGTATTCCCTGATGCCCCCGGCGGATGAATCCGAAAACGACTGCGGGTGCGCCCAGGAGTTCCCCGCGCCCAACTCGTATCGCAGGGTCACCGTGAGGTACGCAGCGAACAGCAGGAGCAGGACGACGGCAACGACGACGGAGATCCTGCCCCGACGTCCGGTGCGGCGGGCGCTGGGCGGCGGCATGGCTGGCAGCGTAGGGCGTGGCAGCCAAGGCCGTCACTGCCTCAACTGCTTCTCGAACCAGTGGTGGGCGTAGTGCTCGGTGTTGTACGCCTCGATCTCCCGGTAACCGGTCGCCCGGTACAGGGCGACCGCCTCGGTGAGGTTGCGGTTGGTGTCCAGCCGCACTGCGGTCGCGCCGCGCTCGGCGGCGTACCGTTCCAGCTCACTCAGCAATCGCCGCCCGACGCCGAGCCCGCGTACCGTGTCGGCCACCCACACGCGTTTGACCTCGGCGGGCGCGTCGGGGTGGAGTTTGACCGCGCCGCAGCCGATCGGTTCGCTGTTGAGGGTGGCAAGCAGAAGCACCCCGTTGGGCGGGACGAGCGCTTCGTCGTGGACCGGTTTGCTCAGTGCGGGGTCGAACCCGTCGTCGAAGCGTCGTGCGATGTCCCGGGCGTAGGCCCGCAGACACGCGCGGGCTCGCGGATCGCCCGGCGGGCATGGCTCGATGACGACCATCGAGCCGATGAGGAGCCGTTCGACCTCGGCCATGGCGGCGACGAGTCGTTCGCGGTGGTGTTCGGTGAGCGGTTCGAGGATCGAGGCGGCGAGTTCGTCCGACCGCTGGTCGAGGTCGGCCCACTGGGTCCGGCCGGCGTCGGTGAGCATGGCCACGCGGACGCGGCCGTCGCCGCCGGTCTGGTCGGCCGGTCCGACGATGACGAGGCCGTCGTTCTCCAGGGTGCGCAGGAGTCGGCTGAGGTGTCCGGAGTCCAGGCCGAGCCGGGCCCGGAGCGCGGCGACCTCGGCACCGGCGAGGCCGATCTCCCAGAGCAGCCGAGCCTGCCCCAGGGGACGCCCCTGGGCCATGTACTCGTCGTCGAGCGCACCCACCCGTTGGGTGACCGTCCGGTTGAACCGCCGCACTGCGGCGATGAGGGTCGAGTCCATATACCTGACTTTAGTCAGGCTTGTCGACTACGCGCCCGATCGATGCCGGTAGGACCGGAAGCCGGCGTGGTCCAGCACGACCACGACGAGTGCCACAGCGGTGGCGACCGCGCTGACCGCCACCAGCGGCAGCCGCAGGACGACCGCCGCACCGGCCAGCACGAGCAGGGCGGCCACCCGGGGCCAGGAGAGTCGCCGGTGGATCGCCGCCGAGAAGAGGATCCGCCCGCTCAGGAACAGCAACGGGCCGCCCAGGATGACCAGGACGGCTGTCGTGTCACCGGTCCGCAGCGGGTGGGCGATGCTGAGCTCGGCACCGACGGCGGTGACCACCAGTCCGGCGATCATCACCAGGTGCAGGTATCCGGTGACGACCCCGAGCCGGGTCGGGTCGGCGCGCTCGATGGCCGGGCCGAGGCGCTGGCCGGCGGGCGTGACGTAGAGCAGACCGACGAGCACCGCTGTGCTGAAGACCAGCAGGAACGCGGCGGTCTGCGACAGGGCGAGGTCGGTGTCGGCGTACGAGAGACCGGCGACCAGGACCAGCTCACCGAGCGCGATGATCATGATTTGTTGGTACCGCTCGGCGAAGTGCTCACCGGCCAGGTGCAACTCCTGCCGCCCGGTCCGGCCCATCAGTGGAGTGGGCCAGCCGAGCCGCGGGCCGGTGAAGTCGATGGCGAGGGCGAGCAGCCAGAGCGGCACCCGCCACTCCGGCAGAAACCCACCGACCAACCACGGTACGGCGGAGACGCTGAACCAGCAGAGGATGCGCAGCGCCCGGCTCTGCCGCGGGTGCCCCCGCAGCGCGAGAGCGCTGAACACGCCCCGGGCGACATGCACCGAGACGTACGCGCCGGCGAAGAGCAGACCGCGCCCGTCCAACGCCTGCGGGATCGCCACCCCCGCCAGCAGACTGCCCAGCGCGGCACCGACCAGCAGCCACCGCACCACCGGGCTCTCCGGGTCGTACCAGTCGGCGAACCAGGTGGTGGTCACCCAGATCCACCAGACCCCGGCCAACAGCACGGCGGTGTGCAGCGCGCCGGCAAGGCTGAGGTCGTGCAGCAGATGGGCGGCCAACTGACTGAGCGCGAGCACGAACGCCAGATCGAAGAAGAGCTCCAGGAACGAGGCGCTCAGCGGCGAGTCGTCACCCCGCAGCAGCCGTTCGGGTCTGCTCGCCATCGGCGCTCCTCCCGCTGGCGCACGCCCTGCGTCCGTCGTACCACCCGAGGCCGATCACCGGAGGCGAAAGCGAGGTCAGCGTCGGGGCGACGACCTGCCGGCCCCTCGTGTCGTTGATCCGGCTGCACCCGTGGTCACCGCTGACCACGGTGGGGGCACCGACTCAACGAGGAGGGACGCCGATGACCGCTCAGCGCGAGACCGTGCAGGTCGACCACGATCTGTTCCGCGCCGTGTACGACTCGCCCGCATCACTGCCCGGCCGACACCGCTGGACCACCCCCGAGTCGGACGTCCGGCGGCTGGAGAAGCTGCTCGGCATGCCGGCGCGCAGCATCGGCGCCCCGCTCTGGGTCAGCGGCGACGAGCCCGACTGCCCGAAGTGCCGCCGGCGGATCACCTGGTACGACATCGTCTCGTCGGCGCTCTCCGGCCTGCACGACAAGGCCATGATCGCCACGGTCATCCTGGGCGAACGCAAGTACGTCAACACCGAGATCCCGGACGCCATCGCCGGGGTGCGCTGCTCCGACTGTCACACCGCGATCGACGGTCTGCGCAGCTTCAAGTGCCACAACTGGGCGTACGCCTTTGAGGCGCTGGAGGCCGTCCGCGAACGGATGGCCGGCGGTCTCGCGCCGACCTGAGCCAAGGCCGCGCCGACCTGAGCCGAGGCGGCTTAGTCGGCCGAGTCGGCCTCTGTACGCCGGATCCGCCTGGACGAAGGTCGTGTGGACCGCCCGACCTTCGACAGCGGCGGTGCCCTGTGCCGCGTTCCTAGGGTGTCCCCCAGGTGAACAGGGTATGAACGTGAAGTGAGGTGATGCATGCTCGACAACGGCAGCATGGACGTTCCAGAGATCAGCGCCGAGTGGTACCGCGACGTCGTCGACGCCGCCGCCGGCAGCCCAGAGCCGGTGCAGTGGTTCGTCGGACACGCCACCGAGGGGGTGATCCTGCTGCTCGGCGCGCTGCTGCTGATGGCCGCGCTGAGCCGCCGCTCCGGCGGCCCGCACGACCGGGCACTCGCCCTGATCGCGCCGGTGCCGGCCCTCCTGGCGTACGTGGGCAGTGAGTTCTTCAAGACCGTGGTGGACGAGGAGCGCCCCTGCCGGACGATCGCCCGGGAGATCATCGCGGGCGCCTGCCCACCCCCGGGCGACTGGTCGTTCCCCAGCAACCACGCCACCATCGCCGGTGCCCTGGCGGTCACCACGTTGCTGCTCTCCCGCCGGCTCGGCGTGATCGCGCTGCCCCTGGCCGCGCTCGGCGCCTTCTCCCGGGTCTTCGTGGGCGTGCACTACCCGCACGACGTGATCGCGGGTGTGCTGTTGGGTGCCCTGGTCGCCGTGGTGGTCATCCCGTTGTTGGCCCGCCCGACCAGCGAGGTGCTCCGCCGCCGGGCCAACCGCACCGACAGCCCGGTGCCCAAATTGGCCAGCCGTTCCCGCCCCTGACCAGAGACGCGCCCGTCGCCGCCGGCCGCTCGCCGCTTGCTGCTCGCCCCACCCCAAGATCGCGCTACATCCTGGTTGTAGTGGCCTCCATTGGGATCGACACCACTAGATCCTGGTTCGAGCGCGATCTTGGGGCGGGCGGCGGGTCAGGTCGCCAGCAGGAGGGCGGCCGTGGTGCCGAGCAGCAGGAACGGACCGAACGGCAGGTGGGTGCTCCAGTTGGCGCGGCGCGTGGCCAGCAGTCCCAGACTCACCAGGGCGGACAGCCCGAAGGTGAGCACCAGCCCGAACGCCAGCACCGGCCAGCCGTACCAGCCGAGCAACGCCCCGACGCTGAGCGCCAGCTTGGCGTCGCCCAGCCCGAAGCCGCGCCGGCCGAGCAGCACCGCGGTGCTGGCGAAGAAGAGCGCCAGGCCCGCGCCGCCGATGACCGCCCGCAGCCAGTGCCCCGGGTCGGCGTCGAGCGCGGCCACGCCGAGCAGCAGCCAGGTCCCGGCCGCCGCGGGCAGGGTGAGCCGATCCGGCAACCGGCGCACTGCCAGGTCGACGAGGACGGCCGGGATCGTCCAGCCCAGCCACCAGATCAGCGCCGGCAGCGCCCCGCCCGACGGACCGGCGAACGCCAGCAGCACCGCCGCCGCGAGCACGACCAACTCGACAGTGCCCGGCGGTGGGCCGACCCGGGCGCCGCAGCGACCGCACCGGGCTGTCGGGCCCAGCGCCGGCCAGGGGCGGGTCAGGCCGACCGGCGCGCCGCAGGCGTCGCAGCCGGTCCGGCTGGGCAGACCCGGGGGTACGGCGTAACGCAGCGCCGCCAACCGCATCAGCGGGCTGATCGTGAGGACCGCGAACACTGTCGACACCCGGGTACGCGCCACCGCCGAGACGGGTCCCGCTGGCCGTTCGCGCCGTGGAGAGGGCGTCGCCGGGCGGGTGGGTTCCGTCGTACCGCCGGACGGCGGGGGTGTCGGGCTCCGATCGGGCGGGTCATCTCGACCGGGGACGGCCGCAGGGGGGCCGGTCAGCGCCATGTCCCCTCCGTTGCGGCCAGGTGCTGCTTCACGATGGTGAACACGGATCGTGATTGAACGCTCGCGACGGTGTGGCGGATGGCGCAGAAAGCGACAGGCCCACCCGAGCCGGTGAGGGTGCTTTCGACAGCTTCCGAGTCGGGCGTGCCGCTGGGCGAGGCGGTCCACCGACCGGCCGACAACGCCGCTCGAATGCCGGGATGAGGCCGCGATGTCCCACTCCCGCGACCGGTGGCGAGACTCCGGCGAGCCCATCGGGCGCGGCGACGCCCCGTCAATAACGACAGTTCGCTCGACCATTGCCCGGGGCGCAGTCTGGACACCTGTCACCACCACCTGTCATCACGCAGAGTGTTCGCTTGAATTGCCTCTGTTGCATCGGCGAGCGTCAGCCTATGCTCGCCCCTTGGGTGTGATGCAAGCCTCACCTTCACCATCGGACGACACAGGACCCCACATTTGTAAAAGATCCGTAACGGTGAATGCAGAAGCGCAATGAACAGCTCCGGATGTGCTGATCCGGGCGCGCTTCCGCATGCCCGACGGCGGTGAACCGTCACCGCCCCGGGCGACCACGAGGAGGCTCGACGGTGCGCGGACGGCAGCTCAGGCGAACGGCGATCTGCCTGCTTGTGGTCGTGGCGGCGACGCCGGTCACCGCCTGCGCCAGCGGACGGGAGGCGGTCGAACGGCCGACGGCGGCCCGCGACGACGAACAACGGATCGATCCCGATGCCGGACGGCTCGTTGCCGAAAAGGCGGCACTCGACGCGTACTCCGGGTATCTCGCGGCCTCGCGCACGGCGGGTCTACGCAGTGATCCACGCGCGCCGGAACTGTCCCGGTTCCTGGCTGATCCACTTCTCACTCGCGTCCAATTGTCCATTCGCGACGCAAAGGAGCACGGCGCTATGCGTACCGGGACGTTGAAGTCCGACCCGACCGTGACCGCCGTCAGCCTGGACGCCAAGCCGGCCACCGTGGAGATCCAGGACTGCCTGGACACGACCGGCTACCGGCTGGTCTACGCCAAGAACAAGCGCCAGGTCCCCGGCAGCGGCGGCGGCCGACACCTCTCCACCGCCACCGCGACCCGCTATCCCGACGGCCGCTGGCTGATCAACTCCGGAACGACCCACCGGGACCAGCCGTGCTGACCCGGGGGGCGACAACCCGACGGGCCCTCGCCGGGATCGGCCTCGCGCTCCTGCTGCTGGTCGGCGCGACCATGCCGGCAGCCGCGCACCGCGCCGACCCGGGGGCGGGCTGCCCGCCGGACCAGCCCGACTGCAGCGTCTGGGACGACGAACCCGGCAACCCGGGCGGTGGCGGGAACGACGGCGGTGGCGGGGACGACGGCGGCGGCGACGGCGGTGGTGGCAGCGGCACCTGCCAGTGGGACGGGCGAACCGTGCCCTGCTACGACGAGGTGTTGGGCTGGTTCAGCAGTAGCGACGGCTGCTACTACAAGTTGGCCGAGCCGCAGGCCGAGGCGCCCGAGGGTCAGCAGTGGTACGTAAAGACGTGCAACGGCGGCGCCGACGTGGGCAACCAGACCGTGGTGCTGTTGGACGATCCGCCGGCCGGCTTCGGCGCGCCGCCGGACCCGGAGGAGCTGGCCCGTCGTGCCCTGGCGTCGATCAGTTTGCTGCCGGCGCGGCTGAAGGTCGCCCCCCGCAAGAACATCGGTCCGGGCCTGGTCGGCCTGCCCGTGTGGATGTGGGCAACCGCCGGGAAGAACTACTTCGGCCCGATCTACGCCGACGAGTCCGACCGGGGTTTGACCGTCTACATCGAAGCAAAGGTCGACCAGATCGTCTGGGACATGGGCAACGGCAAGAAGGTCACCTGCTACGGCCCCGGCACCGAGTACAAGGCCACCGGCGCGCGGGCGGGTGCCACCTCCCCGGACTGCGGCTACGACGAGGGCTACCCGAAGGCAGACACCTACGAGGTCACCGCCACCACGCACTGGACGGTGAACTGGTGGACCAACAGCGACGCCACAAGGCGGGTGATCCCGCAGACCCGGAGAAGCGGCATCGTTCCGATCCAGATCAACGAACTCCAGGTGGTCACCAGATGAGCCTCGCGACGCGCAACGGGACCGGGTCGGTGGACGCGCCCGTCAACCCGCCCACTGTGGTCCGCCAGCGCCGGGTCCGTCCCGGCCTGCTCGGCCTCGCCGTCCTCCTGATCGCCCTGGGCGGGCTGGGCGCGGCCTTCGCGGTCACCTCGGTACGGGCCACCGGCAGCTATCTTGCGGTGGCCCGACCGGTGGAGGTGGGCCGCGAGATCAGCGCGGCCGACCTGGTGACCGTGCAGGTCGCCGGCGGCCAGGGGCTGCGGCCGGTGCCCGCCGGACGCCTCGATGAGGTGGTCGGCAAACGGGCCGCGGTCGCGCTGCTCCCGGGCACGCTGCTCACCCTGGGACAGGTCACCGACGATCCGCTGCTCGGCCCCGGCCAGCAGCAGATCGCGCTCGGCCTGAAGACCGCACAGGTGCCGGCCCGCGAACTGCACCCTGGCGACAAGGTCCTACTGGTCAGCACTCCGGAGGACAACGCCGACGCGGCCGCCGCCGCCGGCACCCGGTTCGCGGCCACCGTCATCGACATGGTCAGCCCGGCCAACGACGACAAGGTCCTGTACCTGGCGCTACTCACCCGTGACGTGCCCGCCGTGGTGGCGCTCGCCGCACAGGAACGGCTCGCCGTCGTGCTGACCGAGGCGGCCTGAGCATGGCGATCATCGCGCTGGTGTCCGCGAAGGGTTCGCCAGGCGTCACGACCTCGGCGCTTGCCTGCGCGCTGGCCTGGCACCGACGGCTGGTGGTCGCCGAATGTGACCCGGCCGGCGGCTCCATCCTCGCCGGATACCTCGGCGGCCAACTGGACGGCCCGCGCGGCATCGGCGAGCTGGCCGTCGGGGAGTTGCGCGACGGGAACCTGGACACCGCGTTCTGGTCGCAACTCGTCGACCTGGACGCGCCCCGCCGGGAACGGCTGCTGCTGCCCGGCCTCGTCGACCCCGCCCAGAGCGGCAGCGTCACCCCGCTCTGGCAGCGCTTCGCCGACTACTTCGACGCCCTCGACCGGGGCACCCCTGGCTACGACGTCCTTGTCGACTGCGGTCGGCTGCACGTCACCGGGCCGCCGTGGCCGGTGCTGCGGGCCGCCTCGGTGGTGCTGTTGGTGACCCGGGCGCACCTGCCGGACCTCTCCGGCGCCCGGGCGGTGGTCACCACCATCGAACGGGACTTCGCCGAGCACCGGGTCCCCCCGGGCACCCTGCGGCTGCTGCTGGTCGGCGGCGGGCACGGGCGGGCGGAGATCAGCCGCGCCCTGAAACTGCCGGTCATCGCACGGCTGCCGCACGATCCGCGTACCGCCGGGGTGCTCGCCCTGGGCGGCACCGTGCGGGCCGGACGGCCGCTGATGCGCGCGGCGGCCGCGCTGGAGGTCCCGATCGGGGCGCTCCTGGAGCGGCGACGGGCCCGGTTGGCGTGGCCCGTGCAGCAGGGGGTGCCCGATGCGGTTTGAGCCGGTCTCCACCGATCCGCGCCAACAGCCACCGGGCGTGACCTCCACCGCGCCGCCGCTGGCCGTGCCGAACGGCCGGCACCAACAGGCCGGGCCGCAGCCGCAGCCGTCGCCCGCGGCCACCGCGCCGCCGGAATCACCGCCCCGGGCCCGGATGGACTTCCAGGTGGTCCGGGAGCTGCGCCGGGAACTCACCGAACGGCTCACCCTCTGGCAGCGCGGCCGAGAGTTCACAGTCGACGAGGAGGACACCGAGCGGGCCCGGCTCGCCGTCACTGTGGTTGCCGCGTACGCGGACTCGGTGCGCCGGGCCGGCACGCCCATGGCCGCCGGCGACGAACGCCTGCTGCTCGACCAGGTGACCGCCGAGCTGGTCGGGCTCGGCCGGCTGCAGACGCTGCTGGTCGACGACACCATCGAGGAGGTGCACATCCTCGGCTGCGACCAGGTACGCATCACCCGGCACGGCGGTGGGGTGGACTGGGCCGAGCCGATCGCCGACAGCGACGCCGAACTGGTGGAGATCCTCCAGGCGGCGGCCCGCCGGGCCGGCGCGACCGAGCGGTCCCTCTCCACCGTGAAGCCCACCCTCGACCTGCAACTGCCCGACGGCAGCAGACTGGCCGCGGTGTTCCTGGTCAGCCACCGCCCGTACGCGGTGATCCGCAAGCACAACACCCTTGACGTGAGCCTCGACGACCTCGCGGGCGCCCGAGGTGACCTGGACGAGATGATCGACCCGCTGCTGCGCGACTTCCTCCGCGCGGCGATGCGCGCCGGTCTGAACATCATGGTCGCCGGGTTGGCCGGTGCCGGAAAGACCACAGTCATCCGGGCGCTGATGAACGAGATCCCGCAGGATGAGCCGTACGTGCTGCTGGAGGAGAGTCGTGAGCTGCTCCCGGCCCGCCGCCGGGAGCGGCACCGGGCGGTGATGAGCTTCGAGGCCCGGGAGGGCCACGGCGAGCGCGGCTTCGACGGCCGCCCGGCCGGTGAGGTGACCATCGCCGACCTGATCCCGCTGTCGTTGCGGATGGGCGTCCTGCGGATCATCGTGGGCGAGGTCCGGTCCCGGGAGATCGTGCCGATGCTCCAGGCGATGACCACCAGCCGGGGGTCGATGTGCACCATCCACGCCCGGACCGCCGCCGGCGTGAGTGAACGGATCGTCGAGCTGGCCCTGGCGCACGGCCGCGAGATGACCGTCGACCAGGCCCGTCGGATGGCCGGCAACGCGCTCGACCTGATCGTCTACGTCACCATCGAGGACGAGACCGCGATCGGTGGGCGGAAACAACGGTTCGTCTCGCATGTGGAGGAGGTGATCGGGGCCGGCGAAGCCGGTCGGATCACCACCACCACTGTCTTCGGGCCCGGCCCGGACGGTCGTGCCGTCCCCCGGCACCTCCCGGAGCGGGTCCGCGACCAGTTGCTGCGGGTGGGTTACGACGCGCGGCTGTTGACCCGGTGGGTCGAGGCAGGTGCCGGCGCCTGGCGACGGCCCCGGCAGACCCGACTGGCCCGGCGGGTGACCTGATGCTCGGCAGCCTGGAACTGATCGCGGTGGTCTCCGGGGCCGCCTGTGTGGCCGGGTTGCTGCTGGCCGTGGTCGCGCTGGTCGGCACCCGTCGACCCCCCGGGCCCCGCCCGGGCAGCGGGCCAGGGCTGAGCCGACTGTGGCGCGGGCCGGGCAACACTCCGGCCGAGCAGCGGGCCTACCAGGCACTGCTTGTCGCCGCGCTGGTCGCCGGCGCGTTGGCGTTCCTGTTGACCGGGCTGCCCGTGGTGGGTCTGCTGGTGATGGTGGCGGTGCCCGGCACCCCGTGGCTGTTCGGGGTGGGCAAGGCCGAACAGCGGGCGATCGCCCGGATCGAGGCGGTCGGCGAGTGGACCCGCCGACTCAAGGACGTCTCCGGCACCGGGCAGGGCCTCCAACAGACGATCATCGGCACGATCGGCAGCGTGCCACCCGGCATCGAGGACGAGGTACGGCTGCTCGCCGCCCGTCTACAGGCCGGCTGGATGGCCCGCTCCGCGCTGCTGGCGTTCGCCGACGAGATCGCCGACCCGGTCTGCGACCAGGTGGTGGCGGCGCTGATCCTGCACCTGTCGGACCGGGGTGAGCGGCTGGGTGACGTGCTCGGTTCGATCGCCGGCGCGGCGTCCGCGGAGGTGGCCACCCGTCGGGAGATCGAGGCCAAGCGCACCCAGCCCCGGTTCGCGGTCCGCTTCCTCACCGGAATGACGCTTGCCACCCTCGCGTACGGGCTGATCAACACCGAGTACATCAAGCCGTACGGCACGCCTGTGGGCCAGCTGGTGATGGCCGCCCTCGGCGCTGCCTTCGTCGGCCTGCTGGCCTGGGTGCGGTCGATGAGCCAGCCGCAGCGGCCGGCCCGGTTCCTGCCGGCGCCCGACCCGGCCGAGGTGATCGCGTGAGCGCGAGGAGTGCAGCGCAGCGGAGCCCCGCAGTCGCGAACGAAAGGTGGCTCCCGTGATCGTCAACTGGGTGTTGGCCGTCGCGGTCTGCGGTGGTGCCGGGATCGGCCTGGGTGTGTTCCTGGTGGTCCGGGAGTTGGTGCCGGCGACACCGGCGCTCGGGCCGGCGCTGCGCCGGTTGCACCAGCCCCCGGGTGACGGTCGGGTGGCCACGCCCGCCTCCCGGCGGCTGGACTCGCTGACCGGGTTGTCCCGTTGGCTGCGTCCGCCGCATCGGCAGCTGGCCCTGATCGGCCAGACGCCCGAGCAGTACGCGCTGTCGGTGCTGCTCTCCGCGCTGATCGGATTGGCCACGCCAACCCTGCTCGGGGTGGTGCTGTGGGCGCTCGGCATCCCGTTCCCGGTGGTCGTGCCGGTGCTGGGCAGCCTCGGTCTGGCCCTGCTGGCCGGTCTGCTGGCGCACCGCGCCGTGCTGACCAAGGCCGACGCGGCTCGCGACGAGTTCCGCCAGGCGGTCTGCACCTACCTCGACCTGGTGGCGTTGCAGCTCTCGGCGGCGCACGGGCCGGTGCAGTCGCTGGAGCGGGCGGCGGCGGTCTGCGACGGCTGGGTGTTCGACCGGCTCCAGGAGTCGCTGCGGATCGCCCAGATGCAGATGCACGCGCCCTGGGACGAACTGCGCGACCTCGCCGACAAGATCGGCATTCCGGAGTTGGGCGACGTCGGCGCGATCATGCGCTCCTCCGGCAGCGAGGGCGCGCAGGTGCACGAGACGCTGCGCAGCCGGGCCGACTCGCTGCGCGACCAGATCCGCACCGACAACCTCGCCCGCGCCGAGGGGGTGACCAGCAAGCTCGACATCCCGGGCGCACTGCTCGTCTTCGTGCTGCTCGGGTTCGTCCTCTATCCGTTCGTCGCCCGTGTCTGACCCCGCCCCCTGAAGGAGTACGCAATGTCCGTCTTCAGCTACCTGCACGTCGTGGTGACGACGCGCCTGGCCGAGCTGCGCCGTGACGGTGAGCGCGGCGACAGCCCGGTGCCCACCGCCGTGATCATCGCCGGCCTGGTCGCCGTCGCCATGGCCGTCACCGCGCTGGCCCTGACCAAGGCCGACAACTGGATGAGCAAGATCCCGGACCACACGAACCCGGTCAAGTAACCAGCATGCGCCGAGCCGCGTACGTGAGGTGGAGCCGAGCGGTCACCGCCGCCCGGCGCCGCCTCGCGGCCGGCGACCGCGAGCGGGGTGCCAACCCGGTGGAACTCGCCGTGATGATGCCGCTGATCCTGGTGCTGCTCTTCGCCTCGATCCAGGTCGCGGCCGTCTTCCTCGCCCGCTCCACCGCGTTGAACGCCGCACAGAGTGGCGTCAACGCGCAGCGGACGTACCAGGCGGGGAACGGCGCCGGGGTGGACAGCGCCTCCCGCTTCCTCAAGGCCGCCGGCGGTTGGCTGGTGGGCTGGGACAAGGCCGGTCCGACCTGCGAGACCACCACGACCGAGGTGACCTGCACGGTGAGTGGCCGGTCCCTGTCGGTGGTGCCGGGCGTGGACTTCGCGATACAGCAGACCGCACACGGAACGGTGGAGAGGGTGACCCCGCCATGACCCGTACCGCCGAGCGGGGCTCGGTCTCCATCGAGGTCGCGGTGCTCGCGCCCGCGTTCATCGCGCTTATGGTGTTGGCCGGTGTGGTCGGGCGCAGCGCGGTTGCCGCGGAGGCGCTCGACGCGGCCGCGCACGACGCCGCCCGGGCGGCCTCGATTTCCCGGGATTCCGACACCGCCCGGACAAGGGCGCGGGAGGCCGCCCAGAAGCAACTGGACTGGCACGGCCTGGCCTGCTCCAACGACCTGGAACCACAGTTCAGCGGCTCGGTGGCCGACATGCCCGACAGTGAGTCCGGCTTCGATGACGCCTTCAGCAGCCGGATCGGGACGGACGCCACGGTGACGGTGACGATCAGCTGCGTGGTGTCCTTTCAGGACATCACACTCGACATCCTGCCCGGGATGGTGAGTGAAAAGCTGATCACCGGGCAGTTCACCTCCCCGCTCGACCGTTACCGGAGTCGGCAATGACGGCCACCACGTCGGCCGTCGGCTCCTCGCGGGCAGGTGAGCATGGCCGGGTGAGCATCTTCCTCGCGGTGACGATGGTCGGCGTACTGGCCATCATCGGCCTCTCCTTCGACGGCGCCGGGCAGCTCCGTACCCTGCAACGCGCCCAGAACCTGGCCGCCGAGGCGGCCCGGGCCGGCGGTCAGGCCATCGACCGGGCCACCGCCATCGAGGGTGGGCCGAAGCGGATCGACGAGTCGGAGGCGCGCGAGGCGGTCGCCAACTACCTGGCCGCCGTGGACACCGCCAGCCACACCGTGAGCTTCCCCGAGGTCGACGGCGAGACGCTGATCCGGGTGTCCGTCTCCATCACCTACCACCGCTCGATGCTCGGACCGTTCGTCCAGGACAAGACCGTCACCGTCACCGGCGAGGCGACCGCGCGTGCCATCACCGCAACACCGTAGGAAGGAAGGCAGCCATGCCCGTATCGGGTGGGTCCGTCGTACGGCGGACCGGACGGATCCTCACCGGCATCGGCGCGCTGGCCGTGCTCCTGGTGCTGCTGGTCGGCGCGCCGATCGCGCTGCTCGCCTTCGCCGGTAACCCCCTGCCCGATCACCTCCCGCCGATCAGCGAGATGGGGACCGCACTGACCAGCCGAGACGACGGTCAGCTCTTCCTGCGGGCGCTGGCCGTGGTCGGTTGGTTCGGCTGGGCCACGTTCGCCTTCTCAGTCCTCGTCGAGCTGGGCGCACAGACCCTGCGCCGGCCGGCTCCGAAGCTGCCCGGAATGGGCCGCCAGCAGAAGGCCGCCGCCGCGCTGGTCGGCTCGGTCGCGCTGATCCTGGTCGCCAGCCCGGCCGCCGCCAGCGCCGCGGCGATCTACGGAACTCCGGTGTACGCGAGTCCAAGCGCACCTGCCGTCACCACGGTGGCCGCGCCGTCCCGCGCCGCGACGACACCGGACACGGCCGCGCCGGTGGCCCGGGGCGGGCTGCTCGGCATGGCCGGGACCGGGCTCGCCGCACCCGGTGGCTCGGCGGCGAACGACGAGGCCGCGCCGGTGTACCGGGTGGCGCGGGGCGACTACCTCGGGGAGGTCGCCGAGCGGTACCTGGACGAGTTCGGCGACTACCGACAGCTCGCCAAGCTGAACAAGCTCGACGACCCGGACCGGATCCGCCCCGGCCAACTGCTCCGACTGCCCACCGAGGCCGCCGACCAGGGGGCGCGGCAGCACGCCACCGGCCGGCTCGTCGACCGGCCGGCAACCCCGAAACCCCCCGCGCCCCGGCCGGCGCCGGAGCGGGCCGCACCGCCGCGGGTGGCCCCGGCACCACCCAGCGGTACGGAGTCAGCGGGCCAGCCACCCGCCATGACTGTCGGTGCGGCCCGGGCCGGTGCCGTCGATCGGGTGAACCGCCCGCTGGCGGTTTCCGCCGTACTGGCCGTGGCGAGCATCGTCGGCGCCCAGATCGGCGCGGTCCTGGGGTTGCGCCGCCGTCCGGCCACCGCCGGGGGCGCTCCCCGACTGGCCGCGTCCTCCCGTAAACCCCGGGGTGGGGCGGGCCGGAACAGCGCCGCGGGCCACAGCGGCACGCGGCGGAGCAGTGGTGGGGCCGCCGGGAGCGGCGCCGCTTGGGCTGCCAGCCGGGCGGCGGCGGCCATCGAAGCTCCCGCGACACCGAACGACGGCATGGCACCGAGCGGGAACGACTACCCGCCTCGCGGCGGCGGAATGACACCCGGTAGTGGGGTGGCGCCCGCCGGCAGCGGGATGGCTTTCCCCGGGAGCACGGCGTTTCCGGGAAGCGGGATGGCCCTCTCCGGCGGCACGGCACCTCCCGGCGGCGGCATGGCGACCGCCGACGCTGGGGGCTGGAGTGGTGACGACGACTGGGCCGGCGATGGTGGCGAGGGCGGGCTGTTCAACGGCGGGCACGGCCTGGACTCGGTACCGGACGGTCCGCCGGTCGGCCGCCACCGACGCCCCTGAGCGCCCGACCCGGGCTCCGTGCGGCCCGAGCGGTCGACGCCCGGGCAGGCGGGTCAGGGCAGGCGGGTCTGGAGCACGCCGTTCTGGACCCGGGTGGGCAGGATCTGTTGGTCGTTGCCGGACGGCCCCTGCATGACCTCACCGCCGTTGAGTCGGAACGCGCTGCCGTGCCACGGGCAGACCACGCAGGCGTGGCCGTCGATCTCCTGCACGTCGCCCTCGCCGAGCGGCCCGCTCTGGTGCGGGCAGCGCTCCAGCATCACGGTCACCTCGTCACCGTGCCGGTAGAGGATCACCGAGATGTCGTCGTCCACCTCTCGGGTGATCAGGGTGCGTTGCGGCAACGTCGCCATGTCGGCAAGCGAGTGCCAACCGTCGGTCATCCGGTGCAGCTCGGAGACGCTCTGGTTGACCTGAGCCCCCTGCTTGTACGCAAGGTGACCCCCGATGTACGCCCCGAGGCTCACGGTGGAGAGCCCGAGGAAGCCGAGGGCGCGGCCCATTCCGTGGCGGCCGGACAGCCGCGCGGCCAACGAGCCGGCGTAGAGCGTCATGCCGACGGTGTTGGCGGCGGCGTGCACCAGGCCGACCCGGCGCTGGTCCCGCGCGAGGGCCGCCCAGTCGTTCAGACCGGCGACCGCCGCCGGCAGGGCGCTGACGGTGCCCAGACCGACAAGCACGGTGGCGGGCCGGCGCTGCCCGGGCATGAGGTCCAGCACCGCGGCGCTGATCCACGCACCCACCGGCACCTGCACCATCGCCGGGTGCAGCGGATGCCCGAGGGTCACCCCGTGCAGCAGGTCGCGCAGCCGGCGCGGACGCAGCGTCCCGAGGACGATCTTCTGCAACCGGTCACCCGCGCGGTCCAGCCGGGAGTCCTGCTCAACTTTCGTCAAAAGTGCTCGCACGAGTACCGACTTCCCGGCGATCGCCGTCGCAAACCGGTCGGCGGCGACAAACCTGCCGCGCCGCCCACGCCGCCGATCTTGCAGTTTCTGCCCCGAGGAACCGGGGCACAAGCCACGAAACGGCATCCGAAAGTGCAAGATCGACGGGGATTGTGGGGGTGGGGTCGGGCGGGCATGCTGGCGGGATGGGCGTGCGGGTGGAGCGGGTCGGGGCGGTTACCACGGTGGTACTGGACCGGGCGGACGCGCGCAACGCCGTGGACGGTCCTACCGCGCGGGCGCTGGCGGACGCGTTTCGGGCCTTCGAGGCCGATCCGGACGCGGCGGTGGCGGTGCTCTGGGGCGCCGGTGGCACGTTCTGCGCCGGCGCCGACCTCAAGGCGATCGGCACGCCGAGCGGCAACCGGGTCGAGCCGGAGGGGGACGGCCCGATGGGCCCGACCCGGATGACGCTCAGCAAACCGGTGATCGCGGCGATCTCCGGGTACGCGGTGGCGGGCGGGCTCGAACTGGCGCTCTGGTGTGACCTGCGGGTCGCCGAGTCCGACGCGACGCTCGGCGTGTTCTGCCGCCGCTGGGGAGTGCCATTGATCGACGGTGGCACCGTCCGGCTGCCTCGGTTGATCGGCGAGAGTCGGGCGATGGACCTGATCCTCACCGGCCGCCCGGTGCCGGCCGACGAGGCGTACACGATGGGGTTGATCAATCGGTTGGTGCCACCCGGCCAGGCGCGGGCCGCGGCCGAGGAACTGGCGGCGACGATCGCCAGGCATCCGCAGACCTGCCTGCGCAACGACCGGGCGGCGGTGCTGGCCGGCGCGGGACGGCCCGAGCCGGAGGCGCTGGCGACCGAGTTGGCGTACGGGATGGACTCGCTGGCCACTGACGCGGCGGCCGGCGCGGCCCGGTTCACCGCGGGCGAGGGCCGACACGGCACGACGCCGCCGGGAGGGGTACACCCCCCGACGGCGTCGGCTACCGGTTAGGGCCTGCTCAGTTGCGGTTGATGGTGAAGGTCGTCGTGGGGTTCTGGATGTCCACCGCGTTGTTGCTCAACCGGAGGTTGTTGAAGGTGACCGACCCGACGGCCGGCCCCTGCCCGGCCTCCGGCATCGGGTTCGCCCAGATCGCGAAGCCGGACTTCGCGTCGTAGGCGTCCCCGCTCTTGCGGGCGCCGCTGATGGAGATGTTCGTGAAGACCGTGTCGGTGATCGGGTTCTGCGGCTGCCCGCCGACGTAGTTGGTCTGGAACATGATGCCGCTGTAGGTCGGATCGATGATGTCGACATCGCTGACCCGGATGCCCTGGAACACCTTCGAGGCGGAGAAGACCCAGATCGCCGGGAAGGTCTGCGAGCCCCAGAAGTGCCCACCGGCCCGCACGATCGAAATGTTCTCGAACCGGGTGGGTGGGCTGGCGCCGAAGCCGTTCATCGGGTAGCCGAAATCGAGCGAGCTGATGGTGATGCCGGAGTAGACGAGCGTGTCCGCGATGTAGATGTTGCGGAACGTGTTGCCGTAGCCGCCGTACACGGCCACACCGGCGGCCCGCCAGGTCAGGGTCGAGGTCAGGTTCTCGTAGACGTTGTCCCTCATGTCGGCGCCGCCCGCGTCGATGGCCGAGAACAGCGCGAAGCTGTCGTCGCCGGTGGCCCGGGCGTCGTTGTTGCTGACCAGGTTGTTGGTGCTCCCGTTTGTCATGTTGATGCCGTCGGCGAACATGTTCCGGATCCGGGAGTTCTTGATCGTGATGTAGTCGGTGTTCGCGCCCCAGTAGAGGCACACCATGTGCTCGTTCCAGATGTTGTCGATCACGATGTTCGACACGTTGGAGAAGTCGAACACCTTGCCCGGGCCGTCGATCCGCGAGGTGTAGTTGCCGAAGTACGCGAAGTTCTTGAACGACGAGTTGGCCGCCGAGTTCTCGGCCCGGAAACCGATGTCGGTGTTCTCCTGGCCCGACGGCGCGACAAACCGGGTGTACCAGGGGCCGGCACCGGTCACCTGGACCGCCTTGCCGTACACCTGGAACTTCGACGAGGTGGAGTAGTTACCCGCCGGCAGGTACACCCCGATCAGGTTGCCGGTGGTGTCCATCCGCACCCGGTCCAGGGCGTTCTGCACGTCCTGGTGGGTGAAGCCGCCCGGCGTGGTGTAGCGCGCCGGGTCCGGGTTGGCGATCGGCGCCACCTGCTCCGTGTTGATGAAGTCGATGGCGTACGTGGTGGTGTTGGCCGGATCCTTCTGGAGGCGGATCTTGCTGCCGGCCGGGACTGTCGAGTTGAGCATGACGTTGGCTTCGTCGTAGATGTGCCGCGGCCCGCCGGCGCTCGGCGAGTTGCCCGGG
This sequence comes from Micromonospora sp. DT53, assembly GCF_049841535.1. Lineage (NCBI taxonomy): Bacteria > Bacillati > Actinomycetota > Actinomycetes > Micromonosporales > Micromonosporaceae > Micromonospora > Micromonospora sp. DT53. Next base: position 768,123 of record NZ_JBNCKM010000002.1, read on the forward strand.
CTGGTCTCGTTGCCGTAGAGCCAGGCGTACCGGGACGTCAGGTCGATGGCCTTGTGGAACGTGCCGTTGACGTAGACGTTGAGCGTGGAGTTGATCCCGCCGCCACCGGAGGCGTCCGGGATGGAGAAGCGTGTGACAAGCGTGTTGGTGCTGGCCCGGGTGGTGAACTCGACGTAGCTGCCTGTCGAGTTGAGGGTCACCGCCCGCCGACCCGACGCCTCGCCGGCCAGGTCACCGACCTCCCGGTTCGGTCCGACGACGGCGGCCCCGCCGCCGATCACGCCGTCCTCGGCCTCGTACATGTCGTACGGCATGTTGGCGCCGCGCCCCACGAAGAGCGGCCGGTCACTCGTGTTGTTGGCCTGCTTGACCGGCAACTCGTTGCCGTCCACGGCGAGCACCACCCGGACGGTGTACTTGCCGTTCGCGGCGGTCCAGGTGCCCAGGTTGATCGGACCGACCGTGGCACCGGCGTTGATCACACCGGAGTACGAGCCGGTGAGGGTACGGACCACGGTGCCGGACTCGTTGAGCACGGTGAGGGTGATGCCGTGCGCCCCCGACGCGGAAGCCTGGTTGCCGGCGTTGCGGATGGACACGGAGAAGGTCACCGTGTTGCCCGCCGACGGGTTACCCGGCGACCAGGCGACCGCCGAGGCGACCAGGTCGGAACTGGCGACCGCGGCGACGACCAACGGGCTGGGGTTGGTGTAGCTGTTGTTGGTGTCGTCCTGCTCGACGACTGTGTTCGACTCGTCGACCTTCGCGCTGAGCGGGTAGCTGCCCGAGTCCCGGGTGCCGATGCTGGCGCTGACAGTGGTCGAGGCGCCGGCCGCCAGGCCGCCGACCGACGCGGTGCCGACCCGGGTGGAGCCCAGGTAGAAGTTGACGTTTGTCGCGCCGGAGGCCGCCGAGCCCGCGTTACGCACTGTCGCGGAGAGCGTGATGGTGCTGGTCTCCACGGGTGCGGACGGGCTGAACGACATGCCGGTCACGGTCAGGTCCGGGTTCGGCGCCGGAGTGCCGAAGACCTGGAACTCGGCCACCTGCCCGGCCGGGGCGCCGGTGTTCGAGGCGATCGAGAGCCGTACGTCGGCCGCCGCGCCGGAGACCGGGATGGTCACCGTGTTGCCGCTGCCCGGGTTGAAGGTGTAGTTCGCCGCGCCGACCAGGGTGGTGAAGCTGGACGAGCCCTGGTCCCGGCCGAGCACCGTGATGTTCTGGGTACGCGCGCCCCACGCCGGGTCCGGGTTGAGCTTCACGACGACCTGGCTGAGGCTGGCGTTCGCGCCCAGCTGCACGGTCAGCGTGCTCGGGTTGCCGTTGCCCTCCCAGTAGGTGGCCACGTTGTTGTCGTTGGCGTTGGTGGCCACGAACGTGTGCACGAACCCGGATGCGGTGATCGGCTTACCGACCGCCAGGTTGCTCCCGGTGGGCGGGTTGCCGGTGCCGGTCCGGGTCACGGTGTTGCTGTTCGCCGACTGGTTGCCGGCCGCGTCCTTGGCCCGGACGTAGTACGACACCGTGGCGCTGTCCGCCTGGCTGTCGGTGTAGGTGAGCGTCGAGCCGCTGACGCTGCCGCGCAGCGCGCCGTTGACGTAGACGTCGTAGCCGGTCACCCCGACGTTGTCGGTGGACGCCGACCAGGTGAGCCGGATCTGCCCACTGGCCGGCTGGGTGTAGGCAAGGTTGCCCGGAACGCTGGGCGCCTGGGTGTCGGTGCTGCCGGTGGCGCCGTACACCTCGACCTCGGAGAGTTGTGCCGCCGGCCAGCCGGTGTTGCCGGTGACCTGCACCCGTACGTAGCGGGTGCTGGCGGCGGTGAAGCTGACCGTCGCGGTGTTGCCGCTGCTCGGGTTGAAGGTGTAGCCGGCCGACGCCTTCAGGGTGGTGAAGGACGAGCCGTTGGTCGAGCCCAGCACCGACAGCGTCTGCGTACGGGTCTGCCAGTCGGACGCGGGCGGCAGCTTGAGCACCACCCGGTCCACGCTGACCGTGGCGCCCAGGTCGGCCTGGATCCACTGCGGGAACGCGTTGTTGGCGCTCTCCCAGTAGGTCGACGCGTTGCCGTCGTTGGCGTTGCCCGCCACGTAGTTCTGGTTGTAGCTGCTGGCGGTCATGGTGGCGGAGAGCCCGGCGAGCATGGCCACGCGGGCGGCCGCCGCGGACGGGTCGGCCGCCGGTGCCGCGCTCGCCATGGGGGTGACGACCGGGGCGGTGGCGAGGAGCATTCCGGCGAGCGCGCCGGCGAGCAGCCGCCGGTGGCCCGTGCGGGCGGTGCGGGGGACGGTGGTGGGCGCGCCGGTTGGCGGCGTGCCTCGTCTGGTGCCGGTCCTGGACATGGGTCGCTACACCTCTTTCGGGGGTGGGTGTGGGTGCGTTGCCCGGCGACGGGTGCAGGGGTACGCCCGTCGTTCCGCGACAGGTGGGGGACGGTGCGGGTTGGGGACGGGTGGGACGCCCGACGCCGCGTTGCGCCGAGCCTCCTGGACCGGGTGCCCCCGCCCGGTCGGGGCGGGGGCACCCGACCTAGCTGGAATAGACCTCGAACTCGCTGAGCTGGCCGGCTGGCCAGCCGCTGTTGCCGGTGACGGTCAGCCGCAGGTACCGCTGGGTGGTCGCCGTGAAGGTCACGGTGACCGTGTTGCCGCTGGCCGGGTTGAAGCTGTAGCCGGCGGACGCCTTCAGCGTGCTGAACGTCGAGCCGTTGGTGGAGCCGAGCACCGCCAGCGTCTGCGTACGGGTCTGCCAGGCCGATGCGGGCGGGAGCTTCAGCACGACCCGGGACACCGATCGGTCGGCCCCCAGGTCCACCGTCAGCGACTGCGGGAACGCGTTGTTGGCGCTCTCCCAGTAGGTGTTCGCGTTGCCGTCCACCGCGTTGGTGGCGGCGTACACGTCGGAGTGGCTGGTCTCGGTGATCGACCGCCCGGCCGCCAGGTTGCCGCTGGGCGGCGGCGTGGTCGGGGGCGGGGTCGTCGGTGGTGGGGTGGTCGGCGGTGGCGTGGTCTGCGTGCCGCCGTACACCTCGACCTCGGAGAGTTGCGCGGCCGGCCAGCCGGTGTTGCCGGTGACGGTGACCCGGATGTAGCGGCGGTCACCGGAGGGCAGCCCGATCGACACGGCGTTGCCCGTGCCGGGGGCGAAGACCCGACCGGCGGACGACGCGAGTGTGGTGTACGACGAGCCGTCGGTGGAGCCGAGCACCGACAGCGTCTGGGTGCGTTGCTCCCAGCCGCTGGGCAGCTTGAGCGCCACCCGGTCGACCGACCGGGACGCGCCCAGGTCGATGGTCACCGACTGGGGGAAGGCGTTGTTGGCGCTCTCCCAGTACGTCGCCGCGTTGCCGTCCACCACGTTGGCCGCCGTGTAGCTCTGGTTGGTACTGGTCGCGGTCGTCGACCGGCCCAGCGCCAGGTTCCCGCCTGTCGGAGGCGGGGTGGTGGGCGGTGGGGTGGTGGGAGGCGGCGTGGTCGGCGGCGGCGAGGTGGGTCCCCCGCCCCACTGGGGGTTCGGCCACGGGCCGCAGTACGGGGTCGGGGTGTACCAGCCGGAGTTGCCGGAGCCCTGGGTGATCTGGAAACCGGCGCCGACGCAGTTGTGCATCGGGTTGCTCTGCGCGATGTTCGTGGCCCGCACGTTTGTGAAGGACACCTGGCTGTTCGCCTGCACCTGGAGCGCGTACGTGCCGGCGCCGTCGATCCGTACGTTGTTGAGGTTGATCCCGTTGGTCTGGCCCTCGATCCAGTGCAGCGCCGCGTACGAGCTGTCCAGGATGTCGGTGTCGGTGATGTTGATGGTGGGGTTCTGGAACGCCTCGTTGAGCGCGGAGAACCAGATCGCGCCGACACCGAAGTTCCAGTTGTAGTCCGAGTTGCCGTTACGGATCAACGTGTTCCGGGCGATCGTCCAGGTGCCCTGGACTCCGGTGGCGCCCTGCACGCCGGGGTAGCGGTTCGCGACGTGGATACCGCCGCCGTTGGTCAGCGAGTCGGCCGTCACGTTGTCGGTGATCCTGATGTCCCGACCGCCGTAGCTGACCAGGTGGTTCGCCAACAGGGTCACGCCGATGGTGTTGTGGGTGAACGAGTTGTTGACGTTCGGCACGCTCTGCGCCCACATCGCCAACGCGTCGTCGCCGGTGTTGCGGACGAAGGTGTTCGTCACCGTCGAGTTGGTCACGCCGGTGTGGAAGTTCACCCCGTCCGCGGTCTGGTCCAGGATGCGGCTGTTGCGGATGGTGAAGTTGTTCATCGGGCCGTCCATCCACGCCCCGACCTTTGTGTTCTCCAGCCAGAGGTTGTCCACCACCGAGTCGGTCATCGCCCCGCCCAGGGCGTTGACCTGGTCGTCGTCCACCCGCTCGCGGATGTCGCCGATGATGGCGAAGTCCCGCAGCGTGACGTTACGGCTGGGCCCGTTCGCCTCGTGCGAGCGGACCGGGCCGGTGTAGCCGCCACCGGGGACGTACTTGCCGTAGATGCCGACGGACCTGTTCCGCTCGGTGGGGTGCCGGCCGCCGAGCACCGAATACCAGGGGCCCGCCCCGCGCAGGGTCACCCCGTCGACCACCACGTGATCCCAGAGGGTGAAGGTGCCGGTCGGGATCCAGACCGCCCGGCCCTGGGCCTTGCCGGCGTCCACCGCCGCCTGGAACTTCGCCGTCGAGTCGGTCGCGCCGCTCGGGTCGGCGCCGAAGTCGGTGACCACGTCGAGCACACCGGAGGGCTTGGTGATCGCCGGGGCGACCAGCTCGAAGTCGGCCAGGTCGATGGTGAACGTGGGCGACTGCGCGGTCGAGGAGACCTGGAGCCGGATCTTCGTGCCGGCCGGCTGGGTGCTGCCGAACAGCGCCCGGGTCTCGTCGTAGAAGTGGTGCGGGTTGGTGTCGCCCGGGTTGTTGTTGAACGGGTATCCGCCGTAGTACCAGCCGTACCTCGACGTCACCGCTACCGACTTCAGCAGCGCCCCGTTGGCCCGCAGGTCGATGGCGGCGTCCCGGCCGGTCCCGGCCGGGCTGTCCGGCAGGCTGTGGCGGAACGTGACAGCGTTGGCCGGGGCGGTGAGGGTGAACTCGACGTACTCGCCGACGGCGTCCAGGGTGACCGCCTCCCGGCCGGACGCCTCGGACGGCAACGTGCCGTAGCGGCGGTCCGGGCCGATCTTCGTGCCGTTGTGGGCGGTCTCCTCCGCCTCCTGCTCGACGAACGGCACGGTGGCGCCCCGGTTGGGGATGTCGAAGGGGGACAACCCCGCCGCCGAGGCCGGGGTCGCGGTGCCGGTGACCGCGAGGGCGGTCACAGTCGTGGCGGCGAGCAGGGTGGCGGCGATGGCGGCCAACCCTGCCCGGGTCGGGTGTCGAAGGTGATGCGGGGTGCCGGTGGTGTGGTTGGCCATGAGCTGCGCTCTCCCTTTCGTCAGGCAGGCCAGATCCCCCCGTGTCGGTGCGGTGTCGCGCGTCCCCCTCGGTTCTCCCTTCCTGGTGGCGTGGTGCCGGCGACCGGGACGGGCCGCCGGCACCACGGCGTGCAGAGTCAGGTCAGGCCGGGCCGTCCGCCCCGCGCGGCCCGTCGGTGGATTCGGCGGTACGCAGCCAGACCGCGGTGTCGGACGGCAGCAACCCGTCGTCGAGCGGTCCGCTGGCCAGCAGCAACTCCCCCTGAGCTGGCATCGGCACCGGCGCGGCGGACAGGTTGACCAGGCAGGTGAAGCCACCGCCACGGCTGAACGCGAGCACCCCGTCCGGGGCGGGCAACCAGGTCAGCTCGCCGTCGCCGAGCGCCGGGTCGGCCTTTCGAGCCTGGATCGCCGCCCGGTACAGCTCCAGCATCGAGGCCGAGTCGCCGGTCTGCGCGCTGGCCGTCCGGTCCTTCCAATCGGCCGGCTGCGGCAACCAGGGCGCCGCGGCACCCCGAGGGCTGAACTCGAACGGCGGCTCGTCCCCGGCCCACGGCAGCGGTACGCGGCAGCCGTCCCGACCGGGGTCGATCCGGCCGGACCGTTCCCACATCGGGTCCTGCCGCAGCGCGTACGGAATGTCCTCGACCTCGTAGAGGCCCAGCTCCTCGCCCTGGTAGACGTAGGCGGCACCGGGCAGCGACAGCGAGAGCAGCGCGGCGGCGCGGGCCCGGCGGGTGCCCAACTCCAGGTCGGTGGGGGTGCCCTCGCGCTTGGCGGCGAAGCTGAACCGGGTGTCCGCCCGACCGTAGCGGGTGACGTGCCGGGTGACGTCGTGGTTCGAGAGCACCCAGGTGGCCGGCGCGTTCACCGGCGCGTGCGCGTTCAGCGTCCCGTCGATGCTCTCCCGCAGCGCGGCGGCGTCCCAGGCGCAGCCGAGGAAGTCGAAGTTGAACGCGGCGTGCAGCTCGTCCGGGCGCAGGTAGTTGGCGAACCGCTGCCGGTCCGGCAGCCACACCTCACCGATCAGGGCCCGGTCGGCGTACTCGTCGGCGACCCGCCGCCAGCCCCGATAGATGTCGTGCACGCCGTCGAGGTCGTGGAACGGGTGCGGCTGGTCCTCGCGGACCTCGGGCAGCGTGCCGTCCTTGACCAGGAGCCCGGCCGAGTCGATCCGGATGCCGTCCACGCCCCGGTCGAACCAGAACCGCAGGATGTCCTCGAACTCCTCCCGCACCCGGGGGTGGTCCCAGTTGAAGTCCGGCTGCTGGGGGGCGAAGAGGTGCAGGTACCAGTCGCCGGGGGTGCCGTCCGGGTTGGTGGTACGCGTCCAGGTCTCCCCGCCGAACTCGCCGATCCAGTCGGTGGGTCGCTCGTCGCCGTTCGGGCCCCGGCCGGGTCGGAACCAGAACAGGTCCCGTTCCGGCGCACCCGGCCCGCCGGCGAGCGCGGCCTGGAACCACGGGTGCGCGTCGGAGCAGTGGTTGGGCACCACGTCGACGATGGTCCGGATGCCCAGCGCGTGCGCCTCCGCGATCAGCGCCTCCACCTCGGTCAGGGTGCCGAAGACCGGGTCGATGTCGCGGTAGTCGGAGACGTCGTAACCGGCGTCCGCCATCGGCGACGGGTACCAGGGACTGAACCAGATCGCGTCGACGCCGAGCGCGGACAGGTGATGCAGCCGGGACCGGATGCCGGCGATGTCACCGATGCCGTCGCCGTTGCCGTCGGCGAAGCTCCGGGGATACACCTGGTAGATCACCGCTCCCCGCCACCACGGACTTCTGTCAGCTGTGGACACGAGCACCTGCTTTCTGCGTCAGTACGTCGGCGGATCCGCCGGACCTGGTCATGTGTCGGGCGAACTGTCGTTGTTCGCCGCGCGGAAGTATGCGGTGGTGGCTATCCCTTGATGCTGCCCGTGGTCAGACCGGACATGATGTTGCGTTGGAAGATCAGGAAGATGATGACTGTCGGGATCGCGGCGATGACCGACGCGGCGATCACCACGTTCATCGGTGTGCCGCCCGCGAAGGTGTAGATGCCGACGCTCACCGTCCGGGTCTCGGGCGACGGCATGACCAGCTTCGGCCAGAGGAAGTCCTTCCAGACCGCCGTCACGGCGAAGATCGAGACGACGCCGAGGATGGGACGCGACAGCGGCAGGATGATCGACCAGAGCGTGCGCAGCGACGTCGCCCCGTCCATCAGGGCCGCTGCCATCAGCTCCTCCGGAATCGAGTCGAAGAACCGCTTCAACAGGAAGATGTTGAACGCGTTCGCGACCATCGGCAGCCAGATCGCGAACGGTGAGTCGAGCAGGTTGATGTGCAGGATCGGCAGGTCGAGCACCGTCACGTACTGCGGAACGATGAGAACCATCGCCGGGATCATCAGCGTCCCCAGCATCAGGGCGAGGATCGTGTTGCCGAACATCGGCCGGAGCTTGGACAACGAGTACGCGGCGGCGCTGTCGAAGACCAGTTGGAACAGCACCGCGCCGATCGCGTAGTAGAAGGTGTTGAACAGCAGCTTGGCGAGGGCCAGGTTGTTCCAGGCGTCGACGTAGTTCTGCGGCTGCGGATCCTTCGGGAACAACGTCGGCGGGGTCTGTGCGATCTCCTGGCCGGACTTCAGTGCGCCGGTGACCATCCAGTAGAGCGGGCCGAGGAAGACGAGCGTGAACCCCGCCACGACGACGACCAGCAGCGTCCAGTAGATGACCTTGCCCCGCCCCCGGCTGAGCTGGGAGTGGGAGATGAGGGTCCGGGTTCCGGAATCCTGTGCCATTCCTCGCCGTCCTAGTCCTGTTTCGCGGTCAGCCGCACGTACACGGCGGAGAAGCCGGCCAGCACCACGAGCATGATCACGCCCAGTGCGGCGGCGCCGTTGAGGTCGTTCTGGAAGAACCCGTGCTGGTAGATGAGGTACGCCACCGAGGTCGCGGAGTCCTCCGCGCCCGCGCCGTTGGCGAGGATCAGAGGCTCGATGAAGAGCTGCATCGTGGCGACGATCTGCAGCATCGCCAGGAGCGCGAGGATCAACCGGGTCTGCGGGATCGTCACGTGGACGATGCGCCGCCAGATCCCGGCGCCGTCGAGCTCGGCCGCCTCGTAGAGCTCACCGGGGATGTTCTGCAACGACGCCAGGTAGATGAGCACCGCGCCGCCCATGTTCATCCAGGTCGACGCGACCACCATGGCCGGCATCGTCATCTCGGGTGACTGCATCCACTGCGAGGTGGGCAGGTGCAGTGCCTTGAGGATGGCGTTGAAGAGCCCCGCCTCGCTGGGGTCGTACGCGTAGAACTTGAAGAGGAACAGCGCGGAGGCCGGCGGCAGCATCACCGGCAGGTACACCAGGATGCGCAGGTAACCCTTGCCGTGGCGGAACTCGTTGAGCAGGATCGCCACGAAGAACGGCACCACGTACCCGAGGGCGAGCGCGAGCACCGTGAAGTAGAACGTGTTCTGCCAGGCCGTCCAGAAGCTCGGGTCGGCGATGATGCGGGAGTAGTTGTCCCAGCCCACCCAGGTGGTCTCGCCACGCCGGGTGCGCTGGAAGCTCATGACGATCCCGCGGATCATCGGGTACCAGGAGAAGACGACGAAGCAGAGCACCGCCCCGATCAGGAACGCGTGACCGGTGAGGTTGTCCCGTACCTTGCGGCCGAGGCTGGTGCGCTGCGGCCTGGCCGAGTACGGCGACGGCGGGCGGCCCGGTTTCCTGGGGGTCTCCGGGACGGTGGTGATCGCCAAGGCAACTCCTGGGTGAGTCGGTGACGTCGAGATGCGGTGCGAGTGGCGTGGGGGTCGGGTCGGCGTCCCGACCCCCACACGATCGGTCAGCTCTCGGCGGCGAGGAGCTGGTTGACCTTCTCCTCGGCGGTCTTGAGCAGTGCGTCGATGTTCGAGTTCGGGTTGGTCAGCACACCTGACATCGCGGCGTCGAGCACCGCGTAGACGGCCTGGGCGTTGCGCGGCTCACCCTTGATCGGGACCGGGGTCGCCTCGAAGAGCGCGAAGTTCGCCGTGTCGACGTTCGCGTTCGCCTTACGCAGCTCCAGTTCCTGCTTCTGCGCGTCACTGCCGTTGGCGAAGAGCAGCGGCTGGGGCAGACCAACCGGGTAGTTCTGCGGCTTGGCCCGGACGTAGTCGAACTGGCCCTTGCCCGGGGTGAGCTTCTGGTACGCGATCCACTTCAGACCGGCCTTGACCTGCTCGGGCGTGAGGTCCTTCTTGAAGAAGTAGCCCTCGCCACCACCGAGCGTCCCCTTCGCCGCGCTGTCCTGACCGGGCAGCGGAGCCATCGCCCAGTCCTGGAACTTGCCCTGGAACTGGCTGACGATCGCCTGGGTGGCGTCCGGCGCGCCGATGAACATGCCGACCTTGCCCGCGCCGGCGTTCGTCAGCAGGTCGCCCCACTGCAGCAGCTGACGGGCGCCCATGCTGTTGTCGCCGTACCGCATGTCCTTGAGGTTCTGCAGGACCTGCTTGCCCATGGCGTTGTTGAAGTCGGCCTTCTTGCCGTCCTCGGTCAGCACCCGGCCACCCTGGGAGTAGAGCAGGGAGGTGAAGTGCCAACCGCCGGTGTTGCCGGCGCTGTACTCCGAGTAGCCGGCGATGCCGTTGCCGAGCGCGGAGATCTTCTTGGCGGCGGCCCGAACCTCGGCCCAGGTCTTGGGCGGGTTGTTCACGTCCAGGCCGGCCTGCTGGAACAGGGCCTTGTTGTAGACCAGGCCCATCGAGTAGTTCTTCACCGGGACGGCGTAGAGCTTGCCGCCGTCGGTGAAGACCTCCTTGAGCGCCGGGTCGACGCTGTCCCAGGTCGAGATCGCGTCCTTGTTGACGTGCTGACTGATGTCCATCGCCTGACCGGAGTCGAGCACCTGCTGGAGATCGGTCATGTACCCGTAGAAGACGTCGGTCACGGTGCCACCGGCGAGGCGGGCGGTGAAGTCCGGCGGGTTGTTGCACTGCTCGCCGACGCTGACGCTCTTGATGGTGATGTCCGGGTTCTGCTTCTGGAACTCGGCGACGTCGTCGTTCCAGTTCTTCAACAGCTCTTTCTGGGCGCCGACCGGCTGGCAGTCGACAGTGATGGTGACCTTGCCGCCTGCGTTCGAACCCTTGTCGTCGCTCTTCGTGGAGCATGCCGTGAGGCTGAGCCCCAGGCCGGCCACGAGCGCAACCGCCGCAGCCTTTCGGTATTGCGGTACGGACATCTGTCCATCCCTTCGGGAACGGGTGTCTCCAATGACCTTCGCTGATCTGCGGTGATACGACCTGACGCCCAGTAGCTGCGTCGGAGCCAGGTGTGAGTGGAGTCACTGTAGCGAGGCCGACTCATTTCGGCAAGGTATCGACCCTGTTCCGAAAGGACACGACGTGATGACGACAGATGTTGGCAAGGCTTTGAAAGCAGGTCGGTTTGCCAGCTATTGATCCTTTATGGCCGATCATTCGGGCCGGTCGATGCCGACGTCACGAGCAACGACGAAAAGGCCGCCGACCGCGAGAGGCGGTCGACGGCCGAAGGCGTCGTTCGGGGTGGTGCCTAGCGGCCGGGGGCGGGCGCGGTCGAACCCCGCACCACCAACTCCGGCTCGAACAGCAACTCGTCCTGCAGTACGCCGGCACCCTCGATCTGGGTGACCAGCAGATCGACGGCGGCCTGCCCCATCGTCTCGATCGGCTGCCGCACAGTCGTCAACGGCGGATCGGTGCACGTCATGAACGCGGAGTCGTCGAACCCCACCACCGACACGTCGGCCGGCACCGAACGCCCCAACCGCCGGGCCGCGCGGATCGTGCCCAGCGCCAGCACGTCGCTGGCGCAGATGATGCCGGTGACGCCCCGCTCGACCAACTTCGTCGCGGCGACCCGCGCACCCTCCATCGAGAAGCTCGAACGCTCGACGCACTCGGCGTCGCCCTCGTCCCAGCCCGCTGCCTTCATCATCGCGTCGAGCTTGCGCCGCGACGGCACATGCCCCTCCGGGCCGAGCACCATCCCGATCCGCTCGTGCCCGAGCGAACGCAGGTGCCCGTACGCCTGCTCCACCGCCACCGCGTCGTCGGTGGAGACCCGGGGGAAACCCAGCTCGTCCACACCGGCGTTGACCAGCACGACCGGAAGCCCCCGGTCGGTCAACCGACGGTAGTGGTCGTGTTTGGCGTCGGTGAGCGCGTACGAGCCACCCGCGAAGATCACCCCGGAGACCTGGTGATCGAGGAGCATCTCCACGTAGTCCATTTCGGAGACCCCACCGATGGTCCGGGCACAGAGCGCCGGGGTGTAGCCGCGCTGGGCCAGAGTGCCGGTGACGACCTCGGCCAGCGCCGGGAAGATCGGGTTCTGCAACTCGGGCAGCACCAGCCCGACCAGCCGGGCGCGTTCGCCGCGCAGCTTGGTCGGCCGCTCGTAACCGAGCACGTCGAGCGCCGTCAGCACGGCTGTCCGGGTCGCCTCGGAGACTCCGTCGCGGCCGTTGAGCACCCGGCTGACGGTGGCCTCGCTGACGCCCGCCTTCTTGGCAACTTCAGTCAACCGCTTGGTCACGGTCGCAATCGTACGTCACCTGGATGAAAGAAATGAACAGCAAACTGCCCGGCTTTTGTCGTCCAGGCGTCAGGACAGGTTGCGGAGGGCGTCTTCGATGGCCCGGTGGAAGGTGGGGTACGCGTAGATCATGTGCCGGAGCTGACTCAGCGGCACCGCCGCGTGCACCGCCACCACCAGCGCGGACAGCACCTCGCCGCCGGCCGGACCGACCGAGGTCGCGCCGATCAGCACGCCCTGGTCGGCGTCCGCGACGAGCTTGATGAAACCGTCGTCGCCGACCCGGTGGATCCAGCCTCGGGTGGAGCTGCCCAGCTTGGTGTAACCCACCTGCACGTTGATGCCGCGTTCGCGGGCCTGCTGCTCGGTGAGCCCGACCGCGCCGATCTCGGGGTCGGTGAAGGTCACCCGGGGCAGCGCGCGGTAGTCGGCTCGCGGCACGGTGCCGGCCGACCCGCTCGATCCGCTGGCGGCCAGCGAGCTGGACGCGCCCATCGCTCCGCCGACCACGCTGGAGGTGCCGCTGGCGTCCGCCCCGGCCTTCGCCTGCCGGGCGCGGGCCAGGATGTCGGCGATCACGATCCCGGCCTGGTACATGGCGATGTGCGTGAAGGCACCCTCGCCGGTGATGTCGCCGACCGCCCAGACGTGGTCGGTGACGTGCAGGCGGTCGTCGACCGGGAGGTAACGCTGGCTGGCGTCCAGGCCGATCGTGTCCAGACCCAGCTCGGCGAGGTGGGCCTTACGCCCGGTCACCACCAGCAGCCGGTCGGCGGTGAACTCCACGCCGCCGCCACCGCGCAGGGTGAACCTTGTCCCGTCGTGGTCGACCCGTTCGGCGCGTACCCCGGTGTGGATCTCCACGCCGTCGGCGCGCAGCGCCGCGGCGGCGACCTCGGACGCCTCGGGTTCCTCGACGGCCAGCACCCGGTCGAGCGCCTCGACCACTGTGACCCGGACCCCGAAGCGGGCGAAGACCTGCGCCAACTCCAGGCCGATCGCGCCGCCGCCGAGCACGAGCAGCGACTCCGGCAACTCCTCGACCTCGATCGCCTGGTGGTTGGTCCAGTACGGCGTGTCGGCCAGGCCGTCGATCGGCGGCACCGACGGACGGGTGCCGGTGCCCAGCACCACCCCGTGTCGGGCCTCGAACACCTGGTCACCGACGCGGACCCGGCGCGGGCCGTCGAGCCGGCCGCTGCCCCGCACGAGCCGGCCCCCCTTGCCGACGAACCGCTCCGCCGCGACCGTGTCGTCCCAGGTGTCGGTGGCTTCCTCGCGGATCCGCTTCGCCACCGGCGCCCAGTCCGGCTGGACCTGCGCCGTCCCGGCGAGCCCGTCGACCCGGCGAGCCTCGGCGAGCGCGTTGGCCGCTCTGATCATCATCTTGCTGGGGATGCAGCCCCAGTACGGGCATTCCCCGCCGACGAGACCCCGTTCGACGCCGACGACGCTCAGGCCGGCCTCGGCGAGCCGTTCGGCCACCTCCTCGCCGCCGACTCCGAGCCCGACAACTACCACGTCCACCAGCTCCGGCTCCGCCACACCGAACAGCATCCCCCAGCGACACCGGCCCGACCACCGGGGTCGGCGGAAAAGTCGGCACGCGCACCGGCCCGGACGCTTACCGTGGCCCGATGCACGCACGCTTCGCTCCGGTCCGGGACTGCTTCCACGACCTGCTCGCCTCCGGCCGGGAGACCGGGGCCGGCCTGACCGTCTGGTACGACGGGCAGCCGGTCGTGGACCTGTTCGGCGGCTCCCGCGGCGGCCACGAGCCGGGCGGCGAGCCGTGGCTGCCGGACACGCTTGTGAACGTCTACTCGGTGGGCAAGCCGGTGGCCGCGCTCTGCCTGTTGCTGCTGGTGGACCGGGGAATCGTCGATCTCGACGCGCCCGTGGACCGGCACTGGCCTGAGTTCCGCACTCCCGCCACCGTGCGTCAGGTGTTGTCGCACACCGCCGGGTTGCCGGCCTTTCCGGTGGCCCGACCGGCCACCGCGATCGCCGACTGGGCGCTGCTCACCGGCGACCTGGCCGCCGCCGACCCCGAGTGGTCGCCGGGCTCGGTCGCCGGGGAACACGCCTGGACGTACGGGCATCTGGTGGGTGAGCTGGTCCGGCGCGTCGACGGACGGTCGGTGGGCCGGTTCCTGGCCGAGGAGATCGCCGGTCCGTGGCAGCTCGACCTCGGCTTCGGGCTGACCGAGGCGGACCAGCTGCGCTGCGCGGACCTGCGGTACGGCGACCCGGGGTGGCCGTCCCGGGCGCTCGGTGAGCCGGGCTCGCCGCGGGCACGGGCACTGGGCAACCCGGCCGGCGGGCTGGACCTGGCCGTGCTGAACAGCCCGTTGTGGCGGCAGGCCGAGGTACCCGCGGTCAATCTGCACGCCACCGCGTCCAGCCTGGCCCGGCTCTACGCCGGTCTGCTGGCCGGTGGTGTCCTGGATGGCGTCCGACTGTTCAGCCCGGACCTGATCGCGGAGGCGACTCGGGTCCAGTACGACGGGCCGGACCTGGTGCTGGACCGCCAGGCCCACTGGACGCTGGGCATGCAGTGGGAGCCGGACGGCAGTTGGGGCATGGGCGGCATCGGCGGCAGCAGCGCGTGGGCCGACCCCGATCGCGGCTACACCCTCGGGTACGCGACCGCGCACCTCGCCGAGCACGACCGGGTGGACGAGCTGGTCGAGGCGTTGCACTCGGTGCTCTGATCAGCGCAGCCAGACGGGGTCGGTGCCCGGTACCGACAGGGGCGGTGGGTAGTCCAGCGTCTGCCGGAGGGCCTCGGGCAGCCGCCACGGTTGGTGGATGGCCTTGCCCTGCACGGTCGCCAGCTCCGGCACCCACCGGCGCACGTAGTCGCCGGCCGGGTCGTACCGCTCGGCCTGCCGGACCGGATTGAACCCCCGGTACGGCTTGGTGTCGTTGCCGGTGCCGGCGACCCACTGCCAGTTGCCGGAGTTGTTCGCCACGTCCCCGTCGAGCAGCCAGCGGAAGAACACCGCCACCCCGGCCCGCCAGTCCTGCCCGAGGTGTTTGGTCAGGTAGCCGGCGGTGATCAGCCGGGCCCGGTTGTGCATCCAGCCCTGTGTGCGCAGCTGCCGCATGCCGGCGTCGACGATCGGCATCCCGGTGCGCCCCTCGGCCCAGGCCGCCAACGCGTCGTCGTCGTAGCGCCACTGCTCGGTGGCACCCCGCCGGTACGCCGCGGTCGAGATCTCCGGGAAGGCGGCGGTGACCTGGTAGTAGAAGTCCCGCCAGCAGAGCTGCCGGACGAACGGGCCGGACCGGTCCCCGGCGCGGGTCGCCACCGCCAGCGGCGACACACAGCCGAAGCGCAGGTACGGGCTGAGCCGGGAGGTGTCGTCGCCGGCCATGTCGTCGTGCTGATCGCCGTACCGGGTCAGGTCGGGCAGCCAGTCGGTGAGCCGCTGCCGGGCGACCCGCTCGCCGCCGACGGCCGTGGCGGGCGAGTCGCCGGCCGGCAGCGCCGGCAGCCGGCCCACCCGCACCCCGTCGGGGAGCGCGATCCGGCGCGGCGCGGCCAACTCCTCGCGCCACCGGTTGGCCGCCCAGGCCCTGTGGTACGGGCTGAACACCCGGTAGTGGTCACCGCCACCGCCGGGCCGCAGCGCGCCCGGCTCGACAACTGTCAACCCGGGGAACAGTCGCAGGTGCAGCCGGTGCCGCTCGCACTCGGCGCGTAACCGCCGCTCCCGGCGGCTGGCGTAGTGGCTGACGTCGGCCGAGAGCGCTACGGCGGTGGCACCGACCTCGGCGGCCAGCCGGATCGTCTCGGCCACCGGGTCGCCATGCCGGACCACCAGGTCGCCACCACGCTCACGGAGTTGGTCGCGCAGGTCGGCGAGGGCCTGGTGCAGGAAGCGGGTGCGGTTGGCGGAGCGGTCGGCCAGCGCCGGGTCGAGCACGTACAGCGGCACCACCCGGTCGAAGGCCGCACAGGTGGTGGCCAGCGCCGGGTGGTCGTGCACCCGCAGGTCGCGGGTGAGGAGCACGATCGCCGTGCTCGCGGTCACCGGCTCTCCGGGTGGATCGTCGGCCCGGGGATGACGACAGGCGTACCTGTCGAGCTGAGCAGGGCGCGTGCGGCCACCGCCATCCGTCGCCGCTGCGGGACCAGGGCCCGCCGGACGAAGACGTCGTAGTCCTGCGCGGCCACCTCGTCGAGGATGCCGCCGTAGAGGGCGTACGCGGTGCGCATGCAGGCCTGCGAGGCGGGCGCCAGCATGGTGATGCCCGGTGCGGCGGCGGCGTAGTGCGCCTGGGCGCGGGTCACCTCGTACTCGATCAGCTCGCGGATCCGTGGGGTGACGCGGCCTCGGGTGCGGGCCTCGGCCAACTCCTCACGGGTGACCCCGAACTTCGCCATGTCCTCGTCCGGCAGGTAGGTGCGGCCCCGGTCGAGGTCCTCGGCGACGTCGCGGATGAAGTTGGTGAGTTGGAAGGCGAAGCCGAGCTGCCGGGCCGGCTCCCGGGCCGTCACCGGGTCGGAGCTGCCCAGGATCGGCAGCATCATGGTGCCGATGACCGCCGCCGAACCCTCCATGTAGTCGAGCAGGTGGTCATAGGTCGGGTACGCGGTGACGGTCAGGTCCATCGCCATGCTCTTCAGAAACGACGCAAAGTCGTCCCGGTCGAGATCGAAGACGGCGATCGTGTGCAGGACTGCCGGCAACAGTGGGTCGTCGACCGGCGCACCGTGCAGACCGGCCACGAACTGGCCGGCCCAGTGGTCCAGCAGGGCGGCCCGCTCGGCCGGCGGCAGGTCCTCGGTGCGGTCGACGATCTCGTCCGCGTACCGGGTGAACCCGTAGAGGGCGTGCACATGTCGTCGTTTCCAAGCGGGGAGCAGGCGGGTGGCGAGATAGTAGGTGCGGCCATGGCGTTTGTGCAGCTCACGGCACCGGCCATAGGCAGCGGTGAGATCTGTTTCCACCGGCCCTCCTCCATTTATCGACGCACCAATCGACGCAACTCGTAGCCTAGGGTACGCTCGGTCGCATGGCCAACGACGCAGTTGCGGGCAACGTGACCCGCGTGGCGCCGACGGGGCCGGGGGACGGGGACGATCCGGTCCGCGCCGTTCTGGCTGCTTACACCCACGATCTGGTCACGGCGGTCGACGAGACCCTGAGCACCTTCCTCACCGCCGAGGTCGACACCCTCAACGACATCGACGCATCGATGGGCGGCTTCGCCGCCACCGCACGGGAGGCCGTCCTGACCGGCGGCAAACGAATCCGGTCCACGTTCGCCTACTGGGGTTGGCGCGGGTCGGTCGGCGGCACCGCGGCGCTGGCGCCCGTGTTGCCCGCGCTGGCCGCGCTGGAGCTGCTGCACACCTTCGCCTTGGTGCACGACGACGTGATGGACGCGTCCACCATCCGCCGCGGCCGGCCCACCGCACACGTCGCGCTCGCCGAGCAACACGTCGCCGCCGGCCACCGAGGTGATCCCGGCCGGTTCGGTGAGGCCGTCGCCGTGCTCGTCGGCGACCTCTGCATGGTCTGGGCCGACCAGCTGCTGGCCCACGCCTCGGTGCCCTCGACCCGACTCCTCGAGGTGCGCCGCTGCTACGACCAGATGCGGGTGGAGACGGTCGCCGGGCAATATCTCGACGTGCTCGGCGAGAACGACCCGGCCAGTTGGTCGGTCGACCGGGCGCTGCGGGTGGCCCGCTACAAGACCGCCAGCTACACCGTCCAGCGACCACTGCTCTTCGGCGCCTGCCTGGCCGGGGTGCCCGCCGACGACCCGCTGGTCTCCGCGTACACCCGCTATGGCCTGGCTGTCGGCGAAGCGTTCCAGCTCCGCGACGACCTGCTCGGCGTCTACGGCGACCCGGCGGCCACCGGCAAGCCGGCCGGCGACGACCTCCGCACCGGCAAGCCGACCGCGCTGCTCATGCTGGCCCGTGAGCTGGCCACACCGGCCCAGCTCACGGCGCTGGAGCGGGCCGCCGACGGACCTGTCGACACGCTCGCCGGGCTGGTCGCCGAGACCGGCGCGGTGACCCGGGTGGAGCAGATGATCGCCGAACGGGTGAGCGACGCGCTGGCCGCGCTCGACGCCGCACCCGTGGACCAGACGGCGCGGACCGCACTGACCGGGCTGGCCACCGCCGCTGCCAACCGGCAGGCCTGATGAGCGACTTGAGCGAGGAGGTGGTCACGTGCGGACGGTGACAGGACGGACGGACCGGGTGGTGGTCGTCGGCGCCGGGCTGGGTGGCCTCGCCTGCGCGCTGCACCTGGCCGGCAGCGGTCGACAGGTGACAGTGCTGGAGCGCGAGCCGGTGCCCGGCGGGCGGGCCGGACGACTCGGCGTGGACGGCTACGAGTTCGACACCGGCCCGACGGTGCTCACCATGCCCGACCTGATCGCCGAGGCGCTCGGCGCGGTCGGCGAGGAGCTGCACGACTGGCTGGACCTGACCCCGCTCGACCCCGCCTACCGGGCGTACTACCCGGACGGCTCGACCCTCGACGTGCTGACCGACACCACCCGGATGGCGGCCGAGATCTCCCGGGTCTGCGGGCCCCGGGAGGCCGACGGCTACCTGCGTTTCGTCGAGTACGCGCGGGAGCTGTGGCGGCTGGAGCGCACCGACTTCATCGAACGCAACCTGGACGCGCCGACCGACCTGCTCACCGGCAACCTGCTCAAGCTGCTCAGCGGCGGGGCCTTCCGGCGCCTCCAGACGAAGATCAACCAGTTCTTCCGGGACCCGCGTACCCAACGGATCTTCTCCTTCCAGGCGATGTACGCCGGCCTCGCGCCGCACGACGCGCTGGCCATCTACGCGGTCATCGCGTACCTCGACTCGGTGGCCGGGGTCTACTTCCCGCGCGGCGGCATCCACGCCGTCTCCCGGGCGATGGCCGGCGCGGCCGAGAAGCACGGCGTGCAGATCCGGTACGACACCACGGTGACCCGGGTGGAGACCGCGAACGGCCGCGCCACAGGCGTGCTCACCGCCGACGGCGACCTGGTGCCGGCGGACGTGGTGGTGCTCAACCCCGATCTGCCGGTCGCCTACCGGGACCTGCTCCCCGCCGCGCCGCAGCGCCGACTCACCTACTCGCCGTCCTGCGTCGTTCTGCACGTCGGCTCCCGCCAGGGCTATGCGAAGATCGCCCATCACAACATCCATTTCGGACGCGCGTGGAAGGGCACCTTCGATGAGGTCATCCGACGGGGTGAGCTGATGACGGATCCGTCGCTCCTGGTGACCAACCCGAGCCGGACCGATCCCGCGGTGGCCCCGCCGGACCGGCACACCTACTACGTGCTCGCCCCGGTGCCCAACCTGCACCGGGCGCCGTTCGAGTGGCGCGGCGACCTGACCCAGCGCTACACCGACCAGCTGATCGGCACCCTGGAGGAGCGCGGCTACGTCGGCTTCGGCGCCGGGGTCGAGGTGCTCCGCGCGATCACCCCCGCCGAGTGGGAGGAGCAGGGAATGGCCGCCGGCACCCCGTTCGCCGCCGCGCACACCCTCTTCCAGACCGGCCCGTTCCGCCCGTCCAACCTGCACCGCAACCTGTCGAACGTGGTGTTCGTCGGCTCCGGCACCCAACCCGGCGTGGGCGTACCGATGGTGCTCATCTCCGGCAAGCTCGCCGCCGGCCGGATCACCGGAGAAGGCCGATGAGCAGCCGTGAGAAGCACCTCGTCGAACTCGTCGACGAAACCGGCAAGGCCCACGGGGAGACGACCGTCGCGGCCGCGCACCAACCCCCCGGGCAGCTGCACCGGGCCTTCTCGGTGTTGCTGGTGGACCCGGACGGCCAGGTGCTGCTCCAGCGCCGAGCCGCCGCCAAGACCCGGTTCCCGCTGCGCTGGGCCAACTCCTGCTGCGGCCACCCCCAGCCCGGGGAGTCGCTCGCCGAGGCCGCCAACCGACGGCTCAGCGAGGAGTTGGGCGCGGGCCCGGTCGAGCTGACCGAGGTCGGCATCTACGTCTACTACGCCGAGGACCCGGCGACCGGCCGGGTCGAGTTCGAGTACGACCACGTACTGCGAGGCGAGTTCCTGCCCGGCGCTCCGCTCCTGCCGGACCCGGACGAGGTGGCCGAGCTGCGGTGGGCCGATCCCACCGCGCTGGAGGCCGAGTTGACGATCGACCCCCGGTCGTACGCGCCCTGGCTGGGCGGGGTGGTGAACCGGCTGCTACGCCCCTCGGGGTCCCGGTCGGGCGCGACCGGCCCGGCGATGACCCCGCCCGGATCGTCGGCGGATGACACGGCGGAGCGGTCGGGTGGTCGATGAGGCGCTGAGCGCGGGCGCGGTCGCACGCCGGCTGGGGGTCGCGGTCACGACCCTCCGTACCTGGCACCAGCGCTACGGGCTCGGGCCCAGCGAACACATCCCCGGTCACCACCGCCGGTACACACCCACCGATCTGGCCCGTCTCGAGATCATGCGACGGCTCACCGCCGAGGGGGTGAGCCCCGCCGAAGCGGCCCGTTGGGCCCGCCAGTCTCCGGACCCGACACCCAACGGCACCGTCGCCCCCGCCCGGATCCACCCGCCCAGCCGGGACGGCGGCGGCACCATCCCGGTCGGCCGTGCCGGCCCCGCGGCGCGCGGGCTGGCCCGGGCCGCCATGCGTCTGGACGCGGAGGCGATCAGCGAGACGATCGCGCACGCCCTGGCCGCCGGCGGGGTCATCACCACCTGGGAGGGACTGCTGCGCCCGGTGCTCGCCGGCCTCGGCGAACGACACGCCGCCACCGCCGGCCTGATCGAGGTGGAACACCTGGTGTCGCGCTGCGTCTCGGAGGCGCTCGCAGCGGCCAGCCGGGCCAAGGTCCCCACCGGGCCGGCCCGGATCCTGCTCTCCTGCGCCGACGAGGAGCAGCACACCCTGCCGCTGGAGGCGTTGGCCGCAGCTCTCGCGGAGGCCGGTGTCAGCTACCGGATGCTCGGCGCCCGGGTGCCGGTCGCCGCCCTCGTCGAGGCGGTCAACCGGACCGGACCGGCAGCCGTGGTGCTCTGGTCGCACACCCGGGCCACCGCCGACCCGGTCCAACTCAGCGCGCTGCTCGCCGCACCCCGGCGCCCGTTGCTGGTGCTCGCCGCCGGCCCCGGCTGGCGCGCCGACACGCTGCCCGCCGGGGTGGTGCGGCCGGCCGACCTGGCCGAGGCGGTCTCGCTCTCCGCCGCCGTCCGTGATTCCCTTGACCAGTCGAGGCGTGATTGATCGCACTGTCGCCAAGTGGCGGCGTGAACTACCGTCGGGCGGGTCCGCCTACCCCGACCCTCCGGGAGCGAGCAGATGCAAGCCCGCGCCGCCCTGGCGTCCGTCCTCGCCTTGGCGCTGGTCTTGTCCGGCTGTGCCCAGCCGGACCGCACCATCGTCTCCGCCGGCCCCCCAAAGCCTGTGGAATCCACCGCGCCGCCCACCCCGAAACCGCACCCCAGCGCCACCAAGCCGGCCAAGCCGCCACTGCGGCCCCTGCCGGCCAAGCTCCCCGCCGGCCTGGGTCGCAACACCGGGGTACGCCCGGTGGCCCTGACGTTCGACGACGGGCCCAACCCCGCCTGGACGCCCAAGGTGCTCGACCAACTGAAGGCCGCCAAGGTGACCGCGACCTTCTGCGTCGTCGGTCGCGAGGCGCAGCGCCACCCGGAGTTGGTTCGGCGGATCGTCCGGGAGGGACACCAGCTCTGCAACCACAGCTGGCGACACGACCTCGATCTTGCCCGGCGACCTGTCGCCGAGATCCGGGCCGACCTGGACCGCACCAACAGGGCCATCCAGAAGGCCGCCCCCGGCACGAAGGTGTCGTTCTACCGGCAGCCGGGCGGCCGGTGGACGTCGGAGGTGCTCGGTGTTGCCAAGGACCTCGGCATGCGTCCACTGCACTGGTCGGTCGACCCACAGGACTGGGACAAGCCGAGCGCGGCCACGATCGGCAAGCGAGTCCACGCCGCCACCCGCCCCGGCGCCATCGTCCTCCTGCACGACGGAGGCGGTGATCGGGCCGCGACGCTGGCCGCGTGCCCGAAGTTGATCGCCGACCTGAAGCGGCGCTTCGGCATCACCCGGCTCCCCTAAAACCGCTCTGACCTGCGGTTATGTCCCGCCCCAAGCCCTTGCCGACACCGATTTTGTCGACCGACGGGACATCACGTATGCTTTCCAAGCCTCCGGCGGGGCCGGATGGGAGCAAGTCCGCTTGAAGTTGCGAATGTGCAATGATGGCGGGGCCGCCCTCATCGTCTAGCGGCCCAGGACGCCGCCCTTTCAAGGCGGTAGCACGGGTTCGAATCCCGTTGGGGGCACGACCGGCGCAAGCCGGAGCAAGGCAAGACCGGCGCAAGCCGGAGCAACACAAGCTAGGTCCTGTGGAGCAGTTGGAGTGCTCGCCGCCCTGTCAAGGCGGAGGTCGCGGGTTCAAGTCCCGTCAGGACCGCAGCGCCGACGCCGCGCCCCGCGCGGCGTTCTGCGTATCGGAGCAGGTCGCCCTGCCACCGGTTCGTCCGGTTGCCGGGTAGCATGAGCCGAGCGTTACGGCCAGGTAGCTCAGTTGGTACGAGCGTCCGACTGAAAATCGGAAGGTCGGCGGTTCGACCCCGCCCCTGGCCACATAGCCTTTCGCCGGGCTACAGAGGTCCCCACCAGCGGAAACGCAGGTGGGGATCTTGCTTTTTCCGGCGCTTCCGCCGACACCCCTGGTTGACCGCTCCTCGCCGTCCCGCGTTCATCGTCCGCACCTACGCTCCCGCCCGTGGGCAAAGGCCCGGCGGGACCGTGGAGACCATCGGAACGCTCGGCGCTGTTGTCGGCGGCGCCCTCCTCGTCATGGGCCTGACTGGCGTCAATTCTCGCGGCGACTTTCTCGTGGCCGGAGCGCTGCTGGTGATCGCGGGCCTGCTGCTCGGCGTCGAGGCAGCGGTGCTGGGAGCCCACTGGCGCGGACCAGGCGTCTGAACCCCGCCCGCCTCCACGAATCAGCAGCACCACACCTTCATGATCGACTCGGTTTTCATGAAGTCGGGGTATTGCAGCGCTCGCGACACCGCGACATTCAGGAAACCGAGTCGATCAAGCGCTGGCGGGCCGGCTGGCCGGCTGCGGCTGCGGGACGGCGTCAGTGGTCGCGGCGATCCTGCGGGCGGTGCGGCGTCACGCTGCCCTGGATCGCCTCCCACACGCTGCGTCCGGCCTGTCGCAGCGCCTCCCCCGCCTGCTCGGCCAACTGCGCCGCGCTCTGGGCTGCGGCCTGCGCGGCGCCCGGTAGACCGCCATCCCCATCCCCGGACGGGCGCGGACCGGACGCAGTCGACCCCCCTGGCTGGTTGCGGGTCTGCCCGGCCGCCGAACCGTCAGGGCGCTGCTGGTCCCGGCCCGCCCCTGCCGGGCGCTCTCCGCCACCCGAGCCCTCGTGCCGTACTTCCTCGGCGTGACGCGGCCCCTCGTGCCGCTGGCCTTCCGGACGGCGGCCACCCGGCGCGCCAGTCTCCGGCTCACCGCCCTGCGAATGCTGGCCCTCAGACTGCGGGCCCTGCCGTTGCCGTCCTTCCGGCTGCTGCCCCTGCGGCTGCGGGCCCTGCGGACGCCGCCCCTCCGGCTGCGGGCCGTGCGGATGCGGGCCCTCTGGGTGCGGGCCCTGCTGCTGCTGGCCCTCCGGCTGCGGGCCGTGCGGACGCCGCCCCTCCGGCTGCGGGCCGTGCGGACGCGGGCCCTCTGGGTGCGCCTGGTCAACCGACCCCGGGCCGCCAGCTCGCGGCCCCGGTCCTCCGGCCTCCGGCGCCGAGCCGACCAGACCCGCCCCGGACCGACTTACCTCCGGCCGACCAGAACCCGGCCGACCAGAACCCGGCCGACCCAGGCCAGGTCGGTCCAGGCCGGGCCGGTCCAGGCTCGGCCGGCCTGGACCGGGTCGATCGGAACCCAGCCGGTCGCGGTCGGCCACCGGGCTGGCCGCGCCGACCTGTCGGCCCGGCTCGTCGCGTACGCCGTCCGGGTGCCGACTCGACGCCTTGACCTCCGCTGCGCCCGCCGCCAACTGCTGGGTGCCGCGGTTCACGTCGTCGAGGGCGGTACCGGCCGTGCGCGCGAGCGCCTCGATGATGTGTGGGTTGTTGTCGAGCGTGTCGAGCGCCCGTCCCAGGATTCTGGTCAGCTGCTCCAACCGCACCCGCAGCTGCGCTTCGGCGTTCACCCCGTTGACGTTCAACTCGCCGCTGTTGAGGTGCACCCGTACGCCGGCGTCGACCTGGAGCAGGTTGGCCACCCGGGCCCGCAGCGACAGGTCGGCTTCCAGACCGTCGACCGCCAGGTGGATGGAGTCGACGGAGACCTTCGGAATGTCGAGCAGGACGTCCGGGTTCCCGCTGTCGACGTTCCGGTCCGGCTCCCGCTGCTGCCCGCTCTCGCTCATGGTCTCCCGCCCCGCCTGCACACCGGCCCGGTGGTCCGGGCCGTTCGGCGCGGTTACCCGCTTTCCGGCGGGGCATCCCGTCCGTGACGGCTCGACGACCCTCTGTCTGGAACCGGGCACCGTGTGAAGCTGCACACCCGGGCATCAGCCGGTATGGTCCGGGCCTATGGGACAGGAATTGACTGATCCGGCCGACATCCGGCAGGACGTCGGCCAGTTCTCTCTCCGGTGCAGCCTTGTCGTCCCGGGCTCCGCCGAGCACGCGTTCGCGGTCTTCACCGACGAGCTGACCGACTGGTGGGTCACCGAATACACCTGGTCCGGTCCGGACGCGCTGGCCGAGCTGGGCATGGAGCCACGGACCGGTGGCATGCTCTACGAGTTGGGCCCGTACGGTTTCCGCGCCGACTGGGGCCGTGTGCTCACCTGGGATCCGCCTCGCCGGCTGGTCTTCGTCTGGCAGATCGGCCCCGACCGGGCGCCGGTGCCGGACCCGGCCCGCGCCAGCGAGGTCGAGGTGCTGTTCCATTCCGAGGGGCCGGAACGCACCCGGGTCGAGCTGGAGCACCGGCACTTCGACAGGCACGGCGAGGCTGCCGAGGGTTACCGCAAGGCGCTCACCGCCGGCTGGCACGAGTTGCTCACCCGCTACGTCGCCACGGTGTCGCGACACCGCCCCACCACGACGGCCTGACGACCCGCCTGATCACCGACCGAGCCGCCGGTCGACGGCGGCGCCGCCGAGGTTCCGTCCACCGAGGTTCGCGCGTTGGCCGGCCTCCGCTCCCGAGCCGAAGCCGGTGCCGCCCAACCGGCGTGGCGGCGCGGTGCGCAGCCGCGGGTACTCCTCGGTGAGCCGGCGCTGCACCCGGTCGGATCGGTCGGCCAGCACCAGCGCCATCGACGGCGCGCCCGACTCGGTGGCCGCCGCCGACTCGGCCGCCCAGAGCCGACCTCCGACCACCTCGGCGAAACCGGCCAGCCAGGAGCGTCGGAAGGCGGCGGGATGGTCGTCCGCCGGCACCTCGGTGGCGGCCAGGCCGTGCGCCGCCTGCACGAGCAGTGAGGTGAAGAGCAGGTCGACCCGTTCCAGGTCGCTGGCGAAGCCGAAGAGGTGCAGGGCGAAGCCGTTGCCCCGCCGACGGCGTACGCAGCGGCAGCGCAGGGGCTCGGCCACCGCGGCGAGCAGGCCGACCTTGTCGCGGGCGTAGGGGGCGACGACGTCCAGCACCCGATCGCCGACCGGGTCGGTGGTCGGGTCCCGGGCGGCGAGCAGCGCCCGGTCGACGCCGTAGCGGGCGATCAACTCGGTCGCCTTGGCGGTGAACGCGGCCGACTCGGCCGGTGTGCAGGCCGGGTCCTCGGCCTGGGCCAGCAGCTTGCGCACCTTGCTGAGCATGGCCTCGGACATGCCTACAGAGCTACCACACGTGCCGGACATCATCGGGGTCCCGCCGGGATCGATCGATACGTATCATCGTCACGGTCAGATGATCAGTCCAATACGGACGGTCAGTTACGTTCCGGAGGATCGAACGAATGCCATCCCCGACCGCTCGCCTGCTCGCCGTCGCCACGGCCACCGCACTACTCTTCACCGGCACACCCGCGCTCGCGGAGCCGACGACACCGACCACGCCGGTCAGCTCCGGGCCGAACGCGTTCGCCCCGCTCGCCACCTGTTACGGCGGGGCGGTCCGGTCGTACTTCGAGAC
The DNA here is from genome assembly GCF_049841535.1 of Micromonospora sp. DT53. Lineage (NCBI taxonomy): Bacteria > Bacillati > Actinomycetota > Actinomycetes > Micromonosporales > Micromonosporaceae > Micromonospora > Micromonospora sp. DT53. Next base: position 794,212 of record NZ_JBNCKM010000002.1, read on the forward strand.
CGGCCGCTACGGCGGCTCGGCCGGCCAGTACCGCACCACGTCGCGCTGTCGCGACATCAACGTCCGCAACGCGAGCGTGTACGCCACCGAGGCGTGCGTGATCTTCGTCGACAAGACGAGCGCCTGTAACTACTGGACCTACCTGCCGGCCAACTCGGGCTGGATCACGGTCGCGACAAACGTCCGGGACGGCGTCAACTTCCGGGTCCGCTTCGAGAACCTGCGGTACGAGTACGAGCCGCTGATCGCGTACCACGCGTTCTGACCGGCCCGCGCGGTCGCGGCGTCCGCCCCCCGACGGGCGCCGCGACCCGCCACACAGCCGCGACCCCGCCGACACGTCACTCGGCGCGGCTGCGCAGGGTGGCGATCGTCGAACCGGCGAGGGTGAGCAGGCAGTCGGGGAGCAGCCCGTCGGCCGCCGCCGCGCCGAACAGTGCCTCACCGGTCGGTTCGTCCCGATTCGCGTACGCGCTGACGAAGCGGGCCACCCAACGCGTGTCGTACCCAGCCTGGTCGATCCCTGGAAAATCGAGCGCCGCCCCGCTGGCCGCCGGCGCGTCACCGAGCATGGTCGCGGCCAGGCACCAGGCGACCCCGTACGCACCGCTCAGGCCGGCCCGGTCGACGACCGCGTCGAACGCTCCCACCACCGCGTCTCCATCGCCGGTCAGCGCCGAGCGGAGCACGGCGGCCGCGTCATCGAACGTCTGCTGTGGTAGGTCCGTCACTCAGCGCACAGTAGGACTGGTGGTCAAGCCCTCCCAGCAACCGTCACTGTCCGTGTTCAACGCGAGCTACCTGCGCATTACGCCACCTCCATGGTCCCGCCACCGGCTTCGGCACGCTAATGTGCGCAGCGGACCTTCGCCGGAGGAAGGACGACCATGTTCGTATCACGCCGCTCGCGGGTAGCCACACTGGCCGCCTGCGCGACGATCCTGCTCGCCACAAGCGCTTGCGGGGATGACAAGCCCGAGGAGGCAAGCACCCAACAGGTGCGCCTTTACGGCACTGACGGCACCATGCTCAACTCCTATCCCGCGGAGTTGAAGGAACGGGCGAGTCTCGTCGACGGGATGAAGGGCACCACGCCCCTCGTTCCGCTGCCGGACGACTTCAAGGGCCGGCTACGGGCCGTCAATCCGGCGCTGACGGACTTCGTGTACTCCGCCGAGACGTACGACGCGGTGGTGATCGCCGTGCTCGCCGCCCAGTTGGCCGGGAGCACCGACCCAGCCGCCATCACCAAGCAGATCGTCGCCGTCACCAACGACGGGCAGCGCTGCGAGGACCCCGCCAGCTGTCTCGCGCTGGCCCGCAACGGTCAGGACATCGAGTACCGCAGCGTGTCGCTGACCCGGGCGGGCTTCACCGACAAGGGTGAGCCGGCCACCGCGAGCTACGCCACGCTCACGTTCGACGGGCAGCAGATCAACGACGGTAAGACCGAGTTCGTCGGCGCGGGCATCGAGTCGGCGGCGAGCACCAAGACGCCGCCGAAGCCGAAGAAGCAGCGCGCGGGTGGCGACGCCGACCAGCAGCCGCTGGTCCTGGGCGGCCTGTTGCCGAAGACCGGTGACCTCTCGATCGCCTACCCGCCGATGGCGGCCGGCGCCGCGCTGGCGATCAAGGAGATCAACGCGGGTGGCGGCGCTCTGGGCAAGCCGGTGACGTGGCTGGACGGCGACGACGGCACCAGCCCGACGGTGGCCAAGGCGACGGTGGCCAAGCACGTGGCGGACGGCGTCAGCGTGATCATCGGCGCGGGTGGTTCGGGCATCTCCCGGGCCGTGCTCCCGGACGTGGTGCGGGCCGGGAAGATCCTCTTCTCCCCGTCCAACACCGACAGCAGCCTGACCGACGTGGACGACGAGGGCCTCTACTTCCGTACCGCCCCGCCGGACAGCCTCCAGGGCCGGGCACTGGCCGACGTGATCCTCCGCGACGGATCACAGAAGATCGTCATCGTGGCCCGTAAGGACTCCTACGGTGAGGGCCTGCAGGGCACCGTCCGCGACGAGCTGGAGAAGGCCGGCATCGCCGACGACCGGCTCAAGCTGTTGACGTACGAGCCGCCGGCCGACGCGAAGGCCCCGCCTGTCGACTTCAGCGGCGGCGCGAAGGAGATCAAGGCATTCGGCGCGGACGCTGTGCTGATCATCGGCTTCGGTGAGTCCGCCCAGGTGATCCGCGGCCTGGCCGACGCCGGGGTGCAGATCCGGCAGTAAGCAACACCCGAAACCCACGACGGCCGCACCGGCTTCCCGCCGGTGCGGCCGTTTCTGGTACGGAATCAGCGCGGCCGGCGGCGCTCCAGGAACTCGGTCATCCGGCGGTGCTTCTCGTCGTCCTCGAAGAGCACCGCCTGGCTGACCAGGTCGAGATGCGGGTGCGCGGCGGCGGGCGCGTCCACCGCCAGCTTGGTCAGCCGGACCGCCAACGGTGAGCCCAGGGCGATCTCGTCCAGCAACGCGTGCGCCACCGTCAGCAGCTCGTCGGGCTCGTCCACCACCCGGTTCACCAAGCCGATCCGCAGCGCCTCGGCGGCGTCCACCCGCCGGCCGGTGAAGAGCAGCTCCTTGGCCCGGCCCTCGCCGATCAACGCGGGCAGCCGGTGGGTCGCGCCGGCGCCGGCCAGGATGCCCAACCGCACCTCCGGCTGGCCGAAGACCGCCCGCGCCGTGCACACCCGCAGATCGCAGGCGTACGCCAGCTCCGCGCCACCGCCCAACGCCGGGCCGTCGACGGCCGCCACGGTCGGCATCGGCAGCGCCCGGACGCGTGCGAAGGCGGCCGAGTTGATCGCGGCGAGAGCGTCCGTGCGACCCCGTTCGCGGAGCTGGCCGATGTCGGCGCCGCCGGCGAAGATGCCCGCCGCGCCACCGGTGAGCAGCAGCAGGCGCGGACGCGCCTCCAACTCGGCGCAGACCTGGTGCAGCTCGGCGATCAGGTCGGCGTCGATGGCGTTGCGTTTCTCCGGCCGGTCCAGGGTGACCACCAGCCGGTCCGGCCGCTCCTCGATCCGCAACCCACTCATTGCTTCACACCGGCTTCCCAGCGGTAGAAGCCCTGCCCGGACTTCTTACCCAGCCGCCCCGCGGCCACCATCTCCTCCAGCAGCGGCGGCGGCGCGAAGCGGTCCCCGTACGCGGCCTGGAGGGTGCGGGCGATGTCCAACCGCACATCGAGGCCGACCAGGTCGGTCAGCTCCAGCGGCCCGATCGGATGCCGATAGCCGAGCACCATGGCCTTGTCGATGTCCGCCGGGCTGGCCACTCCGTCGGCGACCATCCGGATCGCCTCCAGCCCGAGGGTGACTCCGAGCCGGGAGGTGGCGAAGCCGGGCATGTCGCGTACGACGACGGGGTCCTTGCCCAGCCGGCCGGCGAGCGCGACGGCCGCGGCGGTGGTCTCCTCGGCGGTGGTCGGGCCGACCACGATCTCCAGCAACGCCATCGCCCAGACCGGGTTGAAGAAGTGCAGGCCGAGGAAGCGCTCGGGCGCGTCCAGCTCCGTGGCCAAGTCACCGATGGCGATGCTGGAGGTGTTGCTGCCCAGCAGCGTCGGGCGCAGCGCGGCGGCGTCCCGGAGCACCGCCCGCTTCAGGTCGAGGCGCTCCGGAACCGCCTCCACGATCACCTGGGGTTCGGGCGCGACCTCGGCGAGGGTTGGGCGCAGCGTCACCCGCTGCCGGTTCGCGGCGGCCTCGTCGGCACTCAGCTTGCCGCGCTGCACCGCCCGCTCCCACAGCTCGGCGAGCCGGTTCAGCGCGGCCGCACGCCGCCCGGGGTCCACCTCTACCAACTCGACGGCGTGCCCGGCGCCGGCCGCCACGTACGCGATGCCGAGCCCCATCGTGCCGGCACCGACGACCACGAAACGATCGCTCATCACGCCTCCCTGTCCCGCCCGCCGACGCGTGGGGTCCCCACCACGCCGGCCCGGGTGTCCCGCCCGCTCCGCTCGCTCATGGTGCGACCCTAGACAGCGCGACGACCCGGCCCATGCGTGGGGGAGCGCCGGATCGGGTAATGACGGCCCGTCAACCGAGGGAAGGACCGCATCGAGATGAGCCAGGCACCGGAGAGCGTCACCGACGGGGAGATCGTGGAGACCCGAGGCGACGAGCGGGTCGAACTGCTGCGCGCCGACACCAACAACGACGGCAAGACCGACGTGTGGGTGGTGGACACCGACGGCGACGGCAAGGCGGACCTGTTCCAGTTCGACACCGACGGTGACGGCAAGGTGGACATCACCATGGTCGACATCGATGAGGACGGCCAGCCGGACGAGGTGGTCGACGGCGACGGCGGCCTTCCGCCCGAGCAGCTCCCCCCGACCGTCCAGGTCTGAGACGTACGGCGGCCCCTGCCTCCGCCCAAGCGGAACGCGGGGGCCGTCGCTCAGTCGGCGAGGCGCAGGGTGGCCAGGTAGTAGGGCGCGTCGCGGTCGTCCACATCGGTGAGCCGCCAGCCGGTGCCGTGCACCAGGCTGGCGAACTCGTCCGCCGAGCAGACCAGATAGTCGAACCATTCGGTGCTCAGCTCGCGGTAACGCAGCCGCAGCCGCAGCTGGCCACCGAGCCGGCCGCGCCGACGGTTGCGCTCGTGGTAGCCGGTGTGCACCGGGTCGCGGGTGCCGTACGGGTCGGTGCCCTGAGCGATGATCTGCGCGCCCGGTCGGGCCAGCGCGGCGAGCGCGGCCAGGAACTCGGGGGCCCGCTCCCGCCCCTCGAACAGCCCGAGGTTGTTGCCGAGCAGCAGGAACGTGTCGTACCGCGGACCGTCGGCGACGTGCGTGTCGACGGTGCCGTGCACCAGCCGCCGGACACCGCGACGCCTGCTCACCCCCAGCGCGCCCGCGGAGGTGTCCAGCCCGGTGACCGGTACGCCCCGCTCCTGGAGCAGCAGCGCGATCCGGCCGGCTCCGGTGCCGATGTCCAGGGTCTCGCCGTGCGCCCGGTCCACCGCGCGGTGGTCGTACGGCTGCCACTCCGCCGGCCCGTCCAGGTAGTGCGCGGCCGGGGCGCCGTTGATCAGACCGTCGTCCCGTTCGATGATCTCGATGACCGGTCGCGGCAGTCGACCACCGACCAGGGGGCGGGGGCCGACCCCGGTGGCCACGGCGAGCGTGTCCCGCAGCAGTTCACCGACCACGTCACCGATTAGAGGTTCAACCGTCACGGCGTTCACGCTATCCGGGCACTCACTGGCCGCGCCGGCCGTATCCTGGCGGCGTGACCACGCTGGACCGGCTGTCGGCTGAGAAGTACCTCCTGCTCACGACCTTCCGCAAGGACGGTCGGGCGGTGCCGACCCCGGTCTGGGCGGTACGCGACGGTGAGGCGTTGGCGGTCTGGACCCGGGCCGATTCGGGCAAGGTGAAGCGGATCCGCCACAACGGTGAGGTGACCGTGGCGCCATGCGACGTGCGGGGTCGGCCCCACGGGGCGGAGGTGTCAGCTCACGCGACGATCTACGGCGGCGGTGACACCGGGCGGGTCCGCGACCTGCTGAAGCACAAGTACCGCCTGATCGGTCGGCTGAGCCTGCTGGGCAGCCGGTTGCGGCGAGGCGAGGGGGGCACGGTCGGCATCCGGGTGACGTTGGCCGAGGCGCAGCGCTGACCCGTGGCCGGGGCATGGAAAGGGGCGGCAGATCGAGATCCACCGCCCCTGCCCGGAAACTATCGTGCCGCTCAGTCGCCCTGCCGCTGCTGCGGGATCTGGCCCTGCAAGAGCGCCCTGACCTCCGACTCGCGGTAGCGGCGGTGCCCACCCAGGGTGCGGATGGCGCTGAGCTTGCCAGCCTTGGCCCACCGGGTCACCGTCTTCGGGTCGACACGGAACATCGACGCCACCTCGGCCGGCGTGAGTAGCGGCTCTGGTTCGTGCGTTCGCGATGCCATCGGTCACTCCTCCACATGTATAGACATCGGCCGGGGTCCCGCCGGCCGACGCGTCTCCCATGGTCCGGCTAGTCCCCGATGTCCGACATGGGCCGAACGGATGAAGGTCCCTAGACGGACGGATGAACCATGCCCGATTTTTACGACTTTTACACGGCAGAAAGTACCTTATTCGGACTCATGATCACGGTTCGTGATGCGTCAACTACGAGCTAGCCTCGCTTTGGGAGCGCTCCTACGGCGATATGCCCCTAATTGCACCGCTCCAACAGCTGCACCGCGCGCCACCGCGCCACCAACTTGTCGTACGCGGCGGACGCCTCTTCGGCCTCGCCCCGCGACAGCCCCGCGAGGCCGGCGGCGACCAGCTCGGGCGAGTCGTCCGCGGCGAGAGTCTCGTCGGAGAGCAGGTCCACCAGACCGCCGTAGTCCAGCTCGACCACGGACCGCGGATGGAACTCCTCCAGCCAGCGGGCCGCCTCCTCCACCGCCTCGGTGATCGGCGCCTCGCCCACCGACTTGCGCAACACCGACAGCGCCCGCGACGAGCGACGTCGAGCCTTGGAGATCTCGGTGCGGTAGCGCAGCGCCCGCCGGCCCGGCTGGGTGACCAGATCCCGCTCCGCCGGGTCGAAGAGCACGAACCACCGCAGCGGTACGCCCCAGGTGGCGATCTGCTCGTGCACCCGGGGCACCCCGTGCTCCAACACCCGGGCGCCACTGCGCCAGTCGTCCACCACCGCCCTGGCCTGCCCGGCGAGCACCGGCGGCACGAACGCGTCGGCGAGCACCGAGGGCACCCCGTCCCGGGCGCTGAGCGCCGCCTCGGCGACCCGGATGCGCAGGTTCCATGGGCAGACCAGCAGGCCGTCGTCCGTCTCCAGGACGTACGCCTCCTCCGGCAGGTCCGGCAGCCGGGTCCAGCCGGCGCCCAGCGCCTCGATCACCGCCGACCGCTGCCGACCAGGCCCCTCGACAGGGGCGACCGCGCGCCCCTCCGAGACGTAGCGGCGCCAGTAGCTCTGCCGGTCTCGGTCGAAGGCGGCCAACGGTTCGTACACGCGCAGGTAAGAAGCGAAGAGCGACGGCACCGCGCGATCCTCCCACGAACCACGCCGGTACGCGGTCAGCGGCCGGAGCACGCGCGCCGCACCGTGGGACGGCGGCGGCGTGTCGAGCGCCCGCACGACGGCCGATACTAGGCTCGATCACACCGGCAGCATCCCCGCCGGGGTTTACCAGGTCCGCGTCCCACAAGGACGCACACCACCGTAGGAGCCAACCATGGGCGTATTCGCGAGCACCGACGACCCGGTATCGACCGGTCACGAACAGGTCGTGTTCTGCCAGGACAAGCAGAGCGGCCTGAAGGCGATCATCGGGATCTACTCCACCGCGCTGGGCCCGGCGCTCGGCGGCACCCGCTTCTACCCGTACGCCAGCGAGGACGACGCCCTCGCCGACGTACTGGACCTGTCCCGCGGGATGGCCTACAAGAACGCGCTCGCCGGGCTGGACCTTGGCGGTGGCAAGGCCGTGATCTGGGGCGACCCGGAGCAGATCAAGAGCGAGGCGCTGCTGCGCGCGTACGGTCGCTTCGTCGAGTCGCTGGGTGGCCGCTACTACACCGCCTGCGACGTCGGCACGTACGTGGCGGACATGGACGTCGTGGCCCGGGAGACCCGCTACGTGACCGGGCGCAGCGTCGAGCACGGCGGCGCCGGTGACTCGTCGATCCTCACCGCCTGGGGTGTCTTCCAGGGGATGCGGGCCGCGGCCGAGCACGTGTGGGGCACCCCGAGCCTGCGGGGCCGGCGGGTCGGCGTGGCCGGCCTGGGCAAGGTCGGCAAGTACCTCACCGGGCACCTGCTGGAGGACGGCGCCGAGGTGGTCGCCACCGACGTCAACCCGAAGGCGTTGACCTGGGTGCGCACCAACCACCCGCAGGTCACCCTTGTCGACGACTCCAGCGCGCTGGTCGCCGCGGACCTCGACGTGTACGCGCCGTGCGCGCTGGGCGGCGCCCTGAACGACGACACCGTGCCGGCGTTGCGCGCCAAGGTGGTGACCGGGGCGGCGAACAACCAGCTCGCCCACCCGGGCATCGAGAAGCTGCTGGCCGACCGGGGCATCCTCTACACCCCGGACTACGTGGTCAACGCGGGCGGCGTCATCCAGGTGGCCGACGAGATCGAGGGCTTCAACTTCGACCGGGCGAAGCTGCGGGCGACCCGGATCTACGACACCACCCGCGAGATCCTGCACCTGGCCGACGCGGAGGGCGTGCCGCCGGCCGTGGCCGCCGACCGGCTGGCAGAGCGGCGGATGTCGGATGTCGGCCGGCTGCGCGCGATCCACCTGCGCTGAGCGTTCCTTCCCGGGGGCGGATCGACGAGATCCGCCTCCGGGCCCCCGGTGGCGGCGCAGCTAGGTAAGCTGAGCCCGGGGTCAATTTGATGCGGTTTGTCCGGTGTCACGGGTGCTAACCGTTCCGCTCCTTACCCGGTACACTGGGTGACGGCCGGATCGACGCGACGCGCAGAGCCGGCTGACGGTAACCCGAGGTGCCGAACGGTGGCATCCCCATGTACCGTAAGAGCCACGAGAGATGCCTGACGTCATCGGGGCCCGCCTTCGGGCTGCCCCGCATTCTGTGCGAGGGGGTCGAGCCATGGGGCGCGGCCGTGCTAAGGCCAAGCAGACTAAGGTGGCGCGGGAGTTGAAGTACCACTCCCCGAACACCGACCTCACCGCCTTGCAGCGCGAACTGGCGGGTGCTGGTAAGTCTGAGCACCACTTCGACGACGACTCTAAAGAGTCCGTCGGCGATGATGATGAGGATCACGCGGACGACGATCCAGATCCCTGGGTCCGTCCGACCCGCTGATCCGTTCGACGCAGCTGAGCACGCGGTGACCCCCGCGTGCTCACGCGCGTCTCGTGCAGGTGCAGCTGAGCGACGATCAGGGGCCTGCCCCGACCGGAGCCAATCCGGCCGCTCGACAGGCCCCTGATCGCGGCTCACCTCAGCGCGGGCGATTGTTCCAGTTGTAGAAGGTCGGGATGTTCTCGAAGTGGTTCCAGGCGCAGACCGCGCTGGAGCCGTCTCCGCCCGACACCTCCGAACGCAGCCGCCGCGCGTCCTCGGCCTCCTGGAGCAGCGCGACGAGCGCGGGAGCCGCGTCTCGCACCCGTTCGGTGACGCCGTCGTCCGCTTCGCGCTCAGGCCGCCGGTGACTTGTGGTCTCGGGCATGCTCCAACACTCCCTCCAATAGGCGGATCTTGCTGTTGCGGCAGTGCTCGGTCTCCGTACCGTCAAAACGCCCCAGCTCGAAGTAACGGTTGGCGGCATGGCCACCGCCGCAGAAGCCGAAGTACGGGCAGGACGCCCGACACGCCTCCACCCCGGCCAGGAACTCCCCCACCCACGGCGTCGCCGCCGCGTCGCCGAGGATCTGCGCCAACGGGGTCGTCAGCACGTTGCCGCTGCTGAAGTCGCCGTAGTGGGGATCGGTGAAACCGGCCAACTCGGGGGAGAGCACGACCACCGAGCCGTCGTGACCGATCGTCGGGATCGGGTCCAGTTGGCGGGGCAGCAGCCCGTCCGCCGAGTTGTCGAGCACCGCCGCGGCGTAGCGCAACGACCACTCGATCTCGCGGAGGTGAATCCGGGGCTCCCGGCGCCACGCACCGACCAACTCCGCCCAGAACGCGGACACCGCCGACGGGTCGTGGCGGTTGTCACGGGTGTTGACGCCCTCGGTTTCCTCGATGTTGATGCCCAGCACGTCGCAGCCCAGCTCAAGGAAGTAGTCGTACAGCTCGGTGGCGAGCCCCGGCTCCGGGCGGGACACCACTGCCAGCGCGGAGAAGGGCAGACCGCGCCGGCGCAGCACCGAGATGCCGTGCAAGATCCGGTCGTACGCCGGCTGACCGCCCCGGTTGACCCGGTCGCCGTTGCGCGCCCGAGGCCCGTCGACACTCACGCTCACCCGCATCTGGTGCCGGACAAAGAAATCGCACCAGTCGTCGTCGATGAGGGTGGCGTTTGTCTGCACGTGTTGCTCGACCTCGGGCCCGAATGGCGCGATCAGATCGGCCAGGTGCTCACGACCGGCAGCCAATGGCTCGCCGCCATGCCAGACCACGGAGAAGCGGCCGTTCGCCGCCCAGGGGTTGACCGCGGCCGCGACCGCCTCGGCCACCGCCACCGGCATCCGGCGATCGGCGGCCCGGAACGGCAGGTAGCAGTACGCGCAGTCGAGATTGCAGAGGGTGGTGGGCTGCATGACGACATACGACGGGACGGCGGCCAGACCGCGCATCCCGCTGAACGACTGTCCCCGAGCAGCCATCGCCCTCCTCCGCCTAGCCTGAGGGTGCCCTTCAGGCTAGGCGGCATTGGCCACCCGGGTGAAGCCCTGATCAGGTGCCCGTACGATCACCGGAGGGTGATCATCCTCGGGTGTGCTGACCGACCATCTGCACGTTGCCGGTGCCCTCGATGATCTCGCCGGCCTGCCACGCCTCGACCCCACGGCCGGTCAGGGTGGCCAGCGCGCGGTCGGCGTCCTCGGCCGACACGATCGCGAACATGCCGACTCCCATGTTGAAGGTCGACTCCATGTCGTGGTCGTCGATCCGACCCTTCGTCTGGATCAGATCGAAGATCGGCTGCGGCTTCCAGGTGGACCGGTTGACCACCGCGTCGACGTGCTCGGGCAGCACCCGGACCAGGTTGCCGGGGATGCCACCACCTGTGATGTGGGACAGCGCCCGCACCTCGGCCTCGGCGATCAGCTTGAGGCAGTCCTTGGCGTAGATCTTGGTCGGGGTGAGCAGCTCCTCACCGAGGGTCCGCTGCCGACCGAAGTCGTCGATCACGATGTCCAGCCGCATCCGGGCCGCCCCGAGCAGCACGTGCCGGACCAGCGAGTAGCCGTTGGAGTGCAGGCCGGAGGAGCGCATGGCGATCACCACGTCGCCCACCTCGACCCGCTCAGGGCTGAGGATGTCGGCTTCCTCGACCACGCCCACACCGGTCGCGGAGATGTCGTACTCGTCCGGGCGCAGGACGCCGGGGTGCTCGGCGGTCTCCCCGCCCAGCAACGCGCAACCGGCGTACCGGCAGCCGTCGGCGATGCCGGCGCCGATCTCGGCGACCTTGTCCGGAACGACCTCGCCGGTGGCGATGTAGTCGAGCAGGAACAGCGGCTCGGCGCCGCAGGCCACCAGGTCGTCGACGACCATCGCGACCAGGTCGATGCCGACCGTGTCGTGAATGTCCATCTGCTGGGCGATCACCAGCTTGGTGCCCACCCCGTCGGTGGAGGACGCCAGGATCGGGCTCTTGTACTTCTTCGTGTCGAGCCGGAACAGGCCGGCGAAGCCACCGAGGTCACCCATCACCTCGGGGCGGCGGGTCTGCCGCACCTTCGACTTGAGCAGCTCCACCGCGCGGTCGCCCGCGTCGATGGAGACGCCGGCGTCGGCGTACGAGACCGAGCGTTTGCGCGCCTGGCGGCCAGCACCGCCCGTCCACGGCTGGCGGTCGCCACCGGCGCCGGTCGGGCTGCTTCCTGCGCCGCTGCGCTCGGACACGTGCGTCACGGTTCTCCCCTTTGGTTCTCGGTGCCGCCGGCGGTAGCCGGGCCGCGCCGGTTGGTGCTACGGGCGGTTTGCGGTAACGCCACCCGGAGTGGCGACGGACGAGCCGTTGGTGGGCAAGGCCTCCGGCGCCGAGTTGGCGACGCGTCGGCCCACCCCTTCGAGCACGTGCTTGCCGATCAGGTTGCCGGCCGGCAACTCGATCGGGTACTCCCCATCGAAACACGCCCGACACAACCGGGTCTTCGGCTGCTCGGTCGCGGCGATCAGGCCAGGAAGGGAAACGAAGCCCAGCGTGTCGGCGCCGATGGAACGCCGGATGCCCTCGTTGTCCAACCCGTTGGCCAGCAACTCCGCCCGGGTGGCGAAGTCGATGCCGTAGAAGCACGGCCAACTGACCGGCGGGGAGGAGATCCGGACGTGCACCTCCAGCGCCCCCGCCTCACGCAGCATCCGCACGATGGCGCGCTGGGTGTTGCCGCGCACGATCGAATCGTCCACGACCACCAACCGCTTGCCGCGGACGTTCTCCCGCAACGGGTTGAGCTTGAGCCGGATGCCGAGCTGACGCAGGGTCTGCGACGGCTGGATGAAGGTACGACCCACGTACGGGTTCTTCATGAGGCCGGCGCCGTAGGTGATGCCGGACGCCTCCGCGTACCCGATCGCGGCCGGAGTGCCCGACTCGGGCACCGGGATCACCAGGTCGGCCTCGACCGGGTGCTCCTTGGCCAACTGCCTACCGATCTGCACCCGCGCCGAGTGGATGTTGCGCCCGGCGATCGTGGCGTCCGGGCGGGCGATGTAGACGTACTCGAAGAGGCAGCCCTTCGGCTCCGGCGCGGCGAACCGGGTGGAACGCAGCCCGTTCTCGTCGATCGCGATCAGCTCGCCCGGCTCGACCTCGCGCACCACGCTGGCGCCGACGATGTCCAGTGCGGCCGTCTCGCTGGCGATGACCCAGCCGCGCTCCAGGCGGCCGAGCACCAACGGGCGGACGCCGTGCGCATCGCGGGCCGCGTAGAGGGTCGACTCGTCCATGAAGACGAAGCTGAACGCGCCGCGCAACTGCGGCAGCACCTCAAGTGCGGCCGCCTCGACCGACAGATCCGGTCGGCTGGCGAGCAGCATCGTCACCAGGGAGGTGTCGTTTGTCGAACCGTCCGCGACGAGGCCGCGCTCGGCGACCTCCTTCTCCAGCTCGGCGGTGTTGACCAGGTTGCCGTTGTGGGCCAGCGCGATGGTCGTCCCGGAGGTGGTCGACCGGATCGTCGGCTGGGCGTTCTCCCAGTTCGACGCGCCGGTGGTGGAGTATCGGGCGTGCCCGATCGCCAGGTGACCGCGCAGGCTCGCCAGGGTGGGCTCGTCGAAGACCTGCGCCACCAGGCCGAGGTCCTTGTAGACCACCACGCCGGAGCCATCGCTCACCGCGATGCCCGCCGCCTCCTGGCCGCGGTGCTGTAGGGCGTAGAGGCCGAAGTAGGTCAGATTGGCAACCTCTTCGCCGGGGGCCCAGACGCCGAAGACGCCACAGGCATCCTGGGGGCCAGGTCGTTGGGGGTCAAGGTCGTGGCTCAGCCGGCCGTCGCCTCGGGGCACCTACCGCTCCCTCATGCTGGTCTGGACCGGCCGGGCGGGGATCACGGGCGGATCCACACTCCTCTGCCGGGACCACTGTCGTCGCCTGACAGTGTACGCGAATCGACGTCAATACAGAAAGTCACGATTCCCCTGCTCACTGTCACGGTGAGTCGGACATCGGGACGACTAGAGGGGCAGATGCGCCGAGAGGTCCGCGCGATTGCCACTCGTCTGGACGCGACCGTCGGTGACCGCCTCCGCCCAGCCAACCCTGCCGGTTGCCAGCTCCAACCAGGTATTCGGAGCCATCTCGACCACGTTTGGTGGGTTTCCTCTGGTGTGTCGAGGCCCCGATACGCACTGGATCGCCCCGTATGGTGGGACGCGCACCTCCACCGATCGGCCGGGGGCGCGCTCCGCGAGGACGGCCAACAACGACCGGACCGCCTCTCGGAACACCGGCCGTTCGGGTGTACGCCCCTCGTCGAGCGCCGACAACGCGGCCGTAACGGCAGCGGACTTACTGTGCGGAGAGGACACGACGGGACGATACGACCCCAAGGCCAGACACGCGACGCTGGCCCTGGGTCGCGCTCATGCAGTCGGACAAGGCATAGTTGCCGACGGCGTATTCGTACCGTGATGATCCCCGGCCCGGCGCCCCGCCGGTCAGAGGGAAGTCAGCCCGGAAGGCGGTGGACGTGTCAACACACCGACGTGCCTGGAAGCAGCGGGCCGGTGTGGTCGTAGCGCTGGTTGCCGGCGCTCTGCTCGCCGTCCCCGCCACACCAGCCATAGCCGCGGATGTGGATGTCTCCCCCGGCTCGATCACAGTGAACGCCGGCAGCGACGCCACACTCACTGTGCGCGTTACTCCGGATAACGGCGACGAGACGGGGAAGATCAGTGTCTCCGGCCTGCCGTCCGGCGTCAGCTGCGCCAGCGGTTGCGGCGATGTCACCTTCAACGGTGGCCTGGGCAACCCGGCAAAGACGGTGCTGGTCCGGATCGCGGCCAGCGCCAACGCTGGCGACGCGACCGCGACCCTCACCGTGGCCGTCGAGGCCCAATCGGGTGCGGACACCGCCAACGTCTCGCTGACCGTGAAGGGCAAGGCCGCTCCGCCGCCGCCGCAGAACCAGACCGTGCGGTCGGTCGCCGGCAAGGTGGTCGCGCAGGCGGACGGCAAGGCCGTGCCGAACGCCTTCGTGGTCCTCCAGGACACCGCCGGTCACCGCTACGACGCCACCAGCAACGGCAACGGCGAGTTCCGGTTCACCGGCACCACCCAGAAGCCGATCGCGCCCGGCCGGATCGACCTCGGCGCGTCGTTCGACAACATCCAGGCGTTCAAGTCCGTGAACGCCAACGCCGGGCAGGCCATCACCGGGCAACGGATCAGCCTCGCGATCAAGACCGAGGTGACGCCCAGCGCCACCCCGTCCGCCACCCCCGACGCCACTCCCACCGAGGAGGCGACCACCGAGGAGGGCACCGAGGAGGAGCCCACCGAGGAGGCCAGCCAGGGCGCTCCGGCGAACGCCGCGAACACCGACGACGGCGGCGGCATCGGCTCGTACCTGATCATTTTGCTCGGTGGTCTTCTGGTCGCCGCCGGTGTCGGCACGATCGTGCTGCTCTGGATGAAGCGCAGGGAGAACGGCGACGACGACGACGCTCCGGCCGGTGCCGGTGGCGGCGGTGTGGTGCCGCCCTCGCGGGGCGCGTTCCGCGGTGCGGACGACCAGACCCGGGTGGTCGGCGGTCGTCCCGGCGCTGGACCGGACCCGACAATGGTCGGTGGCGCGGCGCTGAGCGAAGCACCGACGATGATGCACCGCCCGGTGGTCGACGACGTTCCGCCGGACCCGTACGGCGCGCCTGCGCAGGCATACGGCGGCGCGGGTCAGCAGGGCTGGGGCGGCGCCGGTTACGGCGAAGAGCCGGCGCCCGCTGGGTACGGCGCCGGCGGCTACGGCAACGCGCCCGCTTCGGGTGGCGGCTACGGCGCTCCGGCCGGCCCGGAGGGCGGCTACGGCGCCGGTGCGGCCGGCGACGGTTACGGTGCCGCGCCCAGTGCCGGCTACGGCGGCGCGCCAGCCTCCGGTGGCGGCTACGGCAACGCTCCGGCCTCCGGCGGCGGCTACGGCAGTCGTGACTACGACGCCCCGGGCGGCACCGCCGCCTACCCGCCGGCTCCCGCTGGCGGAGCGGCGTACGGCGAGCGGTTCGACGAGCCGACCGGCCGGTACACCGGCGACACCCAGTACCCGGCCCCGGCCGACCCGTACGCCACAGGCGTCTACCAGCCGGAGCAGGGGCAGGGGTACGGCCAGCCCGATCCCGCCCCGTACGGCGGTCGCGCTGCCGAGCCGACCGCAGGGTACGGCGCTCCGGAGGCTGGCGGGTACGACCAGGGCGGCTACGGTCAACCGGCCGGCGGGTACGACCAGGGCGGCAACTACGGCGGCCAGGAGCCCGCGCCACAGCGCGGCGGTGGCTACGACGACCGGGGTTACGACCAGGGCGGCTACGGTCAGCCCGCCGGCGGGTACGACCAGGGCGGCAACTACGGCGGCCAGGAGCCTCCGCAGCAGCGCGGCGGTGGCTACGACGACCGGGGCTACGAGCAGGGCGGCTACGGTCAGCCCGCCGGGCGGAACCGACCGGACACCCCGCCGCCGCCGCCGACCGAGCGCGGCGGTCGCCGCCTCGACTGGCTGGACGACTGACCCCCACCACAGCACATGGAAACGGCCACCCGGAGATCCGGGTGGCCGTTTCGTTGCAAGACCCACTCGGGATCAATGAAGTCGGGCCATCCCGCAGGCCCGGACACCCCGAATTCCGGAAAGCCGAGTTGATCACCGGCGCGGGCCGGCGCGGTCAGGCGCGGGCAGACGCGGTCAGGCGCGGGCAGACGCGGTCAGGCGGCGGAGAAGACGCCCTGACGGAGCACCGGCACGACGTCCGACACGCCGATCCGGACGGCGACGTCCACGTCTGCGGCGAAGCCGCTCTCGGTCAACTCCCGCCCGGAGACGCTGCCGCGCACGGCGGCGGGCACATCAGGGGTGCTCGCCAGCGCGGCGAGCGCCATGGCCGCCTCCACCGAGAGCCCACCCGGCACGCCGGAGAGGGCGTCCAGCACCGAGGCGGCGCCGAGTTGGTCCTCCACCGACGGGCGCAGCGACCCGTCCGGCCACCGCTCCCCCGAGGCGATCACGCCGATCGGGGCGTTCACCGTGCCGTACCCCTGGCGGCGCAGCCAACGCCCGACGGCGCGTGCGTTGCGCAGACACCCGGCGACCACCGGCAGGCCGGTGGCACTGGCGGCGGCGCTGATGGCGGAGCCGTTCGGGGAGGGCAGCACGAGGTCCGCCACCACGGGTGCGCTGCTCAGCGCGGCGGGCGAGAGCGACCACGGATGTTCCGCTGTCGTCTGCCGCCGCCCGACGGCAGCGATCGCGCCGACCCGGACGGCGTACTCGGCGGCCTGCTCACCCCAGGGGAACGGGTGCACCCGCATGCCCCGGGCGACAGCCACCTCCACGGCGGTGGTGAACGAGAGGACGTCCACCACCACCAGCGCCGCGCAGACCCGACCGAGCTCGGCCGCCCCGGTCAACCCCCAGTCGAACCGGGCGCCGGAACCGGGTTGGCCGTAGACAGCGGCCGTCAACGCCTCAGCGCTCGTCGGGCGACGGCTCGGTGACACCGGGGTCAGACTCGGACGCCCCGTCGGGCTGCTCCGACCCGATCGGCTCGACCGCGCCGGTCTCCGGCGAAGGGCCCGAAGAGGCGATCGGCTCGGAGACCACCGCCGCCGCGTCGACCGGCTCGGCCGGCGCGACCGGCAGCGGAACGGCCTCGACCGCACCCGCCACACCGGCGACCGGTGCGGGCACCTCGACGGCCGCCGAGCCGCCGAAGAGGCGCGGCAACGTCTCGGTGTGCGCGGTACGCAGCTCGTCCAGACCGATCCGGAACTGGCCGTGCACCTCGAGCGCACCACCGGACGGGTCGGTGACACCGATCAGCTCGAACGGCACGCCCCGCTCCGCGCAGAGTGCCGCGAACGCCTTGTCGTGACCGCGCGGCACCGAGACCAGCGCCCGCGTGGCGGACTCGCTGAACAGGTAGACGAACGGCATCGAGCCCTCGGCGAACTGCTCCGGCACCGCGACCCGGGCACCGACCCCGCGACGCAGGCAGGACTCGATCAGGCTCTGGGCGAGGCCACCGTCGGAGAGGTCGTGCGCGGAGGCCAGGTGACCGACTCGGGCCGCCTCGGCCAGCAGCTCGGCGAGCGCCTTCTCGCGGAGCAGGTCGACCTGCGGCGGGATGCCGCCGAGGTGCTCGTGCGTCACCCAGGCCCACTCCGAGCCGGACAGCTCCACGTTCGTCTCGCCGAGCAGGTAGAGCTGGTCGTGGTCGCCGCCGGCGCGCGGCACGAAGCCCATCGGCACCCGGTCGGCGACGTTGTCCAGCACGCCCAGCACGCCGACCACCGGGGTCGGGTGGATGGCCGCCGCGCCGGTCTGGTTGTAGAAGCTGACGTTGCCGCCGGTCACCGGAATGCCCAGCTCCAGGCAGCCGTCCGCCAGGCCGCGCACGGCCTCGGCGAACTGCCACATCACGCCCGGGTCCTCCGGCGAGCCGAAGTTGAGGCAGTTGGTGACGGCGATCGGCTTCGCGCCGGTCACCGCCACGTTCCGGTACGCCTCGGCCAGGGCCAGCTTGGTGCCGTTGTACGGGTCCAGTCGGGCGTACCGGCCGTTGCCGTCCAACGACAGCGCCACGCCGAGACCGGTCCGCTCGTCGATCCGGATCACGCCGCCGTCCTCCGGCTGGGCGAGCACTGTGTTGCCCAGCACGTAGCGGTCGTACTGCTCGGTGACCCAGGTCTTGTCGGCCAGGTTCGGCGACGCGATCATGCGCAGCACGGTCTCCCGCAGCGCCTCCGGGTCGGCCGGGCGGGGCAGCGTCTCGGCCCGGTCCGCCTGGAGCAGGATCAGGTCGGCCGGCTCGCGCATCGGCCGGGCGTAGACCGGGCCGTCGTCGACGAGCGAACCCGGCGGCACGTCGACAACCAGGTGGTCCTGCCAGGTGATCGCCAGTCGACCGGGGCGGCCGTCCGGCTCCGGTGCGGTGACCTCACCGATCGCGGTGGCGAGGACGCCCCACTTCTCGCAGGTCTTGAGCACCGCGTCGAGCTTGTCCGGCTCGACGACCAGCAGCATCCGCTCCTGGGACTCGCTGGCCAGGATCTCGTGCGGGTCCATCGAGGGCTCGCGCAGCGGCACCCGCTCCAGCCAGACCCGCATGCCGGTGCCGGCAGCGGCGGCGGTCTCGGTGAGCGCGCAGGTCAGACCGGCACCGCCGAGGTCCTGGATGCCGACGACGAGTTGGCCGTCGTACAGCTCGAGGCACGCCTCGATCAGCAGCTTCTCGGTGAACGGGTCACCGACCTGCACGGCGGGGCGGCGCGCTTCGCTGCCCTCGTCGAAGGTGGCGCTGGCCAGCACCGAGACGCCGCCGATGCCGTCGCGGCCGGTCTTGGCGCCCATCAGCACGACAACGTTGCCTGGGCCGGCGGCGGCCTTGTTCTGCAGCCGGCTGACCGGCAGCACGCCCAGGCAGAGCGCGTTGAGCAGCGGGTTGCCCTGGTAGGAGGGGTCGAAGACCAGCTCGCCACCGATGTTGGGCAGGCCCAGGCAGTTGCCGTAGCCGCCGACGCCGGCGACCACGCCAGTGAGCACCCGGGCGGTGTCCGGGTGGTCTGCGGCACCGAAGCGCAGCGGGTCCATCACCGCGACCGGGCGGGCGCCCATGGCGAGGATGTCCCGGACGATGCCACCGACGCCGGTCGCCGCGCCCTGGTACGGCTCGACGAAGCTCGGGTGGTTGTGCGACTCGACCTTGAAGGTCACCGCCAGCTCGTCGGAGACCTGCACCACACCGGCGTTCTCACCGATGCCGGCGAGCATCCGGTCGCTGTGCGGGGCCTTCTCACCGAACTGACGCAGGTGCACCTTGCTCGACTTGTAGGAGCAGTGCTCGCTCCACATGATCGAATACATGGCCAGCTCGGACTGCGTGGGTCGGCGGCCGAGGATCTGCCGGATCCGGTCGTACTCGTCGTCGCGCAGGCCCAGCTCGGTGTACGGCTGAAGCTCGCCCGGGGTGCCACCGGCGCGCGGCACGGTGTCCACGCCCTCGGTCCAGACGGCGGTGCTCGGCTGGGCGGGAGCGGTCGCCGACGCGACCGGCTGCGCCTGGCTCGGCTCGGCCGGCTGCGCCGGGGCGGAGTACGCCTCCGGTGTGTCGCGTACCGGGTCCGGATGGGTGGTCATGACCTCTCCTCGCTGCGCTCGTGCCCGCCAGACCGGCGGTTGAGCTGACCGATGATCGTGCCGCCGGTCACCGCCCCCGTCTTTGTTCGCGACTGCGGGGCTCGCAGACCCGGCTCACTCCTCGCGCTCACGCTGGTGCCCCGACCAGGTGCTTGAGGACCGACGTGAAGAAGCCGAGACCGTCCAGCGAAGGGCCGGTGAGCGCCTCCACCGCGTGCTCGGGGTGCGGCATGATGCCGACCACGTTGCCGGCGGCGTTGGTGATCGCGGCGATGTCGCGCTGGGACCCGTTGGGGTTGCCGCCGACGTAGCGGGCGACCACCCGGCCCTCGGCTTCGAGCTGGTCCAGCGTCGCGGTGTCCGCGACGTAGCAGCCCTCACCGTTCTTGACCGGGATGAGCACCTCCTGGCCGGGCTGGAACGCGTTGGTCCACGCCGTCCCGGCCGACTCGATGCGCAGGACCTGGTCGCGGTTGCGGAAGTGCAGGTGCTGGTTGCGGGTGAGCGCGCCGGGCAGCAGGTGCGCCTCGCACAGGATCTGGAAGCCGTTGCAGATGCCGAGCACCGGCAGGCCACCCTGGGCGGCGTCCACGATCGTCTCCATCACCGGGGCGAACCGGGCGATGGCACCGCACCGCAGGTAGTCACCGTAGGAGAACCCGCCGGGCAGGACGACCGCGTCGACCCCGTGCAGCTCCGGGTCGCCGTGCCAGAGCCGGACCGGCTCGGCGCCGGCGATCCGGACGGCTCGGGCCGCATCCCCGTCGTCGAGCGAGCCGGGGAAGGTGACCACACCGACCCGGGCGGTCACGAGCGGGCGTCCGCGGTCTCGTCGGCCTCGACCAGGCGGACGGTGAAGTCCTCGATGACCGGGTTGGCGAGCAGCTTGTCGGCAATCTCCCGAGCGCGGTCCAGGTCCGGTTCACCTGTGAACTCGATCTCGATCCGCCTGCCGATCCGAACCGAGGCGACGTCACCGACGCCGAGCCGGGGCAGCGCGTTTGCGACGGCCTGGCCCTGCGGATCGAGGATCTCGGGCTTGAGCATGACGTCGACGACGACGCGAGGCACTGGGCACTCCTGACTGTGTACGCAGTTGGGTGCCGACCCACAACGGGCGAGCGCAGCCAGCGTACCTGGCAGATATCGCTGCGGACGCACCGGCCGGGTGCAGTTCAGGCAGTGATCGACATTACCGGCGCTCAGGGTGACCTGTCAGGCGCTACAGGCGGCCTCAGCAGGACATATACGGCGCAGCGGGTGGCCGAATCGTTACATTGGCGAACCTCGATCAAATCCTTGATAACGACAACGACGGGCCCTACTGTACATCGACGTAAGTCGATTCAAGCGGTCGCGGGAATCCTCGCTACCGCCGCATCCGCGCCCGGCGACCCCGGGCCCGCACCGCCCAAGGAGTCCACCCGATGCGCATCCGCCCCCTGCTCGCCGTACTCAGCACCGCGCTGGTCGGCGCCCTCGGCGTCACGTCCGCCGCGTCCGCCGCCCCGGCCGGCCCGCAACCCATCATCGGTGGCGGCACCGTCTCGTCCGCGCCCTGGGCCGCCGCGGTGCTCAGCAACGGCTCGTTCACCTGCTCCGGCAGCGTCATCGCCGCACAGTGGGTGCTCACCGCCCGGCACTGCATCAGCGGCACCATGTCGGTGCGCGTCGGAAGCGTGAACCGCACCTCCGGCGGGGTCACCCGCACGGTCAGCGCCACCTACACCCGCAACGATCTCGCGCTCATGCGGCTCTCCAGCACCGTCAGCACCTCTGCGGTGAGCCTGGCCAGCAGCAACCCGCCGATCAACTCGACGAACTCGATCTACGGCTGGGGCATGACCTGCTACAGCGGCTGCTCCGCGTCGACCGTGCTGAAGACCGCCACCGTCCGGGTGACCAGCAACAGCGCCACCGACGCGTACGGCGGCCAGGCGATCCGCACCACCCGGATCAACGGCAACGCCTGGCGCGGTGACTCCGGTGGCCCGCAGTTCTACAACGGCCAGCAGGTCGGCGTCGCCTCCACCGCCGACGGGTCGAGCATCCAGAACTACGGCAGCGTTGCGTACAACCGGGCCTGGATCACCTCGGTGGCCGGTGTCTGACGGTTAGCGCCCCGCTCGGCGCGGATGGCCGGCCCCGTGCCGGCCGTCCGCGCCGCGTGGTTTTGCAGCATCCGATCAGGTGAACAATGCACACGATCGGGTCGCGCCACTCCTGACAGCATCGGAACCGTGCTGGTCGTGACGACAGAGCAACTGCCCGGCTACGAGATCCGCCAGATTCTCGGTGAGGTGGTCTCATCGATGGCCAGAACGCGCAACCCGTACCGCGAGGGCGTCAAGAACCTGCGTGGTGGGGCGTACGACCCGTTGGCCCCGGACAACCTGACCCGATGGCGCACCGACTCGGTGGCCCGCCTCGGCGAGGAGGCCCTGCGGCTCGGCGCGAACGCGGTGATCGGCATGCGGTTCGACAGCCGGGACTGCGGCGAGATGTGGATGGAGATCTGCGCGTACGGGACGGCCGTGGTCGCCGTACTCAAGGCACCCGAGGTCATGCCAGCCGACCAGCCGGCGGTCGCCGCGGGAACCGCCGAGGTCGCGGGCATCACGGAGTCCCCCGGCGGCATAGCCGAACCGGCCAGCGCCCCCAACCTCAGAACCGCCGCCGAAACCCCAACCGGCGAATAACAACCCACCCACCCCACCCCTCCCCCCTGTTGATCAAGAGGTTTCGGTCATCAGGGAGATCGAAGATGACGCAAACCTCTTGATCACCGGGAGGGAAGGGGGTGGGTGGGGGTTAGAGGATGGGGGGTGGGGAGTAGGTGGCCGCGTTCGGGTGGGCTTCCACCACGGCCGTGATTCGGCGGGTTACCGCTGCCACCTGGGCTTGGGCGGCGCCTACGAAGGCGTTGCGGTCGGCGACCAGGGTGTCGATGTCGGCGCGGGACAGGCCGAGTCGGCCGTCCGCCGCCAGGCGGTCGAAGAGGTCGTTCTCCGGTGAGCCCTTCTCGCGCATCGCCAGCGCCACCGCCACCGCGTGCTCCTTGATCACCTCGTGGGCGACCTCCCGACCGACGCCTCGGCGGACCGCCGCGACCAGGATCTTCGTGGTGGCCAGGAACGGCAGGAAGCGCTCCAACTCCCGGTTGATCACCGCCGGGTACGAGCCGAACTCGTCGAGCACGGTGAGGAACGTCTGGAACAGCCCGTCGGCGGCGAAGAACGCGTCCGGCAGTGCCACCCGGCGGACCACCGAGCAGGACACGTCCCCCTCGTTCCACTGGTCACCGGCCAGCTCGCCGACCATCGACAGGTAACCCCGGATGATCACGGCGAAGCCGTTCACCCGCTCCGACGAGCGGGTGTTCATCTTGTGCGGCATCGCGCTGGAACCGACCTGGCCCGGCTTGAAGCCCTCGGTCGCCAACTCCTGGCCGACCATCAACCGGATCGTGGTGGCCAGCGACGACGGCGCGGCGGCGGTCTGGGCCAGCGCGGCCAGCACGTCGAAGTCGAGCGAACGCGGGTAGACCTGCCCGACGCTGTCCAGCACCCGGGAGAAGCCCAGGTGCTCGGCGACCCGCCGCTCCAGCTCGGCCACCTTGTCGGCGTCGCCGTCGAAGAGGTCGAGCTGGTCGGCGGCCGTGCCGACCGGCCCCTTGATCCCCCGCAGCGGGTAGCGGGCGATCAGCTCCTCAAGTCGCTCGTACGCGATCAGCAGCTCCTCCGCCGCCGACGCGAAGCGCTTGCCCAGCGTGGTGGCCTGCGCCGCCACGTTGTGCGAACGGCCGGTCATGACCAGCTCGGAGTGCTCGTGGGCCAGCCAGGCCAGCCGGGCGAGGGTGGCCACCACCCGGTCGCGGATCAGCTCCAGCGAGGCGCGCACCTGGAGCTGCTCGACGTTCTCGGTGAGGTCCCGGGAGGTCATCCCCTTGTGCACGTGCTCGTGGCCGGCGAGCGCGCTGAACTCCTCGATCCGGGCCTTCACGTCGTGCCGGGTGACCCGCTCCCGCTCGGCGATCGAGGCGAGGTCGACGTGGTCGAGCACCCGCTCGTACGCCTCGACCACGCCATCCGGCACCGGCACGCCCAGGTCGCGCTGGGCGCGGAGCACGGCGAGCCAGAGTCGCCGTTCCATCCGGACCTTCTCCTCCGGGGACCAGAGGGCTGCCAGTTCGGGCGAGGCGTACCGGTTGGCCAGCACGTTGGGGATCGTCGTCACGTACCTCATTGTCCCGCACCCGCCGGCCGACACCCGGACCGGGCCGGGACGTCGCCCGGACCGGGCCGGGTCGCTCAGTCCGACCGGGCCGAGGCCGACACCCGGCCCGGGCCGAGGCCGACACCCGGCCCGGGCCGAGGCCGACACCCGGACCGGGCCGGGTCGCTCAGTCCGTCAGGGGCGGTTCAGCTCGTAGACGGTGACCGGGCCGGCGACCAGGCGAACCTGGGCCAGCCGGGCCAGCTCCGCCGACACCGCGCCGGCCCTGGTGTCGGCGAACAACCACCGGACCCCGTGCTCCGTGCGGAGCCGGTCCAGATCGGCCTGGGTTGGCGTGCTGAACACCCTGTCGTTGAGCGCGAGCAGCGCCTGGTCGGGGAAGTTCTGCCGGGCGTACCCGAGGTTCTCGACGCCGTGCGCGGCCACGACCGCGTCGGTGTAGGCCCAGCTCTCCACCACCGTGCGGTGCCCGCCCAGACCGGTGACCCAGTACGCACGGGCGTCGCAGTGCGGGGTGGTCCGCACCGGCCGGCAGTGCACGTTTGTGGCGACCACGTCGTCGTCGGCGGCGTTGTCGTCCAGCCACAGCGCCGCGCGCATCTCGTCGACGGTCAGCGCGTACGGCTGCGGTCCGGTCGCCGGCACCGGCTCGGTCAGCACCGAGCGGACGGTTCCGCCCACGACGACCGCGGCGCTGGCGCCGAGCATCGCCGCGGTGATCCCGGCCAGGGCGATCGTCGCCGCCCGTCGACGACCTGCCGAGCCCGCCGCCGACGCGGCCGACACCGACGCGGCCGACACCGACGCGGCCGACACCGAAGCGGCCGACACCGAAGCGGCCGACACCGAAGCGGCCGGCACCGAAGCGGCCGGCACCGGGACGCGACGCCGCCACAGGGCGGCCACCCCGACGGCGAGCGCGGCGGCCACCGCCACGAACAGCACGTACCGGGCTGCCGAGAGACCCAGCACCCGCAGCCACCCCTCGATCGTCGAGGTGGTGGGGGTGCCGGGACGGCTGATCCTCGGCACGGCGAAGCCGACGAAGGTGCCGACCGTGGCCAGCCCCGCCAGCGCGCCGGCCACGGCGGGCACCACCAGCACCGGCCAGGGCGCTCGGGCCTGGGCGAGGGACCAGGTGGTCAGCACGACGCCGACCGGGATGACACCCATCCAGAAGTAGATCTGGCTGATCGACGGGTGCTGGAACACCCAGGTGGTGGCCGCCCCGGCCAGGACCGTGCCGGCGAGCAGCCAGACGGCCGGGTCGGTCCGGTGCCCACTGTGGACGAGCAGGCTCATGCCCACCCACCGGGGCGCCTGTGCCAGCACCCACCAGGCGACCACGGCGAACGCCAGCAGCCACCCGAGAACGCCACCGTCGTTGATGCCCGGCGGCAGCGGGGCGCTCGGCCAGATTCCGTCACCCGTTCCGAGGGTCTCGGCGTACGGGGCGATGAAGTGCAGCATCGCCAACGCCTGCACGCGCAGCGTGCCGGCCCCGCCACCGGCGAACAGCCGGAACCCGAGCGCCATCGCCGCCACGAGGCAGGCCAGCGCCACCAGGGCGGGTCGCGGAACCTGCCGCTTCCGCCACCAGAACACGACGACGGTGAGACCCAGGCCGGCGATCACCGGCGGCAACGCGCTGGACTTGGCCCCCGCGCAGACCAACCCCAGCACCGGAATCAGCAACCAGGCCGGGCCGAGGGAACGCCCCCGGGTCACGTCGACGATGAGCCCGGTGAGCAGCAGCAACGGCACCAGCGCGTACGTCTGGGAGGGGCTGGCGTACGACAGCGGCATCTCGCCGGACGCGCCCACCGGCGAGCCGAGCGTGACCGTGGCCCCGGTGAAGGCGGCGAGGGCGGCCACCGGACCGGCCCAGACGGCCCCGCTCAGGTCCCGGGCGAGCCCGGCCGCGAGCAGCACCGCGGTACCGATCACGGGCACCAGCCAGAGTCGCAGCAGCACCACTGCCGGCGAGATCCCGGTGATCATGCTGCCGCTGGCGATGTGCGCGTCGGACAGGTAGTGGTAGCGCAACGCCTCCCCGGCGACGTGCGGCAACTCGAACGGCATCGCCCGGGTCAGCTCCTGCACCAGACCGAGGTGGTAGAGCACGTCCTGGTAGTAGCCGCCGTACACGGGAGGCAGCGGGACCATCCGCCACTGGATGTAACCCCAGGCCAGCGCAACCAGCAGTGCCGCGCCCATCGCCCAGTGCCAGGCGAGCGGCAGCGGACGACGTTCGCCGACCCGCCAGTGCCGGCGCAGCCCGGGGACGGCGGCGAACGCGACGAGGACGGGCAGCGGCCACCACCGCAGCAGTGACTGTTGACCGGTCGCCGCGGCCAACGCCCAGGCGACGATCTCCAGCAGCAGACCGGTGGCCGCGCCGTAGCCGAGGTCCTCGGGAAGGTTGCCCCGGCTGCCGCGCAGTGCACGGTGCACCAGGGTCCCGGGGAGCACCAGGGCGAGGACCCAGTACGCGGAGAACCGCGCGAGATCCGGGGTGGGCACGCTGCCCCGGGACCAGACCACGAGCAGCGCGGCGATCACGAGCAGCCACGGGAGCGTGCTGAGCACCGGCACGAGCGCGTTCCGACGGGAGGCCGGGGCCGGGGCCGGCGTGTCGATCCGCTCGGCCAACAGGATGTCAGCCACGGATGCCTACCACCGATCCGAAGTCCGACGTACGCGAGTCGCCCTCGACCCGGCCCCGAGCTGCCGTCCCGGCGCCCGGCAAGTCGTCGAGGGAGTCGAACCCGATGTGGAACGCGGGCCGGTTCTGCACGGTGGCGTAGATCCGGCCGACGTACTCACCCAGCAGGCCGAGGCAGACCAACTGCACCCCACTGAGCAGCAGCACCGCGACGAACATCGAGGTCCAGCCGGGGATGGTGGTGCCGGAGACGTGCACGACCATGCCGAACACGATCAGCGCGAGGCAGAGCAGGAAGCTCGACATCCCCAACCAGGTGGCCAGGCGCAGTGGCGCGGCGGAGAAGTTCGCCGTGCTCTCCCAGGCCAGGGCCACCATCCGGCGCAGCGGGTACTTCGTCTCGCCGGCTGCGCGGGCCTCGCGGTCGTAGCGCACCTCGGCGCTGGGGAAGCCGAGCGACGGCACCAGCAGCCGGTAGACCGGGGCACGTTCGGGCAACCGGCGCAGGGCCTCGATCACGTCCCGGCTGAGCAACCGGAAGTCGCCGGCCTGCGCGGGCAGGTCGACGCCGACGAGCCGACGCATCGCCCAGTAGTAACCACGGGCGCTGTTGCGCTTGAAGACCGTGTCGGTGCTGCGGTCGGCGCGGACGCCGTAGACGACATCCACCCCGTCCTCGCGGGCCACGCGGAGCATCTCGGCGATGGTCTCCGGCGGATCCTGGAGATCGGCGTCGAGGCTGACCACCCACTGGCCGACGGCCCGGTGCAGGCCGGCGGTCAACGCCGCCTGGTGGCCACTGTTGCGCCGCAGCCGGAGCACCCGCAACTGCGGCCAGTCCCGGCCGTGGTCGAAGAGCACCGAAACGGTGTCGTCGCGGCTGCCGTCGTCGACGGCGACCACCTCGTAGTCGACGCCGAGCGCGTCGAGCACCGGCCGCAGCCGGGCGACAAGCGCCGGAATGACCGCGCTCTCATTGAACATCGGGATGACCACCGAGAGGGTGGTCGTCCGGGTAACGACGGACTCCATGGTGATCCGGCCCCGTTCCGCACGCAGGAGTGATCGATTCGCGCCAAGGGCGCGGCAACGATCACCGTCGCGTGGTAAACCCTCCACCAGCGGACCAACTTCTGAACGGTCCGTTAACGCCTGCCGGCGGTCACCCCGGTAAGGGACGATCTCGCGTTCAGCGCTCCAGGATGGCGGTCACGCCTTGGCCGCCGGCGGCGCAGATGGAGATCAGCCCGCGCCCGCTGCCCCGCTCGGCCAGCAACTTGGCCAGGGTCGCCACGATCCGGCCGCCGGTGGCGGCGAACGGATGCCCGGCGGCCAGCGACGAACCGTTGACGTTGAGCCGGTCGGTGTCGATCGCGCCCAGCGGGGCGTCCAGACCGAGCCGGTCCTTGCCGAACTCCGGCGACTCCCAGGCGGCGAGGGTGGCCAGCACCTGCGACGCGAACGCCTCGTGGATCTCGTAGTAGTCGAAGTCCTGCAACGTCAGCCCGGCGCGGGCCAGCATCCGGGGCACCGCGTACGCGGGTGCCATCAGCAGACCCTCGTCGCCGTGCACGAAGTCCACCGCCGCGGTCTCCGACCAGCTGAACCAGGCCAGCACGGGCAGGTGGTGCGCCGCCGCCCACTCCTCGCTGGCCAGCAGCACGGTGGACGCGCCGTCGGTGAGGGGCGACGAGTTGCCGGCGGTCATGGTGGCCTGCTCGGCGTCCGGGCCACGGGTGCCGAAGACCGGCTTCAGCGCGGCGAGCTTCTCCAGGCTGCTGTGCGGGCGGAGGTTCTGGTCCCGGGTGAGCCCCAGGTACGGCGTCATCAGGTCGTCGAAGAAACCCTTGTCGTACGCGGCGGCGAGTCGCTGGTGCGAGCGCAACGCCAGCTCGTCCTGGGATTGCCTGTCGATCTGCCAGCGCCTGGCGGTGCGGGCGGCGTGGTCGCCCATGGACAGGCCGGTACGCGGCTCGGCGTTGCGTGGGATCTCCGGCTTGAACGGCTGGAGTGGGCGCAGCTTCGCCGCGATCTTGAGCCGTTCGCCAAGCGTGCGGGCCGAGTTGAGCTTGAGCAGCGTGCGGCGCATCTCCTCGTTGACGGCGAGCGGGGCGTCGGAGGTGGTGTCGACACCGCCGGCGATGCCCACGTCGAGCTGCCCGAGGGCGATCTTGTTGGCGACCAGGATCGTCGCCTCCAGGCCGGTGCCGCAGGCCTGTTGGATGTCGTACGCCGGGGTGTGTGGGTCGAGCCGGGAGCCGAGGACCACCTCGCGGGTGAGGTTGAAGTCGCGGGAGTGCTTGAGCACCGCACCGGTCACCACCTCGCCGATCCGTTGCCCGGCCAGCCCGTAGCGGGCGATCAGGCCGTCGAGCGCCGCGCCGAGCAGGTCCGCGTTGGACGCGTCCGCGTAGCGGGAGTTGGAACGGGCGAAGGGGATGCGGTTGCCCCCGATGACCGCGACCCGCCGGATGCTCTGCACGATCCGCCTCCTCGACATGTGTTGCTCGAACCCTACTCGCCAGTAGGCTACGCCCATGACCGACAGGTACGCGAGCTTCGTCCAATCGGCCGCCGGCCGCGCGCTGGTCAAGCGCCTCGGGCTGCCCGACCCGCCCCGGCTGCGCCGGCACCAGCCCGGCGATCCGCTGCTGCGCGGGCCGGCCCTGCTCGGCGCGGCCACCGGCGGTCGGCTCACCGAACCGATCGTCAAGATCCTGACCGCCGCCGGGGTCGAGCTGCGGGACACCGGCACGGCCGGACCACAGGACCGCTTCGGCGCCCTGGTGTACGACGCCACCGGCATCACCGACTCGACCGAGCTGCGCCAGCTCTACGACTTCTTCCACCCGCAGGCCCGGGCCGTGCTGCCCAGCGGCCGGGTGATCGTGCTGGGCACCCCGCCGCGGGAGTGCGCGACGCCCCGCGAGGCGACCGCCCAGCGCGCCCTCGAAGGGCTGGTCCGCAGCATCGGCAAGGAGTTCGGTCGGGGCACCACCGCGCAACTCGTCTACGTGAGCGGTGACGCGGCGGACGACCCGGCCCACTCGGCCGGCACCATCACGAGCCTCGAATCGACGATCCGGTTCCTGCTGTCCGGCCGGTCCGCGTACGTGTCGGGGCAGGTCATCCGGGTCGGCGGCGGCGCGGCGAGCGTCCCGGCCGACTGGGACCTCCCGTTGGACGGCCAGGTCGTGCTGGTCACCGGCGCCGCGCGGGGCATCGGCGCGGCACTTGCCAAGGTGCTCGCCCGCGACGGCGCGAAGGTGGTGGCCCTGGACATCCCGGCCGCCGGCGACGCGCTCGCCGCGGTGGCGAACGACATCGGCGGCACCGCCGTCCAACTCGACCTGACCGCGCCGGACGCGCCGACCCGACTCGCCGAGCACCTGGCCAGCCGGCACGGCCGGGTCGACGTGGTGGTGCACAACGCCGGCATCACCCGGGACAAGACGCTCGGCCGGATGGACGCCGACCGGTGGGACCAGGTCATCGACGTCAACCTGTCCAGCCAGGAGCGGATCAACGACGTGCTGCTGGAACGGGAGCTGATTCCGGCCGGGGGGCGGATCATCTCGGTCTCCTCGATCGCCGGGATCGCCGGCAACCGGGGTCAGACCAACTACGCCACCAGCAAGGCCGGCGTGATCGGGTTGGTCGACTCACTGGCGCCGGCCCTGCGGGAACGGGGGATCAGCGTCAACGCGGTGGCCCCCGGCTTCATCGAGACCCGGCTGACCGCGCGCATCCCGCTTGTGGTCCGCGAGGCGGGCCGGCGGATGAACAGCCTGGCCCAGGGCGGGTTGCCGGTGGACGTGGCCGAGACGATCGGCTGGTTGGCCTGGCCGGCCAGCGGCGCGGTCAGCGGAAACGTCGTCCGGGTCTGCGGCCAGAGCCTGCTGGGTGCGTGATGGACGCGCAGCCGGAGTCGAGCAGCCGCACCCGCGTCGAACTGCGCCGGATGCCGGTGGCCGGGGCGCTGCACCGACGGGCGCTGCTCGGCGCGCTACCCGGCCTCGGCGGTGGGCGGCGCGGGCCGGACCTGCCGGCGGTCGAGTTGACAGTGGGCGGGGTGACCGTCGACCGGGCGCAGTTGGCCGACTACGACCGGGTCTGCGGGTTCCGACTCAACGATCGGCTGCCCGCGACGTTTCCGCACGTCATGGGCTTCCCACTGGCCCTGCGCCTGATGACCGCGGCGGACTTCCCCATCCCGCTGCTCGGCCTGGTGCACGTCGGCAACCGGATCACCACGCACCGCCCGATCACCGCCGACGAGACAATCGACTTCATGACGTACGCGGAGAACCTGCGCCCGCACCACCGGGGGCGGCAGGTGGACGTGGTGCTGGTCGGCTCGGTCGACGGCGAGGAGGTGTGGCGCGGCGTCTCGACCTACCTCGGTCGGGAGCGCAAGCCGGGCGGGCGCGACCCGGGCGACCGTCCCGCCGTGCCGCCGGCCACCGCCCGCTGGCCCGTGGAACCGCGCGTCGGCTCGGAGTACGCGCGGGTGTCCGGTGACCACAACCCGATCCACACCTCCCGACTCGGGGCGCGACTGTTCGGTTTCCGCCGGCCGATCGCGCACGGCATGTGGAGCAAGGCGCGCTGCCTGGCCGCGTTGGACGCCCGGCTGCCGGACGCGTACACCGTCGAGGTCGCCTTCAAGCTGCCCGTACCGCTGCCGAGCACTGTGAACTTCGCGCTCCTGCCGGATGGCGGGTTCGCCCTGCACGACTCGCGGGGCCGACCGCACCTGGCGGGTCACCTGAGCTGACGATTCCGAGCTTGGCAGGAGCCGCTTCGTGCGCTAAGTTGTTCTCAGAGCGAGATGTTCTCAGAGTGAGAGAGACGTGATGAACGAGCAGGAGTTCCTGGCCGCGTACGACCCCCGGGCCTACCCGTCGGTCGCCGTGACCGTCGACGTGGTGGCGCTGACCATCCGCGACGGCGCGCTGCACCTGCTGCTGATCCGGCGCGGCGAGGCGCCCTTCGCCGGGCACTGGGCGCTGCCCGGGGGCTTCGTCCGCCCCGACGAGGACCTGACCGCAGGCGCCCGACGGGAGCTGGCCGAGGAGACCGGGCTCGGCGGCGAGACGCTGCGGCGCGTACACCTGGAGCAGTTGGCCAGCTACGGCGCTCCCGACCGTGACCCGCGCATGCGCGTCGTCTCGATCGCCCACCTCGCGTTCGCCCCCGACCTGCCGGATCCGGCCGCCGGCAGCGACGCCGACGAGGCGATCTGGCTGCCGGTGACCGCGTTGACCAGCCGACAGCTCGCCTTCGACCACGGCCGGATCATCGACGACGCGCTGGAGCGCGCCCGGTCCAAGCTGGAGTACACCCCACTCGCCACCCGCTTCCTCGCCGCCGAGTTCACCATCGGCGAGCTGCGCGCCGTCTACGAGACGGTCTGGGGGCATCCGCTGCACGCCGGCAACTTCCACCGCAAGGTGCTCTCCGTGCCGGGCTTCGTGGAGAGCACGGGCGCCAGCACCGAGCGCGGTGGTGCCCGAGGCGGCCCGCGCGCCCGGCTCTACCGGGCCGGCGACGCCCGGCTGCTGCACCCGGCGCTGCTGCGCCCCGCCCGCGAGGAGACGGTGCGGTGAGGGCCGCGGAGGCCATCCGCCTGGTCGCGGCCGCCCGCACCGACGCCGACCTGTTCGGCGCCGACCAACCGGCCCGCCGCTACCGCGAGCTGGTCGCGGCCCTGCACCCCGACCGCCTGCCGACCGACCCGGCGGTACGCGCCGAAGCCCTCGACGCGTTCATCCGCGTCACCACCCGGTGGCAGGCACGGCAGAGCACCGTCCTCGGCGACTACCGGCTCGGCGCGCCGACCCACTCGGGTGACCTGGCGGACCTCTACGACGTCGGCGACGACCGGCTGCTCAAGCTCCCCCGACGGTCCACCGACAACGACCTGATGGCCCGCGAGGCGCACGCCCTGCGCACCATCGCCGAACGCGGCGACCCGCGTTACCTGCCGTACGTGCCCCGGCTCGTCGACGAACTCCGGCACCGCGACACCACGACCGGCGCGGAACGGCGGATCAACGTGCTCGCCACCGCGCCCGGCCTGCACGACCTCGACGAGGTACGGCGTGCGTACCCCGACGGGCTGGACGCCCGGGATGTGGCCTGGATGTGGCGGCGGCTGCTTGTGGTGCTCGGCCTGGCCCACCGGGCGGGCGTGGTGCACGGCGCGGTCCTGCCCGGGCACGTGCTGATCGAGCCGGACGCCCACGGTGTGGTGCTGATCGACTGGTGTTTCTCCGCGGCCGTGGGGAGCACGATCCCGGCGGTCGTGCCCGGCCATCAGGACTGGTACCCGCCGGAAGTGTTGACCAAGCAGCCCTGCGGGCCGGGCACCGACATCGCGATGGCCAGCCACTGCATGAGCTGGCTGATGGGGCCGCGCGCGCCCCGCGAGCTGCACGCCTTCGCGCTGGGCTGCCGGCAACGGCCCCTGGACGCCCGGCCCGACGACGCCTGGCGCCTACTGCGCGAACTCGACCAGGTGCTGGACCGCCTCTACGGGCCACGCACCTTCCGACCCTTCACCCTCACCCCCTAAGGAGAGCTGTCATGGGCAGTGGAATCTGGTCCACCGACGTGTACGACGCCGCCGACCGCTACCGCCGGTCCACCGGCAGGAGCGCCTTCTCCTACAGCGACAGCGGTGCGCGCACCGTGCACCCCGCGCTCGACCCCAGGGACGCGACCCGGGAGAGCCGCGACTCCGACGAGCACCCCCGGTCGACGCCCGTCGCGGTGCTCTTCGACGTGACCGGCTCGATGCGTACGGTGCCGCGGGTCCTGCAGACCAAGCTGCCGCAACTGCTCGGGCTGCTGCAACGGCAGGGCTACGCCAGCGACCCGCAGATCATGTTCGGCGCCATCGGCGACGCCACCTGCGACCGGGTGCCGTTGCAGGTGGGTCAGTTCGAGTCGGACAACCGGATGGACGACGACCTCGGCCGGATCGTGCTGGAGGGTGGTGGCGGCGGGCAGATGAGCGAGTCGTACGAGCTGGCCATGTACTTCATGGCCCGGCACACAGTCACCGACAACTGGGAGAAGCGCGGCCGGCGCGGCTACCTGTTCATCATCGGCGACGAGCTGGCGTACCAGCGGGTGAAGGCCCGGGAGGTGGCCGGCCTGATCGGGGACGGCCTCGCCGAGGACGTGCCGCTGCGGCAGGTCGTCGACGAGGTGACCAGCCGCTGGGACACCTACTACCTGCTCCCCGCCGGCAGCCACTACGCCGGCAACGCGAAGGTGCTCGACTTCTGGCGGGACCTGCTCGGGCAGAACACGGTCGTGCTCGACGACCTCGACGCGGTCTGCGAGACCATCGCGCTCACCATCGGCCTCGGCGAACAGGCCATCGACCTGGACGAGGGCCTGCGCGACCTGGACCGCGCCGGCTCCGGCGCCACCGGGACGGTGTCGAAGGCGCTGGCCCGCCTCGGCCGGGAACGGCGGGCCGAGGTGTCGACGCTGCCCGCCTTCACCGACACCGTCGGTGGGGTGACCCGGCTGTGAACCACGTGGCGGTGGTCGACCTCGGCTACGGCGACGCCGGCAAGGGCACTGTGGTGGACTGGCTCTGCGCCACCCGTCCCGTGCACACGGTGGTCCGCTTCAACGGGGGCGCGCAGGCGGCGCACAACGTCGTGCTGCGCGACGGGCGGCACCACACCTTCGCGCAGTTCGGCGCCGGCACGTTCCATCCCGGTGTCGGTACGCACCTGTCCCGGCACGTGGTGGTGGACCCGTTGGCGCTGGCCGCCGAGGCCGACCACCTCGCCACGGTCGGGGTGCCCGACGCGCTCGACCGGCTGACCGTCGACGGGGACGCGCTGCTCGCCACCCCGTACCACCGGGCCGCGAACCGGGCCCGCGAGATCGCCCGGGGAGCCGACCGGCACGGCTCCTGCGGGCTGGGGGTGGGCGAGGCCGTCGCGTACGGTCTCGCCCACCCCGACGACGCGCCCCGGGTCGCCGACTGCCACCGGCCGGCGTTGCTGCGCCGGAGGCTGACCACCCTGCGGGACCGGCTGACCGCCGAGCTCGGCCCGCTGGACGCGCCACCGATCGAGGACTGCCTGCCCGCGTTCACCGGGTTCGCCGGGCGGGTCGCCATCGTCGACGGCAGTTGGCTCGCCCGGGCGCTGCGCACCGGGACCTGCGTCTTCGAGGGCGCGCAGGGGGTGCTGCTCGACGAGTGGCACGGCTTCCACCCGTACACCACCTGGAGCACCACCACCTTCGCCAACGTCGACGGCCTGCTCGCCGAGGCGGGCCGGTCCGGCGACGTCACCCGGATCGGGGTGCTCCGGCTGGTCACCACCCGGCACGGACCCGGCCCGTTGGTGACCGAGGACCCGGGCCTGCCGCTGGCCGACCCGCACAACCCGACGAACCCGTGGCAGGGCCGGTTCCGCTTCGGCCACTTCGACGCGGTGGCCCACCGGTACGCCCTCGCCGCGGCCGGCGGCGTCGACGGCCTGGCCCTGACCCACCTCGACCTGGCCGGCCCCGACCTGCGGATCTGCCGCCGCTACGACACCACCGACCGGCTCACCCCGGGCCCGCCCGGGGACCTGGACCGGCAGGCCGCGCTCACCGCCCGCCTGCTGCGCTCCCGCCCGGTGTACGACGACGAACCGCCGACGGACTGGGCCGAGGCGGTACGCGCGGAGCTGGGCACACCCGTGGTGCTGACCTCGCACGGCCCCACCGCCGACGACAAGACCCCGTGCGGTCCGCTGCTCGCCCCACCGGCTCTGGCGCGCTCGGCCTGACTCGTGGCGTCCTACCGTGGTGGCGCGTCGACATCCGGCTGACGCGGTTCGCTGCCCTGGTCGAGCACGCTCACCGGGCGTTCGAAGAACGTCTCCAGCACGACGATGGCCTGGGTGCCGGTCACCCCGTCAATGCCGAAGATGCGGCGCAGCGCCGCCTGCAGGTCTTCGGTGGTCGCGGTACGGATCTTCACCAGCAGTGCTGCCGCGCCAGCGATGACGTGCGCTTCCTGGATCTCAGGTATGGCCGCGAGCATGTCGCGGGTAGGGGCGTCCCCCATCCACGAGTTGGCGTTGACCATCACGAAGGCCGAGACGCCTCGGTCCACGGCGGCCGGATCGACCTCGACGGTGGTCCGGCGGATCACACGGCGTTCGCGCAGCTTGCGCACCCGGTCATGGGCCGAGCCGGCGGACAGGCCCACCGCCTTGCCCAGCGTCGCGTAGGACTGGGTGGCGTCGTGTTGCAGGTGCGTCAACAACGCCCGGTCTATGTCGTCCACCACTCGCGCATCCTTGAACGTGATTTAACTATTAGCGTGTTGACCATACCAGGTTCGGCGAACCCCTCTCTCTGCCGAACGTTGATCCGATCGGGAGGCACGCGATGATCGACACTGTTCCCGCCGAGTTCCACCTGCTGGACGAACGGTTTCGCACCTGCGACGGGGACTTCGTGGTCGAACGACTGCACACCGGCGCACGTAAGACCGAAGGGCCGGCGTATTTCCCGGCTGGCCGCTACCTGGTGTGGAGCGACATCCCCAACGACAGGCTGCTGCGCTGGGACGAGACCACCGGCGCCGTCGGCGTCTACCGCCACGGCTCGGGCTACGCCAATGGCAACACGGTGGACCGCCAGGGCCGACTGGTCACGTGCGAGCAGGGCAACCGGCGGGTCACCCGTACCGAGCACGACGGCACCATCACCGTGCTCGCCGACCGCTTCGATGGCAAACGGCTCAACAGTCCCAACGACGTGGTCGTCCGCGCCGATGGGACGATCTGGTTCACCGACCCGACCTACGGCATCCAGGGTGACTACGAGGGCAACAAGGGTGACAGCGAGTTCGGCGACGCCTGTTACGTGTTTCGCCTCGACCCCGCCACTGGCGATCTGCGCATCGTGGCGACCGACTTCTGCCGCCCCAACGGCCTGGCGTTCTCCGCCGACGAGCAGCAGCTTTACATCGTGGACACCCGGCAGAACCCCAGTCACATCCGCGTCTTCGACGTCCTGGCCGACGGCACCCTCGACAACGGGAGGATCTTCGCTGAGTGCGACTTCGGCCGTTTCGACGGCATCCGCCTCGACAGCGCCGGGCGAGTGTGGGCCGCGGCCTGGGACGGTGTGCACTGCTTCGACCCCGACGGCACCCTCATCGGCAAGCTGCTGCTGCCCGAACCGGTCGCCAACCTCACGTTCGGTGGCCCGAAACGCAACCACCTGTTCATCACCGCCGGCACCTCGGTGTACGCGCTCCGAGTCACCTTCAACGGCGCCAACTACCCTGCGGCTATTGGCGAGAAACGATGAGCAACGCGATGCTCCCCGAAACACCCGCCGGATCACCACGACGACGGCGACCTCACAGGCGCTGACCACCAGAGGCGGCGCCTGGCCGACCGGTCGGCGCAATGTCGGCGAAGCGCCACCGACAGTCGTCAAGCCGCCGAGCATGGAAGCATGGATTCCGCGCTCGACCTGCTCCGACAGCTGGTCACCTCACCGTGGGTGTACCTGCTGATCTTCGGGCTCACGGCGGTCGACGCGTTCTTTCCGGCCGTACCCGGCGAGGCGGCCGTCATCACCGCCGCCGTGCTCTCCACCAGCGGAAATCCCAATCTGGCGGCGGTGATCGTCGCCGCCGCTGTGGGCGCCTGCGCCGGCGACCACGTCTCGTACGCCATCGGGCGCGGTGGCGGCGCGAACCGGCTCGCCGGATTTCCCGACGGCAGCCGACGGCGGGCCAGCTCCGAGTGGGCCCGCCGTGCCCTGGACGAGCGTGGCGGGCTGATCCTGACCACCTCCCGCTATCTGCCGGGCGGCCGGACCGCTGTCACCCTCACCATGGGCGCGGTGCGGTATCCCCGCCGGCCGTTCCTGTTCTACGACGCGATCGCGGCAGTCACCTGGGCCCTGTACTGCGGACTGCTCGGCTACTTCGGTGGGCTGGCCTTCGAGCGCCACCCCGTCAAGGGCGTCCTCGCCGGGCTCGGCCTCTCGGTGCTCGTCACGCTGGGCATCGAGGGCGTCCGCTGGCTGCGCCGCCTGGTGCACCGCCGCGCCGCCGCCCGCGACCGACCGGGCGGATCGACCTGACAGCCGTCACAGCAGGTCGGCGTCGTACACCAGGATGGCCAACTGCACCCGGTTGCCCGCGTGGAGTTTCGCCAGCGCCCGGCTGACGTGTGCCTTGACGGTGGCCTCGCTCATCGCCAGCCGCCGGGCGATCTCCGCGTTGCCGTGCCCGCCCGCCACCTCCCGGACGATCGCCAGCTCCCGCTCGGTCAGCGGCGCGAGCCGCGCACGGGCCGCGTCCCGGCGGGCCGGACCACGCTCGGCGAACGAGCTGATCAGGCGCCGGGTCACCGTCGGGGCGAGCATCGCGTTTCCGGCGGCCACCGTACGAACGGCGGCGGCCAACTCGCGGGGCGGGGTGTCCTTGAGCAGGAAGCCGACCGCGCCGGCCCGCAGCGCCCGGTGCACGTACTCGTCGAGGTCGAAGGTGGTCAACATGATCACCTTCGGGCCGGCGGCGACGACCTCGGGCGCGATGGTCAGCCCGTCGACGCCAGGCATCCGCACGTCGAGCAACACCACGTCGGGGCGTAACCGCTGGGCCTGCTCCAGCGCGCCGACGCCGTTCGCCGCCTCACCGACGACGGTGATGTCCTCTGCCGCCTCGAGGATCAGGCGCAACCCGGCCCGGACCAGCTGCTCGTCGTCGACCACCACCACCCGGATCACGCCGCACCCGCCAGCGGGATCAGGGCCCGGACCAGGAAGCCGCCGTCCACCGGAGTCGCCTCCAACCGGCCGCCGAGCAACTCCACCCGCTCACGCAGCCCGAGCAGCCCCTGCCCGGCACCGGGCAGCGTCGACCCGCCCTCGGACGGGCCGTTGCGGACCAGCACCTCCAGACCGTCCGGCAGGTAGCGCAGGCAGACTGTCGTCTCGGCGTCGGCCGCGTGCTTGCGCACGTTTGTCAGCGCCTCACGGACCACCCGGTACGCGGTACGCCCCAGCGTCGCGGGCAGTGCCGTCGGCACACCCTCGTCGTGGCGGGACACCCGCAGCCCGGCGGCACGGGACTCCCCGATCAACTCGTCCAACATGTCGAGCCCTCGCTCCGGTGTCCCGGCCGGGCCGGCCTGGCGCAGTACACCCAGCACCTCACGCAGGTCGGTGAGCGCCTGCCGGCCGGTCGTCCGGATCAGCGCGGCGGCCTCCACGGTCGCCGGGGCCACGGCGGTCACCTCCAGCGCCCCGGCATGCACCACCATCAGCGAGACCCGGTGCGCCACCACGTCGTGCATCTCCCGGGCGATCCGGGTCCGTTCCTCCGCGCGGACCTGGTCGGCGCGGGCCTCCTGTTCGCGTTCCAGCCGCTCGGCCCGGTCCCGCAGAGCGGCGAGCGTGTCCTGACGGGCGCGCACCCAGAGGCCGAAGAGCAACGGCAGCCCGACCAGGCAGGCGGCGAGCAGCAGCACGTTGCCGGTGGCGGCGGTGGTGATCCGGCGTACGCCACCCACCGCCAGCCCGACCACCACCCCGCCGCCCAGCACCAACGCCGCCCCGCCGAGGTAGCCGGCGAGCTGGCGACCGCGCAGCCGCAGGCCCGCCTGGTACGAGGCCAGCACCCCGGCGGCCGCCGCGGCGAGCACCAACCAGCCGACCGCCGCGGCCAGGAACAACGGCCAGCGACGGGTGCGAACCGTGCCGGCGGCCCACGCCGAGCCCAGCGCGATCAGCAGCACGACCGGGCCGGGCAGCGGCGAGCGGACCCCGAGGTCACCTGTCGCGCTGGCCCAGACGGCCGTGGCCACGACGACGGCGAGCAGCATCGGGCCGTACCGCTGGACGACCCGCCGGAGGGCGACGGCGCTGGAGGCCACGCAACGAGCGTAGGGCTTCCCACCCGGAACGGGCGGCCGTGCGCCGCCGGACCGGGGCTCGGTGGGGGAAGACCCCTACCCGCCCTCGGGGACGGCCGCTACCTAAGTAGTGGCGGCCACCTGACCACTGGCCGATGTCGAGCGTCGCCGGCCCGACCAGCATCGAATTCATGGATCTGCTCGACCTGTTGCACGACACGATGTCCTCGCCCTGGGTGTACCTGGCGATCTTCACGATCGCGGTACTCGACGGCTTCTTCCCGGTGGTGCCGAGCGAGACCGCGGTGATCACCGCGGGGGTGTTCGCGGCCTCCGGAGCGCCGTACCTGCCGGCGGTGATCCTGGTGGCCGCCGCGGGGGCGCTGGTCGGCGACCACATCTCGTACGCCATCGGGCGGGGTATGGGCACACGGCTGCTCGACCGGCTGCCGCCCGACGGTCGACGCCGAGCCGCCATCGACCGGGCTCGCCGGGGCATCGCCACCCGGGGCGGTCTGATCCTCACCGTGGCCCGCTACATCCCGGGCGGCCGGACCGCGGTCACCCTCACCATGGGCGCGGTGCGCTATCCCCGGCGACGGTTCCTGGCCTTCGACGCGCTGGCCGCCAGCTCGTGGGGGCTCTACTCGGCGCTTGTCGGCTACGTCGGCGGGCTGGCCTTCGAGCAGGACCCGCTGCGCGGTCTCCTGCTGGGTCTGGGCCTCGCCCTGACCGTGACGGTGGTCGTCGAGCTGGTCCGTTGGCTCCGCAACCGTCGCCGGTCCGCCGAGCCGGGCAGCGACGCTGTCTCCGCCGGGGCCGTCAGTCGCCAGGTGGACGCCAGGTGATGCCGTGCAGGAGTTGGGCGGCACCGAGCCAGGCCACGTTCATCATCCGGGTGGCCGTCTTCTCCGGATCGGCCTCCGGGTGGTCCGCGAGCCAGTCGGCCAGCGACTCGGTCGCGCCGACCAGGGCGTACGCGACGACCTCCAGGTCGATGGCGGCGATCTCGCGGCCCTCGGCACGCAGCGCGTGGTCGAGCATCCCGGCGACCACCTCGACCAGCCGAGCGCGCATGGTGGCCAGCTCGCCGGCGAACGGCTGCTCGCCCCGGGCCTGCCGGTAGAGCACCGCCCAGCCGTCCCGGTGGGCGCCCACGAAGCCGAAGAACGCCCTCAGCCCACGCCAGAGCCGCTCGTCGGCCGGCAGGTCGGGGGCCGCCGCCCCGGCGATGGCCTGCATCATCCGGGTGCCCTCCCGATGCAGGCAGGCGACGAAGAGTTCCTCCTTGGTGCCGAGGTACGCGTACACCATGGGTTTGGAGATGCCGGCGTCCTCGGCGATCTCGTCCATGCTGGCGGCGTGGAAGCCGCGGCGGGAGAAGACCTTGACGGCCGCGTCGAGCATCTGCTGCTCGCGGACGGCGCGCGGCAGGCGCTTGAAGGCGGGGACGCTGGACACCTTGCGAGCATACCTACTCGTGCGTAGGGTTACGCACGAGTAGCCAAATCTTCCGGAAGGCGCACCTGATGACTGACTTCGACCCGGCCACCTTCGCCAACGTGG
This sequence comes from Micromonospora sp. DT53, assembly GCF_049841535.1. Classification (NCBI taxonomy): domain Bacteria; kingdom Bacillati; phylum Actinomycetota; class Actinomycetes; order Micromonosporales; family Micromonosporaceae; genus Micromonospora; species Micromonospora sp. DT53. The sequence goes on from NZ_JBNCKM010000002.1 coordinate 835,045, forward strand.
GCCCCAAGGAGTTCGCCCAGCTGGTCAAGTCCACCCCGGACGACAAGATCGCCCAGGTGATGTCCGGCGACCTGCGCGGCAAGGTCCTGGGTGAGGTGTTCGGCCGGATGCCGTCGCTGTTCCGCGCGGACCGGGCCGGTTCCACGAACGCGGTCATCCACTGGATCATCACCGGTCGCCCCGACGGCGGCAGCGACACCTACGAGGTGGTCATCGCCGACGGCACCTGCGTCGTGAACGAGACCCCGCAGCACGACCCGAAGCTGAGCCTCACCATGGGCCCTGTCGAGTTCCTGAAGATCGTCTCCGGTGGCGCCAACCCGGTGATGATGTTCATGACCGGCAAGTTGAAGGCGAAGGGCGACCTCGGCCTCGCCGCCAACATCGCCAACCTGTTCGACATCCCCAAGGCCTGACATGGCTGAGTTCTCGCTCGACCTGAACGAGGAACAGCGGGATCTACGCGACTGGGTGCACGGCTTCGCCGCCGAGGTCGTGCGCCCGGCCGCCGCCGAGTGGGACGAGCGCGAGGACACCCCGTGGCCGGTGATCCAGGAAGCCGCCAAGGTCGGCCTCTACGGCTTCGAGTTCCTCGCCACCTGCTGGGCCGACCCGACCGGGCTCTCCCTGCCCATCGCCAGCGAGGAACTCTTCTGGGGTGACGCCGGCATCGGCATGAGCATCTTCGGCACCTCGCTCGCCGTCGCCGCCATCTACGGCGCCGGCACCCCCGACCAGATGGTCGAGTGGGTGCCGCAGTGCTTCGGCCACGTCGACTCGCCGGCCGTCGCCGCCTTCTGCACCAGCGAGCCGGAAGCCGGCTCCGACGTCGGCGCGATGCGCACCCGGGCCGTCTACGACGAGGCCACCGACGAATGGGTGCTCACCGGCCAGAAGGCGTACGCCACGAACGGCGGAATCGCCGGAGTGCACGTCGTCACCGCCTCCGTCGACCCCGCGCTCGGCTCCCGCGGCCAGGCGGCGTTCGTCGTACCGCCGGGCACCCCCGGCCTGGCCGCCACCCGCAAGCTGCGCAAACTCGGCCTCCGTGCGTCGCACACCGCCGACGTGTTCCTCGACGAGGTTCGCGTACCCGGCCGCTGCCTGCTCGGCGGACGGGACGCCCTGCTGGAACGCCTCGACCGGGCCCGCTCCGGTCAGCGGGCCACCGGACAGGCCGCGATGCGCACCTTCGAGCTGACCCGACCCACTGTCGGCGCCCAGGCGCTCGGCGTGGCCCGGGCCGCCTACGAGTACGCGCTCGACTACGCGAAGGACCGGGTCCAGTTCGGACGCCCGATCATCCAGAACCAGGCCGTCGCGTTCGCGCTGGCCGACATGCGGATGGAGATCGACGCGGCGCGGTTGCTCGTCTGGCGTGCGTCGTGGATGGGCCGCAACAACCGCCCGTTCACCGCCGGCGAGGGGTCGATGTCCAAGCTCAAGGCCGGCGAGGTGGCCGTGTCGGTCACCGAGAAGGCGGTGCAGCTGCTCGGCGGGGCCGGCTTCCTGCGCGACCACCCGGTCGAACGCTGGTACCGGGACGCCAAGATCTACACCATCTTCGAGGGCACCTCGGAGATCCAACGACTTGTCATCTCCCGGGCGATCTCCGGGATGCAGATCCGCTGACCGCCGTCGGCCCGGCCCCTCCTCCACGGGTCGGGCCGACGGCGGCCCGGATTCCACGATCTGTGCCGTCTTCGTCACCCCACGCCGACGCCAACTGGGCCTTCAGCCGCGCCCAGTGCATGATCAAGGAAAGAAGGCCTGATGGACGGGCAGACCGCTGCCCCGTCCGCGCACCACCCCGAGGAGGTCTGCGGCATGGACCTGCCGTTCATCGTTGCCACGCTGACCCGTCGCGGGCTGCTCACCCCCGGCAGCCCGATGCGGGTCGCCTCGCAGCTCAACGCGCTGCGGACGTGGGGGTGGAGCCTGGCAGGCGAGCTACGCCAGGCAGCCGCCCGGGACCCCGGCCGCCCAGCCGTCATCGACGAGAACGGCATCGAGCTGACCTACCACGACCTGCTCGACCGGGCCGAACGGATGGCCCGCTCGATGCGGGCCGGGCTCGGCGTACAGGCCGGCGACCGGATCGGCGTGCTCTGCCGCAACCACCACGGGCTGATCGAGACGATCGTCGCCGCCACCCTGCTCGGCGTCGACGCGGTGCTGGTCAACACCGGGCTCAGCGCCGCCCAACTGGGCACCGTCGCCGAGGAGCAGCGGCTGCGACTCCTCGTACACGACGACGAGTTCGCCGATCGGGTCCTCGGCCTCCCCGCCGAACTGTCCCGGCTCGACGAACGCGCCCGCGAGGAGTTGGTGGCCGGGGCACTGCCGGGCGACCTGCACCCACCCGAGCGCGACGGCCGGATCATCGTGCTCACCTCCGGCACCACAGGTACGCCCAAGGGCGCTCGCCGGCCCACCCCCAGCGGCTTCGGCCCACTGGTGTCCATCATCGACCGCATCCCCCTGCACGCCCGGGACCGGGTGATGATCGCCGCACCGATCTTCCACACCTGGGGATTCGCCGCCCTCCAGGTCTGCCTGGCCCTACGGGCCACAATCGTGTTGCACCGCCGCTTCGACCCGGCCGCCACCCTCGCCGCCCTGACCGCGCACCGGTGCGACGCGCTGTTCGCCGTACCGGTGATGGTGCAGCGGCTGCTGGAGGTGCCGCCGCCGGACCCGCGCCCCTCGCTCACTGTCGTCGCGGTCAGCGGCTCCGCCCTGCCCGGCGGGCTGGCCCCGAAATTCATGGACATCTACGGAGACGTCCTCTACAACCTCTACGGATCCACCGAGGTCTCCTGGGCCTCCATCGCCGGCCCGCAGGACCTACGTCAGGCACCCACCACCGCCGGTCGTCCACCACACGGCACCCGCCTGGAGATGCTCGACGACGACGGCCAGCCCGTGCCGGACGGACGGGTCGGGCGGATCTTCGTCGGCAACGAGATGCTCTTCGAGGGCTACACCTCCGGTGCCAGCCGGGAAACCCGCGACGGGCTGCTCGACACCGGCGACCTCGGCCGGCTCAACGCCGACGGGCTGCTCTTCGTCGACGGCCGAGCCGACGACATGATCGTCTCCGGCGGCGAGAACGTCTTCCCGTCCGAGGTGGAGGACCTCCTCGCGCAACTGCCGCAGGTCCGCGAGGCGGCCGTGATCGGCGTGCCCGACCCGGAGTACGGCCAGCGGCTGTCCGCGTTCCTCGCCCTGCACCCCGGCGAGACGCTCGACCCCGAGGCGGTACGCGAGTACGTCCGGCACTTCCTGGCCCGGTTCAGCGTCCCCCGGGACGTGATCCTCGTGAAGTACCTGCCCCGCAACGCCACCGGCAAGGTGCTCACCCGGGAACTGCGCCGCTACTACGGCTGACGGTCGCTCACGGGTACAGGTTGAAGCCCGGCCACCGGCCAATGGTCACCAACTGGTCCTCGGTCAGCAACAGCTCGTCGACGGACGCGCCAGGTTGATCCAGCTTGACCACCACCGTGGTTCGGTCGGGACGCAGCACCGTCGCCGCGCGCGAGCTGGTACCCGCCGGGCCGCCACCGGTACCCGACACCGACTCGCTGCCGTCCGGAAAATGATCGACCGAGCAGTCGTTGTCCGACGGGCCGGCCCGACATCCAAGAACCGCCCCGAGGGTCGGATAAATCCTGATGAGCAGATCGGCGTGATCACCACCCCGGGACAGCTGGATCGTCGTGCTGTAGACGTACCCACTCATGGTGCGCTCGTACGACAGTTGCCGCAGCGGACACCCGGGCACCCCCGAATCGACAGTCAGCTCCCGAGGCAGGTTGACACTCAGGGCGCTGCGCAGCGCCACTGTCAGCCGGACCGCCGCTGTAGCCGGCTGCTCCGTGGGGAACGGAGGCGCCGTGCCGTACCGCTCGAACGGTGACGCGGACCCGCTGGGAGACGCGTTCAGCGGGGCGCAGAGCGACGGGCCGGTGTTCGCCGTCGGCTCCCGCGCGTCCCGGTACGGCCCGGTGACCAGGGTCGACGTCAGTGCGATCACCGCCACCGCCACCCCGGAGCCGGTCAACGCCCACGCCCGGTGCTGGCGGCGGCGCCGGTCGGCCATGATCAGTTCGTTAACGTCGATCCGGGTCGGCGGCGCCTGGGCAACCGCCGCACGCAGTTGGTCGTAGAACTCATCCATCGTTGCGTACCTCCTCGACTCGACAGGACATCGGGGCGAGGCGAGCCCTCATCGCCTCGATGCCACGCGCCGACTGGCTCTTGACGGTGCCTGGAGTGCAGCCGAGCTCCCGCGCGGTCTCCTCGACGGACAGGTCACAGAAGTAGCGCAGCACGAGGACCGCGCGGCGGCGCGGCGGCAGCTCGGCCAGCAGCGCGAGAAGGGTCAGCCGGTCAGCCGCGCCGTCGGTGCCGGTGGCCGAGACCGCGCGATCCGGCACCTCGGCCCAGGCGGCCTCCCGCCGCCAGGGCCGACGCCGCTCGTCCAGCCAGACCCGCAGCAGGATCCGCCTGGCGTACGCGTCCGGGTTGTCCATGACGGACACCCGCGACCAGTGCCGGAGCAACTTGACAAGCGCCGCCGACACCAGATCGTCGGCCGTGTGCCAGTCACCGCAGAGCAGGTACGCCGTGCGGCGCAACGGCTCCAGCCGCGCACCGACGTAGTCGCGATAACTCTCGACATCGACCGGCATTCCGGCCACCCCCTCGTCTCACCGGTCAAACGGCGGCGGGACGGCCGGGGGTTGCCTGAGTTCAGCGGGGAATCGTGATCCGACAGTTGATCGCGGCGGCGGCGATGTCGGTGCGGTGCTGCGAGCCGGCCAGCTCCACCCCGTCCACCAGCGCGTACGCGGCATCCCGCGCGGCGGCCAGGTCGGAGCCGGTGGCCGTACCGCAGAGGACCCGGCCGCCGGCGGAGAGCAACGCGCCGTCGTCGGCCCGGCGGGCGGTGCCCGCGTGGATGATGCCCGGACCGTCCGCGCCGGTGATCACGTCACCGGTGCGCGGCGCGGCCGGATAACCCGGCGAGGCGAGCACCACGGTCACCGCGCTGCCGTCCCGCCACCGCAGCGGCGGGTGCTCGGCCAACGTGCCGGTGGCCGCCGCGTGCAACAACCCACCCAGCGGGGTCTCCAGCAACGCGAGCACCACCTGGGTCTCCGGGTCACCGAAGCGCGCGTTGAACTCGATCACCCGCGGGCCGGCGGAGGTGATCGCGAGCCCGACGTAGAGCAGCCCGGCGAACGGGGTGCCCCGACGACGCATCTCCGCGAGCGTCGGGTGGACCACATCGCGCATGACGTCGTCGACCAGGCCGGGCGGGGCCCAGGCCAGCGGCGCGTACGCCCCCATGCCACCGGTGTTCGGCCCGGTGTCGCCGTCGCCGAGCCGCTTGAAGTCCTGTGCCGGCAACAACGGCAGCGCCGCCTCGCCGTCGGTGACCACGAAGAGGCTGACCTCCGGGCCGTCGAGGAACTCCTCGACCACGACACGTCCACACTCGGCGGCGTGCGCCAACGCGGCGGCCCGGTCGTCGGTCACCACCACGCCCTTGCCGGCGGCCAGCCCGTCGTCCTTCACCACGTACGGCGCGCCGAACTCGTCCAGCGCGCGAGCGGTGCTCTGCTCGTCCGTGCAGACGTACGCCCGGGCGGTAGGCACGCCGGCGGCGGTCATCACGTCCTTGGCGAACGCCTTGGAGCCCTCCAACTGAGCGGCCGCGCCGGATGGGCCGAACACGGCGATGCCCTTGGCGCGTACGGCATCGGCGACCCCGGCGACCAACGGCGCCTCCGGCCCGACCACCACCAGGTCAGCCGCCGTCTCCACGGCCAACGCCGCCACCGCGGCCGGATCTGTCGGAGTCACCGTCCGCAGCTCAGCCACGCCAGCAATCCCCGGGTTGCCCGGCGCGGCAATCAGCGAGGAAACGCCCGAATCCGCCACCAGCCCGAGCGCAAGCGCATGCTCCCGCCCACCGCCACCCACCAAAAGAACCCGCACGCCCGAGATCCTACTGTCCCCCCCAACCCCACCACCGACGCCTCGGTGATCATGAAGTTATTGCCCTCCGCCGCGGCGTGTCGTGGCAACAACTTCATGATCAGCGGTGACCGGCGGCCGTGATCGCTTGGCGGACCGTCCAGGGGATGTAGTCGGGGCGGAGGGTGTCCTGCCAGGTGAAGCGGAGGATGGTCCAGCCGGCGTTGACCAGGCGATTCTGCCGGCGGCGGTCGGCGTAGGCGGCCTCCAGGCTGCCGTGCGCGTCTCGGCCGTCCGCTTCGGCGATCAGCCTTGGGCCGCGCCAACCCAGGTCACCGATGCCGAGCAGATAGCCGTCGTCGTCGCGCACCTCCAACTGCAGCGTGTCCGGCGGCACCCTGCCGTCCACGCAGCGCAGCCGGGCCCGCGTCTCCAACGGCGACTGCGCCCGCCCGTCCGCCTCGGCCAGACAGGCGCGTGCCACGACCGCACCCCGCCGCCCGCGGATCAGGGTGGGAATGGCCGCCAGGTCCGCCGGATCCATGCGGCCCTGGTTCAGCGCTGAGTCGAGGACCGACACCGCCGAATAACGATCAGCCCGAAGGATGACGTCCGAGACGGTACGGAGCGGGGAGGTCGCCGGAATGCCCGCAACCTCGACGACGTCACCGGGGCCGACGGTCACCTGATGCACCGTCAACCACGGCACCAGGGAGCGCTGAGGCCGGGGGCGATCGACTGGGACCGAGACGTGGACCCGTGACGTCCGGCGAAGACCCGCGATGCCGTGCAACTCCAACGCAGAGTCCAGGGCAGCGAAGGCTCCTGGGCCAAGGCTCATCACCGCCGCGCGGATTCGCCCCCGCCGACGCGTCGAATCACTCAGCTCCGCTTCTGGAACGAAGCAGCCGCGAAGAAGCCGCTGCCACCGGCCGGACCGGTGCAACTGCCGGATCTGATCCCTGGTCAGGCCGGCACGCAATGCCTGACCCAGGGTGACGATGCCGTCCTGCCCGGCCGCGATGTGGCGAAGAAGTCGGTGTGCGCCCACACCCACACCCTGCCCACCCGCCCCACCCAACCGAAGCCCCTGTGGATAACCCCAACCCCCTGTGGATAACCCCCAACACTCCGCCCCCGCCCCACCGCCTCGGTGATCAAGAGCTTTACGTCAACCACGCGAGGAAATCTGACGCAAACTTCTTGATCACCGAGGCGGTGGGGTGGGGCCGGGGGGGGTGGGGGTGGGGCCGGGGGGGTGGGGGTGGGGTTAGGGGAGGAGGGGGTGTAGGTGGACGTTTTCTTCTCGGCCTGGGCCTACGCCTACGACGCTCACCCTCGTGTTGCAGAGTTCTTCGACCCTCGCGATGTAGCGGCGGGCGTTCTCCGGGAGGTCGTCGATGCTGCGGGCCTTGGTGATGTCCTCCCACCAGCCGTCGAGTTCCTCGAAGACGGGCTTGGCGTGGTGGAAGTCCGTCTGGCTCATCGGCATGTCGTCGACCCGGACGCCGTTGATCTCGTAGCCGACGCAGATCGGCACCTTGGGCAGGCCGGTGAGCACGTCCAGCTTGGTGATGACCAGGTCGGTGACGCCGTTGAGGCGGCAGGCGTACCGGGCGACGACCGCGTCGAACCACCCGCACCGACGCTCCCGCCCGGTGGTGGTGCCGTACTCCGCGCCGATCTTGCGTAGGTGGTCGCCGTTGGCGTCGAACAGCTCGGTCGGGAACGGTCCGGCGCCGACCCGGGTGGTGTACGCCTTGCTCACCGCGATGACCTTGTTGATCGCGGTCGGCGGGATGCCCGCGCCCACGCAGGCTCCACCGGCGGTCGGGTTGGACGAGGTCACGAAGGGGTAGGTGCCGTGGTCCATGTCGAGCATGGTGGCCTGGGCGCCCTCCAGCAGCACCGTCTCGCCCCGGTCCAGGGCGTCCCAGAGCATCGCCCGGGTCTCCGCGATGTACGGCTTGAGCCGCTCCGCGTACTCCAGGTACTCCTCGACGGTCGCCTCAAGGTCGATCGCCTTGCGGTTGTAGACCTTGAAGAGGATCTGGTTCTTCTCGCGCAGCGCGAGTTCCAGCTTCTTACGCAGGATGCCCGGGTCGAGCAGGTCCTGGAGGCGGATGCCGATCCGGGCGACCTTGTCGCCGTACGCCGGGCCGATGCCGCGGCCGGTGGTGCCGATCCGGGACGAGCCGAGGTAGCGCTCGATGACCCGGTCCAGCGCCCTGTGGTGCGGCATGATCAGGTGCGCGTCACCGGAGATCCGCAGCCGGGACACGTCCACGCCGCGCTCGGCCAGGCCGTCGATCTCGGCGAGCAGCACCTTCGGGTCGACCACCACACCGTTGCCGATGACGATCATCGCGTCCGGTGAGAGCGCGCCGGACGGCATCAGGTGCAGCGCATACTTCTGGCCGTCTGGGGTGATCACCGTGTGCCCGGCGTTGTTGCCGCCGGAGTAGCGCACGACGTAGTCGACCCGCTCACCCAGCAGGTCGGTAACCTTGCCCTTGCCCTCGTCGCCCCACTGAGCGCCGATGAGCACGATCGCTGGCATCTTTTCCGCCTCCAGAAGGCTCGGGTGCCAGGTGGCGACCGCTCGGCGAGCCCGGGGTGTCAGGTTAACAAGTAGTGACGGCGTGGCCGGCAGGGGTCGCGTCGAGAGGCAGGAGGCTCCTTCGGTGTACGACGTGGTGCTGCTCACCCTCGGTTCGGAGCGGGACGCTCCCGGGGGCTGTGGCAGCGGCGGGGCCTGCTGCGGTGGTGCGTCCGGGGCCGACACCGCCCCGACGAGCCAGACCGATACCGGCCAGACCAGCACCGGCCAGACCAGCACCGGCCAGAGCAACGCCGACCAGGCCAGCACCGGCCAGACCGACACCGAGCAGTGCGCGACGGAGCGGCCCCGGGTGCCGGTGCTGGCCTGCGCCGATGCGCTGAACGCCCGGGGCGCCCGGGTGGAGACGGTCACCGCCCGCTCCGACGCGGAGATCGACGCGGTGTTGGCCCGGCTCGACGGCCCGGCCCGCCCGGACGGCCTCACCTGGCCGGACCCGGACAGCAAGACCAGGCTTGTCATCGCCACGGCCAGTGACGGGCAGTTGCGCGCCGTGCTGCGCCGGCTGGTCAAGCGGTACGCCCCGGCGCCGAGCAAGCGCCCGGCGGACCTGCCCGGCAACCGCACCCTGCCCGACCTGCCTCCGGTGGCCGTACTCCCGCTTGATCCGGCCCGTGGCGGCACCCACCGGGACCTGGTCGCGCAACTCGGGCTGCCCCGTGACCCGGCGGCGGTGGCCGCCGCGGTGCTGGACGGCACGCCACGCCGGCTGGACCTGCTGCGCAACGACGGCGGCTCGGTGACCCTGGACGGCGCGCTCCTCGGCGCCGCCGACGACGCCGGCCGGCCGCTGCACTGGCGCGCCCGGGTGGAGGTCGACGACACCATTCTCACCGACGGTGCGGAACCGCTGCTGGCCTGCGCGGTCGGCAACGCCGGCGGGTACGCGACGCTCGACGACGTGACGTTGCTGACCGCGCCGGACCCGGCCGACGGCCAGGTCGAGGTCGCGGTGGCCGTGCCGGTGGTCGTCCGCTCGGCGTGGGGGCGCAAGCGGGTACGCCTCGAAGTTCGGCGGGCCCGTGGGCGGGCGGTGTCGGTGCTGCCCAGGGAGGGCAAGGTGCCGTACCTCGACGATGGTGTCGAGGGCGAGCTGACCCGCAAGCGTTCCTGGTGGATCGAGCCGGGGGCCTGGGCGGTCTGGTCGATCTGAGCTCGACCGCGCGACCGGCCGACCTGCCTGCGCCGATCCGCCCTGCTGGGCGAATGGGCCTATCCTCGCAGGAGGACTGGGGAGGGCCGTAATGGACGAGAACGCCGACCGGGCGCAGGTGCCCGGCCAGCAGCCGGTGCCGGAGCGGGACATCGAACCACTCTGGCCGCCAGATCCGGGCGACCGGGGCGCGGTGCCGCCCTGGGCTGCGGTCGCCGAGCAGCGGGGTGGGCCGTCGTCGGTCGCGCCACCGGTCACACCACCGGTGGCCGCGCCTCCGATCGGGCGACCGCCGGTGCCCGGCCAGCCCGGCGCTGCGGCCCTGTCGCCGCCCTCGCCGTCGGACTACCCGTCGCTCAGCGGCGCGGTCCCGGCTCCCGGCGGGTGGGGGCCTGGTGGCCCGTCCGGCACCGGGTCGGGTTGGGCGCCGGCGCAGCCGAGTTGGCCACCGCCTACCGACCCGGCCGCTGCGTCATCGCCGCCGGTGACGGGTGCCCAACCGATGCTCCCGGCGACCGGCCCCGGGAGCAACGGCGGGCCAGGTGGGGCCGGCATTCCCACTGCCGCTGCCACACCGAACATCACCTCCGCGCCGAGGGACGGCCGACCCGCCGCGAGCGACGCGCCCGGTACCGCAGCCGACGCGGCCGGCAGGGCTGGCGAAGCGACGCAGGTGCAGCCCGGCGACCGGGGTCCGACCGCCGCGCCGATCACCCCGGGCGGCGTCGACCTGGACCTGCCGTTCACCCTGGATCGCCCCACCGCAGCGGCAACTGCCGGTCACCCCACCACGCCCGCAGCCACCGACCGGCCCACCCCAGCCGCCACCGCGTCCGCCACCGCGTCCGCCGCCAGCCCGAACGCCACCGCCGGCCCGAACGCCGCCGCCAGCCCGAACGCCACCGCCGGCCCGAACGCCACCGCCGGCCCGAACGCCACCGACAGCCCGAACGCCACCGACAGCCCGAACGCCACCGACAGCCCGGCGGCCGCCGGCTCCGCGCCGGCAGACTCCTCGGCCGCAGGCCCTGCGGCGGCCGGCCCAGCACCACAGCCCGGCGGACCCGTGCCGCCGGTCGGTGGACCGGCACTACAGGCTGCCGGGCCCACACCCCACCCAGGTGGACCGGCGCCGCAGGCTGGTGGACCGGCGCCACAGGCCGGCGGGCCGGTGCCGCAGGCCGGCGGGCCCACACCCCACCCCGGCGGGCCCGGTGAGGACGGGTCCGCCGACGGGCCGGCGCGGCCGATTGCCGAGTCGCCGTGGGCGTATCCGCCGCAACGCCCCGCTGGAGCCCCGCCCGCTCCGGACGAGGTCAACGCGACGCCTCCGATTCCGCCGCCGCCCGTCGTCCCGCACGTCGGTCCCGCGCAGGCCCACCCCGGGCAGTCGTTCACTCCGACCATTCCCGGTCAGGCGGGCCCGGCGCAGATTCCGCCGCCGCCCGATCTGACGCAGTTCAGCAACCCGCCGCCCGGCCCTCCCGTGCCGCAGCAGGCGCCGCCGCAGGCCGGGCCGACGACCCCACCGCCCGGGCCGTTTCCGCCCTCGCCGGGTTGGTACCCACCGCCCTGGCAGCAGGGCTCGCCCGGCGGTACGCCTGGGCAGCCGTACCAGGAGGCCGACGGGGTGACCCGGGTGCCGGCCCCGGCGTACCCGGATGCGACCGCGTACCCGGACGCGAGTTGGACACCGGAGGACACCGCCGCGCCGACCGCCGAGGACTTCGCCCGACGCCGCCAGGTTCGACCCGCCGACCCGGTGGCGACAATGGGTGTACGCGCGGTGGTCAACAAGATGGGCCTGCTTCGGCTCTCGCCGGGGCGGCACGAGCAGGAGCTCAAACGGGACATCGAGATGGTGCGCCGCAACTTCGGCGGTCTGCGGCAGGTGACCGTGGTCAACCCGAAGGGCGGTGCCGGTAAGACGGTGGCCATCCTGCTGCTCGCGATGACGTTCGGTCAGAAGCGCGGCGGTTACGTGCTGGCCTGGGACAACAACGAGACCCAGGGCACCCTGGGGATGCGCGCCCAACAGGACTTCCACTCCCGCACGGTGCGGGACATGCTGCGTGACCTCGGGCAGTTCCAGGGCGCGCACGGGCGGGTCGGTGACCTGTCGCAGTACGTCCGTTCGCAGGGCGAGGGGATGTTCGACGTTCTGGCCTCGGACGAGTCGGCCACCGGTGGCGAGATGTTGACAGCCGCCGCGTTCGCCGAGATCCGCGAGGTGGTCAGCCGGTTCTACAAGTTGATCTTCGTGGACACCGGGAACAACGTCCGGGCGCAGAACTGGCAGGCGTCGATGGACGCCACCGACCAGTTGGTGGTCACCATGTCGGCCCGTAACGACTCCGCCGAGACCGCCGCCCGGATGCTCGACCACCTGGAGCAGAGCGGCCGGCAACGGCTGGTCCGTCAGGCCGTGACTGTGGTGTCGATGCCGCCGTCGCGCAAGGAGATCGACCTGCCGGCCATCCAGGAGCACTTCGCGGCCCGCACCCGGGCGGTGCTGCTGGCCCCGTACGAGCGGCTCATCGACAGTGGCGAGCCGATCCGGTACGGCGGGCTCTCCTCGGCCACCCGGGACGCCTGGCTGAAGATCGCCGCAGCGGTCGCCGAAGGGCTGTAACCCGCCGACGGCCGGCCCGGTGTCGGGCCGGCCGCCGGGGCGGGGTCAGTTGCTCGCCAGCGCGTCCGCCGCTTCCGGGTCGCAGTCGCGTAGGAACTGGGCACAGCGGGCCGCCTCGTCGGCCTCACCGATCTCGTCGGCGGCGCGGGACAGCACGTACAGGCAGCGGAGGAAGCCCTGGTTGGGCTCGTGTGACCACGGCACCGGGCCGTGCCCCTTCCACCCACTGCGGCGCAACTGGTCGAGGCCCCGGTGGTAACCGGTGCGGGCGTACGCGTACGCCGCCACCACCTGGCCCTGCGCGAAGGCCCGCGCCGCGAGCTCCGCCCAGGCAGCGCTGTAGGTCGGGAAGCCGGCCGCCACGTTGGCGTACGCCTCGTCGGTGCCGGCCTCGTCGGCGGCGGCCAGGGCGGCGTCGGCCTCGTCGTTCACGGGCAGGCGGGTGGCCGGTGGCTCTGGCAAAAGGTTCTGCATCGCCCCATTCAACCCGCTGGACAGGGCGACACGCGAGCGGGTCGGCCGACGTGTTCCGCTGAACGGCTGAGGAGTTGGTCACGCCTGCGGCCTATGCCGCTGCCTGGTGTTTTCCACTACAACTAATGGTCCGGAGCCTCCCCAGGAACCGGTTATGCAGGAGCCCGGTGGCCACGACCACCGGGCTCCTGTCGGTTCCACAGCCGGCCCGAGGTTTGGCCGGCCCCGGCGGAGGGGCAGGATGGCCGGGTGCCGACCCCACCTCCCGCGGACGTCATCGAGCCGCACCTGCACGCCGGTGAGATCCAGACCCGGGCCGAGTTCGACCAGCAGCTGGCCACCGGTCGACTGACCGGGCTGACCGTGCAGGGCCTGCGGCTCGACCTCGCGCCGGTGCCCGACCTGACCGGCATCGACGTCGCCGGCACCCTCTTCGTCGGTTGCCGGTTCGCGTCCCGGGACGTGGGCGCCGACCTGGTCCGGCGTGGCGCGAACGTGGTGCCGCCGTTCTCCGGGTTGCCGTACCCGACCCAGCCGACGCACCTCCACAGCCCGGACGACCTGGCCGCCGGGTTCGCCGAGGGCGGGTTCACCGGGATGTACGACACCCTGGTGTACGACCACTACCGGGCGCACGGCGGCGCGCTGCCGGACGTCAGGGAGGCGCTGGGTCAGCGGCTGCACGACCACGGCGTGGACAACGCGTTGGCCGACGCCACCCGGGTCTGGCTGGCCGCGTACGGGCCGCAGTCGGTGGTGGGCATCATGGGCGGTCACGCGGTGCGACGCGGCAGTCCCGCGTACCGGATGGCGGCCGTGTTGGGTTGGGAGCTGGCGCGGGCCGACCGGCTGGTGGTGACCGGCGGCGGCCCCGGGGTGATGGAGGCCGCGAACCTCGGCGCCTACCTGGCGGACCGGCCGGCGACCGACGTGACGGCCGCGATCGACCTGCTGGCCACCGCCCCCGACTTCACCGACCATCACCGGTACACGGCCGTGGCGCTGACGGTCCGGCAGCGGTACGCGGGGGTGCCCCGGCAACGTGGCGACGACCTGGGCTGGGCGCGTGCGGGTGGTCTGGCCATTCCGACCTGGCTGTACGGGCACGAGCCGGCGAACCTGTTCGCCGGGCGGATTGCGAAGTACTTCTCGAACGCGATCCGGGAGGACACCATCCTGCGCCTGGCCCGGGGTGGCATCGTCTTCGCGCCGGGGCGGGCGGGCACGGTGCAGGAGGTGTTCCAGGCGGCCACCAAGACCTACTACGGCACGGACGGCGCCAGCGGGGCGTACATCTTCCTGGACCGCGCCTACTGGACCACGGAGCTGCCGGTGGAGGCGCTGTTGCGCCCGCTGCTGGCCGCGTCCCCGTTCGGTGACCTGTCCTCGACGATCCACCTCACCGACGACGTTCGCGAGGCCGTACGCCTGCTGACGACCTGACGACGACGGCCGGCTCCCCGTGCGGGGGGCCGGCCGTCGGTGGGACGTCGTTACTTGGTCATCGTGGTGCCGGTCGAGCGCAGGTCCTCGCACGCCTGGACGACCCGGGCGGCCAGGCCGGCCTCGGCGGCCTTGCCCCACGCGCGCGGGTCGTACTGCTTCTTGTTGCCGACCTCGCCGTCGATCTTCAGCACGCCGTCGTAGTTGCGCAGCATGTGGTCCGCGACGGGCCGGGTGAAGGCGTACTGGGTGTCGGTGTCGATGTTCATCTTCACCACGCCGTAGTCCAGGGCCTCGCGGATCTCGCTCAGCAGGGAGCCGGAGCCGCCGTGGAAGACCAGGCTGAGCGGCTTGTCCTTGCTGTACTTGGCGCCGACGGCGTCCTGGATCTGCTTGAGGATCTCCGGGCGCAGCTTGACGTTGCCCGGCTTGTAGACGCCGTGCACGTTGCCGAAGGTCAGCGCCGCCATGTAGCGGCCCTTCTCGCCGAGGCCGAGCGCCTCGACCATGGCCAGGCCGTCATCGGTGGTGGTGTAGAGCTTGTCGTTGATGGCGTTCTCGACGCCGTCCTCCTCGCCACCGACGACGCCGACCTCGATCTCAAGGACGATCTTGGCCTTGGCGGCCTCGTCGAGCAGCTGTGCGGCGATCTGCAGGTTCTCCGCGACCGGCACGGCCGAGCCGTCCCACATGTGCGACTGGTACAGCGGCTCCTCGCCGCGCTTCACCCGCTCCTGCGAGATGCCCATCAGCGGACGGACGAACTTGTCCAGCTTGTCCTTCGGGCAGTGGTCGGTGTGCAGGGCGACGTTGACCGAGTACTTCTTGGCCACCTCGTGCGCGTACGCGGCGAACGCCACCGCGCCGGTGACCATGTCCTTGATCGAGGGGCCGGAGAGGTATTCGGCGCCACCGGTGGAGACCTGGATGATGCCGTCGCTCTCCGCGTCGGCGAAGCCCTTGAGCGCCGCGTTCAGCGTCTGGGAGGAGGTCACGTTGATCGCGGGGTACGCGTACCGGCCGGCCTTGGCGCGGTCCAGCATCTCCGCGTAAGCCTCGGGGGAAGCGATGGGCATGTGATGTGCTCCTTACTTACCACTCTCGGCCGTGCTGGCCGCTGTTCTTCATTTGTGCGCCGGACCGCGCTGTCCTCCACCCGGAAGTATCCCGTAGGTGAGGTGCGCCGGAACAACCGACCCGGGTGCTAGTCGTTCACCGGCGGTCCAGGTTGTCCGGCACGATGACGCTGATCAACCAGGTCACCACGGTCATCACGATGGCTCCCCAGAACGCCGGCCAGAATCCGTCCACCTGGAACGGCAGGTCGAGCCCGCGGGCGATCCGGTCGGTGAGCAGGAACAGCAGAGCGTTGACCACCAGCGCGAACAGCCCCAGCGTCAGTAGGTAGAACACGCAGCCGACAACCCGGATCACCGGTTTGAGCACCGCGTTGATCACGCCGAAGATCAGCGCCACCACGATCAGGGTGAGGACGGTGTTGCCACCCGAGCGGCCGTGCACGTCCACCCCGGGCACGATCAGCGTGGTTATCCACAACGCGACCGCGGTGATCGCCAGTCTGATGAGGAAGCCCACGGCACCATCCTGGCACCGGGCCGCGTCGCCGAGGGCTGATTCCGCCTACTCCGCTTCCGGGCGGTACACCCGGCCAGCCCGTACGGTGGGTGGAACCGTGCCCCGAGACCCCCGGGAGGAACGATGGGTCAGCCCGATGAGGACTTCACCCCCGGCGACCACCTCGCGCCCGACGAACGCGACCCGGAGGCGGACCCGGCCGACGCGGTCGAGCAGGCCACGGTCGCCGGCCCGGCCGACGTCGACAGTGAGCCGCACCGCGGCCTGGAGGTCGACGACTGGGACGCGATGGAGCAGGCCCGGGTGGTCACCGGGGACGAGGACGACTACCGCTGAGCCCGCCGCGGGGCCGGTTGCCCGTTGCGACAGAGGTGTCCAGCCGTTCGGGTCATTCGACGAATATCGATCCGGAGGGGTTACCGGCGGAGTCGGGGCCTCCCTAGGTTGGACGAGCGCCACCTGGACCCCCACGGGAGGACTCCCATGCTCAAGCACTTGCTCCGCTGGCTGACCGGGCTCGGCGCCGCCGGCGCGTTGATCGCCGCCTCCGCCACCCCCGCCGTCGCCGCGCCCACGGTCGAGCCCTACTTCCAGGACTCCACCCTGGCCATCGGGGCGGAACCGACCATCCGCGGCCTGTTGCTCTACGCCGACGAGCCGACGGTCCTCACCGACGTGTCCGTGCGGTACGACTACCGCTCCCTGGCCGGCAAGCTCACCGTGGCACCTGCCGACGGTCAGGAGTGCACCGCACCGGAGCCGGGCGTTCTCGTCTGCGCGGAGCCCTTCGACGTCACCCTGTACGAGCTGCCGCCGCTTGGCGGCGGGATCTACCGCAACGGGGCCAAGCGGGTGCACCTCGGCCTCACCGAAGATGCGCGGCTCGGTGACTCCGGCGACGTCGCGGTCAGCTTCCGAGCCGCCGGCGGACGGCACGGCAGCTACACCTCCCGGGTCCGGGTCGGCGAGGGGGTCGACCTGGCCGGCGGGCCGTTCACCGAACTCTCCGCCAAGCCGGGCGGGAAGTTCACGGTGCCGCTGGTCGTGGCCAACGCCGGCGACAAGACCGTCAACGGATTCGTCGCGGTCTTCGACCTGCCCTACTCGATCCGGACCAAGGACCGGTTCAGCAACTGCCGCTATTCCGACGACCACCTGATGTCCTGCCAGTTCGACGAGGACATCCCGGTGGGCACCGGGCTCGCCACCACGCTGAACCTCGACTTCGTCAAGGACACCTACGCGCCGGCCAGCCACTCCGGCTATGCCCAGTTCATGACCACTGCCGACTTCGAGGACCTGACCCGGGTGCGGGCGGCCGCCGGCGAAAGAGCGGCCACCCCCGGCAGCGGCCCGGAACTGACTCTGGCCAAGGCGCCCGCCCGGGCGCGACAGGCGGACCAGACCGATGTCGGCCCGGGCTACGACTACACCGGGTGGATCATCAGGGCGACCGGCAAGAACGGCACCGACCTCGCGGCCATCGGCGCCTCGCTCAAGGGCACGGCCGGAGCGGTCGTCACGGCGACCGTCGGCTTCCGGAACAACGGCCCGGCGACGCTCGACGGAACGAACGGGGACTTCGAGGCCGCCACCCACACCGACGTCGAGCTACCGCCGGGCACCACAGCTGTCGAAATCCCCGACAGCTGCTGGTTGCGGCTGGACACCACCCGCACGTACCTGTGCGCCTCGGAGATGCTCCTGGTGGCCGGGCAGACCTACAGCCTGAAGTTCCGGCTGCGCATCGACAAGGTCATCCCCAACGCCCGGGGCGCGGTGCAGGTCAACGCGCGGTGCGAGTGCGCCGGCAACGAGGGCTTCAAGGACGACATCAAACCGGCCAACGACAGGGCCACCATCGTGGTCAACGCGACCCAGGGCGGTGGCGGCCACGGTGATGGCGACGGTGGCGGTGGCGGTGGTTCGCTGCCCATCACCGGCACCCCCACCACCCAGATCGCCGGCATCGGTGCCCTGCTCCTCGTCACCGGCGTGGGCGGTTACCTGCTCGCCCGACGCCGAACCTCCCGCTTCGTCGCCTGACCCACCTCGCCCGCCGGCGCCCCGCCGTCCCGTACCCGGGCGGCGGGGCGCCGTCGTGAACGCCCCGCAGCAGCGGGGCCAACCGCGCGTCCGCGAACTTCTCGTACGTCACTGCACCTCCCGGGGGCTCCTGCCACAGATGACGGGAGCGGACCGACCGAACATTGCGGTGACGCTGATCAACCTTTCGGTTCGTCTTCCTGGAGGGCCCGTTCTGGGGGCTGCAGTCAGCCTTAGTGGTTCCTTAAGATCCGCACGCTCCACCTGATCCCCCAACTGGAGGAACCCCCTCATGCTCACCCACTCCACCCGGCGTTGGCTCGCCGGTCTGGGCGTAGCAGGCGCGTTCGTCGCCGCCTCCGCCAGCCCGGCCGTCGCCGCCGCCGAGGAGCCCTCGAACGAGGTCTTCCTGTACGCCAACAACGTGCTCGTCGCATCCGGCGGTGAGGCCAAAGCGGTCACCTTGCTGGCCTTCACCGAGGCGCTGCCCGAGAACTTCACCATCACGGTTGACCGCGCCGCCGTGACGGACTTCGCCAAGGTCACCCTGACCGACTCGCTGCCCGGCTGCTCGGAGGCCGGATCGGTCATCACCTGCTCCCTCAAGGGTCCCGACACCATCGACTACGTCCTCGATCTGACCGTCGAGGCCAAGGACTCCGCGTCGGTAGGGAAGAAGGGCGACCTGACCCTCACCCTGGCGGCGGAGGGCAGGGCGAACGTCACCACCACGTCCACCATCGAGGTCGGCGAGGGTGTGGACCTGAAGGCTGACGAGGAGCTCGAGGTCTCGGGCGCGCCGGGGTCGTCGCTGAAGGCGCCGCTGCGGGTCGCGAACGTGGGTGACAAGCCCGCCAACGGTGCCGTCCTCCTCATCACGACCACTCCCGGCATGGCGACCTCTCGGCACTCGAACTGCTCCTACCTGCAGGCGTTCGGGACGAACTTCGCGCAGTGCTCGTACGACCAGAAGATCGAGCCGAACGCGGTGCTGCAGTTGGACTCGTCGTCCACGCTGAAGATCGCCTCGGACGCCTGGGCGCCGGGCAAGCAGTACGGCTTGGGTCAGTGGTTCGCCGACGGAGACTGGGCCGAGTTCCTCGCGGACTTCCCGATCCCGACCGACAAGTGGGAGAAGGGGACCGGCTCCGAGCTGACCCTGGTGTCGGCACCGAAAGCACAGGCCCAGCGGCTCCGGCAGACCGACAAGGACTCCAGCAACAACGCCACGTTGATCCTGGCAAACGTGACCGGCAGCCAGCGTGCCGACGCGGCCGCCACCGGGGCCGAGGTGAGCGGCGCCGTCGGCAAGACGGTGAACGCCAAGGTCGGGTTCGTCAACAACGGGCCGGCAATGATCAACTCGTACGCTCCGGATGAGCTGGTCACCGCAGCGGAGATCACGATCCCGGCCGGTGCCACCGCCGTGACGGCGCCGGACGAGTGCCTGCCGGTCAAGGATGGCGAAGAGATCGGCGGGTACGGCGAGCCCGGCGCTCGCATCTACTTCTGCGAGTGGTTCGGCGCGCTGCACAAGGGTGACCGCGCGGTGTTCGAGTTCGGATTGCGCATCGACAACCTGGCCGGTGCACCGGGTGCTGTTCGCCTGCAGCACTTCAACCTGGACGGCAGTGGCTCGACCGTGGCCGACCTCGACGCGAAGAACGACACGGCGGCCTTCGTGATCAAGGGTGCCGCCAACGGTGGCGACGGTGGCACGGGCGGCGGTGACGGTGGCTCGCTGCCGATCACCGGTCAGTCCACCGGCCTGATCGCCGGCCTCGGCGCGCTGCTGCTCGCCGCGGGCGTCGGCGGCTACCTGGTGGCCAAGCGCCGCCGCACGCGCTTCGTCGCCTGATCCACCCGCACCACCGGCGCCCCGTCGACCACCACGGTCGGCGGGGCGCCGTCGGTGAGCCCCACGGCGCGGGCGGGTGGTGACGGGCCGGTCCGGCGCGGCCGGGGCCCCGGGCTTCGGTACCCTTTGTGGCCGTGGACACAGCTGAGAAGACCCGCGCTCTCGTGGAGAGCGTCGCCCTGAACCCGCTCGATCCCAAGGATCTGTTGCAGACCTTCGGGCTGATCGGCGTGTGGGTGATCCTCTTCGCCGAGACCGGCCTGCTGGTGGGCTTCTTCTTCCCGGGGGACTCGCTGCTGTTCCTCGCCGGGGTCGCCTCGTCACCGGTCGCGGACGCGATCTTCGGCGACGGCACCCGCCTCTCCCTCGCCGGCCTGTTGATCGGTGGGCCGATCTGCGCGGTTCTCGGCGCACAGCTGGGGCACTGGCTCGGCTCGCGGTACGGCCGGCCGATGTTCGAGCGGCCGAACTCCCGACTCTTCAAGAAGGAGTACGTGGAGAAGGCCGAGTACTACTTCCAGAAGTTCGGCCCGGCGAAGGCCGTCGTGCTGGCGCGCTTCATTCCGATCGTCCGGACGTTTCTCAACCCGGTAGCGGGCGCGCTCGGCATGCCGGCCAGGCAGTTCCTGCTCTGGAACATCGTCGGCGCGGTGCTCTGGGTGGACGGCATCCTGCTGATCGGCTACCTGCTGGCCGAGCAGATCTACCAGGCCATCGGCGACAAGATCGACCGCTACATCCTGCCGGTGGTGGCCCTGATCGTGCTGATCTCGGTGCTGCCGATCTTCTTCGAGTTCCTGCGCGACCGGCGGGCTCGTAAGCGCGGCGAGGCGGTCGCGGTGGTCGCGGCGGCCAGTGCCGCTGGTGCGGTGGAGGCGGCCCGCGAGGCGTTCGACCACGACCGGCACCAGGACGAGCGTCGGCGCCCGGAGCACGGTCAGGACCGTTGAGGGTACGACGACGGCCGGCCCCCTGGTGCGGGGGTCGGCCGTCGGCATGTCGAACCCGGCCTCCGGTGGTGCGACCGGGGACGAGCAGGTGTCAACCACCGGTGGCGCCACCCCTGGCTCGCCACCGGACGCCGCCCCGGCTCGGGACGGCGTGTAGTGCCTACGTCAGCGGGCCTTCTTGGTGGCCCGCTTACGCGGCGGGGTCAGCAGGTCGGCGATCGTCGCGATCGCACTCGGGACCAGGCTGTAGTACGCCCAGACACCGCGCTTCTCCCGCTGCAACAAGCCGGCCTCGGTGAGGATACGCAGGTGATGACTGACCGTCGGCTGAGAGAGGCCGAGCGGCGCCGTCAGGTCACAGACGCACGCCTCGCCCTCGGGGGCCGACTGGATCAGGCTGAGCAGCCGCAACCGAGCAGGATCAGCAAGGGCCTTGAGGACCCCGGCGAGACGCTCGGCATCGGCACGTTCGATCGGCTCGCCGTTTAGCGGCGAGATCTGAGGCATAGTCATTTCGGCCAACGCAGTTCCCACGTATTCCATCCTTCCACCAGCAGCATCGATCCGCCTGCATATCAGCAGATCCGAATCGGCAGACTTTTACGCCACAAGGCCGAGGTCAGCCAACGTATAGGCCGCCCGGTACGGCAATCCGGCGGCTCGCACCGCGTCGCCGGCGCCTCGATCAACAATAACCACCACGCCCACGACTTCCGCCCCGGCCTCGCGAAGCGCCTCGACAGCAGTCAAGACACTTCCGCCCGTCGTCGATGTGTCCTCCACCGCCAACACCCGGCGGCCGGCCACCTCCGGTCCCTCGATCCGTCGCTGAAGACCGTGGGCCTTGCCCGCCTTGCGCACCACAAAGGCGTCCAGGGCCCGGCCGGTCGGAGCGGCGGCGTGCAGCATCGAGAGCGCGACAGGGTCCGCGCCCAGGGTGAGGCCCCCGACGGCGTCGAACTCCCAGTCGGCGGTGAGGTCGAGCAACACCCGGCCGACCAGAGGAGCGGCCCGGTGATGGAGCGTGACGCGCCGCAGATCCACGTACCAGTCTGCCTCGCGCCCCGACGAGAGCACGACCCGTCCGTGGACCACAGCCAGGTCGGTAATGAATTTACGCAGGTCGTCGTGGTCCCCCATGGCGATAGAGGTTACTGCGCAAGTCTGAACGCCGTGTGCGGGGTCCACCCTGATCAGCCCCGGGGGGAACCGATGACTGGCGATGTTCGACTACGCTCAGCAACTGGGCCGACAGCGGCGCGCCAGCGCCGTCCCACCGCCCGCTCGGGGTCGACAGGCCGGTCGAAGCTCAGCGCTCGTCGCGACCGATCCGGCCGCGGGTGTCCCGGGCGACCGCCTGGAGCAGCCGTCGCGGTGCGTGTCGCATGCCGGCGACGACGACCTTGTACTTCCACGCCGGGATGCTGACCATCTTGCCTTTGCGCAGGTCACGCAGGGCTTCGTCCACCACGTCCTCGGCCCGCAGCCACAGCCACTCCGGCGTCTTGGACATGTTGATGCCGGCTCGCTGGTGGAATTCCGTGCGGGTGTAACCGGGGCAGAGCGCCATCACCTGAACACCGAACGGCCGCGCCGACTGGCCGACCGACTCACTGAAGTTGGTGACCCACGCCTTGCTGGCCGAGTACGTCGATCCGGGCATCGCCGTACCGAAACCGGCGACCGAAGAGACATTTATCACTGCCCCATTTCGCCGTTCAGTCATCGGTCGTAGGGCCGCCAAGGTGAGCCGCATGACTGCGTGCACGTTGAGCCGCAACAGTCGCGCCTCGTCCTCTGCCGTGGAGTGCAGGAACGGTTTGTTCAGGCTGATGCCCGCATTGTTGACCAGGAGGTGCACCGGGCTGCCATCGGCGAGTCGCTGCTCCACGGTGGCGCAGCCGTCGTCGGTGGACAGATCCGCCGGGATCGTCTCCACCTCGCGGCCGTACGTGGAACCCAGCTCGGTGGCCAGCTCGGTCAGCCGCGCCGCGTCGCGGGCAACCAGCACCAGGTCCCAGCCGTCGGCGGCCAGCCGCCGGGTGAACGCCGCGCCGATGCCGGCGGTGGCCCCGGTGATCAGGGCTCGGCGCTCGGCAGTCGTGGGGTCGAGCGTCACTTGGCGGTCCTCACCTGTGCGGGTACGGGGGCGCGGGCGGCGCCGACGGGGGCTGGTGCGGTGCGGGCGTGAATATCTGCGGTGCGGTTGGCGTCGGGCGGTGGCGGCCGAACCAGCTGTTCGCCGCCGGCAGCGCCAGCAGCGTGGCTACTACAAGGTAACCGAGCCCCTGTGCGACGGAAAGCCCGGCGTTGAGCGGGATCCACCAGGACGGGTACGCGTCGCCGATCAGGCCCAGCAACTCGGCGAGAGCCTGGTCGCCGGAGCCCAGTTGCAGTGGCGCGGCCCGTTGGCCGACGACGACCGCCACGCTGCAACAGCCGGTGAGCAGGCCGAACCCGCTGACCACCCAGGTCGCCACCCGGACGCCGTTGCGACAGGCCAGCAGCCCGAGGGCCAGGCCGGCGAGCAGTGGCGCGGAGAGCGCCGCCACCACCGCCGACAGCACCGCGGACGCGCGGAGCAGAGTCACCACGTCGTCGATCTGCTCCGGGCTCGCCGAGGTGTCACGGGCGGCGGAGCGGAACGCGTCGACCGTTCCGCCAAGCACCACCAGGTCGACCACCGCGTACGCGAGCGCGGCGACCGCCATCACCAACAGCACGGTCGCGGCCGACAGGACGGCGGCGGGCCGGCGGGCCGGTGCCGATTCGGGGTACGACACGACGAATCCCTCCGGTAGGCGTCGGGTTGCAACCTACTCGGAGGGATCGTCAGCGTCGTGCTTATCGAGCCGTCAGCTCGTCGACGGCGGGGTTGACCCGGGCCGGTCCGTGGGCGGCGTGTCGTCCGGGCGGTCCCCGGCCGGCGGCGGGTAGCTCGGCTCCCCGCTCGACGGATAGCCCGGCTCACCGGATGCCTGCGGGTAGCCGGGCTGACCGGGCGCCTGCGGGTAGCCCGGGTAGCTGGCGCCCGGCGTCGGCGGCTCCCAGCCCGCGGTCTGCTTGCGGAAGAACGGGTTCGCCTTCGGCAGCGCCAGCAGGACCAGCGCCGTGAGCAGCGCGATCAGGCTGAGCACGTTGAGCACGGTGCTGACCGGGGCGACCCAGGAGGGCAGGGCCTCCTCCATGCGGCGCTGGATCTCGTCGGGGCTCGGCCCGTCGCCGCCAGACCCGCTCCCGGCGTTGAAACCGCCGGCCGCGTTGCTGAGCAGGCTACCGCCGACGCAGCAGACCATGATGCCGCCGACGATCCAGGTGGTGATCCGGGCGCCGTTGCGGCCCTGGTTGTTGAACAGGGCCAGCACGCCCAGCACGACCGCGAGCAGCAGCAGCAGGACGCTGCCGCCGATGCCGATGGCGACGAAGACGTCGGCCACCTGGTCGCCATCGGTGGTGCTGCCCGCGTAAGCGTCACGGAGCGCGTCCCGCGTCTTGCCGAAGGTGCTGAGCGTGATGATCAGACTGATCACCTGGAGTGCCAGGAACAGGAAGAGCAGATAGCTGGAAATCGACACAATGGATGGCCGCTGACGGGCCGGCGTGCTCTGGGAATCGACCACGATTCTCCTTCCCTAAGATCGCGCCCACACCGTATCGACAACCGGCCGGTTCGGCATGCCGTGACGAGCCCGGCGCGCCCTCGCGGTCCGGGCTCAGCGGCCCTCAGGCGTGGGGCGGATCGTCAGGTCGGCGGGGTCGAGCAGATCACCGCGGGCCACTCTCCAGCCCTCTTCGCCGTACGCCTCGAAGGAGAGTCGTGCGGCGCCACCGGACTGGTAGTCGTGGTAGCGCATGGTGCCGGTCGACGCCAGGTCGGTCTCTCCGGTGGCGGTGTAACGCGCCTGCCCGGTCTCGGCCCAGGTGTAGCGCCGGCCGCCCAGCTCGATGGTCGGTGCGCCCGGAGTGACGGTGGCACCCGGTTCGGCGGTCCAGAGCACCAGCTCGAGTTCGGGGCCGTCCTCGACGGAGAGCCGGTGGCGGGTGCCGGAGTCGTCGTCGAGCAGGTGCTGCACCCAGCTCCAGTCGCCCTCGACCAGGCGGATCGTGGCGCTCACCGCGTACTCCCGATCGCGGATCCGCACGCGGTCGCCCGGGGTCAGGCGGAGCGGGCCGCCGCGCGGCGACGCCACCGCGCCGCCGCGCGCGGACCGTTCGGTCGGTGGCAGGCCGCCGGGCCGGGCCGTCGCCCGGCGGCGGGCCCGCGCGACGAGCAGGACCACGACCACCACGAGTACGGCAAGCGCCGCCACCAGGCACGTCACCAGCACGTCCACCCGACTACCTCCCCAGGTTCGTCGGCGCAGACGGTAACAACCTTCGGCACCCTCAGGACCCGTACCGTGACCGACAGCTCAACTACCGATGGCACCGGCGACGTCGCCAGGTGTGCACGGCTCAGGCTGCGGCGAGCCGACGACTGGCGTAGGTGCCCAGGGTCTCCCGGTCCATCACGCAGCCGACGAAGGTGGTGAACTCGGTCGGGTCGTCCCGCAGCGACGTCCAGGCCGTCCGGGCCGCCTCCGGGTCGACCCGCTCCAGCAGCGTGGCCGCGTACGCCCGGCCGGCGGGTGTGCCGTCGGCCAGCACCCGGTCGAGCTGGCGGCGTACCTCCTCGGGGTGGTCGGTGAGGGCGGCCTCGACCCGGTGGTACGCCTCGGTCACCGGCAGCAGCGTGCCCGCGATCCCCACCCCACCGAAGGCGAGCGTGTCAGCCGCCACCAACTCGTCGACGGCCGCGCCCAGTTCGCGCTCCCAAGCCTTCCGCATCCCAAACATGCCTCCACCCTTTCCCCGTCCGCCCCCACTCCACCCCGTTAATCACGAGGTTTGCGCCATGAGCTGACACTTCCCCGCACAGCCGCCTCGTTCAGGCGCCAGATGGTGAGGGTCAGTAGCCGCGCCACTCGGCGCGGGCGTAGTCGAGGACCCTCGGTTGCAGGAGGGTGCTGGGGGGCACGTTCAGGCGGGCGCGGTCGGGGGGAAAGGCCGCCGCCGCCCGCAGCACGCCCGGGTCGAGGAAACGCAGGTGGGGCGCGTCGGCCGGCAGTTCCAGCACCGGCGGGACGGTTCCCGCCGTGGCGAGCAGGAACCCCCAGTCGCCGAAGGACGGCACGTCGACGTGGTACGGCACCGTGGCGAAGCCGGCCTCCCGCACCGACGCGTCGATCGACCAGTAGGAGCGGGGCGCGAAGTACGGCGAGCCGGACTGCACCACCAGCCGTCCCCGCTCGCCGAGCACCGACCTGATCAGCGTGTAGAACTCGACCGTGTAGAGCTTGGCGGTGGCCGTCTCGTCCGGGTCGGGCAGGTCGGCGACCACCACGTCGAAGCGCTCGGCGGCGGTACGCAGCCAGCCGAACGCGTCGGTGTTCAGCACCCGTACCCGGGGGTCGTCGAGCGAGCCGCCGTTGAGTTCCCGCAGCTGCGGCACGGTGCTGGCCAGCGCCACCACCGCCGGGTCGAGGTCGACCACCGTCACCCGGCGGACGTCCGGGTACCGCAGGATCTCCCGGA
This sequence comes from Micromonospora sp. DT53, assembly GCF_049841535.1. Taxonomy (NCBI): domain Bacteria; kingdom Bacillati; phylum Actinomycetota; class Actinomycetes; order Micromonosporales; family Micromonosporaceae; genus Micromonospora; species Micromonospora sp. DT53. Next base: position 861,379 of record NZ_JBNCKM010000002.1, read on the forward strand.
CGGCGAGGCCGTCGCCGGCACCGAGGACCAGGACGTCGCCGCGTGGACCGCGCATCGCCGGATGCACCAGCGCCTCGTGGTAGCGGTACTCGTCGACCGAGCTGAACTGGAGATCACCGTTGAGGTACAACCGCAGGTCGGTGTCGGCGTGGCCGACCTCCCGCACCGACCGGGTCAGCACGATCTCCTGGTAACGGGAGCGTTCGGCGTGCACGACGGGGTCCCGGTAGAGCTGCTGCCGGGCGGTCACCTCGAAGTCGGCGGCGGTCACCCAGGCGTACCCCAGGCAGAGCGCGACCACTACAGAGCCGGCGCCGAGGACGAGCCGGGCCCGGCGGCTCAGCTCCCTCCGGAACACCGTGCAGACCAGGGCGAGACCGGCCACCGCGTTCACCGCACCGACCACCAGGGCACCCTTGAGCTGGCCGAAGACGGGGATCAACAGGAACGGGAACGCGAGCCCGCCGAGCAGCGCGCCGACGTAGTCGGCGGCGAACAGGTCCGCCACCGCACTGCCGGCGGCCTGCTCGCGGATGCGCTGCAGCATCACCATCAGCAGCGGAATCTCCGCGCCGATCAGCAGACCCAGCACGAAGGCGGTGCCGACCAGCGCCGGGCCGTACAGGTCGAGCCAGGCGAAGGCGGCGTAGAGGCCGAGCACGGACAGACCACCGAGCAGGGCCAGGGTCAGTTCGATCACCGCGAACGCGGCGGCGGCCCGGGGCTGCAACGGCTTCGCGACCAGCGCGCCGACCCCCATCGCGAAGACCATCACACCGAGCACGATCGACGCCTGCCCGACGGTGTCGCCGATCAGGTAGCTGCCGAGCGCCACAAGGGCCAGCTCGTAGACCAGCCCGCAGGCGGCGCAGACGAAGACCGCTACCAGCACCGCCGCGCGGGCCAGCCGCCAGTGCGGCCGAGTCTCGGTGCCGCCGTCGGCCACCGGCGGCGCCCCGGTGCTCATGACCGCCCCGGGTACGGCCGACCGGCGCCTGCTGGTCGCGGTCCCCCGGTCATCAGAGGATCGCGGCGGCGATGATCGCGCCGGTGGCCAGGTGCACCACCGCCGACACCCACACGGCGGGGTGCGGCTCCGGGTCGACCAGCAGCTCCCCGAGCCGGCCCGGGGTCACCGCGTCGAGCAGCAGGAACGCCGCGGCCATGATGACCAGGCCGACGATCCCGTACGCCGCCGCACCGACCAGCCCCAGGGCGAGGTCGTCGTCGCTGGCGACGATCGCCGCGACCACTATGGTGCCGACGCCGAGCAGGTTGGACGCGAGCAGCAGCGCCGCGTTGCGGTTGCGCTCGGTCCAGATCAGTTCGTGCAGCTTGCCGGGAGTGGTCAGATCGACCAGCCCGTAGCCGACGCCCATGAGGACGACGCCGACCGCGCCGAAGGCGAGGGTGGCCAGCAGATCGGTGACGAGGTTCTGCACGGAGGGCTCCAGGGGGAAGGGGTCGGGCGTCGGGCTACTTGCCGGCGCCGGGGCCGCCGCCCCGCACGCTGCTGCCGCGTCCCCAGCCCCAGTACGACCCGACGGTCGAGTGGTAGCGGGGGTGAGCGGTGTCCATGTCTTCGAGCAGGATCACCGAGCCGGCGGCGATCGGCAGGATCACCACCGAGTCGTCGTCGTAGCGCAGGTAGACGCCGCTGCCGTCGGCGTACCGGTCGGACGGCTTCCACGCGTCGGTCAGTTCCTTCGCGACGGCGGTCGGCGACTTGGACGAGGTGTACGCGGTCGCTTCCCGGCCGATGTCCCGGCTGGCCGCTCGCGAGTACCTGTCCTGCACGTAGCCGCGCGGGGAGAAGGTGCCGTTGACGAGCCCGAAGGTCGCTACCAGCACGCCCACCACGGCCGCCGCCGCGCCCACCACGAACCAGCGTCGGTACGTCATCGCAGTGCCACCACCGTCTCGGTCAGGACCAGCTCGTTGGTCTGCGGGTACGCGTGCCAGGTACGCCAGCCGACCGACAGGTGCGGCAGGTCGGTGCGCACGGCCAGCGCGGTGACCGCGTCCGGGTCACCGGGAAAGACTCCGACCAGGGCGTACGGGTCGTCGGCCAGGTCGGCGCGGAGGCCGGCGATCCGCGTGCGCAACTCGCCGTCGGCGGGGCGCAGCACGCTGGCGGTGAAGCGGTATCGGCCTGCCTCGTCGTGCAGGGCGTCGGGCAGGTGCGGCGGCCGGCCGGGAAGGCAGGCAACCGTCTCGGTGAGTTCGGCCGCACCGCCGGGTTCGGCCAGCACTACCTGGTGGGACGCGCCCAGCAGGCGCAGCCGTAGCCGGACGTCCCCGGGCAGCGTGAGGTCGCGGACGTGCAGCGCGGGCCGCTCCGGGCCGCCGAGTGCCAGGCTCAGGTCGGCGGCGCAGGTGTCGATGTACGGGGTGCGGAGGCTCACCAGCACGTCAGCTGGCCTCCGGCCCGGCCTGCGGGTAGACCATCACGTCGGCGCGGTGCAACTGCTCGCCCCGGGCGACCTCCCAGCCGGCCTGGCCGTACGCCTCGAAGGAGAGCCGTTCGCCGCCCTGGGCCCGGTAGTCGTGGTATCGAAGGGTGCCACTGGGGTCGAGGCCGGTGCTGCCGGTGGCAGTGAAGCGGGCCTGACCGGACTCCTCCAGGGCGTAGCGGCGGCCGGCGAAGTCGAGGGTGGACGCGCCCGGGGTGATCGTGGCGGCCGGCTCGGCGGTCCAGAGCACCAGCTCCAGGTCCGGGTCCTCCTCCACGGAGAGCCAGCGCTTGTCGCCCTCGACGGTGTCCAGCAGGTGCTCGGCCCAGCTCCAGCTGCCCTCGTTCAGATGCACCGAGCCCCGGACCGCGTACGACACCCGGCGGATCTCGACGATGTCGCCGGGCTTGAGCGTGCGCGGGTCGCCGCGGAGCGCGTCGCTGTCGGTGTCCTGGAACGGGTCTGCGGGTGCGGCCGGTCGGGCGGCCTTGCGGCCCTTGCGGACGGCCACCACCGCCACCACGACCCCGGCGGCTCCGATCAGACACCCCAGCGTCGTCACCAGGTACGCCACGGGACCGTTCATGTCGACCACCTCCCCAAGTGCGTCGGCGGGAACGGTAACAACCCTGCGCACCTGGAGAAACTCATCATTGTCTGGTGATGCGGCAGCTACGGAGCGTCCCGGCGGGGTGCCGTCGCGGGCGGAGAAACGGGTCGGGCCGACCCCGCCGGCGAGGCGGGATCGGCCCGGGTGCGACGGATCAGGCGGCGGCGACGGCCAGCCCTTCCTTCGCGTCGGCCAGGTCGACGGTGACGGTGTCGCCGTCGCGGATCGTCCCGGAGAGCAGTGCCCTGGCCAGTTGGTCTCCGATCGCGGTCTGGACCAGGCGACGGAGCGGGCGCGCGCCGAAGATCGGGTCGTAGCCGTGCTCGGCCAGCCACTCCCGGGCGGACTCGGTGATGTCCAGTGCCAACCGGCGGTCCGCAAGACGCTTTCGCATCCGGTCCAACTGGATGTCGACGATCGAGCGCAGGTCGTCCCCGCGCAGCGAGGCGAAGACCACCATGTCGTCCAGCCGGTTGAGGAACTCCGGCTTGAAGTGCGACCGGACCACGGCCAGCACACCCTCCCGGCGCTGCTCGTCGGCGAGCGTCAGGTCGCTGATCACCGACGACCCGAGGTTGGACGTGAGGATCAGGATCGCGTTGCGGAAGTCCACCGTGCGGCCCTGGCCGTCGGTGAGCCGGCCGTCGTCGAGCACCTGGAGCAGCACGTCGAAGACGTCCGGGTGGGCCTTCTCCACCTCGTCCAGCAGCACCACCGAGTACGGCCGGCGGCGCACCGCCTCGGTGAGCTGACCACCCTCGTTGTAGCCGACGTAGCCGGGCGGCGCACCCACCAGGCGAGCGACGGAGTGCTTCTCGCCGTACTCGCTCATGTCGATGCGGACCATGGCCCGCTCGTCGTCGAAGAGGAACTCGGCGAGGGCCTTGGCCAATTCCGTCTTGCCGACCCCGGTGGGGCCGAGGAAGAGGAAGCTGCCGGTCGGGCGATCGGGGTCGGCGATACCGGCCCGGGCACGGCGTACCGCGTCGGAGACCGCGCCGACCGCTTCGGCCTGGCCGACCACGCGGCCGCCAAGCGACTCCTCCATCCGCAGCAGCTTGGCCGTCTCGCCCTCCAGCAGGCGACCGGCGGGGATGCCGGTCCAGGAGGCGACCACCGCGGCGATGTCGTCCGCGCCGACCTCCTCCTTGAGCATCGCGCCGTCGGCCTGGAGCTGGGCCAGCTCCTCCGCGGCCTGCTTCAGCTCGACCTTCAGGGCGGGGATCCGGCCGTAGCGCAGCTCGGCGGCGCGTTCCAGCTCGCCGTCCCGCTCGGCCCGCTCGGCCTCGCCGCCGAGGCGCTCCAGCTCCTCCTTGGCGGTGGAGAGCTTGGTGATGTGGCTCTTCTCCGTCTGCCAGCGCTCGGAGAGCACGGTGAGCTGTTCGCGCTTGTCGGCCAGCTCCTTACGGAGTCGCTCCAACCGCTCGGCCGAGGCGGCGTCCGGCTCCTTGGCCAGCGCCATCTCCTCGATCTCCAGCCGGCGGACCGCCCGCTCGATCTCGTCCACCTCGACCGGCCGGGAGTCGATCTCCATCCGGAGTCGGGACGCGGACTCGTCGACCAGGTCGATCGCCTTGTCCGGCAGGAACCGGTCGGTGATGTAACGGTCGGACAGGGTCGCGGCGGCGACAAGCGCGGCGTCGGTGATCCGTACGCCGTGGTGCACCTCGTAGCGCTCCTTGAGCCCACGCAGGATGCCGATGGTGTCCTCGATGGTCGGCTCGCCGACCAGCACCGGCTGGAAACGGCGCTCCAGCGCCGGGTCCTTCTCGATGTGCTCGCGGTACTCGTCCAGCGTGGTGGCGCCCACCATCCGCAGCTCACCACGGGCCAGCATCGGCTTGAGCATGTTGCCGGCGTCCATCGAGCCCTCGCCCTTGCCGGCCCCGACGACTGTGTGCAGCTCGTCGAGGAACGTGATGACCTGCCCGTTGGAGTTCTTGATCTCCTCCAGGACGGACTTCAGCCGCTCCTCGAACTGGCCTCGGTACTGCGCGCCAGCGACCATCGCGCCGAGGTCCAGCGAGATGAGCTTCTTGTCGCGCAGCGACTCGGGCACGTCGCCGGCGACGATCCGCTGGGCCAGCCCTTCGACGATCGCGGTCTTGCCGACGCCGGGCTCGCCGATCAGCACCGGGTTGTTCTTGGTACGCCGGGAGAGCACCTGGATCACCCGACGGATCTCGGAGTCCCGGCCGATGACCGGGTCGATCTTGCCGTCCCGGGCGCTGGCGGTGAGGTCGACGCCGTACTTGGTGAGGGCCTGGTAGGTCTGCTCGGGGTCGGCGGTGGTGACCCGACGGTCCCCGCCACGAACGGTCGGGAAGGCGGCGACCAGGGCCTCCTCGGTCGCGCCGGCGGTCTTCAGCGCGCCGGACACCGCCCCGCCCACCCGGGCCAGACCGGCGAGCAGGTGCTCGGTGGAGGTGTACTCGTCGCCCAACGGCCGGGCGATCTGCTCGCCGGCGCCGATGGCGTTGACGAACTCCCGAGCCAGCGTCGGCTCGGCGATGCTGGAGCCGCGGGCGGCAGGCAGGTTGTCGACCGCGCGCTGGGCGGCCTTGCGCAGCTCGGTCGGGTCGGCTCCGACGGCGCGCAGCAGACCGGTGGCTGTCGAGCCGTCGGTGTCCAGGAGTGACAGCAGCAGGTGCCAGGGCTCCACGGTGGCGTGGCCACGCTGGTTGGCCAGCGCGACAGCTCCCGTGATGGTCTCGCGGCTCTTGGTGGTGAGTCTTTCGGTGTTCATGGGCTCCCCCGGATCGGCGTTGTCCATTGAGTTGGACGCAACCAGAGTTGAGCGTATTCCACTCAACCTTAGCGCGTGACGCCCATCACTCCCGGCGCCGCCACCGCCAGTCGAACTCGCCGGCCGCCGGGGGCGGGCCGGGCAGCGGGTCCGCGTCCGGCACCGACGACAGGCCCGCCAGCAGGACCGCGAGCTGCCGGCGGCGCAGTTGGCGGGTCCGCTCCGGATCGGGTACGCGGACCGCGGCACACGCCTCCAACAACAACCCCAGATCGTGTACGACCGCGTCGGCGCGCAGCCGCCCGCTGGCGTGGGCCCGGTCGACCAGGGCGGTGGCCAACTCGCCGGCCCGCATCGCGTCCCGACCCATCTCCTCGGTCGGGGTGAAGGTGCCGGCCAGGTGGACGGTGAGCGAGTGCACGTCGGCGTCGACCACCCGGGCCAGGAAGCCGGTGAAAGCGGCCCAGTCGTCCGGCTCGGCGAGGGCGGTCTCCGCCTCCGCGACGTACCGGCGCAGCCCGTCGTGGCAGAGCTGGCGCAGCAGGTCCTCCTTGCCCGCGTACCGCCGATAGAGCGCGCTGATGCCGACGCCCGCCCGGTCGGCGACAGCGGCGATCGGCGCCTTCGGGTCGTCGAGGAAGACGGCGCGGGCGGCTTCGAGGATGACCTCGTCGTTGCGGGCGGCCTGGGCGCGGCGACCGCCAAGCGTCTTGCCGGAAGTCGGTGACATGCCTCCAGCCTAGCAGTGGAACGGATCGTTCCGCTCTGCTATGGTGATTGCAGAACGAAACATTCCGTTCCGAAGGAGTTCCGGCATGAGCGACACCGCGATCCGCCCGTTCCGCGTCGAGATCCCGCAGACCGCCCTCGACGACCTGGCCACCCGGCTCGGCCGCACCAGCTGGCCCGCCGACCTGCCCGGCACGGGCGACTCGTACGGGATGGGCACCGACCGGGTGCGCGCCCTCGTCGACAGGTGGCGGGGCGAGTTCGACTGGCGTGCCGTCGAGGCCCGCCTGAACGCCCACCCGCAGTTCGTCACCGAGATCGACGGCGAGCGGATCCACTTCCTGCACGTCCGGTCGTCCCGGCCGGACGCCACCGCGCTGGTGCTCACCCACGGCTGGCCCGGCTCGGTGCTGGAATACCTCGACGTGATCGCCCCGCTCACCGAACCGACCGACCCGGACGCGCCGGCCTTCCACGTGGTCATCCCGTCGCTGCCCGGCTTCGGCCTCTCCGGCCCGACCCGCAGCGCCGGCTGGAACCGGTTCCGCACCGCCCGCGCCTGGGCCGAGCTGATGAACCGCCTGGGGTACGACAGCTACGGCGCGGTCGGCAACGACGCCGGCTCGATGATCGCGCCGGAGCTGGGCCGGATCGTTCCCGAGCGGGTGCTCGGCGTGCACGTCACCCAGCTCTTCTCGTTCCCCTCGGGCGACCCGGCCGAGTTCGCCGGGCTCTCCGAGGCGGACCAGGCGGCGCTCGGGCACCTCCAGTGGTTCTACGAGAACAAGTTCTCCTTCAACCAGGTGCACAGTCAGCAACCGCAGACCCTGGCGTTCGCGCTGGCCGACTCGCCGGTGGGGCTGCTGGCCTGGAACGCCCAACTCTTCGACGAGAGCCTGGACGCCGACTTCATCCTGGCCAACGTGGCGCTCTACTGGTTCACCGGCACGGCCGCCTCGGCGATCCGGTTCTACTGGGAGGACGCACACGCCGGCGAACCGCCGACCGAGCCGACCACCGCTCCGACCGCGCTGGCCATGTTCCCCGGCGACTTCCAGTCCATCCGCCGCTTCGCGGAACGGGACCACGCGAACATCGTCCGGTGGACGGCGTACGAGACGGATGTCGAGGGCCGTGGCGACGTCGGCGGCCACTACGCGGCCCACCAGGCCACCGACGTGCTGGTCGGCGACATCCGCGAGTTCTTCGCCAGCCTCCGCTGACCACGGCGTGCCCAGGTGCCCGCGCCCGCTCTGCGGGGGCGGGCACCGGCGCGTCCAGCCCCGACGCCCGGCCCCGGCGCGCGGCGCGCGGTTGATCCACTCGACTTTCAGGAAGTCGGGGCATCCGGACCGCCAGGACACCGCGACATCCTGAAAACCGAGTCGATCATGGTCATGTACGGCGTGTCGGACACCGTGGAAAGAAACTGCCCCGGGAGGGGCGCATTTCTTCCAAGATCTCTTCCGGCGGGCTCAGGGGAGGGGCGCCGTCTGTCCAAGATCTGCGCTCCGTTCACGAAGCGGTAGCCTTGGAGGGTGCGAGTACGTGTCGAGCAGACCGCCCTACCCGGGATCGGGGTACGTCACGATCTGGTGACGGAATCCGGACGCCGCCTGGGCGTCGTCTCCCACCGCAATGGCCGCCGTGATCTCGTTCTCTACGATCCCGACGACCCCGACGCCTGCCAGGCGGACATTCCGCTGACCGATGACGAGGCCGAGGCCCTGGCCGACATCCTCGGCGCGTCGCTGATGCTCGGTCAGCTCTCCGGGCTCCGTGAGCAGGCCGCCGGTCTGCTCACCGAGCAGATCGCCATCACGGCCGGGTCCCCGTACGTCAACCGGAAGCTCGGCGACACCAAGGCGCGTACCCGCACCAGCGCCTCCATCGTGGCAGTGCTGCGCGAAGGCGAAGTGATCGTTTCGCCACTCCCCTCCTTCCGCTTCGCGGCCGGCGACGTGGTGGTCGTTGTCGGGACCCGTAGAGGTCTCGACGGCGTGTCCGCCATCCTCGCCGACAGTGACCCGGACGGCTGAGGCGGATGCACGATTTCACCACGCTGCTCATCGAAGTCGGTGCGCTGCTGCTGCTGCTCGGGCTCCTCAGCCGGCTCAGCCGCCGCTTCGGCCTCTCTCCCATTCCCCTCTACCTGCTCGCCGGGCTCGCGTTCGGGCACGGCGGGCTGCTGCCGCTGGACGCCAGCGAGGAGTTCTTCGCGGTCGGCGCCGAGATCGGCGTCATCCTGCTGCTGGTCATGCTCGGCCTGGAGTACTCGGCCAACGAACTCGTCGGCAACCTGCGCTCGGCGGCACCGGCAGGGCTGATCGACGGCGTCCTCAACGCGCTGCCCGGCGCGGGGTTCGCCCTGCTGCTCGGCTGGGACTGGGTCGCCGCCCTGGTGCTCGGCGGCATCACCTGGGTCTCCTCCTCCGGGGTGATCGCCAAGGTCCTCGCCGACCTGGGCCGGCTCGGCAACCGGGAAACCCCGGTGATCCTCTCGGTGCTGGTCATCGAGGACCTGGCGATGGCGCTCTACCTGCCGCTCGTCACCGCCGTCCTGGCCGGCACCGGCCTGCTCGGCGGCGGGATCGCGCTCACCGTCGCGGTGGGCACGGTGCTGATCGTGCTTGTGGTCGCCATCCGGTACGGCCACCTGATCTCGTCCGCCCTGTCGGCGAAGGACCCGGAGGCGCTGCTTCTCGGCGTACTCGGTCTGACGTTGCTGATCGCGGGCATCGCCGCGTCGCTCCAGGTGTCGGCGGCGGTCGGCGCGTTCCTGGTCGGCATCGCCCTCTCCGGCCCGGTGGCGCACCACGCGACCGAGTTGCTCTCACCCCTGCGAGACCTGTTCGCCGCGGTGTTCTTCGTCTTCTTCGGCCTGACCACCGACCCGCAGGACATTCCGCCGGTGCTGCTGCCGGCGCTCGCGTTGGCAGTGGTCACCATGGCGACGAAGACGCTCACCGGCTACCTCGCCGCCCGCCGGGTCGGCATCGCGGAACCCGGCCGATGGCGCGCCGGCCTGGCACTCGTACCCCGAGGTGAGTTCTCCATCGTCATCGCCGGGCTCGCGGTGGCCGCCGGGAGCGTCGAGCCGCGGCTGGCGGCGCTGGCCGCGACGTACGTCCTGATCACCGTGGTGACCGGGCCGATCCTGGCCCGGCTGCCCGACTTCCCGTGGTTCAAGCGGTGGCTGCGCACCCGCGCGGCGGCCCAGCGGCGGGAGCGGACCCCGGTCGCCGACTCACTGCACTGAGCTCCACCTGAAAGCTGCGGCCGCGTGGGTCGCACCCTCGCGAAGGTAGAAGCGGTGCGCCTCGGTTCGGGCCAGTCCGGACTCCAGGAAGACGTAGTCGGCACCCCGTTCGTCCGCCCACGCCCTGGCCGCCGCCAGGAGACTGGAGCCGACACCCCGGGAACGCCAGTCGGGGTGCACGGCGAGATCCTCGATCGAAGCCCGACGGCCGAATCGCACCGAGAGGATGTCCACGTAGACGCTGGCCACGCCGACCAACTGATCGTCATCCGATCGCGCCTCGAAGAGTGCGACGTCTTCGTGGACGAGCAATTGCGCGGTCCGCTCGACCGCGCGGTCGCGGTCCCAATCCACGGGACGACGACCGGGAGGGGCGAAAAGCCACTCCAGCCCCATGACGAACTGGGCCTCGGCACCCCGCTGGAACCGTCGAACATGGATTGTCATAGGAGCATCATCGGCCGCGACGTCGATGCAGTTGACCCGCCCATGCCAATGGTTGCGGAATTGCTCCTCATGGGGACTACCGCAGCAACCGTGGGCGGGTTACCGTTTCGCCCCAGCAGCCACGGTCCGCAGGCAGCGTTGCCAAACGCGGGCGAGAGCGGAAGGTTGGCCGGTGAGCGTGCAGGAGTCGACTTTCCACGGCTTCGCCAACCCCGTCGATCCGACTCCGGCGGAGTTACGAGCCTGGGCGTACCAGCCTGATTCGGTGCCGTTGGCCTCGATGCCACCCGACTGGGACCTGTTGGTCTCCGGTGACCGACTGGTGTTGACGCTCTTCGAGTTGGCGATGGACCCGACCTGCCCGGCCCGGCGTTTCGCGCTGCACTGCCTCTACATCTACGCGGCCGACGGCATCCGGACGAACTTCCGCGCCCACCCCAAGCGTCGCTTCCGCAAACTCGTCGAACAGGCCGAGCGGGACGGCGACGAGCTGATGAAGGTCTGGGCGCACAACGGCCGAGTGCTGTTGGCCCGACCGGATCTTTTCGTCTACCGGGACTGGTGCGAGGGCGGCCTGGTCCGCGAAAACCGCCGCCTCGGCTAAGGCACGGCACGCACTCGATTACGG
>NZ_JBNCKM010000002.1:872350-974348 GCF_049841535.1 Micromonospora sp. DT53
CGAACGGGCCGGGACCCCCGCCCTGGCAGCACCCGCGTCCCGGCCCGCACTCGTTACGCGAACGGGCCGGGACCCCCGCCCTAACAGCACCCGCGTCCCGGCCCGCACTCGATTACGCGAACGGGCCGGGACCCCCGCCCTGGCAGCACCCGCGTCCCGGCCCGCACTCGTTACGCGAACGGGCCGGGACCCCCCGTGGGTCCCGGCCCGCACGTCGGTTACCGGTCAGTCCTGCTTGTGTTCCGTCTCGGCTCGACCCCGTTCGCCCGCGTGGTCGCCGTCTTCGGCGAATCGGCCCGAGATGATCCGGTCCCGGTAGGTCCCCTCGGTCACCTTGTCGAACTTCTCGCGGACGGTTTCGGCCAGGTTCTCCAACCGGTCCTCCGTCTGCTGGGCCATCTTCTTCGCAGGCTCCGCCATCGCTCCCCCTCGCCATGCCGGTAGGCCCGAATTAAGACGATTGGACCCTTCTCGACAGGCTAGCCGAAGCGGCCCGGACCTCGCCGGGGAATCCAGCGAGGCCCGGGCCGAGAAGACGGATCCGGGTGAGCGGCAGGTCAGCGATCGGGCGTGCGGCGGGGGCGCCACACCACCAGGGCGGTGGACGTGCGGTTGGTCGGCACCAGATCCCGGCCCGGGAAGCGGGCCAGCGACTCCAGCTCGGCAACCCGGCGGTACGCGGCGTCCAGCTCGGCCTCCAGCCGGGCCACCCGCTGCTGCGCCTGCTCCAGCAGTCGCTCCAGCCCGATGATCCGCTTGACGCCGGCCAGGTTGATCCCGTCGTCCTGGCTGAGTCGCTGCACCTCGCGCAGCAGCACGACGTCGCGGACGCTGTAGCGACGCCCGCCACCGGCGGCCCGGCCGGGCTGCACCAGCCCCAGACGGTCGTACTGGCGCAGGGTCTGTGGGTGCATCCCCGCCATCCGCGCCGCCACCGAGATCATCAGCACCTTGGCCTCGTAGGCAGGGTCACCCGAACCGAGGAACTCGCCCGACATCCCGCTCACCTCCGCGTCCATTCCACCGGACTAACCGACTCGACGCACCCGCGCGTCGAGATGTTCCCGGGCCGCCGGCGGGGTCTGCTCGGCGAACGACTCCAGCGCCGCGCGCGCCTCGTCCGACAACCGGGCCGGAACCACCACGTCCAGTGTGACCAGCAGGTCACCGGCCTGCCCGTCACGACGAACCACACCCTTGCCACGGGCCCGCAGCACCCGCCCGCTCGGCGTCCCCGGCGGAACCCGCAGGGTCACCGCGCCGTCGAGCGTGGGCACCCGCAGGTCCGTGCCGAGCACGGCCTCCGCGAAGGTGACCGGCACGGTCAGTGACAGGTCGTCTCCGGTACGCCCAAACAGCTCGTCCGGCCGAACCTTGACGTGCACGAAGAGGTCACCGGCCGGGCCACCGCGCTCGCCCGGCTCGCCCCGCCCGGCCAGCCGGATGCGTTGACCGTCGGCCACCCCGGCCGGGAAGCGCACGTTCATGGTGCGGGTCTTGGTGACACCGCCGCTGCCCTGGCACTCCGGGCACTTCTCCTCGACCACGGTGCCGACGCCCTGGCAGTTGCGGCACGGCTCGGAGAAGCTGAACGACCCCTGGTCGCGGGTGGTCACGCCGGCACCATGACAGACCGGGCAGGTACGCGGCTGGGTGCCGGGCTTGGCCCCGTTGCCATGGCAGGTGTCACACACTCCCGGCGCTCGCAGCGTCAGGGGCAGCGTCACCCCGCGCACCGCGTCGCCGAAGTCAAGCGCCACCTCGGTCTCCACGTCCCGGCCACGGGCCGGGCCACGCGGCGCGGCCTGCCCACCGGCCTGACCTCCGCTGAAGATCGAGCTGAACAGGTCCTGGAAGCCGGCGCCTCCGAAGCGGCGATCGCCACCTCCGGCGCCGCCGAACATGTCGGAGACGTCGAACGGCATGCCGCCCGGCTGACCTCCACCCCGGGCGTTACGACGGAACGCGCCCGAGCCGAAGAGCGAACGCATCTCGTCGTACTCGCGACGGCGGCCGCTGTCCGACAGCACGTTGTACGCCTCGGACGCGGCCTTGAACCGCTCCTCGGCCTTCGGGTCGCCCGGGTTGTGGTCCGGGTGCGATTCCCGGGCCACCTTGCGGTACGCCTTCTTGACGTCATCCGCGGAGGCGGCCTTGTCCACGCCGAGCACGGCGTAGAAGTCCTTCTCGATCCAGTCCTTCGAACTCACCGGTCCACCTCCTTCCGACCCTGGTGGCCAGGCCGTCCCGCCCACCGCCGCTGGGCGGTGGACGGGACGGCCCGGTCACTGTCGGGCACTATTCCGGGTCCGCGACCGCGACCAGCGCGGGGCGCAGCAGCCGCTCACCGAGCTGGTAGCCGCGTCGCATGACCTGTACGCAGGTCGGCTCGCTGACGTCGGCCGAGGTCTGGTGCGCGACCGCCTCGTGCCGGGTCGGGTCGAACGGATCGCCCTGCTCGCCGAAGGCGTTCAGGCCGAACTTGCCCAGCGCGGTGGTGAGCTGTTCCGCCACCGTGCCGAACGGCCCGACCAGGTCGCCGTGTTCCCGGGCCCGGTCCAGGTCGTCCAGGATCGGCAGCAGCGCGGCCAACACCGAGCCGGTCGCCTGCTCCTGCACGAGGCCGCGGTCACGGTCGACCCGCTTGCGGTAGTTGGCGTACTCCGCCGACACCCGCTGCAGGTCCCTGGTCCGCTCGTCGAGCTCGGCCCGCAGCGCCTCCAACTCGGCGCCGAGCGAGGTGCCCGTGCCGCCGCCGTCCACCGGCTGCGCCGGGGCGTCCACCACCGGCGGACCGGACGGCTCCGGCCCGTCGGTGGAGTTGACCTCGACCTCGATCTCGTCGACCACGACCTCGGCGTCCTCGACCAGACCCTCGGCCGGTACGCCGGTCTCCGCGTCGGCGGCGGTCCCCTCCGGCTCGGAGGTGTCGACGAGCTTGCGGTTGTTGCGGATGACGACCCGCTCCCCGTCGCCGGTGGTCGGCTCCGTGGGCGCGGAGCCACCCGGCGTCGACCCGGTGTCGTCCGGGTCGGCGGCTCGTGGCTTCTGCGTCATGCGGCTACCCCATCCCCTTCGCGGTGGAAACGTGTCGGAGGCCGACGGTCACTTCTTGCCGTCCTCGTCCACGATTTCCGCGTCGACCACGTCGTCGGCGCCGCCGGCCTGCGGGCCGGTCGCGCCGGTCGCACCCGGGCCGGGCTCGCCACCCGGCTGCTGACCCTGCTCGGCCTGCTGCGAGTAGAGCAGCGAACCGGCCTGCTGGGAGACCTGCGCCAGCTTCTCGTGCGCCGACTTGATCTTCTCGATGTCCTGACCGCCGAGGGCGCCACGCAGCTCGCCGAGTGCCTCGTTGAGCTGCTCGCGGTTCTCGCTGGGCAGCTTGTCGCCGCTCTCGGCGAGGAACTTCTCGGTCTGCCACTGGAGCGCCTCGGCCACGTTGCGGGTCTCGGCGTCGTCGCGGCGGCGCTTGTCCTCCTCCGCGTGCTCCTCGGCGTCCCGGCGCATCCGCTCGATGTCGTCCTTCGGCAGCGAGGAGCCGCCGGTGATCGTCATCTTCTGTTCCTTGCCGGTGCCCAGGTCCTTGGCGTGCACGTTGACGATGCCGTTGGCGTCGATGTCGAAGGCGACCTCGATCTGCGGCACGCCGCGCGGCGCCGGCGGGAGGCCGGTCAGCTCGAAGGTGCCGAGCTTCTTGTTGTAGGCCGCGATCTCCCGCTCACCCTGGAACACCTGGATCAGCACCGACGGCTGGTTGTCGTCCGCCGTGGTGAAGACCTCGGAACGCTTGGTCGGGATGGTGGTGTTGCGCTCGATCAGCTTGGTGAAGATGCCGCCCTTGGTCTCGATGCCCAGGCTGAGCGGGGTCACGTCGAGCAGCAGGACGTCCTTGACCTCACCCTTGAGCACACCGGCCTGGAGGGCGGCGCCGACGGCAACCACCTCGTCCGGGTTGACGCCCTTGTTGGGGTCACGGCCGGTGAGCTGCTTGACCAGGTCGGTCACGGCGGGCATCCGGGTCGAACCGCCGACCAGGATGACGTGCTCGACGTCGGAGATCTTGATCCCGGCGTCCTTCACGGCCTGCTCGAACGGGCCCTTGCAACGGTCCAGCAGGTCCTGCGTCATCCGCTGGAACTCGGCGCGGCTGAGCGTCACGTCGAGGTGCAGCGGGCCGGCCGCGCCGGCCGTGATGTACGGCAGGTTGATGTTGGTGGTGGTGGCGGCGGACAGCTCGATCTTGGCCTTCTCGGCTGCCTCGCGGAGCCGCTGGAGGGCCATCTTGTCCTGAGCCAGATCGATGCCGTGCTCACCGCGGAACGTCTTGACCAGGTGGTCGATGATCCGCTGGTCCCAGTCGTCGCCACCGAGCTGGTTGTCGCCGCTCGTCGACTTGACCTCGACCACGCCCTCGGCCAGCTCCAGCAGCGACACGTCGAAGGTGCCGCCGCCGAGGTCGAAGACCAGGACGGTCTGCTCCTTGGAGCCCTTGTCCAGCCCGTACGCCAGGGCGGCCGCGGTCGGCTCGTTGACGATCCGCAGCACGTTGAAGCCGGCGATCTCACCGGCCTCCTTGGTGGCCTGGCGCTGGCTGTCGTTGAAGTAGGCCGGAACGGTGATCACCGCGTCGGTGATCTGCTCGCCCAGGTACGCCTCAGCGTCCCGCTTGAGCTTCATCAGCGTCCGGGCCGAGATCTCCTGCGGGGTGTACTTCTTGCCGTCGATGTCGACGGACCAGTTCGTGCCGACCTCGCGCTTGACCGACCTGATCGTCCGGTCCGGGTTGGTCACCGCTTGGCGCTTGGCGACCTCACCGACGAGCACCTCGCCGTTGCGGGCGAACGCGACGATCGACGGAGTCGTCCGCGACCCCTCAGCGTTGGCGATGACGGTGGGCTCACCGCCCTCGAGAACGCTGACGCAGGAGTTCGTCGTGCCGAGGTCGATACCGACCGCACGTGCCATCTTCGCTTCCTCGCTTCGTAAGGTTGTGCAGGTGACGGGCGTCGCCCGTGGGCTGCTGGCGAGCACCGCCCGCAGCGGGCCCCACCACAAGTTGAGTGAACTTGACTCAATAGTGCCACGCGTTGGCCAATCGTCAAGTCGACTTGAGTCGACCCGACGCAACCCACCCGTTATTACCGTCCGGTTGTCTTCCCTTGCATCGGTCGGGCACGCTTTAGCGGTGACGACGCACGGCGATCCCGCCACCCGTTCCGGCGCGCCCGCCGTCGCAGCCCGCACCGACCCGCCGGACGCCGCGGAGGAGCCGCCCGCCACCACCGGGGACGACAGCCTCCCCGGCGCGCTGTCGGGCCTCCGGGAGGCGATCGGCGCGACCCGGTATCCCCTCGCTCTGCCCTCTGCCAGCTCGGCCCGGCACACCGCCACCGCCCTCACCGACCAGCTCGACGACTACCTGCTGCCCCGACTCGCCCGGCTGGACGCCCCACTGCTCGTGGTGGTCGGCGGCTCCACCGGCGCGGGCAAGTCGACCCTGGTCAACAGCCTGGTCAAGGCACGAGTCAGCGCCGCCGGCGTGCTCCGGCCGACCACCCGCTCCCCGGTGCTGGTCTGCAACCCGTCCGACGCCGCCTGGTTCCGGCAGGGTGACCTCCTGCCCGGGCTGACCCGCACCACCGAGCCGAGCGACGACCCGCGCGCCCTGCACCTCGTCACCGCACCGGCCCTGCCCGCCGGGCTGGCCTTCCTCGACGCGCCCGACATCGACTCGGTCGTCGACGCCAACCGGGCGCTCGCCACCCAACTGCTGGCCGCCGCCGATCTGTGGCTCTTCGTCACCACCGCCGCCCGGTACGCCGACGCGGTGCCCTGGGAGTTGCTGCGCAGTGCCCGTGCGCGCGGCGCGGTGATCGCCATGGTGCTGGACCGGGTGCCCGCCGAGGCCACCGACGAGATCGCCGCGCACCTGACCGAAATGCTCGCCGAGCAGGACCTCGGCCGGGCGCCGCTGTTCGTGTTGCCCGAAACCTGGGTCGACGGGCAGGGGCTGCTGCCGGAAGGAGTCACCGCGCCACTGGCCGACTGGTTCGCCCGGCTGGCCGCCGACGTGGACGCGCGGGCGGCGGTGGTCCGCCAGACCCTCGACGGGGCGCTGGCCGCACTGCACCCCGCCGTGGAGGATCTGGCCGACGCCGCCGACGAGCAGCTCGCCGCCGCCGACGGGCTGGACGAACGGGTCCTGGCCGCGTACCGGGGGGCCGAACGCACCGTCGAGCAGGGGCTGCAGGACGGCCGCCTGCTCCGAGGTGAGGTGCTCGCCCGCTGGCAGGAGTTCGTCGGCACCGGCGAGCTGTTCCGCACGCTGGAGGCACGGATCGGCCGCCTACGGGATCGGGTCGTGGCCGCCGTCACCGGCCGCCCGGCACCCGCCGTCGAGTTGCGCAACGCCATCGAGTCCCAGCTGGTGACACTGCTGCGCGGGGTGGCCTCCGAGGCCGCCGAATCCGCGTACACCGGGTGGAAGGCGCACCCGGCCGGCACCGGGCTGCTCGACCCGGCGCTCGCCCACCCGAGCGACGACCTACCCGAACGCGCCGAGCGCATGGTCCGGGACTGGCAGCGCGGAGTGTTGGAACTCGTCCGCGTCGAGGGCGGTGACAAACGGTTCGTGGCCCGCACCGCCGCGTACGCCGTGAACGCCACCGGGCTGGCCGTGATGATCGCCGTCTTCGCCTCCACCGCGTTCATCCCGACCGGGCTGGAGTTGGCCACCGGGGCCGGCACCACCGTCGCCGCGCAGGCCGTCCTCCAGGCGATCTTCGGTGACCAGGCGGTGCGTACCCTCGCTGCCAAGGCCCGCACCGACCTGCTGGACCGGGTGCGGACGCTGCTCGACGCGGAGGCCGCTCGCTTCCTGAGCCGCACCGCCGACGCCCGCCCCGCCGCGGACGCCGGTGACGGGCTGCGCCGGTCCGCCGGCCGGGTCGAGCTGGCCCGGCATCGCAGCGGGCTGTCCGCCGGTGACGAGGAGGGTTTCCGGTGAGCAACATCGCCGGCCGGGTACGCGAGGTGTTCCGCGGGGACCAGCGGGTCGACGCGGACGCGCTGATCGACCGACTCGACGCGGTACGCCGGTTCCTGACCGCCGTGGACGGGCTGCTGCCGGACGCCGACCTGGTGCCCGCGCACACCCTGGTCGAGCGGGCCGGCAGCCGGCTCGCGCTGTCCCGGGACCACACCGTGGTCGCCCTGGCCGGCGCCACGGGCAGCGGCAAGTCCAGCCTCTTCAACGCGTTGGCCCAGCTGGAACTCTCGCCGGTGGGGGTCCGCCGGCCGACCACAGGCGTCACCCACGCCTGCGTGTGGGGGCCGTTGGAGGGCGCCAACCATCTGCTCGACTGGATCGGCGTACTGCCCCGACACCGCTTCGTCCGGGAGAGCGCCCTGGACGCGGACGACGAGACGGCCCTGCACGGGCTGATCCTGCTCGACCTGCCCGACTTCGACTCGGTGCAGCGATCCCACCGACTCGAGGTGGACCGCCTCCTCGGCCTCGTCGACCAGGTGGTCTGGGTGGTCGACCCGCAGAAGTACGCCGACCGGGTCATCCACGACAGCTACCTGCGCGAGTTCCACAGGCACCGCGACGTCACAGTGGTCGTGCTCAACCAGGCCGACCGGCTGCCCCCGGCCGAGGTGCCCCGGGTCCTGGACGACCTGCGTCGGCTGCTCGACACGGACGGGCTGACCGGGGTGCCCCTGCTGGCCACCACCGCCATCGATCCCGCCGGGATGGTCGGGCTGCGCAACGCCCTGGAGCGCACGGTCGCCGAGCGGCAGGCCGCGTTGCGCCGGCTCGCGGGTGACGTCGACACGGTAGTCGCCGGTCTGGACGAGCTGGTCGGCTCGGCGGGGCCGTCCGGTGGGCCGGACGACGCCGCCATCGACGGGCTGAACCGGGCGTTGGCCGGGGCGGCCGGGGTGCCCGCGGTGACCGAGGCCGTGGAACGGGCGTACCGACACCGGGCCGGCACGGCCACCGGCTGGCCCGTGGTTCGGGGCTGGCGGCGGTTGCGACCCGACCCGCTGCGTCGGCTGCACCTGCCGGGCCCGACCGGTGACCAGGCCGACCCGACGGAGAGCCTGGTCGCGGCCACCTCGGTACCGGACCCGACGGCCGCCCAGCGCTCGGCGCTCGGCCTCGCCATCCGGGCGGTGGCCGACCGGGCCGCCGCCGACCTGCCCGCCGCCTGGCCCGGCGCGGTGACCTCCGCCGCCCGGTCCCGCCTCGGTGACCTGCCGGACGCCCTGGACCGCACGATCGCCGGCACCGACCTCGGCCTCGACCGTCGACCGCTGTGGTGGCGGATCGTCGGCGGTGTGCAGTGGTTGGTCACCCTCGCCGCCGTGGTCGGGCTGGGCTGGCTGGTGCTCGGCTACGCGCTGCGGGCGCTCGGCCTGCCCGCACTGGACAACCCGATGGTCGGTCAGGTGCCGCTGCCGACCCTGCTGCTGCTCGGCGGGCTGCTGGCCGGCCTGCTGGTGGCGGCGCTGACCCGTCCGGTGGTGCGCTGGGCCGCCCGGCGCGTCCGGGCCCGCGCCGAACAGCGGCTGACGGCACGGGTCGCCCAGGTGGGCGACGAGTACGTGCTGGGACCGGTACGGATCGTGCTCGGCTCGTACGCGCAGGCGCGCGACGCGCTGCGGGACGCCGCACGCCGCTGACGTTCCGCACGGCCCGCTACCGCTCTGTGTACGCCCACAGCGGCGTAGGGTCGGAGCATGGCCACGCCTCAGACCCCCTACGACGCGGTGCTGCACGCCGCACGCGACGTGACCAAGCTGGAGTCCGCCCTCGACGCCGAGATGCTCGGCAGCGCCCTGCTGGGCAGTGTCTACGCGATCGCGGAAACCGACCGCGACACCGCCGTACGGGAGTTCGTCACCGGTTTCCTGGCCGCCACCACCCGTCGCAGGGTCGCGGCGGCGACCACCATCCGGCAGGTCTTCGCCACGCTCGTCCCGACCGCCGAGGGCGCCGAGCGGGTGCGTCCGGGCAGCCAGGCGCCCACCTGGACGACCCAGCTGGGCCGGGTGCACCTCACCGGCACCTGGGCGTACGGCGACGTGTACGGCGATCAGACCTCCTACCTCGCGACCTTCGCCTACGACGACGAGTCCGGCGGCTCGGAGCACGCGCTGGTGGCCCTGGTGGACCACAACATCGGCATCACCAAGGACATCTTCGTGGGCGGGCCGGCCGAACGGATCCTGGACCAGGTCCGGCAGATGTGCGCCGACGACGAGTTGACCTGGTTCCGTACCGAGGATCCGGCCCGGCTCCGGGGCGAGGTGGCCCGCCACCTGGCGGTCACCGACGACCTGGGCGAGTTGCCCGACGAGGGGTCGCTCGCCACCGACCGGGCGTTGGTCGGTGCCCGGCTGGCGATGCTGCCCACCGCGGCCGACCCGACCGGTCCGGCGGAGGTGGAGCCGCTCTCCGCGGCCGAGCGCACCGATCTGGTCCGACGGTTCCTCGCCGCGCCGGAGGCGGTCCGCTTCGGGCTGGACGCCGTCGACGGTCCCGAGTTGGCCTCTCTGCACTTCTGCCTGAGCCTGCTGCTGGACCACTCGGCGAGCTTCCCGGACGCCGACCCGATGCGTTGGAGCCCTGCGGTGTCCGGGCTCTTCCTGCTCGACTGGGTGCACCGCCGGGCCGTACTGGACATGGACGACGCGGCGATGCTGCCCCGGGTGCTGCGGGCCTGGGCGCGGTACGCGTCGCGCCAGCGTGGGCTGCCCGAGGCGGCGGCGACGCGTACCGACGAGGCGATCGAGGAGATGGTGCCGGAGTTCGCCCGCCTCTACTCGACAGGTGAGCGGCGTAGCGCGGCCACCGCCGCCGTGGCGCAGCTGATGGCCGACGGGGTGGACCCGGACGACCCGGCCGCGCTGGACGCCTGGATCGAGGCGAACCGGCACCGCCTCGCCGACGACGGCGCCTGACGGCGTCCGAGGGTGGGCGGCTCCGCGCCGCCCGCCCCGGCCCGGCATGGCCCGGCCAGCATGGCCCGTTCCAGACCGGCCGGCATGGCCCGGTGAGGCGCGGTGCCGCCCTGGGCCGCTCTAGCGCAGCGGGCCGAAGACCCCTGCGGCGATCAGGGCGCCGAGCGCACCGCCGGCCAACACCTGGGCCATCGTGTGGTCCCTCAGCCGTACCCGGGACCAGCCGACCACCGCCAGCAGCGGTGCGGCGACGACCAGCCGCGTCCCGAAGGTCAGCATCAGGATGACGAGCGTGCCGGCGGCCACCGCCGAGTGGATCGACATCTTCCACCAGTGGCTGACCGACACGGCGACGACGAGGCCGACCAGCCCGGCCACCGCCAGCGCCAGCACCGGGCGGGGCGCGCCGAACACGGCCAGCAGGGCGAGCCCTACCGCGACCGAACCGAGGCCGACCAGCAGCGGCGCCCGGCGCTGCTCCCGGCGGCCGACGTGGTGGTCGGTGAGCCGGCCACGACGTACCCCGCCGACGATGTAGGCGAACGGGATGCCTGTGACGAAGAGTGTGGCGAGCAGACCCCAGACGAGGCCCTGGCCGGGGCGGCTCGCGCTGTGCCAGCTCACCGTGAGGATCAGCAGCGACACCAGCACCGCCGGTGCGGTCACCTCGGTGACCAGTCGGGCGATCCGCAACCCCGGGCCTGGCCGGGTGGTGACCGGGCGGAGTTCCGCACCGCCGCCCACGCCACCCCCTCCGGTACGCGCCTACCGCCGAACACCGCCGGCACCGGACGGGCCGCGCCTGATCGTCACCGTACCGTCGGCGACACCGCGAGGTGCGTCGGTCCGGCCAGCGGCGCCGGGCTGACGCTGGGCGTCGAGGCGACGGACGACGGCGACGGGATCGCCGGGCTGGGCCGGCGGGTCGGTACCGCGGGCGGCGTGGGTGTCGGGGCCGGCACGGACCGGGTGCTGGTCGGCACGGCGGTCGCGGTCGCGTCGTCGGTCGGCGTGGGTGTCGGCCCCGGCGTCGGGTCCAGTGTGGGCGTCGGGTCCAGCGTCTGGCTCGGGTTCGGATCGGCCGAGCCGGTCGGATCCGGGTCGGTGGGGTCCGGGTCCGGCGGATCGGTCGGGTCGGTGGGGTCCGGGTCCGGCGGATCGGTCGGGTCGGTGGGGTCCGGGTCCGGCGGGTCGGTCGGGTCGGTGGGGTCCGGGTCCGGCGGGTCGGTCGGGTCGGTCGGGTCGGGGTCGTTCGGCGGCGGAGCGCCGGGCGGGGGTACGGGCGCTGAGGTGCTCCGCGTGGGTCTCGGCGCCGCCGCCGGAGCGGTCGTCGGCCGGGCTGGGCCGGCATCGGCCCCGGCGGGCCCCTGCAGTGGACGCCGCGGGGCGGCGGGCAGCCAGCCGCTGGTCGGGCCGACGCTGGGCGTGCCCGGCGGCAGCAGCGGCGGTTGACTGGTCATCGGTAGCGGGATCACCACCGGCCCCACGGACGGGGTCGGGATGAACGGGGTGCTGCTGTCCGGCAGGGCGGTGCTGCCCGGGGTGGCCGAGCCCGCGCTGATCGCGGCGAGGATGGGCATCGACGCGGTGCCGGCCAGTAGCGCGACGGTGAGCAGGTAACCGCGGGTGGGGCCACCGGCGCCGGGGGCACGGTGAACGCCGACCATCCGGCGATAGCCGCCGACCGACCGGTGCCGACCAAGCGCTGGTGGGCCGGGACCGTCACCTGGCTCGTACACGGCACACCCCTTGTCGTCGGCCGTCGGAGACACGGATGAACGCCGCCGGGGGCAAAAACCCGACAAATAACCCGATAGGCGCGATCCTGCGGGAATCAGCCTCGCGCAGTCACCCTGGGTCAGCCAACCTCCACCGCGTGTCGACACGCAGTGCTGGCCGAAAGGTGACGAATCGTGCCGCAACGCATGGGAAACGTGGGCCGGCATGATGGCGACAAACGGCGTCAAAGCAGCGGCGGTCGGAAGGCGGGGGCAGGCGTACTGTGGGCGCGCTCACCTGCTCTGCGAATATGGAGCACGACGGCAACGCAGCCGTGACCTCCGCGCACCCTCGCGGCAGGCGCGGTTGAACGCCGGCGCTCCCGACCCGGGTTCGGCCAGAACCCGGCTCACGCCGTGCGGTAACCCCCACCGGGGCTAGGCGCGGCCGCCAGGAACCGGCCCGGCAGCAGCCGGGCAGGCGCACGAGTTGCGCGGCCGGGTGACCCCCCGGTGCCGACGCAGACACGACAGGGAGAGACCGATGGCAAAGGGCGACCCCGGGGGCACCACCCGCAGCAGGCGGGCCACACCCCGCTCCAGGAAGGGCGCGGCCGGCGACCCCGCGCTGGTGCAGCTACTCACCCCCGACGGCGAGCGGATCGACAGCGCCACCGGGCCGGACGGCACCGAGTACCGCGTCGACTTCACCGACGAGGAGTACCGCGGTCTCTACCGCGACCTGGTGCTGGTCCGAAAGCTGGACGCCGAGGCGACCGCTCTCCAGCGCCAGGGCGAGCTGGGCCTCTGGGCCAGCCTGCTCGGCCAGGAAGCCGCCCAGGTCGGCTCCGGTCGGGCGCTGCGTACCCAGGACATGGCCTTCCCGACCTATCGGGAGCACGGCGTCCTCTACTGCCGGGGCATCGACCCGATCATGCCGCTCGGCCTGTTCCGCGGCGTCGACCAGGGCGGCTGGGACCCGAACGAGTTCAAGTTCAACATGTACACGATCGTCATCGGCGCGCAGACCCTGCACGCGACCGGCTACGCGATGGGCATCACCATCGACGGCAAGACCGGTACCGACGACGGTGAGGCCGCGATCGCCTACTTCGGCGACGGCGCCACCAGCCAGGGCGACGTGAACGAGGCGTTCGTCTGGGCCAGCGTGTTCAACGCGCCGTTGGTCTTCTTCTGCCAGAACAACCAGTACGCGATCTCCGAGCCGCTGGAGCGGCAGACCCGGGTCCCGCTCTACCAGCGGGCCGCCGGCTTCGGCTTCCCCGGCGTACGGGTGGACGGCAACGACGTGCTCGCCACGTACGCGGTCACCCGCACCGCGCTGGACAACGCCCGCCTCGGACAGGGGCCGAGCCTGATCGAGGCGTACACCTACCGGATGGGCGCGCACACCACCTCCGACGACCCGACCCGCTACCGGATCGCCAGCGAGGTCGAGGCGTGGCAGGCCAAGGACCCGATCGCCCGGGTGAAGGCCTTCCTGGAGAAGCAGCAGATCGCCGACGCGGCCTTCTTCGCCGAGATCGACGAGCAGGCCCGCCGCGAGTCGGTGCACCTGCGCGAGCGGGTGCTCGCCATGCCCGACCCGGAGCCGGTGACGATGTTCGACCACGTCTACCCCAACGGGTCTCCGCTGCTCGACGAGCAGCGCGCGAAGTTCAGCCGCTACATGGAGTCGTTCGAGGGGAGCGCCCACTGATGGCCACGGAGACGCTCACCATCGGCAAGGCCCTCAACACCGGTCTGCGCCGCGCCTTGGAGAACGACCCCAAGGTCATCATCATGGGCGAGGACGTCGGCAAGCTCGGCGGCGTCTTCCGGATCACCGACGGCCTGCAGAAGGACTTCGGCGACCAGCGGGTGATCGACACCCCGTTGGCCGAGTCCGGCATCATCGGCACCGCTGTCGGTCTGGCCATTCGCGGCTACCGACCGGTCTGCGAGATCCAGTTCGACGGCTTCGTCTACCCCGCGTACGACCAGATCGTGTCGCAGGTGGCGAAGATGCACTACCGCTCGGGCGGCCGGCTCAGCATCCCCATGGTGATCCGGATCCCGTTCGGCGGCGGCATCGGCGCGGTCGAGCACCACTCCGAGTCGCCGGAGGCGTACTTCGCGCACACCGCCGGCCTGAAGGTGGTGACCTGCGCCAACCCGCAGGACGCGTACGTGATGATCCAGCAGGCCATCGCCGCGGACGACCCGATCGTCTTCCTGGAGCCCAAGCGGCGCTACTGGGAGAAGGGCCAGGTCGACCTGGACGCGCCGCTGTCCGACGCGTACCCCCTGCACTCGGCTCGGGTCGTGCGGCCCGGCACCGACGTCACCGTGCTGGCCTACGGCCCGATGGTGCGAACGTGCCTGGAGGCGGCGACCGCCGCCGCCGAGGACGGCCGGGAGCTGGAGGTCATCGACCTGCGCTCGCTCTCGCCCCTGGACCTGGCCGCGGCGTACGAGTCGGTGAAGCGCACCGGCCGTGCGGTCGTGGTGCACGAGGCGCCGTCCAACATCGGCCTCGGCGCCGAGTTGGCCGCCCGGATCACCGAGGAGTGCTTCTACTCCCTGGAGTCGCCCGTGCTGCGGGTGACCGGCTTCGACATCCCCTACCCGGCGGCCCGGGTGGAGGAGGAGTTCCTGCCCGACCTCGATCGGGTGCTCGACGCCGTCGACCGCACCTTCGGCTGGTGAGCGACATGTCCCGGATCAAGACGTTCAACCTGCCCGACCTGGGCGAGGGGCTGACCGAGGGCGAGATCCTGGCCTGGCTGGTCAAGGTCGGCGACACCATCGAGCTGAACCAGCCGATCGTCGAGGTGGAGACGGCGAAGGCGGCCGTGGAGATCCCGGCGAAGTGGGCCGGGCAGGTGCAGGCGATCCACCACCCGGAGGGCACCACCGTCGAGGTCGGTACGCCGATCATCGCGATCGACACCGACCCGGGGGCCGGCCCGCTGGAGACGCCGTCGACCACGGCCACGGCCAGCGCTGACCTGCCCACCCCGTCGGCTGCGTCGCTGGCGGCGGTGCGGGTGGCACCGGCCGAGGGCATGATCGAGCCCGGCCTGATCGGCGGTGCGGCCCCTGGTGGCCGGACGGCGGTGCTGGTCGGCTACGGCCCGCGTACGACAGCCGCGAAGCGTCGCCCCCGCAAGAGCGAGGTCCCCACCCCCGCTGGGGTCGATCATGGAGTTGTGGTGGGTGACAAAACAGCCACTACCTCCACGATTCCGGCACCACAGGTCCATGATCGACGCGTCGGGGCGAGCGGCGGGGCTGTGTTGGCCAAGCCGCCGGTGCGCAAGCTGGCCAAGGATCTCGGGGTCGACCTCGGCACGCTGACCGGGTCGGGGCCGCTTGGCTCCATCACCCGGGAGGACGTGCAGCAGGCGGCGAGCGGCGCGAGCGTGGTGGTTGCCGAGCCGATCGCGGCGGCGACCGCGCCCAGCTTCGGCGCGGACCGGGAGCAGCGCATTCCGGTCAAGGGCGTCCGCAAGCTCACCGCCGAGAACATGTCCCGTTCGGCGTTCACCGCTCCGCACGTGACGGAGTTCCTGACCGTCGACGTGACGCGGGCGATGAAGGCACTGGACCGGCTGCGCGGCCGTCGGGAGTGGCGTGACGTACGGGTCTCGCCGCTGCTGCTGGTGGCGAAGGCTGTGCTGCTGGCGGTGCAACGGCACCCGATGGTCAACTCGACCTGGGCGGGCGACGAGATCGTGGTCAAGGAGTACGTCAACCTCGGCATCGCGGCGGCCACCGAGCGCGGCCTGATCGTGCCGAACGTCAAGGACGCCGGCCGACTCTCGCTGCGGGAGTTGGCGGACGCGCTGACCGACCTGGTGCAGACGGCGAAGTCCGGCCGCACCTCGCCGGCGGCCATGTCCGGGGGCACCCTGACCATCACCAACGTCGGCGTGTTCGGGGTGGACACCGGCACACCGATCCTGCCGCCGGGTGAGTCCGCGATCCTGGCCTTCGGCGCGGTGCGGGAGATGCCCTGGGTGCACAAGGGCAAGGTCAAGGTTCGCCAGGTCACCACGCTGGGGCTGAGCTTCGATCACCGGATCATCGACGGTGAGCTGGGCTCGAAGTTCCTGCGGGACGTCGGCGACTTCCTCACCGATCCGGAGGCGGCGCTGCTCGCCTGGACCTGATCGTTCGGAGCGCCAGCCACGGCCGGTGTGCCACGGGTTAACGCCCGGCACACCGGCCGTGTCCGTTGGGCGACGGAACCATCGGTCAGAGGGCCTGTTGACCTTTGATTGTTAGGCAGGTGTCTCAGCTCACCTAATAATCGATGGAAGTTCGCCGGCTTCTGCTGTTGAATAGACGCATCAGGGGCTGACAACCGAATAGCCAGGGGGACCCACCAATGAGCATGATCGAGCGAATCCGCAACCACCGCGACGCCACCCGCCGCGCCCGTGCCATCGAGCACGCGCTGCGCTCGGCGAACTCGCCGGCGGTTCGCGAGGAGATCCTCGCCATCGCCCAGCGTCACATGAGCTGACGCTCCACGACATTCCTCACCTCCTCCAGATCGATGGCCCACCCGGCCCACCGGGTGGGCCATCGGCGTTCCCAGCCACCCACCACCGGGATTCCGCCCTGCCGCAGCGCCCGGTACGGTGGGCTTCGGTCGCCGCCCGCCGACCCGGCAGAGGCCGAACCGATAGAAGCTGCTCGACACCAATCGGCCACGGTGAGTGACGGCCAGTGCTCCTTGGACGTGTCGTGCCACCACCCGATACCGTGCGGGGAGCCGGCGCAGCGGTACGCCGGTGACGCCGGCAGCCACGCCGAGGAGACCGATCGGCGCCGGCGAGCCGACATGTGATGGAGGAGGCGCACCCATGACGTCCGAGGGCCCGCACCGCCCCGGCCAAGAGCCGGACGAGGTGTCACCGGGCGCCGGCGGACCGGCGCCGTACGGCGACCGCCCGGCGCAGCCGGACAACGGCCAGAACGCCGCCGGCCCCGACCTGGGCTGGGCACCCCCGCCCCCGACGCGGTCCAACCCGCCGGCGCCGGCATGGGCGACCCAGCCGGAGCAGCCGTCGGCCCCCACCTGGGGCGCCGCCGCTGCTGCCCAGCCCAACGACCCGGCGCAGCCCGCCTGGGCCGCGGGCGGTGGCGCGAGCGAGCCGCCGCAGCAGCAGCCCGGCGGATGGCCCGGCAACGATGGCGCGTCGGCTCCGGCGCAGCCCGACCCCTGGGCCGCTCAGCAGCAGGGCTGGACGCCCGCCGAGCAGAGCGCACCCGCGCCGGCCTGGGCCCCGAACGCCCCCGCCGAGCAACCCGAGTGGGTGCAGGTGCAGCCGGCCGCGCGGGGCGCCGCGCAGGTTCCTCCCGCCACCGCCGCCTGGCCCGCCCAGGAGGACCCGGCCAACGGCTGGGGCGGCGCGGCACAGGCCAACCCTCCCGCCGCTGACTGGCGCGGGGCCGACTCTCCGCAGTCCGACTCACCGCAGGCCGCCGGGTGGTCCGGTGGCGCTCAGCAGGACCAGGCCGGTGGCAGCGGCGAGTGGCCCGCCAGCGGCGCCCGGGACGACCAGCCGGTGTGGACTCCGGCGGAGCAGTCGCCACCGGCCTGGGGCCAGGCCGCCGAAGCGACCGAGCAGCCCGCCCCCGCCTGGGGCCAAGCCGCCGAAGCGACCGAGCAGCCCGCCCCCGCCTGGGGCCAAGCCGCCGAAGCGACCGAGCAGCCCGCCCCCGGCTGGGGTCAGGCCGCCCAGCCGAACGCCGCTCGCGGCGCGGCCCAGGTTCCGGCCCCGACGACGAGCTGGCCCGCCCAGGACGACCCGGCCAACTCCGGCGGGTGGGCCGCGCAGCAGCAGGCGCAGCCCGCAGGGTGGAACGACGGCAGCGACGCGCGGCAGGACCAGCCCGCGCAGCCGGCCGCCTGGGGCGGTGCCGAAGGCCGCCCACAGCAGCCCGACTGGGTGCTCTCCCAACCTGAGCAGCCGACCGAGCGTCCGGAGCAGGCGGCGTGGACCTCTGCGGAGCCGAGCAACCTCCCCGCCCGTGCCAGCGCCAGCGTGCCCACCAGCGGCGGCGCCCCCAACTGGGCCGCCAACCCGGACAACGCCGCGCAGGGCAACTCCGGCGGCGTGGCCGAGGTCGAGCCGTGGGCGCCCGGTGAGGTGTGGGGTCGTGCGGAGGCCGAAGCTTCCGCGCAGTCCCGTGGCGGCTGGGAGGCGGACCGGGCCGACGAGGCACCGGCCTACCAGCCCGGGCCCGCGCCGGGCATCTCGCCGGCGAACGCGGTACCACTGCCTCCGCAGGAGCAGCGCGTCCCGGGTGCCAGCCTGGCCGCCGCACCGCCGGCCGACTACGCACCGCCGGCCGACTACGCACCGCCGGCCGACTACGCACCCCAGGCCCAGTTCGCTCCGATCCCCGAGCAGCCCGCCTACGCCGAGCGGGAGACCCCGGACGCCGCCGCGCAGTACGGCGGTCGCCCCGAGGACGTCTCCGCGAGTGGCGCGGTGGTTCCTGCCCCGCGTACCTCTCCGGAATCCGGAGCGGGCCGTGCGGTCGTACCGGTGGCGGACGCCGAGTCGGCGGCCGGCGCGGTGGCCCGAGCCACGGCGAGCGCTTCGGTGCCGCTGGCCAGCCGAGTGATGCCCCCGACCGATCAGGCCATCCGACCGACCGGCACGGCCACACCGCAACCCCGGGTGTACGGCCGCCCGGCTCGGCCGGAGCCGGAGGCCGAGCCGGAGCCGGAGGCGTTCCAGGGCGACCAGGGCGCGGACCGCCAGGGTGTTCCGGACTGGCAGAACGACGCGCCACGGCAGGCCACGCCCGACTGGCAGAACGACGCGCCACGGCAGGCCACGCCCGACTGGCAGGGCGAGGGGCAACGGCAGATCGCTCCCGACTGGCAGAACGACGCGCCGCGGCAGATCGGGCCCGGCTGGGGCGGCGAGTCGCCGGCCGATCCGCGCTTCGACGACCGGCAGCCCGCACCGAACGCGTTCAACGAGGCCCCGGCGGCGCCACCGGCGTTCCCGCCCGGTGTGCCGTCCTTCGTCGACGCCCCGGGCAACAACAGGCCGGTGAACGGCACTCGGCCGCACGCCGGTGCCGAGCCGCCGGCGGACCAGTTCGGCGGCCCCGCGTCGTCCGCCGCCGGCACGGTGAACGGGACGGCGACCTTCGGTACGCCGAACTTCGGTGGGCCGGGCTCCGGCGCGCCGGGCTTCGGCGGGCCGGCGACCGAACCGGCGCCGGGCGGCGCCTTCCCGCCGTCGTTCCCGCCACCGCCGCAGGCCGCGCCGTCCTGGGGTCAGGAGGCCGGCCAGGCCGAGCAGGGCCGGTTCGACTCGTTCAAGCCGGACGCCGACGAGCCAAAGGTGGAGCCGCCGACGCCGAAGGTCCGCAACGGCCGGGTGCTGGCCGCGGTGCTGATCGCCGCGGTGCTCATCCTGGCGGTGCCGCTCGGCCTGCTGCTGCTGCTCGGCAAGGTCGGTGACAAGAACGACACACCGGCCTTCGACCCGGCGGTCGGCACCTGCGTGAAGCAGTCCGGGCAGGGCGGCGCCACTGCGGCGGACTGCGGCGAGGCGGGCGCGTTCACCATCGTCTCGAAGGTGGACGCCAAGGAGAAGTGCGCCGACCCGACGCAGCCCCACGTGGTGCTGCCGGGTGGGGGCACCAACCGGGTGCTCTGCCTGAAGCCGGCCACGAAGTAGCTTCACCGACGGCGGGGTCACGGGCAACCGTGGCTCCGCCGTCGTCGTACCCCCAGGTGGTGTCGGCATTCGGGCACAATCCGGTTGTGGAACGTGAGTTGGCGGCGGCGCTGGAGCCGATCTTGTCCGATCTGGGGAAGCCTGGCGGGGTGCAGCCCGATCTTCGCGATGAACCGTGGCGAGACGACCCACAGACCGCCAGCGCCTTCCTCTACGCTTCCGACGGTTCCGGCCACGGGATCGCGATCGACCTCGGACTACCCGCCGTGACGCAGATCGTCACACTCGCCGACCAGGTTCAGGACTGGGCGGTGGAGGCACTGTGGTCACTGGGCCGTGCCACCAACTGGCCGCCCTGTCCCCAGCATCCCGAGAGCCACCCCCTAACAGCAGTGGTACGCGCCGACCGAGCGGTCTGGGCCTGTCCCACCGTTGGGACCGAGATCAGCGCGATTGGGACGTTAGGTAGCTAGCGAGTCCTCGGTCGAGCAGCAGCGGAGTCCAGATGTCGCCCCGGCGTCGTGACTCGCCTCCCTTGATCGTTGGCCGCTGAGCAACCCGACACGGCGAGCACTGCGCTGCTGAGCTGCCAACGATCGCCACGACGACCCCGAGCAAGGTCAAACAGGCTCGTCGATGCGTATGGCACGTCACGTCGGCCGCTTCCCCGGGCGCGACTCCGGCGGAGCAGTTGGCCTTGGGCTGTTGCCTCTGCCCGGACGAAGGGGCACCGACAGCAGGAACCGCGCGTACAGGTCGACCACCGGCACCGCCGGGAGGTCGTTCACGGCGTTCACGAACTGACTCGCGAGGTAGGTCGCCGCCGCCCAGGAATCGCCGACCGCAGGACGCTTGTCGTACGGGTCACGGCGGCTGGGCCCACGGGGCGTGGCAGGCTGACAGGCATGGCAACGACAGCGCGTGTACGTGCGCCCGAACTACGGGGCCGGCAGTGGCTTAATACAGGTGGACAAAACCTGACATTGCAGGACCTTCGAGGTCGTTGCGTCATCTTAGATTTCTGGACGTTCTGCTGCATCAACTGCCTGCACGTGCTCGATGAGCTACGCCCGCTGGAGGAGAAGTACGGCGACGTGCTCGTCGTGATCGGCGTGCACTCGCCCAAGTTCGAGCACGAGAAGGACGCCGACGCGCTCGCCGCCGCCGTGGAGCGGTACGGGGTGCACCACCCCGTACTCGATGATCCCGAGATGGACATGTGGCAGCAGTACGCGGCCCGGGCCTGGCCGACCCTGTCGGTGATCGATCCCGAGGGTTACGTGGTGGCCACCATGGCCGGCGAGGGGCACGCCGAAGGGCTGGCCCGACTGGTCGACGAGCTGATCGCCACCCATGAGGCCAAGGGCACCCTGCACCGGGGGGACGGCCCGTACGTCCCACCGCCGGCACCGGAGACGGCGCTGCGCTTCCCGGGTAAGGCGGTGTCGCTGCCGAACGGCAACCTGCTGGTGTCCGACTCGGCCCGACACTCCCTGGTCGAGGTCGACCCGGACGGCGAGACGCCGGTACGTCGGATCGGCTCGGGTGAGCGGGGCCGGGTGGACGGGCCGGCCGCGGCAGCGACTTTCTCCGAGCCGCAGGGGGTGTGCCTGCTGCCGACACATGTCGCCGAGGTGGCCGGTTACGACCTGGTGGTTGCCGACACGGTCAACCACCTGCTGCGCGGCGTACGGCTGGAGTCCGGCGAGGTGGTCACCGTGGCCGGCAGTGGGCGGCAGTGGCGTGCCGAGGTCGACGACCACGCCCACGACGCGTTCGCCGTCGACCTCTCCTCCCCGTGGGACCTGGCCTGGTACGACGACAAACTGATCATCGCGATGGCGGGTATCCACCAGCTCTGGTGGTTCGACCCGATCAAGCGGACCGCCGGCATGTACGCCGGCACCACCGTGGAGGCGCTGCGGGACGGCCCGCTGGCCGAGGCGTGGATGGCGCAGCCGTCGGGGCTCTCCGTCTCTGCCGACGGCACCCGGCTCTGGGTGGCCGACAGCGAGACCAGTTCGGTGCGGTACGTCGAGAACGGGGTGCTGGGCACCGCCGTCGGGCAGGGCCTGTTCGACTTCGGGCACGTGGACGGTCCGGCGGAGTCGGCGCTGCTGCAGCACCCGTTGGGTGTGTGCGCGTTGCCGGACGGTTCGGTGCTGATCGCGGACACGTACAACGGCGCGGTGCGCCGCTTCGACCCGGCCAGCAACCAGGTCTCCACAGTCGCCGACGGGTTGGCGGAGCCGAGCGACCTGGTGCTCACCCCGTCCGGTGAGGTGTTGGTGGTGGAGTCCGCCGCGCACCGGTTGACCCGGCTCGCGCCGGGCGCCCTGTCGGCGGCGGGTGCCAGCACGGTGGACGGACCTCGACACCGCACCGAGCGCAAGCCGACCGACGTGGCGGCCGGCGAGGTCACCCTGGACATCGTCTTCACCCCGGCGCCGGGGCAGAAGCTGGACGAGACGTACGGGCCGTCGACCCGGTTGGTGGTCTCCGCGTCCCCGCCGGAACTGCTGGTGGACGGTGCCGGCACGGGCACCGAGCTGTCCCGCCGGTTGGTGCTCAACGGCGAGGTCACCGCAGGGGTGCTGCAGGTGACCGCTCAGGCGGCGACGTGTGACGCGGACGTCGAGCACGCGGCGTGCCACCTCACCCGGCAGGATTGGGGCGTACCGGTCCGGGTCGTCGACGGGGCCGTGACCCGGCTGCCGCTGGTGCTTCGCGGCCTGGACGCCTGACCTGGTCGGAGGGGGCCGGCTGGGCCCCTCCGGTCAGGCGAACGGGGCGAGGGTGATGTCGGCGTCGATCAGGGTGGCGCGGACGAGTTCGGCGGCGGAGACCGCGCCCGGCGTGTCGCCGTGTACGCAGATCGAGTCGACCGAGCAGGGAATGACGGTGCCGTCGACCGCCACCACGCTGCGTTCGGTGGCCATCCGCGCCGCCCGTTCGGCGATCTGCTCCGGGTCGGTGATCACCGCGCCGGGGGTGCCGCGCGGCACCAGCGCCCCGTTGGGCAGGTAGGCGCGGTCGGCGAAGGCCTCGGCGACCACCGGCAGGCCCGCGCCGACGGCGAGTTGGGCGAGCGTCGAGCCGGGCAGGCAGAGCACGGGCAGCTCGGGGTCGTACCCGCTTACCGCGGCGACCACCGCCGCTGCCTGGGACTCGTCGGTGCTGGCCGCGTGGTAGAGCGCGCCGTGCGGCTTGAGGTAGCGGACCCGGGTGCGGAACAGTCGGCAGAACGCGTCAAGCGCCCCCAACTGGTAGGTCACCTCGTCGCGTAGCTCGGCGAAGTCGTACGCGATGTGCCGCCGGCCGAAGCCGGCCAGGTCCCGGTAGCCGACCTGCGCGCCCACCGCGACCCCGCGTCGCGCGGCGCCCTCGCACACCCGCCGCATGGTGGACGGGTCGCCGCCGTGGAAGCCGCAGGCGACGTTTGCGGAGGTGACGAGGCTCAGCAGCGCCTCGTCGTCGCCGAGTCGCCAGATGCCGAATCCCTCGCCCAGGTCAGCGTTGAGGTCCATGGAATCTGACGGTAGTCCCTGGCCGGGCCTGCGCGAGCGCTGTCACGTCGGTGACCACCCCGATGACTGGGTATCCGCCGGTGGTCGGATGGTCCGCGAGGAAGATCAGGGGTTGTCCGTCCGCCGGCACCTGCACCGCGCCGAGCACGATGCCCTCGCTGGGAAGTTCGCCGGCGACCGCGCGGGGCAGGGCCGCGCCGGCGAGCCGCGCGCCGACCCGGTTGCTGACCGGGCTGATGGTGTACGCGCTGCCGAAGAGCCTGTCGAACGCGGTAGGCGTGAACCAGTCCTCGCGCGGACCGGGGCCCAGCAGCAGATGTAGCTCCTCGGGCGGCGTTGTGCTCACGGTCAGGTCCACCGGTGCGGGTGCGTCGGCAGGCTCGCCGAGCGGCAGCAGATCACCGTCCCGCAGCGGAGGTGGGCCGAGCCCGGCGAGGGTGTCGGTGGACCGGCTACCGAGCACCTGTGGCACGTCGATGCCGCCCGCCACAGCCAGCCAACTCCGTACGCCCCGTCGGGCGGGACCGATCCGCAGCACCGTCCCGGCCGGCACGCTCAGCGGGCGCCCGGTGTCGCCCGGCCGAACGCCCGCCTGGACCGGGACCTCGGCGCCGGTGACCGCCACAGTGGTGGCCCGGGTCAGCCGCAGGGTGCAGCCGGTCAGGGTGATCTCCAGGCCGGCCGCGTGCTCCGGATTGCCGACCAACCGGTTGGCCAGCCGCAGGGCGGCCGGGTCGAGGGCGCCGGATCGGGGTACGCCCAGGTGCGCCCAGCCGGGCCGGCCCAGATCCTGAACTGTGGTGAGCGCGCCGGCGCGGAGCACCTCGATGCTGGCCGGGTGGGTCACGCCGCCACCATCCGGACGGTGGTGCCCGGCCCGAGTCGGGCCGGCGGGTCGGCCTCCACGTCGAACAGCACCAGGTCGGTCCGACCGACCAACTGCCACCCGCCCGGCGACGCGCCCGGATAGATGCCGGCGTACGGGCCGGCCAGCGCCACCGAGCCGGCCGGCACCCGGGGACGGGGCGTGGCCAGCCGGGGCAGCGCCAACTCGGCGGGCAGCCCGGTCAGGTACGGAAACCCGGGGGCGAAGCCGCAGAACGCGACCCGGAACCGGGTGGTGGTCAACCGCTGCCGTACCGCCGACACGTCCACCCCCCAGTGCTCCGCCACCGCCGGCAGGTCCGGCCCGTCGAACGAGACCGGTACGACCACGTCCGCCGCGTCGTCGTCTTCGGCACTGGCTGCGTGGTCCTCGGCTCGGGCTGCGTGGTCCTCGGCTCGGGTTTGGGCATCGGCGGTGGCTTCGGCCTTGGCCCGGTCGGGACCGGCACCCTGCGCATCGCGCTGGTCAGCTGGGCGGGTGGTCGCGGCGGCGACGTCGGACGCCCAGCGGATCAGCTGCTGGGCCGTGGTGGTCGGGTCGGGCAGGCCGTCGAGCAGCACGGTCCGGGCCGCCGGCACGATCTCGACGGCGATCAGGTCGCCTCGCTCCCGGCGCCGCCACAGCTCGGACCGCCACGCTTCGACAAGCGCGGCCTCGGGGGTGTCGGCGGGGGCGGTGCAGTCGAGTAGCAGGGCGTGCGCCCCGACGGGTCGGATCCGCATCGGCTCATCTTCGCCGATGTCGTGCCGAACCGGTGTTCACGATGATGGTGCCGGGTGTCACCAACGCCACTACTTCCAAGTAACCTACGGTGTCGTAACCTGACTGGGTGACCACCTCCGCCCCGCTTCGCCTGAAGCCGGTCGACATCGGCAAACCCCGGATGCGCGGCTGGCTACACACGTACGCCTTCTTCGTCGCCCTGGTCTGCGGCATCGTGCTCTGCTCGATCGCCGCCACCCGACCGGGGTGGGCACCCCTGGTGAGCTGCCTCATCTACAGTCTGACGGTCTGCGGGCTCTTCGGCACGAGCGCCCTGTACCACCGTCGAGTGTGGTCGGAGCGCGGCTACCAGGTGATGCGCCGGATGGACCACTCGATGATCTTCGTGTTCATCGCCGGCACGTACACACCGCTCTGCGCGATGCTGCTCGCGCCCCGGCCGGCCACAGTGATGCTGGCCCTGGTCTGGGGCGGCGCGCTGGCCGGCGTGGCGGTCAAGGTGGTGTGGCTGCACGCGCCGCGCTGGGTGTCCGCGCCGCTCTACCTGGCGCTGGGCTGGGTGGCGGTGGCCATGCTGCCGGAGATCCTGCACGGGGGCGGCGTCGCGGCGCTGGTGCTGCTGATCATCGGCGGCGCGATCTACAGCGTCGGCGCGGTCTTCTACGCGTTGCGCCGACCCAATCCGTGGCCGACCGTCTTCGGCCACCACGAGTTCTTCCACTCCTGCACGCTGCTGGCGGCGCTCTGTCACCACATCGCGATCTACTTCGCGCTGTTCGCCTGACCCAACAGCCCGCGCCGATCTTGCAGTTTCCGTCGATACGGCCGGAATCCCTGTCGCGTCGCAACAGAGTTGCAAGATCGCCGAACAGGGCGAGTCCAGATCCCGCCGATCATGGAGTTGTGGTGCCCGTTTTGGCCATTCGCGGGCCTTTTGTTGCCCACCACAACTCCATGATCGGCGAGGTGGTGCCTGGTGCCGGTTGGCGAACAGCCGTCCGCGCTTGAGCATGGTCTCCGGCCGATCACCGCGCTCCGGGAACGGGCCGCAACCCAAGACCTGCGCAACTTCGGGGAAACTGCTGCTCCAACGCGCCCTCAGACAGCAACTTCCCTGAACATGCGCGGATCTTGGCGGGGTGGCGGCCCTCGGGCGGGCACGCACGAGGCGGGGCGGAACGCGAGCCGGGGTCCCGCGACGCTGCGGGACCCCGGAGTGCGTGAGCGAGGATCAGACCGGTCGG
Organism: Micromonospora sp. DT53; assembly: GCF_049841535.1. Classification (NCBI taxonomy): domain Bacteria; kingdom Bacillati; phylum Actinomycetota; class Actinomycetes; order Micromonosporales; family Micromonosporaceae; genus Micromonospora; species Micromonospora sp. DT53. Next base: position 898,136 of record NZ_JBNCKM010000002.1, read on the forward strand.
CCCGGCCGACGCACCTCGCGGTACTCCCGCATGACCTGGTCGTCCTGGACCGGCACGACCCGGTCGGCCACCACGCGATCCTCGCGTACCGGTGCGGCGACCACCGTGCGGCGGCGGCTGCTCCAGAAGTAGAGGGTGGCGAGCAGGCCGGCGACGCCGGCGAGCATCAGCACCCAGCCGACGACGGCCAGGTCCAGCCAGCCCAGGTCGGCTTCCACTGCGAACGCGAAGATCGCGCCTAACGCGATCAAGAAGATGCTGCCACCAATGCCCATGTCTCGCTCCTCGGCTCTAACCTGGCGTACGTCGCGCCGCGGCCGTCGGTAGGGGTGCGGCATCCATCGACTTACCCCGGCACGGAGATCGCCAATCGGGCAAGCTGGGGACATGACGGACGCCGACCCGGACACACGGACACTGGTGTTGCTGCGGCACGCGAAGGCCGAACAGGGCAGCGACGCGGCGGACGACGCCGAGCGGCCGCTCAGCGCACGCGGGAACGCCGACGCGGCTGCGGCCGGGGCCTGGTTGGCGCACCACGGGCTGCTGCCCGACGTGGTGATCTGCTCGACGGCTCGCCGTACCCGGCAGACCTGGCACGGGGTGGCGATGGGGATGACCGGTTCGCCGCCGGAGGGCGGCCCGACCGGTCCTCGCCCGACCGTCCGTTATGAGCCGGGCGCGTACGACGCGCACCCCGAGGAGTTGTTGTCGTTGGTTCGCACGGTGGATCCGGCGGCCCGCACGGCGCTGCTCATCGCCCACAATCCCGGCATATCGCTGCTCTCCGCGCTCCTCGATCCTGACGGCGTCGACGAGGAGGGGTTGCGCACCGCCGAGCTGGCGGTGCACCGCTGCCCGCTCGGCTGGGCCGAGTTGAGCAGGGCGGGAGCGCCGCTCACGGCCCGGCACACCGCTCGCGACTGAGCCACCCGCCGTCGATCGGCAGGTGGCTCAGGGGTACGCGTCCCGGCGTCCGGGGATCAGGACGGCGGCGCGGTTGGCGGCGGCGGGTCCGGCGGCGGCGGCATCATCGCCGTCGGATGAGACAGCCGGTTCTCCTCCACGATGAGGGTTCGGGCCCGCTTGCGGCGGTCCTGCCAGAACCAGACAGTGGTCAGCAGTACGGCCAGCCCGGCCAGGATGAACACCCAACCGACCGCGCGTACGTCGATCCACCAGACGTTGGCTCTCAGCGCGAAGGTCAGAATCGCGCCGATCGCGATGAGAAAAATACCGCTTCCTACACCCATGTGCGCTGCACTCCCCCGTGCGGTGGCTCTGGGCGTTCCCTTTCCAGGTCAGGCGACGGTTACCCGCCACGGCACCGGCATACCCGGCCGGGCTCGGCGAATACCTGCCCGCCGCCGGGATGAGACGGCGACGGCCGACGGGGCAGACATGCCCCGCCGGCCGCCGGTGCCGGGTGGTGCGACCCAGCACAGGACCGAGGTCCTGTTTCACAGGAACTGGCCGGCCTGCGGCGGGCCCGGACGACGACCGGCGGCGTTGCGGTTTCGTTCGGATACAACACCGGTATCCGGACGAAACCGCGCCTTGCCGGATCGCCGCCCGGACTCCGCCTCGGCTCGACCGCCCTCATGAAACAGGACCTAGAAGGCCTCTTCCGGGAGGTCCATGATGTCGAGGTCGGCGCCCTCGATGATCCGGCGGTCGGCGCCGATGCGGGGCAGCACCTCACGGGCGAAGAACCGGGCAGCGGCCACCTTGCCTGTGTAGAACGCCTTGTCGCTGGCGGAGACCTCACCGGCCAGCGCCGTCAGTGCCACGTCGGCCTGCCGCTGGAGCAGCCAGCCGACCACCAGGTCGCCGATCGCCAGCAGGAACCGGCGGCTGCTCAGCCCGACCTTGTAGAGGGCGCGGGTGTCGCCGCCCTGCGCCTCGCCCAGCCAGCCGGTGAGCACGCCGAGGATGTTCTGGATCTCGGCCAGCGCCTTGCCGAGCGCCTGCCGCTCCTCCTTGAGCTGGCCGTTGCCCGCCTCGGAGGAGATGAACTCCTGAATCTCGCCGGAGACCGCGAGCAGCGCCTTGCCGTTGTCCCGAACGATCTTGCGGAAGATCAGGTCGAGGCTCTGGATGGCGGTGGTGCCCTCGTACAGGGTGTCGATCTTGGCGTCGCGGACGTACTGCTCCAGCGGGTAGTCCTGGAGGAACCCGGAGCCGCCGTAGGTCTGCAGGGCCTCGTGCCCGAGCAACTCGTACGCCCGCTCCGAACCGACGCCCTTGACCAGCGGCAGCAGCAGGTCGTTGACCCGCTTGGCCAGCTTGGTGGCCTTCTCGTCGCCGGCAGCCTCGGCCAGCGCGACCTTGTCCTGCCAGGTGGCGGTGTAGAGGACCAGGGCGCGAAGACCCTCGGCGTACGACTTCTGCAGCAGCAGCGAGCGGCGTACGTCCGGGTGGTGGGTGATGGTGACCCGGGGGGCGGTCTTGTCGGCCTGCTGGATCAGGTCGGCGCCCTGCACCCGGTTCTTCGCGTACTCGAGGGCGTTGAGGTAGCCGGTGGAGAGGGTGGCGATGGCCTTGGTGCCGACCATCATCCGGGCGTACTCGATGATCATGAACATCTGCCGGATGCCGTCGTGCCGGTCGCCCAGCAGCCAACCCTTGGCCGGTACGCCGTGCTCGCCGAAGGTCACCTCGCAGGTGTTGGAGACCTTCAGGCCCATCTTGTGCTCGACGTTCGTGGCGTAGACGCCGTTGCGCTCGCCCAACTCGCCGGTGGTCTCGTCGAAGTGGAACTTCGGCACCACGAAGAGCGACAGGCCCTTGGTGCCGGGGCCACCGGCACCCTCCACACCGACCGGACGGGCCAGCACGTAGTGCACGATGTTGTCGCTCAGGTCGTGCTCACCCGAGGTGATGAAGCGCTTCACGCCCTCGATGTGCCAGGTGCCGTCGGGCTGCTGGATCGCCCGGGTGCGGCCCGCGCCCACGTCCGAGCCGGCATCCGGCTCGGTGAGCACCATCGTGGAGCCCCACTGCTTGTCGATGAAGAGCTTGGCCCACTTCTTCTGCCGCTCGTTGCCCTCGACGTGCAGCACGTGCGCGAAGGACGGGCCGGAGGCGTACATCCAGACCGGCGCGTTCGAGCCGAGCACCAGCTCGGCGAGCGCCCACCACAGGGCGCGCGGCGCGTTGGTGCCGCCCAGCGCCGGCGGCAGGTCCAGGCGCCAGAACTCGGAGTCCATGAATGCCTGGTAGGACTTCTTGAACGACTCCGGCAGCGGCGCGGTGTGCGTCGCCGGGTCGAAGACCGGCGGATTGCGGTCACTGTCCGTGTAACTGGCGGCCAGATCCTCGCGGGCGAGGCGGTCGACCTCAGCGAGGAAGCTGCGGGCGGTGTCGGTGTCGAGATCCGAGTACGGCTCCTGGCCGAACGCCCGGTCCGCCCCGAAGACCTCGAAGAGGTTGAACTCGAGATCCCGGAGGTTGCTCTTGTAGTGGGTCATGCTCGCTGGCCCCGCTTCCGGACAGGTGTTACCGATCAGTAACCCCGACTGTATTACTCGCGGGTAGGCAGCGACAAGCGGATCACCCAAGTGACGGCAATTACACATCTGCCGGCGCGTTCGGCCGCTCAGCTCTCGGCGGCACCGACCTCCCAGCTCGGGACGGCCACGGCCGCGCCGGTACGAGCACCGACGTACTCCATGAGGACCAGCGCGATGTCGTCGTCGAGCCGACCGTGGACCCACTCGACCAGGGCGGTCTCCAGCGACGCCAGCCCGTCGGCGACGGTGCCGTGGCCGAGCAGTCGCCAGGCCCGGTCGGCGGTGGGGAAGAACTCGCCGTCGCGCCGCGCCTCGCCGAGGCCGTCGGTGAACAACAGCAGCCGGTCCCCGGGCTCCAGGCGTTCGACCCGGGGCCGGACCACAGGCATGAACCCGAGCGGAGGCGCCGGGGCCGGCGGTTCCAGCGGGATCACCGCACCTCGGCGCAGCAGCAGCGGCGGCGGATGCCCGCAGTTGACGATCGTGAGGGTGCCGCCACGCTCCTCGACAAGTGCCGCCGTGACGAAGTCCTCGTCGCCGACGTTGCGGGCCACCGCGCGGTCCAGGTCGGCGACGACGGCCCGCAGGTCGGCCCGCTCGTACGCCACGTGTCGGTAGGAACCGAGGACGATGCTGGCCAGCCGGACCGCGTCCAGCCCCTTGCCGCGCACGTCACCGATGATCATCCGCACGCCGTAGGGGGTGTCGATCGCCTCGTACAGGTCGCCGCCGATCTCGGCCGTCGCCGTGGAGGAGATGTAGCGTCCCGCGACCGAGAGCGTGCCGACCTGCGGCCCGAGCGGGCGCAACACCGCCTGCTGGGCCACCGAGGCGAGCTTGGTCAGCTCGACGATCCGCTCGGCCTGCCGCTGCCGAACCCACGCCACCGCCACGGCCAACCCGGTGGCGAGCGCGACCGCGACAACGTTGACCGAGGTGACCAACGAGGCCTTCGGCGCGATCAGCGCGAAGCCGGCACCGATCAGTGTCGCCGCGACGCCCACCCCCAGGACGACCAGCCAGGACGCCAGGGCGGCGGCGAGAATCGGCGCGGCCACCAAGAGCGCGACGTAGTGCACCTTGCGGCCGTCCGCCGCCTCCACCGCCGACACGATCGCGAGCAGACCGAGGGCCGCGCCGAGGCCGGCGCGGGATCCGGGGCTCAGCGGGCGACGGCCCGACTGGAGGAGTCGCGTGGGTACGACTGACAGTTTGCCTGATCCACGTGAACCGGTGAATGAACCTGACCCGTCGTCCGAGGAGGTTCTGTCCGGCCGGCCCAGTCGGCCGGCCGAATCGGCGTCGCCAGTCCCGGTCAGCCGAGGACCTCGTAGCGGACGGTGAGCGCACCCACGTCGACCGAGGCGATGGTGGCGAAGGCGGCCCGGGAGAGGTCGAGGCAGCGGCCTTCGATGAACGGGCCGCGGTCGTTGATCCGCACCGTCACCGACTTGCCGTTGGCCGGGTTGGTCACCCGGACCTTGGTGTTGAACGGCAGTGTCTTGTGCGCGGCGGTCAGCGCGCCGGGGTTGAACGACTCGCCGTTGGCGGTCAGCTGTCCGTCGGAGTAGAACGAGGCGCCGCACGAGCCGCTCTCCAGCACCTTCGCCGCGGCAGTCGTCTTCTTGGCGGTCGGCTTCGGCTTCGGCTTCGGCGACGCGGTGCGCTCCTTGCCCCGGGACGCGGCCTGCGACCGGGTCGCCGACGGGCTGGCGGTCGCGGTCGGCGAGGCGCTGGCGCTCGGGGCCGGGGAGCTGGGGGTGAGGCTGCTCGCGACAGTGGTCGGGGTGAGGTCGAGAGCCGTCTGCCCCGGCTGGTCGGAGCCGGACGCCAACTGCACGGCACCGACCGTGCCCCCGACCGCGAGGGCGACGCCGACCGCCGCGGTGGCCACGATGCCCGCCGGGGAGGAGAAGATGCGGGTACGGGAGTGCTTGGCTGCCACCGGCCCGGTCCTTTCGTCGTCTGAACAAACCGGGTCGGACCGTAACGAGAGAAGCACTTCCGAAGTCAACGTGATCATGGTGGTATGCCCGTATTTGCACAGGTACGTGTAGCCGATCATCCGACCCGGGGTGGGCCGGGTGGCCCAGGTGCCGCCACGCCCACCGTCCGTGCCGCAGGATGAGCGGATGCCCGCTGAGCTGACCGAACGCCTGGCCACCCTGTTTCGGTGGATCGACCCCGGCCCGGGCACCAGTCACCTGGTCAGCGACATCTCCGGTTGGTGGCGGGACCCGGCGGTGCTGGCCGAGCTGGGGCCGGCCCTGGTGGCGCCGTACCGTGCCGCCCGACCCACTGTGGTGCTCGCGCCGGCCGTCACCGGGCTACTGCTCGGGCCGTTGGCCGCCACCGCCCTCGGGGTCGGCTTCGTGGCCGCCCACAAACCCGGGGACGGGCGGCTGCCGGCCGGGCCGCTCACCTGGGCGCAGAGCCCACCTGACTACCGGGGCCGACGGGTCGACCTCGCCGTACGGGACCGGCACCTCGGCCCCGCCGACCGGGTGCTGGTGGTGGACGACTGGGTGCGGACCGGTGCGCAGCTTCGCGCGCTCTACGACATCTGCGCCGCCCGGGGCGCCGAGGTGCTGGGCACCGCCGTGGTGGCCGTGGACTGCCCGCCCGGCGTCGCGGTCGACCTACGGATCACCGGCCTGATAAGAGCGACGGACCTACCGGGTTGACTTCAACCGAGGTTGAACATCGACGATCGGTGAATGAATGACGGGATCCTCGACGAGGCGTACGAGCGGCTGCACCGCACCGGCCCCGAATTCCAGGGCTGGCTGTCCAACCACGGGCCGATGGCCGTCGAGGCGTTGGTTCGACACGGGCACCAGTCACGGGTGCACCGCTGGCTCGACGGCTACCTCGGCCGACTCGACGAGGTGCCCCGGGGCCTGCACCCCATCGACGACTGGCGGGCGGCGCTGGGCGATGTGAAGCGGGCCGGTGACTGGCTGACGTACTTCGACAGGCAACTGCGCGAACGCCCGTGGCGCGAGGTGCTCGGCACCTGGTGGCCCCGGCTGCTGCCAGGCATCGCCGCCGGTGCCACACACGGTGTGATCCGGGTCGGGCACGCCGTACGCGCGCTCGACCTGGACGGCGAGAACCGACAGCGGCTCACCGAGCTGAGCCAGGCCCTCGGCTACTGGGCGTCCCGCTGGCAGCCGGTCCCCGGCGCTGACCGGCTACTCACCGGCGATCCGGACCTGCCAGGCACTGACGACATCGACGTGGACGCCGCGCTGGCCGGGCTGCCCCGGATCGACGACCAGACCGGGGGCGTCCGGGATCGGTTGGTCCGGCTGCCTGGCGTACCCCGATGGCAGCCGGCGCTCACGACGGTGCGCCCCGCGCGGAACCCGGCCGAGGCGGAGCGCGGGCTCACCTCGCTCGTGTACCGGGCCAGCCTGGACTACCTGCGCTTCGGGCACGCCGAGCCGGTCATGCTTGTGCACGCGGTGACCGCGCCGACCGCCGTGCTGCGTACCCTGCCGGCACTGGACCGTGGGTTGTGGGCGCCGAGCTTCGCCGCGGCCTGGGCCGCGACGGCGGCCATGACCTCGGTGTACGCCCCAACGGACGGCATCGCGCCACCGACAGTGACCCCCGCGACCCCGGCGGAGGTCTTCGCCCGCGCGGCCCGGCACGGCGACGAGCACGTGGTGAAGCTGGCCGACGCGGTGCTCGACGCCCACGCCGTCAGCGGCGACGACCGGCTCCTCACCGCACCCGGCTACGCCGGCCAACTGATCTGAGCGGGGCGACGCGAATTGCGGCGGCGGACCGGGCCGTGCTGGCCTAGCCTCGGCAGGATGTGGCCTCGGATAGGTGAACTGCGCGCCCTCGCCCTCGGCACCCCCGGCGAGTTGCGGGCAACCCTCAACACCCTGGTGCTGGCCGGTGTGAAGACCGCGACGGCCGGCCGGCTCGCCGAGTACGCGGCGGAGGGCGAGGAGTTGGAGCACGTCGGCGAACGCCTGGCCCTTGTCGACGACAACGCACTGGCCGGCGTCGTGGAGGTCACCGGAGTCGAGGTGGTCCGCTTCGCCGACGTGCCGTGGGACTTCGCCCGCGCCGAGGGCGAGGGTGACCGCTCGATCGAGGAGTGGCGGGCCGGGCACTCGGCCTACTGGGCGCGGCTCGGCACACCTGTCGACGGCGACACCCCGATCGTCTGCCTCCGCTTCCGGCTGGTCTCCGGCGGCGAGGGCGGTGTGGCCAGCGGCGACCTCGGCACCTGACGCGGTGGCCTCCAGCCGGGCTGGTGCGGCAGCCTCAGCCGCGTAGTTGTGGCAGCAACCGCGTCGCCACGTCCACCAGGACGGCCTCGTCACCGGCGTACCAACTGCTGGCGCGCGGCCAGTGCGTCACCACGTCGGTGAAGCCCAGCTCGGCGGCCCGGCCGACCTGGTCGGCGAAGAACTGCGCGCTGCCGAGTGAGAAGACCGGTGCCGCGTCCAGCGAGAGGTAGCGGTCCAGGCTGGCCGGATCGCGGCCGGCCTCGTCCAGGGTCCGGTCCATCCGCGCGGACAGCGCCGACACGCTTGCCCACCAACCCGCCAGGTCGTTGTCGTCACCGGTGCCGGTGGTCACCCACCCCTGCCCGAAGCGGGCCACCAACCGCATCGACCGTGGCCCGTTGGCAGCCACCACGAACGGCACCCGAGGCTGCTGCACGCAGCCGGGGTTGTTGCGGGCATCCACCGCGGCGAACCAGTCGCCACGCCAGGTGGTGCCGTCCTCCCGCAGGATCAGGTCCAACAACTCGGTGAACTCGGCGAACCTGTCGACCCGCTGACGCGGCGGCAGCGTCTCACCGCCCAGCACCGCCGAGTCGAAGCCGATGCCGCCCGCGCCCAGACCGAGCAGCAGCCGGCCGGCGGACACGTCGTCCACCGTGGTGATCTGCCTGGCGAACGCGGCCGGGTGCCGGAAGTTCGGCGACGCCACGAGTGTGCCGAGCCGAATCCGCGAGGTCACCGTTGCGGCGGCGGTCAGCGTGGCCATCGAGTCGAACCACGGGCCGTCGACCAGGTCACGCCAACCCAGGTGGTCGTACGTCCAGGCGTGGTCGAAGCCCCACTCGTCGACCTGCCGCCAGCGACGCTGCGACTCCGCCCACCGCTGGTCCGGCAGGATCACGATGCCAATCCGCATGATCGCCACCCTAGTCGGACCGGACGCCCACCCCCTGGCATCACGGCCACGTCCGGGGCACCACCGTCGCTCGACCTTGGCTACCGTGCCGTCGCGGCGATCGCCGACCGGAAGTTCTAGATCCACGGCTGTGGCCAGCCCGTACTCTCCGGGGATGTCCACCGAAGCACCTGCCGCCCGCGTATCGCCGGATCGCCGGACGCGCCGGCTCCGCATGATCCGCACGGTGGCGTTGCTGGTCGGGGTGGTCGTTCCGTCCCTCGTTCTCCGCGAGTTGATCGGGTCCCGGTTCGGCCGCGGGCCGCTGGCCGACCTCGCCGCGCTCGCGGTGCCGATGGCGGCGACCGCATGGCTCGCGCCGTACGCCTCCTACCGGCGACGTGACGCCCTGCTCTGGCTGGTCGGGCCGGGCATCTACGTCTTCACGGTGATCGCCTGGCGGGTGGCCCTTGCGCCATACCGGGACTGGAGCCCGCGCCCGGAGGAGAAGCCCCGGCTGCGTTGGTCGCGCGACCCGGAACACGCCGGAACGTGGTACCTGGCCGAGCCGTCGAGTGACGCAGGTCACACTTCCCTCCGGTAGGGGCATCGCGATCCGCTCCGACCCCTCCGGGAGCGGCACCCGGACGGGGTGACGCCCGAGGAGAGGACCAGGCGCGATGACGAAGGTGACCGCACAGCTGTCGGTATCGGTGGACGGCTTCTACGCCGGCCCACAGTTCGACGGGAACGGCGACTGGATGGACTCGGCGGAGAGCGCCAAGTTCTTCCGGGTCACCCGATGGGCCACCGAGGCCGCCGCCTGGCGCGAACGGCAGGGCTTCGCCGGTGGCGAGCAGGACACCAACTCCGAGGTGATCGCCGAGTCGTTCGGCGCGGCCGGCGCGTACGTGATGGGACGCCGGATGGCCGACGGGGGTGAGATCCCCTGGGGTGCGGAGCCGCCGTTTCGCGCACCGGTCTTCGTCGTCACCCACCGCCCCCGCCAGCCGCTGCTGAGGGGAGGAGGCACCAGCTTCACCTACGTCACCGAAGGCGTGGCCAGCGCCGTCGAGCAGGCGCGCGCCGTGGCCGGCGGCAAGGATGTCGCCGTGGCCGGGGGCGGCAGCCTGGTACGGCAGGTGCTCAAGGCCGGCCTGCTCGACGAGTTGGAGCTGCACGTCGTACCTGTCGTGCTCGGCACCGGCCTGCGGCTCTTCGACGCGGACCTCGACCTGGGCGACCGGGAAGGGGTCGGGCTGACGCCGACCCGGGTCCTTGCCACCCCACAGGTGACCCACATCCGGTACGCGGTGCGCGGTCGCGCCCCGCTCGTGCTCGACGACCGGGGCAGCGGAGGCGGCCCGACGGTGACCGCGAACTGACCCACGGCCCATCGAAGGAAGGAGGAGACACCATGCCGCAACTGTTGCGGGTGCAGTGCTTCAACGTTTCGCGTGACGGGTTCGGGACCGGCGAGGGGCAGAGCCTGGAACGGCCCTTCGGTCACGCGGACCCCACGCCGCTGTTCTCCTGGCGGGCCGCCACCGCCAGCTTCGTGTATCGCACCGAGCCGGGTGGCACCCGGGGCCTGGACGACTACCTGACCCGCGACGCCGAGTGCAACATCGGCGCGGAGATCATGGGTCGCAACAAGTTCGGCCCCCAACGTGGCCCCTGGGAGGACCACGACTGGCAGGGATGGTGGGGGGACAACCCGCCGTTCCACACGCCGGTCTTCGTGCTCACCCACCACGAACGTCCGTCGTTCAGCCTGTCCGACACCACGTTCCACTTCCGCGACGCCAGCCCGACCGAGGCGCTGGCCCAGGCCAGGCAGGCAGCCGCCGGTCGGGACGTACGCCTCGGTGGTGGGGTCGCGACCATCCGCGAGTTCCTCGAGGCCGACCTGGTCGACACGATGCACATCGCCGTCGCGCCCGTCGACCTCGAACGGGGTGAGCGTTTGTGGGACAGCCCCGACGAACTGCTCGATCGCTTCCACCTCGAGTCGGTGCCCAGCCCCAGCGGAGTCACCCACCTCCTGTTCTGGAGACGATGACCGCGCACCGCACCGGAACGGACGGCTACAGCCGGGCCAGCACCAGCAACCGGTTGCCATCGGGGTCGGTGACCCGCGCGGACCGCTCACCCCACGGCTGGTCGACCGGCTCCTCGGTGACTGTCGCCCCACCCGTACGCAGCGCGCCCACGGCTGCGTCGCAGTCGTCGGCGTAGACGCACAACTCCCAGCGATGCGAGTCGGCCGGCTCGCCAGCCTCCGGGTCGGCGGCCAGGCCGAGCTCGCTGCTGCCCAACCGGAGGGCGACGAACTCCGGGGCGCCCTCGTCCGGGAACCGATAGGTCAGCTCGAAGCCGACCACGTCCCGGTAGAACGTGATGAGTCGTGGCAGGTCAGGTGTCGTCACGATCGGAAAGGCTTCGGTGAACACGGGCACCTCCACGCCGGACATTAGCCGGTGCCGGAGCACCAGCACCGCCGGCAACCTCTCCCGACACCGGTGTCAGTGGCCGTGTCAGGGCCGTGTCAGAGGGGTGACAGTCCGGGCGCTGATGGTAGTTGCATGACGAGTTCAGCGATTGCAGTCTCCGGGCTGCGGAAGGCCTACAAGGACAAGGTCGTGCTCGATGGCATCGATCTGGATGTCCCTGCCGGCACGATCTTCTCCCTGCTCGGTCCGAACGGGGCGGGCAAGACGACGACGGTGAACGTGCTGACCACGTTGGTGAAGGCCGACGGTGGGACCGTACGCATCGCAGGGCACGACGCCGCCACCCAGGCCAAGGCGGTACGGGCGGCGATCGGTGTCACAGGTCAGTTCGCGGCGGTGGACGAGCTGCTGACCGGCCGAGAGAACCTGCAGCTGATGGTGGATCTCAGCCAGGTTCCCGGCAAGGACGGCAGCCGGGTCGTCACGGAGCTGTTGGAGCGGTTCGATCTGGTGGAGTCAGCGCGGAAGCCGGTGTCGACCTATTCCGGTGGTATGCGCCGCAAGCTGGATCTGGCGATGACGCTCGTCGGCGACCCGCGGATCATCTTCCTCGACGAGCCGACGACGGGCCTCGACCCACGTAGCCGCCGCACGATGTGGTCGATCATCCGGGACCTGGTGGCCGACGGCGTAACGATCTTCCTCACCACCCAGTATCTGGAGGAAGCTGATCAGCTCGCCGACCGGATCGCCGTCCTCGACCAGGGACGCCTGGTCGCCCAGGGCACACCCGACGAGCTCAAGCGCCAGATCCCCGGCACTCACGTCCGGCTCCGGTTCACCACCGTCGCCGAACTCGACGCGGCCGCCCGGGTGCTCACCGACGCCACCCGGGACGACGAGGCGCTGGCCCTGCGGGTTCCCAGCGATGGCGGAACGGCCTCGCTGCGGGCCCTGCTGGACCGTCTCGACGAGTACGCGATCAGCGCCGAGGGGTTCTCCGTGCAGACGCCGGACCTCGACGACGTTTTCCTCGCCCTGACGGGCAGCCGCACCCAGGAGGTTTCCGCGAAATGAGCGCCAAGTCCCACTCGATCGTCATGCTGCGTCGCAACTTCAAGCACATCGCCCGGAACCCGACCTCGGTGTTCAACGCGGTCCTGATGCCGATCGTGATCATGTTGATGTTCGTGTACATGTTCGGCGACGCCTTCAACGTCGGTGTCGACTACATCGACTACGCGACTCCCGGGCTGATGCTGTTGGCCGTCTGCTACGGGCTGGGGGCCACCGCGACGGCTGTGAACTCCGACATGACCAAGGGCATCATCAACAGGTTCAAAGTCATGCACGTCTCCCGCGGTGCGGTGCTGACCGGTCACGTCGTCGCCAGCGTGCTGACCAACCTGGTCGCCATCGCGGCCCTCGTCGGGGTGGCTTTCCTGCTCGGATTCAGCCCGTCGGCGAGCCTCCTCGGCTGGCTCGGCGCGATCGGCATCATCGTGCTGCTCGGCTTCGCCGCCGGCTGGCTCACGGTCGCCCTGGGGCTCTCGGCGAAGTCGCCGGAAACGGCGGGGCTGGCCTCCGTGCCGCTGGTCATGCTGCCGTTCTTCAGCAGCGCGATCGTGCCGGCGGACAAGATGGGGCCCGGGCTGCGGGAGTTCGCGGAATACCAGCCCTTCACGCCGATCATCGAGACTCTGCGCGGGTTCCTCAACGGCACGCCGTCCAGCGGTGACGTGATCCCCGCCCTCGTCTGGTGCGTCGGCATCGCCCTCGTCGGATACCTCTGGGCACGCTCCACGTTCACGAAGCGAGCGTGACCGCGACCAACCGATTCCAGTCCGTCCGACTGCCCTCCCGCGCCGCCTCCGCGAATCTCACTTCGCCGAGGCGGCGCCGTACTTCCTGCTCTAGCCGGGCCACATCCGGCTGGGAATGATCCTGCCGTCCGCGCACAGCGGTGCTGGCGGCGAGCAGCCGGGCGGCGTGCTCGTACTGCTCATGGCGCACCGCCAGGTCCGCGACGCCGACGAGTACCCGCGCGATCGAGGGTGCCTGCCCCGTCTCGGCTGCCGCCTCGCAGGCCGAGGAGAAGTGTCCGCGCGCCGCACCGAGATCGTCCGCGACATAACCGAGCAGGTCGTGTGTCACCACGCGGATGTGCGCCTGCTTCGCCTCGTCGCGCAACAGGGTCGTCGCGACACCTACCTGCCGGGCCACCTCGTCGGCATCGCCACTCCAGCGAGCGAGTTCCGCCTGTGACAGGGCCAGCACGGCCAACGCACCCGGCCACGTGACCCGCGCCGCCCATCGCCGCGCCTCGGCCATGGCGGCGGCGCTGGACTCCTCATCGCCAAGCAACCAGTACAGCTGAGCCTGCCGGGACCGTATCCGGATGATGTCCTCGACGGTGCCGACCTCGGTGACGACCACGGCCGCCTCTTCGTAGTGCTCGCACGCACCGGCGAACTCACCGCGTACGGCGATCAGTTCCGCCAGCTCGGTCAGGGCGAATGAGATCCCGAACCGTTCGCCGAGTGCCCGGAACTCGGCGAGCGCCGCCACGAGATAGGCGTCCACCTCCTGGTCGTCCTGGCCGAAGATGATCCGCATCTTGCCGAGTTGCAACCGGGCCAGTGCGCGTACCCAGGGATCCTGTTCGTCCAGCAGCGGTTCCCATGCGGAAAGGACAGCGCCGGGGTCCTGCAACATGCTTTCCAACGGAACGACGAGCGCCGTCCCCGGGTGACCGGAGTGAGAGCGCTGGCTGAACTCGTACGCCTTGTGGATCCACTCCGCCGCCTGGCGTTCGTCGCCCGGACCCGAGTTCACGAAGAGCACCACGAGCGCGTACACCGTGGCCCGGATCTCGTCGCTGACCTCACCAGGCGTCTGGGTAGCCGCCGTGATCAACTCCATGCCTTCGGTGCGGTGGCCACCGAGCCACCAGTACCAGCCGGCACCCGCGGCCAATCGCATGGCCGCGAGGGCTTCGCCGGCGGCGAGAGCACCACGCATCGCGGAACCGATGTTGTCGTGCTCGACTTCGAGAGTGGCGAGCCATTTCACCTGGTCCGCGCGGCGAAGCTGCGGCTCGGCGGTCTCGGCCAGCTCGGTGAAGTACGTCAGATGCGCATGGCGCGCCAGGTCCGATTCGCCCGCCTCGACGAGGCGGTGCGCGGCGTACTCCTTGATCGTGCCGAGCATCCGGTAGCGCAGAGTCTCGTCGCCCTCGGCAACCAGCAGCGACTTCTCGGCCAGCGCGGTGACCAGTTCGAGCACATCCGCCTGCCCGACCTCGTCGCCGGCGCAGACCCGTTCGGCCGCTTCCAGGCTCACCCCGCCCGAGAACACCGAGAGCCTGCGCAGGACCGCCCGTTCCTCGTCGGTGAGCAGCTCCCAACTCCAGTCGACCACCGCGCGCAGCGTCCGGTGCCGGGGCAGCGCGGTACGGCTGCCGCCGGTCAGCAGGCGGAACCGATCGTCGAGCCGCGTGGCGAGTTGGTCGATGGACATGGTGCGCAACCTGGCGGCAGCCAGTTCAATTGCCAGCGGCATCCCGTCCAGCGCCCGACAGATCCGCGCCATCGTCGACAACGTCGAGGCGTCGACCGTCAGATCCCTCCGCACCGCACCCGCTCGGTCCCGCAACAACCGGACAGCGGGAGAGGTTTCGATCTCGCCGGGGTCGGCGTCGACGTCCGGCAGGGCCAGCGGCGCAACCGGCCAGAGCGCCTCACCAGTGATGCCGAGCGGTTCCCTGCTCGTCGCGAGGATCCGCAGTCGCCGACACTCCCCGAGCAGCCGGTCAGCGAGCACCGCCGCCGACTCGATCACATGCTCGCAGTTGTCCAGGATCAGCAACGCCTCCCGCTCGCGGATCGCGGCGACGAGCCTGTCGACCAACTCCATGCTCGGTGCGTCGCCGAGCAGAGCATCCCGGAGTCCGAGCCCCGCGAGCGTCGCCTGCACCACGTCACCGTCCGCGCCGATGGCGGCGAACTCGACCAGCCAGGCACCGTCCGGCAGGTCGTCGAGCATTCTGCGCGCGGTCTCCGTGGCCAGCCGGGTCTTCCCGGAGCCACCCGGCCCGATCAGGGTGGTGAGCCGATGTGCGGCGATGAGTGCGCCGACCTCGGCGACGGCCTCGTCCTTACCGATGAAGCTGCTCAACTCGGCACGAAGGTTGGTCTTCCGGCTCTCCTCGCGCTGTCGCACCTCCCCCCGCAGGAGCGCGACGTGCAACGCCGAGAGTTCCGGCGAGGGGTCGACGCCCAGCGCGTCGGCCAGGGCCTCGCTCGTGCGCTGATACACCAGCAGCGCCTCGTTGTCGCGGCCGCTGGCGGCGAGGGCCCGCATCAACCCGAGAACAAGCCGTTCCCGCACCGGGTGCGCGGCCACCAGGTCGGTCAGCTCCGCGACCAGCTCCGGCCCGTGGCCGAGGCCGACCTCCACGTCGAAGCGATCCTCCAGGGCAGTCAGACGCAGCCTGTCGAGCCGGGTGACCGCCGCGTCGAGCGCCGCGCTGTCGACCAGACCGACGTCCTGCATCGCCGCACCGCGCCACAGATCGAGGGCCTCGCGCAGCCGCCGTACCCGCTGCGGGCCCTCGTCACCACGAGCCTGGTCGAGGAGGCGTTCGAACCGTACGGCGTCGACGACGTCGGGTTCGACCGACAACCGGTAGCCGTCCGCCTGTCCCTCGATCGACCCGTCCGGCAGCGCCTTCCGCAGCCTGGAAACCAGGCGGTGCAGGGAGTTCGCCGCGTCGGAGGGCGGGTGTTCACCCCAGATCCAGTCGACGAGGGTCCCCTTCGGGACCACGTGGCCCGGGTTGAGCGCGAGGGCGGTCAACAGCCCGCGCAGCCGCGCTCCCGGGACGTCGATGACGGTGCCGTCGCCCGCGCGAACCTCGAATGGACCAAGCATCCCGACCTGCACCCGGCAGATCTTGCCATGAACATGAAAAGCATCCGTGTCGCCGATGCCCGCTCCGCCGACGGCTGTCGGGCGGAGGAACCCGGCTCGAAATGAGATGCGCACTCGCCGGCACACCTGTTGGATTTCGGCATGGAACATGAGCTTGTCCGTCCCCGGAAGGCCCGCCCGGGGGACCGCCTCGCGGTCCTGTCGCCGTCCTTCGCCGCGGCCGGCGCCTATCCCGAGATCCACGAGCAGGCCATGCGACGGCTCGCCGACCTGACCGGCCTCGTCCCGGTCGAATACCCCACCACCCGCCAGGTGGGCGCGAGCGCGGCGGCGCGGGCGGCGGACATCAACGCCGCCTTCGCGGATCCCCGGGTACGTGGCATTCTCGCCGTCATCGGCGGCGAGGATCAGATCACTGTCATCCCCCACCTGGACGCCGACCTGGCCCGAGCCGACCCGAAGCCGTTCCTCGGCACCAGCGACAACACCAACCTGCACCACTGGCTCTGGGGTAACGGCATCGCCAGCTTCTACGGCGGGTCCTCCCAGGTGCACCTCGGCCCCGGGCCGGCCGTCGACGACATCCACGCCCGGTCGCTGCGAGCGGCGTTACTCACCGGCGAGCGGCTGGAGATCACCGACCCGGGCGAGTCCGAGGATGTCGGGATCGACTGGGCAGATCCGCAGGCGTTGAGGTCCTTCGGGGAGCGCGAACCGACAGAGCCGTGGAGCTGGTACGGGCCGCGCCGCGCCGTCACCGGCCCCACCTGGGGCGGCTGCCTGGAGGTCATCCAGTGGATCCTGACGGCGGGACGCTTCCCGTTTCCCCCGGACGTCCTGCACGGCGGGGTGCTGGTCATCGAGACGTCGGAGGAGCTTCTCCCCGCCCGCGAGGTCGGCTGGATCGTCCGATCACTCGGTGAACGCGGTTTCCTCAGCGCCGTCGACGCGGTCCTGGTCGCCCGTCCGCCGGTCTCCGACCACACCCGTCGACCCCCAGCCGCGGATCGGGTAGGGCTACGCGAGCAGCAGCGCGACACGGTCGTCGACGTGGTGACCCGCTACAACCCCGAGGCGGTCGTCTGCGTCGGCGTCCCATTCGGCCACACCAGACCGCAGTGGATTCTCCCCCACGGCGGCCAGGTCACCGTCGATGGCGTGGAGCGTCGAGTCTTCGCCGACTACCAGTAGGAGGGTGCAGGGCATGGAACCGACACAGACGGCGCTCATCGTGCCGATACCCGAGGCCGAGGAGGCGGTGGGTCGGTTCCGGGTCTCACTCGACCGGGCCGCCTCGTGGGGCGTGCCAGCGCACGTGACAGTGCTCTACCCGTTCCTGCCTCCGCAGCAGATCGACGAGCAGGCCTTGGCCGTGCTGCGCGAAACCATTGCCGAGATACCACGGTTCGACGTCGTACTGACGCACGTCGACTGGTTCGGTGACACGGTCGCCTGGCTTGCTCCACAGCCAGATCGGCACTTCCGCGACCTCACCGAGGCGGTGTGGCAACGGTTTCCCGAGGCACCCCCGTACGCCGGGGCGCACAGCGATGTGGTGCCGCACCTGACCATCGGTCACGACGCCGCCAAGCCCGTGCTGAGCCACGCCGCGGAAACCATCTCCGCGCACCTGCCGATCAATGCGGCCATCGACAGGGTCCGGCTCATCGCCGGAACACCTGACGTGAGCCCGTGGCGCACCGTCTGTGAGTTCCCGTTGGGCACCTACCCTTAGCGGCGGCTGGTACGGGGCTCCAAGCGGTCTCGGCATGACCTCCAGGCACGGCCGCTGGGCAGATCGCCCCGGACGCCCCTCCCGACAGGTCACGGCTCGTCGATCAGCGCGATCAGTGCGGCGTCGCCCTGCGCGTTGATCACAGGATCAGGAGCGGCTCCCATTGTGACTCGACGGCAGCCGTCGAGTTCGACGTAGGTGTGCGGGCCGCCGCCGGTCTTTGGGCTCAGCACTGCGAAGCGGCTGGCGTGGGTGTGGCACGGGTTCGCCGGCCCGGACGTCCGCAGCGCATCCTCGATCGCTGCCCGTCGGTCCTCCGGCAGCACCGTCCCGTGCGCGAAGTCGCCGTCTAGCATGCGGCTTCCCTGCTGACTCTTCGGCACGTCGTAAACGCAGAGGCGGACCTGCTGCCTGGCGGGGAACGGCTCCGGCAGGGTGCCGGGACGGGCCTCAGGGTCGCTCGTCCTCGCCAGCGCTTTCATGTCGCAGCCCGCCGTGGGCGACTCGGCGAGCCGATGGGTTGCCACGGTGGTCAGCGGCAGGGCACGAAGGGCTTCACTGACCGCGTCGGGAAGATGGTTGTGGCAGGTAGCGAGCGGTATGCCGGGCCGTGTCCACCGGCCCTCCGCGTCGACGAGCGCAAGCCAGGGTGCCATCTGCAGGTTCGCCCTGCAGATGGGGTTGGGATTCTGTGGCTCGTCAGGCAGACGAAGCACAGCGGCGAGGGCGGCGAGAGCGGCGGCGTCGCCGCTGCGCTGTTCCGTCACCAGCACGTCCTCGCCCCCGTTAGTGCGTTGCTCCAGCCGGCAGATGACGGCTTCGGCGGGGATGAAGTCATCGCCGAGGCGGGGCAGGGCGGCTGCCTCCTCGGTCCGGACATTGAAGCCGCGCTTGACCATCTCCGGTGCAGCCTCGACGCACGAAGTCCACTGCCCCTGTCCGCCGGAATCGGCCGCCATCGAGGGGGCACGGTTGCCATCGGTGAGGATCTGCGCCCCTCCGACGCCCAGCCCAACGGCCACGGCAACGGCGAGCGCGGCGCTCCCGATCAGGCGCTGCCGGTGCCGGCGGACCCGCCTGGCCACCTTGACGACCCGATCTGGTGGCGGCGTCAGTGGGGGCACGGCGGTGGTCAACAGGAGCCTGATGTCCTCATCTTCACGCGTCACTTCTCGACCTCCAGGCGGCGAACAGCTCAAGATTCGGATCGGTACGCAGAATCCGTAGGGCACGGAATGCCTGCACCTTGACCGTGTTGTGCGAGCAGCCGAGCACTTCCGCTGTCCGCTGCACCGTCAGGTCCTCGACGTAGCGGAGCACCACGATCGCCCGCTGCTGCCGGCTGAGCCGCGCCAACGCGCGGCGTACCGCGTCCCGGTCAGCGGACTCACCTGCCATGTCGCCACGGGAGGGCTCGTCCGGTGGCTGGCTTGGAATCTCACTGCGCCAGCGCCGCCGCCACCAGGAGACGTAGGTGGTGAACAACGCTCGGCGCAGGTACGCCTCGGGATGCCCGGCACTCTTGATCGTGGCCCAGCGCCGCCAGACGTCAGCCAGGACCGTCTGCAACAGGTCCTCGGCCCGCCCGGCGTCACCGGTGAGCAGCCAGGCCGAACGCAGCAGTGCATCGGAGCGCGCCGCGACGAAGTCGGCGAAGCCTTCCGGTGGCGCCAGTTCCCGAGGTCGTTGCATGGTGTGTGTACCTCCCACCACTTGAACGCTCTGGGAGGTCAGCGGGGTTAACGCAGGAACGGCCGGGGTTGGGGGCCTTCACGGTCTTGTCGGCCGCGGGCGCTGCTGGCCGCAACAGCATCGAAGGCCCTGGCTGGGACTCACGTCCTGGCCAGGGCCTTCGCGGTGGAGCGGGTGACGGGAATCGAACCCGCACTGTCAGCTTGGGAAGCTGATGTTCTGCCATTGAACTACACCCGCAAGCGGCACCACTGTACCCGAGTCGTCGAGCCCGTGCACCCAGGCACCCCCGCTGGCAGCGGCGTTCGCCTACCGCGCGCCCGGGCCGGCCCGGGTTGATCCACTCGGGTTTCTGGAAGTCGGGGCATCCGGAGCGCCGGGACACCGCGGCTTCAGCGAAACCGAGTCGATCATGCGGCTGTGCACTGGACGTCGCGGCTGAGGCGGGTCGGGCGCGGCTGCGGAACGGCGAGTGGGGCGGCGGCCGCCGACGGGGCGTGCGGGT
The DNA here is from genome assembly GCF_049841535.1 of Micromonospora sp. DT53. Taxonomy (NCBI): domain Bacteria; kingdom Bacillati; phylum Actinomycetota; class Actinomycetes; order Micromonosporales; family Micromonosporaceae; genus Micromonospora; species Micromonospora sp. DT53. The sequence continues at coordinate 918,110 of NZ_JBNCKM010000002.1, forward strand.
CGAGCCAGACCCGGACGGCCGGCCGACCCGGCGCGAGGCCCGGAATGCCGGCGATGTGCTGCTCGCGGCGGGTGAGCATTGCCACGTCGACGGTGAACTCGAAGAGCCGCCAGTCGACCTGCGGCTCGGCGCGGGCGCTCTGCGCCAGTTGCGCCAGCCGGGCCGGATCGGTCACCGGACGGGCGCGCCCCGCCACGTACGCCTCGTCGTCGCTCTCCTCCGCAGGGAACGAGTGCAGCGCGTAACGGCCGTCACGTTCGAGGTCGCGGCGCTTGGGAGAGTCGATGATGAAGCAGAACAGCCCCTCGGCGGTGATCACCGGGGAGACCGGGTGGACGCGGGGCCCGCCGTCGGCGCGGACCGTGGCCAGATAGCCGAAGCCCGGCCCGTACTGCTGGAGGAGAACGCGGATCCCGTCGGCGAGTCGGGGCTCGTCGGCGGCGAATTCGGACCAGGAAGCCATGCGGGCATTCTATCGAACAAATGTACGAGCGGCGACCTCGACGCGCTGGTCACCGGCACCGAATCCGGCCACTTTCGGCAACGCGGCTATGGTGGTCCGATGCTGCTCTCCGACCGCGACCTGGTCTCCGAGATCAAGGCCGGCACGCTGGGCCTGGAGCCGTTCGAGCCCACCCTGGTCCAACCGTCCAGCATCGACGTGCGACTCGACCGGCTGTTCCGGGTCTTCAACAACCACCTCTACACCCACATCGATCCGGCCATGCAGCAGGACGACCTGACGTCGGTGGTCGAGGTCCCCGACGGCGAGCCGTTCGTGCTGCACCCGGGGGAGTTCGTGCTCGCCTCGACGCTGGAGGTCATCTCGCTGGGTGACCAGCTCGCCGGCCGACTGGAGGGCAAGAGCTCCCTGGGCCGGCTCGGGCTGCTCACGCACTCCACCGCCGGTTTCATCGACCCGGGCTTCTCCGGCCACGTGACGCTGGAACTCTCGAACGTGGCGAACCTGCCGATCACCCTGTGGCCAGGCATGAAGATCGGCCAGCTCTGCATCTTCCGGCTCTCCTCGCCAGCCGAGCACCCGTACGGCTCGGTGGTCTACGGCTCGCGCTACCAGGGCCAGCGGGGGCCGACGCCCAGCCGCGCCTGGCAGCACTGGCGCACCTGGCCAACCCGCTGAGGGTCACCCGCTGAGACCAGAACGACGAGGGCCCGCCGCGACCGGATCGCGACGGGCCCTCCGGTCACCCAGGGTCAGCCCGGGCGGCCGTAGCTGTGGATCGGGCCGTCGTCGACCTTCTTCATCTTGACCGGTTGACCGGCCTGCGAGGCGTGCACCACCCAGCCGCCGCCGACGTACATGCCGACGTGGTGGATGTCGCTGTAGTAGAAGACCAGGTCGCCGGGGCGCAGGTCGCCCTTGCTGACGTTCTTCGTGACGCGGCTCTGCGCGGCGGCGTTGTGCGGCAGGGACACGCCCGCCTTCGCCCAGGCGGCCAGCATCAGCCCGGAGCAGTCGTACGAGTTCGGACCCTCGGCGCCCCAGACGTAGGGCTTGCCGATCTGCGCGCAGGCGAACTTGACAGCGGTGCCCGCGGCGCCGCCGGGGTAGCTACCCGGGCAGGGTGCTGGGCGCAGCGGACCGCCACCACCGCTGCCGTACACCTTGAGGCGCAGCTTCTGTAGGCGGTCGATCTCGTCGTTGATCTGCTTCTTCTTCGCCGCCAGCTGGGCCTCGGTGCGGGTCAGCTGGGCCACCATCTCGTCCAGTGGCGCCTTCTGGGCGGCCAACTGGTCGCGCAGGTCGGCCACCTCACGTACGTCCTTCTGCTGGTTGTGCGCGAAGCGGTCGAGCATTTCCAGCTGGCCGACCACCTCGCTGGGCGACCGGCTGCCCAGCACCGCGTTGACTGTCGAGACGTTCTCGCCCTTGTACGCGCGTACGGCCAGGGCGCTGACCTTGTCCATCGCGGCGTCGACCTGACGCTCCAGCGGGGTGATCCGGGCGGCCAGCGCGTCGGCCTGCTTGCGCTTCGCGGCGAGGTCGGTGCGGGTGGCGTTGTGCCGTTCGATGACCGGTTCGAGCTTGTTCCAGTCGGCGTCGATCTGGCGCTCGATCTCGGCGACGGACGGGTCGGCGTGGGCCGCCGTGGCACTGCCGGTCAGGACGACGGCGATGCCGGCCAGCGCGGCGATAGCTGTGGTGAAGCGGGACCAGCGTGGGCGCGGCACGATCGACGCCGGGCCGGCTGATGCCGGCCGCTCGGACGACGGCCGCGGGGCATGGAGTGCCACCGGGGTTCCGTACTCCTTCTTCCTGACCGCCTACCGGGTTAGCTGACGGGTTCGGGCGGGAAGTCGGCGCCCTACCGCAGTGGCTGCGGATTCACCCCGAGGGACCTGGGTCCCCGGTTCGCTCGGAAACGACTCGGCGGTGTCGGTCCGTTACCGCCCAGGCTGGGCGGAGCTGCTGTCGGGCCGACGAATGACCAGAGTAGAGACGCTTGTTACCGATCCGCAACCCGTGCGGCCGTGACACTCCGTACCGATTGGACGAGGTCACCGACCGTGTGTGAAGAATTCTTTCCACATACTTCGATAGATGGAAAGGCATTGACGTGACCTCCCGGGCGGCGCGATGGTGACCTGACCTCACTCCGCGAGAATCTAGGGGGTTCGATGCATCATTCAACCCTGTCGACCGGCTGGCGGGCACTGCTCGCCGCCACCGTGGTCGCCGCCGCGACCACGGCGCCACTCTCCGCCGGCCCGGCCACCGCCGCGCCCACCACCGACCGCCAGCAGCAGTACGCCGCCGCGGCCAGCGAGTACGGCGTGCCGGCCGTCGTCCTGCTCGGCGTCTCCTACCTGGAGTCGCGCTGGGACACCAACGCCGGCACACCGAGCACCAGTGGCGGCTACGGCCCGATGCACCTGACCGACGCCCGACACGTGGCCGCCCTACCCGGGCGCGGTCACCACGACGCCGGTGCCGAGGACCCACGCGGCGACGACTCCCGTCCCGCCCGGGTGGCCGCGCCCCGGCCGGTCGAGGCCGCCGCGCCGTCCACCGCCGCGTTGCAGACCGTGGACGCCGCCGCCGCGCTGACCGGCGCCGCCCCCGAGGCACTGCGCACCGACGCGGGTCTCAACATCCGGGGTGGGGCGGCGCTGCTGGGCGCGTACCAACGGGATCTGAACGCGCCGGTCGGCGCGGACACCGACCCGGCGGCCTGGTACGGCGCGGTGGCACGCTACTCCGGCGCGGACAGCGCCGACGCCGCGGCGGCCTTCGCCGACGAGGTCTTCACCACCATCGGCGCGGGCGAGTCCCGGGTGACCGACGACGGCCAGCGGATCACCCTGCCGGCCCGCACGGTGCGGCCCGAGCGTTCCTGGCTGGACCGGCTGGGCCTACGCCGGCTGGCCCGCCCGGACGGGGTGGAGTGCCCGCGCACCATCTCCTGCGAGTGGATCCCGGCGCCCTACGAGGCGTTCGGCGACGGGGACTACGGCAACCACGACCTCTCCGACCGGCCCGCGCGGCAGAAGATCGAGTACATCGTCATCCACGACACCGAGGCGAGTTGGGCGACGACCCTGCAACTCGTCCAGGATCCGACCTACGTGAGCTGGCACTACTCGCTGCGCTCGGTCGACGGACACATCGCCCAGCACGTGCGGACCAAGGACGTCGGCTGGCACGCCGGCAACTGGTACGTCAACGCCAAGTCGATCGGGCTGGAACACGAGGGCTTCGCGGCGCAGGGCACCTGGTACACCGAGGCGATGTACCGGACCTCGGCGAAGCTGGTCCGGCATCTGGCGCTGCGGCTGGGCATCCCCCTGGACCGCCAGCACATCATCGGCCACGACAACGTGCCCGGCACCATCGCCTCGACCGTGCGGGGGATGCACTGGGATCCGGGGCCGTACTGGGACTGGACGCACTACTTCGACCTGCTGCACGCACCTCGACTGGACACCGGCACCCCGGCCACCGGGCTGGTCCGGATCGACCCGGACTACGCCACCAACCAGCCGGCGTTCACCGGCTGCGTCACCGTGGGCGTGCCGTGCGCGCCCCGCGGCTCCTCGGCGGTGGTGCTGCGCGGCGCACCGTCCGCCGACGCGCCGCTGGTCAACGACATCGCGCTCCGCCCGGACGGCACCCCGAACACGATGGCCGTGTCGGACCATGGTGCCCGGGCATCCGCCGGGCAGACGTACGCGCTGGCCGGACGGCAGGGCGACTGGACGGCGATCTGGTACCTCGGGCAGCGGGCCTGGTTCCACAACCCGACGTCCGCGCCGACCGCCAGCTGGACCGTCGGCGTCGTGGCCACCCCGAAGCCCGGCCGGGCCACCATTCCGGTCTACGGACGGGCGTACCCGGAGCAGTCGGCGTACCCGGACGGGGTGCCCTACCAGGCGATCTCGCCGTTGCAGTACACCCTGGCCGCCGGGCAGCGGTACGCCGTCGGCGCGGTGCTGGCCGGCGAGTACTACCGGGCCAGCACCGTCGACGGCTCCTCGCCCGGTGACTGGACTGTGATTCGCGGCAAGAACCGCTACGCGCAGATCCAGTTCGGCCACCGGATCATGTACGTCGACCTCGCCGACGTGCAGCTGTTGCCGTCGCCGGTGGGCGCACCCCGCTGAGAAACCACGACGGCCCCCGGTCGGTGACCGGGGGCCGTCGTGTCGCGCGAGGTGGATCAGCCAGGTCTACGGAACCCGGCGACAGGCATGGTGTTGATGCTGGACACCTGCACCGGTTTACCGGCACGCGGCGCGTGCACCATTGTGTTGTTGCCCAGATAGAGCCCGACGTGACTCAGGCCGGAGAAGAAGAAGACCAGGTCACCGGGCCGGGCGTCGGCTCGCGAAACGGCCTTGCCCTCGTTCCACTGGTCACCTGTGTGGTGGGTGAGGTAGATCCCCGCTGCCTTGTACGCGTACTGGGTCAGCCCCGAGCAGTCGAACGAGTTCGGACCGGTGGCGCCCCAGACGTACGGCTTGCCGACCTTGCCGCAGGCGGTCTTGATCGCGGTGCGAGCCGCCGCGCTGAACACTCCGTTGATGGTCGGGCAGGCCGCGGTCTTGACTGTGGTCTTGGGCATCGACGCCTCGAGCTGCTTGATCTCGGCGTCGATCTGCTTCTTCTTGGCCGCCAGCTCGTTCTGCTGCTTGGTCTGGGTGACGATCAGCGCGTCCAGCTTCTGCTTCTCACCGTCGTACTTGGCCCGTACGGCCAGCACGCCCTCGACCTCCTTGCGCTCCCGCGCGGCGAGCCGGTCGAGGATGGTGAGCTGCTCGGTGAGCGTGTCCGGCTTGGCGCTGACCAGCAGCGCGCCGATGTCTTGCGACGGGCCCGAGATGTAGTACCGGGAGGCGAGATCACCGACCCGGTTGAGCGCCAGCTCGCTCTGCAGCGCCAGCGGCTCGATCTTCTTCTGCAGGTTCGCCGACTTCTGTCGGTTGACCTTCAGCTGCGCCCGGACCTTGTTGTACTGCTCGATGGTGGGCTCCAACTGCTCCCACTTCTTGTCGATCTGCGCCTCGATCTCGTCGACCGTGGGCGCGGCATGTGCCGGCGCGGTCAACAGACCGGCGCCGACCGCTGCGGCAGCGACCAGGACGAGCACCCGGTGCGCGACGCGGCGCAGGCCACCAGAGCGAGCAGACGCAGTCAGGTCGTGACGATGAGGGGGCATGGTTGCCACCGGCACCGACTCCTTTGCAACCGACCGCCGGGCGCCTCGCGTGAGGGAAGGGCCGAGGCAGACGACCCACAGCGGTCGGTGCCCCACATTAGGGAAGCTCGGGGCGGTAATCAAGGTGACCGCAGTAACCATCACTGTCGTGCAACCGCCTGCACACCAAGGGTATTGATTCATCAACCAACGATTGCGGTCAATACATCGTCGAGAGTGACCACACCGAGAGGCCGTCGCCCGTCGCTGACCAGCACCATGTGCCGCCGCTCGCGACGCATGGCCAGCAGAAGATCGGCCAGCGTACGCTCCGGCGGCACCACCGCCAGCGGCCGGTAGACGTCGGCCGACACCGGGGACCGGCGGCCCTGCCCGGCGTACCCGAGCACGTCCTTGACGTGCACGAAGCCGAGCACCCGACGGGTCGACCGCTGCACCACCGGGAACCGGGACCGGCCGGTCCGGGTCGCCAGCACCTCCAGGGACGCCGGCGAGACGTCCTCGGCCACCGTCACCACCGTCGACCACGGTTGCAGCGCGTCCGCCGCCGTCCGCGCGTGCAGGGCCAGCGCGCCCGTGATCCGCGCGTGCTGCTCCGCGTCGAGCAGTCCCTCGGTCCGCGCCTGGGAGACCAACCCGGCCAACTCCTCGGCGGTGAACACCGTCTTCACCGCCTCGGACGCCTCGATCCGCCAGAGCGCGAGCACGCGGCGGGCCGCCCATTTCATCGCGAGCAACAACGGTTTGGTGGCCACACAGAACGCCAGCATCGCCGGGCCGAGCCAGAGCGCGGAAACCTCCGGACCGGCAAGCGTGATGTTCTTCGGCACCATCTCGCCGACGACCGTGTGCAGAAAGACCACCACGCCCAGTGCCAGCACGAACGCCACCGGGTGCACCGCTCGCTCCGGCAGGCCGGCCGCGTGGAACGGCGGCTCCAGCAGGTGCGCCAGCGCCGGTTCGGCGATCGCGCCCAGGCCCAGCGAGCAGACCGTGATGCCGAGCTGCGCGCCAGCGATCATCAACGGAATCTGGTTCATCGCCGACAGCGCCCAGCGGGCACGTTTCGACCCGGCGGCCAGCGGCTCGATCACCGTCCGGCGCGACGCGATGAGCGCGAACTCGCTGCCCACGAAGAACCCGTTGCCGAGCAGCAGCAGCACGGTCACCAGCAGCTCAGTCATCGTCGTCCGGATCCGCCGGGCGCAACACCCGGACCTGCTCGATCCGGTGCCGCTCCACCTCGACCACTGTGAACTCCCAGCCGTCCGTCTCGACCGTCTCGCCGGCGAGTGGGATGTGCCCGAGCTGGGCCATCAGGAACCCGGCCAACGTCTCGTACGGCCCCTCGGGCAGCCGGAACCCGGTCTGCTCGGCCAGCTCGTCGGAGCGGAGCACACCGTCGACCAGCACGGTGCGCTCACCGCCCGGCACGGTCAGCTCGACCGAACCGTCGTCGTCCACGCTCGCCGGGTCGAACTCGTCGGCGATCTCTCCGACCAACTCCTCGACGAGGTCCTCGACGGTCACCACGCCGTCCGTGCCGCCGTACTCGTCGACCACGATGGCCAGGTCGGCCCCGGCCGCCTTCAGCGCGGCCAGGACACCGTCCAGGTTCAGGCTCTCCGGCACGTACACCGGCTCGCGGGCCACCGAGCCGACCCTGGTCGACGCCCGGTCGGCCAGCGGCACGCCCAGCGCGTCGGGCACGCCGGCCACACCGGTCACCAGGTCCAGGGTCTCCTCGTACACCGGGAAGCGGGTCCGTCCGGTCCGCCGCGACTCCTCCAGCAGCTCGGCCACGGTTGCCGTGACGCGTAGCGCGACCACGTCCACCCTCGGGGTCATCGCCTCCGCGGCCCGCTTGTCACCGAAGCGGATGGTGCGACGCAGCAGCATCGCGGTGTCCGTGGGCAGCGCGCCGGCCCGCGCCGAGATGCCCGCCAGCAGGCCCAACTCCTCCGGCGAACGGGCGCTGGCCAACTCCTCCTGCGGCTCCACGCCGAGCGCCCGGACCAGTCGGTTCGCCGAGCCGTTCAACCCTCGGATCACCCAGCCGAACGTCCGGGAGAAGGTGTGCATCGGGCCGGCCGTGGCCAACGCCGCCGGCATGGGCCGGGCCAGCGCCGCGTTCTTCGGCACCAGCTCGCCGAAGAGCATGGAGATCAGCGTGGCCAGGGCCAACGCGAGGAACGGGGTGAGCCGCTCGGTGCCGTCTCCGGCCAGCGGACGCAACAACGGGGTGAAGAGGCGGGCCAGGGCCGGCTCGGCCAGGTAGCCGGTGAGCAGCGCGGTGATGGTGATGCCGAGCTGCGCCCCGGAGAGCTGGAAGGAGAGTTCGCGCAACGCCGTGCGTACCGTCAGGGCGGCCGGGTCACCCGCGGCGGCCCGCCTGTCGATCTCCGCCCGGTCGACCGTGACCAGGGCGAACTCGGCCGCGACGAAGAACGCGTTGCCCACGGTCAGGGCTACGAAGCCGACCAGGGGCAACAGCGTCATCAAGAGTAGGCCGTCGATGTCGCCTCACCTCGGCGAGATTCTTGCACGACGACGGCGGCGGCCCGCAGAGGCCGCCGCCGTCGATGTGCACAACCCGGGTGTACGCGCCTCAGCCGGCGATCGGCGCGGTCTCCTTGCCGCCCTGCGGCTGCTCGGGCTTGACCGAACGGAGCAGCACCGTCGCCACGTCGATCACCTCGACCTGCTCGCCGGCACCCTTGCCGTTGACCCCGTCGTTGAGCATGGTCGAGCAGAACGGGCAGCCGACCGCCACGGTCTTCGCGCCGGTGGCCATGGCCTCCTCGACCCGGTCCACGTTGATCCGCTTGCCGATCTTCTCTTCCATCCACATCCGGGCGCCGCCAGCACCGCAGCAGAAGGAGCGCTCGCTGTTGCGCGGCATCTCGGTCAGGTCACCGGCGATGGCGTCACCAAGGACCTCACGGGGGGCCGCGAAGATCCGGTTGTGCCGACCCAGGTAGCAGGGGTCGTGGTAGGTGACGCCGCCGTCGACCGGCTGCACCGGGGTGAGCTTGCCGGTGGCGACCAGGTGCGCGAGCAGTTGGGTGTGGTGGACCACCTCGAACTCTCCGCCGAGCTGCCCGTACTCGTTGCCCAGGGTGTTGAAGCAGTGCGGGCAGGTCGCGACGATCTTGCGCTTGGCCTTGTCCCGGCCCTCGAACGCCTCGTTCAGCGTCTCCACGTTCTGCTGGGCGAGCATCTGGAAGACGAACTCGTTGCCGATCCGTCGCGCCGGGTCGCCGGAGCAGGTCTCGCCCTCGCCCAGGATCGCGAACTTCACGCCCGCCTCGTTGAGCAGCGTGGCCACCGCGCGGGTGGTCTTCTTGGCCCGGTCCTCGAACGCGCCGGCGCAGCCGACCCAGAACAGGTACTCGAAGTCGTCCACCTCGCCGACCCGGGGCACCTCGAAGTCCAGGCCCTTGGTCCAGTCCTCGCGGGTGTTCTGCGGGGCGCCCCACGGGTTGCCCTTGTTCTCCAGGTTGCGCAGCATCACCCCGGCCTCGGAGGGGAAGCTCGACTCGATCAGCACCTGGTAGCGACGCATGTCGACGATGTGGTCCACGTGTTCGATGTCCACCGGGCACTGCTCGACGCAGGCGCCGCAGGTGGTGCAGGACCAGAGCACGTCCGGATCGATGACACCGCCCTCCTCGGCGGTGCCGATCAACGGCTTGTCGGCCTCGGCCAGGGCCAGCACGTCCAGGTGGGCGAGCTGCGCCTGGGTGGCCTTCTCCTCGCCGGTCAGGTCCTTGCCGCCGCCGGCCAGCAGGTAGGGCGCCTTCGCGTACGCGTGGTCGCGCAGGCTCAGGATGAGCAGCTTCGGCGACAAGGGCTTGCCGGTGTTCCAGGCCGGGCACTGCGACTGGCAGCGACCGCACTCGGTGCAGGTGCTGAAGTCCAGGAGGCCCTTCCAGGTGAACTGCTCGACGTGGGCGACGCCGAACTGGTCCTTCTCCGGGTCCGCCTCCTCGAAGTCGAGTGGCTTGCCCTGGCTGGTCATCGGACGCAGCGCGCCGAGACCGGAGCCGGCCGGCTTGGCCGGCTCCCGCTTGAAGAAGATGTTGGGGAACGCCAGGAAGCGGTGCCAGGCGACGCCCATGGTGACGTTCAGGGAGATGACGATCAGCCACGTCATCGAAATAATGATCTTGATGGCGGCGGCGACGCTCACGCCGTCCGCCCAGTCGGGCAGCACCGCACCGACCGCGTGGCTGACCGGGGTGGCCCAGAACGGGAACTCGAAGTGGTCGGTGGCGACCTTGAAGCCCCGGATCACGAAGCCGAAGATCAGGACCAGCAGCACGATCCACTCGACGAAGTAGCCCTGCCACATGGTCGAGCCGGTGAACCGGGACCGCCCACCCGGGCGGGTCGGCCGGTTGCGCAGCCGGATCGCCATCAGCACCAGGATGCCGACCAGACCCAGCACCCCGATGATCTCGGTGACCAGGCCGAAGATCGTCCAGTGCCCGATGATCGGCAGACCGCCGTCGGTGGTGACCACCTCGAAGTACGCCTCGAGCACCAGCAGCGACAGCACGACGAAGCCGACCATCACGAACCAGTGCGCGGCGCCCACCACGCCCCACTTGAGCATGCGGGTGTGGCCGGCCGTCTCCACAAGCATCGTCCTGGCGCGGGCGACCTTGTCGGAGAACCGCTCCGGCGCGGGCTGCCCGAGCCGGATGACTGCCACCATCTTCAGGACCGCACGCACCGCAAGCCACACCGCCACGGCGGTGATGGCGGCCGCGAGGATCGTGGTGACGATCTGGACGCTGCCCATCGAGTTGGCCTCCCCGGTCTGCTGCCTGACGACCTCGCTCTGCGCGGTCATGCAGTGCAGCCTACGCGAAGGTTACCCAGCGGTAACGTGAGTCATCTCGCAGTAGGCCGCGCTGCCTGCGGACACCATAGGGGGCCCCACCCGATCCTGCCGGGCAGGGGCTCGACGGGGTGACGTGAGACCGCCGATCGCGACGGTCTGGACGGATCAGCGCCAGCGGGAGAGCAGACCCAGCGAGGCGACCATCGCGCCGAAGCCGACGGCGAGGTTCCAGTAACCCCACGCCATGACCGGGTACTCCTGCTCGGACAGGTAGTAGAGCACCAGCCAGCCGATCCCGACCACGATCAGGGCGACAGCGGTGATCGGCAACCACACCGGGCTAGGCTTGCGCGACGACGCCGTCGTCGTCGGACGAACGTCCGTCGGCGGGGTGTACACCTTCTTCTTACGGACCTGAGACTTGGGCACGGCGCTCTCCAGAGGGGTGACGACCTCGTCCGGCCTGACAACCGGGCGCGGGGGCGACGGTCCATGGCCAATAATGTTCGAGAGCTAGCGTAGTCCCGATTGGCCGCCCGGACCACGAATGGGGTCAGGCCGGTGCACGGAGTGACCGAAAGAGGCGGGACTGTTCGCATCACCGGCCCGGCCGGCACGGACCGATCCCCGACACGCGGAAGGAACGCTCGGTGGAGTACACATCCGGCGCAACCTCCTGGCAGAAGGTCCTCCGACGGGCCGCCGCCGGGCTGCTGCCCCGGCGACCGCGTCAACGCCGTCCGGGCTGGTCGATCGGGGTGCCCCTGATCGCCGCGGCCGCCGGATTGCTCTTCACCACCACCGCGACCACCGCGGGCGGCACCGCTCTCCGGGAGGACCGGCGCCCCCAGCTCAACCAGCTCATCGAGGACCGACGCGAGCAGGTCGCGGCCAGCGAACGCCGCGCCGCCACACTGCGCGGCGAGGTCGAGCAACGGACGGACACGCTTGCCGGCTCGGACGCCCCGATCAAGGATCAGCAGAATCGTGCCCAGGGCAGCCTCCAGAACGCCGGGTTCACCGCTCTGGGCGGGCCCGGGGTCACCGTCGAGCTGAACGACGCGCCACAGCTCGAGCAGACGCAGTCGGACGCCAGCAACGACGACCTGGTGGTGCATCAGGGAGACGTGCAGGCGGTGGTCAACGCGCTCTGGGCCGGCGGGGCGGAGGCCATGTCAATCATGAACGTCCGCGTGCTCACCACCAGCGCGGTACGCTGCGTCGGTAACACCCTGCTGCTCCATGGTCGGGTTTACTCCCCACCGTTCAAGATCGTGGCGATCGGCGATCCCGCTGCCCTCCAGCAGGCCCTCGCCAGCTCTGAGGGAGTCCGGTTGTTCAAGGACGCGGTCGACGACTACCAGCTCGGTTACAAGGAGACGACCTCCACGGTGCGGGTTCCCGCATTCGAGGACTCGACCGCCCTGCGCTCGGCTACGGTGCCCAGATGAGCGGACCGGACGAGCGTCGCGACGGGCGACACCGGGATCAGACCGACGATCCGACCGCCTTCCTGCCCAAGGTCGACCGGCCCGAGCCGGCACCCGGCCGACCGGCCCCGGCCGGCAACTGGCCGGAGCCGGTGCTACACCCTCCGCGAGTCGAGCCACCGACGCGGCCGAGCAGCGCTCGACCCGAGCCGACCGAGACCCCGGGCCGCCCGAGCGCCGAAGCCCCGCCGCCCTGGCCGGGCACCGCAGCTTCCGGGCCGGGCACCGCAGCTCCCGGGCTGGGCACCGCAGCTTCCGGGCCGGGCCCGCGCGGCGGCGCCGGGGTTCCCCCCGCGACCGCCCCCGGCCGGCCGACCACCGCCAACCAGGGCCCGGTTCGGCCCGCTGCCCCCGACAACACGCCGACCCGACCGCCCACCGCCGGCGGTCCGCCGGGCACGGGAGCCCCGCCAGCTGCCGCCCCGACCCGGCCCGCCACGCCCGCCGGGCCGCCGCTGCCGAATCGGCCGACCAACTCCGGCACCCCGACCCGGCCGGCCCCCTCCGGCCCCCCGACGCCGCCGCTGGCCGACTCGCCGACCGCGTACATCCCGCAGGTCACCGCCCGGCCCGCACGACCGACCGGCTCCCCGGTCTCCCCGGCCGCCCCCGACCGCGTCGCAGCGGCCGGGCAGGAAGGCTTCGCGTCGACCGGGCCCAGCCGGGTCCCGCCAACCGGGCCAGGCCGGGTCCCGCCGAGCACTGGAGGGAACCGCGCCGCTGACCCGGCCGCCACCGCGCTGATTCCGGCCGTGCCCTCCACGCCCGCCACCAGACCGCCAACCATGGACTCGACCGCGTTGATGGGTGCCGTCCCCCGCACCGCGGTCCCCGAGGAGCCCGGCGACAGCTCCGCCGATCCTCCCCAACCCCGACGTGGCGAGCGGGTGGTCCAACTCCGGCCGCACCAGACCGGCGAGGGCTACAAGAGCGTCTACTCCGAGCTCACCCGCCCGTCGATCGGCTCGCGCCTGCGTACCGGCGTCCGCGTCACCGGCGAAATCCTGATCACCTTCGGCCTGGTGGTCCTGCTCTTCGCCGGCTACGAGGTCTGGGGCAAGTCGGCAATCGTCGACGCCCACCAGAACGACCTCAACAACGAGTTGACTCAGGCATGGGCTCCGACCGACAACCCGACTGTCGCCCCGTCGGTGGGCCCGAGCGTCAAACCGTCCCCACCGGTACGCGGCAAGCCGCTCGCGGGCCTCTACATCCCCAAGCTCGACAAGAACTGGGTAGTCGTCGAGGGGGTCACCCAGCAGGACATCCGCTTCGCCCCGGGCCACTACCCGACCAGCGCGCTCCCCGGTCAGGTGGGTAACTTCTCCGTCGCCGGCCACCGCAACCGGGCGACCTTCTGGCGGCTGGACGAACTGGATGAGGGCGACCCGATCGTGGTCGAGAGCAAGACCGACTGGTACGTCTACCGGGTGTCGCAGTCCCGCATCGTCCGGCCGACCCAGGTCGAGGTGGTGGCGCCGGTGCCCGGCGAGCCGGACAAGAAGGCGACCAAACGGATGCTCACCCTCACCACGTGCAACCCGAAATTCGACAACTACCAGCGGCTGATCATCCACGCCGAACTGGACCGCACCCAACCCAAGTCCGCGGGCCGCCCGGCGGAGCTGGGAGGCTGACCCGATGTACGCGTTCATTTGGCGCAAGCTGCCGTTCGGCGTGATCGGAAAGTTGAGCGGCTCGGTGCTGCTGGTGGCCGCCACGGTGGCCCTGCTCTGGTACGTCGCCTTTCCCTGGGCCGAACCCCTGCTGCCCTTCGACGACGTGCAGGTCGAGTCCGGCGTACCCGCCGACACCGGTGGTGGCGACCCGGTGACCGTGGAGACCCCAGCCGGCGACGAGCACGAACTGCCGTACGACACCGACCAGAACAACCCCGCGCCTCCCTCCCCGAGCAGGTGACCATGCGCGTCCTGGTGATCGACAACTACGACTCCTTCGTCTTCAACCTCGTGCAATATCTGGGCCAGCTCGGCGTGGACTGCGAGGTCCGCCGCAACGACGAGATCGATCTCGCCGAAGTGGGCACGGCCGGCGCGGCCGGCATCCTGCTGTCGCCCGGGCCGGGCAGCCCGGACCGCGCCGGCATCTGCCTGGACGTCATCCGGGAGTACGCGGGCAAGCTGCCGATCTTCGGTGTCTGCCTCGGCCACCAGGCGATCGGCGAAGCCTTCGGGGCGACCGTGACACGCGCCCCCGAGCTGCTGCACGGAAAGACCTCCGAGGTACGGCACCACTCGGTGGGCGTACTCGCCGGTCTGCCCGACCCGTTCACCGCCACCCGGTACCACTCGCTCGCGGTGCTGCCCGAGACGCTTCCGGACGAGCTGGAGGTCACCGGCTGGACCGGCTCCGGTGTGGTGATGGCGATGCGGCACCGGACGCTGCCCATCGAGGGCGTCCAGTTCCACCCCGAGTCGGTACTCACCGAGGGCGGTCACCTGATGCTGGCCAACTGGCTGGCCGGTTGCGGTCACCCCGAGGCGCTGGAACGGGCACCCGCGCTGGCCGCCGAGGTCGACGCTCGTCGTCTGGCGGCCTTCGCCACCACCTGAGGCGGCGGCCGCCCCGTTCAAGACCTCGCGCGGGCCCGGGTCAGCCCCGCAGTGCCTCCTGGATCGCGGGGTCCGCGGGCGAGCGCACCGCCGGCGGTCGGTCGCGCACCGCGTCCCACGCCGCCTTGCCACTGGCGAAGTAGTCCCGAACCGACTTCTCGGCGAGCAGGGCAGCACCGCAGCCGTCGCAGCGGGCGGTCACCCCGTCGACGTCGAGGCCGAGCTGCCGGCACAGTGTCACGGCCCGGGACAGGTGGTACGACTGGGTGACGATCAGGGCCCGCTCGACGCCGTACACCTCGCGGGCTCTCGCGCAGCTGTCGTAGGTGTCCAGGCCGAACGGGTCGGCCACCACCCGGCGCCTGTCGACACCGCGCTCGGAGAGGTACGTCGTCATCACCGTCGGCTCGTCGCCGGACGCGCCACCGCCGTCGCCCGACACGAGGACGACAGTGGCCCGCCCGGCGGCCACCAACTCTGCGGCGGTGTCCAGGCGGCCAGCGAGGCGGTCCCCCGGCCGCTGCCGATCGGCTGCCACCTCGGTGCCGAGGACTATCACCACGTCGGCGGACGGCGCGTCGGCGGCGTCGTACACGTGGCCGCGTGCGGCGAGCGTCGTCCACAGCCACGGGGAGCTGGCGAGCATCAGCACGACGAGGCCCGCGACGGCCAGACGGCGGAGGCGGCGAGGCCACCGCCGCACCGCCCCGCCCGGGGACGATTCAGCCCCGGTCATGCCGATGCCCGCGGGTGGCCTAGTCCTGGGGCCGGCTCGGCGGGGGCGGGAACGGGAAACCGATGCCGCCCCCGTTGCCGGGAGGAGTGGTCGGCGTGCCAGTGGGGGTGCCCGTCGGCGTGCCCGTCGGCGTCGGGTCGCTCTCCGGCTCGGGTTGACTCACCTTGATGATGACCTTCGTGCCGGTGGGCTTCTTCTCCTTGCCGTTCGGGCTCTGGTCGGTGACCTTCCCGGCCTGGTCGGCGGGCACCTCCGGCCCGTTCTGTACCTGGACCGTGAAGCCGTCGTTCTGGAGAACGCGGGTGGCCTCCGCCTGGCTCAACCCCACGACGTTCGGCACCTCGTTGACGTTGCCCCTCGAGACCGTGAGCGTCACCTTCGTGCCCTCGGCGACCCGCTGCCCGGACGGCGGGTCCACATTGAGGACCTCGTCCTCGCTCGCCTCGCCGTCCACCGGCTTGATGTCGTACTTGAGCTTCGCCTCGGTGAGTCGATCGATGGCGCTCTGCCGCTTGCTGCCCTTGAGCCCTGCGGGAACGACCACCTCGGCCGGGCCGCCACAGACCCGGATGGTCACCAGGCTGGACGGCTCCAGCCGGGTGTTCGGCACCGGATCCTGGTTGACGACGGTGCCCTTGGTGCAGTCGCTGGCCAGGACGGGGTCGCCCACCTGCGCCTTGAAACCGAGGTTGCTGATCTCGGCGACCGCGACGACCTGGGTCTTGCCGGTGAGGGTCGGCACCGCCTTCAGGTCCTTGCCCTGCTGCATGTTCCAGAGCAGGGCGGCGACCAGTGCGATCACCGCCAATACGCCGACCGCGCTGAACGTCGCAATCAACCAGGAGGACGCCTTGCGCTGACGCGGGTCGCCCACCCGAGCGGGGATCTGCCCGGTCTGCTGCCCACGACCGGAACCCGGATAACCGCCCCCACCGCCGGCCGGGGCCATCGCCACCGTCTCCGCCTCGCGCAGCACCGGGGTGGCCAGCACGGGCCGGCCGGCGGCGGCGCGGAGCAGGTCGGCCCGCATCTCGCCAGCGCTCTGGTAGCGGTTGAGCGGGTTCTTCGACAGCGCCTTGAGCACGATCGCGTCGATGGCCGGCGTGACGTCCGGGTTGATGTCGCTCGGCGTCGGGGGCGTCTCCCGTACGTGCTGGTACGCGACGCTGACCGGGCTGTCCCCGACGAACGGCGGGTGCCCACAGACCAGCTCGAAGAGCACACACCCTGCCGCGTACACGTCGGAGCGCGCGTCGACGGCCTCGCCGCGTGCCTGCTCCGGGGAAAGATATTGAGCCGTGCCGATCACCGCGCTGGTCTGCGTCATGGTGGTCGCACCGCTGGCCAGCGCACGGGCGATGCCGAAGTCCATCACCTTGACCTGGCCGGTCTGGGTGAGCATCACGTTGCCGGGCTTGATGTCCCGGTGGATGATGCCGTGCCGGTGGCTGAACTCCAGCGCGGCGCACATGTCGGCGCAGATCTCCAGCGCCCGACGCGGCTGCAGCCGCCCCTCGGCGCCGAGGACCTCCTTCAAGGTCCGCCCGTTGACGAACTCCATGACGATGAACGGCAGCGTCTCACCTGTCGGCGCGGTCTCCTCGCCGGTGTCGTAGACCGCCACGATCGCCGGGTGGTTGAGCGAGGCGGCGTTCTGCGCCTCCCGACGGAACCGCATCTGGAACGTCGCGTCCCGGGCGAGGTCGGTGCGGAGCATCTTGATCGCGACGTCCCGACCGAGCCGGAGGTCGCGACCACGGTGCACCTCGGCCATGCCGCCATAGCCGAGCAGCTCGCCGACCTGGTACCTGCCACCGAGCAGGCGGGCCTGCGCTGTCATCGCGTCTGTCGTCCTTCGCTCGTCGTCGTCCCGCCGTCACCCGGCTGGAGTCGTACCTCTCGACGGTACGACGTCCGGGTCGGATCGTCGCGCCCGTCGAGTCGAAGCGCGCCGGACGTCACGGTGCGCGGCGACAGCCCGGCGGATACACCGGCCTGCGACTGCTTCCGTAGGTTGTAGGAAATCACGCCAGAGCAGAGCAGGACCAGCACGGCCAGCAGGATGGCGACGAGCACCATTCCAGGCCGGGACCGCTGGGGCTGGGATGACGGCGACGCCGGGCCGGCCTGTCGCACGTACGCCGGCGGGTGTTCCTGCCGGGGCGGCCCGGACGGCACCGCCGCCGCACCGCGCGGGTAGCCGTTCGGTGCGCCCTGCGGCCGGGCGGGCTGGACGGCCGGCGCGACGGCGGTGGGGCGTGGCTGTTGGGCGGGCGCGATCGCGGTCGGCCTCGGCCCGGCCGCCGGCGGGCGGGCAGCCGGCGGACGCATCTGGTGCGCCTGCGGCACCTGGGCCCGCCCGGGCGCGGCGGGTGAGGAGGGCGCCCCGGAGACCGGCCCGGAGTTGGCGCCGGCCCGGGCCTGCTGGGAGAGCGCGGCCTTGAGCTGACGGGCGACCCCGGCGAGGGCTGCGGCGCTCGGCCAGCGGGCGGCCGGGTCCTTGGCCAATGCCCGTTCGACGAGGGCGCGCACCTGCGGAGGGATGTCGGCCGGCAGTGGCCGGGGCGTCTCCCGGACGTGCCGCATCGCGATGTCGAGAGGGTTGTCGCCCTCGAACGGCCGCCGACCGGCCAGGCACTGGTAGGCGACCACGCCGAGGGCGTACACGTCGGACGCCGGGGTGGCCACGCCGCCGGTGGCCTGCTCCGGCGAGATGTACGAGGCGGTGCCGAGCACCGAACCGGCGGCGGTGAGCTGGCCGACCAGGTCGGAGCGGGCGATGCCGAAGTCGGTCAGCACAAGCGTGCCGTTCGGCCGGACCAGCAGGTTGCCCGGCTTCACGTCGCGGTGCACGATGCCCTTCTCGTGGGCGGCGTGCAGCGCGTCGGCGGCCTGCGCGACGAGGGCCATCGTGCGCGCCGGAGTGAGCCGGCCGACCCGGCTCAACGTGGACGACAGGGCGTCACCCTCGACGTACTCCATGACCAGGAAGGCGATCTGCTGGTCGTTGCCGAAGTCGTAGACGTCCACCACGCCGGGATGGTTGATGGTGGCCATGGTGCGGGCTTCGCCGCGGAACCGCTCGCCGAAGTCCGGGTCGTCGAGCAGGGCGGGGAGCAGGCTCTTCACCGCGACCGTCCGGCCGAGCACCTGGTCGGTGCCGCGCCAGACGTCGCCCATGCCGCCGCTGGCGATCCGCTCGTCGAGACGGTAGCGGTTGCCGAGCTGCACGCCGGGGCTGAGCATGTCAGCGACCCCCTGGGTCGGTGATGGCGGCCTTCATGATCTGACCGGCGATCCGAGCGGCCTCGCCGCTACCGCCGGGGCCGGCCTGCTCCAGCATCACGCAGACCGCGGAGACCGGGTTGCCGTTCTTGTCCAGGGCGAAGCCGATGAACCAGCCGTGGTCGGGCCGGTCCGGGGCGGACTGGGCGGTGCCGGTCTTGCCGCCGACGGTGTAACCGCTGATCGCGGCTTTCTTGCCGGTGCCGTTCCGGACCACGCTGACCATCATCTCGCGCAGGTCGGCGGCGACCTGCGGCCCGACGGGCTGGCGCAGCTCCCGCGCATCGGCGGTGTAGTAGCTGGTGGTCCGGTCGGGAGCGAGCAGCTGCCGCACCAGGTACGGCCGCATCTGACTGCCGCTGTTCGCGATCGCGCCGGCGATCATGGCGCCTTCGAGCGGGGTCATCCGGACGTTGTTCTGGCCGATCGAGGACTGGGCAAGTGCGGCCGGGTCGGTGCTGCCGTCCGGGTTCTTGATATCGCCGGTCCGGCTGGCCGCCGTGGGGAGGCCGCCCTCGCCCAGGTGGCCGACTGTCAGGTCCTCCTGCTCGAAGCCGAACTGCTGGGCCTTCTCCTTGAGGGTCTCGGCACCGAGCCGCACACCGAGCTGGGCGAAGCCGGTGTTGCACGACTCGGTGACCGCCTCCATCAGGGTGACCTGCCGAGTCGGGCAGATTGACGGATCGGCGTTGCGGATCGGGGTGCCCGAGGTGGGCGGGGTCCAGCTGGAACCCGCCGGGATCGGGGTGGTCTTGGTGACGCCGTTCTCCAGAGCCGCCGCGGCCACCACGATCTTGAAGGTGGAGCCCGGCGGCAGCGTCTCGGCGAGCGCGCGGTTCTTCAACGGCTCGGCCGGGTCTTTTTCCAGCGTGTTGTACGCGGCTGTTGCCTCGTTGATGTCGTGACTGGCCAGCGGGTTCGGGTCGAAGCTGGGCATGGAGACCAACGCCTGCACAGCACCGGTACGCGGGTCGATGGCGATCGCCGCGCCCCTCTTCGCCCCCACCTCGTTGTTGCGCAGCTGGTCGTACGCCACGTCCTGCGCCTTCTTGGAGAGCGTGAGCAGCACGTTGCCGCCACCGGTGTCGTCGCCGGTGAACATGTCCTTCAACCGGTCGCCGATCAGCTGGTCGCTGGTGCCGGCCAGGAAGTCGTCCTCCACGTCCTCGATGCCGGTCTCGCCGAGATTGACCGGCTTGAAGCCGAGCACGTGGGCGTACTTGGGGCCACCTGGATAGGTGCGCAGGAACTTCAGCTTGCCGGTGGTCTCCTTGCTGGTGGCCAGCGCGGTGCCGCCGGCCTCGATGTTGCCGCGCTTGCGCTTGTAGTCGGCAACCTGGACCCGGCCGTTGTAGTCGCTGGTGCGGTATTCATCCGCCTTGTAGGCCTGGATCCAGTTGAGGTTGGCGAAGAGCAGACCGAACAGGACCATGACGACGACGCCAACACGGCGCAGGGGTGCGTTCACGGCTTGATCACCTCCGTGGGAGCACCGTGCAGCTGCTCGGGCGGGCCACCGCTGGGACGAGCCGCCTTGCCGCCGCCTCCTCCGGTGACCGGTCGGCGGGCGCCGTCGGAGACCCGCAGCAACACCGCGATGAGCAGCCAGTTGGCCATCAGCGACGAGCCACCGGCGGACAGGAACGGGGTGGTCTGACCGGTCAGCGGGATGAGCTTGCTGATCCCGCCGACGATCACGAAGACCTGGAGGCCGAGGGTGAACGCCAGACCGCCGGCGAGCAGCTTGCCGAACGAGTCCCGAACCGCGAGCGCGGCGCGCAGCCCGCGCTCCACGATGAGTAGGTAGACGACCAGCAACGCGGAGAGGCCGAAGAGGCCGATCTCCTCACCGATGCCGGCGAAGATGAAGTCGTTCTGCACCTCGGGCAGGATCTCCGGCTGACCACCGCCCGGCCCCGCACCGAAGAGCCCGCCGGTGCCCAGGGCGAGCAGCCCCTGCACGAGTTGGTAGCCCTTGTCGGTCGGGTCGGCGAACGGGTCGAGCCAGATCTCCGCCCGCAGGTAGAAGTTGGCGAACGGCCCGCCGACCGTCGAGCCGAGGACGTAGGCGAGGTACGCCCCGCCGAAGAAGAGGACCAGGCCGATCAGTAGCCAGCTGACCCGTTCGGTGGCGATGTAGAGCGTCACCACGAACATGCCGAAGTAGAGCAGCGAGGTGCCCAGGTCCTTCTCGAAGACCAGCACCAGGACGCTGATCAGCCAGACGCCGACCACCGGGCCGAGGTCGCGGCCACGCGGGAAGTCGATGCCGAGGAAGCGCCGACTGGCCAGCGACAGCACCTCGCGCTTGCGCACCAGGTAGTAGGCGAAGAAGACCAGCAGCGCCAGCTTGGCGAACTCACCCGGCTGGATGGAGAAGCTGCCCACCCGCACCCACAGCTTCGCGCCGTTGATCTCGGAGATGCTCGACGGCAGCACCGCCGGGATCATCACCAGCACGATGCCGGCCAACCCCAGGGTGTACGCGTACCGCGAGATCGACCGATGGTCACGCATGATCGCGAGCAGGCCGGCGGCGAGGATCACCGCACCGAGCGTCCAGGCGAGCTGGCGCCCGCCCTGCCCCGCGAAGACGGCCAGGCTCTCCCGCTCGGGCACCGGGGCGTCACCCAGGTCGATCCGACGGAGGAAGCCCACGCCGAGCCCGTTGAGCAGGGCCACCGCCGGCAGCAGAGCCGGGTCGGCGAACGGGGCGAGGAACCGGATGACCAGGTGCAGGCCGAGGAAGACCGCGCCGAGCGCGGCGGCCGGCATCCAGAAGTCCGAGGTGACCGTGTCCAGCAGGTTCGCCTCGACGGTCGCCCCGTACGCGGCCACCAGCGCCATCGCCAGCAGCAGCAGGTACAGCTCGGCGTTGCGGCGCGACCGCGCCAGGCGTACGCCGGATTGCTCGCCCGCGGTCGCGGGCGAGGGTGCCGGTGTGGCCGCTACGGTCACGGGTGGAGTCCTCAGGATCTCAGCCGACGCTCACTCAGGAGACCGGCAACCGGCCGGGTCGAGCGCCGGCGTGGCCGAGTCGGAGGGCGTGGCGTCGGGTGTGGTGGTCGCGCCGGCCGCACCGAGAGCGGTGGTGGCACCGACGGTCGGGCTTGCGCTGACAACCCCGTTGGGGGTCGGCGACGCGTTGGCGGTCGGGCTGCCGTTCGGGGTCGGCGTCGAACCGATCGGCGTGGGCGTCGGCGTGGGCGTGCCGCCCTCGGTGACTGTCGCGTCGAGCGGGCAGAGCGGCTTCAGGTTGGGGTTGCTCGGCGTGTCGCTGGTCAGCTCGGCGAGCTGACGCTCGGCGTCCGGCTCACTCTTGGCCCGGATGCCGACCTTGACGGTGTCCTGCGCGGCGACCGTGAGGTCGTCCAGGCGGGTGCCGCTGCGGCGGTGCACGCTGGACAGGTCCATCCCGGCGATCTGACCCTGGACGCCGCGGAAGACGGCGACCTGGCCCTCTTCGGTGGCACCCACGTAGTACTGCCGCTGGGTGTACGTCCAACTGCCGAACGCCGCACCGCCGACGATCACCAGCAGGGCCAGCGCCATGGCGGCGGTCCGGACCGGGCGTCGCTTCGGTCGGTCGGCGTCATCGTCGGAGGCCGCCGGCTCCTCCGGCACGGCCGGGCGCGGCGCGGAGAGCGCCGAGGCTCGGGCGGCCGGGGTCGAGTTGTCGGCGGAGGTCGCCATTCCCCGGTCCCGGGCGGCGGCGCCGCCCACGATCGGGGTCGCCTCGACGATGTCCTGATCCGTGGCGTCGGCGATGATCACCGTGATGTTGTCCGGCCCACCGCCGCGCAGCGCGAGCTGCACCAGCCGCTCGACGCACTGCTGCGGGTCGGCGTACTCCCGCAGGGTCTCGCCGATGGTTTCGGCGCTGACCACGCCCGAGAGGCCGTCGCTGCAGATCAGGTACCGGTCGCCGGGCATGACCTGGCGGACCGAGTATTCCGGGTCGATGTCCCGACCGTCGAGGGCGCGGGTGAGCAGCGACCGCTGCGGGTGGCTGCTCGCCTCCTCGGCGCTGATCCGGCCTTCGTCGACGAGCATCTGGACGTACGTGTCGTCCTTGGTGATCTGCGCGAACTCGCCGTTGCGCAGCAGATAGGCCCGCGAGTCGCCAATGTGGACCATCCCCAGCTTGCTGCCGGTGAAGAGGGTCGCCGTCAGCGTGGTGCCCATCCCCTCCAACTGCGGGTTGGCGTCCACCGTGTCGCGGAGTTGTTGGTTGGCGGTGCCCACGGCCGAACGCAACGCATCGACGAGAGCGTCCCCTGGGACGTCCTCGTCGAGCGGCGCCATGGCACCGATGACGATGTTGCTGGCGACGTCACCGGCGGCCATACCGCCCATGCCGTCGGCAACGGCGAGTAACCGCGGCCCGGCGTAGACGGAGTCTTGATTGCCGTCTCGGATCAGACCGCGGTCGCTGTGGGCCGCATAGCGCAGGGTCAGAGTCATGGCCGTAATTCGAGGGAAGTGCGGCCGATCCGGATCGGCACGCCGAGGGGGACGGGGGTTGGTCCGGAGACCTTAGCGCGATCGAGGTACGTGCCGTTAGTCGAGCCGAGGTCCTCGACGTACCACTGCCCGTCACGTGGCACGAGCCGGGCGTGTCGCGCGGAGGCGTAGTCGTCGGTGATGACCAGGGTGGAGTCCTCAGCCCGACCAATGGTGATCTGCGCTTCACCGAGAGTGATCTTCGTGCCGGCCAGCTGACCGGCCGTCACCACCAGCTGGTGCGCCGCTCTGCCCCGCTTCACCTTCGCTGGCTTGGCCGCCTGCCCCGTCGAGGCGCCCACCGCGCGTGGCGCGGCCACCAGGCGACCGGACCGGGCGCCCGCGAAGAGGTCCCGGCGGATCACACCGACCACGGTGAACACGAAGATCCACAGCAGGATGAGGAACCCGAACCGGGCAACGGTGATGACCAGTTCCGGCAAGGCGGGTCAGCCGTCCACGCGGAAGGTCAGCGTCGTCGTCCCGAGCTGGACCATGTCACCGGGGTTGAGCGCGACGGCGGAGACCCGCTGCCCGTTCACCATGGTGCCGTTGGTCGAACCCAGATCCGTCAGTACGACCTGACCCCCGTCGAAATCGAGCCGGGCGTGTCGCCGGGAGATGCCGACGTCGGGCAG
Source organism: Micromonospora sp. DT53 (assembly GCF_049841535.1). NCBI lineage: Bacteria > Bacillati > Actinomycetota > Actinomycetes > Micromonosporales > Micromonosporaceae > Micromonospora > Micromonospora sp. DT53. The sequence continues at coordinate 941,862 of NZ_JBNCKM010000002.1, forward strand.
ACGCAGGTTGGCCTGGTCGCCACGACCGATCACCGTCGACCCCATCTGGAGCGGGTAGGTGCGACCGTCGCCGGAGACCAGCCGCACGTTGCGACCGCCACCGTGCCCGGGCGGGGGGCCGTAGCCACCGCCCTGGTCGTACGCGGGGTAGGCGGGCGGGCCGGCGTCGTAGCCGGGTGCCGACACCGGGGCGACCTCGCCGCCGGTGTAGACCTCGGCCGTGACACGGAACATCCCCGTGTCCAGCCCCTCGCCTCGCTCGATCTCGACGATCACGTCGCCGTAGACCGTCCACGCCTGCTCGCCGATGAACTCCGCCTGCGACTGGGCCAACTCCTGGGCCAGCGCGGCGGCGTACGGCGCCAGCCGACTGTGGTCGAACGGCGAGAGATCGATCACGTAGCGGTTGGGCACCAACGTGCGCCCACCGGCCAGGATCGCCTTGTGCGCCTCGGCCTCCCGCTGCATGGCGTTGAGGATCTCCACGGGGTGGACCACCCCTTTGAAGACCTTGGCGAAGGCCCCTTCGACCAGGCCTTCCAGACGCTTCTCGAAGCGTTGCAGCACGCTCACCGGCTCCTCCTCGGGTCCCGAGGACATGATGGTATCCGGCCGGCGCGCGCGCAGCTCACACGCCGCTCGGCCGGCTGCTCTCGGCCCGTTCGGAAGGGCCGAGACTGTCGTGCTAATCTTTCGTCCGCCACGAACGGTAATCGCTCGTGGCGAGCGTCTGGGACAGCGTAGTATTCCCGGGGCCCGTTGGAGACAGCGGGGCCGGGCGGCTAGAGTGTTCCGGGTTGTGCCACGGGGATGTGGCGGAATGGCAGACGCGCACGGTTCAGGTCCGTGTGCCCGAAAGGGCGTGGGGGTTCAACTCCCCCCATCCCCACCACCGACGAGGGCTCCGCTTCATGCGGGGCCCTTCCGTCATATCGGGGCGTGCTGGACGTCACGCTATGCTCCGATGGATTCTGCCTCCGATGGACCAGGAGTGGCGTGTGAGTGTCGCGTTGGTGACAGGGTCGGGTGGCCTGATCGGCTCCGAGGCGGTCCGGCATTTCGCCGGCCTCGGTCTGGATGTCGTCGGCATCGACAACGACATGCGCCGGTACTTCTTCGGCGAGGACGGCTCCACCTCGTGGAGCCTGGAACGGCTCGGCCGTGACCTGGGTAACTCCTACACCCACTTCGCGGTGGACATCCGGGACCGGGACGGCCTGGAGCAGGTGTTCAAGAAGTACGGCTCGGACATCGCCGTGGTGATCCACAGCGCGGCGCAGCCGAGCCACGACTGGGCGGCCAAGGAGCCGTACACGGACTTCGACGTGAACGCCGGTGGCACCCTCAACATCCTGGAGAACACCCGTCGGCACGCGATCGACGCGCCGTTCATCCACTGCTCGACAAACAAGGTCTACGGCGACCGGCCCAACAGTCTGCCGCTGGTCGAGCTGGAGACCCGGTACGAGCTGCCCGAGGACCACCACTGGTACCAGGGCATCACCGAAGAGATGTCGATCGACCACTCGCTGCACTCGGTCTTCGGCGCCTCCAAGGTCGCCGCGGACGTGATGGTCCAGGAGTACGGGCGCTACTTCGACATGAAGACCGCCTGCTTCCGGGGCGGCACCCTGACCGGCCCGGCGCACTCCGCGGCCGAGCTGCACGGGTTCCTGGCCTATCTGATGCGCTGCGTCATGGAGGGTCGGACGTACAACCTGTTCGGCTACAAGGGCAAGATGGTCCGGGACGCGATCCACTCGCACGACGTGCTGACCGCGTTCGAGGCGTTCTTCCGGGCCCCGCGGTCCGCCGAGGTCTACAACCTCGGCGGCGGCCGGCACTCCAACACCTCCCACATCGAGGCGTTCCGGATCGCGGAGGAGATCACCGGCCGCGAGGCGCGCATCAACTACGTCGAGCAGAACCGCACAGGCGACCACCAGTGGTACGTCAGCAGCATGGCTCGATTCGAGGCGCAGTATCCGGACTGGAAGATCACTTACGACGTGCCGATGATCCTGCGGGAAATCTACGAGGCCAACGTGGACAAGTGGGTGGCCCAGCCGTGAGCACCCGAACCAAGCGCAACGTGCTCGGCGTCCTGGTCGACGCGACCGACTACGCCAGGGCGACCGACGCGGTGGTGACCGCGGCGCACGAGCGGCGTCCCCTGGCGCTGACCGCGCTCGCCGTGCACGGTGTGATGACCGGGGTGCTCGACCCGGCGCACAACGCGCGGCTCAACTCCTTCGACGTGGTCACGCCGGACGGGCAGCCGGTGCGGTGGGCACTCAACCTGCTGCACCACGCCGGGCTCAGCGACCGCGTGTACGGGCCGACCCTGACCCTGCACGTGCTGTCGCGCTTCGCCGACGAGGGGCTGCCGGTCTACCTGTACGGCTCGACCGAGGAAACCCTCGCCCGGTTGATCCCGGCCCTGGAACGGATGTTCCCCGCGCTGAAGATCGCCGGGGTGGAGCCGTCCAAGTTCCGTGCCGTCCAGCCCGGCGAGGACGCCGAGATCGCCGACCGGATCCGGTCCAGCGGTGCCCGGCTGGTCCTGGTCGGGCTCGGCTGCCCGCGCCAGGAGGTCTTCGCGTACGCCATGCGGCCGCTGCTCGACATGCCGCTGATGGCTGTCGGCGCGGCCTTCGACTATCACGCCGGGCTGCTGCGCCAGCCCCCGCCGTGGATGCAGCGCGCCGGCCTGGAGTGGCTCTGGCGTCTCGGCCTGGAGCCGAAGAGGCTCTGGCGCCGCTACGTCATCCTCAACCCGGCCTACCTGAGCCGCCTCGCCGCGCAGAAGACCGGCCTGTGGAAGGCCCGTCCGCCGGCACCGGCCACCGAGCGGCCGGCCACCTTCTCGGTCTGAACGCGATCCGTACGACGCGAGGCCCCGCCCGGGCAATACCCGGGTGGGGCCTCGGTCGTGGGAGACCGGTCAGACGGTAAGGGTCCAGGTGTTGATGTAGCCGGTGTCGGCCGAGTAGGTGTCGCGTACCTGCAGTCGCCAGATGCCGTCGGCGGCCTCACCTGACACGTTCACCGTGTACGTGGCGTTCACGTTGTCGGCGCTGTCCGAGGTGCTGCTGTTCTTCAGCCGGTACGAGCTGCCGTCCGGGGCGAGCAGGTCGATGACCAGGTCACCGCGGTAGGTGTGCACGATGTTCACCGCCACGGTGGAGGCCGAGGAGGCGTTGCGACCGCAACCGGAGATGGTGATCGAGCTGGTCACCGCCGAGCCGGCGTCCGGGATCGACACGTCGGTGCCGTTGGTGCCGGTGCAGCCGGTGGGCGGCGGCGGGGTGCTGCCGGTGCCCACGTAGAGCAACAGGTTCGGCGAGCCCGAGCCGGGGTTGCTGACCACGTTGGGTGTCGCGTTGGCCACCAGTTGGTTGCGGACCTGAGCCGGGGTCCAGCTCGGGTTGGCGCTGGCCACCAGGGCCGCCGCTCCGACCACGTGCGGCGTGGCCATTGAGGTGCCGCTGATCGTGTTGGTCGCGGTGTTGCTGCTGTACCAGGCCGAGGTGATCGACGAGCCGGGCGCGAAGATGTCCAGGCAGGTGCCGACGTTGGAGAACGACGACCGGGCGTCCGAACTGGTCGTCGAGCCCACCGTGATGGCTTCCGTGGTACGCGCCGGCGAGGTGTTGCAGGCGTTCGCGCCGTTGTCGTTGCCGGCCGCCAGGCCGTACGTGACACCCGAGGCGATCGAGTTGCGGACGGCGTTGTCCAGCGAGCTGTTCGCGCCGCCGCCGAGGCTCATGTTCGCCACCGCCGGCTTGATCGCGTTCGCGGTCACCCAGTCGACGCCGCCGATCACACCGGCGTTGGTGCCACTGCCGGAGCAGTTCAGCACCCGTACGCCGACGAGCTGGACGGCCTTGGCCACCCCGTACGCGGACCCGCCGACGGTGCCGGCCACGTGCGTGCCGTGCCCGTTGCAGTCGTCGGCCGACCCGCCGTCGACGGCGTCGTAGCCGGAGGTGGCCCGGCCGCCGAAGTCGTTGTGGGAGAACCGGATGCCGGTGTCGATGATGTAGGCGTGCACGTTGCTCGCCGTGTTCGGGTAGGTGTAGGAGCTGTCCAACGGCAGGTTGCGCTGGTCGATGCGGTCGAGGCCCCAGGAGGGCGGGTTGGCCTGCGTGCCGGAGATCGAGACGGTGTGGTTCTGCTCGACGTAGGCCACCGCCGGGTCGGCCGCGATCCGCGCCGCCGCGCTCGCGCTCACCTTGGCCTCGAAGCCGCGCAGCGCCGCGCCGTAGGTGCGGGCCACCGTGCCGCCGTGGCGGCCGGAGAGCCGCTTCGCGGTGTCGCCGACCCGGTCCCGGGCCACGGCGCTGTCCTTGAGTACGACGATGTAGCTGTCCGGCACGGCGGTGGCTCCGCCGGCGGCCCGAACCACACCGACGGGTTCGGCGGCCAGGGCTGGGGTGCCGACGGCCAGCATGGTCGCCGCGGTCACCCCGATCAGCACGGACCTTCGTGGAAGACCCATCTCCTACCTCCCTCTGACCGGCGGTGGAACGTGACCGCCGGCCCCAACATCAATCGACAATTGCCGATTTAGCTGAGGGTAGATGAGCCGTCGGGCAGTTGAACATGCCGAAACGTCCATACCTTCGAGTGATGACCCCCTACGGGCCCGGCGTCCGGGGTGAACGGGGGACGGGCCCGGATTCGCCCCGGCGGGATTCGGGAAAGACTCTCGAACATGGAGAGTCAGCTCACCATCCTGCTCCCGGTCGCCGCCGTCTGGCTGGCCGCCGGCGTCGTTGCCGACGGCCTTCCCCGGCTGCGCAACACCCGCATGCTGCGCCGGCGTACCGGATGGTTGCTGGTGCTGGCCCTCACCGGCGTGGCGCTCACCGCGGCCGTGCTCGGCGGCGGGCTGCTCAGCGCCGGCGCCGCGCCGGTCGACCGGGCCGCCGCCGGGCTCACCCTGGCCACCGGCCCGGCACTCGTGGCGACGATCTGCTCGGTACGACGGATCCGCCGGCTCTGGGCCGGTGCGGGCGCGTTCGCCAGTGCCCCCGCCACCCCCGCGCCGCACGGGCTCCGCGCCGCCGCGGCCCACCCGCTCGTCGGGCTGCCACTACAGGCCACCGCCCTGGCCACGCTGCCGGCGTTGATCGCGGCGGCCGGCACCGACCTCGGCGCCGACCCCGGTGTCACCGGGCCGGCGATAACCGTGGGCGCACTCGCCGTGGTCGCCATCGGGGTCCGGCACGCGCTCCGCCACAACCGCCTCGCCGAGCGGGCCCAGCCCACCGCCGTACGGTCAACGCGGGCGGCTGGCGCCCTGCACGTATAGCAACTCCAGGATCGACCTGGTCGCCTCGAACCAGCGGTCCAGCCAGTCCTGCGAGGGCACGGCGCCCTTCGGTGGCAACTCCATCAACAGACCACGCAGCAACGGGTGGTCAGCCAGCGACTCGGGCGGCTGCATCGGCCAGCCCGTCGGCGGGAACGACGGCTCGATGAGCGGGTTCGGGTCGAGTGAGGGCAGCGAGAGCGGAGGATCCGTCGTCTCGGAAGCGCCCTCCCGACCACTCAACTCCTGGTCGGTCGAGACCACCTCGGTGAGAACCGTGTCCCGACGAGCGCCGCGGTACTTGCCACCGAACCGCTCCGGCTTCGCCGGACCGGTGGTGAGGTTGTCTGAACCGATCGTCGTCATCCGTCTCGCCTACTCGCTCGGTTGCGGGCCGGTGCGGCGGGTCGTCGACCAGCGCCGTACCGACCGGTTCAACGAGACGGGGGCGCTGTGGCGACGGGACTACGGCAAAGTCCCCGTCCGGCGAACCGGACGGGGACTTCACTGACCACTCGGTCAGACCGCGCCGAACACACCACCCCGGGTGCCGGCGACGAAGGCGTGCCAGTCACCAGGCGCGAAGACCAGGGCGGGCCCCGCCTTGTCCTTCGAGTCCCGCACTCCGACCGCCCCCGTCACGTACGCCACCTCCACGCAGTTGTCACAGTTCGGCCCGCTCTTCGAGCTCTTGAACCATGCTGCCTGCGTCAGGTCCACGGGGAACCTTTTGGTCGCCATTTCCACAACGGCTCCTCTGCCAGTTTTGCGATGTGTGCGACGGACTCCTCCGGACGTATGGCCGCAGCGCGGATGTGATCGAAGATGAAGCTGTACTTCTGCAGTTCGTCGCTCTTCTCGAGGAAGAGCCCACCCGTGGCGTTCTCCGCGTACACAACATCCGGATCACCGGGCTCAGGGAAGCTGAGGATCGTGAACGTGCCGTCCATGCCGGCGTGCGCACCCACCTCGAAGGGCAGGATCTGCAGCGTCACGTTCGGCAACTCGGCCACCTCGACCAACCGCTTGAGTTGACCGCGCATCACCTCGTCCCCGCCCACCGGCCGACTTACCACCGCCTCATCGAGCACCACCCACAGATCGACCGGATCGTCCTGGGTCAGTAACGACTGACGGCCCAAACGGACACGCACCCTTTGGTGAACCTGGTCGGCGGTGAAGTCCGGCCGAGCGGCGCGGATCATGGCCCCGGCGTACTCCTCGGTCTCCAGAAGACCGGGAACGACCTGCTGTTCGTACGCCCGGATCGAGCTCGCCGCCGCCTCCAGCCCGACGTACGCGCCGACGAGCACCGTGCTGTACGGGTGCCACCAGCCCTTTTGGCGGGCCTCCCGGGCGATCTGCACGAGCTCGTCGCTCTCGGCGCCGACCACGCCGTAGATCCGCAGCATGTCTCGCACGTCGCGAGGGGTGGCCGTGGTGTGCCCGGTCTCGATCCGGGACACCTTCGACGCCGAGCACTCCAACTGTTCGGCGACCACCTCGATGGTGATTCCGGCGGACTCCCGCTGGCGGCGCAACTCGGCTCCGAGCCGCCGCCGTCTGATGGTGGGACTGCGCCGCTCACTCATCGCGCAACCCGTGAGTCACTGGTCCCCGCCGCTGGCTGCTCGACCCCACTCGGGCTACCTCCGGTAACGCGCCACTGGGTGACACCCGCCGGGGGCGCGATCGTCGACCGGCGAGCGTTCGCGACGAAGGGGTTGGTGCCGGTCCTCGGCCGGCCGCGACGGGCGAAACCGGCCCTCAGTGTGCCGTCCGGACGCGGATGGCTTCAATAGGCCGTTCGCGCGACCCGTTCACGTATCGGCAAAAGTCGACGTGCAACTTGCATGAAGCACGTCCCTGATGCACTCTGTCCGTATGGCACGGATCACTCAGCGTCCCCGTTCGGTCCCTCGGAGTGGTGACCCCACCGATCCGGGGAAGCCGGGCACGGCGCGGGCCCGGCCCACGACACCTGCTCCGGGGTAAAGACCCCGCCGCTGCAAGCCGGCAAGCTGCGGCGGCGGGCGCGGCTCCCGGAAGCAACCGGGTGGTGGTCGGGTGGCGGCACGTCACCAGCGGGTACGGCCCGACCACCGCCATCCGCACCACCGGTTCACGAGGCACGACCCCGTCACCGGCCGAGACGTCCCCCGTTCAGGCACCGCCGGCGCGACCGCCGGCCGATCCTCCCCCAGGAGCCCATGTGCTTCCCCGCACCGGTGACGTAGTGCACGTGACTCGCGCGGCGAGTGTCCAGTTCCTCAGGCCGATCAAGTTCCGGGTGATCCGGGTGCTCGACTGGCCGACCTATGACGGCTGGCTCTGGCTCGACGGCTACGAGTTGAACGCCGCGGGCGACGCGGTCACCCGACGGTCGATCTTCGTCCAACGGGAAGGGCTGCAGCAGTTGCAGGCCGCTCCCGAACCCCGACCGCACACCGTGCGGGCCCGCCGCCCGGTCGCGCGTACCCCGCTCCGGGTTGGCTGACCGACCCGATCCGCCGCCGGTGGGCGTGCCGTCGCCATAGAATCGGTACGCCCACCCCGGCACCGTTCCACCCGCTCGTCCAGGACCCTGACCCTGGGATGGTCATGGTCAATCAGCCCGCCCTGCGGCGGCACCACCGCTCCCGTATCGCCTATGCCTTCGGACTCCTCGCCCTCCTCGGGGCGATGGCGACACTCCTGGTCCTCGTCCGCGACCCGGCGATGTCGTCCACCCGGCTGACCGCACCGGTGCCCGCACCGGAGATCACCGTGCTCGACTCAGACTCGCCGACGGGCGAGGGCCAGTCGGTCTACGGGGAACCCGGCTGGATCGGCACCGACGCCCCGACCGACCACGCCGATGGTGCCGACCCGACCGGGTCGGTGTCCGGCCTCGGTGCCGGTGGCCAGGCCGACGGCCGTCAGGCCCTCACCGAAGCAGCGCCGACCGGGCACAACGCCACGGACATCCGTCGCTCCCTTTTCTGGTCCGGCATCTTCGGCCTGGCCATCTCGCTGGCCGGTATCGGCCTCGTCGGCACCCGCCGCCGAATGTGGTGACCAGCGGTCACGGCGTGGTCGTCACCGTGGGGCTCGGTGTGGTCGGGCTCGCCCCGGTCGAAGGCCGAGCCTGCGAGATGATCAACAACACCTCGTCGTCGGTCGACACCGACGTGCCCGCTCCCGGCTCGGTGCCCACCACCGTTCCCGGTGGCAGCTCCGACGGGCGGTACACCACCTGGTAGGCCAGGCCGAGCCGAGCCAACAGCCCCTCGGCGGTGGCCTGCGGTAGGCCGGCGAGCGGTGGCACCGGTAGTTCGTCCGGGACGTCAGTGGTCGCCGGGCTGCTCGGCGACTCACTGGTGGGCGCCGCCGACGTCGGGGCCGCGCTGGTGGGCTGGACGCTGGGGGCACTGGTCGGCGGAAGCGAGGGGGTGGTCCCCGGATCGTCCCGGTCGTCATCGCGCTGGGCGAGCACCAACCAGAGCGCGCCCCCGAGCAGGCCGGCGAGCAGGAGGGCCAGTACGCCCCAGAGGATCGGCAACCACCACCGCCGACCACCCTGCTCCTCGACGTACCACTCTGCGGCTCGGTCATCCGGCCGGGGCGAGCGCACCTCGGCCCGCCCGGCCCACGACGGCGGTATCGGCGCCGTCCGGTCGGCCGGCGGACCCGGCCGGGTGCCGGCGGCCCGATCGATCGGCATGGTCTGGTCGGCCGGCGGCTCGGGGCGAGCCGGGACAGTCCGGTCGATCGGTGCCGTCTTGTCCGGGTCGGCCTCGGCTGGCGTCGACCCCGGCCGGTCAGCGGCGGAGGGCAGGGGTCGGGTCTGGTCGTCGTGCTCGCCGGCGGGAGGCTCCTGACGGTCGTCGCTCATCGCACGTCCTTTCCCGAACCCGGACGGGCGTCATGGCCCTCGACCGCCAACCTAGTCGCCCACACCTCCATCGGTGGGGATCAGCGTGCCGAGCCGCGCCGGTTGCCGGCGCGGCAGAGCGGCGGGTACGCGCCGGAAGGCCCGAACCCGCCGGCCTGGAATCAGGGCGTGGGTTTCGCGGTCGGCTGCTCGTCGGAGCCACACCAGATGCTGACCTGGTCGTTCCACCGGGCCGAACCGTCCTCGGTGGGCTCCTGCCGGTTGACCTTCCCGTTGCGTTGGGTGACGTAGCGCGGGTAGAGGCCCTCGTCGACCAACTCGTCGGCGGCTTCGGCGCAGCTCTTGCCGACCACGTCCGGCACCTCGGCGGCCGGCGCCGGCCCGGCGACGTGTAGTTGCACAGTCGTGCCACGGGTGACCTCGGTGCCCACGTCCGGTGCGGTGCTCTCGACCGAACGCCCGACGCCGCCACCGAAGACCAGCCGCCACCCCAGCCGCTGCTTGCGCAGCGTCTCCCGGGCCTGCTCGAAGTCCGTGCCGATCACCGGCGGCACGGTCAGACCGGCCCCCTTGGTCGAGGTCGCGGAGGTCTGGACCGCCGACGGTGCCGGCCGTCCACTGCTCGGTCGGGGTGCGGTGACCCGGGCGGTGGGCGCGCCAGACGTGGTCGCGACGGCCAGCGGGTCACCAGTCGATGGGTCGTCCTCGCCGGCCAGTAGCCAGCCACCTGTCGCACCGACGGCGGCGAGCAGCACCGCCGCCAACCCACCACCCAGCACGACGCTGGCCCGGCCCGCACCGCCGCCTGCGGCATTCTGCTGGCCCGTGTTCGTGTCCGTCATAACGCCCACCGCCTCATCACCGGCGACCGTACCGCCCGCCGCCCAATCCGCCGCATCTGCGGTCCACACCAGCGGGTCGTTGCGACTCGCCGCGCCGACGACGGGACGTTACGCTGCCCGGCATGGCCAGACAGGGCTGGGGAGTGTCGATCGCTACGGCGATCGGGGTCGCTGCCGGCGCGGGTGCCGCACAACTGGGCTTCGGCTACGGGCTCGGCGTCATCACCTGGACGCCCACCGACGCCGGTGCGACCGACACAGCCTGGGCGGACGGCCTCGCCTGGGCCACCTGGCTCGCCGCCAGCTCGACAGTCCTCGGCGCGGTCTGCGCGCAACGGCTCCACCAACGGAACAGCCCGGCGAAGACCGCGATCTCTCCGGGAACCGCGCCCGACGGCGTCGCGCGCCAGGAGGGCGAGCAGCGCGGCGATCGGGCGCCGGAGCACGAGACCCCGGACGACGAGCACGCCACCCAGCATGGGGTGGCGGGCACGCCACCGCCGGTGGCCGAGCCGCCGGCCCACGCCGGTGGCAGCCTGCTGCGGCGGGTGGCCCTGGCGCTCGGCGCCGGGCTGGGCGGCCTGGTCACGGTGCTGTTGATCGCCGTACCCGCACGGGTCGCGACCGGCGCGGACACCGGCGCACCACAGCGGACGGCCGCCGTACAGGCGACGCTGGGCATCCTGATCGGCGTCCTCGTCGCGATCTGGGCGCTTCGCTCCCGAGCCGCCGCGGTCAACGTGACCGCGACGGCCGCCTGGCTGTGGCTGCTCGCGGTGATCTCGGTGATCGACGGGGTACGCGTCGGACGAGGGCTGACCGGCGCGCAACTCGGTACCTGGCAGCTCGACCCGGACCACGCCCGGTACTGGATCGGGGGCCAGCTCTACTGGCCCGGAGCGCTGCTGGCACTCGTGCCCGCGCTGCTGATCGGCGTACTGGCCGCCCGGCGGTCCGCCCGCTCGGGTGGGCACCGCGTGGGTGCGGCGGCCTCCGGCGCGGCTGGCCCGGTGCTCGTCGCGCTCGCCTACCTGACCACCCTGCCGCACTGGTCGACGCTGGGCCCCGCGCAGCTGTCCACCCAACTGATCGCCCCGTACGCGGTAATCGCCGGCATCGGGGGCTCGGTGCTGGCCGCCCGCCTCGGCGAGCGAAGCGAGCAGAACCACGCAGCCGAACAGAGCCGTCCGGACCATCGGGGTGCGGTTGCTCCGGGCACGCCGGCCGACCCGGCCCCGGCCCCGGTCGCCGAAACCGACCCCGCGTCGCCGCTATCCGGCTCGACAGCCGGCACCGCAGCGTCAGCGGTAGGTACCGCAGCGTCAGCGGTAGGTACCGCAACGTCGACAGCCGGCACTGCGGCGCGGCGCAGGAGGGCCGACACCCCACCGCAGACGCCCAGAGCAGGCTCGCTGCCGGGCGAGGCCATCACCGCACCCCAGGTGCCCGCCCCCCGTACGGACCCAGACCTCACCAACCCGGCCCGTCCCGCCGAAGCAACAACAGCGGACGACGTAACCCCCGGCAGCCGGCGCACCCGAGCGTCCCGCCGCACCACCCGCCCCACCACCGACTAACCCTCAGGCCCCACCCTCACCCCAACCCACCCTGTTGATCATGAAGTTATTGCCACCGTGCGCGGCGTGTCATGGCAATAACTTCATGATCAACGTGCTCGGGGGTGGGGTGGGGCCTGGGGGTGGGGTGGGGTGGGTTAGTTGGTTGGCCAGGTGTGGACGGGGTTGTTGGTGCGCTGGAGGGTGGCGTAGCGCTGGACCATGTCGTGCAGCGCGGCAGTCCGGTCCATGCCGTGGTGCCGTTCCGCCGCCCAGACCGCCTCGGTCTGCCAGACGGCACCGTTGCGGCCGGTACGGCAGCGCTGCTCGATGATGCCGAGCAGCCGATCCCGCTGTGCCGGGGCGACACCGAACCCGTCCAGGCCGGTGGCTGCGGTGGGCAGCAGTTGCTCCAGGACCAGTTTGGTGACCGGCACGTCACCGAGCCCGGGCCAGTGCAGCGTCGCGTCGAGGCCCCGTCGGGCGGCGGCGTGGAAGTTCTCCTCGGCGGAGCTGAAGGTGAGCTGGCTCCAGATCGGACGGTCGGCCTCGGCCAGACCACGTACCAACCCGAAGTAGAAGGCCGCGTTGGCCAGCATGTCCACCACCGTCGGACCGGCCGGCAGCACCCGGTTCTCCACCCGCAGATGGGGACGGCCGTTCGTGACGTCGTAGACCGGACGGTTCCACCGGTAGACCGTGCCGTTGTGCAACCGCAGCTCCTCGAGCTGTGGCACACCGCCGGCGTGCAGGACCTCCACCGGGTCCTCGTCCTCGCAGATCGGCAGCAGCGGCGGGAAGTATCGGACGTTCTCCTCGAACAGGTCGAAGATCGACGTGATCCATCGTTCGCCGAACCACACCCGCGGCCGTACGCCCTGGGCCTTCAGTTCGTCCGGGCGCGTGTCGGTGGCCTGCTGGAACAGGGCGATCCGCGTTTCGGCCCACAGTTGGCGGCCGTACAGGAAGGGGCTGTTCGCGCCGACCGCCACCTGCACACCGGCGATGGCCTGGGACGCGTTCCAGTAGTCGGCGAAGCTGTCCGGGGCGACCTGGAGGTGGAACTGGAGGCTCGTGCAGGCGGCCTCGGGGGCGATCGAGTCGGTGTGCGTCTGCAACTGCTCGACGCCGCGAATGTCCAGCTCGATGTCCTCGCCCCGGGCGCCGACGATCTGGTCGTTGAGCACCCGGTAACGCTCGTTGGCGGAGAGGTTGTCCTCGACCAGGTGCCCCTCGGTGAGGGTGGGCAGGATGCCGACCAGGACGATCTTCGCGTCGGATCTGGCGGCACGCTCGTCGGCCCGGGCAAGGCTGCCGCGCAGGTCGTGCTCGTAGTCGGCGAAGCCGGTGCCCTCGATCAGTCGGGGCTCGGCGTTGAGTTCCAGGTTGAACTGCCCCAACTCGGTCTGGAAGAGGGGGTCCGCGATGTCGGCGAGGATCTCCTCGTTGCGCATCGCCGGCTCGGCGGCCGAGTCGACCAGGTTGAGTTCGATCTCCAGGCCGGTCATCGGTCGGTCGGCGTCGAAGCCGAAGTCGTCAAGCATCAGGGCGAAGACGTCCAGGCACCGCCGCACCTTCTGCCGATATCGGACGCGATCATCCCGGGTGAAGGCGCCCCTTGAGACGTCCCTGCCCATGTGTCCTCCCGACGGCCGGCGCGGTCGGGATCATGCCGTCCCGGAAGCGCTTTGTGAAGCATCCACGGTAAGAGCGCCCACCTGACCGGGGCCAGAGGCCGACGGCGGCGATCCGACGTCGACTGGCGCGGACGCGCTCGTGGCGCCATCTGTACCCCGTCGTCGACCGGCTGGACCCGATGACAGCACGAACAACTCGTGACAATTACCACGAGTGGAGACGACGCAGGGCCCGCGCCGACGTACGGCGCGGGCCCTGCGTCCGGATCACCGGGGGAACCCCTGGCCTTCCGGCGATCCTAGGGGATCAGGCCTGACGAACGGCCTCGCCCTCGATCTCGATCTTGATCTTGCGGCTGACCAGCACGCCCCCGGTCTCCAGGGCGACGTTCCAGGTCAGGCCGAACTCCTCGCGGTCGATCTCGGTGCTCGCGGAGAAGCCGAAGATGTCCTGGCCGAACGGGCTGCGACCCACACCCTCGAACTCCACCTCCAGCTCGACCGGACGGGTGACGTCCTTGATGGTCAGCTCGCCGGTGAGCACGAACTCGCTGCCGCTCCGGGACTTGACCCCGGTGCTGCGGAACTCGAGCGTCGGAAACTTCTCGGCGTCCAGGAACTCGGGGCCGCGCAGGTGCGCGTCCCGGTCGGTCTGGGTGGTGTCGACGCTGGCGGCCTGAATGGTGGCGGCGACCGACGACTGCAGCGGGTCCTCGGCGACGGTGATGGTGGCGGTCGCCTCCTTGAACTCACCGCGAACCTTGCTCACCATCATGTGCCGGGCAACGAAGCCGACCCGCTTGTGCGCCACGTCGAGCGCGTAGGTGCCGGCCGCCGGGATGGTGAGGCCGTCCCAGTCGCGGGTAACCGCATCGATGCTGCTGGTCATGCTGCTGTCCTCCAGGGGATTGTTTAATAGCCCAACGACTGCCGGAGCAACTATAACCGTAACAATATTCCCCGTGTCAAGTACTGGTATGATGAACGGGTGACCAACGTCTTCGACGATCCCCGGATCACCGCCGTCGGCCTGCTCTTCGAGGCACACGCCGGGCTGTCAGCCCGGTTCAACGCCCAACTCGAGGAGCACGGCCTCTCCGCGGTCGAGTTCGAGGTCATCACCCGACTGGCCCGCTCGCCGGGCAACCAACTACGCATGACCGACCTGGCCGCACAGACCTCCCTCTCCACCAGCGGAGTGACCCGCGTGGTGGACCGGATGGAACGCGACGGGCTGCTCACCCGCCGGGCCTGCCCGAACGACCGACGCAGCTCGTACGCGGTGGTCACCACCGCTGGGCTGCAACGTCTGAACGAGACGCTGCCCGGGCACCTGCAGATGATCGAGCAGTGGTTCACCGGGCAGCTCGACCCCGAGGCGCTGGCGGCCCTCCTCGACGGCTTGCGCCGGGTCCGCGACGCCGCGCATCCGTGCGCCACCGCCGGTAGCGACGAGGTCAGCCCGGACCAGATGGCCAACACCGGCACCGCCAGCCAACGGCACTGAGACGCACTCGCCGGCGGTGGCGGCAGCGGCAGAAAGACCGGCAGAACTGACCCAGCCAAGCTGGAGGATTCGGTCCAAGCCGACTTTCTGCCGTCGCGCCGGTGGCAGGCTTCCGGTACCGGGGATCACCGGGGGGTGACGGCGCGGGCGATCAGCGAGGGGTAGCACCAATGGGGGCTCTTCGCCCGCGCCACTCTCCCGTTGCGGCCTCGCGGGCAGGCGCAGGCACGCAGTTCCGGCGCGACTACTGAGTCGGCCCACCCCGGGCGGCGATCAGCGCGTACAGCAGGCCCGACTCCTGCGGCAGCAGCCGGATGCCACTCTCCGCACAAGCCCGGTCCAGCCGATCGAGCACCGCCGGGTCCGCGGTGCTCGCGGCCAGTCCCACAAGCGCCTCCACCACGTCGCGGCGATCCTGCCCCGCATGGTCGGCGGCGGCGGCGAACCACTCGGCAGCCAACTCCCGGTCACCCCGGTGCAGCGCCAGGTTCCCCTCGATCAGCGCACACAGCCCGACCTCCGGCCCACCCCAGGCCAACGCCGCACCGTCCGAGCGTGGTCGCGGCACGGTCGGACGCGCCGGCAGCGCCTCCACGCCCCCGGTGCGCAGCTCGGTCAGCACCTCGGTCGCCTCCGCGACCCGCCCGTCCTGGGCGAGCGCCAGCCCGACGGTCCCGAGCACCCGACGGCGGCGCCCGGGATCACCCAGCTCGGACAGTGCCGCGATAGCCCTCTGACCACGGTCGATGGCGTCCGCGTACCAGCCCTCCAGGCGGGCGACCTCGGCGCGGTTGGCCCAGCCCAACACCCGCAGTCGCTGCTCCCCGCTCTCGGCGGCAAGGCGGTCCACCGCAGCGAGCCGGCGACGGGCCGCAGCCAGGTCGCCCGCGCGGATCTCGTGCCAGGCGAGGCTGTTCTGGGCCACCGCCAGGTCCCGGGTCCGACCGTTTCGGGCGGCCAACCGCAGCAACGCCTCGGCCTGCTCGCGAGCCTCGTCCTGCCGCCCCACCGAGGTCAGCAGGGTGCCGAGCACGTTCCGCGCCTCCAACTCCCCGGTGACGTCGCCGGCCTGCCGGAAGGTGTCCAACGCCGCGCGGGCCGTCGACAGCTCCTCGGCGCCCGCGCCGTGTTCGGCCGCGAGCCGGGCGACGCCGAGGGTCGCCCAGCCCCGCAGGAGAGGATCGGCGTCGGCGGTCCGGGGGTCGGCCAGCAGCCGTCGCAGCCACTGCCGCCCGGCGACGTCGCGTCCGCGGAACCGCCACCAGCGGGTCAGGCACGCCGCCAACCGCAGCGCGGTCAACGGGTCGTCGGTAGCCGCGTGGGCCAACGACGAGCTGATGTCACTGCTCATCTGGTCCAGCCGGCGCACCGCTTCGGGTAACCGTGGGCCCACCAGGTCGGTGGCGGTCCGGGCCACCAGTCGGGCGACGACCTCCGCATGCCGGCGCCGGATGCAGGTCAGCTCACCCCCACCGGCCGCCTGCTCGACTGCGTACTCACGGACCGCGTCGAGCAGCCGGAACCGGAACGACCCGGTTCCGCGTACGCTCAGCAACCCCAACTCGACGAAGCGGTCCAACAGCGGAACCGGATCGATCGCCACGGTGCCGTCCCGGTCGGCCTCGTCGGCGAGCATCTCCTCGGCCAACTCGACCGACCAGCGGTTACCGAAGACGGCCAGTTGTCGCAGCGCGGCCCGCTCGTCCGACGCCAACAGGCGGTAGCTGAACGCCACCGCGTCGCGCAGGGTGACGGCGACCGCGACCGCCGCGCGGGTGTCGGGTCCGCTGGTCCGGTCATCGAGTGCCTCCCGCGCGTCCCAACCCGGGTGGGCGGACGCGTCGGCGGGAGTGGCGAGGTCGAGCACCCGGTCGCCGTACCGGTCGAGCAGTTGGGTGAGGTCGAGGAGTCGGCCCCGGGCGGCCATCAGCTCGATGGCCAACGGCAGCCCTCCCAACCGGCGGACCAACGCGGCGAGCGCCGGCAGCTCGGCGGGGGTGGGCGGTTCCCGGCGGACCTGAGCGAGCCGGGCGGTGAACAACGCGACCGCCGGCCACGATTCGAGTCCGGCGTGCTCGGCCTCCGGTGGTGGCACGTCGAGCGGCGCGACCGGCCAGACCCGCTCGCCGGGCAACCCGACCGGGTGCCGCCCGGTGACCAGCACCCGCAGCGAGGGCAGCGCGCCCATCAACCGGTGCAGGGTCGCGGCCACCGGGCCCGGGGCGCGCTCCACCGCGTCCATCACCAGCAGCGCCGGCCGTCCGGCGAGCAGGGCCCCGAGTTCGGACAGGCGCGCCACGCCGAGCACGGACATCGAGGCGGCGAGCACGTCCGGACCGTCCGAGCCCTCGCCGACCAGAACTCCGGCGACCCCGGCGGGGTGGGCGGCGGCCACCAGGTGCGCCACCGACGTCGCCAGAGCGGTCTTGCCGACGCCGGCCAAGCCGACGAGGCTCACCAACCGGGGCCCGCGATCCGCGGTCAGCATTCCGGCCAGTTCGGTGAGGTCGCGTTCCCGGCCGATCAACGCGACCGGCGGCGGCAGCGCGACCGGCGGGCCGGCGGGTGCGGCCGCCGTCGTGGCGTTGCCGCTGACCGCGAACGTCGTCGAGGTGGGGTCCGGCGGGGCCGGTTCGGCACCGGCGCCGCGGGCCGCGGCCAGGAACGCCGTGCGGCTCGCGCCGGTCAGCGCCAGCGCCCCGGCGAGCAACTCGACAGTGGTGCGTTGAGGTCGGATCGACCGGCCACGCTCCAGGTCACGCACCGTCCGCACACCCACCCCGGCCCGGGACGCCAGCTCGGCCTGGGTCAGGCCGGCGGCGCGTCGATGCCCGCGGAGCAGCTCCGGCAGGGTGGTACGTCCAGCCGGGCTCCGCGACCGGTCATGATCCGGAGTCATGGGCACGAAGAGTACGGATCGACTCCGACCGTCGGCAGTCGAACGTCGGGCTACTGACGCCCGCTCGCCGAAACCCGACAGCCGTACGGACAGTCCGCCCGGAACGACTGGCCGATCAGTTCGGCGGGACCGATCAGAGGCCCAGATCCCGAGCGATGATCATGCGCTGCACCTCACTGGTGCCCTCGCCGATCTCCAGGATCTTGGAGTCCCGCCAGAACCGGGCCACCGGGTACTCGTTCATGAAGCCGTACCCGCCGTGGATCTGGGTGGCCTCCCGGGCGTTGTCCACCGCGATGGTGCTGGCGTGCAGTTTGGCGATGGCGGCCTGCCGCTTGAACGGCTCGCCGGCCAGCATCCGCGCGGCGGCGTCGTAGTAGGCCAACCGAGCGGTGTGTGCCTTCAGCTCCATGTCAGCGATCTTGAACTGGATGGCCTGGTTGGTGCCGATCGGCCGATCGAAGGCGTGCCGCTCCTTCGCGTACTTGATCGACTCGTCGACACAGCCCTGGGCGAGGCCGACGGCCAGCGCGGCGATGGCGATCCGACCCTCGTCGAGGATCCGCAGGAACTGCGCGAAACCCCGACCCCGCTCGCCGAGCAGGTTCGCGGCCGGGACCCGGCAGTCGTCGAAGGTCAGTTCGTGGGTGTCCGAGGCGGTCCAACCCACCTTGGAGTAGCCGGGCGCGACGGCGAAACCGGGCGTGCCGGTCGGCACGATGATCGTCGACAACTCCTTGGAGCCGTCCGGGTTCGTGCCGGTCACCGCGGTGACCGTGACCATGGCCGTGATGTCGGTTCCCGAGTTGGTGATGAACGCCTTCGATCCGTTGATCACCCACTCGTCGCCGTCCAACACCGCCCGCGTCTGCGTGCCGGCGGCGTCCGAGCCGGTGCCCGGCTCGGTGAGACCGAAGCCGGCCAGTGCCTCGCCGCTGAGCAGCCGGGGCAGCCAGGTCGCCTTCTGCTCCTCGGTGCCGAAGCGGTAGATCGGCATCGCGCCCAGCGAGACCGCCGCCTCCAACGTGATGGCCACGCTGGAGTCGACCCGGGCCAACTCCTCCAGGGCCAGGCAGAGCGCGAAGTAGTCGCCGCCCATGCCGCCGTGCTCCTCGTCGAAGGGCAGGCCGAACAGGCCCATCTTGCCCATCTGCCGGATCACCTCGTACGGGAACGTGTGCTGCTCGTAGTGCTCGGCGATGACCGGGGCGACCACCTCGCGGGCGAATTCCCGCACGCTCTCGCGCAGCGCCGCTTGTTCGTCGGTGAGCCGGAAGTCCATCTCATCCTCCTGTAAGGACGGTCCGCCTCGTCGCTCGTGACGTCGAGGGCGGGTCGCTGTACGGGCCTGAGCCGATGATCAGACCGGGGTGACGCCGTGCCGACGACGGGAGAAGTGCCGATCCTTGGTACGCGCCGCCGCGAATCGACGGACCAGCTCGGTGCGCAGGTCGTGCGGCTCGACGATGGCGTCCACCACCAGTTCGCTGGCGAGTCGGACGACGTCGATGTCCTGCTCGTACTCGGCTCGCTTGGCGGCGACGAAGGCGGCCCGGTCGTCCTCGTCCGGAATGGCGGCGATCTTGTTGGCATAGACCGCGTTCACGGCGGCCTCGGCGCCCATCACGGCGATCTTGGCGGTCGGCAGGGCGATCGTGGCGTCCGGCTCGAACCCGGGGCCGGCCATCGCGTAGAGACCGGCGCCGTACGCCTTGCGGACCACCACACAGATCTTCGGCACGGTCGCCTCGGAGATCGCGGTGATCATCTTTGCGCCGTGCCGGATGATGCCCTGCTTCTCCACCACGCTGCCGACCATGAAGCCGGGCACGTCGCTGAGGAACAGCAGCGGCACGTTGAACGCGTCGCAGAGCTGCACGAACCGGGTGGCCTTGTCGGCCGAGTCGACGAAGAGCACGCCGCCCTTGAACATCGAGTTGTTGCCGACCACGCCGACGACCTGCCCGTCGAGACGGCCGAAACCGATGGTCAGCTCCTTGGCCCAGAGCGCCTGGATCTCGAAGAACGAACCCTCGTCGAGCAGGCCCTTGACGTACCGTCGCATGTCGAACGCCTGCCGCTCGCTCGCCGGCACCAGCGCGGCGAGGTCGGCCTTCGCGGGCGCGGCGACCGCCGGCGCGGTCGGCGGCGCCTGCGTCCAGTTCGCCGGCAGGTACGACAGGTAGGTCTTCACGACGTCGAGCGCGTCGGCCTCGGTCTTGCAGAGGAAGTGCCCCACGCCGGATTCGGCGGTGTGCACCTTCGCCCCGCCCATCGCCTCCAGGGTGGTCTTCTCGCCGGTGACCATCTCGACCATGCGGTCGGAGCCGAGGTACATGCTCGCGTTGCCGTCGACAAGCGCCACCACGTCGCAGAACGCCGGGATGTACGCCCCACCGGCGGCGCTCGGGCCGAACAGCGCGCAGACCTGCGGGATCGAGCCCGAGGCGCGGACCTGGTTCCAGAAGATCTTGCCGGCGCCGCGCCGACCAGGGAACAGATCGACCTGGTCGGTGATCCGGGCACCCGCCGAGTCGACCAGGTAGACCATCGGCACACCGGCGCCGTACGCCCGCTCGATGATCCTGATGATCTTCTCGACGGTGCGCGCACCCCAGCTGCCGGCCTTGACGGTGGAGTCGTTGGCCATCAGACAGACCTGTCGACCGTCGATCGTGGCGGTGCCGGTCACGACGCCGTCGGCGGGCAGCCCTTCGGCGAGCGCGTTGGCGTAGAGGCCGTCCTCGACGAACGAACCCTCGTCGACCAGGAGCGCGACCCGCTCACGGGCGAAGAGCTTGCCCTTGGCCGCGTTGGCCGCGTGGTACTTGTCCGCGCCGCCGGACCTGGCCCGCTTGCGCAGCTGCTCCAGTGCCTCACCGTCGAGCGTCACGCCGACTCCTCCACCATACTGGCCTGAACGATCGTTAGGCTAGCGCACTCGCACCACTGTCGGCGACCCACGAGCGAATCAGACAGTGGGGCCGAGAAGCAAGACATTGAATAACATGAATACTTGTCGCTAGGCTCCTGGCACCCCCTCCTCCCGGATTGGAGTCAGCGATGACCTCACGACTCAGTCGGCTCGTGGTCGCCCTGGTGGCGACCGCAGGTGCCACCCTCGGCGTCACGGTCGCCAACCCCGCGCCCGCGTCCGCCGCCATGACCATCTGCTACAACACCAGCCAGGCGGGCAGCTACGCCGGCATCGCCGGCCAGGCCGCCTCGATCTGGAACAACGCCACAGTCAACCTGACGCTCTCCGCCAACTGCGGCTCCAACCTGCGGATCTACCAGATCACCGGCGGTGGCTCGTACGCCCAGCGGACCAGCCTCGGCAACGGCCGCGTCTACATCGACACCCAGCAGGCGGCGCAGTACAGCCCCCTGCGGATCATGACGCACGAGATCGGGCACATCCTCGGCCTGCCGGACAACTACAACGGGAACTGCTCGCTGCTGATGTCCGGCGGCAGCGCCGGCACCAGCTGCACCAACCCGTACCCGAGCACCGCCGAGGCGAACCGGGTCAGCAACCTCTTCGCCGGCACGTTCAGCGCCACCGACCGCAGCGCGGACATCTTCCGTGACAGCTGGCCGAGCGTGCTCACCCCGGTGAGCTGACCGACCTGGCACGTGGAAGGGGCCGGCGAACGCGCCGGCCCCTTCGTCGCGTCCTCAGCTCGGCAGCGGCGTCAGCCGGGTACGCGGGCCGGCCCGCAGCACCCCGGACGGCAGCTTCTTGCCGAGCAGCCCCTCGGCCAACTCGGCCACCTCGATCAGCGCCGCCAGGTCGATGCCCGTGTCGACGCCCATGTCGTGCAGCATGTGCACGGCCTCCTCGGTGGCCAGGTTGCCACTCGCCCCCGGCGCGTACGGGCAGCCACCGAGGCCACCGACGCTGGCGTCGAACTCGGTCACCCCCAGCTCCAGCGCGGTCAACAGGTTGGCCAGCGCCGTACCCCGGGTGTTGTGGAAGTGCAGCAGGACCGGCACGTGCGAGTTGCGGTCGCGTACCGCGGTCAGCAGCTCGCGCACCCGGCGGGGCGTGCCCATACCTGTGGTGTCACCGAACGCGACCCGGTCCGCCCCGTCGCGGACGACCCGGTCCACGATCCCGGCCACCCGCCGCGGGTCGATGTCCCCCTCGTACGGGCAGCCGAAACTGGTCGCCACGATCACCTCGACCCGCGCCGAGGCACCGTGCAGCAGGTCGATCAGCTCGGCGATGTCGTCCAGCGACTCGTCGGTGGATCGGTTGACGTTGCGCCGGTTGTGCGTGTCGCTGGCCGAGACCACCACCTCGATCTCGGTGAATCCGGCGGCGAGGGCCCGCTGGGCGCCCCGGGTGTTCGGCACCAGCGCGGAGTACCGCACCCCGTCGGCCTTCACCGCCCGCTGCCACACCTCGTCGGCGTCGGCCATCTGCGGAATCGCCCTGGGGTGCACGAACGAGACCGCCTCGATGCGCCGTACGCCGGTGCCGGAGAGGGCGTCGAGCAGCCGCACCTTGGCGTCGGTCGGGATCGGGTCCTCGTTCTGCAACCCGTCCCGCGGGCCAACCTCGCGGATGGAAACGAAATCCGGCAACTGGGTCATCGGTCACCTCGCTGTGACATCGGAACAGGGTGGGCTGTCGGCGTCCTTTGCTCTGCTTCAACGGACGCGACGGCGGCTGTCCGATAACCGGACGTCCGCTGTTGCGTCCAGGTAAGCAGAGCAAAGGACGCGGATACCAGTCGGGCCGGGCCGCCGGAACGACGATCCGCCCGAGTCAGCGCATGCGGGAGACGATCCCCGTGTCGTAGGCGCCGGAGCGGAACTCCTCGTTGTCGAGCAGCTCGGCGTGGAAGGGGACGTTGTTCTTCGGGCCCTCGATCTGGAACGCTGCGACCGCTGCCTCCGCACGCTGGATCGCCTGCTCGCGGGTGTCTCCACTGACGATCAGCTTGGCCAGCAGGCTGTCGTAGAACGGGGTGACCGTGTTGCCCTCGGTGTAGCCGGAGTCCACCCGGACGCCCTCGCCGGTCGGCTCCACCCAGGTCCTGATCACGCCGGGGCCGGGCAGGAAGCGCTTCGGGTCCTCCGCGTTTATCCGCATCTCGATGGCGTGACCACGCGGGGTCAACGCGTCCGGGTCGAACGTCGGCGCCAGCCCGGACGCCACCCGCAACTGCTCCTCGACCAGGTCGATGCCGTAGACGTACTCGGTCACCGGGTGCTCCACCTGCAACCGCGTGTTCATCTCCAGAAAGAAGAAGTCTTCGGAGCCGGGGCCGTCGCCCTCCGAGTCCCGCTGACGCGGGACCAGCAGACACTCCACCGTGCCCGCGTTGCGATAGCCGACCGCCTCGCCCGCGCGGACCGCCGCCGCCAGGAGACGGGATCGCAGCTCCGGCGACACCGCCGGCGAGGGGGACTCCTCGACCAGTTTCTGGTTGCGCCGCTGCACCGAGCACTCTCGCTCGCCGAGGGCCACCACCCGGCCGTCGGCCAGGCCGAGGATCTGCACCTCGACGTGGCGCACCCGGGGGAAGTACCGCTCGAGCAGCACCGAACCGTCGCCGAACATCCGCTCGGCGAACGCGCGTACCTTGTCGTACTCGGTGCGCAGCGCTGCCTCGTCGACGGCCACGCCCATGCCCATTCCGCCACCGCCGGCCGCGGCCTTGACCATCACCGGGTAGCCGACGTCGGCGGCGGCCGTCACCGCCGCGGCCAGGTCGGCGGCCGGCTCGGTGGTGCCGGGCGCGACCGGAACGCCGGCCGCCGCCATCAGGTTCCGGGCGTTGATCTTGTCGCCCATCGCGGCGATCGCGTCCGCGTCGGGTCCGACCCAGATCAGGCCGCTCGCCTCGACGGTACGGGCGAACTCGGCGTTCTCCGACAGGAAGCCGTACCCGGGGTGGATGGCCTGCGCGCCTGTCGACTTCGCGGCGGCGAGGATCGCCTCGGTGTTGCGGTAGCTCAGCGCCGGATTCGGTGGGCCGATGAGGACCGCCTCGTCCGCCTCGGTGACGAACGGCAGATCGGCGTCGGCCTCCGAGTGCACCGCGATCGCGCGGATGCCGAGCCGCTTGGCGGTCCGAATGATCCGGCGTGCGATCTCGCCCCGATTGGCGACCAGCAGTGACTCGATCATGTTTCCTCCCGGCGTCCGGATGGTGGGACGATGTCAGGGAATCATGACCGGCACGGTTCTGACGAGTCGGCTCAGGCGAGCAGCGCGGCCAGGGTCGCTCCACGCAGCAGCTCGGCGCGGCGTCGCCGGTCCACCTCGCCACCGAGGAACGGCGTCGAGTTCATCAGGCCGAACGCGGCGTGCGCGAGCACCCGCGCCTCACCGTCGGGCATGCCCGGGTGCAGCGCGGTGAGCACGGTCACCCACTCCTCGACGTAGAGCCGTTGCAGGCGACGGATCCGCCGCCGTGGCTCCTCGGGCAGGCGGTCCAACTCGTGCAGGTGCAACGCGATCACCGCCGGGTTGGCCAGCGCGAACTCGACGTGATAGTCGATCAGCGACTCCAGTACGCCGCGCGGGTCGTCCGAGCGCCCGGCGGCGCGTTCCCGCCCACCGGCCAGCAGCCCCTCACTGACCGGAATCAGCGCGGCGGCCAGCATGGCCTCCTTGCCGGCGAAGTGGTGGTAGAGCGCCGGACCGGTGACTCCGGCGGCCGCGCCGATGTCGTCCATCGACACGCCGTGATAGCCGCGCGCCGCGAACAGACCTACCGCGATCTCCAGGATCTCGTCCTTGCGGGACCTGCGCCGGCCCGCACCCGCCGCACCTCGTGCCTGCTGCTCCACCGTCACCGGGCAAGCCTAGACCGCGAGAAGCCCACGATGGTTGCCGGTCAGTTCCGCCCACCCCGGGCCGGGCCGCCCCTGACCTGGCCAGGGGCGGCCAGCGAGATTCAGTCGTCCTCGTCCAGGTCGTGCTCCGCGCGCAGAGCGGCAGCCTCCGCGGGCCGATCGAGCAGATCCAGCGCACGAGCCAACAGCCAGGCCGTCTGGCGGACCTGCCGCGAGGTGGCCGGCAGCCCACCGAGTACGCGGCGCAGCAGCGGCTCCGCCTCGGCCGGCCGTTCCAGGCGCAGCAGCAGCTCACCGATGAGGGCCTCCACCTGGGCGGCCTCACCGAACGCCTCGATCGACCGCAACCGGTCAGGTGCCCCGGTGAGCCGGCCCAACGCCTCGTCCAGTCGGTCCTCCCCGGTGAGCACCCGCGCTCCGGCCTCGGCCGCCAACGCCAGCTCGTACAGCACCGGCGGCTCGGTCTGCCCGGCCAGCTTCGCCGCCAACCCGTCCACCACCTCGACGGCACGCAACGCCGCGTCCCGGTCCTCGGCCCAGAACCAGGCGTACGTCTCCCGCCGGCGGGCGCGCAGCTCGTCCAGCGGCAGGTCACCGAGCCGGTACGCCTCAGCCGCGGCGGCGAACCGCTGGCCCGCCGCCGCATCCCGATCGGCGTCGTAGAGGATCCCGCCGGCCTCCTCCAGCACCTGCGCCCGGTGCGGAAGGTTGTCCGGTCCATCCAGATTGCTGGCCAACTGTTCCAGCAGGGCCAATGCCGGGTCGATCTCACCAAGCCCCTCGTAGACGCCGGCCAAAAGGTGCCGGCAGCGGTCGGCCTCCGCCTGGGCGCCCAGCCGATCCAGACCGAGCACGGCCTCCTCGGCGACCTCGGCGGCCTCGGCGAGCCGGCCCACCATCCGGTACGCGTTCGCCAGCTCCCAGCGCAGGAACGCGTCCCCCTCGGCACCCCGCTCCACGCACAGCGTCACCGCCTCGACGAAGTCGTCCACCGCGTCGACGGCCCGGCCGGCCGACACCAACGCCCGGGCACGGGCGACCCGGACCGGCAGCTCCGCGTCCGTCGGCGCCGACTCCAACGCCTCGTCGCAGGCGGCCACGGCATCCGCCGGATCGTCGACCAGCCGCGCGTACGTCAGGCAGGCACCCGTGACCACCTCACCGACGCCCAACTCCCGGCCGATCCGGCGAGCCTCGTCGGCGGCGGCGCGGGCCTCGTCGACCCGGGCCGACTGCTCCAGCAGGTGCGCCCGGTGCAACGCGATCCGGGCCGCCAGGTGCCGGTCGCCGCCAGCGTCGGCCGGTACCCGGTCGAGCGCGGCGAGCGCGTCCGCCCAACGCTCGCGGTGCAGCAACGCCAACGCCACCCGGTCGTGTCCGGCCGCCCGCTGCCGGGCGTCGCCGAGCCGGTCCAGGACCTCGGCCGCCTCTCGGGCCAACAGCAGCCCTTCCTCGCCGTCCTCCTCGGACCGGGTCAACAGCACACCGAGCCGCCCGGCGACCGTCTGGGCGGACACCTCCTCGCCCACCTCCCGGTACAGCTCCAGCGCCGCCCGATTCAGCTTGATCGCAGCGTCGATGTCGTCCTCGTCGCCGCGCTGCGACGCCCGCAGCGCCAGCCGGTGCGCGGATGTGCGGGCGGGCAGCTCGGCGGCGCCGAACCGCTCGTCGAAGGCGACAAGCGCCGCCCGGAAGGTGGCCCGGTCGTGTCGGCCCCAGCTCTCCTCCGCGAGGTCCAGCAGTTCGTCCGGGCCGGCGTCGGTGGGCAGGGTCACGGCCTGTCGTTCACCCTTGCCGGTTCGCGGCCGCTCGGCTCGCTCGCTGGACGACACCGGTGCGATGGGCTCCTCCCCGACCGGACGGATCGGGCTGACCGGACGGCGGCGGACGCTCGCCGAGAGCGGCACATGTTCCCCGCTCGCCCGCACGGCCAACCGGCGGGCGATCCACTCGGACTGGTGGGTGGTGCCGTTACGGGCATCGAAGCGGGCGGCCAGACCGGTCGCGACCTCGGTCAGCTCGTCCGCCAACGACGCCGCGGACACCTCGGCGGCCGGCCGCCCCTCGGCGGCCCGGCGGTACACCGTCGACGCGCCGGCCTGGCGCAGCGCGGCGGCAGCCACCGCCGCGAAATGCATGGCGGCGGCCGGCGACGGCGGCCGGTCCAGCCAGTCCAGGTGCCGCTCGACCAGCTCGATCGCCCGTGCCTCGTTGCCGGTCAGCGTGCAGAACTCGACGTGGTCCGCGATGTCCCACAGGTTGGCGAGGTTGCCGCGCAGCCGCCGGTACGCCTCCCGGTGCGCGTCCCGCGCCTCCTCTGTCCGCCCGGTGCGCAGGTACGGCAGGAGCAGCGCGGTGAGGATCGACTGCGGCTGCTCGTTGCAGTTGAGCCGGCCGGCGAGCACCGGCTCGGCCAGCTCCACCGCGTCGGCGTCCCGCCCGGTGTCGGCGAGGTAGCCCACCTGGCTCGTGGGGTCACAACCGGCGCAGTCGGAGAGTTCGTCGCGCGGGGTGGTCTGCCAGAGCCGGTACCAGTGCGCCGCTGCCTCGACGTCGCCCACGTGGTCGGCGACCCGGAACCGGTGCTTGTGCACTGCCTGAAGGCTGTGCCCGCCGGCCCGGTAGCGGCGTTCCATGTCGTCCAGCACGGCGTACGTGCGGTCGAGCGGCACCTCCGGGAAGTTCAGCAGGCCGTTGACCATGTACTTGAAGTGCCAGAGCAGGTTGTGCAGGTGACGCTGGTGGTAGGGCTGCGGGTCCCGGTCGAACTCGGACAGGCACCAGGAGAAGGTCACGAAGGACTTCGCCGGCTCGCCGCCGTAGATGTAGCCGGTGGTGGCCTGCATCCGGGTGACGAACGCGAGATGCCTGTCGTCGGCGGCGTCCACCCGGCGCAACAGCTGCTCCAGCGCGGCGATCTGCCCCGCCCCGTACGGCATGTCGGTGATGCCGCGCAGCACCCGCCACAGATCCTCGTCGCTCATGCTCACTCCCGTCCCGGGACAGCCCGGCCGAGCAGGCCGAGGAAGGAATCGTTGAGCAGCGCGGCGTCGGCCGCGCGGATCGGATGGTGGCCGAGCAGCAGCGCCTGCCCGTACAGCGCCTCGATGGCGAGACCGACCAGTTCCGGGTCGGTCAGCGCGGCCACCCGTCGTACCAGCGGGTTGCGGTGGTTGAGCACCAACTGCGGCCGGTCCGGTGGGGCGGTGGCGGCGAGCGCGTCGAGCACCCCACCCCACAACTCGTCGGCCCGGTCCCGGCTGGCCGCGAGCTGGTCGTTGAAGGCGGCCGACCGGCTGACCAGGTAGAGCGCGGGCAGCGAGACCGGGTCGTACGCCCGAATGATCACCTCGCAGCCGGAACGCTCGACGGCCCGCTGCGCCGCGGCGAGGAACTGTCGCAGCGCCAACTCCACAGGCGGGTCGAGCGCGTCGAACCGGGTGGTGAGGTCGCTCGGCTCCAGCCGCTCGATCAGCACCGAGCGGTCCACCACCGGCAGCCGCTCGATCAGTTCGGTGTCGTACGTGTAGCCGGCGTTGACCACCGCCAGGTCCTGCGCGGCGGCCACCGCGGCGAGCTGACGGAACTCGTCGAGGCTCGCCGCGTAGCGGACCACGCCGTAGCGCTCGCGGAACTCGGCGAGGGTGAGCGTGCCGACGTTGGTGTCCATCGGCCACCACCTGTCGACCAGGCGGAGCATCTCGTCGTCGTGCACCGCCAGGGCCTTCACGCCGAGGTGGTGCACCTGGAGGAACTCGGCCAGCCGGCGCGGGTCGTGCCGCGCCAGCCGGACCAGCCAGCCGCGCACCTGGTCGCCGAGCGCCTCCCGGGTCGCCGTCAGCAGGGTGTCCTCGTAGAGGGCCTCCCGGCTGGCCGTCGGGCGCAGCTCGGTCGCGTCCACCACACAGTGCGCGAAGAACGCCCACTCCGGTAGCAGCCCGTCGGCGTTCTCGGTGAGCAGCATCCGCTTGAGGTAGACGCGGTGCCCGGCGCGGGCCGCCGGGTTCACCGGGGTCGGCAGGATGACGGCGACGCCGGTCAGCCCGGCCTCCGGCACGGCCAGCGGCAGGACGTCGAACGGGTCCACGCCGAGCGTCTCCCGGGCGTACCGGATCAACGCCGCCCGGTCCAGTGCCGCACCCGGCGTGGTCGGCCAGGGCGGTTCCCCGGTGGTGGTGACGACGTCACCGACGCGGACGGTGACCGGCAGCAGCGCGCCGAAGAGCCGGGCCAGGTCGGTGACGGTCGGGGTGGTGAACCACTGGTCCGCGTCGCGGCGGGGCACCAGCGTGACAGTGGTGCCGGGCTCGGCGCGGGCGGCCTCCGGTGGGGCCACCGTCACCGCGTACCGGCCGTCGGCGTACCCGGTCCAGCGAACCGTGGGGTTGTCGCCGTGCCGGGTGAGCACCTGGATCTCGTCGGCCACCAGGAAGCAGGAGAGCAGGCCGATGCCGAACTGGCCGAGGAACTCGTGCCGGGAGAAGCCCAGCTCGTCGCGCTTCGAGCTGCGGCCGATGGTGGCCAACAGCTCGTGCACCTGCGCCTCGGTCAGGCCGATGCCTGTGTCGTGCACCCGGAGGGTGCCGTCGCCGGTGCTGTCCGGAGGTTCGATGCGGACCAGCGCCGGCGCGTCCGGCTCGTCCCGACGCCGGGCGGTGATCGCGTCCACCGCGTTCTGGAGCAACTCACGGACGTAGACCCGCGGGCTGCCGTAGAGATGATGACTGAGCAGATCGACCACGCCACGTAGGTCGACCTGGAAAGTGTGGTCCACGCCTGATCTCTCCCCGGTCCGATGCCGGCGCCCACCGTACCGATGATCACCGACAGGTGCGGTCCCCTTCTGCCCGGCGGCTTGACCCTCGACCCGGTCGAACCGGCACGGTCGCCGGCATGACTTCCTCCGTGCTGGGCCGGGACTTCCGGCTCCTGTGGTCGGCCGCCGTCTCGTCCCGGCTCGGGGACGCGCTGCGTACCCCGGCTCTGGCCCTGCTGGCCGCGACCGTGACCCGCGATCCCCGGGTCATCGCGGCGGTCACCGTGGCCGCGCAGTTGCCGCCGCTGCTGTTCGGCCTGCTCGGCGGCGTGTACGCGGACCGTTGGGACCGTCGGCGGACGATGGCCCTGGTCGACGGGGTACGCGCTGCCGTGGTGGCGGCGTTGGCCGTGGTGGTCGCGCTCAACCGGGTCAGCGTCCTGGTGCTGCTGGTGGCGGCGTTCCTGCTCGCCGCGTTGGGCACCCTCTTCGACTCCGCCTCGTTCGCACTGCTGCCCTCGTTGGTGCCGCCGGACGCGTTGCCCCGGGCGAACGGTCGGCTCCAGGCGGGGTCCGCGGTGGCCGGTGGTTTCCTCGGGGCGCCCGCCGCCGGTGTCCTGTTCGCCGTCGCCCCGGCTCTTCCGTTCGCCCTCGACGCCGTCACCTTCGCGGCGGCGGCCCTACTCGTGCTGGCCCTCGGTACGCCTTCCGCCTCGGACCCGGGGACGCGGCGGCCCGCCACCGGCCCGGGGAGGGGACGGCAGCGCGGCTCGGTGTGGAGCGAGATCGTCGAGGGGCTGCGCTGGCTGCGCGCGCACCGGACCCTGTGGAGGGTCACAGTGCTCACCGCCGCGAGCAACCTGGCGATCAGCGGAATCATGGCGGTGCTGGTGCTCTACGCGTTGGACGTGTTGCGGGTGCCGCCGGCCGGGTACGGGCTGTTCGCCGCCGCCGCCATCGTCGGGGGCGTGGCGGGGGCCCTCGGTGCGGCTCGGCTCGCCGCCTGGCTCGGCACGGTGCCGGCGCTGCGTGCGGTGCTGGCCGTGGAGACCGTGGCGCTTACCGGTTTCGCGGTGGCCCGGCACCCGGTGCCGGGCGGGATCGCGCTGGCCGTCTTCGCCGCCGGCACGGTGGCGTGGAACAGCCTGTGGGCGTCGTACGGGCAGCGGCACGTGCCGAGCGAGCTGCTCGGTCGGGTCGGTGCGGCCCAGCGGATGGTCGGTCTGCTCACCGCACCGCTCGGGGCGGCGCTCGCCGGGCTGGCCGCCGCGTCGTACGGCACGGCGCCGGTGACGGCCGCGGCGGCTGTGACGTTCGCGCTTGTCACCCTCGTCGCCTGGCGGTCAACTGTCGAGCCCGTCCGCGAGTCCCAACGCTCCAGCATCATCTGACCGCCGACCCAACCTTTTCCCACCTCCCGTGCGTCTGCCAGGTGAGGCGTACTGCGCGACGGCCGGGAGGGGGGCGGATGGCGCCGACGAGGGACGACGGACGCGACGGCTACCTCGCCTTCGTGGAGAACCACCAGCACCGGCTGCTCCGCGCGGCCTACCTGATCTGCGGCAACCAGCATCAGGCCGAAGACCTGCTCCAGGACGCGCTGCTGAAGCTGGCGTTGCGCTGGTCCTCGGTCCGCGACGGCGACCCCTCCGCGTACGTGCGGGCCATCCTCTACCGCGACTCGGTGTCCTGGTGGCGTCGCCGACGCCGGGAATGGCTCAGCGCCGCGCCGCCGGACCAGGTGGCCCACGACCGTGACGGCGCGCTACGGCTGACGATGCACGACGCGCTGGGCCTGCTGCCACCACGGCAGCGGGCAGTGCTGGTGTTGCGCTACTACGAGGACCTGACCGAGGTCGCCACCGCCGAGGCGCTCGGGGTGACCGTCGGCACCGTGAAGAGCCAGTGTCATGCGGCGCTACGCCGACTCCGCGAGGTCGCCCCGGACCTCGCCCGCGATGCCCGACCGAGCCAACGCTCGGCCGATCTGGCCAGCGGTCTGGAGGTGAACCCGTGAACGAGCAGGAACTGCGCCAACTGCTGACCATCAGCGTCGAGGACGTGCTGCCCAGCCAGCCGGCCACCGCCGGGTGGGAGCGGGCTCGACGTACCCGGCGTACCCGGCGGGCCGTCGGAGTGGTCGCCCTGGCCGTGGTGCTGGTCGGCGGTGGCACGGTGGCGGCTCTGCGACCGCCCGCCGACCGGGCGCCGGCCCCTCCGGTGGGTCCCACGGTGACCCCGACCGTCGACCCCTCCCACTCGGGTCCGGTGCAGCGACCGCCCGCCGAGCTGACCTACCCGCCCGATCCGTTGGCCCGCCTGGGCGACCCGCCGACCGTGCGGCTCTCCGAGCGGCCGGTCCAGCGGGCGCTGGCGCTGTTCCAGCCGCTGAACGAGGAGAATCAGGCGGACGGTCCGGTCCGGGTGCTCGGCAACGACGGTGTGGTGCGCAGCCTCGACGTGGTGACGCCGGCACCGACCCGGGACGCGAGTGGCAACGAGGCACCCGCCCTGAAACCGGGAGTGCTGTCGCCGGACGGCCGGTCGGCCGCGTTCGCCCAGAACAAAGAGCTGATCATGGTCGACCTCACCACCGCGGCCGTCCGCCGGATACCGCTCGACGGCTACCTGGAGTTGGTGGTGTGGGCGCACGACCGGGTGCTGGTCGGTGGCGACGACCGGACGTACGCGGTGGACCGCGCCACCGGGGCGACCCGCACGATCGACGTGCCGACCTGGGAGTTGATCGCACCCGACCCGGCCGCCGGCCGGGAGGCCCCGTTGATCGACGTGTACGGCGAGCGGACCAGCCTGAAGCTGCGCAGCCGGACCGCCCGGGAGGGCGAACTCCGCTCCGAACAGCCGGTCAGCGCCGCGGCGCTGCCCTCGCCCTACGTCGTCAACGAGTTCTACGGCCGAGGCTGGCTGCACGGCGAACGGCTGGCGCGGGCGGCCTGGATCACCAACAGCGAGATCGACGGCGCCGAGGGTGCCGCCGTGCTGGACGCGCGGACCGGGGCGGTGCTCCACCTGCTCGATCTGGGCCGGGAGCGCGGCAAGGGCTGCTGCGAGGTGCTGGGCTGGGACAACAGGGGCGCGGTGCTACTCCGACTGGAACCGGCAGCTCTGGCCCGCTGGCATCCGGAGACCGGCGAGGTCACCGGCGTCGTCCGGGATCTGCGCGGCGCGATCGCACTCGCTGGCTGACCACCGCGGCGTCGGCGGGGGGGCGCACCAGTGCCTCCGGGGGGGCCGCGGGGGGGGGGGGGGGGCCCGGGGGGGGGAT
>NZ_JBNCKM010000002.1:974358-1195552 GCF_049841535.1 Micromonospora sp. DT53
GGCGGGGTCCCGGGCGTCGTCCGGCCTCCCCGCGGCGCTATCTCACTCGCTGCCTCACCCCCCCGCCGACCCCGCTTCCCCCCTACGTCCACGCGCCGAGGCCGGCGGGTCAGTCAGGCGGCCAGGCCGCCGGGCTGGTCACCCTGGACCACGGGTGCCCGGACCAGGTTGCCCCACTCGGTCCACGAGCCGTCGTAGTTGCGCACCTGCGGGTAGCCCAGCAGGTGCCGCAGCACGAACCAGGTGTGGCTGGACCGCTCGCCGATCCGGCAGTACGCGATCACGTCGTCGTCGGGGCTCAGCCCGAGCTGGTCGGCGTAGATCGCCTTCAGTTCGTCGGCGGACTTGAACGTGCCGTCCTCGTTGGCGGCGGACTTCCACGGCTTGCTGACCGCGCCCGGGATGTGCCCACCGCGCAGCGCGCCCTCCTGCGGGTAGTCCGGCATGTGCAGCATCTCGCCCGTGTACTCACCCGCCGACCGGACGTCGACAAGTGGCCGGCCGGAGGCGATGTGCGCCATGACCTGCTCACGGAAGGCCCGCAGCGGCGCGTCGTCACGGAGCGGCACCGGATAGTCGGCGCGCGGACGAGCCGGCTTGTCGCGGGTCACCTCGCGTCCCTCGGCGATCCACTTCTGCCGGCCGCCGTCGAGCAGTCGCACATCGGCGTGGCCGAAGAGCGAGAAGACCCAGAGGGCGTACGCGGCCCACCAGTTGAAGTTGTCGCCGTAGAAGACGACCGTGTCACCCCGGCCGATGCCCTTCGCGGCACACAGCTCGGCGAAGCTCTTGGCGTCCAGGTAGTCCCGGGTCACCTGATCGTTCAGCTCCAGGTGCCAGTCGACCTTGACGGCACCGGGGATGTGACCGGATTCGTAGAGCAGCACGTCCTCGTCGGACTCGACGACGACGAGGCCCTCGTCGCCCAGGTGCTCGGCCAGCCACTCGGTGGTGACCAGCCGCTGCGGGTCCGCGTACGACTGGAGGCGGGGATCGGGATCGTTCGGCACAGACATGATCCCCAAGGTACGCCGGATCGCCGTCGACGACCGCTGTAACGGGACCGGCCCACCACCCGCACGGGGTGGTGGGCCGGCCGGCCGATCGGCGGATCAGTGACCGCCGGCCGGGCCCGGGCCGCCGGCCGGGTTGCTCGGCGGCGGGTTGCCGACGAAGAAGATGAAGGACGCCGAAGCCGACTGGGTGCCGTTCCGGTCGATGCTCCAAACGGTGAGCATGGTCAGCCCGGCCTTCGTGGGTGCCCAGGTCACCGACGCGGTGCCGTCGGCCGCCGCGGCCACGGTGCTGGTCACCGTGTTGAAGCTGTAGCGGTAGCTGACCACGTCAGGCTGGCGCGGGGTGAAGGTGAAGACACCAGGCACACCCGGCCCCCCACTGGTGCCGCCCTGCCGATAGACCGTCGCGGTGATCTTCGGGGTGGTGGACAGCACGAAGGTACTCGTCGCGGTGGCGGTCACGCCGTCGGCGGTCAGGCTGGTCACGGAGAGCGTCCGGTTGCCGCCCCGGGTCGCGGTGACGGTCAGCGCGGCGGTGCCGTCGGCCGCGGCCTCGACCGTCTGCTCGGGGTCGCCGTCGAGCTGGAACCGGTAGCCGACCACCCCTGCCATCTGCGGCTGCACGGTGAACGTGGTGGGCACGCCGACCTCGGTGAGTCTGCCGGTGATGATCGGCGCGACGTCGCTGGCCCGGAATTCGTACCGCGCCTCGGGCGACAGGTTCCCGGCCGCGTCAAGGCTCCACACCACGAGGGTGTTGGGTCCCGCATCCGGGCGGAGCGTGACCGTGGCCGAGCCACCGGGTTGGTCCGCCGACACCACGTGGACGCCGTCGCCGCCGAGCAGCTCGTACCGGAAGCCGACCGCGTCCGGTGTCGCCGCCGCGTCGAAGGTGAACTGGCCGGCCAGCGCCGGGTGCCAGCCCTCGACGGGGAAGTCGGTGGAGGTGACGACCGGCGCGATCTCGGGGCCCTGGAAGTCGGTCCGGAGATAGCAGAGGCCGCTCCACTCGCCGGCTGCCCAACCGTCGGTCGCCCGGACCTGCCACGCGTACACCCGGTCGTGGGTGAGCGTTTCCCGTTCGAAGAGGCCGCTCTCCCGATCGCCTTCCCGACCGTTGTACCCGAACCGTTCGATCCGAGCCGCCGGCTCGTCGACCGGCCACAGCGCGAAGGTCGTGGTCAACCGGTCGGTGCCACCGCTCCCGTCGATGTCCGGGTCGTGCAGGATGGCGGAGAGGTCCAGGTTGTCGTTCTGCCACAACTGGTACGGCTCGGCCGTCGTGCACGGCCTGCCGGAGGTTTGCAGCTCGGTCGGCACACCCGGTGGGTTGTTGTCGCCGACGGAGAGCGCGTTCGCTGCGGCCGGAGCGGCCGTGAGCGTGAGCGTCCCGGCGGCGACCGCCACGGAAAGCCCCATGGCCAGCAGGGCCCGGACCGGTCTTGCGGAGGTCGTCTTGCCAGGTATGAGGGTCATCCCTCATCCACCTTTCCCCGATGTCCCCGCGTTCCGATCAGCGGGGGCAGCGGATGCTATCGACGATGGCGGACATCGGGCTACCCCGATTCGACCGACACGCTCCACAGTGGAGACGACCGGGCCAGTTCAGGCCCGGCGGTGGCCAGCGGGCCGACGGCCTCGACCCGGTCACCACTGACCAGCACGGCGTGCTCCGGCACCGGTTCGTCGTCCCGGTCATGGCGCAGCAGCGCCGCGGTGTGCAGGGTGAGCACGCTCAGTCGACGAGCGGCCCGAGTTGCGGGCGCTTCGCCGTCACCGTGTCGCCGGACGACCGACCGGTCAACCGCCGCTTCACCCAGGGGGCGAGGTGGCGTCCGGCCCACCGCAGGTCGGCGGCGCGGGCGGCCAGCCACGGTGACGGCGCCGGGTGCGGCGGGACCATCAGCCACTCCTCGTCGCAGCCAACCCCGAGGGCGTTCAACACCTGCCCGGCGACCCGTCGGTGGCCAGCCGGGGAGAGGTGCAACCGGTCGGTGCTCCAGAGCATCGGGTTGAGGAACGTGTCGTCGGCGTACAGGTCGACCATGATGGCGCCGTGCCGCTCGGCGGTTTCACCGACCGCCTGGTTGAGCAGCTGCACCCGGGGGGCGACGAGGCGTTGGCCGGGCAGTCGGGCCATCACGTCCGCGAACCGGAAGAGGAGCACGTCCGCGCCGCCTGAGCGGAGTTGCCGGACCACCTCGTCGAAGCGGGCGACAAGCGTGTCCGGGTCGAAGGTGCGCCGCAGCACGTCGTTGCCACCGGCCGCGAAGCTGATCAGATCCGGCTTCATCGCCACCGCGGAGGGCACCTGCTCGGCGACCACGCTGGGAAAGAGCCGGCCCCGGATGGCCAGGTTGGCGTACCGGAAGTCGGGGCCCGCGTCGGCGGCGAGCCGGGTCGCCACCAGGTCCGCCCAGCCCCGGTAGGTGCCGTCCGGGTACGCGTCGTCCATACCCTCGGTGAAGCTGTCCCCGACCGCGACAAAACTGCGCCAGCGCACCCGCGCCTCCCTCACGCCACCCGTTGCCTGCGGCGACCAGTCTGTCACCGCAGGCGCTGCGGACGGTGCCCCGATCCGGCGACGTGGCGGA
Source organism: Micromonospora sp. DT53 (assembly GCF_049841535.1). NCBI lineage: Bacteria > Bacillati > Actinomycetota > Actinomycetes > Micromonosporales > Micromonosporaceae > Micromonospora > Micromonospora sp. DT53. The sequence continues at coordinate 977,969 of NZ_JBNCKM010000002.1, forward strand.
GGTCATTGGCGGGCCAGATCGTCCGGGGTGACAGCGGGTTGGGCCTCCGCCGGTCGACCATGCCCTGATGAGCGTGATGCCTGTGAGTCATCCTGATGACTCACAGGCATCAGCAACGTCGGGCGTACCGGTCCGACAGTGACGCCCCGCATCGGACCGAATTGGATCGCTGGGCCGGGCGCACAAGCTCTAGGCTGCGCGGATGCTGCTACGCATGTCGACCCTGTTGCTGCGGACCCTGCGCGAGGATCCGGCCGACGCGGAGGTGCCGAGCCACCGGCTGCTGCTGCGCGCCGGCTACATCCGTCGTGCCGCACCGGGCGGCTACACCTGGCTGCCGCTGGGCAAGCTGGTGCTGGATCGGATCACCGAGGTCGTACGCGCCGAGCTGATCGCGATCGGCGACCAGGAGGTGCACTTCCCGGCGCTGCTGCCGGCCGAGCCCTACCGCACCAGCGGCCGGTGGACGGAGTACGGCGACGACATCTTCACCCTCGCCGACCGGCGCGGTGCCGAGCACCTGTTGGCGCCCACCCATGAGGAGATGGCGGCGCTGCTGGTCAAGGACCTGTTCACCTCGTACCGGGACTTCCCGGTGACGCTGTTCCAGGTGCAGACGAAGTTCCGCGACGAGGCACGGCCGCGTGCCGGGCTGCTGCGCGGCCGGGAGTTCCTGATGAAGGACGCGTACTCCTTCGACCTGGACGAGGCGGGGCTGCGCGACGCGTACGGGCGGCATCGCGCCGCGTACCAGCGAATCTTCGACCGGTTGGGTCTGGACTACGCGGTGGTGCACGCGATGTCCGGCGCGATGGGCGGCTCCGCGTCGGAGGAGTTCCTGGCGGCGACGCCTGTCGGTGAGGACACCTTCGTCGGCTGCACCTCCTGCGACTACGCGGCCAACACCGAGGCGGTGGCCACCCGTGCGCCGAGCGCCGGTGACCCGAGCAGGCAGCCGGCGGTCGAGGTGCACGACACTCCGGAAACGCCGACGATCGCGAGCCTTGTCGAGTTGGCCAACGCCCGTCGGTTGGGCGGTCGGGACGGCTGGACCGCCGCCGACACCCTGAAGAACGTCGTGCTGTCCGTCCGTCAGCCGGGCGCCGACCGGGCCGAGGCGCTGGTGATCGGGCTGCCCGGTGACCGGGAGGTCGACCTGAAGCGGGTCGGTGCCGCGCTGCATCCCGCGCAGGTGACCGTCTTCGAGGAGTGGGCCGACCGTCCGGAGCTGGTACGCGGCTACATCGGACCGCAACTGCTCGACAAGCTGGGCATCCGTTACCTGGTCGATCCTCGGGTGGTGACCGGGTCGGCCTGGCTGACCGGGGCGAACGAGCCGGGCCGACACGCGACCGACGTGGTGTGCGGACGCGACTTCACACCCGACGGCACCATCGAGGCGGCCGACGTGCGCGCCGGCGACAGGTGCCCGGACTGCGAGTCGGGCGAGCTGACCATCCGGCGGGGCATCGAGATCGGGCACATCTTCCAGCTCGGCCGCCGATTCACCGATGCCTTCGCGGTCGACGTGCTCGGGCCGGCCGGCAAGCCGGTCCGGCCGACCATGGGCTGCTACGGCATCGGGGTCTCCCGGGCGGTGGCGGCCGTCGCCGAGCAGCACCACGACGACCGGGGGCTGGTCTGGCCGGCGGCGATCGCGCCGTGTGACGTACACCTGGTGGTTGCGGGCAAGGGTCCGCAGCTCGACGCGGCGCTGGAGCTCGGCGGGCGCCTGGCCGCCGCCGGCCTGCGGGTGCTTGTCGACGACCGCACGCACGTCTCGGCCGGGGTCAAGTTCACCGACGCCGAGCTGATCGGCATCCCCCGGGCCGTCGTGGTCGGCCGCCGACTCGCCGAGGGGTACGTCGAGCTGCGCGAGCGGGCCGGTGACGGGCGCACCGAGCTGCCGCTGGACGGTCTGGTGGATCGACTCGTCCACGAGGTACGCCAGGAACGTGCGAGCCTGGTGTAGCTGCCGCGTCACTGGGTAGTGCAGTCGGATCGGGTGGAAACGTCTTCGGAGGCTCTGATGACCGGTTACCGGGTCAGCGACGTGATGACCAAGCAGGTGGTGTACCTGCCGGCAGAGACCACCCTGGACGAGGCGGCCAGGGTGATGAAGGAGGCGGACATCGGTGATGTGGTGGTCACCGACGGCGCCAGCCTCGCCGGCATGCTCACCGATCGGGACATCGTGGTGCGGGCCGTGGCGGAGAACAGCTCCCCCGCGGCCACCACCATCGGTTCGATCGTCACCCGCGAGGTCGTCATGATCGAACAGCACTGCACGGCGGGTGAGGCGGCGGCGCTGATGCGGGATCGGGGCATCCGACGTGTGCTGGTCTGTGACAGCGACCGCAAGCTGGTGGGGATCGTCTCGCTCGGCGACCTGGCCATGCAACTGGACCCCACCAGCGCGCTCAGCGAGATCAGCGAGCAGTCGCCGACGGTGTGACCGGGGCCCCGGCACGACGGCGGTAGCCTCGACGCATGGCTGACATGCCGGCCCGACTGGCCGAGATCGTCGACGAGTTCGCGGACGCGCCGCGCGACCTGGTGCTGGAGATGCTCCTGGAGTACGCGGACGTCATCCCGGCGCTGCCGGAGGGCGCTGCGGAGCGCGAGGGCATGGAACAGGTGCCCGAGTGTCAGACGGCGTTCTTCCTGCGCGCCCGGGTGACCCCGGAAGGCACCGTGGAGACGCTCTTCGACTGCCCACCGGAGGCGCCGACCACTCGGGCGTTCGCCGGGATCCTCGCCGAAGGGCTGGCGGGCGCGAGCGCCGAGCAGGTGCTGGCCGTGCCGGACGACCTCTACCAGCGGATGGGCCTGGCACAGGCGATCAGCCCGCTGCGGATTCGCGGCGGCACGGCGATCCTGGGCCGTCTCAAGCGGCAGATCCGGGAACAACTCGGCTGACCGCGAGGTTGCCACCGGTCATGGAGATCGAGATCTACGCGGACGTCATCTGCCCGTGGTGCTACATCGGCAAGCGCCGCCTGGATGAGGCCCTCGCCAGCTACCAGGGCGAGGTGACGGTCCGCTACCGACCGTTCCAGCTCGACCCGTCGCCGGTGCCGGAGCCCCGTCCGCTGGTGGAGGCGCTGGCCGGCAAGTTCGGCGGCCCGGAGCGCGCCCGGCAGATGGTCGACCACGTGATCCAGGTCGCGGCGGCCGACGGGCTGCGGCTCGACTACGACCACGCGGTGATCGCCAACACCTTCGAGGCGCACCGGCTGGTGTCCTGGGCGACCGACCAGGGCCTGGCGGCCGAGATGGTGGAGGCGCTCTACCAGGCGCACTTCAACCATGGTGTCGACGTCGGGTCACGGGAGGCGCTGGCCACGCTGGCCGGCGAGATCGGCCTGGACGCGGCCGACGCGCGCCGGTTCCTCGACTCCGACGAGCGCGTCGCCGACGTCGCGGCCAGCCTGGCCGCCGCCCGGGACCTGGGCATCACAAGCGTGCCGACCTTCGTCCTGGCCGGGAAGTACGCGGTCTCCGGCGCACAGGAGGTGCAGACGTTGCTCGCCGCACTGGCCGAGGTCGAGCAGCGCGAGGCCGCAGCCCACTCACACTGAGTCACCGGCGGCCGGCACCACGCATCGATGATCACGATGTTTCACGTGCAACAACATCGATATCGATGCCTGGTCAGACCGGCCTGGCCAGCCCTTCCACCACCTGCGCTCCCGGCAGCGCACCCAACGCCGGCCCCGGCAGCGCGATCTTGCTGTGCCGTACGCCCGACCCGACGATCACGTGCGGTGTGGCGATGACCCGCGCGTCCACCAGGATCGGCCACTGGGCCGGCAGCCCGATCGGGGTGATGCCGCCGTACTCCATGCCTGTCAACTCGACCGCGTCGGCCATCGGGGCGAAGCTCGCCTTGCGAACGTCCAGCGCCCGGCGGGCCACCCCGTTCACGTCGGCTCGCGTCGTGGCCAGCACGATGCAGGCCGCGTAGCGGACCACGCCCTCACGTTTGCCCGCCACCACGACACAGTTGGCCGACACATCCAGCCCCACCTCGTACGCCGCGCAGAACGCGGCGGTGTCGGCGAGGTCGGCGTCGATCGGCGCGACCAACACGTCGTTGACGTCCACGGGAGCGTCGGCCGGCCACTGCGCGATGGCCTCCGCGACCGGCGGGGCGAGCAGATCCAGGCGGGCACGGGCCGGTTCGGTCTTCAGCGTTCCCATCACGGGTGCGATCCTCGCATCCGCGACGCTGAACCGCCCGACGGCTCCCCGCCCAGCCGGCGACGCCGCCGGCCCGGGCCGGATCGATCCGGCGCTCAACTGCCGGCGAGGAAAGCGTTGTCGCGCATGAAGGAGCGGTCGCGGGCAGCCGCCAACTCCTCCTCGCGCCTGGCCTTGGCCCGTTGCAGCTCCAGATCCTCGAACGCGTGCCGGACACCCAGCCGGATCACGCCGTAGAGGAAGACGAAGCCGAAGACGTAGAGGATCACCGTGGTGACGACAGCGAACATGGCGTCACGGTAAGACGAACGTGAACCGTTGTTGCTCTCATTTCCGGCCGGTTCCCCCGTACGTGTCCGCGAGCGAGATCCCGCGACGGCGTGCGACGGTTCAGCCCGACCGGATCAGGTCCAACACGGTCAGCAGCGCGAAGAACGCGATCACGATCTCGTTGACGATCCAGGCGTGCGCCTCGGCCCATTCCCGCATCCGGGTCAGCACCCGCGCCGCACTGTTCCCGAGCAGCAGCAACGCCAGCAGGGGCAGGGCCAGCAGGAGCACGGTGAGCAGCACGAACGGCACGAGGTGCCACCACGGCAGATCGTGCCGGGCCACACTCGCTCCGACGGTGGCCATGGTCAGGTCGTCGGTTGGCGTCGCCACGAAGAGCAGCGCACCCAGCCGTAGCGCCTGCGGCGGGCCGGCGCGCTCGATGCTCCCCAGCCAGCGCGGCGGTCCGGAGCGGTTCCGGCGTACCCAGATCAGCACGGCCAGGATCACCAGCAGGGCCAGCACCACCAGGTCGATGGTGGGGCCGCGATCGACCTTCCCGGCGACGGCGCTGGCGTCGGCCGCCACTCCGCCCACCAGCCGGGTCAACGACCACGCCACCGTCACCCCGGCGGCCACCACCAGCCCCGCGCCCGCGAGGAAGCCCAGCGACGCCGCCCGGGGCCGATCCGACGAGGCCAGGAAGACCGCCACCACCAACTGCGTACCGGCGACCATGACCACGGCGAGCGGCAGGATGGTCAGGAAGTTCATCGCCCGTCATCCTTCCGGCACGAGCAGGAGGGACGCGGCCGAATCCGTGGATCACCCGGCCGGGCGCATGCCTCCATCCGCCACGACACGGCCGGCCAGCAGCGCCCCGAGCAGCGCCAGCGCAGCGGTCACCACGAGCGTCGTCGCGTAGCTGGCCGGGCCTGGGGCACTTCCGGCCGCCAACACGGCCCCGGTCAGCGCGAGCACGGTCGCCGCGAACAGAGAGTCGCTCAGTTGCAGTGACGAGCTGTTGCGACCCTGCTCACCCGGTGCGGACAACTCCAGGGTGAGCACCGACAACGACGGATAGAGCAGGCCCATGCCCAGACCGGCGACCGCCCAGCCGACCACGGCGACGGCCACCGGCAGCTCGGGCCGGACGGCCAAAGCGACAGTTGCCGTGCCCAGCGTGATGCAGCTCAGCCCGACGCGCGGCAGGCTGGCCCGCGACGACGGCACCGGAATCCGGCCCTGCAACCAGGAGCCGACCGACCACGCCAACGCGCCGACCGTCAGGACCAGCCCGGCCGCGGTCGGCGAGAGGCCCCGTTCCCGGGAGAGCATCAGCGGAATGACCACCTCGGCGCCGACGAAGGCCGCCGATGCCAGGCCACGCAGCCCCACGACGGTGGGCAACCCTCGCGCCGCCCGGAGAAACCCGGCCGGCAGCAGGCGCGGGGCACAGGCCAGCAGACCGACCACGGCGAACGCGACAAGCACCAGGGCTGTGGCGCCGCGCTGCTGTCCCCCGATGTGCAGCAGTGCGGCACTCACCGCGGCCCCGCAAGCCCAACCGATCCGCGCGGCCGCACCCGCCGGCGGGCTCGTTGCCGCACTTCGGGCCAACGACCGCAGGCCGGGATGGATCAGCAGCACCGCCGGCACCGCCACCGCCGGCACCGCCAGGAAGACCCACCGCCAGCCCAGGTACTGCACGATCAGGCCGGCGACCGCCGGCCCGACCAGCGACGGTACGACCCACGCCGCCGCGAACGCCGCGAAGATCCGCCGGTGCAGTTCCTGCGGGTACGCGTGCCCGACGATCACGTAGAGCGCGACCGAGAGCAGTCCGGAGCCGAAACCCTGCACGACGCGCCCGACGACCAGCACGCTCATCACGGGGGCGGTCCCGGCGATCAGCAGACCGACCACGAACCAGCCGACGCCGTGCCACATCGGCCCACGAGGACCTCGGGCGTCGCACCAGATGCCGGAGACCACCATGGCCAGCACACCTGTGGCGAACGGGCCACCGAACGCGATCCCGTACAGCGCCAGCCCGTCCAGGCTGCGGGCGACGGTCGGCATCGCCGTACCAACCGCCAACGCCTCGAACGCGAGGAGTGAGATCAACGCGACGCTGCCCACCGTCATCGCGCGCAGCCGGGGGGCGAAGAGTCCCGGTGCGGTGGGTGCGGCGGTGACGGCTGTGCTCGGCATCGACCGAGCATGCGACCTCAACCCGGATTCATGTCAACCGTCCGGTGACCCGGCTCTCGTCAGGCCTCCTGCAGCGCCTCTCCCAAACCGCGCACCAGGCCGGAAAAATGCTGGTCTGCCAACAGGTGACCGGCGGTGATCACCACGGCGATCGGCCACTCGATGACCTGTAGCGCGGCGAGCACCCCGAGCCCGGCGTAGTAGACGACCTTGTCCGGTGGCGGCACCGCCACCTCACCCAGCATCGGCAGGTGGAACCGCCGGTTGTACATCTGGACGTTCTCGCGCGAACCGTTGAGATGTCGCGTCAGCGTGCTCATGCCGGCCTCCCCGTGTCCGGTGAAGGTCGTCGGATTCCACGGCCCATCCCGTCCATGCGCCAGCGACGACGGAAAATTCCGCCGCTCAGGGGGCATAACGGATGGCAGGTCGGGAAGCCAGGCCGCCGGACGTGAGCGCGGTGGGAGGACGACATGGGCAAGGTCAGGATCAGCGGCAACAGGGAGCCGGGCCGGCGTCCGTCCAGCCGTACGCCTCGATGACGGCGGCGGGTCGCGCTGCCGGCCGCATCCTGCCGTCCTTCGGTGTGCCGCACCTGGTCGGCGAGGCCACCCGGACGGTCAGCTCGGCCGCGACCCGGCTGGCCCGGACGGCCGGGCTGACGCGGCGTCGGGTCTGGTCCCGACCGGGCCGGCACCACATCGAGGTGCACGGTGTCTGCCAGGACGGCGGGAACCGGCTGGCCCGTCAGGTGGAGGGCGCGCTGGAGCGGCTGCCCGGGGTCGCCTGGGCACGGGTCAACGCACCCTCCGGCCGGGTGGTGGTCGCCGTGCAGACCCCCGAGCCGACGTTGCGCGACCTGATCGCCACGATCGACCGGATCGAGCGGACCTGCGACCACGAACCCGACCCGGAGATCCCGCCGCCGCACCCGCCGGAGGAGGGTCCGCGAACCCCGCGCACCCTCGGCGCGCTCGCCTCGGACGCGCTGGGCCTGACCATCTCGGCGGCCACAAGGGTCCTACCGTTCGCGCCGCTGCCCGGCGAGGTGGCCGGCCTGCTCTCCGCAGTGGATCTTCAGCCGAAGCTGCACGAGTTCATCGGCAAACGGCTGCGCTCCGACCCGCGTGCCGACATCCTGTTTCCGCTGGCCGAGGCGATCGTGCAGGGCTTGACCGGCCGCTGGACGGGGATCGTCCTGGACGGCGCCCAGCGGATCGTGCAGTGGAGTGAGGATCGGGCCCAACTCTCCGCCTGGGAGAAGGCCGAGCCACGGCTGACCGGCGACGCCGAACGGGCCACCGCCCGCTGGCCGGTGATCGACCGCCCCCGGCCGAAGCCGGACGGCCCGGTCGAGCGGTACATCAACCGCATGCTCGCCGCGGGGGCGGCAGCCGGCGCGGCGGCGGTGCCGTTCGCCGGGCCGAAGCGGGCCGCCGCGCTGGGCCTGTCCGCGCTACCGAAGGCGCCCGGCAGCGGGCGGGAGGGGTACGCGGCCCAGCTCGGCCGGATGCTGGCCCGGCGCGGAGTGATCGCCATGGACCGGAGTGTGCTGCGCGAACTGGACCGGATCGACACGCTTGTGCTCGACGCCGCGGTGCTCGGCTCCGACCGGGGCGTACTGGCCGATCTGGCGCCGGCGTCCGACGCGGACGTCGACCAGGTGGCCGAGCGGGCCTTCGCGTTGTTCGACCCGGACGATCCGGCCGCCTCCCGTGCGGCGGACGGCTGGCGGCTCGGGCCGCTGGACCGGATGCCCGCGAACGACGCGGACGACATCCCGGACGCGGCCCGGCTGCGCTCCGCCGGCGGCCGACTCCTCGGCCTCGCCCACGGCGACCGGCTCGCCGCCCTGTTGCGGGTCGAGCCGGAACCCGCGCCCGGCGTCGACGGCCTGCCCGCCGCAGCCCGACACGCCGGCCTGCGGCTGCTCGTCGCCGGCGGCGACGAGCAGCGGTACGGCTTCGCCGACGCGATACTCCCGGGCGGCGACCAGTTGCCCGAGTCGGTACGCGCGTTGCAGCGCGACGGCGCGGTGGTGATGCTGGTCTCCGCGGACCGGCAGGCGCTCGGCGCGTCCGACTGCGGTCTCGGGTTCGCCGCGCCGGAGGAGCTGCCGCCGTGGGGCGCGCACCTGCTGGTCGGAGCCGACCTGCGGGTGGTGGCACTGGTGATCGAGGCGACCGGGGTGGCCCGGCGAACGGCCCAGCAGAACATCAGGCTGGCCATGGCCGGCACCGGCCTCGGGGCGCTTGGCGCGTTCACCGCCCCACCGCCCCAGCTGCCACATCGGGCGCTCGTCGCGGTCAACGGCGCCGCCGGGTTGGCCTTCGCCAACGGGGTCTGGCAGGCCCGCCGGTTGCACGACCAGTCGGACACCCCGGCGCCGGTGGCAACCGCCTGGCACCTGATGCCGGTCGGCACCGTGCTCGACCACCTGCGTTCCACCCCCGACGGCCTGGCCAGCGCCGAAGCGCAGCGCCGACGCCACGGCTCCGGTGACAACGGCGGCGGCGCACCCGGCAGTGGTGGGCTGCTGCGCGCCTTCGTGGACGAGTTGTCCAACCCGCTCACGCCGGTGCTGGCCGCCGGCGCGGTGCTCTCCGCGTCGTTCGGCTCACTTGTCGACGCCGCGCTGGTGGGCAGCGTAGTCGGTGGGTCCGCCCTGATCGGGGCGGTGCACGAGCGCAACACGGAACGGTCGCTGGCGGAGTTGCTGTCGCGGTCGGCGGTGACCGCACGGGTCCGTCGGGACGGTGCCGAGCAGGTTCTCGCCGCCGAGGACCTGGTCCTCGGGGACGTCATCACCGTCGAACCGGGTGACTCGATACCCGCCGACTGCCGGGTGCTCGAGTCGGTGGGCCTGGAGGCCGACGAGTCGTCGCTGACCGGCGAGTCGCTGCCGGTCGCCAAGTCCAACCGACCTGTGGTGGCCGCCGCCATCGCCGACCGACACTCGATGCTCTACGAGGGCACCACCGTCGCCGCCGGGCACGGCACCGCCGTGGTGGTGGCGACCGGCAACGACACCGAGGCCGGGCGCAGCCTGGCCCTGGTACGGCAGGCACCCCCGGCCAGTGGGGTGGAGGCTCGGCTCGGCGCGTTGACAAGCGCCGCCATCCCGTTGGCGGCCGGCTCGGCGGTGGCGGTGGCCGGCGCGGGCCTGCTTCGAGGCGTACCCCTGGCCGAAACGGCCGCGACCGCCGCGAACCTCGCCGTGGCGTCGGTGCCGGAGGGGCTGCCGTTCCTGGTCAGCGCGGCGCAGCTGGCCGCGGCCCGGCGGCTGGCCGAGCACGGCGCGTTGGTCCGCAACCCGCGCACGATCGAGGCGCTGGGCCGGGTGGATGTGCTCTGTTTCGACAAGACCGGCACCCTCACCGAGGGCAAGTTGCTGCTCGCCGGGGTCGGTGACGGCGTCGGTGACCGGTACGCCCCGGTGGACCGATTGGACGACCGACTCCGGATGACGCTGGCCGCGGCGCTGCGGGCCACTCCCGCCGCGAAGGGTCCGGAGGAGCTGGCGTTGCAGACCGACCGGGCGGTGCGGCGGGGCGCCGGGGAGGCCGGGGTGGTGGAGCAGACCGGTGCCGCCGGTTGGCAGGCTGCCGGAGGGCTGCCGTTCGAGCCGTCCCGTGGCTACCACGCGAGCATCGGACAGACCGACGGTCACCTGTTGTTGAGCGTCAAGGGGGCTCCGGAGACGGTGCTGCCGCGCTGTTCGTCCCGACGCACCGACGGTCGCCAGGAGCCGCTCGACGACGCCGGCCGTGCGGAGCTGGAGCGGATGCTCGCTGACCGGGCCGGTGCGGGAAACCGGATCCTGGCCGTCGCGGAGTGCCCGGTGAACGACCCGAAGGTGACCGACTCCGACGTTCGAGGGCTCACCTTCGTGGGCTTCCTGGCCCTCGCGGACGGTGTGCGGGAGAGCGCCGCCCCGGCGGTACGCCGGATCCGGCAGGCCGGCGTGCACACCATCATGATCACCGGTGATCATCCGGCCACCGCCGAGGCGATCGCCGCCACCATCAGCGAGCACGACGAGCAGCGGGTGGTCACCGCCGCTGAACTCGACCAACTGGACGACGAGGCGCTCGCCGAGCGGTTGGCCAACACCGATGTGGTGGCCCGCTGCACCCCGGCCCACAAGGTGCGGATCATCCAGGCGTTGCAGAAGTGCGGGCGGACCGTGGCGATGACCGGTGACGGTGCCAACGACGCCCCGGCGATCCGGCTGGCTGACGTCGGCATCGCCCTCGGCCAACGGGGCACCCCGGCCGCCCGCGCCGCAGCCGACCTGGTGGTCACCGACGACCGGCTGGAAACCATCATCGCGACCCTGATCGAAGGGCGGGCGATGTGGTCGTCGGTGCGGCACGCGCTCAGCATCCTGGTCGGCGGCAACCTCGGCGAGATCGCGTTCAGTGTGCTCACCGCCGCGGCGACCGGCCGCTCCGCGCTCACCGGACGACAACTGCTGCTGGTCAACCTGCTCACCGACCTGGCGCCGGCGCTGGCCATCGCGGTCCGGCCACCCGCCTCGGACCGCACCGACGCGTTGCTCCGGGAGGGCCCGGACACGGCGCTCGGCGAGAGCCTCACCAGGGAGATCGGGCTGCGGGCGGCAGCCACCACGCTGGGCGCGACCGCGGGCTGGACGTTGGCCCGCTACACCGGACGCCGGCAACGGGCCGGTACGGTCGCCCTGGTGTCCCTGGTCGGCACCCAGCTCGGGCAGACCATCCTGGCCGGCGGCACCAGCCCGGCCGTGCTGGCCTCCACGGCGGCGTCGCTGGGCGTGCTCGTCGTGGTGGTGCAGACGCCGGGGGTGAGCCAGTTCTTCGGCTGCACCCCGCTCGGGCCGGTGGGCTGGACCATCGGAGCCGGGTCGGCGCTCGGCGCCACCTTCGCCAACGGCGCGCTCACGAAGCTGATCGAACGCCTCCCGGAGGCACATCCGCCCACCTCCACAGGTGCGGGCGCCGGGCAACCCGCGACGGACGGCGGCTCCACGGCTTGACCGCCGCCCGGCTACTCCGGCTAGGCGGCGATCAGGTCCGTGGCCCGTAGGTCAGGCGGCGCAGGACGACCTCGGCGGGGCCGGGGCGCTTGCGCTTGTCGAGCTGACGGGCGATCAGGACGGTCGCGAGCCAGACGGCCACCGCGATGAGCAGACCGGTCACCGTGGGGCTGCCGAAACGGTCGCCGAGGGCGAGCGTGAAGGGCGCCAGGAGGACGAGCCAGGCCACGGACTGGAACAGGTATCCCGACAGGGAACGCTGGCCCAGGGCGGAGAGCGCGCCGACGACGCGGCCGGATCGGTGCGCCCGCATGGCGATCAGCCCGAAGACGGCCACGTAACCCGGGCCGGCGAACATGCCGCTGGCCCCGTGCAGCAGCAGCATCAGACTGGCCGCCGACTCGTCGACGTGCAGCCATCCGGCACTGACCAGGGCTGCCGGGAGGCCGCCGGCGACTGCGATGCCGAGGCCGAGGGCGGCGGTCCACGTGAGCAGGGTCCGGTGCCGGGTCGGCTCTTCGAGGACACGGCGGCGAGCGGCCCACATGCCCAGCCAGGCGATCATGATGAAGGGCAGGACGGTCAGCGTGTGCACAGGCCATTCGCCGAGGCGATCCAGCATGGACGCGACGTAATCGGGCGCGGCGAGGGAGTCGACGTGGCCCGACGGCAGCGCGGCAGACCCGCCCGACCCGCCGAGGATGCCGCTCACCACCAGGGCGCCGATGACAAGTACCTCGGCCGCCGACAGCGCCCAGAGCACCAGCACGATGCGGTGGAACCTGTCGCCGCGGCGCAGCAGCAAGAGGGTCATCACGATCCCGACGATCCCGTACGCCCCGAGGAAGTCGCCGTAGTACAGCAACGCGGCGTGCGCGAACCCGAACACGACGAGCCAGAGGTTGCGGCGCAACAGCACGGAGCGGACCTGCTTCGGAGTGGCACCGGAGGCGTCCTGGCGGCGGGCGAGTTGGACGAGCCCGTAGCCGAACATCACGGCGAAGACCGGATAGCCGCGGGCGTGGACGAGTTCGAAGAGCAGGAAGTTGAGGCCGCGGTCGACGCCCTCCGGCGTGGCGTCCAGGCCCGGCTCGCCGGCGAAGACGACTCCGGCGACGTTGGCCAGCGCGATGATCAGCAGCATCGCTCCCCGGGCCAGGTCCGGCGCGAGGGCCCGCTCGGCGCGCAGCACCGGCCCTCTCGATGTCCGTGGTGCGGTGTCAATGCTCATGGTCGTCGTCTCCCCGCGTCTCGGCTTTAGTTTCAGAGAGAAAGTATCACTAGTACACTAATGCTGTCTGTCATGATGTGGACGTAACCTTCCGGGGCGAACGTGGGAGCCCATGACCAGCGACGATTTCGTTCCGGCGCCGCTGCGCCGGCTGTGGGGAATGTCGGAGTCGTCGCGTCTCGGACGGCCCGCGTCCCTCGACGTCAACGTGGTCGTCACCGCGGCGGTCGAGATCGCCGACCGGGACGGGCTCGACGGCGTGACGCTTCCCAAGGTCGCCAAGAGCCTCGGCTTCACGAGCATGTCGCTCTACCGGCACGTCGGCTCCAAGGACGAACTGCTCACCCTCATGGCCGACGCTGCGCTGGGCCCACCACCGACGATCGCCGCCCCCGACTGGCGGGAAGGGCTACGCCGCTGGGCCTTCGCACACCGCGCGGTGCTTCAGCGTCGGCCGTGGCTGACGCGCGTGCCTGCCGCCGGCCCACCCTCCGGGCCGCACCAGATCGCCTGGATGGAGGCCGCGCTGGCGATCATGTCCGGCACCCTCCTGGACTGGGCGCACAAGATCGGTGCGATGTCGCTGATCAGCGGCTACGTGGTCCAATCGGTGCGCCAGTACGGCGAACTCGCCGAGGGCAGAGCCGAAGGCCAGGGTCAGGCCGACGCCGAACGCGACTACGGCCGTGCGCTGGCGCGACTCGTCAATCCCGACCGCTTCCCCGAGACGGCCCGGCTGTTCTCCTCGACGCTGTTCGAGGCGCCGCCGTCCGACACCCCCGACGAGGCGATCGCCGACGCGGACTTCTCCCTCGGGCTGGAGTTGATCCTCGACGGCATCGCCGTCCGGATCGCGCACTCCGACCCCTGAACCTACCCGCCTGACCAGTCGGTTCCGGCGGCCGGCCGACAGGGAGCGGTTTCAGCGGGCTACGCCGATCGCCGCCTGCCGGGCGAAACCGGCGGCGACCGTCAGCAGAGCGACGACGCCGAGCAGGGCTCCGATCAGCACCGTGCTGTGCACGCCATGGCTGGGTAGCGCGAGTCCGGCGACCAGGGCGCCACCGGTGATGCCGACGTTGACCGCGGCGGAGAGGGTGGCGGCAGCGAGATCGGAGCGCCCCGGCGCCACCTGCAGCACGACGCCTCCGAGCGCCGCGGTGAACGCCGCGAACGCCAGTCCGGCCAGAGCGAGCAGGCCGACGGCCACCGACGGCCGGTGCCCGAGCGCGTACAGCCCGAGCAGTGCCACCGACTGCAGCGCGACGGTCGCGACCAGAGCGAGCCACGGGCTGCGGTCCACCACCGCTCCGACGGCGAGGATCCCGAGCACGCTGGCGACACCGCGCGCCAGCAGGATGGCCCCGACCGACGAGGCGGCGAACCCGCTGACCTCGGTGACGAAGAGGGCGACGTAGGTGTAGGCGGCGATGGCGCCGGCGGTCGTCAGGACGGCCACCGCGACCAGCAGCCAGAAGCGGTAGACGTCGGGCGTCGCGCCCCGGGCGGCATGTCCCTGGTCGGGGGACGTCGAGGGCAGCAGCGTGGCCACCGCGACGAGCACAACCGCGCCGAGCCCGGCCACCGCCAGGAACGACATGCGCCAGCCGGCCCGTTCGCCCAGCCAGGTGCCGACGGGCACTCCCAGGAGCAGGGCGACGTTGCCGCCGGCGAACACGATCGCGACCACCCGCCCGCGTAGTGCGGGTCGGAACAGCTCGGCCGCGGCCGGAACCACTACCGCCCAGAACAACGCATGGGTCGCCGCCGTTGCCATCCTGGTCGCCAGCAGCAGCGGGAACGTGTTCGCGAACACCGTCGTCGCGGTGCTGACGACGAAGCCGGCCAGGAGCACCGACAGGAGTCGCCGACGAGGGACCTTCCTGGCCAGCACTGTCAACGGGATCGAGGCGACGACGACCACCGCACCGTACGCGGTCACGAGCATGCCCACTTGCGACGGTGAGACGGCCAGGTCCGTGGCCATCGGGAGCAGCAGCCCGATCGGCAGCGCCTCGGCGGTGGTGTAGAGGAACGTCCCCCCGGACAGGCCGATCAGCGCGCCCACTGCCCGTCCGCGACCCATTCGACGCTCCCCACTGTTACCGGCTAAAAGATGTATGCCAGCAACAAGCTAGTGATGCCTCGGCGCAGGGTCAACTGGTAAAGTCGACTTTGATGGAAACAGATGAGGGCGTCAGGCGGATGCACCTGGTGGGCGGCAATCTCGCCCTGGACTTCGTCAACACCCGCACCGGCCCACCCACCGGGCCCGTGGACGACGACGTGCTCACGGGCTATCCAGGGCTGGTCGCCTGGGGCGTGTACGCGGGCGCCCTCACCGACACCGAGGCGACGGCGATGCGCCAACTGTCTCGCACCGATCCAGACGGTGCCCACGCTGTCTTCGCACGAGCGCAGCGCACCCGCGACAACCTCGACGAGATATTCCGACCGCTGGCCGCCGGGGCGAGTCCGAGCGCACGCGCACTGGCCCAGCTCCGAGACGACGAAGCCGACGCGCTCGCCCACGCACAGCTTGAGGGCGGAAGCACGTTCGGGTGGGCCTGGCGGGATGACCGGACGCTGGTCCGGCCGCTACGGCCAGTGGCGCACGCAGCTGTCCAACTACTCACCGACGGGCCGCTGGACCGGATCAAGGGATGCGGAGGCTGCCGCTTCATCTTCGTCGACGAGAGCAAGAACCGCAGTCGCCGCTGGTGCAGCATGGACGACTGCGGAACCGCCGAGAAGATCCGCCGCTACGTCGCCGCGCGACGCACACGTGCGACGCGCTGAGTGCCGGACGGCTCTCGGAGCATGGCGGGCAGGTCGCCCAGGGTAGCGAAAGCCGGCCCACCCCAACCCGGATCGGTGTCGTTGTGCTCCGTGGTCCGGAAGACGGTCATACCGACTGCTGCCGCCCCGGCCAGCTCACCGTCTGCGCCGTCGCCAACAAAGACACACTCCGCCGGCTCAACGCCGAGGCGCTCGGCAGCGAGGTGATAGATCGTCGGGTCGGGCTTGGCCAGCCCGACATCGCAGGAGAAGATCGCGACATCGAACCGTCGGAAGAGCGGACTCTGCGGCCATGGCTCGGCAGTGTCCGAGGTGGCGTTGCTGATGAGGGCCAGCGGATGCCCGTCGCCGCGTAGCGCGTCGAGCACGTCCAGAGTGGCGGTGGAGACGCTGTCCAGCACTCGGCGTCCGAGGGCTCGCCGATGCTCACCGGCCCGCGTCACCTGTTCGTTCGTTGGCGTGCCGCCGAGGCGTCCGGCGAGGATGCGGATCGTCTCCTCCACGTCCCACCGGACCAGCCGATCCCGCCAGGTGGCGTGGTACGCGGCGACCAGCTCGGCCGGAGCTACGCCGACCATGACCGCCATCTCGCCGACTACCCGGTCACGCTCCTCGTCGACCCCGTGGATCAAGGTATGGAAGAGGTCGAAGATCACCGCTCGAGACATTTCAGCATGCTACTGAGATCGTCGGTCGCTGGCGGGGACGGCATCGCGCCACCAACGAACCGGAACCGTTCGGCAAGGAAAGTGCTGGTGGAGCCCAGGGGACTCGAACCCCTAACCCCTGCCTTGCAAAGGCAGTGCTCTGCCAGTTGAGCTAGGGCCCCGTGAGCGGTCGCGGCGACGATCACTCGTCGCCGGGCTCGACGTCAGCGCAGATCGGGCGCGGTGGTCGCCTCGTGCCACAGGGCACGCTCATCGTTCGACGCCTTGATCTTGTTGAACACGACGGCGGCTACGCCGACGACGCCAGCCAGAATCAGCAGCTTCTTGAACATGGGGCGACCCCTCGCGCTCGGCTACCGTCGGACGACTTGCGGTGGGGCTAGATGGAATCGAACCATCGACCTCAGAGTTATCAGCTCTGCGCTCTAACCGACTGAGCTATAGCCCCGCGTTGCGACGAGCAAGATTAACCCATCCGCACTGCCGGCCCCAAATCGGGGTCCGAACCTGCGAGCCGGGCTCGTCGTCGCCGGCAAAACCTACCTGAGTACGGGACGCCGGAGCGACCGCATTCCGCGGTGCTCCGGCGTCCCGGTGGCTCAGTCCCGCTCGGCGAGGGTCAGCTCGATCCCGCCGACCAGGTCAGCGCAAACGTTGTAGACGAACGCGCCAAGCGTGGCCAGCGCGGTGAACAACACCACGTTGACCAGGCCGATCAGCGCCGAGCTGAGGATCACGCCCTTGGCGGTGATCTGGAAGCCGCTGGTGCTCTGCCCACCGCCGGCGTTGACCAGGTCGCTCAGGCTCTCGTTGACGCTCTGGAACACACCCATCGCGTCCAGCGCCAGGTACAGCACCGAGGTGGCGACCACGACGACGATGAAGAGCACCACCGACACCGCGAATGCGAACTTCATCACGGACCACGGGTCGATCCGCTTCAGGTTCAGCCGGGCCCGGCGCGGCCCGCGGGAGGCGGCCGAGCTGACCGACGTACGTGCCGCACGCACCGCGTCACCCACGCGGGCGGCCCCGACGGCGGACGCGTTGCCGATCCCCGGCGGCAGGCCACCGCCGCTGACCGGTCGGCCGGCAGTCGCAGCCGTACGCGCCGCGTCCGGCTGCGGCTGGGTCATCCCGGGTGTGATCCGCGGCTGGGTGCCGGTGGACCCGGTTGCCGTCGCCTGACCGGGTCGGACACCGATCGGCTGGGTGGTGGCCGGACGGGCCGAGGGCGCCGCCGCCGGCCCCGGAGGGTTGGCGGCGGCGGACGACGTCGGCGCCTCGGCGCTGGACGCCTCGGTCTTGTCGCCTGACCCGCCGCCGTCCTCGCCAGGCTGCTCCGGCGGCGGTGTCATACCTGGAGCCCTGGTGAACTTCGGGGCAGGCGCGTCGGCGGGGACCGTCGCCCGGCCTACGGCCGCGCGGCCGGTCGCTGGTGTGCCGCCCTTGGCGGCCTCCTCGTCGACCGGGTTGGCCGAGGTCCCCGTGTTCCCCGACTTCGCCTGTGTCTCCGTCATTCAACTAGTCCTGTTCGTCAGGCTCGTCGGCATTGCGAGCAATCGCCACGATAGTCACGCCGTCCGGGAGGTCCATCAGCTTGACCCCCATTGTGTTCCGGTCACGCGTACGGCGTACAGGCTTCACCGGAGTCCGAATGACACCACCGTTGCTGGTGATCGCGAACAGCTCGTCGTCCGGATCGATCACCACCGCGCCAACCAGACCACCGCGCCGTTCGGTGATCTTTGCAGTCAACACGCCCTTACCTCCCCGGCCCTGCACCGGGTATTCCTCGATCGGGGTCCGCTTCGCGTATCCCCCGTTCGTGGCCACCAGAACGTCCAAACCTTCCCGCACGACTTCCATGGCGAGCAGGACGTCGTCGTCCGTGAAGCGCATGCCGATCACGCCCGAGGTGGCCCGGCCCATCGGCCGCAACGCCTCGTCCGAGGCGTTGAACCGGATCGCCTGCGCCTTCTTCGAGACCAGCAGCAGGTCGTTCTCCGGCGCAACCAACGCAGCACCGACCAGCTCGTCCTCATCGCGCAGGTTGATCGCGATGATGCCGCCGGAACGGTTGGAGTCGAACTCCTCGAGCCGCGTCTTCTTCACCAGGCCGTTCTTCGTGGCCAGTACCAGATAGGGGGCTACCTGGTAGTTCGGGATCTCAATGATCTGCGCTATCTGCTCGTCGGGTAGGAAGGCGAGCAGATTGGCCACGTGTTGGCCCTTGGCTACCCTACTGGCCTCCGGCAACTCGTACGCCTTGGCCCGGTAGACACGGCCCTTGTTCGTGAGGAACAAGATCCAGTCGTGGGTCGAGCAGACGAAGAAGTGGCTGACGATGTCGTCCTGCCGCAGCGTGGCGCCACTGACGCCCTTACCGCCGCGCCGCTGCGAGCGGTACAGGTCGACCTTGGTCCGCTTGGCGTACCCGGTGCGGGTGATCGTGACGACCACGTCCTCACGGGCGATGAGGTCCTCCATCGAGACCTCGCCGTCGAACGGGATGATCTGCGTCCGCCGATCGTCGCCCCACTTGGCGACGATCTCGCCCAGCTCCTCCGAGACGATCCGCCGCTGCCGCTCCGGCTTGGCGAGGATGTCCTTGAGGTCGGCGATCTCGATCTCGAGCTTGGCCAGGTCGTCCACGATCCGCTGCCGCTCCAGAGCGGCGAGCCGGCGCAGCTGCATGTCCAGGATCGCGGTCGCCTGGATCTCGTCGATCTCCAGCAGCCGGATCAGGCCCTGCCGGGCGTCGTCCACGGTCGGCGAACGCCGGATCAGGGCGATCACCTCGTCCAACGCGTCCAGCGCCTTGCCCAGGCCGCGCAGGATGTGCGCCCGCTCCTCGGCCTTGCGTAGCCGGAACGCCGTCCGCCGGCGGATCACGTCGATCTGGTGCTCGACGTAGTAGCGGATGAACTGGGCCAGGTTGAGCGTGCGCGGCACCCCGTCGACCAGGGCCAGCATGTTGGCGCCGAACGTCTCCTGGAGCTGGGTGTGCTTGTAGAGGTTGTTCAGCACGACCTTCGCCACCGCGTCGCGCTTGAGCACAAGCACGATCCGCATGCCGGTACGCCCGGACGACTCGTCACGGATGTCGGCGATCCCGGCGAGCTTGCCCTCCTTGATCAGCTCGGCGATCCGCTCGGCGAGGTTGTCCGGGTTGACCTGGTAGGGCAACTCGCTGACGACCAGGCAGGGGCGGCCCCGCTTGTCCTCCTCGACCTCCACGACGGCACGCATCCGGATCGAGCCGCGGCCCGTGCGGTACGCGTCCTGGATCGCGGTCTGGCCGACGATGAGGCCGTAGGTCGGGAAGTCCGGACCCTTGACGATGCCGAGCAGGGCTTCGAGGGTGGTCTCCTCGTCCTCCTCGGGATTGTCGAGGCACCACTGCACCGCCGCGCCGATCTCCCGCAGGTTGTGCGGCGGGATCTTGGTGGCCATGCCGACCGCGATGCCCTCGGAGCCGTTCACCAGGAGGTTGGGGATCCGCGACGGCAGGATGGTGGGCTCCTTGGCCCGGCCGTCGTAGTTGTCCTGGAGGTCGACGGTGTCCTCGTCGATGTCCCGCAGCATCTCCATGGCGAGCGGGTCGAGCTTGCACTCGGTGTTGTGGCTGACGAAGCCGTCGGAGACGAACGAGTGGTCGTCGGTGTCGACCCGGACGCTGTAGACCGCCTGGACGCCGGCGTCAGTGATCTGCGCCACCTCGGCGTAGTAGAACCGACCGTCGACCAACGGCTCGACCACGTCGAGCACCTCGGTGTTGGTGATCCGGGCGGCGATCTCGTCGCGGTCCCGCTCCCAGCGCTCCACCCGGTCCACGTTGTGCCGGCGCAGCCAGTCCCGCTCGGTCCACCGGGTCGCGCCGTGCTCGCGGATGAAGTCACCGACCAGCGGCACGTGGTCGCTGGAGAGCGCGGTGCTGCTCGCCGGCACCTGGGCCAGCTCGGCGTCCAGCTTGGCCTGCTTGCGGCCGAGGAAGCCGACCTGCGCGGCGAAGATCCGGGCGTCGCGGCGGTTGGTCACCACGACCTTGATCTCGCCGCTGTCGTGGTGGGTCTGCCGGCTGATCACGCCGAACTCCAGCAGCAACTGCTGGACCTCGCGGGCCAACCGCTCACTGCGTGTCGAGTACGAAACCTGGATGGTGCTGCGCGGCAGCAGCGACGACGAACCGTCACCCTCGAAGAGCGCCTGGAGGAACGCGCGCTTGACCGCAGCCGGCCCCTGCCAGACGAACTCGGGAACGAACTTCGCGGCGCTACGCGCCCCTACCAGGTCACCGAGGAGGCTCTTGTTCAGCGCGGTGAGGTTCTGCACGTCGAGCTCGTGCAGGGTGCTGCCGGAGGCGATGACCCGCTCGCTGACGTAGCGCGGCCCACCGACGGCCAGGTCGTAGGCCGCGAGCACTCGTACGAAGAATTCGCGGTCGACGTTGTTGAACCCGGCACGGCCCTCGGAAACCCAACCTTCGCTGACGAAGGCGCCCGCGAGAACGGCCGCCTCGACGTGCTCCAGCATCGGGTAGCCGATCTCGTCCGGCACCGAGCGCTGGAGAACGACCCGGTCGCCCGGGGAGATCTCGGCCAGCAGCTTCCACAGCAGGGTCGGCACACCGGCGACGTCCACCAGGCAGAGCACCGGGTGGTTGTGGGTGCCGGACAGCTCGTACCCCTCGCGGGTGCGCAGCCGCAGCGTGGGGTGCTCGCCGGAGTGGAAGAACTTGGAGGCGCGGACCAGGTCGCCGTTGCGGTCGCGGACCTTGAGGTCGATGTCGGTCTCGCTGGACGGTGCCGCGTCCGGCACGACGTCGCCGATCCGCACACTGCCGTCGGCGGTGCGAATCCGGACATTTCCGACAACACAGTATCGCATCGCGGCAGCCGGGTCATTACCCGGCGAGCCGAAGTTGCCGTTGCCGTCGACCAGCGGGTAGCGCAGCGACCAGGGCTGCGCCATCCGGACCAGCGCGTCGTAGATCGCCGAGTCGCCGTGCGGGTGGAACTGACCCATCACGTCACCGACGACGCGGGAGCACTTCACGTAGCCACGGTCCGGGCGGTAGCCGGAGTCGAACATCGCGTAGAGGATCTTGCGGTGGACCGGCTTGAGGCCGTCCCGGACGTCCGGCAGCGCGCGACCGACGATGACGCTCATCGCGTAGTCGAGGTAGGAGCGCTGCATCTCCACCTCGAGCCCGACCGGTTCGATCCGGTCGTGCGCGACCACCGCGGCGATGGCCTCGGCGGGGACCTCGGGCTCGTTCGGTGTGGACTCGGGAGAATCGGTCACTGTATACCCTTATCAGACTCAGAGTCGTTTTCGTGCTGTGGATAACGGCTGTGGATACCGGCCAAGCTGTGGATAACTCTGTGGACCGCCGGATCGGCCGGGCGCTGCCCGGCCGACCCACCGCAGTCCGTCAGATGTCCAGGAACCGCACGTCCTTGGCGTTGCGCTGAATGAACGACCGGCGCGCCTCGACGTCCTCACCCATCAGCACACTGAACAACTCGTCGGCGGTCGCCGCGTCGTCGAGAGTGACCTGACGCAGGGTACGCGTCGCCGGGTTCATCGTGGTTTCCCACAGCTCGGGATAGTTCATCTCGCCGAGGCCCTTGAAGCGCTGAATGTCGTCCGGCTTGGCGTTCGGCTTCTTCTGCTGGCGCAGCGCGATCAGACCGTCCCGCTCGCGGTCGGAGTACGCGTACTGGGCGTCGTCGCCCTTCTTGTTCCACTTGATCTTGTAGAGCGGCGGGGCGGCCAGGTAGACGTTGCCCATCTCGACAAGCGGACGCATGAAGCGGAACAGCAGGGTGAGCAGCAGCGTCTGGATGTGCTGGCCGTCGACGTCCGCGTCGGCCATCAGCACCACCTTGTGGTACCGCAGCTTCTCCATGTCGAAGTCGTCGTGGATGCCGGTGCCCAGCGCGGTGATCAGCGCCTGGACCTCGTTGTTCTTCAGCACCCGGTCGATCCGGGCCTTCTCCACGTTGAGGATCTTGCCGCGGATCGGCAGGATCGCCTGGGTCCGTGGGTCGCGACCCTGCTTGGCCGAGCCACCGGCCGAGTCACCCTCGACGATGAACACCTCGGACTCGCGGGGGTCGGTCGACTGGCAGTCGGCCAGCTTGCCCGGCATCGAGCCGGACTCCAGCAGCGACTTGCGCCGGGCCAGCTTGCGCGCCTGCTGCGCGGCGATCCGGGCCCGGGCCGCCTGGGAGGCCTTCGTGATGATCATTTTGGCCTCGGCCGGGTTGCGGTCGAACCAGTCGACAAGCCGGTCGTTGCAGACGCGCTGCACGAAGCTCTTCACCGGGGTGTTGCCCAGCTTGGTCTTGGTCTGGCCCTCGAACTGCGGGTTGGCCAGCTTGACCGAGATGATCGCCGCGAGCCCTTCGCGGATGTCCTCGCCGGAGAGCTTCTCGTCGCCCTTGAGCAGCTTCTTGTCGGTGCCGTACCGGTTGACCACGCTGGTCAGCGCGGACCGGAAGCCCTCCTCGTGGGTGCCGCCCTCGTGGGTGTTGATCGTGTTGGCGAAGGTGTAGACCGACTCGCCGTACGACTCGTTCCACTGCATGGCGATCTCGAGTGACATGCCCTCCTCCTCGGCCTCGAACTCGACCACGGTCTTGTGGATCGGGCTCTTCGAGGCGTTGAGGTGCCGGACGAAGTCCGCGATGCCGCCCTCGTAGTAGAAGGTGACCTCGCGCTGCCGGCCGTCCTCCTCCTCGGCCACCCGCTCGTCGAGCAGGTGGATGCGGAGGGCGCGGTTGAGGAAGGCCATCTCCTGCAGGCGCCGGTAGATGGTCTGGAAGTCGAAGTCGACGGTCTCGAAGACGTCGGGGTCGGGCCAGAAGGAGACTGCCGAGCCGGTGCGGTCGGTGGTCTCGCCCTTCTCCAGCGGGCTCGGCTTGGAGTTGGTGTAGTGCTGCCGCCACACGTTGCCCGACTTGTGGATCTCGACGAACATCTTGGTGGAGAGCGCGTTCACCACGGAGACACCGACGCCGTGCAGGCCGCCGGAGACCGCGTACGCCTTGCCGTCGAACTTGCCACCGGCGTGCAGGATGGTCAACGCGACCTCGACACCCGGCTTCTTGAGCTTCGGGTGGAGGTCGACCGGGAAGCCACGGCCGTTGTCGGTGACCCGGACGCCGCCGTCGGCGAGCAGTACCACGTCGATGGTGTCGCAGTAACCGGCCAGCGCCTCGTCGACCGCGTTGTCGACGACCTCCCAGACGAGGTGGTGCAGACCGCGCTCGCCGGTGGACCCGATGTACATACCGGGCCGCTTGCGAACCGCCTCCAGCCCCTCGAGAACGGTGATCGACTCTGCGCCGTACTCCTGCTTGTCCTGCGCTGCCACCCTCGGCCACTTTCTCGCGTCAGCCACGCCGGTAGGGCGCGTCGGGCGCGGGTTCGGCGGACAGGACGCGACGTCGGCGCGCGGACCGGCGCCGGAGATCTCCGGACAGCGGGTCGAACGCGCCGGTCGCCGCGGTTGCCCGCGGATCGCGATCGGCTCGACCCGACGTGGAGAATGAATCTGGGCCATCGGCCCCGTCCCACTCCCGCACCGGGTCTTCGTCTCGCTGTCAATCCTACTGTGCGCGGAGGACAGAACCACCACTCGGCACCCTCAGCGAGGCGGCTGAGAAGTCCATAGCCGGCAGAACCCCATCGCCCACGACTCCCCCCACACGCCAGGCTCCCATCGCACGCGCCGCCCCGGAACGGGTTGACCCGCGGTCGGGCGGGTCGGGGGTCGCGGCCGAAGCGTCAGTGCCGTACGTTTGCGGCGCCCCGGAACCAGCCTTGATCTTTACCGGTTGGAACCGGGACGATCGACCCGATCGACCCGACACGTGCTCTTTAAGAGGTGACAGATGGGGCTGGACAACGTCGCGGTGCACTGGCCGCGGACCGGCCGCTTCTACGATCCGGTCGCGCCTGCCGAGTTCGTCGACTTCGGCGAGATCGTCGACCTGCCGCGCATTTCCGCGCCGACCGCGGCGCTGGCCGAGCTGATCGCGAAGACCGGCACCATCCGGGCGACCGCGTACACCGAGTTGGTGGATCTGCTGCTCGGTCTCGAAGGTGTGTTGTACGCCACAGACGCGGCCGCCGAGGACGAGGACCCGGTGATCGACCCGGACGGCTGCTCCTGGATCGCGAGCGGCATCGAGAGGTTCGTGGCCGCGCACCGCCCGAACGGCGAGGCGGTCACCTTCGAGTCGGTGAGCACCGTGCTGCGCTCGCTGCTCGGCGACGGTCGGCTGGCCGAGCAGCAGCTGCGCTGGCTGGAGAGCCGGCTCGACGCTCTGCGCGACGAGCGCGGTGACCCGCCGCAGTGGAACTTCACGTGCGCCGAGCTGGGCGTGCTGGCCGCGTTCTACCGACGCTGCGCCGAGCGCGGGTTCGCCGTCTACGCCGACGCCTGAGCCGCCCCGTCGGTCTCCGGGGTGGCCGGCCGGCTGGCGGCCGAGATCAACTGCGTGAGCACCGCGTGCAGGTGTTGCAGGTCCTCGACGGGCAGCCCGAGTCGCTGCACGATCGCGGCGGGGATCAGCTCTGCCTGACTCCGCAGCGCCGCGCCGCTCGCGGTGAGGGTGACGGCGAGGCTGCGTTCGTCGCTCGGGTCCCGTTCCCGGCGCAGGTAGCCGGCCGCTTCCAGCCGCTTGAGCAGGGGTGACAGCGTGCCCGGGTCGAGCTGGAGCAGGCGACTGAGGTCGCGGCCGGACAACGGCGCGTGCTGCCAGAGCGCCAACATCACCAGGTACTGCGGGTGGGTCAGCCCCATCGGTTCCAGGAGCGGCCGGTAGACGGCCACCACGCTGCGCGCGGCGACCGAGAGGGCGAAGCAGACCTGCTGCTCCAGGGCCAGCGGGTCGCCGCCGTCCGGTCGTTCGCTCATCGGTTGCCCTCTCTCCGCACGATGACTATCGTACCGATCATTGGTACACCAACCATTGGCGCCCCAACGGTCTCCTCGTGCGACGGGTGAGACCCGGCGAGGCGACGCGGGGAAGAGGGCGGCAGATGAGCGAGGACGACGCGGTCACCAGAGCCCAGGGCGAGGGTGGCCGACTGATGCGCTGGGCCTTCCGGCACCTCGCCGGACCGGCCGAGGGTGTGCAGGGCGCGGTGCAGGGAGGTTCGGCCGAGGCCCGCGAGGCGTGGAAACGCGACCTGGCCGAGCGCAAGCGCTTCACCCGGGAACAGCGGGAACGCAAGCGGGCAGCCCGCGAGGCCGACCGGCGCGGCTGAGGGGTCGACTCAGCCGTACGTGTCGCGCGGGCCCCGCCCGCGTACCCGGCGTGGACCCTTCCCCCAGGAAGGCGCGGCCGGGCCGTGAATGTGCAGTTTGCGTACCACGTTGTGGCCGACCTCGCTGGCGATCTGCTTGAGCAGCGAGCCGGCCAGCAGCCGCAGCTGGGTGGCCCAGGCGGTCGAACGCGCCTCCACGGTCAGCTCGCCGTTCTCCAACTTCACCGGCCGACTGTTCTGCGCGACCTCCGCGCCGACGACCCGCTCCCAGGCGCCGAACACGGTGGCCTCGGCCGCCGGCTGCTGCCAGCCACGCGCCTTCACCAACCGGTTGAGCACCGCGCTGAGTGGCTGCGGATCACGTGGGTCGGGGCCGGGGCCGGAGTAGCCGCGCAACCGCCGCCCCGAACCGCCGGCAGCATCGCCGCCGCCGGGGGCACGCCGGGCGCGGGCCGCCGCCTGCCGTCGCGACAGCGCCGCGTCGAGCACCGCACGGGCCAGCTCCGGCCCGCTGGCGGCCGCCGCCGGCTCACCGCCCGCCGATCCTCCCGCCGCCTTCGGAGTACGCGCAGCCGGGCCGTCACCTGCCGCCGGTCGTTCGGTGCGTGGCTCATCCGACACGGCGTACCGTCCCTTCGCCGACCTGGTAGCGGGTGCCGCGCAGGGCGGCCGGCACGTCGTCGTCCACCGCGCAGGTGACCAGCAGCTGGCTCGCCCCGCCCACCAGCTCCGCCAACCGCTCCCGGCGGCCGGTGTCCAACTCCGCGAAGACGTCGTCGAGCACCAGCACCGGCTCGATGCCGTCCGCGCGCAACAGGTCGTACCCGGCCAGCCGCAGCGCGAGCGCGAACGACCACGACTCGCCGTGGCTCGCGTACCCCTTGACCGGCAGTGGGCCGAGGCTCAGCGCCAACTCGTCGCGGTGTGGGCCGACCAGGGTGGTGCCCCGCTCGATCTCGGCGGAGCGGGACGCGGCCAGGGCCGCCGTCAGCGCCTCGGCCAGCGCGGCCCGGTCGGTGGTCGGCTCGGCCAGCTCGATCGAGGGTCGGTAGGCGATGCCCGCCGCACCCCGACCGGCGGCCACCGCGTCGTACGCCTTGGCCACGTGCGGGGTGAGCGCGGCCACCAACTCCAGGCGGCCGGCGAGCAACTCCGCGCCGTGCTGGGCCAGGTGGGTGTCCCAGACCGCGAGGGTGCCGAGGTCGCCGCCCCGCGACCCACCGGTCTTGCGGGCCAGGTACGCGGTGCGCAGCAGGGCGTTGCGCTGCTTGACGACCCGCTCGTAGTCGGCCCGCACGCCCGCGTAGCGGGGCTGCCGGTTGACCAGGAGGTCGTCCAGGTAGCGGCGGCGCTCGGCCGGGTCGCCCCGGACCAGCTCAAGGTCCTCCGGGGCGAAGAGCACGAGCCGGAGAGCCCCGAGCACGTCCCGGGCCCGCCGCGCCGGTGAGCGGCCCAGCCGGGCCCGGTTGGCCTTGCCGGGCACGATCTCCAGCTCGACCAGGAGCTCGCGGCCCTCGTGCACCACCGCACAGCGGATCACCGCGGAGGTGGCGCCCATCCGGACCAGAGGCGCGTCGGTGGCGACCCGGTGCGAGTCCAGGGTCGCCACGTAGCCCAGCGCCTCGACGAGGTTGGTCTTGCCGACGCCGTTGGCGCCGATCAGGACGTTCGCCCCCGGCTGGAGGTCGACGGCCACCCGCTCGTACGAGCGGAAGTCGACAAGTTCCAGCCGGTGAACATACACAGGTTGTGGATACCGCTCAGGACTTGTGGACGGCGTGGCCACCGAACTGCTGACGCAGCGCGGAGACGGCCTTCATGGCGGGCGAGTCGTCCTGCCGCGAGGCGAACCGGGCGAACAGCGACGCGGTGATGACGTTCAGCGGGACGGCCAGCCGGACCGCCTCGTCGACCGTCCACCGGCCCTCGCCGGTGTCCTCCGTGTAACCGCTCAGGTCGGCCAGCTCCGGGTCCTCGTCGAGCGCCCGGTCCAGTAGGTCGAGCAGCCACGAACGGACGACGGTGCCCTCCCGCCAGGACTTGATGACACCCGGCACGTTCGTCACCAGCTCCGAGGCGGCCATCAGCTCGTAGCCCTCGGCGTAGGCGTGCATCAGCCCGTACTCGATGCCGTTGTGCACCATCTTCGAGTAGTGCCCGGCGCCGACCGGGCCGGCGTGCACGAACCCGAACTCGCCCTCCGGCTTGAGCGCGTTGAAGATCGGCATCAGGCGGTCCACGTGCTCCTGGGAGCCACCGACCATCAGCCCGTAGCCGTTCTGCCGGCCCCAGACGCCACCGGAGACCCCGACGTCCAGGTAGCCGATGCCCCGCTTGTTGAGCCGCTCGGCGCGCGGCGCGTCGTCGCTGAAGCGCGAGTTGCCACCGTCGATGATGATGTCGCCCTCGCCGAGGACCTCCGCGAGTTCGTCGATGGTCGCGTCGGTGACACCGGCGGGCACCATGACCCAGACCGCTCGCGGGGACTCAAGCTTCTCTGCCAGGCCCGCGACGGTCGTGACGTCGCTGATCTGCGCGTTGTGGTCTAAACCGACCACCTCGTGCCCGGCCGAACGCAACCGCTCCCGCATGTTGCCGCCCATACGGCCGAGTCCTACCAGCCCGAGCTGCATGTGTTTCTACCTCCGTGGTTCTGGTGTTGCTGGGCGCGATCAGCGCGAGACGCGGATCGGCATGATGAGGTACCGGTACCCCGGAATGACCTCGCCATCCTCGCCGGCGGGAGAGATCACCGCGGGTTTGAAGGCGTCGACGAACGAGAGCACGGCCGTCTGGGCGCCCAGGTTTGCCAGACCGTCGATGAGGTACTGCGGGTTGAAGCCGATGGTCAGCGGGTCACCTGTGAAGGTGGCCTCCATCGCCTCGCTGGCCCGTGCCTCCTCGGAACCGCCGGCCTCGACCACCAGGCCGTCGGCGCTGAAGCTGAGCAGCACCGGGGTGGTCCGTTCGGCGACCAGCGCGACCCGCTTGACCACCTCGATCAGCGTGCTGACCGGCACCCTGGCCGCGGCGTTGTGCGTGGCCGGGAAGAGCGACCGCACCGGCGGGTAGTTGGCGCCGTCGAGCAGACGGCTGGTGGTGCGTCGGGTGCCGCCGGCCAGGCCGACCATGCCCTCGCCAGCGGCGCCCTGGGCGAGGGCGAGCGTGACCTCGCCGCCGATCGGGCCGAGAGCCTTGGCGGTGTCGTTCAGGGTGCGGGCCGGCACCAGGGCGTTGATGCTCACCTCGGGGTCGTCCGGCCGCCACTGGATCTCGCGCAGCGCCAACCGGTAACGGTCGGTGGCGAGCATCGACAGCGTGTCGCCGGACAGCTCGACGCGGACGCCGGTCATCATCGGCAGCGTCTCGTCGCGGCCGGCCGCGATGGCCACCTGGGACACAGCTGTGGCGAACGCGGCGGCGTCGACAGTGCCGGCGCTCTGCGGCATCTCGGGCAGCGCGGGGTAATCCTCCACAGGCATGGTGGGCAGGGTGAACCGGGCGCTGCCGCAGACCAACTCGAGGTGTGCGCCGACCGCGGCGATGTCGACCGGCTTGGCCGGCAACGCCTTGGTGATCTCGGCGAGCAGGCGGCCGGAGACGAGCGCGGCGCCGTCGGCGTCGCCCTGCACCTCGACGGTCACCTGGCTGGAGACCTCGTAGTCGAACCCGGAGACCCGCAGGTTGCCGTCGGTGACGCGCAGCATCACCCCGGCGAGCACCGGTACGGATGGCCGGTTGGGCAGGCTTTTCGCGGTCCACGCCACAGCCTCGGCGAGCGCGTCGCGCTCCACTCGGAACTTCATCAATGCCTCCGCGTCGACGTCAGCGACAACTCTCTCATGCCGACCGCTGCCTACCGTCCCGCCCGACCGTGCGGGTACCCATCGCACCTTAGGGCGCGGGGACATCGGCTGTGCGCCCGACCCCATGGATCGTGTCGATGCTGACCGGCTGATCCGACAGCGTTCGGCCCGATCCACAGAAAGCCCAACGGTGATGATTGGTTTTTGTTCTCTTAGAAGAGATAACTCATCGTCTTCATCGCACCTGTGCAAACTGTGGATAAGCCGAGTCTGCGCAGCTCAGACAGGTTATCCACCGGTGATTTATCTGTGGAGAACCGGGGGTACAACCGGCTTGCGTGTCCACAGCCCGACGCCGACGGCCGGTTGTCCACCGTTGTCCACCGGTTGTCCACCGGTAATCCACCGACTTTCTCCCCAAGCCTGTGGACGGCGGTGAAGATCACCATTGCCGTCATCCCCAGAACCTTCAACAGCTCGTACACAGGTTGATCGTTTTCGGTGGACAACCTGACCGTCGTCCCCAGGCGTCCACAGCTTCGTACACAGGGTTTCTCCACAGCCTGTGGGTAACCACGGAAAGACGGAACGTAGTTATCCACCGACGGTGGATAACGAGCTGTGGACAACGAGTGGCAGTCGAGGCGGTCACGGCCTCGATGCTGTGGCCTACACCATGTCGAGAGTCCAGCTGGAGGACCAAAAAAGAGCGCCCGGCCGGAGATCCGGCCGGGCGTGTCCCGGGCTGTGCACCGCCGCGACGGCGGTCGTACGCCTCAGCTGTTCTGCTTGATCCGGTTGGTCAGCTCGGCGATCTGGTTGTACAGCGAACGGCGCTCCGCCATCTGCTGGCGAATCTTGCGGTCGGCGTGCATCACCGTGGTGTGGTCCCGGCCACCGAACGCCTGCCCGATCCGGGGCAGCGACAGCTCGGTCAGCTCCCGACACAGGTACATGGCCACCTGACGGGCGTTGACAAGCACCCGGGACCTGGACTGGCCGCGCAGGTCCTCCAGGCTCACCCCGAAGTAGTCAGCGGTCGAGGCCATGATCTGGTCCGCGTTGATCTCCGGACCGGCGCCGTCGGGCATGAAGTCCCGAAGCACCTCCTCGGCCAGCGACAGCTCGACGGTCGACCGGGTCAGGCTGGCGAACGCGGTCACCCGGATCAGCGCGCCCTCCAGCTCCCGGATCGAGTTCGACACCCGAGAGGCGATGAACTCCAACACGTCCGGCGGGGCGTACATCCGCTCCTGCGCCGCCTTCTTCTGCAGGATCGCGATCCGGGTCTCCAGATCGGGCGGCTGGATGTCGGCCAGCAGCCCCCACTCGAACCGGGTTCGCATCCGGTCCTCGAGCGTGGCGAGCTGGCGCGGCGACCGGTCGGAGGTGATCACGATCTGCTTGTTGGCGTTGTGCAGGGTGTTGAAGGTGTGGAAGAACTCCTCCTGGGTGCGCTCGCGGTTCTCCAGGAACTGGATGTCGTCGATCAACAGGATGTCGACGTCGCGGTAGCGCCGCTGGAACGCGCTGGTCTTGTCGTCCCGGAGCGAGTTGATGAAGTCGTTTGTGAACTCCTCGGTCGAGACGTACCGGACCGAGCGGGCGTTGCCGAGCGTCGTGGCGTAGTGCCCGATGGCGTGCAACAGGTGGGTCTTGCCCAGCCCGGAGTGCCCGTAGATGAACAGCGGGTTGTACGCCTTGGCCGGCGACTCCGCCACCGCCACGCTCGCCGCGTGGGCGAAGCGGTTGGACGAGCCGATGACGAACGTCTCGAACATGTACTTCGGGTTGAGCCGGTTGCCACCGGTGTCGGCACCTGGCAACCGGCGGTCGTCGCGACCACCGGCCCGATGGTCCACCGCGCTGCGGCCCGGGCCGCTGTCCGTTCCGCTGTCCCGGGGGAGCGAGCGGATCACGTGCTGGTCGCGCGGTGACGCCGAGTCTTCGCGGTAGCGGGGCTCGTAGGGCCGGGTGTCCGGGCCGGGTGGGTCCAGGCGGGCGGCCTGCTCGTCGTAGCCGCGCCGGTCCGGACCCGGACGGGGCGGACGCATGGGCTCCGCGAAGGCGGCGCTGAACAACGCCTCCTGCCCGTCCCTGCTGGCCGGAATCAGCCCCGAGCGATGCCCGTCGACCGGCGGCGCGAGCGGCGGACCCGCCGGCGCGGGCGGCGCCACCTGATCGGGCATACGCGGTGCGGGTGACTGCTCAGGGATCATCGCGTCGGCCGACGACCGAGCACCCTGGTCGTCGTCGAACGACACGACGCCCGGGCCGTCGATGTCGAGCTGCCCGGTCTCCGGGGCGCTGCGGTAGACGGTGCCGGCCGGTCGGCCGGTGGCGTCCTCGGCCACCCGAACGGTGACGGCGACCTGGATCGGTCGGCCGAGCCGGCGGGTGAGGGCCTCGGTGATCGCCGGACGCAGCCGTGACTCGATGACGTCCCGGGTGAACGCGTCCGGAACGGAGAGCAGTGC
Organism: Micromonospora sp. DT53; assembly: GCF_049841535.1. Lineage (NCBI taxonomy): Bacteria > Bacillati > Actinomycetota > Actinomycetes > Micromonosporales > Micromonosporaceae > Micromonospora > Micromonospora sp. DT53. Next base: position 1,009,939 of record NZ_JBNCKM010000002.1, read on the forward strand.
GGTGTCCTCGACGATCGCTCGCAGCCGGGTCAGGCGGAGATAGGCACGCTGCTGGGCGGAGATGATCTCATCGGCGAGCTCGTCGGTCGCCGCTAACCACACTGCGGCAAGGTCGGTTGTACCGGCCACCGTCGTGCCACCCCCTCGCCTCTGCTCCCGGCCGCCGCTGTCTGCCAGCCGGCCGTCCCGGGCCCGCCGCGTTCGCGGGTGGAACAACACCCCCACCCGGACGGTCGACCGGTGGTCATCCACAAGTTATCCACAGCCTGTGTACCGACCGATTGTGGCCGCCGCCGGACGCGGGTGGCACCTGCCCCTGCCTGAACGGGCGCTGAAGCGGGTTCACCGTGCCGAACGATTCACTGCCTTGTCCGGTCTTGCCTGCGCGACGATCGGAGCTTCCGACGCTCACCGCAATCGGGCACGGTAACAGCGTTGTCCCTGCGCCATCAACCGGCGACGCCGCGGCGCCCTTGTCGGCATCAGCGAAAACCGCCCTCCGGCCTCGGGCGCGTCCCGTTGTCCGCTGCTCGGGGTGTTTGACGGTCATTGCACCCCTGCGTAGGCTGGAACGGTTGCTTTCTCGCCCTCTGCTAGGGTGATGGGTGCTTGCTGTCCGCGGTCGCATCCCCGCATCGCCGAGGTCCCGCTCCGCCGGACAGCACCGATCGTGGGCCACCGTCGAGGTGGCCTGGACCACCACACGACCCCGGCGATCCCGTCGCGCGGGGCGCGTACGAAAACGGAGAGCCTGACGTGAGCAAGCGCACCTACCAGCCGAACAACCGCCGGCGCGCGAAGACCCACGGCTTCCGGCTGCGCATGCGCACCCGTGCCGGCCGTGCCATCCTGTCGAGCCGTCGCGCCAAGGGTCGCACCACCCTGTCGGCCTGAGCCGACCGGGCCGGTCCAGGGGACGTGGGCAGTCGTGCTGGCCGCCGCGCAGCGACTGCGGCGTAGCACTGACTTCGCCGCAGCGGTTCGCGGTGGCCGACGCGCCGGACGTGGCGCCGTCGTGGTCCACCTGGCAGTGCCGGTGACCGCCGACCCCAGCACACCGACCTCGCCGGAGCCGGTACGGGACAACAGTGCGGAGCAGTCGTCCGTGCCGTCCCGTGCCGGCTTCGTCGTGTCCAAGGCGGTCGGTAACGCGGTGATCCGTAACCGGGTCCGGCGTCGACTGCGGGCGCTGGTCCGGGAACGGTTGACCGCGCTACCCGCCGGCAGCACCCTGGTCGTCCGAGCGCTGCCCGCAGCGGCGGAGGCGTCGTACCCTCGGCTCGCCACCGACCTGGACGCCGCCATCGCGGTCGCCCGGTCGCCCCGCGAGCGGCGGTCCCGATGACCGGCACCGAGAAGACCAGACCACACCCACGGACAACAGGTGCCAGGGTGCTGATCGCGCCCATCATCGCGTACCGTCGGTGGATAAGTCCGGCGCTGCCGGCCCGCTGTCGGTTCTACCCGTCGTGCAGTGCGTACGCCCAGGAGGCGATCGTTCGGCACGGCGCGCTCCGGGGAGCCACGCTGGCGGTCCGGCGGCTGTTGCGCTGCCACCCCTTTCACCCTGGTGGACATGACCCGGTGCCGGAGCCGGGCGGCCGCCGCCGTGCTGATGTGACTGGAGCCCCGAATTGAGTCTGAGTCTCGACTGGATCTACTACGCGATTTCGTGGATCCTGCTGACCTGGCACTCTGCCTGGGACGCCATCGGGGTGCCTGTCGGCGCGGTGATCGGCACCAACTTCGCCTGGATCCTGTCCATCATCTTCCTGGTGGTCACCGTCCGGGTGATCCTGTTCCCCGTCTTCGTCAAGCAGATCAAGTCGCAGCGGGCGATGCAGGCGCTCCAGCCCAAGGTCAAGGAGCTTCAGGAGAAGCACAAGGGTGACCGGGAGACGCTCCAGAAAGAAATGATGGAGCTCTACAAGAAGGAGAAGGCCAACCCGCTCATGGGTTGCCTTCCGATGTTCCTTCAGATCCCGGTCTTCCTGGGTCTCTTCCACACCTTGAAGCGACTGGACCCGGCGAACCAGGGCAAGACCCTGTACGGGTGGAGCGTCGACCAGTTCGAGAGCGCCTCGCAGGCGAAGCTCTTCACCGCCCCGATCGCCGGCAAGTTCGGCTCGACGGCCGACGAGTTGGCCCGTCTCGGCGCCACCGGCAGCACCGTCAAGGTCATCGCCGGCATCCTGGTCCTGGTCATGATCGCGACCACCTACCTGACCAGCCGTCAGATGATCCTCAAGACCGGCTGGGCCGAGGACCCGCAGCAGCGGATGATCCAGCGACTCATGCTCTACGGCATCCCCGCGTCGCTGCTGATCTCCGGCGCGATCTTCCCGATCGGCGTCATCATCTACTGGGTCACCAACAACCTCTTCACCCTCGGCCAGCAGCAGTGGGTGCTGCGGAAGTTCCCGCCGCCGGTGACCGCCAAGAAGGCCGTCGCCCCCGCTGCCAGCCGCAACCCGGTGCAGCCCGCCAAGTCCGGTGGCCTGTTCGGTCGTGGCAAGACGGCCCCGCCGGCACCGGTGAAGGCGGCCGCGCCCAAGGTGGCCGGGCCGAAGCCGGGCGCCAAGCCGACGAACAACCCGAAGAAGAGCCGCCCCGCCAAGCGGCAGGGCTGACCTGCGAGGGCCGCCGCCGGACCACCGGCGGCGGCCCGTTCCGCACCGCGCAGCCGCCGTACGGCCGGCGCCGGGTGGAACCGACCGCGCACCGCGCGGCCACGGGCGACACTGCCCGTACAGACGTGCCCGTGGGCACCGGCGACCTCCAGCCGGCCCCGGGAAACCAGTCGGACCCGACGGTCCGGCCGAGCGAGTACGGAGATGAGACCGTGACCGAGACCAGCATCCCCCGCGCCGAGCAGTCCCTGGACGAGGAGGAGACCACCACGCTCGCGGTGGACGGCGACGACACCGAAGCCGATGACACCGAGGCGGACGACGACACCGACACCGCCGCTGGCACCCGGGTGAAGAAGGCTGTGGGCGAGGGCGACCTGTTCCGGCAGAGCGAGATCGCCGCCGACTACGTCGAGGGCCTGCTCGACATCCTCGACTACGACGGCGACATTGACGAGCTGGTCGCCGCCGGCCGTCCGATGGTCGAGGTGGTCGGTGAGCGGCTGCAGAATCTGGTCGGTCAGCGCGGCGCCACCCTGGAGGCGCTCCAGGAGCTGACCCGCCTCGCCGTCTTCCGCCAGACCGGTACGCCGAGCCGTCTGCTGCTCGACGTCGGCGGTTACCGGGCGAACCGCCGCAAGGAACTCGCCGCGGTCGCCAAGAACGCCGTCGAGAAGGTCAAGGAGTACGGCGAGCCGGTTCGCCTGGAGGCGATGTCCGCGTTCGAGCGCAAGTGCGTGCACGACGTCGTCAACGCCATGTCCGGCGTGGCGAGCGAGTCCGAGGGTGTGGAGCCGAACCGGCGCATCGTCGTACGGCCGGCGGACTGACCGGGTGACCCACGACGACATCACGGCCGAGGCCGTGTCCGGCCCGGGCGGCACGCCGCCCGGGCCGTCCGCTGTCCGCCCCGCCACCTCCGCTGCCGATGCCGAACTGGCCGGACCCGACACCACCCCGTCGCCGGCCGACGCGGCGTTGCCGCCCGAGCTGGCCCCGGCCGCGCTCACCCTCTTCGGCGATCGTCTCGACCTGGCCGCCGCGTACGCCGAACTGCTGGCCACCGACGGGGTGGTCCGCGGTCTGATCGGCCCTCGGGAGGCCCCCCGCATCTGGGATCGGCACCTGCTCAACTGTGCCGCGGTCGCCGAACGGATCCCGTCCGGCGCGACGGTCCTCGACGTCGGCTCCGGCGCCGGTCTGCCGGGTCTCGTGCTGGCCATCGCTCGCCCCGACCTCACGGTCACCCTGATCGAGCCGCTGGCCCGACGGACGTCGTTCCTGATCGAGGTCGTCGAACGACTCGGCCTGGCCAAGTCGGTGCGGGTGTTCCGCGGTCGGGCCGACGAGGCGGCCAGCGGATCGAGCGGCCGGGAGCCGATCAGCGGAGACGTGGTGACCGCGCGCGCGGTCGCACCCCTGGATCGACTCGCGGGCTGGAGCCTTCCCCTGGCAGTTCGCGGTGGCCGTCTGCTGGCGCTCAAGGGGTCGTCCGCCGCCGCCGAGATCGAGGAGCACGCCGAGGTGGTGGCGCGACTCGGCGGCGGGGAACCGGCGGTGCGGCTCTGCGGCGTCGGGGTGATCGACCCACCCACCACCGTCGTGGAGATCGTGCGCGAGCGGATGGTCGGCCCTGCCCGCCCGGCGGCCAAGAAGCGCGCACGGGGCGGGCGCTCCCGCCGAGGGTGACACTTCGCGCCATCGGGCTTCCGGCCGGTGGGTTGCCTCGTTGTACCGGTACGGATGGACGAGGGGATGAGAACCCGACGTGGACCGGCCGCGCCCGTCCGCCGTAGGCTGACCGCGCGTCGATAGTGTGGAGCGGGTGACGGACGTCGCGGGTCTCCGACCGCTCCCGTGGGCCGTACGCTCCGGGTTGCGGGCGTGGATGCGGCCAAGTTGACCGGGGCGCGGACCGACCATCCGAAGCGGGCAGGGATGACAGGTGCATGACGGCAGGTACGACGATCCACGCGTGACCGGGTCGACAGGCGATCCCGTTTCACGTGAAACCGACTACCCGAGCTGGTCGCCCGGCGCGACCGGGCCATCGACCGGACCTACCGACAGCGATCCGCCGGCAGTGCTCGACCCGGCGTCGGGCGCCGGGCGGCCGGAGGGCTCGGCCGTTCCAGAGCCGGCGAGTGTTCGTCGGACGCCGGAGACGTCGAGTCGACCGGTCAACGCCGCCGACGTGCGGTCGACCTCGGGCCGCCGCAACACCTCCGCGGCGGTTCGCTTCGAGCCGGCGGTCCCGCACCAACCCACGGCGGCCGTCGTTCGGGACGCCGCACCGGTGGTCGCCGACGCGCCTGTCGCTTCGACCGAGTCGTTGGCCGCCGTGGCGGCCGACCCCACGTACGTTTCACGTGAAACCCCGACGCGCGAAGAGGATGACCCACCGTTGGCTATGGAGGCGATGCGCGCCGTGCAGATCCTGAATCCCAGTGGCGAGGTGACCATGCCTCGACCGGACCGGACCCGGGTCATGTGCGTCGCCAACCAGAAGGGCGGCGTGGGTAAGACCACCACCACCGTCAACCTTGCGGTGGCACTCGCCCTGCACGGCAACCGGGTGCTCGTGGTCGACCTCGACCCGCAGGGCAACGCCTCGACCGGGCTCAACGTCCCACACCACACCGGAATCCCCGACGTGTACGACTGCCTGATCAACAGCGTGCCGCTGGCCGAGGTGGCACAGGCGGTCGAGGGCATCCCCAACCTCTGGTGCGTACCCGCGACCATCGACCTGGCCGGCGCGGAGATCGAGCTGGTATCGGTGGTGGCACGGGAGTCGCGCCTGGACCGGGCGATCGCCGCCTACCCGGGCGAGTTCGACTACGTCTTCATCGACTGCCCGCCCTCGCTCGGTCTGCTCACGGTCAACGCCCTGGTTGCCGCGCAGGAGGTGCTGATCCCGATCCAGTGCGAGTACTACGCGCTGGAAGGGCTCAACCAGCTGATCAACAACATCAACCTGGTACGCCAGCACCTCAACCCGAAGCTCGACGTCTCCACCATCCTGCTGACCATGTACGACCGTCGCACCCGGTTGGCCGACGCCGTCGAGCAGGACGTCCGGAACCACTTCGGCGACAAGGTTCTCCAGGCGGTCATCCCCCGCAACGTCCGGGTCTCCGAGGCGCCGAGCTACGGCCAGTCGGTGATGACCTACGATCCCGGTTCGCGGGGTGCCACGAGTTACTTCGAGGCCGCCCAGGAGATCGCCGAGCGGGGCGTCAAGGAGCCGGTGGGCCGGAATGCGTAGTGCGGACGAATCGCTGGGAGGCGTGGCATGAAGAACCGTCCTCGGGGCGGTCTGGGTAGGGGCCTTGGGGCGCTGATCCCGACCGGGCCGGCGCCGGCCGCCGCTGGCACCGCGACCGCCGAGCCGGAGATCGAGCATGTGGACGACGCGGGCGGCGTCGCCGTCGCTGCGGTGCCTGCCGGAGCGCCGGTCCACGAGCCGGAGCCGGTGCTCAGCCCGGTGCCCGGTGCTCGATTCGCCGAGATCCCGGTCGACTCGATCATGCCCAACCCCAAGCAGCCCCGCCAGGTCTTCGACGAGGAGGCCCTGGAGGAGCTGAAGACCTCGATCCAGGAGGTCGGCTTCCTTCAGCCCATCGTCGTGCGGCAGCTCGACGACGAGAAGTACGAACTGGTGATGGGCGAGCGGCGCTGGCGGGCCGCCCAGGCCGTGGGGCGAGAGAGCATCCCGGCGATCGTTCGGGACACCCGTGACGACGCCATGCTCCGAGACGCTCTGCTGGAGAACATCCACAGGGCCAACCTGAACCCTCTCGAAGAGGCCGCCGCCTACCAGCAACTGCTGGAGGAGTTCGGAGCCACCCATGAGGAGTTGGCCCGCCGGATCGGCCGGAGTCGCCCGCAGATCTCCAACACGATCCGACTGCTGAATCTGCCCGCACAGGTGCAGCGTCGAGTCGCCGCCGGCATCCTGTCGGCGGGGCACGCCCGCGCTCTGCTGAGCCTCGACGAGGCGGAGGCACAGGAACAGCTGGCCCTGCGGATCGTGGCCGAAGGGCTGTCGGTCCGGGCGACCGAGGAGATCGTCGCCCTGGCACTGAACGACGGACCGGCGAAGGGTCAAGCCGCGAAGCGGCGACCCAAGGCGCACGCGCCGGCCCTGACCGATCTCGCAGACCGGCTGTCCGATCGGTTCGACACCCGAGTGAAGGTGGACATCGGCCGGAGCAAGGGCAAGATCACGATCGAGTTCGCGACGGTGGACGACCTTGAGCGGATCGTCGGGATCATCGGCGTACAGCAGGAGGAGGGCGGGGACTGAGCCCACCCCTCTCGCCCACGGCCGCGCTACCCGGAGGGGGCGCGGCCGTTCTGCATTCGGGTCGTCGACGTTTCACGTGAAACACGCGGCTGTCCCGGCCATCCGCGGAGTCGGCGTGCCCGATAGGACGGCATCGTCCTCGGCTTGCTCGGCCTGCCGGGCGTCATGTCGACCGCAGGGATGAAGACCACCGGACTACGTGGGTGGACAGCTCGCGCTGGCTCGCATGTCCGGGACCGCAACCCGCCGGCGCGCTCTGCCGAGGTAGCCGGCGGGCGACGGGTTCGTCGGAGGCGGCTGATCCATTGGACGCGAGCGCGGGCGGCGAGCGCGGACGGCGAGCGGCGGATCGGCGGACGCGGTGGAGGCGGTTGGCGGCGGGCGCGGGCAGCGAGCGGCGAGCGGCGGATCGGCGGATCGGCGGATCGGCGGACGCGGTGGAGGCGGTTGGAGGCGGGCGCGGGCGGCGGGCGCGAGCGCGGGCGGCGAGCGGCGGATCGGCGGATCGGCGGATTGGCGGATCGAGCGCACGGGGGCGGCGAACGTGGACGGCGAGCGGCGGATCGGCGGATCGGAGCACGAACGTGGACGGCGAGCGGCGGATTGGCGGACGCAGTGGAGGCCGATCGTGGGCGAGCGCGGCGGTGAGTGACGAGTCGATCCTCTACGCGGGCCGCAGAAGGCTTCGGAATGGTCCACTCGACCGCAACCACCCCTGCCCCGCTCCGAAGCGCCAGCGAGCCGCTGAGTGGCGCGTAACGCCCCTCCGTTGTGATCCTCGGGCGCGCCGAGGCATGTGCTGAGGTCCGTCAGGACAGATCGGCATGAGCGCGCCCAAGCCGAACCCGAGGGCACTGGGCGATTGGCTGCCCGGCGACGCCACCCTGAATGCTCGGTTTCACGTGAAACAGCGGCACCGGCTCCCGTGGCGTCGATCGAAACCGGCTGGGCGATGAGGCGAAGTCGCACGCCCCTCGGACGTGCGACAGCGGTGCTGGCGGTTGCGATCTCCCGCTGCGTCCAGAGGCGTCCAGAGCGGCCGGGACGTCCTGGCGTATCGGGCCGGGGGTTCGAGGCAGAGGCGGCGCCGCGAACGGACCAGCCAACAACGCCGACGCGTGCCCGAGCAGCCGCGAGTGGTCGGTCGGCGGGTGACCTGCCATGCCGGCTGCGGCATGCGATGCGATCGGAGCGCGCGCCCGTGTCGGTCTCCCGCCGGCGACCATCAATCTCGCCGGTTTAGCGGCTCGGCGACAACGACCGACCGGCCGAAAAGTTATCCACACCGGTTGTCCACAGGCACCCCCCGTTTCACGTGAAACAGCGCGTGGGAGCGGGTGTGAGCCTGTGGATGACGGCCTGTGTTCAGGATCTCGGCAGCCTGTGGATAACGCCTCTCGGTGCCCGCGCGACCACGCACGCCCGTCGGGCGGCGGGCACCGATCCGGTCGTCCCCGGACCGCTCAAACGGGTAGGGACAGCGGTGCCAGACTCGGTTAGGGTCAGCGTCGTGCACGACACCCCTCCCTCAGTCCCGGACTTCACCCAGTGGCCGTCATTTCCCTTCGAGGGCGACCTCCACGTGAAGCAACTCGATGATCCGGTCCCGGTCGAACCGCCCCGGAAGGGCGAGGGTCTCCGGGAATGCACCGCCTGCAATGCACCAGACGACGCCTACATCTGGGTGGGCGAGCGGTGGCGGGTCCGCGCCATGGACCGGCCCACCGGCCTGCCGATGGTGCTCATCCTGGAATCGCGGACCCACCTCGACCTCGGTGACCTGCCGAACCTGCTCGCCGCCGAGCTGGGGGTGATGACCGTACGTCTGGAGCGGGCCATCCGGTCGCTCGACGGCGTGGCGCGGGTGCACGTCAATCGCTGGGGCGACGGCTCGGCTCATCTGCACATGTGGTTCCTCGCTCGCCCGTACGGCCGCCTTCAGCTGCGGGGCACGTTCCTGTCCCTGTGGGACTCGATCCTGCCGCCGATCTCCGAGGCGCAGTGGCGGGAGAACCTGGCGCTGGTCGCCGCCTGGCTGGCCGAGTTCGGTGGCCGTCCGCTCGCTGAGCCGCCCCGCATCCAGTGGCAGGCGCCGTCCAGTCTGCTGGCGCAGTCCGCGGCCGCGGATGCCGCTGCCGCCGCGGAGGCTGCCTCAGCGGCCGCAGCCGGGGTTGAGACGGTCTCGGTCATCGAGGCAGCGGAGGAGATCCCGGAACCAGCGCTCGACTCCGCGTCCGATCCGGCCGTCGCCAACGGGGCGGCGACAGCGGACACGGACGTCGGTTCAACGGCGACCGCCGATGCCGACCGGACGCCTGAAGCTGCTCGGACGGCGATGGTCACCGGTCCGGAGACTGAGCCCGCCCGGACGACGTCCCCCACCAACCTGCCCGGCACCCCGGCCTCCGGCACCCCGGCCTCCGGCACCCCGGCCTCCGCCGGCCGGGACTCCACCACCGTCGCTCCCGGCAGCAGCGCAGCGACCGGCAGCAGCGCAGCGACCGGCAGCAGCGCAGCGACCGCGACGGAGGAGCCCAACGGCAGCGTCAGCGCGGCAGAGACGCCTACCGACGGACCCCACGTCGGCTTGGCGGAGGGAAGCGCCGACGATGCTTCCTCGGATTCCGCCAACCCGGCTGCCTCGGACACCGACGACGGAGACGCCGCCGGTGAGGCCGTCAGGAAGACCACTCCCGAGAACGGCGTCGGAGGCACCAGCACCCCGGGCGCAGCCGCGCCCACAACTGGCAACGACACACCCGACGCACGCGCGAACCGCTGATCGGGAACCGACCATGAGGTTGGGCTCGCACAGGCCAACCTCATGGTTCGGACCCCCGCGCGCGGTGCCGCTCGGTCCGACGCGTTGGCGGGTGGGTCAGTGGGTGGTGAGGCGGGCCGCTGCTCGGGCGACCAGGGTGCCGAGGAGTCGGCCGAAGTCCAGCCCGGCCGCCTGCACGGCGAGCGGAAGCAGTGAGGTCTCCGTCATGCCCGGCGAGACGTTGACCTCCAGCACGTGCGGCTGGCCGGCCGAGTCCACGATCACGTCGACGCGCGAGAGATCCCGTAGACCGAGCGCGGTGTGCGCGGCGAGGGCCACGTCAGCGACCGTGGCGGCCACCTCCGGGTCCAGTCGGGCCGGGGCGTGCCAGGTGGTCCGCCCAGCGGTGTAGCGGGCGGCGTAGTCGTACACGCCGTTGCGCGGCACGATCTCCACCGGCGGCAGCGCCTGCGGGCCGTCGCCGAGGTCGACGACGGAGACCGCCACATCCATCCCCGGCACGTACCGCTCCACGAGCGCGGTGGAGTAGTACGCGAAGCAGCCGACCATCGCGGCGGGTAGTGCGGCGGCGTCCCGGACCACCGCCCCGCCCAACCCGGACCCACCCTGCGCCGGCTTGACCATCAGGGGTACGCCCAGACGGTCGACGATCCGGTCCAGGACGGCGACCGCGCCAAGCTCGGAGAAGCGATCGTGCGGGAGCGCCACCCAGTCCGGGGTGGGGATGCCGGCCTCGCGGAGCACCGCCTTGGCCGAGGGTTTGTCCCAGGCGACCCGGGAGGCCCGAGCGTCGCAGCCGACGTACGGGATGTCGCACAGGTCCAGCACCCCGCGCAGTGAGCCGTCCTCGCCGGTCGCGCCGTGCAGCGCGATCACCACCGCGTCCGGCGGGTCGGCCGCGAGCGCCGGTAGCAGGGCCACATCCGCGTCTCGCAGCTCGGCCTCCACCCCGACGGCGCGCAGCGCGTCGAGCACCCGACGACCGGAGCGCAGCGACACGTCCCGTTCGTAGGAGAGCCCACCCGCGAGCACCACGACGCGCAGGTCGGCCGAGACGGCGGAATCGGTCACGAGGAGGTGCTCGGCGGTCGTACCCATGCCGGCATCATGCCAAGTCGGGCCCGGGCACGTCGGAGCCGGCCCGGCCGCGTCGGCCGGCGGCGCCACCCACGGCGCCGAAGACCCGGCGCATGGCGATCTCCTGCTCCATCACACCGGCCAGCCGGCGGACGCCCTCGCGGATCCGCTCCGGCGGCGGGAAGCTGAAGTTGAGCCGCATGGCGCCGGTGCCGGTGCCGTCGGCGTAGAAGCCCGTGCCGGGGACGTAGGCGACCCGGGCGGCGACCGCGCGCGGCATCATGGCCTTCGAGTCGAGCCCGTCGGGCAGGGTGGCCCACACGAACAGACCGCCGGCCGGCGTGGTCCAGCTGGTGCCCTCGGGCATCAGGTCGGCCATCGCGTCGAGCAGGGCGTCCCGGCGCTCCCGGTAGACCTCGCGGTAGACCTTGAGCTGCTGACGCCAGGGCATCGTGCCCAGATAGGTGGCCACCGCGGCCTGGGCGAAACCGCTGGGGCAGAGGATCTGCGCCTCGCTGGCGATGACCAGCTTGTCGCGGACCGCGTGCGGCGCCAGGATCCAGCCGACCCGCAGCCCGGGGGCGAAGGTCTTGGAGAACGTGCTGAGGTAGAAGACGCCGTCCCGGCGGCGGGCCCGCAAGGGGGCCGGGGCCTCACCCTCGAACCCCAGCTGACCGTACGGGTCGTCCTCGACGACGAGCAGGCCGGCGCGCTCGCAGATGTCGAGCACCCGTTCCCGGCGCTCCTCGCTGAGCGTCACGCCTGTCGGGTTCTGGTAGGTGGGGATCGTGTAGAGGAACTTCACCCGCTGACCCGCGCGGGCCAGGTCGGCGATTGCGGTCTCCAGGGCCTCCGGAATCAGCCCGTCCGCGTCCATCGGTACGTGGACGACCTGCGCCTGGGCGGCCTGGAACACACCGAGCGCGCCGACGTACGTCGGCCCCTCGGCGAGCACGACGTCACCCGGGTCGAGGAAGAGCCGGGCCACCAGGTCCAGTGCCTGCTGCCCGCCCACGGTGACCACGACGTCCTCCGGGGAAGCGCCACACGCGGCGTCGATCCCGGAGAGCGACATCACCTCGCAGATCCGCTCCCGCAGCTCAAGGGTGCCCTGACCGATGCCGTACTGGAGGGTGGTCACGCCGTGCTCGGAGCCGAGTCGGCCGAGCATCTCACCGACCGCGTCCAGCGGAAGGGCGGCGATGTACGGTGCGCCGCCGGCGAGCGAGACGACCTCCGGGCGACTGGCCACCGCGAACAATGCTCGGATCTCCGAGGCGGTCATCCCGCGTACCCGCCGGGCGTACCGGTCGGTGTAGTCGTCGAGTGTCGTGCCGGTCATGACCTCACCTCGATCGCTGCTCGGGTGGCTCCCGCTCCGGGTACCCCGCACACCGCTGACCATGGCGGCGGGCACACCGATTGTCGATGGTAGTCCGCCAGAGCCGTGCTGCTGCCGTACCGAAGCAGATCGACCACATGGCGGACCGTCCTGGGCGTCCCCCACTGCGGTGGGCATTTGCGCGTCCCCTCCCGTATCGCCGATCGGCGGCGTACGATCGCTCGTCGGGGGCAGGAAGGCGGCGCTGTCGTTCCATGCCGGTCTCACCACCGAGCCTATTGTGGGGATGCTCCATATGTCGCGACGTCTGGTCAGCCTGACCCTCGACACGTTGGAAGACCTTCCGCGCCCGTGCCGGCAATGCGTCTACTGGGAGCTCGATCCGGTCTCCGCGGACCGGGCCTGCGCCGCCGGCGATCCGGGCCTGGAGAAGGAGGCGTGGGTCTCCCAGACGCTGTTGGAGTGGGGCTCCTGCGGCAAACTCGCGTACGTCGACGGCATGCCGGCCGGCTTCGTGATGTACGCCCCGCCCGCGTACGTGCCCCGTTCGATGGCGTTCCCGACCTCACCGGTCTCGGCGGACGCGGCACTGTTGATGACCGCCAACGTGGTCGCCGCGTTCGCCGGCGGCGGGTTGGGCCGGATGCTGGTGCAGGGTGTCGCCCGGGATCTGACCAAGCGTGGGATCAAGGCCATCGAGGCGTTCGGCGACGCCAAGTTCGGCGACGCGGACGACCCCGCCGGCGGTTGCGTGGCACCTGTCGACTTCTTCCTCTCCGTGGGTTTCAAGACCGTGCGGCCGCATCCGCGCTTCCCTCGGTTGCGCCTTGAGCTGCGTACGGCGTTGAGCTGGAAGTCCGACGTCGAGTACGCGCTGGAGAAGCTGCTCGGATCGATGAGCCCGGAGACTCTGCTCCGGCCGGTCCGTCCCGCCCCGGCCACCCGCTCCACCAACGGCTGACGCGTCGGCGGATCAGTCGACCACCGTGCCGGCGGTCACGACTGCGCGCAGTTCGCTGACGTCGAGCGATCCGGTCGGGACGTCCCGTTCGATCGGGTAGTACATCCGCTGCACCGCGGCCACGATCGCCTCCACCACCCGGTCCCGGAACCGGGGGTCGACGAGCTGGGCGCGGTCGGTCGGCGAGGTGAGGTAGCCGACCTCGACCCGGACGGCGGGCATCCGCGTCAGGCGCAGCAGTTCCCACGTCTTGGCGTGGGTGCGGCAGTCCCGTAGCCCGGTGCGGGCGACGATCTCCCGCTGTACCAGCCCGGCCAGGCGTTCGCCGGTCGCGGAGGTCACCCCGTTGTCGGTGCCGTAGTGGTAGGTCGCGACGCCCTCCGCATCCGGGTTGGCGTGGCCGTCCAGGTGCAGCGAGATGAAGACGTCGGCGCCGAGCGAGTTGGCGAGCAGGGCGCGGTCGGAGTCCGGCAGGCAACTGTCGGGCGACGGGCCTCGGGTGAGCTGCACCCGCACCCCGGAGGCGGCGAGCCGCCCCTCCAGTCGACTGGCCAGGTCGTGCATCAGGTCCGCCTCGGTCCAGCGCAGTGCGCCGTCGGGCACCACCATGCCGGGGTCGGTGCCTCCGTGCCCCGGGTCGATGACGACCGTCTTGCCGACCAGCGCCGGCCCGGACTGCCGGATCGCGTCGGACTCGCGGAGCCACTGCGGACGGCCACCGACCACCTTGCGGCCGATCCGACGCAGCGCGTTCATCGTGTGCGGCCCGCAGGAACCGTCCGGGGTGAGACCTACCTCGCGCTGGAACTGGGCCACCGCCCGCGACGTCCGGACACCGTAGATGGCGTCCGCCCGGCCCACGTCGTACCCCATCTCCAGCAGGCGCTCCTGCAACGACCGGACGTCCTCGCCGCTGAGCGGCTCGGGGACCGCGTGGTAGAGGGTGCGGGCGCCGAGCCGCCAGCGGGCGGCATCCAGGGCGCGCCAGGTCTCCGCTCCGACCCGGCCGTCGACACTGAGCCCTCGCGACTGCTGGAACGCGCGGACCGCCCGTTCGGTGTCGAGGTCGAACTCGTCGCTGTGCGAGCCGGCGGCGGCGAGCAGGTCGAGGCCGGTCAGGATGGTACGGATCTCCGTGACCGCGGGTCCCCGGTCACCGGGTCGGATCGGACGCACGCACGACCCCCTCTGCACGACGCTGGCTGGCCGGGCGGCCCAGGCTTGAGGCTATGCGCTCCGGGGCGGCGAGGTGGCTGGGGCCGAGAAATACGTCGGCGGCGCGGCGGAGAAGACGCCGAACCCCGCACCCGGCGAGCGGGTACGGGGTTCGGTTGATGTTTCTGCTGGTCAGAGAGCCGATTCGATGAGCCGGACCAGCTCGCCCTTCGGCTTGGCACCGGCGATCGACTGCACCGGCTGACCGTTCTTGAAGACGGTGAGCGTCGGCACCGACATCACCCGGTAGGCCCGCGCGGTCTCCGGGTTCTCGTCGATGTTGAGCTTGACGATGGTGACCTGGTCACCCATCTCCCGGGCGATTTCCTCGAGCAGCGGCGACACCTTGCGGCACGGCCCGCACCACTCCGCCCAGAAGTCCACCAGCACCGGCTTGTCGGCCTGCAGCACGTCAGTGACGAAGCTCTTGTCCGTGACCGCCTTGGTTGTTCCCACTATGCCCCTCCTCCGGGATGTGTTCCTTGTTTCAGCTGAGCGTCGCGATGAACCGTTCGGCGTCGAGCGCGGCGGCACAACCGGTGCCGGCCGCGGTGATCGCCTGACGGTAGGTGTGGTCGACCAGGTCGCCGGCGGCGAAGACACCGGGCACGTTGGTGCGGGTGCTCGGGGCGTGGACCTTGACGTAGCCCTCGTCGTCCATCTCGACCTGGCCCTGGAAGAGTTCGCTGCGGGGGTCGTGACCGATGGCGACGAAGACGCCTGTCACGTCCAGCACCTTGGTCTCGCCGGTGTGCACGTTGCGGACCCGTACGCCGGTGACCTTGCCGTCCTCGCCGAGGATCTCCTCGACGGTGCTGTTCCACTCGACCTTGATCTTCTCGTTGCTCAGCGCCCGGTCAGCCATGATCTTGCTGGCCCGGAACGAGTCACGCCTGTGGATGATGGTCACCGACTCGGCGAAGCGGGTGAGGAAGCTGGCCTCCTCCATCGCCGAGTCGCCGCCGCCGACGACCACGATGTGCTGCTTGCGGAAGAAGAAGCCGTCGCAGGTGGCGCAGGAGGAAACACCGTGGCCCAGGTATTCCTGCTCGCCGGGCACGCCCAGTGGCCGCCAGGCCGAACCGGTGGAGAGGATGATGGAGCGCGCCCGGTAGGCGGTCTGGCCAACCCAGACGGTGCTCACCGCGCCGGAGCCGGCGTCGCCGGTGTCCACCAGCTCGACCCGGGTCACGTCGTCGGTGAGGAACTCGGCGCCGAACCGCTCGGCCTGCTTGCGCATGTTGTCCATCAGCTCGGGGCCGAGGATGCCGTCCGCGAAGCCGGGGAAGTTCTCCACCTCGGTCGTGGTCATCAGCGCGCCACCGGACTGCACGCCCTCAATGATCAGCGGCTTCAGGTTGGCGCGTGCGGCGTAGACCGCCGCTGTGTAGCCGGCCGGCCCGGAGCCGATGATGATCAGGTTGCGGACCTCGTCCACTGCCGTCTCCCGAGTTGTGTGTGTTCGGCGTCGGCGCGAGCACCGATGCTGATCCGAGTCGCCGACGCCTGGGTGGGGCCGGCAGCTGACTTCCAGAACGTCATCGTACGAACCGGGGATTCCCGAGCCGGGCATCCGGTGGGTCAGGTCACGTGGGCGCTCATCGTGCCATTGACCGTGGATTCACCCTACCCGCGCCGAATACCGGCTGTCCGCGCCGGACCCAGGCACTCCGCACTCCGGGCCGCTCACCCAGGCCCACCGGGCTCCGGTCGTATCGGTGAAATGAATGACCAGCGCCTGGTCGCCCTGGAACCGCGCGTAGTCCACCGCCTCGACCACCAGTGGGGCGGATCCGTGCTCCGCCGCGACGCCGGCCAGGCAGGTGGTCAGCGCGGTCTCGTCGGTCAGCCGGGCCAGCTGGTCCGACCCGTCGGGGGAGGGACGGCGTCCGCCCTCGGCATCCACCTCCGGCTGCCCGCCGGTGGTCTCGCCGGTCGCCCGGCTGGTAACCGGTGCGCTGTGGGCGTCCGGGCCGTAGGCGTTGCCGAGGGTCTGCGGGGTGTAGTTCGTACCACTGCGCAGTGCCGGCCCGGTGGTGCGGAACGCCGCGGCCCCCGCGGCGTCCTCGGGTGCGCTGGCCGGCCGATTCATGGCGTTGGTGCCGCCGGAGTCGTCCGACGCGCCCATCGACAGCTGGTTGAGGCCCAGCGCGACGGCGATGACGGCGATCGCGGCGGCGGCCACGGGTGCGCCACGGCGGGCCCAGCCGCGCTGGCGGCGGCCCGGACCGGTGGATGCCCCACGCTCCGACCCGACGGGCGTACGGACGGCCGCCCGGCGACCGGACCCGCCCTGCGCCGGTACGACAAACGACGTCCCCGCGTCGCCGGCCGGATCGACGCTTGGCGCGTGCTCGGTCGAGTCGTTCGTCGGCTCCGCGGAGGCCAGCGCGGCCAGGAGACGGTCGGTGATCGCCGACGGCATCTCCGGGAACGGCTCGGCCCAGCGGGTCAGGTCCGTCCGGACCTCGGTCACGGCCGGGACCAACAGCGCGTACGCCTCGGCCCAGGACGGGTCCGCGGAGACCAGCTGGGCGACCTCGTCCTGCTGCGGGGTGCCGTCCAACGCCCCGCCGAGGTAGTCAGCGAGGAGGTCTGCGTCGACCTCCCGGAACCCCTCGGTCGTCACGTGTCCTCCTGGGTGGCGTCCTGCCGATACCGGCCCGACCCCGATCCGACGCCCTCCGCCGGGCCGGGGTTCCCTGGCGTGACGCCGGGCACGCCCGTGATCGGGGCGGCAGGGGCCGGCCGGGTCGAAGGCGTCGCGACGGCAGTAGGACGGAGATGCCCGAGCAGCACGGCCAGCCGCGCCCGGCCCCGGGCACACCGGCTCTTCACAGTCCCCTCGGCGACGCCGAGGATGCGGGCGACCTCGGCTACCGGATAGCCCTGTACGTCGACCAGCACCAGCGCGGCGCGTTGCTCAGGGGGTAGCGCGGCGAGCGCCTCGCGGACCACCAGCACCGTGTCGTGGTCCGCTGCCGGTGCCGCCGGCTCCAGCCCGCCGGTGCCCGATCCGTCCTCGGACCGGTTGCCGTCCGGCAGTGGCACGGTGGGATGCGCCTGCCGGCGTCGGATCCGGTCCAGACAGGCATTGACCACGATCCGGTGCAGCCAGGTCGTGACGGCGGAGTCACCGCGAAAGCGGGCCGCCGCCCGATGCGCCGACAGCAGGGCGTCCTGGAGTGCGTCGGCTGCCTCCTCGCGGTCGCCGAGCGTCCGCAGGGCCACCGCCCACAACCGGTCGCGGTGCCTGTGGAAAAGCTCGGCGAAGGCGTCCCGATCTCCGGCGACGTGCGCGCGCAGCAGCTCCAGGTCCTTCGCTGCGGCGCGCCCGTCCATCACCGCGTCCAGTGCGTGCGGTGCCCGGATCGTGGTGCCCGGCTCACGACCCCTGGACCGTGATCTCCTGCACCCCCAGCTTGAACCCACCCTCGGCCGGAGGCAACTCGGTGATCCAGAACAGCAGGTACTGGTATTTCTTGTCGGCGTCGAAGCCGTTGAACGTCATTGTGGTGCCGTCGTGGTCCTCGAACGGCTGACCGATGGGGGTCTTGTAGCTCGCGACCAACTGCTTGTCACCGCCGGTGCTGGACTCGCCCGGCTTGGTCGTGCCGGCGAGCAGTTGGGCGGACGCGCCGGTGGCCGACAGCACCGCCTGCACCGACTTGACGGTGTGCAGCTCGCCGAGGTCGATCCAGACGCCCATGCCCTTCTTCAGGTTGCCGAAGTTGGGCTTGTTCACGTAGGTCTCGGTCTCCCAGCCCTTGTCCTCGTCACCGTCGATGACCTTCTCGGCGTCACGGACCTCACTGCGGTCCTTGCTGTCCGGGTCGATGATCCGGACGTCCTTCACGGTCAGCTTGCGCGCCGTCGCGGCGGCCGGGGTGGCGTCACCGGCCGGGGCACTGGAGGTCGGCGCGGCGGCCGGGGTGGGCTGCGGGTCCTTGTCGTCGCCGCCCAAGGCGATGATCCCGATCAGCAGACCGACCAGGGCGACGGCCAGCAGACTGGCAATGCCGACGGCGACCTTGCGACCCCCGGCAGCGGCAAGCGGCGACGGCTCTTCCCCGGTCTCGGCGGCGAACCGCAGCGGCCCGCTGTTGTCGAGGTAGTGCTCGTCCTCGGCCGGCACGTCCAGTCGCGCCAACTCGGCGGCGAGCACGTCCGAGGACGGCGGCGCGATCTCCGCGTCGAGCAGATCCATGGTCAGGTCGTCCAGGTACGCCGGAACGCCCGCCCGAACCTGGCGGGGTGCCGCGATGGCGCCACCGGCGTCCCGAACAGCGTCCGGGATGGCGGCGCGACCGTGGCCGGCGGTGGCACCGCGCAACGGCGCCTCTGCGTGCGGCCAGGAGCCGGTCAGCGCGAAGTAGAGGACCCCGCCGACCGCCCGGATGTCGTTCTCCTGGCTGTCGGCGCCGTCGGTGCGGGCGTCGGCCAGAACCACGCGACCCTCATCGCTGATCATGACGGTGCCTGGGTGGACGTTGCCGTGCACCATGCCGGTGGCGTGCACCGCGGCGAGCGCGCTCGCGACGGCGTTGCCGATGGCGGTGGCCCGAGCCGGGTCCAGGGGGCCGTCGGCCGCCAGGTCCCGCAGGGACTGCCCGTCGACCCACTCGCGCACCACGTACGCCCGGTCGGCCTCGTCGATCGCGTCGTAGACGCCGACCAGGTTGGGGTGGATGACCCGGCTGGCCGCGACGGCGGCCTGAAGCATCTCGGTGGCGGAGTCGCCACCCGGGTAACGCAGCACCACGGCAACGGGACGGCGCAGGATGACGTCGACCCCGCGCCAGACCAGCCGACCCGCACTGTCGTTGTTGATGTGCTCAACGAGCTCGTACCGCTCGGCGAGGACTTCACCGGCCGTGGGAGCACCGAAGGTCATGACCGGAGGAGCGCTTTCGTCCGCCTCCTGACCCTCGCCGACCTGGGTCACCCGTCCTCCCTCGGAGATCGTGTCGATCGATGAACCCGAACTGCTGGGCATGTGGCTTCCCGCTCTGCCGTTGAAGGAACCGGCCGACCGGTGTCGACGCCCAGCGTCGGCCCCTGCCGTACCCGTCGAGAGCGACCTTACCCGGGTTGCCCGTCTCTCCGACATGTCATCTTCCCGCCGCACCTGGCGGGATTCCGGCAGTCGGTGAACTCGTCCGGTTACGACCGTTGTCAGCCACGTTGCTGGCACATGTACTAGCTAATCTACGGCTTCACCGCAAGTGACCGACGTCGGGGCTGGGCTGACGTGGCGCTTGCGCTGCCTCGTACGTTCCCACCGATCGGGTCGCCACCCTCAGCCGTACGGTTGGTTATCCACAGGCTGAAGCGGTAGCTGACCGGCGAATCGCGGAGTTATCCACAGGAGCATCCCCAGCCTGGTGATCCGTCGTGACGGTCCGTATGAGTGTCAACTTGTTGTAATCAGATGCTGGCTTTCAGCGACCGAGGCGCCGGCGGACCATGCCGACCACCTCGGTGATCTCCCCGATCCGCAGCAGCATGGCAAGACCCAGGTAAGTCCCGCCGATCACCGCGCCACCGATCACCAACTGCACGACAGCCTGGATCCAACTTGGCCGGTCGCCGCCGGGCAGAAGGCTCACGACGAGGAGGCCGACCAGGGCGGCCCCCAACGCGGCGACCGCCACTCGGCCGAGGGTGCGCAGGATGGCGCCCATCCCGATCCGGCCTACGCGGGGCCGCAGCAACCAGGCGGAGGCAAAGGCCGCCGCCAGGTAGGACACGGCGTTGCCGATCATCATCCCGGCCGCGGCGAAGTGGGCGGCGAAGGCGACGTAGAGCACCACCTGCACGCCGATCCGCAGGGCCACCACCGGAATGTTGATCAGCGCCGGGGTACGAGTGTCCGGCAGGGCGTAGAAGGCGAAGGTGAAGAGCTGGCTGATCGCGAACGGCACCAACGCCAGCGCCGCCAGGAGCAACACCAGCGAGGTGTCCGCCGCGTTCTCGTCGCTGAACGCGCCGTAGCGGAACAGCGCCACGGCCAGCGGAGTCGCCAGCACCGCGTAACAGACCGCGATCGGGGCGAGCACCGCCGAGACGGTGCGCGTGCCCCGGGACAGGTCGGCAGCGACGTCGGCGTACCGACCGTCGGCGGCGGCCGCGCTCATCCGGGGCATCAGTGCAGTGATGATCGATACGGCGATGATGCCGTGCGCCATCATCAGCAGCAGGAACACGTTGTTGTAGATCAGCGGGCCGGCCGCGTTCTCCTTGCCTGCCCGATTCAGCAGGTTGAACAGCACGATCAGGCCGACCTGGCTCACCGCGACGTAACAGAACATCCAGCCGCCGAGACGTCCCAGCTCGCGCAGCCCGAGGGTGCGGAAGTCGAACCGGAACTTCCACCGGAAGCCGACCTTGCGCAGCGCCGGCAGCAGCCCGGCGGCCTGGATCGCGACGCCGAGCAGGGTGCCGCCACCGATCAGCAGAATCCGGCCGGTGGTCATGTCCTCCGGCTTGACGATCTTCGCGCCGAAGATCGCGATGTACAGGCCCGCGGTGGCGATCACCACGATGTTGTTCAGGATCGGCGCCCACATCGGGGCCGCGAAGTGCCCCCGGGTGTTGAGCACCGCGCTGATCAGCGCACTGAGACCGGTGAAGAAGATCATCGGCAGCATCAGGTACGACAGTGCCTTGACCACGTCCCGGAAGTCGTCGCCCGTGTCGTCGCCGGCGTAGAGCTTGGTCAGCAGGCCGGCCGACAGCACGGCCAGCAGGGCCGCTCCCGCCAGGGTCAGCACCGCGAGGGTCAGCAGCCGCTGGGCGTACGCCTGACCGCCGTCCGTGTCGACCCTGCGCCTGCGGACCAGCACGGGGATCAGCACGCTGGTGAGGATGCCGCCGAGTAGGAACTCGTAGACCATGCCGGGCAGGATCTGCGCGGTGGTGTACGCGTCGCCGACCAGCGCCCCACCCAGCGCTGCGGTCAACGCCAACGTGCGCAGGAAGCCGGTACCCCGGCTGACCAGGCTGCCGATCGCCATCACCGCGCTGTTGGTCGCCGCGCTCGCCTCGCCTACCTGCTCCTGCGGTGGGGCGGTCGACTCCATGGCCGGCTGGTTCAGCGGCTCGGCGGAGATGAACGTGGCGCCGTCCCCGGGACGGATGTCGGCGCCGCCATCGTTCGCGGCGTTGGCGCTGCGGTAGAGCCCGCCGCTCATCTCCAGCCTCCCAGGGGTACGTCGAGCCGGACACCGACCCGCACGCCACAGACCATAGTCAACCCCCACCCGTTACCCGCGCCCGGCGGATCGGATCACACCCCGGCCCGATAAGCTGGCGATCCCATGTCCGAAGCCTCAGCTCCTCACGCCGCCGACCGCCGCGAACTCACCGCCGCGCAGCGCAACGCCGTCGCCGAACTGCTCCGGGTGTCCCCGGTCGCCGACGAGTTGGGCCGCCGCTTCGTCCGCGCCGGTCACGAGCTGCACCTGGTGGGCGGTTCGGTACGGGATGCCCTGCTCGGTCGGCTCGGTGACGACCTCGACTTCTGCACCGACGCGCACCCCGACGAGACCCTGCGGATCATCAAGGGCTGGGCCGAGTCGATCTGGGAGACCGGTCGCGAGTTCGGCACCATCGGCGCTCAGCGCGACGGCCTCCGGCTGGAGATCACCACCTTCCGTGCGGAGTCGTACGACCAGGTCAGCCGCAACCCGGTGGTGGTGTACGGCACAAGCCTCGACGAGGACCTGAAGCGGCGCGACTTCACGATCAACGCGATGGCGGTGAGCCTGCCGGAGCACCGGTTCACCGACCCGCACGGCGGGCTGGCCGACCTCTCGGCCAAGGTGATCCGTACCCCGAGCACGCCTGGTGAGTCGTTCGGTGACGACCCGCTGCGGATGCTGCGGGCCGCCCGGTTCGCCGCACAGCTGCGTTTCGCCGTGCACCCGGACGTGCACGTGGCGATGGCCGAGATGTCCGCCGACCTGGACCGGATCACCGCCGAGCGGATCCGCGACGAGTTCACCAAGCTGCTCTGCGGCGCGGACCCGATCACCGGGCTGCGGCTGCTTGTCGACACCGGGCTGGCGGAGCGGTTCCTGCCGGAGCTGACCGGCCTGAAGCTGGAGATCGACGAACACGCCCAGCACAAGGACGTCTACGAGCACACGTTGACTGTCGTCGAGAACGCGGTTTCCCACGAGGAGGACGGCTGCGACTTCATCCTGCGGATGGCCGCCCTCCTGCACGACGTGGGCAAGCCGGCGACGAAGGCGGTCGGGTCCGACGGTCGGGTCAGCTTCCACCACCACGAGGTGGTCGGGGCTCGGCTGACCAAGGCCCGGATGAAGGCGATGCGGTACCCGAAGGACGTCACCGCGCAGGTGACGGCGCTTGTCGCGCTGCACCTGCGCTTCTACGGGTACGGGCGGGGCGAGTGGACCGACTCGGCGGTGCGCCGCTACGTCGCCGATGCCGGTGACCTGCTGCCCCGCCTGCACAAGCTGACCCGCTCGGACTGCACGACCCGCAACCGGCGCAAGGCCGCCCA
This sequence comes from Micromonospora sp. DT53, assembly GCF_049841535.1. Taxonomy (NCBI): domain Bacteria; kingdom Bacillati; phylum Actinomycetota; class Actinomycetes; order Micromonosporales; family Micromonosporaceae; genus Micromonospora; species Micromonospora sp. DT53. The sequence goes on from NZ_JBNCKM010000002.1 coordinate 1,032,785, forward strand.
GCTCGCGGCCGACTACGACGCGCTGGAGGACCGGATCACCCGGATCGCCGCCGAGGAGGATCTGGCGCGGGTTCGACCCGACCTGGACGGCAACGCGATCATGGAGCTGCTCGGCGTGCCGCCGGGGCCGGTGGTCGGGCGGGCGTGGAAGCACCTCAAGGAGCAGCGCCTCGAGCACGGCCCGCTGGACCGCGACGCCGCCGAGGCGGAGCTGCTGCGCTGGGCCCGCGCCGAGGGCCTGATCACCTAGCGCTTCGAGCCTCGCGACGATCGACGCCGAGGGGTGCCACCCCCGAACCGGGAGTGGCGCCCATCGGCGTACGTCGTCAGCGGGTTTCGACGGTCGTACCGTCGACGGACGCGGCGCCGTTGCCGGCCGGGGTGGAAGCCGAGCCGAGCCGCGCCAGCAGGCCGGGCAGGTCGATCCCGGTGAGGTCGCTGCCGAGCTGGAGGCCCTGGGCCACGTTGCCGGCCACCGACTTCGTGAGCGACGACGCGCCGTCGGTGGAGATGACAGTCATCTTGTCGATCGCCCCGATCGGCGCACTGGCCGCCTCGACGACCTGCGGCAGCACCTTGACCAGCAGGTCCAGCACTGCCGCCTCGCCGTACGCGGCGAACGCCTCGGCCTTGCGCGCCATCGCGTCGGCCTCGGCCTCACCCTTCGCCAGGATCGCCGCGGCCTCGGCCTGGCCCTCCCGCTCCACAGCCTCGGCGATGGCGGAGCGCCGCCGCTGCTCGGCCTCACCTTCCTTGGCGCCCTCGATGGCGTTGGCCTCGGCGAGCGCGGCCCGTCGGGCCCGCTCACCCTCACCGGTGAGGCGGGCCTGCTCGGCGGACGCCTGTGCGGCGGCGATGACGGACTGACGCTGCGCGTCGGCGTGCAGCACCGCCGCGTTGCGGGACGCCTCGGCCTCCTGCTCCACCTTGTACCGGGCGGCGTCGGCCGGCTTGCGCACCTCGGTGTCGAGTTGGCGTTGCTTGAGTTCGGCGTTGCGCTCGGCGACCTTCTGCTGCTCGGAGAGGATCGCCTGGTCCCGTTCGGCCTGGGCGAGCGGTCCGGCCGCCGCGGACTTCGCCTTCGCCGCGTCGATCTCGGCCTGGATGCCGGCCTGCTTGAGGGCAAGGTTGCGGTTCGCCTCGGCGATGGCCTCCTCGGCGAGCAGCCGCTCCTGCTCGGCCTGCTGCCGGGCCCGCGCCTCGGCGATCGCCGCGTCCTTGAGCACCCGGGCGGCCTCGGGCCGGCCCAGGTCCTGCAGGTAGGAGCCTTCGGCGAGGATGTCCTGGAGCTGGAAGGTGTCCAGCACCAGACCCTGGTTGGTCATCGAGTGCTCGGCCTCCTCGGCGACCGCGCTGGCGAATGCCGCCCGGTCCCGGATGACCTCCTCGACGGTGAGCCGGCCGACGATCGAGCGCAGCGCGCCGGCCAACACCTCCCGGGTGAAGTTGTCGATCTCGTCCTGCTGGTGCAGGAACCGTTGGGCCGCGGCCCGGATGGCGTCCTCGGTGCCGCCGACCTTGACGATCGCCACGCCGTGCAGGTCGGCGCGGATGCCCTGCTTGCTCACGGCGCCCCGGATGCCGACGTCGATCCGCCGGCTGGACAGGTCGAGCGACTGGAGTTTCTGCACCACAGGCAGGACGAAGACCGACGCGCCCAGCACGACCTTCTGCCCGGAGTTGTCGGTGGACCGCCCACCGTCGGCGGTCTGCGTGGTGCGGCCCTTGCGTCCGGTGACGATGAACGCCTCGTTCGGGCCGGCCACCTTGATCCGGGAGAGCACGAAAAGCACAAGGATGAGCGCGAGGAGGACCGCGCCACCAATGGCGATGAGGAGGGCCATACAAGGAGTCCCGTCTACGAGGGGGAAGTCAGTAGGTCTCGACGTGCACGCTTGTCTCGCTGAGCGCCTGCACGACGAAGACCTGGGCGCCGAGCGGGATCGGCTGGTCCGCGCGGGCGCTGAGCTTGACCGGTTGGCCGGCGAGGCGAATGCGGACCTCGCCGTACCCGTTGGCCGGCACCGGGGTGACGACCAGGCCGAGCGCGCCGACCAGGTCGTCGCGGGTGGGGGTGGGGTCGGTGCGCATGTTCCGGGCCGCCCGGCTCAGCCGGGACGCCAACCAGCCGGTGGGCACGGCCGCGAGCACGCCGCCGGCCACCGCCCCGGCCACCAACCCGGGTGTACGCGCACCGAGCAGTTCGTTGACGATGGCCGCACCGAACCCGAACGCCCCGGCGAAGCCGGCGACCGTCTCGACCGAGATCGGCCCGTCCACGTCGGCGTGCCCGAACTGGAACAACTCGGTGCCGAGCAGGGCGAGCGCGAGCACGCCGATGCCCGCTCCGCCGATGATCAGAAAGATGAGCGTCCCCGTTGCCACGACCTTGACGGTATCGATGCCGTGCAACGCTGAACGGCCCGGCAGGACGCTGGTAGCCGGGCCGGCGAACGAGTCCGCGACAGAGAGGGAGAATGGGTGGATGCGCTGGACCGTGCTCGACTCACCCATCGGTGAGTTCTCCGTCGCCACCGACGGCACGAGCGTCTGCGGCGCGCATTTCGGCCGGGTCGAGGCGGCCGTCGGGGAGCCCGACCACGCGTTGTCCCGGCAGGCCGTCGACGAACTGCGGGCGTACTTCGCCGGTGAGCTGACCGCGTTCACCGTCCCGGTGTCGGTGCCGCGCGGCTCCGACTTCGAGCGCGCCGTGTGGCGGGAGATGACGCGAATTCCGTACGGGGAGACCTTCACCTACGGCGAGGTCGCGCGCCTGGTCGGCGATCCCGGAGCGGCACGGGCGGTGGGAGTGGCCTGCAACCGCAACCCGGTCCCGGTGATCGTGCCGTGTCACCGGATCGTCGGCGCGGGCGGCAAGCTCGTCGGCTTCGGTGGGGGCCTGCCCCGCAAGGTCAAGCTGTTGGAGTTGGAGGCCGGGGTCGCGCTGCGGCACGCCTGGTCCTGAGGCGCCCCGCAGTGGCGTCTGTTCCCGGTGGAGGCGTTACCCGGCGCTGGGCGACCCTTCCGGGCCGGCGGCTGGTGAGGTCCGGACGGGCCATGGCGGGTCGACCGGGGTCTTCGGCCGGAAGAACGCGTCGGCCGGTGGCAGGGCCAGCAGGACCAGCGCCACGACTATCGCCACCGGCGCGCCCAGGCCCAGGGTGAGCAGCAGGGGCTCCAGCCAGTTCGGCATGTCGTCCCGTGCCATCGCGGTGATCCGGTCCATGTTCTCGGCGGAGTAGATGGAGTAGAGCGGCCGCGGAGACCGGACCGCCCCGACGGTGGCGCAGCAGGCGAGGAGGGGCGCCGAGGCCCAGGAGGCGATCCGTGCGGCGTTCACGCCCACGACGTTGGCTGCGGCCAGGGTGAGGAGTCCGATCGCCAGCACCGCGGTCAACAGGTCAGCCGCCAGATCGGCGGTGCTGCCCAGGGCGGCGAAGGCCACCCCGTCCGTTGCCTCGAAGGACCTGGCGGCCGTGTGGAAGAAGTCCTGGTGCCAGTAGCCGAGTGGCAGTGCGGCCAGTTGCGCGACGGCGGCCAGGGCCAGCAGCAGGGAGGCCAGCGCGACGGTGCGCGGCCGAGGAGGTCGGACCGGTTGCGGGACTGTCGCTGTGGTGCCGGTGCGGGAGGCCATATCTCGATTATCGATAGCCGCGCTGTCGCCCGTGGTCCCGGAGACGGTGGCGGTGATCACGGGACGGCTCTCGTACCCCGGGGAAGTTGACCCACGCGGAAGGGCCGGGTCCGCACGGGACCCGGCCCTTCGACCTGCTTGTTACTCAGCGCGTCAGCGCGTGACCTCACCGGCGATGAACTCCTCGACGGCCTGGTGGGCGTCGTGGTCGGCGTACTGCACCGGCGGGGACTTCATGAAGTACGACGAGGCCGACAGGATCGGGCCGCCGATCTTCCGGTCCAGGGCGATCTTCGCGGCCCGGACCGCGTCGATGATGACGCCGGCCGAGTTCGGAGAGTCCCACACCTCGAGCTTGAGCTCGGCGTTGAGCGGGGTGTCACCGAACGAGCGGCCCTCCAGGCGGATGTACGCCCACTTGCGGTCGTCCAGCCACGGCACGTGGTCCGACGGGCCGATGTGCACGTCGCTCTTGCTCATCTCGTGCGGGATCTGCGAGGTGACCGACTGGGTCTTCGAGATCTTCTTCGAGACCAGTCGCTTGCGCTCCAGCATGTTCATGAAGTCCATGTTGCCGCCGAAGTTGAGCTGGTACGTGCGCAGCAGCTCGACGCCGCGGTCCTCGAAGAGCTTCGCGAGCGCGCGGTGCACGATGGTGGCGCCGACCTGGCTCTTGATGTCGTCACCGACGATCGGCAGGCCAGCGTCGGTGAACTTCTGGGCCCACTCCGGGTCGGAGGCGATGAAGACCGGCAGGGCGTTGACGAACGCGCAGCCGGCGTCGATGGCCGCCTGGGCGTAGAACTTGGCGGCCTGCTCGGAGCCGACCGGCAGGTAGCAGACGACCACGTCGACCTGCGCGTCGCGCAGCGCCTGCGCCACGTCGACCGGGGTGGCGTCCGACTCCTCGACGATCTCGCGGTAGTACTGGCCCAGACCGTCGAAGGTCGGACCGCGCTGCACGCTGACGCCGGTCGGCGGCACGTCGCAGAGCTTGATGGTGTTGTTCTCGCTGGCGACGATCGCCTCCGCGAGGTCCATGCCCACCTTCTTGGCGTCCACGTCGAATGCCGCGACGAACTCCACGGCGTTGACGTGGTAGTCGCCGAAGGCGACGTGCATGAGACCCGGGACGCGGTCGTTCGGGTTGGCGTTCCGGTAGTACTCGACGCCCTGAACCAGGGACGAGGCGCAGTTACCCACACCGACGATGGCGACGCGGACGGAGCCCATAGCGTCTGCCTCCTTCTTTTCTGTCACGGCCGCTCATTCCTGGTCTCTCCAGGCGGAGGCGGGCTGTTGTCTTCTCGTCGGCCGCCGGCTGTCCCGATGTTCGGGACCGTCGGGGCTCGGCCGGAGCGCTCGTTGGCGATGAGCTCCTCCAGCCAGCGGACCTCGCGCTCACAGGCATCAAGGCCGTGGCGCTGCAGTTCCAGCGTGTAAGCGTCGAGGCGCTCGGCCGCCCGGCCCAGCACGTCACGAAGCCCTTCGCGACGCTCCTCGATCTTGCGGCGGCGACCCTCCAGAATGCGCAGTCGGGTCGCCTGGTCGGTCCGGGCGAAGAACGCGAAGTGCACCCCGAAGCCCGTGTCGTCGTACGTCTCGGGCCCGGCCTGTGCGATCAGCTGGGCGAAGCGTTCCTTGCCTTCCGCGGTGATTTTGTACACCACCCGACCTCGTCGGCTGGTGAGCGCGGGAACCTCCTCGGCAGTGGCGGGTGTCTCAGCAGCTTCGGTGATCCATCCCGCCGCCTGCAGCCTGCGTAGCGTGGGATAGAGCGAGCCGTAGCTGATCGCCGCCCGGATCGCGCCGAGTTTGGCGGTTAGCTCCTTGCGCAGCTCGTAGCCGTGCATCGGAGACTCCTGCAGGAGGCCGAGGATGGCGAACTCAAGCACTGGCCACCCTCTCTTTACCCTCCGGCGTGGAGTGGTAACCGCCGCGATGTATCGGACCGATACATCGCAACTTAGCGGCTCGCGCGGGCCAGGGCAAACCCCCGTTCCGAGATGCTGTCGTCACGGATTGTGAGCGTGGTCGCCTGCTCGGGCCGGACCGCGTACCCTTCTCCGCATGCGTACGCAGCGCCAGGTCGTCGACTACTCGCTTCAGAAGCGAGCAGTGCTGCGTGAGCTCCTGGCCGGCCGAGTCGGCACGTACGACGTCTGCGACGCGTCGCCGTACCTGAAGAACGCCGCTCGCTTCCACGGCGAGCCGACCGACAGGCGCTGCCCGATCTGCCGCAGCGAAAACCTGACCCTCGTCCACTACATTTACGGTGACGAACTCAAGCAGTCCGCCGGGCAGGCCCGGACACTTACCGAGTTGCCCGTGCTGGCGATGACGCTGCGTGAGTTTCAGGTCTTCGTGGTGGAGGTGTGCCTCGGTTGTGACTGGAACCATCTCGTCGAGCAGTACCTGCTCGGCCGGGACGGGCTGACCGGCGACAGCGACGGCACGAGCGAGCAGGACGCGGCGGGCGCCGAAGGCACCGGCCGGCGGAGGCGAGAGGCGCAACGGTGATCTCAGCTGGTTGTACCGGCCCCGGGGCCGCAGGCGAAACCCGGGACGGTCGACCGCTTGTTGGTCCGATTGGCCCGATTGATACGGCAATGACCCTGGTCGGCTGGCACCCGCGTGCCGGCGCCCCGGGTGAAGCAACTCACGGCAACCCGGTGGCGGCGCAGCTGCGCCCCACCGCGACCGGCAGGGTGTGAGGAATGAACTCGTACGGCGATCCCAGTTCTGCGCGCGGACGGACCCAGTACTCGGGTCCAGACGGTGACCCCGGACCGGGCGCGGACGACGCGTACCGCCGGCCCGGCGGTGACTCCGGTGGGAGCGGCTGGTCAGCCTCGGAGGGCGGCGCGGCAACCCCGGGCCGCGCCTCGGTGACGCCGCGGGCCGCCGGTGGTCGCGCCACTGTCGGTGGTGCGGCCTCGGTGCCGCCGCGTGGCGGTGCGGCCGCCGGTTCCGCCTCGGTGGGTTCGGCAGCGGCCGGTCGGGCCGGTCGGGCGTCGGTGCCGGTGTCCCCGGCACCGGGTGTGGCCGCTGGCCGCGCCGGCGCCGGTCGGGCGTCGGTACCCGTCTCCCCGGCGCCGGGCGCACCGGCAGGTCGGGCCGTGGTCGGTGCCGCCTCCGTCGGTGCGGCCTCGGTCGGCACCGCCTCGGCGGGCCGGGCCAGCGTCGGCTCCGCCTCGGTCGGTGGCCGTGCGGCGGTCGCCAGGGCGAGCGTGTCACCGGTCTCCGGTGGGCCGGGCGGCCCCGGTGGGCCCAACGGGCCGGGTGGGCCGGGCGGTCCAGGTCGGGGCGGTCGTGGTCCGGGTGACTCGGGCGCTGCGGCGCGGGCGAAGAAGCGCAAGCGGATGAACCTGCTGATCGCCGGGTTCGCCGTCTTCATCATGCTCGCCGGCATCGGCGTGGTCGGGTTCACCTACTACTCGACAAGCGTGGTGCTTCCGGACGAGATCACGCCGCCGCAGGCGACCACCCTGTACGCCTTCGACAACAAGACGATCATCGCCAAGGTGGGCGATCAGAACCGAACCCTGGTCACCATCGACCAGATTCCGGAGTACGTGCAGAACGCGGTGGCCGCAGCCGAGGATCGGAACTTCTACCGACACTCCGGTGTGGACTACAAGGGCATCGCCCGCGCCGGCTGGAACAACCTCTCCGGCGGCGACAAGCAGGGTGCCTCCACCATCACCCAGCAGTACGCGCGTAACGCCTACGACAACCTGAAGGACGACACGTACGCCCGGAAGGTGAAGGAGGCGATCTTCGCCTCCAAGCTCAACGACGAGTACACGAAGCCAGAGATCATGCAGCACTACCTCAACGTGATCTACTTCGGCCGGGGTGCCTACGGCATCGAGGCCGCGGCGCAGACCTACTTCGGCAAGTCGGTGAGCAAGCTCGATCCGGCCGAAGGTGCGGTGCTCGCGGCCCTGATCAAGCAGCCGGAGCCCAGCTCCACCCACCAGGGATTCGACCCGGCGATCAACCCGACCGCCGCCCAGGACCGCTGGACCTACGTGATCGAGGGCATGGTCAAGGAGGGCTGGCTCGGCGTGCCCGGCAAGGAGCCGCGGCCTGCCGCGTACCCGACGAAGACCCTCAAGGCCCCGAAGAAGGGCGGCATCGGCGTCGACTTCGGCGTCGACACCCCGTACGGCAATGTCATCAACTACGTCCGGCAAGAGATGCGGGACAGGGGCATCTGCGTCGAGAAGGACGCAGAGGTGACAGATGCCAAGCCGCTGTGCTCCCAGGCGTTGATGGCCGGCGGTTACCGAATCCGGACCACAGTCGATACCAAGATTCAGGCGGCGGCGGTCGCGACGGCCCAGCGCAAGTCCAAGGGCTCGGAGTTGGCCGGTCAGCGAAGCAACATCATGGCCGCGGTGGTGTCGATCGACCCCACGAACGGTCGGGTCGTCGCGTACTACGGCGGTGACAACGGCACCGGCACCGACTACGCCGGCAAGAACACCGACTCCACCGGGGCGATCAGCGGCGGTCACTCGCCCGGTTCAAGCTTCAAGATCTACACCCTGGCGGCCGCGCTCAAGGAGAAGAAGGCGCTCGAGTCTCGCTGGAAGGGCAAGGCCTTCAAGCCGGAGGGCACCTTCAAGGTCAGCAACGCCGGCACCGACAACCCCTCCTGCGGCAACTCCTGCACGCTGCGGGTGTCCACGCTCAAGTCCCTGAACGTGCCGTTCTACTACGTCACCGAGGAGATCGGCGCGGACAAGGTCGTGGACATGGCCAAGCAGGCGGGCGTCACCGCCATGTGGCGCACCGACACCAACCCGGCGAAGGCCTACGACCTGACCAAGAGCGACCCGAAGGACATCACGCCGGAGCCGTTCTTCAACGTGGTCGGCTACGGTCAGTACCCGATCACCGTGCTGGACCACGCCAACGGCGTCGCCACGTTCGCCAACGGGGGCGTCTACAACAAGGCCCACTTCCTGTACTCGGTGGAGAAGCAGAACCCGACCACAGGTAAGTGGGACAAGGTCTACAGCGAGAAGCTCGACTCGAAGCGGAGGATCGAGAAGAGCGTGGTGGACGACGTGACGTCGGTGCTGGAGGACTACCCGGCGGCCGTCAACCACCGGCTCGACGACGGCCGCAAGGCAGCCTCCAAGACCGGCACCTGGGAACTCAAGGACGGCAGCGAGGACAACGGCGACGCCTGGATGATCGGTTACACGCCGCAGTTGGCCACCGCCGTGTGGGTGGGCAACGTGCAGGCCCGGAAGCCGCTCATCCTCAAGGACGGTCACACCAAGGTCAGCGGTGGCAACCTCCCCGGTGCAATCTGGGAGCGGTTCATGAACGAGGCGCTGAAGGGCAAACCGAAGCTCGACTTCCCGCCGGCGGCGAACATCGGCGACAAGGACGCCGGAAACGGTGAAGCGCCGCAGCCACCACCACCGCCGCCGCCACCGACCAACCCGGGGGGTCAGAACCCTCCCTGTAACCCGCTTATCGACCTGTTCTGCCAAAACGGGGGCGGCAACCCTGGGGGCAATCCCGGCGGCAACCCTGGGGGCAACCCCGGCGGTAATCCTGGTGGCAACCCTGGCGGCAATCCCGGGGGCGGCGGAAACGGTGGTGCTGGCGGCGGGCTGTTGCCCAGCCTGCCACCCAACCGGGACTGACACGCGCCAGCACACGACGCCGCCGCCGGCCGGACGACAGGTCCCGGCCGGCGGCGGCGTTTTCGTACCCGGAACTCCGCGCCGGGACGGGACGAGCACCCCTGTCGTACGGCAGGATGCCTCTTCATGAGCACCCAGTCGACGCCCGGCATCGACGACGCCGGCACCACTGATCACCCGTCCCGCTCGGACGGGTTCGTCCGCGGAATCTCCGGCGTCATCGGCGGCCCGCTGGGCGACCACGCGACCGCGCTGGACCGACCGGCCAGTGGCGAACGTCGCTTCTGGACGGCCGTGCGGATCGTGCTGGCGCTCGTGTGCCTCACGCTCGCGCTGCACTGGGTGCAGAAATCGCCCTGCCAGAACGGCGCCTGGCAGAACAACGTCCAGTACACCCGGTTCTGCTACACCGACGTCCTCGCCCTCTACTACGCCGAAGGGCTCAACGAGGGCAAGGTGCCCTACCGCGACCACCCGGTCGAGTACCCGGTGCTGACCGGTTACTTCATGGGCGCGCTGGGCCTGCCGGTGCACGCCATCGGTGACGGCGACCCGAGCATCAACCAGGGCCAGTGGTTCTACAACCTCAACGCGCTGGTGCTGGGCGCGCTCGCGGTGGCCACGGTGGGGGTGATCCTGGCGTTGCGCCGCCGACGACCCTGGGACGCGGCGTTGTTCGCACTCGCCCCGGCGTTGGTGCTCACCGCCACCGTCAACTGGGACCTGCTCGCCATCGGGCTGGCCGCCTTCGGCCTTCTGGCCTGGGCTCGAAAACGACCGGCGGCGGCCGGCGTGCTGCTCGGGCTCGCCGGCGCGGCGAAGCTATGGCCGTTGTTCCTGCTCGGGCCGATCCTCATCCTCGCGCTGCGAGCCGACCGGATACGTGCCGCGCTCATCGCCACCGGGACGGCGATCGCGGCCGTGGTACTGGTCAACCTGCCGGCCGCGCGCGCGTACCCGGAGAACTGGGACCGGTTCTTCGAGCTGAACACCACCCGACCGATCGACTGGGGAACGCTCTGGTACATCGGGCGCTACCTGGACGGCAAGGTCGGCAACGACCCCGCCAACCTCGGCCCGTTCGAGTGGCTCAACGCCAACATCCCCGCCCTCAACACCATCTCGTACGCGCTGTTCGGGCTGGCCTGCCTCGGCGTCGCCGTGCTGGCGCTGCGGGCGCCGCGCCGACCGCGGCTGGCTCAGCTCGCCTTCCTGGTGGTCGCCGCGTTCCTCATCTTCAGCAAGGTCTGGTCGCAGCAGTTCGTGCTCTGGCTGCTGCCCCTGGTGGTGCTGGCCCGACCGAAGTGGGGCGCATTCCTGGCCTGGCAGATCGCCGAGGTCTGCTACTTCGTCGCCTTCTACGGGGAACTGCTCGGCGCGGCAACCAGCCGTCCGGTCTTCCCGGAGGGCGTGTTCGTGCTGGCCTCGACGCTGCGGCTGGCCACCGTGGTGGTGCTCTGCGTGTTCGTCGTGAAGGAGATCCTGCACCCCGAGCAGGACGCGGTGCGGGCCACCTACCCGGACGATCCGGACGGCGGCGTTCTCGACGGCGCACCAGACGCCCCCTGGGTGGACCGCTGGCGCCGCCCCGCGAGAAGTGAGCCCTCCGTGGAACCCATCACCACCTGACCCCACCGGCCGACGCGGCCCGGACGAGGTCAGGGTTTTCGGGGGAGCCCGCCCGGCGTGGGGATCAAGCCTGACCGCCCGGAGTCGGGCGGGCTCCCCCGAAAACCCGCCCTAAAGCTTCACAGGCGGTAGACGACAGCGTCGCCGACGTCCTGCCGGCTGATGCCGAGCGATTCGACAGGCGCGTCGATGTTGATCTCCCACGGTGTGCCGGTGACCTGGCCGCGCAGCAGCACCACCGTGCGGACGCCGAGCGTGCGCAGGTAGTCGACGCTCGTCTGGTCCGGGAACGACTGGCTCACCCGACGGACGTCGTCGAGCTGGCGTGGCGTGAAGCCGCTGCCACCGTTGACCACGTCGGGGAACCCGCTTGTCGACCAGAGCATGACGTGCTGGTCCAGGCTCTGATTGCTGGGCAGCACCAACAACGGCCCCTCCGCCGAACGCATCGCGGCCGGCTGGGTCGGCACCACCGGATGCGGGGTGGTGTTCAGGCCCTCGACGGTGACCAGCAACAGCGGCAGCAGGGTCGCCATCCGCAGCCACGGCCCCGGCCACGACGGGATCCGCTGCGCGGTCAACTCGCGGACCCGGTCGGTGAGCGCGGTGACCGCGCCCGCCGCGAGCAGGGCGAGCAACAACGTGGTCCAGAGCATCAACCGCCCGGGGGTACGCAGCGCGCTCCAGCCCGGCAGGTGCTCGAAGAGCGGCACGTAGGTGAAGGTGCCGTCGAAGAAGCGGGTGCCCATCGCGAAGGCCATCGTCACCAGCACCCCAGCGAGCAGCAACAGCCGGTGCCGCAGCCGCCAGACCGAGAAGAACAGCCCGCCCGCGGCGAGCGCGTAGAGCACGAAGCCCGGCAGCAGAGTCATTTCCGGGTGCCACGGCAGTGCCGCCCGGGCCCCCTCGTGCAACCCGCCCCAGATCCGCGACTCCGCGGGCGCCGTCACGAAGCCCGACGCCGGCGGCGAGAAGAGGCTGACGTCGCCGATGGTGCGCTCGGCGTACGGGTGCAGCTCGGTCACCTTGAAGAACGGGAACGCCATCAGCAGACCGACACCGGCGAACAACACCCCGCCGAGCACGTCGGCGGCGAACAACCGGCGACCGAACGGAACGGCCTGCCCGGTGCGCAGCCGCCGCGCGAAGAAGAGGACGGCGGCGACCAGCACCGCGCCGGCCAGGAAGTACGCGAAGGGCAGCCCGATGCCGAAACCGAGGCTGAGTTGCCAGGCCGCCACCAGCCAACCGGCGTAGACCCAACCGTCATGCCGGCGCTCCGGCCGGTAGCCGTGTCGGAGGGACCACCCGTGCCCGCGCGCCAACATCGCCAGCGCCAGCGGGATCCCCCCGTTGGAGAGCACGTGCAGGTGCCCGGCCTGGGCCAGCAGCCACGGCGCGTAGGTGTAGCTCACCCCGGCGACGGCCGCACCGATCCGGCCAGCCCCGAGCTGCCGGGCCAGCGCGTACGCCCCGAGCGTGGCGAGCGCGTGCGCCAGCACGAACATGATGTTGTAGCGCAGCACGGCGTCCTCGGGGCCGCTGCCGAGCATTCCGGCCGGGGCGTACCCGAGCAGCGTGTCGGAGAACGCGAAGCTCCACAGCTCGGGGAAGAACGTGTTGGACTGCCACAGGCGCGCCGGGTCGGCCAGCAGGATGTGCCCGGACCAGGCCATCTGCCAGGCCTGCAGGCTCGGGTCCCAGTAGTCCTGCGGGAGGGTGTAGCGCGGATAGCGCAGCGTCGGCCAGGTCATCAGCACGGCCAGTGCCAACGCGCCGAGGGCGGCCAGGGTCCATTCGTGGATCAGGAACCGGCCGACGGCTCGGCTCGCCCGACTGAAGATGGAGGGCCGCGGCTCCGGCGCGGAGGCGAACGCCTCCCAACGCTCCGGGCCGACCGGCTTCGTCTTGCCGTCGGCCTTGTCCTTGCCGTCGGCGTCACCCGTCTCCGCGCCCTTGGCCGGTTCGCCGTCCGTGGCCGCGCCGCCCACCGCCTCGCCGTCCTTGGCCGGGGCGCTGCTCTTGGCCGGGGCGCTGCTCTTGGAGGCGTCGCTGCTCTTGGATGCGTCGCTGTCTTTGGGTGTGCTGTCGCTGGTTGCGGTGCCGTCCTCGACGGCGTCCTGCTTGTCGGCGGTGCCCTGCTTGTCGGAGGTGCCCTGCTTGTCGGCGGTGCCCTGCTTGATTGCAGCGTCCTGCTTGGCGGCGCCGTCCTGCTTGGCCGCTTTGCCTCTCTTGTCGCCGCGCCGCGCCGCGTTCCTCTTGGCGGGCCTGCTGGTCGCGGGGTCGCCGTTCGGGACGGCTCCGGTCGCTCCGCCGTCGCGCGCTGGCGACTGACCCGCGGCGGTCTCGGTGGGGACCTTGTCGGAGGTGCGAGCCGGCTGGGTGAGTGCACCCGCCGCGGCCGTGGTGGCGGACCGGCTCTCGGCGTCCGCGCCGGTCGGGGTGGGCCGGGCGTTGCCGGTCCCGGGCTGTCCGCTCGTCATGCCGCAGGACTCTCCGCGCCGAGCTGCGCACGCAGAAAGTCGATGTCGGCGGCTTGGCCGGTCACCCCGCCCGGTGTCTCGACGACCACCGGCGCGCCGGCTGCCCGGATCACCGCCACCACCAGTTCCGGGTCGATCGTCCCGCCGCCCAGGTTGTCGTGTCGGTCCTGGCCGGAGTTGAACGCGCCCTTGGAGTTGTTGGCGTGCACCAGGTCGATGCGCCCGGTGATCGCTTTGACCCGGTCGACCAGGCCGAGCAGCTCCTCGCCGCCCGCGTACGCGTGGCAGGTGTCCAGGCAGAAGCCGACCTCGTGGTCACCGATGGCGTCCCAGAGTCGGGCGAGCGCGTCCAGCCGACGGGCGCAGGCGTTGTCGCCACCGGCGGTGTTCTCGATCAGGACCGGCACGCCGAAACCGCCGGAGTCCGCCGCGTACGCGAAGGTCTTGCGCCAGTTGTCGAAGCCGACGGCCAGGTCGTCGCCCGCGTTGACATGCCCGCCGTGCACGATCAGGCCCTTGGCGCCGATGGCGGCGGCCGCGTTGGCGTGCCCGAGCAGCAGCTTTCGGCTCGGGATCCGGATGCGGTTGTTGAGAGTGGCCACGTTGATGACGTACGGCGCGTGCACGTAGAGGTCGACCTCGGCAGCGCGCAGCCGTTCGGCATCTTCGCGAGGCTTGGGCGCCTTCCAACCCTGAGGGTCGGAGAGGAAGAACTGAACGGTGTCGGCGGACCGGGCGGCCGCCTCCGCCAGCGGGTCGGTCGAGTCGACATGGGCTCCGATACGCATGCGAGCGAGCCTACGTCGCGACCCCGACGGTCGGGGCGACGGCCGGGCCGGTGTCGCGTCACCGGAGGGACCGACGATCGTTGATGGGTTAGAACCGGCGACCAGCATCCCGGTGCCGCCAGCGACGTGAGCGTCGCACACGGCGACCGGCGGTCGACGGCCGACAGCGAGGTCACTCCCGCCGTGCGGCCCGGCACGGCGGGGGCGGCCCCTTCGCACAGCTGCTACCGAGCGAAGACGAATCTCGGAAAATTGTGCTTTTCCCCCCGACACGGTACGAGTGCTGTTGTATCGTCAGATAACAACACGATAAAGCTCCGCGGGGCGTCTTCGGTCCAACCTCATCGGTGTGGTCGTTCCTCCCCAGGTCCCACCCAAGGAATGCGGACCGGACGCCCCGCGGCCTCGTAGACGGGGGTCCACCACCGGCCGATTGACGGTCGTGCGGTGGGCCCCCGTCGGCACGTCCCGGCACGGCCCTGACCACCCCGGGCATGATCGTTGGGACCGGGTATCCTGGTCAGGTTGTCCGCGTCCGGCCGGGTTCCCCCGGCGCGTGCGGGCAGCGACACAAGACCTCCTGCCACGGAAGGACCGTGGCCGCTTAGCCCATAGGAGGTGAGCACGTCTTGCGTCACTACGAACTAATGGTCATCCTCGACTCCAGCCTCGAGGAGCGCACCGTCGCACCGTCGCTCGACACGTACCTGAACGTGATTCGGACCGCGGGTGGCTCGGTTGAGAAGACCGACGTGTGGGGCCGTCGGCGCCTCGCGTACGAGATCAACAAAAAGGCTGAGGGCATCTACGCCGTCATCGACCTGCAGGCCACGCCTGCTGCGGTGGCCGAGCTGGACCGTCAGCTGCGCCTCAACGAGTCCGTGCTGCGCACCAAGGTCATCCGACCGGAAATGCGCTAGAGCATCCAACCCCGGTTCGTCCGGATCAGCCTCCACGACTCTGTCGTACGGCTCTGCGAGCCTGTACGACGAGACGCTGAGTGCGCGAGGAGATGGTCATGGCAGGAGACACCACCATCACGGTCATCGGCAATCTGACCGATGACCCCGAGTTGCGGTTCACCCCCTCCGGGGCTGCGGTCGCCAAGTTCCGAGTCGCTTCGACGCCCCGTTTCATGGACAAGGCGTCGAACGAATGGAAGGACGGCGAGCCGCTGTTCCTCGCATGCACCGTGTGGCGGCAGGCCGCCGAGCACGTCGCCGAGTCGCTGCAGCGTGGCGCTCGGGTGATCGTGTCGGGCCGGCTGCGTCAGCGGTCGTACGAGACCCGCGAGGGTGAGAAGCGCACTGTCATCGAGCTTGAGGTCGACGAGATCGGCCCGTCGCTGCGCTACGCCACGGCGAAGGTGCAGAAGATGTCCCGCTCCGGCGGCGGTGGCGGCGGCTTCGGTGGCGGCGGTGGCGGTGGCAACCAGGGCGGCGGCGGAGGCAACTTCGACGACCCCTGGGCTTCGGCTGCTCCCTCTCCCTCTCCCGCGCGTGCTGGTTCGGGCGCCAATTTTGACGAGGAGCCACCGTTCTAATGGCGCCTAGCGCTCGCGATCGCAAACCAGGAGCACGTGCAACGGCCAAGGCTGCGGCACTGCGCAAGCCCAAGAAGAAGGTGAACCCGCTCGACAAGGACGGGATCGCCTACATCGATTACAAGGACACCGCGCTGCTGCGCAAGTTCATCTCCGATCGCGGCAAGATCCGCGCTCGTCGGGTGACGGGCGTTACCTCGCAGCAGCAGCGGCAGATCGCCCGTGCGGTCAAGAACGCCCGTGAGATGGCGCTCCTGCCGTACACGGCCACCACCCGCTGAGAGGAGGCACCGATATGAAGATCATCCTGACTCAGGAAGTGTCCGGCCTCGGTGCCCCAGGCGACATCGTCGAGGTCAAGAACGGCTACGGCCGTAACTACCTGCTGCCGCAGGGCTTCGCGATCGCCTGGACCAAGGGCGCGGAAAAGCAGGTCACGGTCATCAAGCGGGCCCGTGGGGCCCGCGAGATCCGCGACCTCGACCACGCCAACGAGGTCAAGGCTCAGCTCGAGGGTCTCAAGGTCAACCTGAAGGTCCGCGCCGGCGACGGCGGACGGCTCTTCGGCTCGGTCACCCCGGCCGAGATCGTCGACGCCGTCAAGGCGGCCAGCGGCCCGGTCCTCGACCGGCGTCGGCTGGAGGTGCCCGGTCACATCAAGTCGACAGGCGCCTACCCGGTGAAGATCAAGCTGCACCCCGAGGTGACCGCGTCGTTCAACCTGAACGTCGTTCAGGGCTGACGTCCGCAACACCACCACGAGGGCCCGCACCGAGCGATCGGTGCGGGCCCTCGTGCGTACGTCGTCCGACGCGGCACCGCCCGCCCTCGTCCGGCCTGCCCCGCCCGGCCCTGGCCCCGCCCGGCCCTGGCCCCGCCCGGCCCTGGCCCCGCCCGGCCCTGGCCCCGCCCGGCCCTGGCCCCCGCCGGCCCTGGCCCCCGCCGGCCCTGGCCCCGCCGGTCTGGCCCCGGCCGGGCCCGCCGGGTCATCCGATGGGCTGGCCTGTCACCGCGCTGATCAGCACCGTGGAGAGGCCGCCGCCCACCACCGCGGCGGCGACCGCGATGGTCGCCGAGCGCCACGTCGTGCCGACCCGCCGCAGCAGCGCCGCCACCACCAGACTGCTCACCAGCGCCAATCCGAAGCGCGGCGAACCGGCCAGGAGTGACTCCAATGCCCGGGACCGGGCCGAGTCGCACCCGCCCCCGCTGATGTCGGTCACACAACCAGCTGGCGCCTGGCTGTCCAACGTCAACAACCAGACGAAGATCAGCATCGCCGGCACCAGGTAACAGGCCGCCGTGTACAGCAGTGGCCGGACCGACCCACCCGGATCCGGGTCCAGCAGGTCGTCCTCCAGCCGCCGCGCCCACGCACCCGTGGCCGCCGACTCGACCCGCCGACGTACCGACGCCGTTCCTACCGCCGGCCGGTCCGCCCGACGCCGGGAGGGCGCACCCGAACCCGAACCCGCACGCGGCGCAGGCGCGCTGCGCGGTCGTGGAGCGGTGTATCCCACCACCGGAGACCGGGGCGCCGACGTCGGAGGATCCGCCCACCGCGGGTCGTCATCGGCCAGCCGAGTGCCGGACCAGAATCCGTCTTCCCGGCTCGGCCACCCCTCGGCCGCCACCGCCCGATCAGAGCGCGGCGGCAGCGTACGGTCCAGCTGCTCATCCTCGATCGCGGACCGCTCCCACTGGCCGGTGCGGTCCGACCGCTCCCAGCCACCGACGCTCTCCACCGCCGACCACTGCCCGCTCAGGTCCCCGCCATCCGCGCCGGCCGCAGGCGGCCACGCGTGCACGCCCGAGGCGTCCCACGGGTCCACCGCGGGCGGGTACGACGGTTCGGGCTCCGCCACCCGCTCCGAGCCGCGGGCCCACGGGTCGGCCGCCGGACGGGACCAGGACTCCTCTGCCGCACGTCGGCTACGCCGGCTGGGACGGCTCGGCTCCTGCTCCGGAACCTGCTCGGTCGGGGCGGGATCCGACTCCCCGCCCGACCAGATCACCTGCGGACGGCCAACGGATGCGCGGCGGGGACGCCGGTCCGAGGCGGTGCCAGAGACCGGCTCGTCCTCCCCGGCGTCGGCCCGTCGGCGGCCGGCGTACCCCTGATCCTGCGGCCGGTCGAGCGTCCACTCTCGGGTGTGGTCCGAGTCGGGTGCCGGGCCGATCGCTGCCTGCTCGCGTCGACGCGTCTCGTTGCCCCGCCGCCGACCACTCGACGGCTCGGCGGACCTCCGGCCCGCGCCGGACGTCGGCCGCTCGGGCTCGTCCTCGTCCTCGTCAGGTGCGGCGTGGCGACCGCCGCCGTCCGCGTGCCGGACCCCTGACTCCAACGCCCACCGGGGCAGGTAGGCGTCGACAGGCTCGTCCTGGCCGCGGTCCAACGCACGCCTGCGGCTGGAGGTGCGGTAGCGCCCGTCCTCGTCGTAGGGATCAACCGGAACAGGCGCCGCGCGCTCACCCCACGAGGCGGTTGGCTGGCGCTCGCGCGGGCTGCCGTCGCCGCGTCCCCAGTCCCGGTAATTCACGGCCGGAGTGTGACCCTTCTGAACCGAAAGCGGAATCCGCTGTCCAGGTGTAGCCGTTCGCTGGAGATAGTACGGGACGATCGTGTCACAGGCCTGACCGAAATATTCTCCTCCACAGGCTGGGGAGCATGTTTTCGCAGGTCAACGACTTGCAGCTGAGAATTCCCCAATGGTTGTCCACAGGCTGTGCACACGCTGCGCACATGCTGTCCCCCGGGATCCACAGGTTGTCCCGAGGCTCGTCCACCGGCGTTGTTGAGTCTCTGACCTCGGGGTCCGTATGGTTGGCCCTCGACCGCCGGCGATGGCCCCCGATCGACCGGCCCGGTCGGACGGAAGTGTCGTACCCCAGCGGTAGAGCTGGGACTGGATCCGGCGCAGTGGAGGGGGGACCCGTGTCGGTCACCGACGACATGCGGGCAGAGCCACGCTCCGGCGGAGGCCAATCGCCTTCGCAGCGGGACGGCCAGTTCGACAAGACCCCGCCCCAGGACGTCGCCGCCGAGCAGTGCGTCCTCGGCGGCATGCTGCTCTCCAAGGACGCCATCGCCGACGTCGTCGAGATCCTCAAGACCAACGACTTCTACCGGCCGGTGCACGCCACCATCTTCGACATCATCCTCGACATCTACGGCCGCGGTGAGCCGGCCGACTCGATCACCGTCGCGGCGGCGCTCGCCGACTCCGGGGATCTGGTACGCATCGGTGGGGCGCCGTACCTGCACACTCTCATCGCCAGCGTGCCCACCGCCGCGAACGCGGCGTACTACGCCCGCATCGTCAGTGAGCGGGCCGTGCTGCGCCGGCTGGTCGAGGCCGGCACCAAGATCGTGCAGTTGGGCTACGGCACCGCCAGCGGCGGCAGCCGCGACGTGGACGACGTCGTCGACCTGGCCCAACAGGCCGTCTACGACGTCACCGAACGCCGGGTCAGCGAGGACTTCGCCGTCCTGGCCGACATGTTGCAGCCGACCCTGGACGAGATCGAGGCGGTGGGCGCGACCGGCGGCATGATGACCGGCGTGCCGACCGGCTTCAGCGACCTGGACCGACTGCTCAACGGCCTGCACGCCGGACAGCTGATCATCGTGGCCGGAAGGCCGGGTTTGGGCAAGGCGCTCGCGCTCGACACCCCACTGCCGACCCCGAACGGCTGGACCACGATGGGCGAGGTCAAGGCGGGCGATCAGCTACTGGCTGCGGACGGCTCACCGACCACTGTCACACACGCCTTCGACGTGATGCGCGACCGTCCCTGCTACGAGGTCGAGTTCTCCGACGGCACCGTCATCGTGGCGGACGCTGAGCACTTGTGGAAGACGACCACGCGGGCGATCCGGCGACAGGAACCGGCGCGGCAGAGGCGGCACTGGCCCGAATCTTCGCTGGCAAACGTACGTGCGGCACATGAGCGGCTGAGCCCCCTGCGGAACCAGCCGATCACACTCTTCGACACAACCGAGCAGGTAGGGCCGGAGTTCCGGCATGTCCTGCACACCGTCGCCCGTGAGGTCGGGTCGGTTGGCCGGATCAGCCGTCCCATCGTCCGCAACGGCAAGCCACAGAACTGGACGGCGCCCGGGTATCCGGCCGGTCCGCTCTTGAGCGCGCTTCTGGAGCGAGCCGAGCGGGAGGTCAATGCTGGCAGCCGCGCCGACCACGACGGCGTCGTCACCACTGCCGAAATCGCGGCCACGCTGCGTACCGACTCCGTCGAACGCCGGCTCAACCACGCTGTACTGAACAGCGCACCCCTTCAGCTTCCCGGCCAGGATCTACTGATTCCGCCCTACACGTTGGGGGCGTGGCTCGGTGACGGCCACACCAGCGCCAGCCGCTTCACCACCGCGGACCCGGAGATGGTCACGCACGTCGAGGCGGACGGGTTCACCGTCCGGCCCAGCGGACCGATGCTCTACACCATCCTGGTGCCGTCCATGCCTGCCGCTCGTGGAATCGGCGTCTGCGTGGACTGCGGCATTTCGACCCGGGCGTTGCGTGAGAATCCAGCGACCATGAAGTGCGCCGACTGCCACAGCCGGAACGGGTCCTTCCTCGGGCTGTTGCGTCAGATCGGGGTGGCGGGTAACAAGCACATCCCGGGCGTCTATCTGCGCGGCTCCGAGGCCCAGCGCCGGGCGTTGCTCGCTGGGCTGATGGACACCGATGGGACCGTCGCCCCCGCCGGCAATCTCCAGTACACGTCGACCTCGAAGCGGTTGGCGGAGGACGTGCGCGAACTCATCGTCAGCCTCGGCTACCGCTGCACGGTCAACGCCAAGCCGGTACGCGGCCGCACTCCCGACTCATCCATCGCGTACATGTTGAACTTCTCCACGCCGGACGTCGTCTTCCGCCTCAAGCGGAAGCGGGATGCGCACGCCGAACGCCGCCGCACCGACTCGGATGTTCGGACGACCTCTCGGTTCATCGTCGACGTCCGGCCGGTGCCCAGCGTGCCGGTCCGGTGCGTCACGGTCGACAACCCCGAGCATCTCTACCTGGCCAGTCGGGCCATGATCCCCACCCACAACAGCACGGCAAGCATGGACTTTGCCCGAAATGCTGCGATTCGCGCCAATCAGGCCGCCGCCATCTTCTCGCTGGAAATGAGCAAGGTCGAGATCGTGATGCGGCTGCTCTCCGCCGAGGCGCGGGTGCCGCTGCACGTGCTGCGCAGTGGCCAGCTCTCCGACGACGACTGGACCAAGCTGGCCCGATGCATGGGTGAGATCAGCGAGGCGCCGCTCTTCGTGGACGACACGCCGAGCATGAACCTGATGGAGATCCGGGCCAAGGCCCGCCGACTCAAGCAGCGGCACGACCTCAAGATGATCGTGGTCGACTACCTCCAGCTGATGACCTCGCCGAAGCGCACCGAGAGCCGCCAGCAGGAGGTCGCCGACCTGTCCCGTGGCCTGAAGCTGTTGGCCAAGGAGGTCGAGTGCCCGGTGATTGCGGTCAGTCAGCTGAACCGTGGCCCCGAGCAGCGCACCGACAAGCGACCCCAGCTGTCCGATCTGCGGGAATCGGGCTGCCTCACGGCGGAGACCCGCGTGGTTCGAGCGGATGACAACACCGAGATCACGCTCGGTGAGTTGTTGTCAAACAAAGCAAAAGACATCCCGGTCTGGGCGTTGGACGAGAGCCTTCGGTACACGCCCCGCACCATGACCCACGTCTTCCCGAGCGGTAGCCGCGAGGTGTTCCGGCTGACGCTGGCATCGGGCAAACAAATCGATGCCACAGCGAATCACCCCTTCCTCGCGTTCACCGGTTGGGTGCCACTCGGTGAGTTGTCGCCCGGAGATCGCATCGCCACGCCACGCCACCTACCGCCGCCAATGGTTACCCGCCCATGGGCCGACGCGGAGGTCGTCATGTTGGCTCACCTGTTGGGCGACGGCTCGTTCGTACGGCGCCAACCCATCCGATACGCAAGCGGCGATGAGCTGAACCTGCAGGCTGTCGCGGAAGCGGCGAAGCACTTCGGGATCACCGCCGTGCGCGACGACTATGCGGCGGCGCGGGTGACCACCCTCCGACTGCCTGCGCCCTATCGGCTGGCTCGCGGTCGGCGTAACCCCATCGCGGCGTGGCTGGACGACCTGGGTCTCTTCGGCCTGAGATCACACGAGAAGTTTCTCCCTTCGAGCGTCTTCAGCCTGCCGAAGGCGCAGATCACCGCCTTCCTGCGGCACCTGTGGGCCACGGATGGTTCGGTGACCGTCAACGGCTCAGGCCGCGGAGGGCGCGTCTATTTCGCGTCCACGAGCCGACGAATGCTTGAGGACATCTCTCGACTGCTCCTGAGGTACGGCATTACGGCCCGTCTGAAGGTCGTACCGGTCGTGGGGCATCGCCCTCAGTACACGCTCGACATCTCCGGTAGGGATGACCAGTTGAGGTTCCTGCGCGAGATTGGCGTCTATGGGCAGCGGTCGGAGGGCTGTTCCGCTCTGCTCGCCGCGCTGGAGTTGACGGAGAGCAACACCAACGTCGACACCGTGCCACGAGAGGTGTGGGTCAGAGTCAAGGAGATCTTGGTCGAGCAGGGTATGACTCACCGTGAGTTCGCCAAGGCCGTCGGCACCCAGTTCTGCGGCAGCACCCTCTGGAAGCATGCGCCCAGCCGGTCCCGGCTGGCGGCGGTCGCCGCCGTTCTTGATGCAGCCGACCTGGACCTGCACGCCACGAACGATATCTTCTGGGACTCGATCGTCTCTATCGAGTCGATCGGAGAGCAGGAGGTGTTCGACGCGACCGTGCTCGGGAAGCACAACTTCATCGCGAATGGCATCGCCACCCACAACTCCATCGAGCAGGATGCCGACGTTGTCATCCTTCTGCACCGCGACGACTACTACGACAAGGAGTCGCCGCGGGCCGGGGAGGCGGATTTTATTGTTGCCAAGCATCGGAATGGGCCTACCGACACCGTGACCGTCGCGGCCCAGCTGCACCTGTCCCGCTTCGTCGACATGGCCATCGGCTGACCGACGCGGCAACCGGTCACCGGTCAGCCGAGCAGTGGGAACCAGCCAGCCGACTCGCCCAGCTCCAGTCGGTCCCGGTCGGTCAGCGGGACGCGCCCGGTGGCCTTCAGCAGGAAGTCGTGGTCGTCCCACGCGGTGGGTCGAACGGTGTCGTCGCTGAGTAGGCCGTCCATGGTCGCTACCGCGACGCGTACCGCCAGCGGGCCGGGCGGCGGCGCGTCGGGCAGTTCCAGCGTCAGGTCCAGGTGGTGGACGGCGGCCTCGGTGGTCAGGGTGGCGAGGAAATCCGGTACGCGTAGCACGTGTCCCTGCGTGGTCACGTACCCCTGGGGGTCGGCTGACGCGGCGGCGCGGACCGCCGCCGGGGCGGTGTCCCGCCAGAGGTCGACGATCCCGCTCGGACGGTCGAAGGCGGCAGCTGACCGGCGGACCCACCAGGCGTGCCGGGCGTCCGCGTCGTCGTTGCCGGGAAAGTCACGCCAGTAGCTCACGTCGTCGACGTCGGCGGGGCCGTCGACGGGGCTGGCCAGGGTGACGAGCGCCCGCTGGGCGTCGCCGAGCACATGCAGGAGCAGGTCGGCGACGAGCCAGCCCTGGCAGCGGGTGGCTCGTTGCAGGCCGGCGTCGTCCAGGCGACCGACCACCGCGGTGATCCCGTCGTACGCCTGGGTCAGCGCCTCGTCCGGTCGGATCGTGGTCATGCGATTCAGCCTCGCATGAAGCGTCGCGCCGGCCAACGATCAATGGCCCGGGTGGTGTGCCCGGGCCGACGCGTGGATCGACCCGGGCGGAAGGTCGGCCTGGACTCAGCCGAACATCTCGTCGAGGAAGCCCTTGCGCTTCTTCTGCCGGTAGTGGCCGTGGTAGCCGTGGTGCTGCTGCTGCGGGTGGCCGTAGGCGGGCTGCGGCGGGTAGCCGTGGGCGGGCGGGGGCGGCGGCGGGACGGCGCCGTAGCCGGGCTGGTGCGGCGGGGGCGGCGGCGGCGGGTAGCCGGCCGGCTGCTGCGCGGGCTGCCCTGGCGCGCCGCCGGTCTGTTGGCGGCTGCTCCAGTTGGCCTCCGCCTCGAACAGCTTCTCCAGCTCGCCGCGGTCCAGGAAGATGCCTCGGCACTCCCCGCACTGGTCGATGACGACGCCGCTGCGCTCGTACTGGCGCATTTCTCCGTGACATTTGGGACAGGTGAGGCTACTCATCGCCCGACGGTACCCGGTGGACCTATGCAGTTGCTGTGAGCGCCTCGGTGACTTCTTCGTCGGACACCTCGTGGAAGTCGTCGTAGTAGACGCTCACCGCGCCGAAGTCGGATGGGCGTTGGGCGCAGATGACCTGGTCGGCTTCGGCGCTCAGCAGCTCGTACGCCTCCTGTGCGCCGACCGGGACCGCGACCACGACCCGGTGTGCCCCGAGTTGGCGGACGACCTCGACGGCGACGCGGGCGGTCGCGCCGGTGGCGAGGCCGTCGTCGACGATGACCGCGGTCCGCCCGGTGAGGTCCACCTGTGCGCGACCGCCCCGGTAGAGCCGTTCCCGGCGTTCCAGCTCGGCCTGCTCCCGATGGCGGACCTCGGCGATGTCGTCGCTGCTGAGTCGGCTGGCCATCACGTCGTTGAGCACCTGGACACCGCCCGGCCCGAGTGCGCCGAAGGCGACCTCCCGGGCCCACGGCATTCCGAGCTTGCGGACGACAAGTACGTCAAGTGGGGCGCCGAGGCGTTCGGCGACGACCCGGGCGACCGGCACGCCGCCACGGACGAGGCCGAGGACGACGACGTCCGGTTCGCCGATGAGCGCGGTGAGCCGTTCGGAGAGCACCCGGCCCGCGTCGGCCCGGTCGCGGTACGTCGTCATGCCTTCAGGTCTACGCCCTGACGCACCGTTCCGCCCGGCAGTTACGCCGAAGTGGTCCGACCGGAGCGTTCGTCGGGAACCGGGGCGGCCGGCGCGTCGACCGGGTGGCGTAGCGCGGGTGCCCAGGTCAGCAGGGCCAGCGGGTACAGCAGGTAGCCGAAGCGGGTCGTGGGCATCAGGACGATGGCGGCGAGTAGCCCGTACCCGCAGATGAGCGCGGTGGCGACGGCGGTGCGGGGCGGGCGGCGGGCGAGCCGGACGGCGATGGCCACGCCGGCGGCGACCAGCAGCGCGGCGGCGACCAGCCGGCCGGCGGGTAGCGCGCTGGCGATCAGGTAGCCGGGGAACGGGGACTGCGCGGGGCTGGTGACCAGCCCGTGGCCGAGGGGGAAGCGGAGCACGTTCTCGGTCAGGGCGTCCCGGTCGACCAGCAGCGCCGGCAGTAGTGCGGCGATGGGCAGGCCGAGGGCGCCGGCGGCGACTCGGAGCCCGGCGCGCCGGGTCAGGCCCCAGACGATCAGGACCAGGGCGACCGGCCAGGCGAACAGCTTCAGCGCGCCGGCGAGCCCGACCGCGAGGCCGGCCCGGCCGGGTCGGTCGGCGGCGGCGAACGCGAGGGCCAGCAGGCAGAGCGCGAGTACGGGTAGGTCGTCGCCGCCGGTGGCGAGGGTGAGGGCACAGATCGGCAGTACGGTGGCGGCCTGCACGCCGCGCAGCAGGGCGGCGTCGCGTCGGTGGGTGGCGGCGGAGGTGGCCTGGCCGGCGGTGGTCGGTGTTCCGCGGAGGGCGGCCACGGCCAGGGCGAGCGCCAGCGCGGTGCCCACCGCGAACCAGACCCGGGAGTCGGTCCACCAGGTGTCGAGCAGTGCTCTGGGTAGGCCGAACATCGCCATGCCGGGTTGGTACGGGGTGTAGCCCATCAGTTGTTCGCCGGGTGGCAGGGCGGCGATCGCGTCGGGCCCGAGGTAGGGCGTGCCGTGTTCCAGGAGGCGGTTGCCGGCCTGTTCCACGACCAGCACCTCTTCCTGGGCCCGGTCGGTGCGGCCGCCGGCCCGGTCGATGGCCTGCCAGGCCAGGGGCAGCAGTGTGGTGGCCGCCCAGGCGAGACCGGTGACCGCCCAGCGGGCTGGCAGACCGGTCAGCCGGGAGGTCGGGATGCGTCGACGCAACAGGAGTTGGGCGATCACGGTCAGCGTTGCGAGCAGGTAGCCGACGGCGGCGACCGCACCCCAGGCACGGTGCGGCAGGAGGGTCGACGTGACCGCGGTGATCGCGGCGAACGCGGCCGAGACGGCGTAGAGGCCCAGGTCGAGGGCGAGTCCGCCGGAGGCGTTGTCGAGCGTCCGCCAGTGCCGGTGACGGCGGTGGGCGGTCGGGTCGTCGACGATCACGCGCGACAGTCTGGCAGACCGGGCTGCCTGCGCAGCGGGCCGATGCCTGCTCAGGCGGGCAGGTGTGGGAGGCGGTCGGGTCTGGACCGGCCGGCCTGGCGGCGGTTCTGGTTCAACCGGATCACCGCCCCGGCGTCGTGCAGCGGCGCGGCGAGGGTGCCCGGTCGGCCGCCCGAGCCGCGCTGCATGGCCGCGAGCAGGGTGCCGGATGGCATCGGTCGGGCGAACAGGTGCCCCTGGCCGGCGACGCAGCCCAACTCCCAGAGGGCCCGGCGCTGCGGTTCGCTCTCCACCCCCTCGGCCACCACGTCCAGGTTGAGGCTGCGACCCAGGTCGAGGGTGGAGCGGATGACGGCTGCGGCCTCCGCCGAACTCTCCATCGTCGTGACGAAGCTCCGGTCGATCTTCAACTCGTGTACCGGGATCCGGGAGAGCAGGGAGAGAGACGAGTAGCCGGTGCCGAAGTCGTCCAACGCCAACCGGACGCCCTCGTCGCGTAGTCGGCTGAGCACCCGGTCGACCACGTCGAGTTGGCTGAGGGTCAGCGTCTCGGTCAACTCCAGGACCAGCCGGTCCGGCGGTAGGTCGTGGGCGCGGAGGCGGGCGAGGACGGAGCCCGGGAACCGCGCGTCGAGCAGGCTGCGCGGGGACACGTTGACCGCGACCGGTACGTCGAAGCCGGCGTCGCGCCAACTTACCGCCGCGATCAGCGCCTGGTCGAGGATCGCTTCGGCGAAGGCCGGTAGCAGGCCCGACCGTTCCACCGCCTCCAGGAACCGCAGCGGGTCGATCAGGCCGTGGGTGGGGTGGTGCCAGCGGGCCAGCGCCTCGGCGCTGGTCACCGCACCGGTGCTCAGGTCGACGATCGGTTGGAAGTTGACGACGAACTCGTGGTCGGCGACCGCGCGCGGCAGGTCACCGCCGAGGGTGAGGCGACCGAGGTCGGCGGTGTCGCGGGTCGGGGCGTACGTGGAGATCCGTTGCCCGGCCCGTTTCGCCTGGTACATGGCCACGTCGGCGCGGCGCAGCAGCTCGGCCATGCCGCCGTTGGACGGGGCGCCGGAGATCCCGCCGCTGGCCTCGACGCTGATGCGCATGCCGTCCAACTCGAACGGCTCGTGCAGGGCGGCGAGCAGCGTCTCGGCCCGGTGCGCGGCGACCGCCGGGGCCGGCAGACCCCGCAGGAGTACGGCGAACTCGTCGCCGCCGAGGCGGGCCACCAGGTCAGATGCCTGGGCCGCACCCCGCAGCCGGTCGGCCACCTGCACCAGCACCTGGTCGCCGGCGGCATGCCCGAGCGTGTCGTTGACCTCCTTGAAGTGGTTGAGGTCGATCAGCACCAGCGCGGTCACCCCGTCGGCGTGCCGGGTGCTCAACTGCTCGGTGCCCTCGTCGAGGAGGTGCCGGCGGTTGGCCAGGCCGGTCAGTGCGTCGTGCGAGGCCGCGTACGCGTGCTCGTCGGCGACCCGGGCCAGTTCGGCGTACGCCTGGGCGTTGCGGACGGCCGTGCAGAGCGCGGAGGCGAAGGTACGCAGGGTGTACTGCTCCCGCTCGGAGAGCTGCACCGGGCCGCGGAAGCGCAGTCGAAGCACGCCGACGTCGACGGTCCGGTCATGTCCTTCCAGCGGTGCGGGGATGACCGTGCCGTCCACGTCGGTGGGCGTGCCGGTGCGGCCGTCGAAGGTGATGCCGCCGGTGCCCCCGCGCACGGTGCGGCCGCCGTCGCGCAGCTCGATCTCGACCTCGTCGGCGGAGAACAACTCGGCGGCCTGGGTGACGGCGGTGGTGAGGACGTTGTCCAGGTCGACCACGTTGAGCGCGTCGGTGGTGCGGGCGAGCCGTTGCCACGCCTGCTGCTCGGTGCGGCCCCGGATGCGCGCTGAGTAGGCCAGGTGCAGGCTCAGGACCAGGGGTGGGACCGCGAGCAGCAGGCGGGGATCCAGTCGGATGATCAGCAGCGTGCAGGCCGCGACGGCGAACCGTACGGCGAAGCCTGCGAGTCGAAGGTCGAGATTGCTGCGGAAGTGCTTCGCGATCCTGGTCTGGGAGGCGAGGGCGATGACCGGAATGGCGAGCAGGTCGTCCAGGAGCGCCGCGACCAGGTAGGCGAGCGCCAACGGCCCCAGCAGCATCAGGGGGGAGGCCCCCGTGGGCGGCCAGGTCCAGGTCGTCATCGCGAGCGTCGTGCCGGCGCCCCACGCCACGATGACGTTCTTGCCGATGCCGAAGGTCAGCTTTATCGGCGTGAGGCGAAGTGAGGCGAGGGCGATGCCGACCGCGGTGCAGAGCACGACCACGGGGGTCGGAGCGATGGCGGCACCGACGATGATCGCTGTCTCGTTCCAGCTGATCGACTGGGTCGTCGATCGGATCCGTACCCGGGCCTTGACCAGCGTGCCCAACGCGATCATGAGGGTGAGGATGACGACGACCCCAGCGTCGCTCGGGGTGGCTGACTGTGCCGAGCCCAACGCTGCCGGAAGTGCGGTGACGATGATGACTGCGGCAACAACGACGACGAGACCGACGAGCAGCAACAGCCGCCGATCGGTCTCAATCTCTCGTCGCTGAGGAAGGGTCATGCCGCTCCCGAAGGACTGCCTGCGCGTTCTCGCAGCCTACTGCCCGGGCCCTCAGAAGTCCTGTGTCGAACTTGTCAGTTCCAGTCGGTGCCACGCATCGCGTTGCCCCCTTCTCCCGCTAAGCCAATTGGAGTACCTGCCCGTGATGGGGAGGTCATCTTCCGAAAGGCAGCTTAAGAGGAGGAAGGGCAGGTTAGGAGAAATAAATGTCGGTATGCGCAACATTAGCCAAGTTGAAGCCCGTTTATCACGTTCTGTCCATCGTTACTGAACGGAGTGCGGTCGAGCATGCCGGCGTTGGATTCAAGTGGCACCTTGCAACTGCGGACGGTATCTGACGAGGTTATGTGACCCGCCATTCCTTGAGTCTGGGGGCTCTTCAGGAGTTGCCTCATCCGGAGTTTGGTCAGGCGTAAGGGCGGCATGGGCAGAGTTGACGCGGCTGAGGGTGCCCAGCGGGGGGCAGGTAATGGTGCGAGCCTTCGGCGGGGTCGTTGGCGCGGACGGGTGGATAAGCGCCCGCCGCAGGGGGAGGTGCAACTTGCCGCCGACATCGTGCGCTCCCGCACTGGCATTCGAGCAGCTCCTCGCGGCACTCCTGGACACCCAACGGCCGTTCGTATCGCCCCGTAAGCGGTGCGCCACCGCACGGGGTCGTACACTCCGTTGCGTGATCGGCTGAATACCTGATAGGGCTGGCGGGGACGGGTGGAGATTCAGGTTCTGGGCGGCCTTTCGGTGCAACTGTCTACCCGCACGCTGCGCCTCGGTACACCCAAACAGCAGGCAATCTTCGCGATGCTCACTGTTCAGCCCGGGCGCCTGGTGACGGTGGACGACCTCGTCGATGAGCTATGGGCCGATCGCCCACCGCGATCGGCGGTAGCTAATGTCCGGACCTATGCTGCCAATCTGCGCCGGGCTTTCGAGGCTTTTCCAGCCGGTCGCGGTGCTATCGAGCGGCAACGCAACGGCTATCGACTCGTCGTGGACCCGGAACGGGTCGACGTCTTTCGCTTCGAGTCGGAGCTGAACGCGGGTCGGGAAGCGCTGACGGCTGGCCACCTGGACCGCACCCGTGAGCTACTGGGGCACGCGTTGGCTCGGTGGCACGGCCCGATGCTCGCCGGCGTCCCGCTCGGGCCCGTCCTCACCTCCCGAACCGCCGCTGCCGACGAGGAGCGGCTGTTGACCGTGGAACTTCTCGCCGAGGCGCAGTTGAGGTCAGGGCGAAGCGACTCGGCGATTCCGCTGCTGCGGGAGGTCATTGTTCGTCATCCCCTCCGGGAACCGGCGTACGTCCTGCTCATGCGGGCGCTCTACGAGCGAGGCGATCACGCGGGGGCGCTCGTCGTGTACGACGAGGTCCGGACGACGTTGGCCGAGGAGTTGGGCATCGAACCGGGCCCGGACATCCAGGGCCTGCGCGTGAAGATCCGCACTGAGGCTTCGGTGGGCGAGTCGGCGATCAGCGTCGCACCGCGTCCGCTCCCGGCGCGTGGGCTCGCTGCGGGTACGCCCGCCCCGGCCGAAGAACGGCACCGGCGTGCGCCTGTCGATCACCTTCCTCGCGCGGTAACCGACTTCGTTGGTCGGGAGGAGGTGGTGTCGCGACTGCTGGCGGAGACCCGTCGGGTCGAGGAACGAGTCTCGGCGGTGCACGTGATCGACGGCATGGCAGGCAGCGGAAAGACGACCCTGGCCGTGCATCTCGCTCGCCGCCTGTCGGAGCGGTACCGGGACGCGAGCCTGTTCATCGACCTCTGCGGCGACGGCGAGACCACTCGAATCGAGCCGTCGGCCGCGCTGGCCGCACTGCTCCGTCAGTTGCGCGTACCCGCGGAGCGGATACCGGCCGAGTTCGACGCCCGGGCGGAGCTGTGGCGGCGCGAGCTGGAAAGCCGCAGGGCGGTGGTCGTGTTCGACAACGCGGCGGGCAGTGACCAGGTCCTTCCTCTCCTGCCCGCGTCGCCAGGCGCGGTCGTCCTGGTGACCTCTCGTCGACGGTTGGCTGACCTGGACGTCGGCCCGCCGGAGTCGTTGCCCCTGATGACTCCCGACGAGGGGCTGAAACTGCTCGCGCAGACTGCGGGCGTCGAGCGGATCGCCGAGGAGCCGGCGGCGGCCGCAGAGGTCGTGCGTCGCTGCGGGCACCTTCCGTTGGCGATCCGGCTCGCTGGGTCGCGCCTTGCCCACCGACCTGCGCGCCGGGTCGCGGATCTGGCGGCTCGCCTGGCAGCCGATCCGCCAGCGGTGAACGAACTCCAGGTCGGTGACCGGACCCTGGCGAGGGCCTTCGCCACCTCGTATGGGCCTTTGCCCGCCCCCGCCCAACGGGCGTTCCGGATGCTGAGCATCCATCCGGGTGAGCACAGCGCGGAGATGGTCGCGGCCCTGCTCGACCTGCCGCTCGATGTCGTCGCCAAGCTGCTCGATGATCTGGTTGATCTGCACCTGGTCGACGAGGTCGAGGGAGGCCGGTACCGCCTCCATGACCTCCTGCGGCAGTACTCGCGAGCACAGTGCCTGGTTTCCGAGACACCCGAAGCCGTGATGTCGGCCGTGGCGCGTCTCCTGGACTTCGCCCTGCACGCCACTCTGCAGGCCTCTTCGGAGCTGCACCAGTTCGTCGACGTCCGCAAGGAGGTCGGCGCAGGTCCGCCGCCGCGTCCCGACCTGACCGGCCCAGAGATCGTGGCGGGGGTTGCCTGGCTCGAGCGGGAGCGCACGAATCTGGGCATGCTGGTGGGCCTCGGTGCCGAGCATGGCCTGCACCATCAGGTCTGGAAGCTCGCCCGGGCCCTCTGGCGCTTTCTCCATGTACGGGGCCACTTCGACGACATTCTCGTCACCCATCGAGCGGGCCTCGCCTCGGCGACGGCACTCCAACACCAACCCGCCATCGTCTCGATGCACAACTATCTCGCGTCGGCCCTGGTGAAGACGGGCTCTCACCGTCTCGCGTCCACTCATCTGGACGCGGCCATCTCGCTCTGCCGCGAGTCTGGCGACTGGCGGCAGTTGGCCCGACTCCGTTCGAATCTGAGCGTCGTCCACCTGTTCAGCGGCAACCTTGAGCAGGCCGTCGCGATGGGACGGCAGAGTCTGGCCGAGCGCCGACTCTACGAGAACCGGGTGCCGTTGGCCCTGCCGAATCTCGGTATCGCGCTGGCCTTGCTGGGCCGCTGGGACGAGGCCCTCAAGATTCACCGACAGCACCTGTTCCAGGCGCGGCTCAATCAGGACTACTACCACTTGGCCAACGCGCTGAGCCATCTCGCGGCGGTGCGCGTTCGCGTCGGGCAGCACAGGCAGGGCGTGCTGTTGCTGAAATCCTCGCTGTCGTTGTTCCGCCGCACCGGTCACCGGTACGGCGAAGCCGAGGCCCGCAACGTCCTGGGAGTCGCGTATCGAGGGCTCAACGAACTGGACCTTGCCCGACGCCAGCACCTGGCCGCCTTCGAGTTGGCCGTCGAGTCGGGCGAGCGGCACGCGCAGTGCATCGCCCTCAATGATCTTGGCCTGACGCTGCTGCTGTGTGGAGATGGGCCGGCGGCCCTCGAGGCTCACCGTCGGGGCCTGCAGCTCGCCGAACGGGTCGCTAACCCGTACGAGCAGGGTCGGGCGCTGGCCGGGCTTGCCGAACACTTCGTCCGCGCGGACCCGGTCGAGGCCCGACGGCACTGGGAGCGGGCGTTGGCGATCTTCCGGCGGATGGGTGTGCCGGAGCGCTTCGAGGCCGAACGCCGCCTCGCCGAGGTGCGTGACGCCGCCCTGGTCGCGGAACGCTGACCAGCCTGAACGTCGCTTATCGATTTCTTATCGGCCGGCCCGGTAACTTACCGGCCGTATCGGCGAACGGGGGAGGTTCTGCCCCTGGGCAGAACCGGGTCGTCGACACCCGCCCGCTGCCAGGTCCCCCCCAGCGACCTCGGCGGCGGGTCTGTGAGGGAGGAGCGGCGTCGGGGGCGTTGCGCCGTCAGCACCCGGTGCGGTCGTCAGCGTGACGCCGCTCCTTCCGATCGCCGTCGTACCGCACCGATAGGCTCACGACCGTGACCGAACCCGCGCAGCTCAGCCACGTCGATCGCGCCGGCGCGGCCCTCATGGTCGACGTCTCCGCCAAGGCGGTGACGGGCCGGTCGGCCGTCGCGGCCGGCCGTTTGCGGACCACACCCGAGGTCATCGACCTGCTGCATCGCGACGGGCTGCCCAAGGGCGACGCGTTGGCCGTCGGGCGGTTGGCCGGGATCATGGGGGCCAAGCGCACTCCGGATCTGATCCCGCTCTGCCACCCGATCGCCCTGCACGGCGTCACCGTCGACCTGCGGCTGACCACCGACACCGTGGAGATCACCGCCACCGCCCGCACGGCGGACCGGACGGGGGTGGAGATGGAGGCACTGACAGCGGTCGCCGTCGCCGGTCTCGCACTGATCGACATGGTCAAGGCGGTCGACCCGGCGGCCTCGGTGGAGGCGGTCCGGGTGCTGCGCAAGGAGGGCGGCAAGACCGGCGAGTGGGTTCGCCCGGAGGACCGGCCATGATCCGGGCTCGGGTGATCGTCGCTTCCAACCGGGCCGCGGCCGGTGTCTACGCCGACACCAGCGGGCCGCTGCTCGTGGCCGGCCTGCGCGAGCTGGGCTGCCAGGTCGACGACCCGGTGGTGGTGCCCGACGGCGAGCCGGTCGGCGATGCCCTGCGGGCCGCCCGCGCCGACGGTGTCGACGTGGTGCTGACCAGCGGGGGCACCGGGGTGACCCCGTCGGATCGGACCCCGGACGTGACCCGGGGCCTGCTGGATTACGAGATCCCCGGCATCGCCGAGGCGATCCGCGCGCACAGTCGTGACCGGGTGCCGACGTCGGTGCTGTCCCGGGGTCTGGCCGGGGTCGCCGGCCGGATGCTTGTGGTCAACCTGCCCGGCTCGACCGGTGGCGCACGGGACGGCCTGGCCGTCCTCGGGCCGATCCTCGGGCACACCGTCGACCAGCTTCGCGGCGGGGACCACTGACCGCTTCGTGGCGGGACCACTGACCGGTGCACGCCAGGCTCGGACGGGTGTCGGTCCGTGCCGATAGGCTCGGTCGGTGAGCACGGAAACCGCACCCACCGCGGATCGGGTCGCCGCACCCCCGCCAGCGGGGTGGGAAGAAGCGCGTTCGCGGGTCTACGCGGTCGGTCTGGCCGCCGCGCTGCCCGCCGTCGCCCGACCACTTGTCGACACCGACGGGTCGACCCTGGCCGAGCCGTTGGCCACCCGCACCGACCTGCCGGCGTTCCCGACCTCCAGCGTGGATGGCTGGGCGGTGCGCGGCCGAGGGCCGTGGCGCGTCGTCGGCCGGGTCCTGGCCGGCAGCACCCCCGCGCCACTCACCGAGGACGACACGACCGTCGAGATCGCGACCGGCGCGATGGTGCCCGAGGGTGCCACCGCTGTGCTGCGCGTGGAAGAGTCGACGAGGGCTGACGGCCTGGTCAGCGGCGTTCCCCGAGCCATGCCCGAGTGGCGGAAACCCGGCGAGGAGGCGTACGCCGATGAGGAGTTGTTGCCGGTCGGCACGCCTGTCGACCCGGCGGTGATCGGCCTGGCGGCCGCCTGCGGGCACGACACGCTGCGGGTCCGGCGGGCGCCGCGTGCCGCGCTGCTGGTCTTCGGCGACGAGCTGCTGACGGCGGGCCCACCCGCGGCCGGTCGCGTCCGCGACGCGTTGGGCCCCGCGGTGCCGGCGTGGCTGCGGCGGTACGGCTGCCAGGTCCGCCCATCCGACGTGGTCGGCCCGGTGGCCGACACGCTGCCCGCGCACGTGGCGGCCCTGCGCTCGGCGCTGGCCAACGCCGACCTGGTCTGCACCACCGGCGGCACGATGAACGGCCCGGTCGACCACCTGCACCCGACCCTGGAGGCGCTCGGCGCCGACTACGTGGTCAACACGGTGGCGGTCCGCCCCGGCTTCCCGATGCTGCTGGCCCGGCTGACCGGCCCCGACGGGCGAGCCCGGTTCGTGGCCGGGCTGCCGGGCAACCCGCAGTCCGCCATCGTCGCGCTGGTGTCGTTGGTCGCCCCGCTGCTCGCCGGCCTCCAGGGCCGGTCGATGCCGGTGCTGCCGCAGGCCACGTTGGCCGAGACGGTGCCCGGTCGCGGCGACCACACCCACCTGGCGTTGGTCCGACTGGATCGGGCCGCCGGCGTCGCGTCCCCGGTCCGCCACGTCGGCTCGGCGATGCTGCGCGGCCTGGCCGGCGCGGACGGGTTCGCGGTCATCCGACCCGGCACCAGCGGCGAGCCGGGCGACCGGGTGCCGATCGTGCCACTGCCGTTGTTTCCCGGGGAGCGTGCGTCGTGACCGCACCAACGATCACCTTCGGCGAGGTCACCGACCAGCCGCTCGACCTCGCCACGCACGAGGCGGCGGTCGCCGACCGCCGGGCCGGCGCCGTGGTGTCGTTCCAGGGCGTGGTCCGCGACCACGACCACGGCCGCCAGGTCACGAGCCTGGAGTACGAAGGCCACCCGAGCGCCGCCCAGGTGCTGCGCGAGGTGGCCGCCGAGATCGCCGCTGAGCCCGACGTCTACGCGGTGGCGGTGTCGCACCGGGTCGGCCCCCTGGCGATCGGGGACGTGGCGCTGGTGGCCGCGGTGAGCACCGCGCACCGGGCGGCTGCCTTCGCGGCCTGCGCCCGGCTGGTGGACGAGGTCAAGGCGCGACTGCCGATCTGGAAGCGGCAGGTCTTCACCGACGGCACCGAGGAATGGGTCAACTGCCCCTGAGCGCTCAGCGGTGGCCGTTGACCACCACGGCCCTGGCGAGCCGGTCGCCGTAGAACGCCGGCTCCGCGCCTGGACGCCACGGCAGCGCGGCGACCAGCACGATCAGCGCGAGCGCGAGCGAGTTCTCCATAAGTGCTCCGAACAGGCCGTCCTGGTAGTGCGACATCTCCGGCAGTTGGTGCTCGTACGGCCAGATCGGAGAGATCAGGAATAGCAGATAGAGCCCGAGCGCCGCGACGCCGTGGCGCAGCCCGGTCAGCGTCGGGTACCAGATCGGCGGGCGTAGCCCGTTGACCCCCGGTAGCCCGCCGAAGATCGGCCCCTGGCCGGTGCGCTGCGGCATCCCCCGACTGGCTTCGCGGCGACGCACCGCGGCGTCGGCCAGCACGATGATGGCCGGGATCACCCAGACCAGGTGGTGCGTCCAGGAGATCGGGCTGATCACGTTCGCGGTGAGGCCGACCAACGTGAAGGCGGTCAGCTCGTCACCGTCGGCGCGGGAACTGGCCGCCCGGGACAGGCCCAGCGCCAGAACCAGCACCGAGAAGGCGAGCCACAGCAGCCCCGGGGTCTCGATCGAGTCGTACAGCCGGGCGAGCAGACCGGCGAGGGACTGGTTGGGTGTCATGTCCGCCGCGCCGACGCGTTCGGTCTGCCACAGCACGCTGCCGAAGTAGGTCCGCGACTCGTCACCGACGATCGCGAAGGTCCCCACCGTCACGCCGATGGTGGTGCCGATGGCGGTGGCCGCCACCCGCCACTGACGGGTGATCAGCAGGTAGGCGATGAACAGCGCCGGGGTGAGCTTGACCGCGGTGGCGAGGCCGATGCCGGCCCCGGCCCACGCCCCGCCGTAGACGAAGCGCAGCAGTGGGCCGTCGGTGGCGGCGTAGTGGGTGCCTCGGCGGGACCGCCAGCGAAGGCCGATCAGGTCAGCCATGATCAGGGCGAACAGCAGGATGTTGACCTGGCCGTAGCCGAGCGTCTCCCGACCTGGCTCGATGGCGACCGCGAGCGGCACCGCCACGGCCACGGTGAACCACAGTGGCCACCCCAGCCGGTCCACGATGGGTCGGAGCAACCCGGCCAGCACCAGCGCCAACGCGGCGATGCTGGCGGCGGCGTTGACCAAGCCGGCCGCGCCGATCGGCAGCTGCGCCATCGGCAGCATGACCAACCCGGCGAAGGGTGGGTAGGTGAACCCGAGAGTGGTTCCGGGCGCGATGAACTCGTAGAGCTCGTGACCGCTCGCCCACCACACCACGGCACCGTGGTAGATCTTCATGTCGAAGAAGTTGTACGGCCGCCCGAAGGTGCCGATGGCGAGCCATGCGGCGTAGGCGACGGCGGCCACGATGGCGCCCCGTACGACGTTCCTGCGATCGATCCCGCGCGTCACGCGGTCAAGCCCGCGTGTCACACGTTGGATTGGGGCGAGGCGGTCCGCCCGTCTACCGACAGCCGTCGGCATGGCGTGGCCACCCCCGTACCAAGGTCGTCCTACCCGTCCAGGTCCTGCACGGAGCCTAGAACGGCGCCTCACGTCAGTGCCTCCCGCGTTATGCGACCGTGTCCGATCCCACACATGTTTTTGACATTTCCACCGCGTTAACGCCTACCGGGTGGTTCAGGTAATTCGTGGCCTTAGCGGGGGGTGGGGGTGAGACAGGGAGGGATCGACGCAGGTCAGCCGGGGAGTCGACGTGCGGTGGACGCGGAGCGGACGGCGATTCGGGCCTCGCGTCGGGCGGTCCGGACGGCGCGCTGCATGGAACGTCGAGAGTGGCCGATGCGATGACCCGTCCGCCACCGCAGACCCGGCTTGCCGCCGGTGTCCGCCGCGGCGAGCAGCAGACCGCCGAGGAGCCCGAGGTTCTTCAGGGCGTGGATCTGGTTGTTGTTCTTGGCGATCGGGTCGTCGTTGTTCCAGAAGGGATGCCCAGCGATGGTCACCGGCACCAGCGTGCCGGCGAGGACCAGCGCCGCCGGTCGGCTGAACCGGCCGGACGCCAGCATCAGACCGGCGCTGACCTGCACGGCCGCGTTGAGCCGGATCAACGTCTCGGTCTCGGTGGGGAAGCTCGGATGTGCCTTCTTCAGCATCGGCGCGACCTTGTCGGTCACCGGTCGGGCGGCCACCGCGAGCCGGCCGGGGTTACGGAAGTTGCGATACCCGGTGACCACGAAGATGCCGCTCAGCATGGCGCGGGCGAGGGAGCGTACGGGCGTCATGGATCAGTCATACCCCGTCGCGGCGCTCGCTACCCGGGCAACCGCAGGATCGGATTGGTGTTCGTACACGTACGCCACGCCGAATCGAGCGACCGTCACGGATGGACGGGCGCTGGCGGGTAACGTCGCGCGGGTGACCACGCTGCGGCTACGCCCCGAGGACCCGGCCGACGCCGGCTCGGTCCGCCGCGTGCTGGCCGCCGCCTTCGCCCGCCCGGACGTGGCGACGCCGCCGGAGGTCAGCTTGGTCGCCGAGCTGCGCGACACCACGGCCTGGTTGCCGGAGCTGGCCATGGTCGCGGAGTACGGCGGTGAGGTGGTCGGTTACGCGCTGCTCACCCGGGTGCGTCTGCGGCCGGAACGCGGCTCGGACGTGCCCGTCCTGGCGCTCGGCCCGGTGGCGGTCGCGCCGCACCGGCAGCGTGTCGGGCACGGCACGGCGGTCGTGCAGGCCGCCCTGGACGCCTCCACCGAGTTGGGCGAGCGGCTGGTCGTCGTCCTCGGTGCCCCGGCCTTCTACCGCCGGTTCGGGTTCGGCCCGGCGAGTGAGCTGGGCCTGACCGGCCCGTGGGCCGGCCTCGGTGAGCCGTGGCAGGCACTGGTGCTGCCTCCGTCGAC
This sequence comes from Micromonospora sp. DT53, assembly GCF_049841535.1. Lineage (NCBI taxonomy): Bacteria > Bacillati > Actinomycetota > Actinomycetes > Micromonosporales > Micromonosporaceae > Micromonospora > Micromonospora sp. DT53. The sequence goes on from NZ_JBNCKM010000002.1 coordinate 1,071,010, forward strand.
CAGCGAGGACGGCCCTCCACCTCGCGGTGAGGTGCTCTTTCCGGCGCCCTGGTCGAAGGTCTGACCGGGTCGACGCGGCGGCCGGCGGTCAGGCCGGCTGCGTCCGCAGGTACCTGCCGAAGTGCGGGACCGTGAAGGCGACAGTGCCCCGCTCACCGGAGTAGATCAAGCCCTTCTTGATCAGCGCGTCCCGGGCTGGGGACAGGCTGGCCGGCTTGCGGCCGAGGGCACGGGCGATCTCCGCGGTGGGCACCGCGGCGTCCATGTCGTCACGGACCACCGCGCCAGGCTCGCCCTCCACCGCGGACATCGTGGCCATCGCCCGCATGTACTCGCGTTCGGCGGGAGTGGCCCGTTCGAACCGGGACCCGAAGAACCCGACCGCCAGCTCGGCCTCCGCCTCGGGCGCGGCGACCCGCACGTCGGCGGCCGTGATCGGCGAGCGCGGCGCGTGGTCCCAGGTCGCCTTGCCGTACGCCTGGACGAAGTAGGGATAACCGCCGGACTTCTCGTAGAGCAGGTCGAGGGCCTTCTGCTCGTACTCGACCTCCTCGCGCTCGGCGGGCGCGCAGAGCGCACGGTCGGCGGCGATCCGGTCGAGCCGGTCGATGCGTTGGTAGCGGAACAACCGCTCGGAGTACGACTTGGCGGCGCTGAGCACGGCCGGCAGGTGCGGCAGGCCGGCGCCGACGACGATCAGCGGCGCGCCGAGCTGGGACAGCTCGTGGCAGGCGGCGCAGAGCGCCGACACGTCCTCCGGGCCGAGATCCTGCATCTCGTCGATGAAGATGGCGATGCCGGTGCCGACGTCGCTGGCCACGGCGGCGGCGTCACTGAACAGCTCGACCAGGTCGATCTCGATGTCACCGGAGTCGGCCCGACCGCTGGCGGCCGGCACGTCGATGCCGGGCTGCCACCGGTCACGCAGTTTCGTGGCGGCACCGGCTCGGCCGGTCGGCGTGGAGCGCTGGGCGAACGCCTTGAGGACGCCGAGGAACGCGTCGATCCGATCCGGTGCGCGGTGGCGAGGGGCCAGCTCCCGGACCGCCATGTGCAGTGCGGCGGCGACCGGTCGACGCAACGACTGGTCCGGTCGAGCCTCGATCTTGCCGCTGCCCCAGAGCCGGTTGATCGCCTGCGACCGGAGGGTGTTGAGCAGAACCGTCTTGCCGACGCCGCGCAGCCCGGTGAGCATCAGGCTGCGCTCGGGGCGACCCCGGGCGATGCGCTCGAGCACGATGTCGAAGACGTCCAGCTCCCGCCCCCGCCCGGCAAGTTCGGGCGGACGCTGGCCGGCGCCCGGCGCGTACGGGTTGCGGACCGGATCCACGCATCGCAGATTATCGGGCCATCTAGCTGCGAGGCTAGACATGGATAGATGGGGCTACCGGCGTGTCGAAACCGTCGAGCGCAAACTAGGGCTGTCTAGCGTCCACGCTAGACAGCCCTAGTTTTGGCAATCGGTGTACCGGCACTCCCGATCGGGCTACCGCTTCTTCAGGCAGAGCACGTAGTCGAACAGGTCGATCGAGTTGTCGTGCACGTAGTTCGCGGTCGCCTGTGGCGCGAGCGTCTCGCACCGGTCGCCGTCGGTGGTGGCCGGAATCCGCAGCAGCACCTGGTAGGTGTTCGGGCCGCACGGCACCTTACGGAGCTCCGCGTTGTCCTCACTGCCGTCGTTCACCACGCAGTCACCCCTCGCGAACTCCTCGTCCGGGGTCGGCGCGGCCGACGTCGGGGCGTCGCTGGGCAGAGCGGGTGGAGCGACCGGGGCACTCGTCGACGGGGTACGCGCGGCGTCCCTGCCGGCGTCGGCGACCTTCCAGACCGCCCAACCGGCCAGACCGAGGCACGGACACAGCACGAGCAGCACCACCACCGTGATGATGAGAGCCACGTTGCGGCCGGTCTTCTTCGCCGGCGGGACGGGCGGCATCCCGTAGCCGCCCGGAGGCTGCTGACCCCACGGCGCGGGCGGCTGACCCGGTATCGGGCCGGCCGGCTGACCGGGTGCCGGCCCGGCCGGCGGGTACGGGCCGGGCGGTGGGTATCCCGGACCCGAGGTGGGCGGCGGCGTCCACATCGGCTCGGTCGGCGGCTCCGGGTTGGTGGGCGGCGGCGCCCACACGGGTGCCGTGGGTGGCTCCGCACCGGTCGGTGGCGGACCCCACTGCTGCCGGGTCGGGTCCTCAGCCGGTGGCGGGGCGCCCCACTGGGGCAGGGTCGGGTCGACCGGTGGTGAGCTGTCCGGCTCCCTGGGCGGGCGCTGGTACGGGTCGTCCGGCTGATCGGAACCCGTAGGTCCGTAGGTCGTCATGTCATCCCCGGGGGTGGGTGGTCTCAGCGTTGCTTGAGGCAGAGGACGAAGTCGAGAGTGTCCAGCTCACTGTCGAAGAAATACCAGTTGGTGTAGCCCTCGACCTTGCCGCACTTGGCCTCGGCGTCCCGCTCGCCGCTGGTCGGGCCGTCGATCCGGCTCAACACCTCGTACGACTTGGCGGTACACCCGCTGATCAGCAACTTCGGCTTGCCGCCGGCGGTGCCGTCGTTGCGGACGCACTGACCGACCTTCGCGAACCGGGGATCGGCCGACGACTCCGGCGCGGCGGCGCTCGGCGCGGGCTCGGCCGCGTCCGCGCTGGGCTCACCGGCAACGGCCGAGTTGCTCGGCGCGGCTGCCGGCGTCGGGTCGCTCTGGCCTCGGCGGAACCAGAACGTGCCGGCGACGGCCACCACCAGCAGTACGACCGCCAGTACCGCGATCAGCGGCCCCCGACCCCGCCGGCCCGGTGCCGGATCCTCGCCGTACGGTTCGTCGGCCCGGTACGGCGGCTCGCCGTACGCCGGGCTCGGCTGGTACGGGCCGCCGTAGGGTGCGCGGGGCTCGTGGCCGTAGGGCGTCTCCGTCCCGTAGGGCGGGGTGGGCGCCGGACCATAGGGCGGGGTGGGCGCCGGACCATAGGGCGGGGTGGGTGGGCCGCCGTACGGCCCGGGAGTGCCCTGCGGTGCGGGCGGGTACGACGGGACCGCCGGTGGGTAGGTCTCCGGCGCGGGCGGGTAGGGCTGCTGCACCGGGCGACCCGGCGTCTCGTCGGGTCTCTGGCCACGCCAGGACCCCGGGTGGCCGCCCCCCGGTTGTCCGTAGTTCGTCATGCCGCCCTCCTGCACGAGTGGTGAGAGGCCGGCCACCAAAGCGCGACGCGGACTCCGAGGTCACCGTAGCGTGGTCCACTGATGAGCTCACCTTCACCAAGTGCCACGGCCCTCGCCGGCGGTCGCGCCAGCACCACGCCGACCCTGATCTGGACCGCGTTGATCGTGGTCTACCTGCTCTGGGGGTCGACCTACCTGGCCATCCGGATCGCCGTGGAGACGCTGCCTCCGCTGCTGTCGGCCACCCTGCGCTTCGCCGTTGCCGGCCTGATCCTGGCGGTGGTGCTGCGACTGCGTCGAGGCCCCGGCGCGTTGCGGGTGGACCGGCGGCAACTCGGCTCAGCCGCGTTGGTCGGGGTGCTCCTGCTCGCCGGCGGCAACGGCCTGGTGGTGCTCGCCGAGTCGGGGCCGCCGGGCGTGGCGGTGCCGTCCGGGATCGCCGCGCTGCTGGTGGCCACGGTGCCGCTGCTTGTGGTGTTGTTGCGCTCGGCAACCGGGGATCGGCCGCCGATCTGGACGTTCGCCGGGGTCACCCTGGGTTTCGTCGGCCTCGTCCTGCTGGTGCTGCCGGGCGGTGGTTCGGCAGCGGTGCCGCTGCTCGGGGCGTTGACCGTGGTGGCGGCGGCCGCCTGCTGGTCGGTCGGGTCGTTCCTGTCCGGACGGATCAGGATGCCCGCCGACCCCTTCGTGGCCACGGTGTACGAGATGGTGGCCGGCGCGTTGGTGCTGGCCGTCGTCGCCGCCGCTCGGGGCGAACTGGCCGACTTCCACCCCGCGGCGGTCAGCACCCGGTCCTGGTTGGCGCTGGGCTACCTCATGGTGGCCGGCTCGCTGGTGGCCTTCACCGCGTACGTCTGGCTGCTGCAGAAAGCGCCGATCTCGCTGGTGTCGACGTACGCCTACGTGAACCCGGCGGTCGCGGTGGCGCTCGGGGCGCTGCTGGTGGCCGAGCCGATCACTCCGCAGGTGCTGCTCGGCGGTGCCGTCATCGTCGCCGGGGTCGCCCTGGTGGTGACCACCGAACGGCCACGTCGGGCGGGCACGGGATCACGATCGGGGCACACGCCGCTGCGTGACCGCCAGTAAGGTCCGGCCCATGTCGGCCGCCGCGCTGGTGTCGATCGGGTTGCTCGGTGCGCTGGTCGGCCTCGTCGTACCCCTGGTGTCGCTGCGCTTCGCCACTGCGGGTGCGCGGCCACCGGCGTTTCCAGGGCCGCAGCCGGCCTGGCGGCCCTGGGTCGACCCGATGGTGGCGGCCAGCGTCTTCGTCGGCCTTGCCGTCGCCGTGGGTGACGACCCGGCGCTGCCGGTCTTCCTCGCGGTCGCGCCGGTCGGTCTGGTGCTGGCGCGGGTCGACCTGGCCTGCCTGCGGCTGCCCGACCCGCTGGTCCTCGTTGCCGGGCTGCTGGCCCTCGCGGGTCTGACCGTCGCGGCGCTGCTGTCCGGCGTTCCCGGCCGGCTGCTCGGCGCGCTGGGTGGTGCGGCGGTCGCGGGCGCGGCGCACGTGCTGCTGGCCCTGCTGCCCGGCTCCCGGCTGGGTTTCGGGGACGTGAAACTAGCCGCCGTCCTCGGCCTGCCACTCGGCTGGTTGGGTCGGGACGCCCTGCTCACCGGGCTGGTCCTGCCACACCTGCTGCACGGCGGTCTGGCGCTCGGTCTGCTCGCCGCCCGGAAGGTACACCGAAACACCCTGCTACCCCTCGGCCCAGCCCTGCTGACCGGAGCCTGGCTAGCCACCCTCCTCACCTAGGCCCGCTCCCAGCTTTGTCGATCTTGCAGTTCCTGCGCCGACATAAGGTGCATCCCACGCACAACAGCGACCGAAAGTGCAAGATCGACGGGCGTGGGGCGGCAGGGCGTGGGGCGTGGGGCTCAGATCAGGCGGAGTTGGCGGTCTTTGGGGCGGCGGGGTTCGGCTTCGCCGAAACGTTCGAAGAGGCCCGGGTCGATGGCGCCGAGGAACGGCGACGGGGCGCAGTCGCGCTCGGCGCCATGGCGGGTGCGGCGGGCGGCGTGACTGACGTACAGCCGGTCCTGGGCCCGGGTCAGGCCCACGAAGAAGAGCCGGCGCTCCTCGGCGACGGCGTCCTCGTCGGGCGTCGAGCCCGGCCAGCGCAGTGGCAGCAGCCCGTCCTCGACGCCGACCAGGAAGACCACCGGGAACTCCAGGCCCTTCGCGGCGTGCAGGGTGAGCAGCGTGACCGCCTCGGCGCGCGGGTCGAGCGCGTCCACCTCCGCGCCGGTGGCCAACTGCGACAGGAAGGTCTCCAGGTCGTCGCCGCAGCGCCGGGCCAACGGGGTCAGCAGGTCCACGGCCGAGCGGACGTCGTCGGGACGGACCGCGCTGCCCGCGCCGTCCAGGGTGGGCACGGCGAACCGCTCCGCGACCACCTGACCGGCCAGCCGCACCCGGGCGGCCAGCGAGCCGGCCAGACCGTCGGCGTGTCGTAGCTCGCGGGCGATGGCCGCCACCCCCGGCCGATCCCGCAGCCGGTCGTGGGAACGCTTCTGTACGGGGATGTTGGCCCGGGTCAGGGCGTCCACGATCGGGGCGGCCTGCGCGTCGGTGCGGTACAGCACGGCGATGTCGGAGAACGACAGCGAGGTGGAGCGGCCGTCGATGCGGCCCGAGTCCAGTGAGCGGTGCGACAACCCGCCGACCAGGTCGTCGACGGTACGCACCACGAAGTCGGCCTCCTCGGCCACGGACCCCGCCGGGTAACGCCCGACCAGCGGGGCCTCCGGGTCGAGCCGCGCCGGATCCAGTCGTCGGCCCCGGACCAGCGAGGACGGTGCGATGGCCTGCACGGCGGCGGCCAGGATCGGGGCCGACGAGCGGTAGTTGCGATTCAGCCGGACCAGTCGGGCGTCGGTGAAGTCCTCGGAGAAGCGCAGGAAGTAGCCGACGTCGGCACCCCGGAACGAGTAGATCGCCTGATCCGGGTCGCCGATCGCGCAGAGGTTGCCGTCGGCGGGGCTGAGTAGCCGCAGCAGTTCGTACTGCACCTCGTCGACGTCCTGGTACTCGTCGACGAAGATCCACCGCCAGCGGTCCCGGTACCGCTCGACCAACTTCCGGTCGGCCCGCAGCAGCTGCACCGGCAGGCTCACCAGCTCGTCCAGGTCGACCAGATCCTGTTTGCGCAGCAGCGACGTGTAGGCGGCGCCGTCGTCGCCGGCCTCGGTGCGGGCGGCCGCCCGCTCGGCGTCGTCGGCGATCCGGAAGTCGGCCGGAAGGCCCGCCGTGCCGGCGTTCTCCCGCAGGATGGTCAACCCCAGCGCGTGGAACGTACCCACTGTGACGTCCTCGGCGACCGGGCCGAGCAGGCCGTCCAGGCGGTGCCGCAGCTCCTCGGCGGCCCGGCGGGTGAACGTGATCGCGAGGCAGTGCTCCGGAAAGACGTTCAGCTCCGCGCAGAGGTACGCGATCCGGTGGGTGAGCGTCCTGGTCTTTCCGGTGCCCGGACCGGCCACGATGAGCAGCGGGCCGCCAGGGGCGGAGGCGGCCACCCGCTGCATGGCGTCCAGGCGGTCCAGCAGGCCGGTGCCGACCTCCTCCATGCCGGAGAGCATCGGCTCGAACGGCTCGTGCGGAGACGGCGGCGACGCGATCGGCGGCGCGGGGGTCGGCACCGGCTTCCGCTTCGGCTCCGACTTCGCCGCCGCCGGGCGCTTGGCCGCGACTCGGGGAGCCGGCTCGGTGGGCCGTCGCTGCGCCGGCACGGGTACGTCGAACAGTGTCTCCTGCGCGCCCAGCTCGGCCGGGTCGAAGAGCGTGATCACGCCGTACTCGCCGTCGTAGCCGGGCACCCGGCGGACGTCGCCGCGCCGCAACCGCCCGATGCCCTCGGCGAGCAGCTCACCACCGGCCTGCTCGATGTCGGTCAACGGCGTCGTGGTGAGGATCTCCAGCTCGGGGCCGAGTGCGGCCAGCAGCTCGTTGAGCCGTCCCTCGACCTTCTTCGACCGGGCACCCACCTTGTTGATCTCGCCGAGGATCTCGGCCAGCGGCACCAGGTGGGTGACGTCCCGGGCGTGCGCCGGCCGGTGCCCGGCCGGGCGGTCGGCCAGCTCCTCGACCCGGCTGAGGACACCCACGGTGAGGGGTTTGCCGCACTCGGGGCAGCGCCCGTCGGCGGCCCGGGTGCGCTCCGGAGACCAGTTGACCCCACACAGCCGGTGCCCGTCCGCGTGGTATTTGCCCTCCTCCGGGAAGAACTCAATGGTGCCGGCCAGGCCGGCACCGGTGCGCAGCGCCTCCCGAACGGCGAAGTAGTCCCGTTCGGTGGTCAGCACTGTCGCCTCCCGGCCGAGAGCCGGCGGTGAGTGCGCGTCCGAGTTGGACACCAACTGATAGCCGTCCAGGCTGCCGACCCGCCAGTTCATCGCGGGGTCGGAGGAGAGCCCGGTCTCCACGGCGAAGATGTGCTCGGCCAGGTCGGCGTAGCAGTCCGCGATCGCGTCGAAGCCGGACTTCGAGCCCAACGCGGAGAACCAGGGCGTCCAGATGTGCGCCGGCACCAGGTAGCCGTCCGGGCTGGCTTCCAGGGTGATCTCCAGCAGGTCGCGGGAGTCCAGTCCGAGGATCGGCCGGCCGTCGGAGCCGAGGTTGCCGATCCGGCCGAGCGCGGTGTTGAACCGGGCCACCGCGTCCAGGTCCGGTAGGTAGATCAGGTGGTGCACCTTGCGGGTCCGGTCGTCCCGCTTGTAGATGGTGGAGATCTCCACGCTCAGCATGAAACGGACCGGGTCCGCCTCCGCCGTGCCGGCGAGCCGGGGTGGCAGCCGACGGGCGATGTCCCGTTCCGCCTCCGGGTCGAGCCGGTAGAGCCCCGGCTCGGCCGGGCGCAGCGTCTCCCGCAGGTGGTCGTACCAGGCGGGGTGGGTGAAGTCGCCGGTGCCGAGCAGGCCGATGCCCTTACGCCGGGCCCACCACGCGAGGTTCGGCAGGGTGAGGTCACGGCTGCACGCGCGCGAGTACTTCGAGTGGATGTGCAGGTCCGCGACGAATGGCGGTAGGCCACCGGGGGGTACGGCGCTGAACGGGGGCACGCCGCATCCTGTCACGCCCGCCGCGCCGGCCACCGGCCGCCACGCGCGGACGTGACGTCCGCTATGCCGAGCGCAGCTCGACCAGACTGATCTGCGGCTCGGCGCCGACCCGGACGGGCGGCCCCCAGAAACCGGCGCCGTTTGTCACGTAGACCTTGGTGCCGTCGACCTCGCCGAGCCCGCTGACCACCGGCTGCTCCAGCTTGACGGCCAGGTTGAACGGCACCATCTGCCCACCGTGGGTGTGCCCGGACAGTTGCAGGTCGACGCCGTACCGGGCCGCCTCCTTGGCCGCCAGCGGCTGGTGCGCGAGCAGGACCACGGGACGGCTCGGGTCGCGGTCACCGAGGGCAGCGGCGAAGTCCGGGCCGGCGGCGAGGCCGGTGCCCGCCCCGGTGAGGTCGTTCACGCCGGCCAGGTCGAGCACACCGCCCCGGGCCTGGATCTCCTGCCGCCGGTTCTGCAGCACCCGCAGACCGAGCCGGTCGACCTCCTGGACCCACTCCTCCACCCCGGAGTAGTACTCGTGGTTGCCGGTGACGAAGAAGCTGCCGTAGCGCGAGCGCAGGTCGCGCAGCGGCGCGGCGGCCGAGCCGAGTTCGGCGACGGAGCCGTCGACCAGGTCACCGACGACCGCGACGATGTCCGCGTCGAGCCGGTTGATCGCGGCGACGATGCGCTCGGTGTGTGCCCGGCCGCGCAGCGGGCCGAGGTGGATGTCGGAGACGGTGGCGATGCGCAGACCGTCCATGCTGCGGGGGAGTTTGGCGAGCGGGATCCGCACCCGGTCCAGGTGGGGTGGGCCGAGCGCCGTGCGGATGCCGTACCCCGTGATGCCGGTGGCGGTGAGGCCGGCGAAGATGGCCGCCCCACGGGCCAGCAGCAACCGGCGGGACGGGTCGTGGTCCGGTGCCGTGGCGGCGCCGGCGGCCGGCGGCTCGGACGGCCCGGCGGCGCCGACCAGCACCGGCTCGGGCGCCGCGGTGGTCGGTTCCGCGGCAACCACCCGGCGGCGCAGCACCAGCCGGGTGACCAGCATCGGGACTTCCAGCACGACAAGTACGACAAGTAGGTAGAACATCAGCGCGAGCCACAGGTAGCCCGGCCAGGCGAGCCAGTAGAGCCCGGCCTGCGTCCCGGCGAGGGTGACCGGCACGAGCAGGGCCAGCACCAGGGCGGCGATTCCGCCGATCCGTCGCCAGCGGCCCGGCGTGGTGGTGTCCCGAACGAGTCGCTTCCACAGGTAGAGGTGGATGAGACCGGTGACCAGCGCCAGGACAGCCACGAACCCCACAACCGCCATCATGTGTGCGCCTCCCTCAGCCGCCCGCGAACGGGGGCAGGACATCGATCGTGGCCCCGGCCGGTAGGGGTGCCTGACGATCATGACAGGTGACGCCGTCCACGAGGAAACTCGCCACCCGCAGCACCCCGGCGAGCCGGTCGCCGTGGCGCTGGGTCAGCTCGGCCGTGAGGTCGTCGAGGGACCGCCCCGCGGGGAGGGCCTCCTCGGCGCGGCCGGCCGCGGCGCGGGCGCCCGCGAAGTAGCGGACGGTCAGCGTTGTCCCCTCCACGCTCAACCGCCGATCGCGGACATCGGGCGGGTCGGCTGGAGGAAGGTGGGGTCGTCGATGCCGTGCCCGGCGCGCTTGCCCCACATCGCGGTACGCCAGCGCCGGGCCAACTCGTCGTCGTCCACGCCGGCGCGGAGCGCGGCGCGCAGATCCGACTCCTCGGTGGCGAAGAGACAGGCGCGGACCTGGCCGTCGGCGGTCAGTCGGGTGCGGTCGCAGTCACCGCAGAAGGGGCGGGTGACGCTGGCGATCACACCGACCCGGGCCGGACCTCCGTCGACCAGCCAGGTCTCCGCCGGCGCCGCGCCGCGCTCGGCCGGGTCGGGGCTGAGATCGAACACGGTACGCAGGGACGCCAGGATCTCCTCTGCGGTGACCATGGTGTCGCGGGCCCAACCGTGCTGGGCGTCCAGCGGCATCTGCTCGATGATCCGCAGCTGGTAGTCGTGATCGAGGGCGAAGCGGAGCAGCGCCGGCGCCTCGTCCTCGTTGACACCACGCATCAGCACTGAATTGATCTTTACGGGACTGAGCCCGGCGGCTGCCGCCCCGGCGAGCCCGGCCAGCACCGCGTCCAGGCGGGGGCGGCGGGTGAGCCCGGTGAACCGGTCCGGATCCAGGGTGTCGAGTGAGACGTTCACCCGATCCAGGCCGGCCGTCCGCAACGCAGGGGCCAGCCGGTCCAGGCCGATGCCGTTGGTGGTCAGCGAGATCCGGGGGCGGGGTTCGAGGGCGGCGACCGCCGTCACGATGCCGACCAGCCCGGGTCGGATCAGCGGCTCACCGCCGGTGAACCGCACCTCGGTCACGCCGAGCAGCTCGACAGCCACCCGGACCAACCGGACGATCTCCTCGTCGGTCAGCAACTCGGGGCCGGCCAGCCAGGGCAGCCCTTCTGCTGGCATGCAGTAGGTGCAGCGCAGGTTGCACTTGTCGGTGAGGGACACGCGCAGGTCCCGAGCGACGCGGCCATACCGGTCGACGAGGACGCCGTCGGTCCCCGGGGCGGCGCTCACCTGTCGACCGTAGCGCGCTCGGCCCGGCCCAGGACGGCACGGGCGGTCTGGACGACCACATCTCGGAAACTGGCGCCGAAGAGCGCGGTGTGCACGAGCAGGAGGTGCAGCTGATGCAACGGCACGCGCTCACGCCAGCCGGCCGATAGCGGCCAACTCTCCTGATAGGCGGCCAGCACCCGATCCAGGTGGGGGATGCCGCCGAAGAGGGCGAGCTGGGCGAGATCCGTTTCCCGGTGCCCACCGTGCGCCGCCGGGTCGACGAGCCAGGCCCGGTCGTCGGCCCCCCACAGCACGTTGCCCGGCCACAGGTCGCCGTGGATGCGCGCGGGTGGCTCGTCGCCGCCGAGCCCGTCGAGGTGATCGATCACCTGCTCGACCAGTGCGGAATCGGCACTTGTCAACGCGCCACCGTCGACCGAGCGTCGCAGGTAGGGGGTGAGACGCCGTTCGGCGAACCACGTCGACCAGGGCCCGCCGGTGGGGGTGTTGTCCTGTGGAAGCGAGCCGATGAAACCGGGCCAGGTCGCGCCGAAGGCGGTCGCGCCAGCGCGGTGCAGCCCGGCCAACTCCCGGCCGAAGCGCTCCGCGGCCTCGGGCGTCGGTTCGCCGGGCTCCACCCAGTCGAGCGCCAGCAGCTCCGGCAACACCACGATCACCTCGGGTACGGCCACCGCGCCCGCCTCCCGCAGCCAGCGCAGGCCGGCGGCCTCGGCCGCGAAGAAGCCCTCCGGCGCCTGTCGGTCGGCGCCCTCCGGCCAGGACTTGGCGAAGACGGAGTGGCCGTCGTCGAGGGTGAGCCGGGCGGCGGCGCAGATGTTGCCACCGGCGACCGGTGTCTCCCGGAGCCGCTGGTGGGTCCGGAAGGTCGGAAGGTGTGCCGGATGCGCGCGCAGGTACGCCAGGTCCATCAGCGCACGGTAACCGCTCCTTACGACAGCCAGGTGTCGCCCGACGACATCGGCGCTCTCTGCGCACTCGTAGGTGTGGCATGAGCAGGGAAAACACGCACAGTAACTGTGGATAAGCCGCGTGTCGTCCACAGGGGTGGCAGGGCCCGGTACCCCCGCCGCAGGCTTCCGACATGACCTCGACCGAACGCCCTCAGCTCGCCGTCCGTTCACCCGCCGACCTGATCGCCGCTGTGCCGTACCTGCTCGGGTTTCACCCCACCGACAGCGTGGTCGCCGTGGCGCTGGTCGGCCGACAGATCACCTTTGCCGCCCGCGCCGACCTGCCCGACCCGAGCGATTCGGGCGGGCTGGCCGGGCATCTGGCCGGTGTGATCCGCCGGCAGGGCGCGGAGGCCGCCACCGTGGTGGGTTACGGGCAACCGGAAAGGGTCACTCCGGCAGTGGACGCGGTGTGCGACGCGCTGAGCGAGTTCGGCCTGCACGTGCTCGACGCGTTGCGGGTGACCGACGGCCGCTGGTGGTCCTATCTCTGCACCGAGCCCGACTGCTGCCCGCCCGAGGGTCGCCGCTACGACCCGACCGTCAACCGGGTGACCGCCTCGGCGGTCTTCGCCGGCCAGGTCGCACTCCCCGACCGGGCCGCCCTGGTGGCGCAGGTGGCACCGGTGGACGGTCCGGCGAGGGACGCGGCCAGCGCGGCCACCGCCCGCGCCGAGCTGAGACTGGCCGAGTTGATCGAGCAGGCGCCCGAGAGCGACAGGCTCGGCGCTCGGGCGCTGCGCTCCGCCGGGGTGGTGGCGGTCCGCGAGGCCCAGCGCCGGCAGCGGCGTGGTGAACGGCTCGACGACGACGAGGTGGCCTGGCTGACCCTGCTGATGACCCACCTGCCGGTCCGCGATCATGCCTGGGAACGCACCGACGGTCGGGACCGGGACATCGCCCTCTGGACCGACGTGCTGCGCCGGGCCGAGCCGGAGGCGGCCGCCGCTCCCGGTGCGTTGCTGGCGTTCGCCGCCTGGCGCGCCGGACAGGGCGCGTTGGCGGCGGTCGCGCTCGAACGCACGCTCAGCCTGCACCCCGACTACTCGCTCGCCCTGTTGCTGGACGACCTGCTCCGGCGTGGCGTGCCCCCGGCCGAGCTGGACGGCTGGCCGTCGGTCGGGATGCCCGGGGTCGTCCGCCCCCGCAAACGGAGCCGACGTGGCCGCCGCTGATCGGCCCCGCCATCAGCGCGGTAATACCACCGGTGCTACCGAGGTTGCTAGGCTGGCGGGCGTGACAGTCAAGCGTTCCGTGAGCCTCCCCGACGACGTCGCGGAGTGGCTCGACCAGCAGCCCAACGTCTCGGCCGCCATCACCGCGGCGGTACGGGTGCAGATGGCTCGCGGTCACCTCGACGAGGTGCTGCGGCGAGCCGGCATCGAGGTGACCGAGGCGGGCAGGGCGCGATGGCGGGAGCGTCTGGCGACGCCCATCCCGGCGGACGCTCTGGCCGAGGGACGCCGGATGTTGGGACGCGCCGGATGAGCGATCAGATCGCTGTCGTGTTCGACGCGTCGGCGTTGACGGCCTACATCGAGGGCAACGTCTCCGTGGGGGAGTTGATGCTGGCGGTCGCCGACGAGGGTCGACAGGTGGCCATCCCCGCGACCTGCCTGGCTGTCGCCTTCGCGGGCGTGGCCGACGAGATCGATGCCGCGCTACTGGCCCTGATGGTGACTGCCCCGATGATCCGACTGCTGCCACTCGACGCCGAGGACGTGCGCGACACCGGCACGCTGGCCCGCGCCGCGGCCGGAGACATCTCGTTCGGCCAGGCCGCCCGTGCGGCACTCACCCACGAGGCGCACTACGCGACAGTGCGACCCACTGTGGCGGCGGAGGTACTCCCCACCAACTGGAGCATCCTCGACCTGGCGTGACGGCTCCTCCGTCGAAGGATGTACGCGTTGCTCCTGTTCACGGCCGACGCGGCAGGGTCACCGCCACCGGAGAATGATCTCGTGGCCGTTCACCGCGTTGGTACGACATGACCCCCGAGTTGTTGCTGTCGCTGGCCGGGCTGGCGTTGATCGACAGCACCAGCATCGGCACCCTCTTCATCCCGGTCTGGTTGCTGCTCGCCCCCGGGCCGGTCAACGTCCGGCGGATCCTGGGCTACCTCGCCACCGTCGCGGCGTTCTACCTCGGGGTCGGGCTGCTGTTGGTCTGGGGAGGCAGCACGCTGGGCGACGCGCTCGGTGGCGCTTTGGACAACCGGGGCGTCCTCTGGGCGCAGCTCGTCCTGGGCGTTGGAATGCTGGCGCTCAGTTTTCGCTACGACGGCAAGCGGCGTCCCCGTACCGGTGGTGTGTTGCGCTGGCGGGACCGGGCCACCGCCGGTGATTCGTCGGCCCGCTGGTTGATCGGGCTCGCACTGCTCGCGGCGCTCGCCGAGGTGGCGACCATGCTCCCGTACCTCGGTGCGGTGGGTCTGTTGGCCACTTCGGGGGTGGGAGCGGCGGGCGTGGTGGGGCTGCTCACCGGGTACTGCCTGGTCATGGTGCTGCCGGCGGTGTTGTTGTTGGGTGCCAGGGTGGCCCGTCCGCGACTGGTCGAGCCGGTGCTGGCCCGCCTGAACACCTGGATCGTCACGAAGGCGGGCAGCGCGTTGGGCTGGATCCTCGGCATCGCAGGTTTCCTGATCGCCCGTGACGCCGCCGCACGGCTGGCCCTGTTCGACCTGATCGACCGGATCGGTCGTTGACGGGCCGGTGGGGTCAGGCCGGCTGCTCCACCGTGATCCGGTGCGGCCCGGTGTAGACGTTCATGGTTCGCCCGCGCAGGAAGCCGACGAGTGTCATCCCCGCCTCGTCCGCCAGTTCGGCGGCGAGGGTGCTCGGGGCGGACACCGCGGCCAGCAGCGGCAACCCCGCCATCCATGCCTTCTGGGTTAGCTCGAAGCTGGCCCGCCCGGAGACCAGCAGCAGGTGCCCGGTGAGCGGCAGCCGGCGTTCCCGTACGGCCCAACCGATCACCTTGTCCACGGCGTTGTGCCGGCCCACGTCCTCCCGCAGGACCACCAGCTCACCGTCGGGGGTGAACAGCCCCGCCGCGTGCAGCCCGCCGGTCCGATCGAAGCCGCGCTGGGCGGCGCGCAACCGGTCGGGCAGCTCGGCGAGCAGCGTGGCCGGCACGCTGAGCGGATCCTCCGCGACCGGGAAGAGCGACCGGGTGCGTACCGCGTCGATGCTGGCCTTGCCGCAGACCCCGCAGGAGCTGGTCGTGTAGAAGTTCCGGGACGGGTCGGTGGTCGGTTCCGGCACGCCGGGGGCGAGCACCACGTCCACCACGTTGTACGTGTTCGGTGTCTCCGCTCCGGCGCAGAGCTGCGCGGTCAACACGTCGTCGGTCGACCGGATCAGCCCCTCCGTCAGCAGGAACCCGATGGCCAGGTCCAGGTCGTCGCCGGGGGTGCGCATGGTGACGGCGAGCGGTCGACGTCGGCCGGGGCCGGCCGCGCCGACCCGGATCTCCAGCGGCTCCTCCACGGCGAGCGTGTCCGGTCGGCGGACCGACCCGCGCCCGGAGGTCGCCGCGTCCAGGTCGATGCGGAGTACGCCCCGCCGATCAGTCGCCCGTCCCATCCCGCCATCCTCCACCCCCAACCCCCCGCCCCACCCCCAACCCCCCGCCCCACCCCACCCCCACCCCACCCCACCCCCACCCGACCCCCGCCCACCCCCATCCCCGGGCGTTGATCATGAAGTTGTCCGCGCGTGCCGTCGGCGTGTCGAGCGATAACTTCATGATCAACAGGGAGAGGGGTCGGGTTGGCCTGACCGAGTGCCGGCACGGCTACGGTGGGCGGGTGGGGACGTACGCCGCCATGGTGCTCGCGGGTGGGGCCGCTCGACGGATGGGCGGGATCGACAAGCCCGCGCGTCCGGTCGGTGGGCGGCCGATGCGTGACCGGGTGCTGGCCGCCGTCGGCGACGCGACGCCGCGGGTGCTGGTGGGTGCGGTCGACGCCGTGCCGGCGGGTGTGCTGGTGGTCCGGGAGGATCCGCCCGGCGGGGGCCCGGTCGCGGCTGCGGCGGCCGGCCTGGCGCTGCTGGATCCCGGCGTGAGCGTGGTCGCGCTGCTCGCCGCCGACCTGCCGCTGCTCACCCGGGCCGCGATCGGCGAACTGTTGAAGCATCTCGACCTCGAGAACCCCGACACCGAACCGGCGGGTGGCCCCGCACCGGCCAGCGGCGGCCCCGCACCGGCCAGCGGCGGCCCCGCACCGGCCGGCGGCGGCCCTTCTCCGGTGCCGTCGGCCAGCGGCCTCGCTCGGGCGACGCCGGCCGGCAGCGGCCTCGACGGTGAGCGAGGGCCCGACGGGGTGTGCTTCGTGGACGGGAACGGGCGGCGGCAGTCGCTCTGCGGTGTCTGGCGGGTCGCCGCGCTGCGGACGGCGGTGCACCGGTTGACGGTCGAGCGGGGCGGCAGTCTGTCCGGAGCCTCGATCCGGGCGCTACTGGCCGGTCTCGTCGTGCGGGAGGTGGCCTGGTCCGGCGAGGGCCCGCCGCCGTGGTTCGACTGCGACACTGACGAGGACGTACGCCGGGCGGAGGAGTGGGCGCGATGACGGTGATGGACGACTGGGTCACGGCGGTGTGCGCCGAGTTGGATCTGGACCCGGCCGGGGTGCCGGTGCCGGCGGTGCTGGATCTGGCCCGAGACGTCGCCCACCAGGTGTTGCGTCCGGGTGCGCCGGTCACCGCGTACCTCCTGGGGTTGGCGGTTGGCCGGGGCGCGGAGCCGGCGGACGTCGCGGCCCGGCTCAGCGCGCTGGCGGGCAGTTGGCCGGTCGCGCTGGGCGCCGACTCCGCGGACCCGACGGCCCCCTGACCGCCGCTGTCCGATCCCGGTCCGGGCTGATTCGGCCCACGGGCGGCGTGGGTAGGGTGATCGTGACGGACGGAGGCGATCATGACGGCTGACCACCCCTCGGCGCCGCACGGTGAGCTGCCCGGCGCTTCGACTGAGCCGGCGGAATCGATCCTGCTCGACGAGCCCAGCACCACCGATCTGCGGGCGAAGGTGACCGAGGCGTGGCGGGAGTTCGCCCGCGCGCTCGCCGTACGGCTGCGGGAGCTTCCCGTCGGCGCGCACCTCGACGTGACCTTGGACCCCACCGCCTCCGGCACCGGGGACGCCGTCTATTCGATAAGCGTCGACGTGGACGCGGACCACGTGTTGTCCGCCCGCGCGGTCGGCAACGCCGCGCTTCCGGCGGGCTACCGACTGGATCGGGGCGCGGTGGCGGACATGGTCGCGCTCGGCTGGTCCCCGCCCGGGGTGGTCGCCGGCTCCGGCGGTTCCTTCGGGCTGAACGCCACGACTGCCGAGTCGACCCAGGTCGCCACGCTGCTCTCCCGCACGCTGCGCGACGTCTACGGCGCTCCGCACCCGGCCTTCCTGGTCTATCTGGTGCACGACGCCGAGGGCGAACCGCTGGCCCTGGACCCGCTGGGCACCGCGCGCAGCGAGTTCGGTCCGGACGCCGACGTCGAGGCGGACCTGGAGGAGGCGTTGGCCGAGGCGGCCGCCGCGCAGGTCGAGCAGGACGACGTGCTCGACCTGGCCGACCGGGTCCGTACCGTGGTGTCCACGATGTTGAAGTCGGACACTGAGCGGTTGCAGATCGACTCGGACGGTGACATCACCATCCGTGCCGGCTCGGCGATGGTCTTCGTGCGGGTGCGGGACAACCCGCCCCTGGTGGACGTGTTCTCCCCGGTGCTCACCGAGGTGGAGCCGACCGAGCGGCTCTACGTCAAGCTCTCCGAACTGACCAACCGGATGCCGATCGGCCGCCTCTACTGCGCCGACGACACGGTCTGGGCGTCCATCCCGGTGTTCGGCCGCAACTTCCAGGCGACCCATCTGATGCTGGCGGTGCAGGTGATGACCGGTCTCGCCGACGAGTTGGACGACCGTCTGCACGGCGAGTTCGGCGGCAAGCGGTTCTTCGGTGAGGGTGACAAGCCGGTCCGCCGCGACGAGTCGGAGCACCGCACCGGCATGTACCTCTGAGCCTGGTCAGCCCACGTCCAGCAGGGTCTTGCCGACCGTCGCGCGCGCCTCGATGGCGGCGTGCGCGTCGGCGGCGCGTTCCAGCGGGAACCGCTGGCCGATGAGCGGTCGCAGGCGGCCGGCCGCCGCGTCCGTCAGGGCCTGTTCGGTGTACGCCCGCAGCCGCGCGGGTGGCACGTCCGGCCGGACCAGGGTGACCTGCCGTGCGGTGGCGGCCTCCGCCGACACCGGGGACCACTCCCCGCTCGCCAACCCGAAGCTGACCATTCGGCCGCCCGGCGAGAGCAGGTCGAAGGCGGTCCGGGCCGTCGAACCGCCGACCCCGTCGAGCACCACGTCGACCCCGCCCACCGCAGCGCGGACCTGCTCGGCCCACTCGGGCAGCAGGTAGTCGACGGCCAATTCGGCGCCCAGGCCGGGTAGCAGGTCCACCTTGCGTCGCCCACCGGCCGCGCCGATCACCCGGGCTCCGGCCCGGACCGCGAGCTGCACAAGCAGGCTGCCGACTCCGCCGGCCGCGGCTTCCACAAGCACCCGGTCACCCGGGCGGACGCCGACCGCCTCGATCAGCATGGTGGCGGTCCGGCCGTCGGCCAGCAGCGCCACCGCCTCGTCCAGTGCCAACCCGGCCGGCACCGCGATCGGCGCTGACGCGTCCACGGCCGCGCGTTCGGCGTAACCGCCGGAACCTCCGGTGGCGCTGACCACCCGTTGCCCGGTCAGCGCCGGGTCGACATCCGACCCGACCGCGGTGATGACCCCGCCGACGCCGTTGCCGGGGATCAGCGGTGGGGTGAGGCGGAACGGGCCGGGATGACCGGCGCGCAGTTGCGTCTCGACGAATGTGATGTTGGCGTGCGCGACGTCGATCAACACCTGGCCGGGGCCGGGCACCGGGTCGGGCGCGGGGCCGGGCACCAGCACCTCGGGCCCGCCGAACTCACGTAACCAAATCGCCCGCATGACAATCTCCCCGCCCTCGATGGGTTGCCCCGCCCACTCGGGGTCAGTCCATCTCCTCAACCCGGGTTGAGGTCAAGAGGCGCCGGGGGACGGGCCGACGCCTGGCGATTCGACAAGCCGGGAAAGCACGATGGTGCTGCGGGTGGAGGTCACGAAGGACTCGGCACGCAACCGCTCCAGCGCTGCCTCCAGATGGGCGATGTCGGCGGCGCGCAGGTGCACGAGGGCGTCCGCCTCCCCGGAGACGGTGTAGGCGCCGACCACCTCGGGGTGTCGGCGGGCGGCCACGCCGATCTGCGCCGGGGTGGTCCGGCCGGCGCAGAACAGCTCGACGAAGGCCTCCGTCGTCCAGCCGACGGCGGCCGGATCAACGACTGCCGTGAATCCCCTGATCACGCCGGCGGATCGCAGCCGGTCGACCCGACGCTTGACCGCTGGGGCGGAGAGTGACACCCGAGCGCCGATGTCGGCGTAGGACGCGCGGGCGTCCGCGACGAGTAACGCAATGATCCGCTGGTCTACCGCGTCTATCTGCAACGATCCGCCTCTGGGAAGCAACACTTGTGGCTGTTTTCAAAGTTCTACGGTACCTACTCTTGGTGACCGTGAACCAGCAGCGTTTCCCGCGAAAGCGGACATATCTCATGTGCTCACCTGAGTACTTCACAGTCGAGTACGCGATCAACCCGTGGATGGACGTGACCACCCCGGTCGACCGCGACCTGGCCGTCAAGCAGTGGGACCGGCTGCGCGAGACGCTTGTCGGCCTCGGTCACGACGTGCACCTGCTCACCCCCGAGCAGGGCCTGCCCGACATGGTCTACGCGGCCAACGGCGGCTTCGTGGTGGACGGCAGCGTCTACGGCGCCCGGTTCAAGCACGAGCAGCGGGCCGCCGAAGCCGCCGCCCACCACGCCTTCTACGAGGCGCAGGGCTGGCGGTTCATCGCACCCGGCGAGACCAACGAGGGTGAGGGCGACTTCGCGTACGTGCCGGAGGCGCACGGTGGGCTGATCCTGGCCGGGCACGGCTTCCGCACCGAGATCCCGGCGCACGCGGAGGCGCAGGAGGCGCTGGGTCGCCCGGTGGTGTCGCTGCGGCTGATCGACCCCCGCTTCTACCACCTGGACGTGGCGCTCGCGGCCATCGACGACGCGAACATCGCCTACTTCCCGGGCGCGTTCTCGGCGGCCAGCCAGCGGGTGCTCACCCAACTCTTCCCGGACGCGGTGATCGCCGACGACGAGGACGCCTTGGCGTTCGGGCTCAACCTGGTCAGCGACGGCGCGAACGTGGTGCTCAACAGCGAGGCCACCCGCCTGGCCGGCAAGCTCAAGGCGGCCGGGTACACCCCGGTCCCCGTCGAGCTGGCCGAGTTGAAGAAGGGCGGCGGCAGTGTGAAGTGCTGCATCGCCGAGCTGCGGCACTGACCCGCGAACGTCTCGGGGCCGGCCTCCCACTGGGAGACCGGCCCCGAATCGTGCTTCGGGTGGACGGTCAGCCCAGCGTGGCCAGCTCGTTGATCAGCACGTTCGACATGACCTGACCGTCGCGCTGCACCTCGCGCAGGTACCACTTCTGCTGCGGGGTACGCGGCTGGTTGAACTGCCAGATGCCGCGCGGGCTGTCGATCTGGCCGATCTTGCCCAGGGCCAGGTTGACCTGCTGCGGCGTGGGCTTCCCGCCGGTCAGCTGGATGGCCTGGTCGAGCACCTGCGCCGCGTCGTACGAAGCCATCGCGTACGTGGTGGGGGTGACCTGGTACTTCTTGCGGTACGCCGAGGCGAAGACCCGGTTCGACGTGTTGTTCAGGTCGGCCGAGTAGTTCAGCGCGGTCTGGATGCCCAGCGCGTTGTCCTTCAGGTTCTCCAGCACGGTGCCCTCGGTGAGGAAGCCCGGTGCGTAGATCGGCCCGGCGAACTTCTCGCGCAGCTGCTTGATGAACTCCACAGCGGCCGCCCCGGCGAAGAAGCAGAAGACCGCCGTGGGCTTCTTGGCCAGCGCCCTGGTGATGTCCGAGGAGTACGTCGTCTTGCCGGGGTTGGAGGTGGCGCTGGTGTAGGTCACCGGGTCGCCGATCCGCGGGTCCTTCGTGCCGAAGTCCTCCCGGAAGCCGCGGACCACGTCCGGGCTGCCGACGTTCTCCGGCATGATGATCGCGACGCGGCCGTTCGCCGGCAGTTGGTCGCGCAGGTAGCGGCCGAGCGCCCTGCCGGCCTCGTCGAGCACGTACGAGGTCCGCCAGATGTAGAAGACGCTCTGCAGGCTGCTCGGTGAGGCGTTGGAGCCGATCAGCGGGACCCGGGCCTGCTCCACGGTGTCCCGGATGCCGACCATCACCGCCGAGTTGACCACGCCGGTGAGCGCCAACACGCCCTGCTTGAGCAGGCCCTCGACGGCGGCCTTGCCCGTCTTCGCGGTGTCGCCCTCGTCGGCGGTCAGCAGCTCCACCGGGTGGCCGCCCAGCCGCTGGTCGTGCAGGTCGAGGAAGAGTTGGAAGCCGTTTGTGATGTCGTCGCCGATGCTCTTGAAACCACCGGCCTGCGGCGTGATCAACCCGATTTTGACCGGGCCCCGGTCGGCGGTCGGTTCGGCATCACCGTCTGAGCCACACCCGGCGACGAACCCGGTGGTACCGAGCGCGGCCAACAGTTGGAGCGCCCGCCTGCGATTCATCTGCGACACCGAGTTCCTTCCAAGGAGCGTTACAGGGCCGAACACCGCCCCTCCGGCGTTCTACCTGGTCCGCGACGCTGCGTCAATGGCTAGTGATCATCGTGCAGGGACCGCAACACGGCAAGGACCTGGGGCCACGCGACGGACTCCGGGTCGATCAGCCCGAAATGCTCACATCCAGGCAGTTCGACAAGGGAAATATCGGAACCTGCGGCACGTGCCTCCGTGACGAAAACCCTGCTCATGTCCGCCGGAACCTGATGATCGTCCGAGCCGTGCACAACTACTGTCCGTGTCCGTATCGGTACCAACATCCGTGGATCCGCGGCCGCGTACCGGTCCGGGACCTGCGCCGGGCCGCCGCCGAGCAGCGCGGCGACCGCGCCCGAGTCCAGATCTCGCCGGTACGCCTCGCCCAGGTCGGCCACCGGGGCCAGGGCGAGCACCCCGCGCACCGTCGCCGGGGCGGTGGCCGCCGCGTACAGCGCCAGGTGGCCGCCGGCGGAGTGCCCGACCAGGATCGGCGCGTCCGGGCTCACCCGGCCGGGTAGGGCCTCGGCCGCCAGCACCGGCAGCTCGGCCACCCCGGTCAGTACGTCGGTCAGGGTGCCCGGCCAGCCGCCTCCCGGCTGCCCCGTCCGGCGGTACTCCAGTTGTGCCACCGGATAGCCGGCAGTGGCGAGGGCTGCGGCCAGCGGGCCGGTGTGCCGCCGGTCGTACTCGGCCCGCCAGAAACCGCCGTGCAGCACGACGACCAGCGGCCGTGCCTGCCCCGTCCCCGCCGGGAGACGCAGATCGGCCACCTGATCCGGGTGATCCCCGTACGCCACGGTCCGGTCGGGCTCCGGTGCGGGCCGGGTCAACACGGCGCGGGGGTCGACAGACATGGCGCGACGGTAGCTCGCCCCGCCCGGGTGGTTCGGCCCCGGGAGTCGGTCCCGGGCGGCATGGCTCGCGCCCGCTGGGTAAAGATGGACCCCATGACCGAAGCGCGCTCAGCTGGACAGAACGACGAGCCCGACCCCGACGAGCCCGGCCACTCCGGCACCGTTGTCGTGGTCGGCCCGGACGGCCGGCCGATCGGCACCATGCAGACCGACGAGGGCCAGGGCGAGGACCCGACCCGCCTGGTCGAACAGCCGGCCAAGGTGATGCGGATCGGCAGCATGATCAAGCAGTTGCTGGAGGAGGTGAAGGCCGCACCTCTCGACGACGCCAGCCGCAACCGGATGCGGGAGATCCACGAGCGGTCGATCGTCGAGCTCAAGGAGGGCCTCGCCCCCGAGCTGCGCGACGAGCTGGAGCGCATCTCGCTGCCCTTCGCCGAGGACAAGGCCCCCAGCGAGGGCGAGCTGCGGATCGCCCACGCCCAGCTCGTCGGCTGGCTGGAGGGCCTGTTCCACGGCATCCAGGCGGCCCTGGTGGCCCAGCAGATGGCCGCCCGGGTGCAGCTGGAGCAGATGCGCGGCGGCCGGCAGGCGCTGCCCAGCGGCCCCGGCGGGGTCGTCCCCGGAATGCCCGGCATCGGCCAGCCGGGCGGCGGCGAGGGCCACAACACCGGCCAGTACCTCTGACCTCAGTCCACCCCGAAGATCTTCTCCAGGTACGCCGCCACGCCGTCCTCGGTGTTCGCCGTCGTCACGTCGTCGGCGACCGCCAGGACGGCGCGGTGCGCGTTGGCCACCGCCACGCCACGCCCGGCCCAGGTCAGCATCGGCACGTCGTTGGGCATGTCGCCGAAGGCCACCACGTCTTCCGCGGCCACCCCGAGCTGGTCGCAGTACCATGCCAGACCCGCCGCCTTGGTCACCCCGGCCGCGGAGATCTCCACCAGCCCGGAGGACGACGAGTGCGTCGCCTCGGCCAACCCCGCCACCGCCGTGGCGATCAGCTCGGCGAAGGCGTCCGGGTCCTGTTCGCCGGCTCGGGCGAGCAGCTTCACCGCCGGCACCGAGAGCAGCTCCTCCGGCGTCTCGATCGCCCTGATGCCGTCGGGGTCGACGTCCCAGCGCAGCGGGTAGTGCGCCTCGTGCCGCATCTCCCGGCTGTCCAGGATCTCCACGGCGAAACTGATCCCGGGCACCTCGGCCCGTAGCCGCCGGGCCACCTCGGCCAGGTGCTGCGGCGCGAGCGGGTCAGCTCGTACCACCTCGTCCTCGAACGGGTCGTAGACCACGGCGCCGTTCGCGCAGACCGCCGGCAGCGGCTGGGCGAGCTGGTCGTACACCATCTTCAGCCAGCGGACCGGACGGCCGGTGACCAGGACGACCGGCGTGCCTCGCGCGGAGATCCGCGCGAGCAGGTCGGCGGTGCGGGGGCTGACGCTGTGGTCGTCGCGGATCAGCGTGCCGTCGATGTCGGTGGCGATGAGGCGGGGCGTGTCTCCCATTACCGGGACAGTAGCCGGTCGAGATACACCGCCACCCCGTCGTCGTCGTTGCGCAAGGTCACCTCGTCGGCGACGGCCCGCAGGGCGGGGTGGGCGTTGGCCACGGCCACCCGCGACCAGCCGGCCCACTCGAACATCGGCAGATCGTTGGGCATGTCACCGAAGACCAGCACGTCGGCCGGGTCGACCCCGAGGGCCTGCGCCACAACGGTCAGCCCGGCCGCCTTGTCCACGCCGGGCGGGCAGATCTCGATGAAGCCGAGCCCGGCCTGGGTGAGTGTGGCGACCTGCGGCGAGATGATCCGGCGGGCCACCGCCAGCAGTTCGTCCACGTGGTGGTCGGCGGTCCGGGCAAAGGCCTTGATCACGTCGCAGGCGAGGCACTCGTCGCGAGTGCGCGCCTCGAAGCGGTCCTGGTAGGGCCAGCTCTCGTGGTAGTCGCCCCACAGCGGGGCGTCGCTCTCGTCGGACGCCTCGACCATCACGGTCAGCGGGCCGACCTCCGCCTCCAGGTCGGCGAGGAGCCGGGCCAGCACCTCGGCGGGCAGCCGCTCGTCGCGGAGCACCACCGGGCCGCTCGGGTCGCTCTGGTCGACCACCCAGCCACCGCCGGCCATCACCAGGAAGTCGGCGGCGCGGATGTCGTTGCGGGTCAACTCGGTCAAGCGGGGGCCGCGTCCGGTCGCGCCGACCACCGGAATCCCGGCGGCGCGCACCCGGTCGAGCACCCCATGGGTGTACGCGGAGACGGTGTCGTCGCTGCGGACCAGCGTTCCGTCGAGGTCGGTCGCGATCAACTTGGGCAGTCCCGGGCGGGTCATGGTTCCTCCTTCGCCCGCCGCCGTCGCACCTGCCCTGGCCAAGGAAACCGAGGCCCGGTATGACGGCGGGCAGCAACCGTACCTCGCGAAACGGGCCCCAACCATGGCTTCCAGGCGAATCGGACGCCAACCCCGAGCACCCGTGAGATGTCCCCGCGTGCGGCCCCACCGCCCCACCCTCCCCGCGATCTTGCACCTTCGGTTGCCGTTCTGCGTGGTATGTGCCCTATCGGGACAGCAACTGCAAGATCGGCGCAGTGGGGGTGGGGTGGGTTAGGGCTGGGGGTCGGGGCGGGCGAAGGGGGCGGCGGGGGTGACGGTCAGGTCGGCTGGGGCCGGCAGGCCGTCCTCGATCGGGTCGCGGTCCCGGCGGCGACGCCAGGGTCGGGGTGCTGGCGCGTCGGCGGGCCGGTCATCGTCTGGTGATCCGAACGCGCCGGCGGGTGCGGCGGGCGCCAGCCGCAGGGCGACCGCGAACAGCACACAGGCCGCGAACGCCATCACCAGCCCACGGCCGTACTCGGCCCGGAAGCCGTTCTCGGACGAGTAGAGGAAGTTTCGCTGCCCGGGGTCGTTGAGGGTGGCCGCGGCGGCGACCAGCAACGCCAGCAGGGCGCCGGCCAGGGTGAGACCGGCCAGCCGGGCGTTGGGCCGTACGGCAGCCGTGCCGCGCAACGCCAGCGCCACGGTGCAGACCAGGGCGAGGAGCCCGATCAGGTAGCCGACCCCGAAGCCGCCGACCTCGGACACCCCGGCGGGCACCTCGATCGTCGTGTTCCCCTCGGGCCCGCCGTTGGGCAGGCTCAACACCAGCCACTCACCAATGAGTGAGGCGATCGCCGCCACCGCGCCCAGCCCGGCGAGCAGCAGGGGCAACCGAGGATCCTGCGCGAAGTCGGCCAGGGACCAACTGAACCGGCGTCGCGGAGCCGGGTCGACGGCACCCCACTCGATCACCGCCGGGGCCTCGGATCGGTCGCCCTGCCGCGGGATTGGAAGCTCCTCGGACATCAGCCACCCTTCCGCCGGTCACGGACCTGCGTCGCATCATGGCACAGCAAGCTGGCGGTGACAGGGATCGCAGGGCCGGTGAGCGCGCCGGTCTGTCGCTCGGCGGGCGCCTTTCCGCTAGCGTTTGTCTCATGCCAATCCGTACCGCTTCAGCACAGTGGCAGGGCAATCTCACCGAGGGCGCGGGCACCATCCGCACCGGTAAGGGCGGCCTGTCCGGCAACTACTCCTTCAAGTCGCGCTTCGAGGAGGGTGAGGGCACCAATCCCGAGGAGCTCATCGCCGCCGCGCACGCCGGCTGCTTCTCGATGGCGTTCTCGAAGGCGCTTGCCGACGCGGGCTCGACGGCCACCTCGGTCGAGACCACCGCCAAGGTGCACCTCGACAAGACCGACGCCGGCATGAGCGTTACCCGGATCGACCTGGAGACCGTCGGCCAGGTCCCGGGGATCGACGACGCGGAGTTCCAGAAGCTCGCCGAGGCCGCCAAGGCCAACTGCCCGATCTCCCGCCTGCTCTCGCCGGGTGCCGAGATCACCCTCAGCGCCCGCCTGGCCGCCTGAGCGAGTCGACCCACACCGCACGTCCACGGAAGGAGCCTCCGCCCGGTCCAGGGTGGTCGCTTCTTCCGTGCATGTGCGGGCTGACGGCCACGGTCATTCAGCAGGACGGGCCGCGTGCCCCCGCTTCGGGCACAATGGGCGAGGTGCCGGTGGAGATGAGCCGTGAGCGCTTCGAGGAGCTGGTCGGCGAGGCCCTCGACGACGTGCCCGAAGAACTGCTCGGCCTGATGAACAACGTGGTGATCCTGGTCGAGGACGACCCGCCACCGGGAGAGGTCGACCTGCTCGGCCTCTACGAGGGGCATGCGCTGACCCAGCGCGGTTGGGACTACTCCGGGGTGCTGCCCGACCGAATCTTCATCTACCGCCATCCGATCCTGCGGATCTGCGACAACGACGAGGACGTCATCGACGAGGTGGCGGTGACAGTGGTGCACGAGATCGCGCACCACTTCGGCATCGACGACGCGCGGTTGCACGCCCTCGGTTGGGGCTGAACCCGCCGCCCGTCCGACCGTGCCGCCCGGCCGATGGCCGGTGCTTGCCGTGGTCGCCTACCGTCGGTGCAGCGAACGCGACCCTATTCAGGAGGCCCTTTCATGCGCAGCGAGCTGTTCTCCGCGGAGAATCTGGAGAAGGAGTCCGCGCAGCCCGGCATGCGGTTGCAGAACTCCAAGATGTTGAAGATCGAGCTCAACGGCGAGGCGATGGCCCGGGTCGGGTCGATGGTTGCCTACCAGGGGAATGTGCAGTTCCAGGCGCTGGGCTCAGGCGGGCTCGGCAAGTTCCTCAAGCAGAAGCTCACCGGCGAGGGCGTCCCGCTGATGAAGGTCTCCGGCCAGGGCGACGTCTTCCTCGCCGAGTTGGCCAAGGACGTGCACATCATCGACCTGGAGCCGGGCGACGCCCTCTCCATCAACGGCAGCAGCGTGCTCGCCTTCGACTCCACCCTCCAGTACGACATCAGGATGGTCGGCGGCGCCGGGATGGCGTCCTCGTCCGGCCTCTTCAACTGTGTGTTCAGCGGCTACGGGCGCATCGCCATCACCACCAAGGGCACCCCGGTCGTGCTCAACGTGGACGCACCGACGTACGTCGACCCGCAGGCCGCGGTCTGCTGGTCGGCCAACCTCCAGACCGGCTACCACCGCGCCGAGCAGCTCGGCCTCGGCACGCTGCTGGGCCGTCGCACCGGTGAGTCGTTCACCATGAGCTTCGCCGGTCAGGGCTTCGTGGTGGTGCAGCCGTCCGAGGAGCCGCCGGTCCTGGGCAGCGGCCAGCAGCAGCAGGAGGGCGGTTTGCTCGGCGGTCTGCTGAGCTGACCGCAGCGGCGCGGGCGCTCCTGATCTTCGGGGGGCGCCCCGCCCCGGTCAGGTCAACTCACCGGTCCGCAGTCGGGCCAACCAGGCCGCCGCGTCGGCATAGTCGACGTCGGAGAGGCCCGCCGGCGCGGGGACCGGGCGTTCGCCCACCTCGGCCCACCGGTGCCGGGGATAGGAGCCCAGGAAGCGGACGTCGGCACAGACCCGGCGCAGCCCCTGCAGCGCCTCGCCGAGGCGTACGTCGACCACGTGGCCGGTGCAGTCCAGGAAGAAGACGTAGCGGCCCAGCGCCTCGCCGGTCGGACGAGACTCGATCCGGGTCAGGTTGACCCCCCGGACGGCCAACTCCATCAGCACGGACAGCAGCGCGCCGACCCGGTCGTGAGCGATGTAGACCGCGAGCGAGGTGAGGTCGTCACCGGTCGGCGGCGGTGGCGGCCCGGGCCGGGACACCAGCGCGAACCGGGTCACCGCGTCCGGGTGGTCGGCGATCTTGTCGGCGAGTGTGGTGAGTCGGTGCCGGGCGGCGCCGATCGGTGCACAGATCGCCGCGTCGTACTCGCCCGCGCCGGCACCGGCTGCGGCCGCGCCGTTGGAGAGCACGTCGACCACCACGGCGTCGGGCAGGTGGTCGCGCAGCCAGCCCCGGCACTGGGTGGACGCCTGCGGGTGGGCCGCCACGGCGCGGATCGACGTCAGCGAGGTGCCGGGCCGCGCGGCGAGCACGAACTCCACCGACAGGATCACCTCCCGGGTGATCACCAACGGCTCGCCCTCGGCCATCTCGTCCAGCGTGACGCCCACCGCGCCGCCGATCGAGTTTTCCAGTGGCACCAGCGCGGCGTCGGCGTCGCCGGCGCGGACGCTGTCCAGCGCCTCTCCGACGCTGCGCGCGGGCGTACGGGTGCCGCGCTCGGCGGCGGGCACGGAGCGCAGGGCCTGCTCGGCGAAGGTGCCCTCCGGCCCGAGGTAGACGAAACGTGTCGGCGGTGTTCCCGGCATGCTGATCAGCCTACGCACCCGGCCCGTTGGCCGGGCCGGCGTCACAGGCGAGGGCGCGGATCCCGGCCGGGCTGGTGGCGCGTACCTCGATGGTGCAGACGTCCGTACCTGCGGTGACCAGCACCGGGGCGCTGGGCTCGCCCCGGGTGACCACCTGGAGTTCCTCGTGCCCGGTCACCGTCAGCACGGTGAACTGCCAGTCGCCGGCGCAGAGCGGCCCGGTGCGGACCTTGACCCGGACGTTCGCCGGCAGCACTCCGGCCCGGCCGCGCAACAGTTGCAGCACCCGCTGCCCGGTCGGCCCGTTGCGGCAGGCCGTCGCGACCAACCCGGCGTCGGGGGTGGGCGTGACCGTACCGAGAGACGGTGTGGTGGCCGGCGGGGTCGCCGGTGCGGTGCTCGGGCCGGTCGTCGTCGGGGTCGCGGTGTGGGTGGGGACGCCGGTCGGCTCTCCGAGCCCGGGTGGGGCGCCGCAGCCGGCCAGCACGGCGACGCCGAGCGCCGCGACGGCCATCGGCAGGACTCGGGCGAGGGTACGCGCAGGAACGCGGTCGGCTGGCCGGCCAGGAGTCGCCGATGGGGTGTGAACCGTCGTCCGCGCTGAGGGGGACGCGGGGTGGGGTGGGGTGAACGGCACGGGCCGATCCTCGGGACATCGGAGAATTCGTCGCGGCCGGGGTGGCCGTGCCCATCGTAGGGCGAGCGGCCGATCGGGTGAAGGTCAGCCGGTGACGCGGTGCCCGGCGCGCTGGAGCGCGGCCCTGCCCTCGGTCAGTCGGACGGTCGGCACCAGCAGATAGTCGGTGTCGAACGTGGAGAACGTGACGGCGCTGACCCGTGCCTCGGCGAGCGGGTCGACGAGCGCGGCCAGGCTGCCGGTGCCGGCCAGCGCCACCGGGGCGGTGACCCGTAGACAGCGCCAGGTCGTCTCCACCACGGCCTGCGCCGGTGCCCGGTCGGCCGGGCAGATCACGGAGATCCCGTCGGAGGTCCAGCTCACCGTCACCACGTCCGCGCCGCTCAGCCCGCTCGACAGCGCGTACGGCAGGGTCGTGCCGGCGGCCAACCGACACACTGCGTATTCCCCCGGCAGCAGATCGATATCGAGCATGAGGGCACCCTACGGCCTTCGTACCGGCCGACGCCGGCAACGCCGCGTGCGGCGAAGGACACACTCCGCCGCAGGTCAGACCTCGGAAAAGAAGGTGAGTGAGCCAGCGACGGTGCCGTCGGTGAGCACCGGGGTGGAGATCGCGTCGACTGTCGCGTCGGAGCTGTTCGCCGAGGCGGCCTGCACCCGGAGTAGCCCACGGGCGAGTCGGCCGGAGGAGAGCGCCAGCAGGGGCGGGATCTTGTCGATCTCGGCTTCGGTCAGCTCGCCCCGGTTGGCGGTGAAGTCGAGCAGACGTAGCCCGCCGTCGAGCAGCGGTCGGCCGATCAGCCCGTCCGGTTCACCGAGACAGAGCAGCTCGCAGCCGGCCGTGGAGATCGCCACCACCCGGGTGTCGGCGTCGATCAGCAGACACGGCTCATCGGCCCGGGAGACTGTCGACGACCATTGGCCGACATTGTCGGACTCCGGCTCTGTCGACGCCCGCGCCGCCGGCACGAACGCTTCCGAGAGCGAAAGTTCGACGTGGGCCACCGCGCCTCCTATGTGCACCGATCGACTGTCCACGCTAGCGGGTCGCCGACGAATCACCGAGCGCACCGGGTCACCGGGGCGCGGCGTTGACCGCAGCGACCGGTGACGGCGCGGAGACCGGTGAGGTGAACGGGGGGACCGGAGTCGCGTGGCGTCGCCGGTGACGTTACCGGCGGTGGGCCGGCTTGTCAGCGGCCGTTCGGCCCTCGTCGTACCACCGGTAGTCGGCAGTTGGACGGTACGTGCCGTTCAGCCAGGTGGCGGGGTGCTGTGCGACTCGGGAAAGCTTCTCGGCGGTGGCGGGGCTGATCCGGCTGCCACCGGCCACGAGCAGCCGGTCCAGTTCCCGGTGGGTGGCCATCAGGCAGTCCTTCGGAAGGCCGTAGACGCTGATCACGCCGGAGCCGACGAAGGTCAGCACCGGCGTCACCGGAACCGGCAGCCCCACCGCTTCGGAGAGCGCCTTGCTGGCCCGCTTGGCGTCCCGGCGGGACTCGGCCACGTACGGGGGACGCTTGCCGTTGATCTGCACCACGTCTCCGGCGACGAGCACCCTGGCCCGGCCGTGGTCGGCGATGGTCACGGCGAAGAGACCGCTCGGCCCGATGGCGAGGAACCCGGCCCGGTCGTCCTGAGCGCGGTCGAGGACGTCTGTCACGTCGGTGCGCGGCCACTCGATCACGTGCCAGGCGGGCCCGAGATGATCGAGTTGGCCCAACGCCCGTGCCCCGGCCGCCTCCAGGCGGCGTGCGCCCCGCTCGGCCCGACGGCGGCGGGCCCATTCGAGCGGTGTCGGACGGACTGGCTCGAGAACCCCCGGCGCCTCGACGCGGGGGTGTGGCACCGCGACGGGCGGCAGTGCCCGAGCGGACGGTGCGGCTCGTCGTGCGGGAAAGACAGTCATCGCGACCTCCGGCAAAAGGTCCCTCGAAGTTATGTCCTCACTACCCTACGTTGCCACTACCGGTGTTCGGCAAGCCGGAGCGCCGGAGTGACTGTGGATGAATGCCATATTCATCCACAGTTCTTTTCTCGGATGCCGCTAAACCCTGCCCTACGCTGCGGGAGTGACCCACTACGTCGACAGTGAAGTCGGACGGCTCGGCACGGTACTACTGCACCGGCCCGGCCCCGAACTGGCCCGGCTCACCCCACGCAACAACGACTCGCTCCTGTTCGACGCGATCCCGTGGGTGGGGCGCGCCCAGGAGGAGCACGACGCGTTCGCCGCCGCCCTTCGCGAGCGCGGCGTGGAGGTGCTCTACCTCGCCACCCTGCTGGCCGAGACGCTTGCCGTCGCGGACGCCCGGGCCGAACTCACCGAGCAGGTGCTGCGCTCCCGACGGCTCGGCGACACCCTGCGCTCCCGCGTCGCCGACCACCTCGCCTACCTGGACCCGGCCGCCCTGGCCGACGTGCTCACCGCCGGGCTGGCCCACGAGGAGCTGCGGATCAGCTCGGAGCGACCGGGCGGACTGGTCTACACGATGATGGACCGACACGACTTCGTCATCGATCCGCTGCCCAACCTGCTGTTCACCCGCGACTCGTCGTTGTGGATCGGCGACCGGGTCGGCGTCACCAGCCTGGCCATGCCGGCCCGCCGCCGCGAGACCACCCTGACCGACGCCATCTACCGCCACCACCCCCGGTTCGCCGGCACCGAGTTCGTCTACCGCCCCGGCCTGGAGCACCTGGAGGGCGGGGACGTGCTGCTGCTCGCACCCGGGGTGCTGGCGGTCGGGGTGGGCGAGCGGACGACCCCGGCCGGCGCCGAACGTCTCAGCCGGCAGGTCTTCGCCGCCGGCCTGGCCCACACCATCCTGGTGGTGCCGATCGCCCAGAAGCGCGCCACCATGCACCTCGACACCGTGTGCACGATGGTCGACGTGGACGCCGTGCTGATGTATCCCAACATCGCGAGCGCGCTGTCCGCGTACACGGTGATCGCCGGGGCGGACGGCGAGGACCCGCGGGTGGACGGGCCGGCACCGTTCCTACGGGCCGCCGCGGACGCGATGGACCTCGACCTGCTCCGGGTCATCGACACCGGGCTGGATCCGGTCACCGCGGAACGCGAGCAGTGGGATGACGGCAACAATACCCTCGCGCTGGCTCCCCGGCTCTGCGTCGGCTACGAGCGCAACACCGAGACCAACGCCCAACTGGAGCGGGCCGGCATCGATGTGATCCCGATCGCCGGCTCCGAGTTGGGCTCCGGCCGCGGCGGACCGCGCTGCATGTCCTGCCCGATCAGCCGCGACCCGCTACCCGTCGCCGGCTGAACCGGGCGACGGGCTCAGCGCAGGGTGAGCTGGCGGCCGAGCAGCCCATGACGGGCTCGACGGCCGGCGGCGTCGAGTGGGTCGGTGACGGTGAGCGCCTCCGCGTACCGCTTGGCGAACTGCGTCACCGGCTCCTCCCACTCCGCCGCCGGGGTCTCCTCCGGCAGGTCCCAGACCGGCACGAGTCGACCGTGCGCGCGGAACATGCCGGCGAACTTGGTCTGCTCGCCGAGGGTCAGCGTGCCGGCCGCGCCGAGGCGGGCCAGCGCGTCGAGCGCGGCGTCCTCGTCGTCCGGCAGCACCCAGCGCACGTGGGCCTTCTCCGGAACCTGACACCAGTACGCGGCCTTCGCCGCGGTCAACCGGACCGTCGGGTAGATGGCCGCGTTCGCCCGCTCCAGCGACGCCTGGACGGTCGGATCGTCGGCGGCCCCGGGGTCGAGCCAGAAGTCGAAACCGTCGTGCATGGTGATGTCCAGTGGACCGTCCACGAGGATGTCCTGCAGACGAGGGCCGGGGCCGGGCAGTGGCGGCACGGCCACCTGGCCGCCCGGCTCGGTGCGCAGCGCGCTGAGCAACGCGTCGGCCAGATCCCGGGAGACGTCGCCGGACTGCTGGTGGCGCTGGAGACCGATGAGCACCCGGCCGTCCGGCTTGGTGATCGCCGGGGCGGCCATCGGCAGCACCGTGGCGAGCGTCGCCTCCCGGTCACCGAACTCCTCGACCAGGGCGGGCGCCAGCCGCAGCGGGGCGGAGGCGGCGGGCACCAACTCACGCAGCGCGATCCACTCGGACTCGTCGACCAGCCCGTCGAACGGACGCGGCACGAAGACGTCCCGCACCTTCTCGCGACGAGGGGCGGTGTCGGTGGCGCTGCGTTGGCTCTTTCGACGCTTACTCACGGCGTCACAGCCTAGAGCCCCGGGCGGCTCGCCGTGGCCGGGACCCGCCCGAGCCACACTCAGCCCGCCGGCACCAGGTCGGGTCGGGGTGCCGGCACCGGGTCG
This sequence comes from Micromonospora sp. DT53, assembly GCF_049841535.1. Lineage (NCBI taxonomy): Bacteria > Bacillati > Actinomycetota > Actinomycetes > Micromonosporales > Micromonosporaceae > Micromonospora > Micromonospora sp. DT53. The sequence goes on from NZ_JBNCKM010000002.1 coordinate 1,104,466, forward strand.
AACTCCGCCCAGACGCGCTGGCCCATGCCGTCCTGTTCGACACCCCAGCGGCTGGCCAGGCCGGCCACGATGTGCAGCCCGCGCCCGTCCGCCGCGTCCGGGCTGGCCGTCCGCAGCCGTGGCCCGGCGCCCGGGCCGCCGCCGTCGGTGACCCGCAACTGGATTCGTGCGCCCTCGGCCGACGGCCGCAGCTGCCAGGCAACCCGGATCACGCCGCCGGGCAGAGGTCTGGCGTGCCGCACCGCGTTGCCCACCAGCTCCGCGAGCACCGCGATCAGGTCCGCGAGGAGCGTCGGGGGTACGACGTCCGCCAGCTCGGCGGCGAGCCGGTGTCGGGCCAGCCGTGCCCCGCCCGGGTGGTGGGGAACCACCACGCACCAGGATCGATCCCTCGCTGCTGCCGTCGCTGCCGCTGCCACCGTCGCCTCCACGTCGCGCCACCCCTGGTCAACCGCGTGGTAGCCGCACCTCTGCGACCGTACCGCCGCCGGTCCTCGGACGTAGGGATACCCATCCATTCTGTTGTTCAACGATCCTGCGGACGAGATAGAGGCCGAGCCCGGCCCCCGGGTAACCGCGACGGTCGCCCGACTCGCCCTGCCAGAACCTGTCGAACGCCCGTTCCACGTGCTCGGGTCGGATGCCGATGCCCTGGTCGCTGACCCGGAACGCCACAAGTCGACCGTCGCCGGAAGCAGTGATCTCGATGGGAGAGTCAGGTGCCGAGTACTTGCCGGCGTTTGTCGTCAACTCGGTAAGCACGGTGGCCAGGCTGGGCCGGTGACCGAGCGCCTTGGGCAGATCGCCCGGGAGGCGGAGCACCAGCCGGCGGCGCAACTCGGCCGGCAGGTCCACGACGGCGGAGCGCAGCGCCTCGCCGAGGTCGAACGGGGTGGGAGGGTCGTCGCCCGGCCCCGCCTCGGCCGCCGAGCTGAGAAGACGATCGACCAGTCGGGCCAGCTCGTTGGCGCGTTGCCCGATCACCCGAGCCGCCTGCCGTCGGTCGACCTCGGTCAGCGACTCCCAGTGGTCGGTGAGGGTGTCCGCGTACCCCTTGATGACGGTGACCGGGGTGCGCAGCTCGTGGCTGGTCACCGCGACGAACAGTTCCCGGTCGTGGTCGCGGCGCTGCTGGTCGGTGATGTCGCGGAAGGTGACGACCCGCAACGTGCCCGGGCCGGGCAGGTCGCCGGAGGTGATCCGCAGCCAGCGGCCGTCCGGCATCCGGTGGTCCCGAACCTGCCCGGAGGGCGGCAGCGGGAACGGCAGCGGGTGGTTCAGCGCCTGCTCGACCGTCCGGCCGGTGACCTGGGCGGCGGCCGGGTTCCAGAGCCGGACGTGGCCGTCCCGGTCGACGACGGCGAGCCCGTCGGCGAGGGCCGCCACCACCGGGCCGTCGCCGTGCACCGGCAGGCCACTCTGGTCGCCGTACATGTGCCCGACGCAGGAGGCGAGGTAGGCGACCACCCCCTGCTGCTCGGTGCCCGGCTCGTCATCGCCCGGATAGAGCGCGTGCAGGCTGCCGACTGTGTGACCGCCGATCTCGGCCCGGGAGACCACCATTCGGCGCAGGCCGCTGCCGGCAAGTTCGCCGGCGAGCTTGCCGTTGAGGTCACCCACCCGCACCTGGCTCACCCGTGGCCCGGAGAGCAGGCGGACGGTGTCCGGGTCGTCGACCGCCAGCGGTCGACCGAGGGCCCACTCCGCCGCGCCGGTCGCGGCGATCACGCGACCGCCGGTCGGGCCGAACTCGACGAACGCCATCCCGGCCGCGCCGAGCGCCGGCTGGGCCACCCGGAGCAGTTGGGTGAGGACCGGCAGGCCCGCGTCCCCAGAGTTGATCATCTCGATCACGACGGTGTGGCCGGCGAGGAGAGCGGGAAAATCGATACGCTCCGGCATGTGCCGAGTCTGCCCCGCCGACCCGGTTTTGGGCACCCCCCGCCCGCCGATGGGGTCAGCGGTTCAGCCGGGCGAGGGCGTACGCCGGGCGGTCGGTGATGATCCCGTCCACCCCGGCGGCCAGCACCAGCTCCAGGTCGGTCGGTTCGTTGACAGTCCAGACGTACACCTGGTTGCCGGCCGCGCGCAGTGCGGGCAGCAGCTGCGGGCGGGCCCGGACCAGGTCGATGCCCGGCCCGGCGACCCGGGCGCCGAACGGCAGCCGACTCAACGGAAACCAGCGCGGCAACAGCTCCAGCAGCAGCACGGTGGGCAGCGTCGGGGCCAGCTCGTGCACCAGGCGGACCGCCAGCGGGGAGAACGACATGACGGTGACCTGGACCGGGTCGTCCGGCGCGGGGTCGGCCAGCCCGTACCGGCGCAGCAGGCTGACCAGCCGCCGTTCCACGTGCGAGCCGTAGCGGGACGGGTGCTTCGTCTCGATGAGCAGCCGGACCGGCCGACCGGCGGCGAGCACCGCGTCCAGGAGCCGGGCCAGGGTCAGTAGCCGGGTGTGCGACTCGTCCGGCGGCAGGTCGCCGTTCGGGGCGCTGCCCGGGTGCCACGAGCCGAAGTCCAGGGCGTCCAGCTCGGCGAGCGTACGGGCGCTGACCAGGCCGCGACCGTTGCTGGTGCGGTCGAGTCGTCGGTCGTGCACACAGACCAGATGCCCGTCCCGGGTCAGCCGGACGTCACACTCCAGGCCGTCGGCGCCCTCGTCGAGAGCGCGCAGGTACGCGGCGAGGGTGTGCTCGGGTAGGTCGTACGAGGCGCCGCGGTGCGCGAAGACCAGTGGCCCGCCCATTCCGCCGTCCTCAGATGACCTGGCCGGGCTGCCCGTTCGCGTCGACCACCGGTCGGCCGACCGCAGCCCACTGGCGCATCCCGCCGTCGGCGTTGCGCACCTGCTCCCAGCCGTTGTTGATCAGGTAGGCGACGACCTGGGCGGAGCGCCCGCCGGAACGGCAGACGACCGCCACCTCCCGGTCGGTGGGCACCTCGGCCATGCGGGCCGGCAGCTCCATCATCGGCAGGTGGTGGGCGGTGGGCGCGTGGCCGGCCGCCCACTCGTCGTCCTCCCGCACGTCCAGCAGGTAGGTCTCGGCGGCGATCTCGGTCACGGGCACGGTGGGAACCTGGGGTCCGAACACAGGAAGCAACACTAGATCCTCCTGGCCCGGTTCGGCAGCGGCCGGGCCGTCGGCACCGTCACAACCGGGTCACCCAGTGGGGGTTGGCCTGCGCCCAGGCCGGCACCCGCGTGCCGCGAAGAGCCTCGAAGAGCCCGTTGCCCCCGTTGTCCAGCACCACGTACGAGACCTCGTCGATGGTCTGCGGCGAGGAGGGCACCTGGACGCCGCGCATCCCGTCGGGCGGCAGCGCGCGTAGCGCGAGGAGCAGGTCCTCCAGGGGTACGCCGTTGGTGTCGACGGTCAACGAGCCGCCGACCGCCCGGAGCACCTGGTCCAGTTTGACGGGGTTGCTCCGCAGGTCCGCCCGGCCGGCGCTGTCCAGCATCGCCCGGAGCAACTGCTGCTGGTGGTGTTGCCGGTCGTAGTCTCCGCCGGGCAGGTCGTATCGCTGTCGAACGTAGTCAAGCGCCTGCGCCCCGTCCATCTGGTGGCACCCGGTGGGGAAGACACGGTTGGTGTGGATCGAGCGGACCTCGGTGTCCACGCACATCTGCACCCCGCCGAGCAGGTCGATGACCTTCCGGAAGCCGGAGAAGTCGATCAGGGCGGCGCCGTCGAACCGGATTCCGGTGAGCCGGTGCAGGGTGGCGGAGAGCAGTTGGGCGCCGGCCTGCCCGCCGCCGCCGTGCTCGTACGCCGCATTGATCTTGTCTTGGCCGCCGCCGAAGCCGTTCGCCGGCGGGATGGCGACCAGCAGGTCACGCGGGATGGAGACCAGGTACGCCTCCCGCTGCCCGGCGGGGACGTGCACGATGAGGATGGTGTCCGAGCGTTGGTCCGGGCCGCTGCCGCCCGGGCGCCGGTCGGAGCCGACCAGGAGGTAGTTGAGCGGCCCGTCCAGGTCGGTGCGCTCGGTGCGGGCGTCGGGGTCGAGCAGTTGCTCCTTGGCCACCGTGCGGTCGTACCGGTGGCTGAGCGTCTTGAGCCCGGCCACGGCGAGCCCCGCCAGCAGCACGAGGGCCAGGCCGACGCCGAGCAGGATCCGCGACCCGCGGGCGTTACGTGGCCGGGCGGACGGGGCCGCTCCGGCCCGACCCGCCGCGTTCCGTCCCCACCTGGACGTGACCGCCTCCCCGCAGCCGATACGTGAAACCTGCTCACGTCAGGCTACGGGCGGTGACGAGGTCGTCGCTGGCTTTCCGCGACTACGGCCCTCACTTGCGGGTGGAGATCACCTCGGGGTGCGTGAAGACGAACTCGGCGAGTTTGTCCTGCTTGACGGCCCGGAACATCGCCATGGTCTCTTCGTTCAGGCCCTCGGTGTTGTTGCCGTTGGCGTTGAAGGTGCCGTTGTTGGTCTTCAGCATGGTCAGCTCGTTGCCGGTGACCCCGCGCATGGTGAAGATGAAGTCCTCGATGGCCACGCCGCCGGTGTCCAGCACGAGCGAGCCGCCCGCCGCCTTGATCAGCTGGTTCATCTTGGCCGGGTTGGTCAACATCCCGCCCGCGGTGGCCTTCTTGGCCATCGCCTTGATCAGCTGCTGCTGGTTCGCCTGCCGGTCGTAGTCGCCGTTCTTGAGGGTCTTGCGCTGGCGGGAGTAGTCGAGCGCCGCCCAACCCTCCATCTCCTGGCAGCCCTTCTTGTGCACCACCGGGGTCCGCTGCTTGCCGGTCTTCTTGGCGTCCGCGTTCCACATCGGCTTGCCGTCGACGTACGACATGTGCAGCGACTTGACCTCTTGGCTGACGCAGATCCGCACCGTGCCCAGAGTGTCGATGACGTTCTTGAAGCCACCGAAGTTGATGATCGCCGCGCCGTCGAAGCTGACCCCGGTGAGCCGCTTGATCGTCTGGGCCATCAGCTGGGCGCCACCCTCCCAGCCGCCACCGTTGGCGGCACCAGCCTGGAACGCGGCATTGATCTTCCCGCTGCCGCCGCCGTAGCCGCTCTTCTTGAACGCTGGGATCTGCGCCTCGGTGTCCCGGGGGATGGAGATCAGGTACGCCTGGTCGTGCGTGGCCGGAATGTGCAGGATGATGATGCTGTCCGACCGAACGTCGTCGGCGGCCCAGCGCTCCCGTGCGTCCACGCCGAGCAGCAGCATGTCGATCGGGCCGTCCAGGCTCGCGCCGCCCTCGGCGTCGGACTTGCCGGCCTCACCCAGCAGGTTGCCCTTCGCGATGCCGCCGGTCGCCTGCCCGATCAGGGCCTTGCTGCCGACGATGGCCACCCCGCTGCTCAGCATCAGCACGGCACCGAAGACCACTGTCAGCTTGGCCCAGAGCGGGTCCTTGCGCTTGGTCCGCTTCTTCGACCCGCCACCACCTGGGCGGTCGCCACCGCCGCCACCACCGCCGCTGCCGGGCGGGCGGGCACCCGGCCCGCCGCCCGAGGGGCGTGCCTGAGCTGGGATGGCCGCAGCGACTCGACCGCTGGGGGCGGTGGACCCGGGGGAAGAAGGGCGACGACTGGCCTGAACCGGCATGCGTGCTCCAGCTCGTGATCAGGAGGGGGCGGCACCACTGTACGTACATCAAATCGACTTGGCGAGTTCATCCCGGGTCAATCCGGACGTCGAATTTCGCACACTCAGTCGATCGTCGCTGTTCGATGACCCGAACGGCTGGTGCCCCCGGGCCGCGCTCAGCCGCCGTCGTTGCTCTTCGGCGGGTTGGCCTTGACCCAGTCGGCCATCGTGTCCGCCGACATGGCCTGGTACATCGCGAGCGCCTTCTCCCGGTCCGACACCACCACCGACTCGCCGTTGATCGTGTCGCTGCCCGAGTTCGGGCTGGTCACAAACGTGAGGTTCTGGCCGCGCAGGTTACGGAACTGCAGCGCCATGTCTGTAACCGAGAAAGTCTGGTCGACGGTTACGGCCGCGGTCACCGACTTGAGGAAATCGTTGAGCTTCTTCGGGTTCGCCAGCGTGCCGGTGCTGGCCGCCTTGTCCATCAGTGCCCGAAGGAACTCCTGCTGGTGCCGCATCCGGGCGAAGTCCCCGTCCGGGAACTGCTTGCGCTGCCGGATCCAGTCCAGTGCCTCCGCGCCGTCCATGTGGTTGGTGCCCTTGGTGAACGTCCGGTACGGCTTGTGGATCGAGGTGACGGTTCGCTCGACCTTCAGGTCCACCCCGCCGAGGGCGTCGGTGACCTCCTTGAAACCGCCGAAGTCGATCGCCATCACGTGGTCGATCCGAACGTCGGTGAAGCACTCCACGGTGCGTACCGCCAGCGGCAGCCCACCGAACGCGAACGCCGCGTTGATCTTCGCGCGGGAGCCGGAGTCACAGGCCGCGCCGGCGCTCTTCGGGATCGGCACGTACAGGTCCCGGGGGATGGAGACCAGGTAGGCCTCCTGGTGGTCGGCCGGGATGTGCATGACGATGATCGTGTCGGCCCGCCACTGGCTCTTGCTGTCGACGGGCGCGTCCGGATCCCGCGAGTCGCTGCCGACCAGCAGGATGTTCAGCGCGCCGTCGACGGTCTTGGCCGGCCGACCACCGGTGATCTCCGCGAACGGGTCGGTGCGGGCCAGGTCACTGTTGAGGTTGCGGGCGTACAACCAGGCGCCGACGCTGCCGAGCAGCGCCAGCACCAGCACCGCGGCCCCGGCCACCAGGGCGATCCGGCCCCAACGCGGCCGTGGGCCCCGCCGCCCCGGCCCACCGACGCCACCCGGGCCGCCGGGCCCGCCGGGGCCTGTCGGGCCGCCGGACCGAGGCTGCTCCTCGTCGTACGACGGGTAGAAGCGCGCCTCGGTCGGACGCGCACGCCCGGAGGCGCCCCGGTCGGGGCCGGGCACCGACGCGCGCCCGGCGCTGCGGTGCAGGTACGGATGTGGGACGCCGGCAGACGAGGTCGCGGACATGTAACTCAGGGTACGTAGCGAGAGCCACCGCCGCCTTCAGGCGACACTCAGCGGCAGGCCGTACGCGAAGATCCGGTTACCCTAGCCGCGCGCGGAAGTACTCGATCGTGCGTCGAAGGCCATCTTCGGGCGCGACCGACGGCTCGTATCCGAGCAGTTCACGGGCGAGCGTGAGATCCGGCCGGCGCATCTCCGGGTCGTCCGAGCTGCGGGTGACATAGGTCACCTTCGAGGTGCTGTCGGAGAGCGACACGATCAACTCGGCGAGTTGCCGCATGGTCAGCTCGTGCTCGGTGCCGCAGTTGACCGGGCCCGTCTCGGTCGAGTCGAGCAGCAGCAGGATGCCGCGCACCAGATCCTCGACGAAGCAGATGGACCGGGTCTGGTTGCCCGTGCCGTGCACGGTGATCGGCTCGCCGCGCAGCGCCTGGGAGATGAAGGTGGGGATGGCGCGGCCGTCGTCCGGGCGCATCCGCGGGCCGTACGTGTTGAAGATCCGGACGATCGCCGCGTCGAGCCCGCGGTAGCGGTGGTACGCCATCGTCGCGGCCTCGGAGAAGCGCTTGGCCTCGTCGTAGACGCTGCGGACCCCGATCGGGTTGACGTTGCCCCAGTAGGTTTCCCGCTGCGGGTGCTCCTTCGGGTCCCCGTACGCCTCGGACGTGGAGGCCATCAGGAACCGGGCGCCGTCGGCGGCCGCGCGCTCCAGCAGGTGCAGGGTGCCGACCGAACCGACCCGGAGGATCTCCACCGGCAGGTGGGCGAAGTCGGTGGGGCTGGCCGGCGAGGCCATGTGCAGGATCGCGTCGAACCGCTCGGCCAACGCCGGGTGGTGGGTCGGCAGGCCCTCGGAGATGTCCGCCTCGACGAGGGTGAAGGTCGGCCGATCAAGCAGATGGGCGACGTTTTCCTTGGAGCCGGTCACGAAGTTGTCCAGCGCCACCACCGTGCAACCTCGGGCGATCAGCGAGTCCACCAGGTGCGACGGGACGAAGCCAGCTCCGCCGGTGACGAGGACGCGGTGACCGGAACCAAAGCGCTCAGCAACCTTCATACCGCTCAGCCTACCGAGCCCCGAAATCGCGGGAGGGCCCCCTGCTGACGTCGCGCGTCAGCAGGGGGCCCCTCGACAGGTACCGCGATCAGTGGGCGCCAGAGCCGGTGAGGGCGCGCACCTCCAGCTCGGCGTACTTGTCCTCGTCGTGCTCCTTGGAGATGATCGTGCCGATCCACCCGCAGAGGAAGCCGAACGGGATGGAGAGGATGCCCGGGTTGGACAGCGGGAACCACTGCCAGTCGTGGTCCGGGAACATCGAGGTCGCCGCACCGGAGACCACCGGCGAGAAGAACACCAGCAGCACGGCCGAGAGCAGCCCGCCGTAGATCGCCCACACCGCGCCGGACGTGTTGAACCGCCGCCAGAAGAGGCTGTAGAGGATCGCCGGCAGGTTGCCCGAGGCGGCGACCGCGAAGGCCAGCGCCACGAGGAACGCCACGTTGAGGTTCTGCGCGAAGATCGACAGGGCGATCGACACCGCGCCGATCCCCAGGGCCGAGATCCGGGCGACCCGCACCTCCTGCCGTTCCGACGTCTCGCCCTTCTTCAGCACGTTCGCGTAGAAGTCGTGCGCCAGGCTGGACGACGAGGCCAGCGTCAACCCGGCGACCACCGCGAGGATGGTGGCGAAGGCGACCGCCGCGATGATCGCCAGCAGGGCTGCCCCACCCAGTTCGCCGCCGAAGAAGTCGATGCCGAGCGCTTCGGCCAACTGCGGCGCGGCGGTGTTGCCCGCCTTGTCCTGCGCCGTGATCGCCTGGCTGCCCACCAGCGCCGCCGCACCGAAGCCGAGGGCCAGGGTGAGCAGGTAGAAGGTGCCGATGATGCCGATCGCCCAGAGCACGCTCTTACGGGCCGCCTTCGCGGTCGGCACCGTGTAGAAGCGGATCAGGATGTGCGGCAGGCCGGCGGTGCCGAGCACCAGGGCGATACCCAGGGACAGCAGATCCACCTTGTTGTAGAAGGTCTGCGTCGAGTTGCCGGCGACTTCCACGCCGTACCGCAGGCCGGGTTCGAGGAACGCGCTGCCCTTGCCGGATGCCTCGGCCGCCTGGCCCAGCAGCGCCGACAGGTTGAAGTTGAACTTCGCCAACACCAGGATGGTCATCAGCAGCGCGCCGCCCATGAGCAGGAACGCCTTGACGATCTGCACGTAGGTGGTGCCCTTCATGCCGCCCACGGTGACGTAAATGATCATCAGCGCGCCGACCATGATGATGGTGGCGATCTTCGCGGTGGACGCGTCCATGCCGAGGAAGGTCGTCCCCGGCTTGATGCCGAGCAGCAACGCGACAAGCGCGCCGGCGCCCACCATCTGCGCGAGCAGGTAGAAGATCGACACCGTGATGGTGGAGACCGCCGCCGCCGTACGCACCGGACGCTGACGCATCCGGAAGGCCAGCACGTCCGCCATCGTGTACCGGCCCGAGTTCCGCAGCAGCTCCGCGACCAGCAGCAGGGCCACCAGCCAGGCGACCAGGAAGCCGATCGAGTAGAGGAAGCCGTCGTAGCCGTACAGCGCGATGATGCCGGCGATGCCGAGGAACGAGGCGGCCGACATGTAGTCGCCGCCGATCGCCATGCCGTTCTGGAAGCCGGAGAAGGACCGGCCGCCGGCGTAGAAGTCGGTCGCCGTCTTGGTCTGCCGGCTGGCCCAGATGGTGATGCCCAGGGTCACCGCGACGAAGACCAGGAAGAGGGTGATGGTCAGGTTGCGGGCGGTGTGGTTGCCCGCCTCAGCCGCGAGGAACGTCTCAACCGCGTGAACCGTCTTCACGGGTCACCTCCCCGATCTCGGCGCGGATCCGGTCCGCGATGGGGTCGATCTTCCGGTCCGCGTACCGGGAGTAGAGCCAGGCGATCAGGAACGTGGAGACGAACTGGAGCAGGCCGAAGACCAGCGCGACGTTGATGTTGCTGCCGAACAGCTTCGTGCCCATGAAGTCCCGGGCGTACGCGGAGAGAATGACGTAGAGCGCATACCACAGGAAGAAAGCGACGGTCATCGGGAAGACGAAGCCGCGCAGCGCACGCCGCAGCCCGGCGAACTCGTCCGACCGTTGTACGGCCAGGTACTTGTCCGACTGGGAAGCGGCCGGAGCGGGTGTGTCCGTGGACATTTGTGGATCACCACCTTCACAGGCGTCAGAGGAGTTTCGCGCACCGTAAAGAGCGCACTCCCCGACAGGGAAGGCTGAGATCGACGCCGGTCGGCGAGTGCGCCGAGCGGTTGGCTGGCTGCGCCAAGTGACTCAGGTCACTGCGGTGATCGGTCGCCCTCGGGCGAGGCGTCCGTTCAGGCCGGCAGCTCGTGGTAGCGACCGCGGTAGTGCAACAGGGGGGTGGCCTCCTCGGCCAGGTCGACCGCCTCGATCGTGGCCTCGACCAGCAGGCCCCAGCCGTACTCCCGGGCGGTGTCCAGCCGGCACCCGGCCCAGCCTGCGGCGTCCGCCGGGACCGGCCCGTACGGCGTCTCGATCCACGCGCCGGTGGCGAAGAGCCCGCCCGGGGCGGGAAAGAGGCCGGCGAACCGGTCGGCGAGTTGCCGGTGCGGCGGGCCGAGCGGCGTGACGGCGAACCGACCCGACTCCTCGACGGCGGCCCAGAGGTCGGACTCCGGGTCGATCAGCCCGAGCAGCCGGTCCGGTTCCCCCTCGGCCACCAGGGTCGACGAGACGGTCAGCCCTGCCGGGCCGGGTGCCGTCCAGAGGGTCACCGGTGCGGCGAGGCGGCCACGCAGTCGGCGTACCGGCGACCGCTGCCCGGTCGGCACCGCGAACGGGTCGGTGTGGTGGATCTCGGCACCCGGCTCATGATTCACGTGAAACATTGTGCCGCCCCGGACCCTCGCCCAGCCAAGGAAGCGCGCGTGCAGGTCGGCGGGGCGCCCGTTGAGCCGGGCGAGCTGATCACCGGCCTCCGCCATCAGCGTGCCCAGGTAGAACAGCAGCGCGGTGCGGTCGTGCCGGTACTCCGCGAGCAGCGCCAGCCGCGCCGGCTGACACGGCCAGAGCGCGCCGCAGCCCCGACACCGCCACAGCGGCCGCATCGGCAGGTGTGGCCGGCTCACCTTGGCCCTCCGGCCGTCCGGGGCCTTGGAGTCGCCCGGCTGCGGCGCGGTCCGCTCGGCGGAGGGCGATACCCGAATGACCGTGATGCCTCTGAGTCATATTGATGCCTGAGAGTCATCACGCTCGCGGTGACACACCGATCCCTGGTGCGATGCGCCGTCCGGTCGCTTGCGTGGTCCGAGGTCCGATCCGCTGGCCGCGCCGCGGGCTTCACCAGTGGCCACCGTTCGCGCGCCAGGTCTGCGCCGGGGTCAGCCAACCGGCCCGGCCGGGTCGCGGCAGGGCCACCGTCGGCCCGTTCGCCCACGCGGGTGGTTGATCCGGCGGGCCTGCCGACCGCTCCGCTCCAGTCGCGCCCGGCGCGGCCGCCGGCGCGGCAACGTTCCTTTTCCGGTACGACCACCGCGCCCCGTTCCTGCCACGGATGAACCCGAACATGGCTGATCTCCTCCCAGTCGACGAGGGCCGCCCCGATCGGGGGATGACCGGGGCGGCCCGAACGCAGGACCCAGTCGCCGGGACGTCGCCTCCACCGGCCGGGCCGCGTGTCATCCACCCTGGACGGATGGGCGCGGAGAGGGGAGGATTCCAGGGCTTACTACGCAGCGGGGTCACGTACTTACCGGAGAGGTAAGGATGAACGTCGAGATGTGGGTGCGGGCGTTGAAGGCCGCCCGAGCCGGTGCCGAGGTGTCCCAGGAGGCTCTGGCCACGCTGACCAAGTGGAGTCCATCCACGGTCGCCGCCATCGAAACCGGCCGACGTCGGCCGACCATGGAGTTCGCGGTCGCCGCCGACGAGGCCCTAGCCACCGGCGGCCTCCTCGCCGAACTCCTCAAAGCGGCCGACCAGGAACACGGTCCATCCTGGTTCGTCCCCTGGCGTGGATACGAGCAACAGGCGACGCGCCTACGTGCCTTCGAGGCATGCCTCGTGCCCGGTCTTCTCCAGACCGAGGAATACGCGCGCGCTGTTATCTCGGCTGGTGGTCTGCATCCGCCGGCTGTCGTCGACGAACTTGTCGCGGTTCGGTTGGAACGCCAACTGCTGCTGTCCCGGGATATGCCGCCGCATTGCGTCTTTCTGGTGGACGAGATGGGCCTTCACCGGCCGGTGGGCGGCCCTGCCGTGCTCGATGCCCAGCTTGGCCGATTGCTTGAGGTGGCAGACCTGCCGTTCGTCCGGCTGCACGTCATCCCACTGAGCGTGGGCGAGCATGTCGGCCTCGGCGGTGGGTTCGTGTTCGCCGATTTGCCGGACGGAGACAGGGTGCTCTACCTGGAGAATGCGGCTCGCGGAAACGTCATGGATGACCCCGAAATGATCGGATTGATTGATCGCAAGTGGGATAGTCTGCTCGGCGAGGCGCTCTCCACAGGCGCCTCAATGGATCTGATCCGGAAGCTAAAGGTGACACCATGACGATGATTGAGCCACGCTGGCGCACGTCAACGCGGTCGACCGACTCCGGCGGCAATTGCGTCGAGGTGGCGGACAACCTGCCCGGCGTCGTCCTGGTCCGGGACAGCAAGGATCGTTCCGGGCCGACCCTCACCTTCGCTCCGGCCGCCTGGCGTGGCTTCGTCGCCGACGCCGCCCAGGGCTCCGGCCGGCGCTCCGGTTAACGGCGCGGCGTGACCGTGGCCAGCAGCTCCGGCTGACGTCGGTCCAGCACGTCGCCGGCCACGTACGCGCCCAGCAGTGCCGCGCCCAGCCCGTACGCCGCACCGACCGGCAGGGCCAGCCAGAGCCACGCGTCACCGAGCAGCGCGGCGGCCACCACCATCGGCACCGCGGCGACCGCCGAGATGAGCATGGCCAGCAGGGTGAGCAGCCCCTTCGTCAGGCCCGCGCCGCTGTTCATCGCGAACGGGTTGCTCGTCTCCGGCAGCGAGTATGCCCCGAGCACCGACACCAGGCAGTTCACCGCCAGCCCGGCGCCGTAGGTGGCGACCAGGCTGCCGATGGTGAGCCCGATCCAACCCGGTCGACCGAGCAGCACCGACAGCACCACCGCGACGACGCCCAACATCGGCAGCACGTACAGCGAGAAGGCCGTCATCCGGGCCCGCAGCTCGACCCGCCCGGGCACCCCGGCCACCACGTTCGCGGCGTACGCGCTGCCGTCGAAGCCGAACTGGTTGGCCAGCGTGACGGCGGCGAGCACGCCCACGAACAGCATCGAGATGGTGACCACGACAGGTGAGCTGTCGTTGGCCGCCGCCGTCAACCCCTCGTCGCCCATGGCCGCGAAGTCCCCGCCCGTAACGTTGATCATCACTGGCACGAAGATGCCGACCACCGCGATCGTGATCAGGTTGGCCCGACGGCGAGCGTCCCGCCACCAGTAACGGGCCTCCCGGGCGACCAGGGCGCCGAACCGGTCCCGGCCGGCCCAGCCGGCGACCCGGGGAAACAGTTGGGCGACCGCGCCACCGGCAACCCCGCGTCGCACCGGGGCCTTACCTGCGCTCGCCGCACCCACCATCGCCGACTCGATCGACCGGGACCACCAGGCCAGCAGGGCGCCGAGCGCCAGCACCGTGATCAGCAACTTGACCGGTGCCGCCCACACCCGACCCTGGGCCACGTCGATGCCGACGGTCCACGGAGCGCCCAGCGGCGTCCAACCGATCACGGTCGCCACATCGGCCAGCCGGGTCCAGTCCGCCTCCCGCAGCGCGGCCAGGCCGAAGACCTGCAACGGCCCGAGCAGCGCGGCCGTCACCGCCAGCAGCACGGCCGCCAGGTCCCGGACCCGTCGGGACCGCAACATGGTGGCGAAGGCGCTGGTCACCGCCCGGCTGGCGGCCACGCAGAGCAGCAGCCCGGCGAGCACCCCCACGACGGCGACCAGACCCGCCGACCAGCCGCCCAACGACCAGGCGGTCAGCACCAGCCCGAACGACGCGATCAGCGCCGCCAGCACCGGCACGCTGATCAGGGCCGCCACGAAGAGGCCGGTCACCAACGTGCGCCGGGGCAGCGGCAGCAGCGCGAACCGGGCCGGGTCCAGTGTCTCGTCCACACCGAAGAAGACAAGTGGCAGCAGCAGCCAACCGAGCACCAGCAGCCCACCACCGGCCGCCGCGACCAGCACCGCGTACGTGCCGTTGCCGCTCAGGCCCGGCGCGGCGAAGAGGAAGAAACCGCTGGCCGCGAACCAGAGCCCGAGCAACGCGCCGCCGACGAACAGGGCGATTCGCCAGCCCTGGCCCCGAAAGTTGTTGCCCATCACCCGCAGCTTGAGCCGCGCGAAGTGTCGAGCGGAGACCGACCGTACGGGCGCGGCGGGGGTGGCGTCCGCGCTCACCGGGAGAGCCACGACAGCTCCTCGCCGGTCGCGGTGCGCCCGCCGACCACCTCGACGAAGACCTGCTCCAACGAGCGACCGCCCCGGACCTCGTCGATGGTCCCGACCCGCTTGATGGTGCCGCCGGCCAGGATCGCCACGTGCGAGCAGAGCCGCTCCACCACCTCCATCACGTGACTGGAGAACACCACGGTGCCACCGCCGGTCGCGTACCGGGTGAGGATGTCCCGGATCAGCGCGGCGGAGACCGGGTCGACCGCCTCGAACGGCTCGTCCAACACCAGCACCCGAGGGCCGTGCAGCAGCGCGCAGGCCAGGCCGATCTTCTTCTTCATGCCCGCCGAGTAGTCCACCACAAGCGTCCGACCGGCGTCGCCGAGCGCCAGCACGTCCAGCAACTCGGCGGCCCGCTGGTCGACAACCGCCGGGTTCATTCCCCGCAACAACCCGTTGTACGCCAGCAGCTCCGCCCCGGTCAGCCGGTCGAACAGCCGGACCCCGTCGGGCAGCACGCCGAGCAGCCGCTTGGCGGTCACCGGGTCCTGCCAGACGTCGTGCCCGAGCACCCCGGCCGAGCCGGCGTCCGGTCGCAGCAGCCCGACCGCCATCGACAGGGTGGTGGTCTTGCCGGCGCCGTTCGGGCCGAGCAGGCCATAGAAGGAACCGGCGGGGACGTCCAGGTCGACGCCGGCCACCGCGACCGTGCCGTCGAACCGCTTGGCCAGGCCACGCAGTGCGAGCGCGGGGTGCTCAACAGTCATGGAGCCGACGCTATCCGCCGCCGGCTAATTTCGCCGTCCGGCGGCGGGCGGACCCGCGATCATCCCCGAGGCGGACAAAGCCCCCCGTCCTCACATCCGGAGGGCTTCCGGGGTGTGCAGGCGGAGCATGGTGGCGGCAACGTCGGCCGGGGCTCGCCGGCGGGTCGCCATCGACACGGCGACCATCACGGTGAAGGCCAGCGGTACCGTCCAGGCGGCCGGCTGCGCGATGAGCGTGGCCGGCCAGCCGGACAGCGGTGGGCCGAGCACGGTGACCAGCACCGCGCCGATCGCCGCGCCGCCGCCGACCACCACGCCGGCGGTGGCGCCCACGTCGGTCAGCCCGCGCCACCAGATTCCGAGCACCAGCAGCGGGCAGAAGCTCGACGCGGCGACCGCGAAGGCCAGCCCGACGACCTGCGACACGTCCAGTCCGGAGACGTGCAGCGCCAGTACCGCCGGCACACCACCGGCGATGACGGTGGCCAGCCGGAAACCGCGTACCGAGCCTCGACCGAGCACGTCCGTCGAGATCACCCCGGCGACGCTTGTCAGTAGGCCGGACGAGGTGGAGAGGAACGCCGCGAACGCGCCCGCGGCGACCAGCGCGGCGAGCAGCCGCCCGAGCAGCCCGTCGCCCAGGGCCGCTTCGGGCAGCAGCACCACCACCGCGTCGGTCTGGCCGCTGAGCAGCAGTTGCGGGGTGTAGATCCGGCCGAGGACCCCGTACAGGGTGGGCAACAGGTAGAACGCGCCGACCAGGGCCAGCACGACAAGTGTGGTCCGGCGGGCCGCCGCGCCGTCCGGATTGGTGTAGAAGCGCACCAGCACGTGTGGCAGGCCCATGGTGCCCAGGAAGGTGGCCAGGATCAGCGAGTACGTGGCGAACAGGCCACGGTCGTCGTCCCCGGCGGCGCTGGGCAGCAACCAGTCGTTGGCATCGGTGGCCACCCCGGACACGTCCGGCACCGGATCACCGGCAGCGAAGGTCAGCTCGTCGCCGGGGCGTACCTCCCGGATGTCACCGTCGGGCAGGGTGAGGGTCGCGCGGTGCTCGACCACGACTGTGGTCGCGGCCCGGAACGTCGGCCCGTCGGGTGGGGTCACCGCCGGGCGGCCGTCGGCCTGCCACTGCAGGGCCAGGAAGACCACAGGTACGGCGAGAGCTGTCAGCTTGAGCCAGTACTGGAACGCCTGCACGAAGGTGATCGCGCGCATTCCGCCCAACGCCACGTTCGCGGTGACCACTGCCGCCACCAGCAGGGCTCCGAGGGGGTACGGGGAGCCGGCCACCGTGGCCAGGGTCAACCCGGCGCCCTGGAGTTGCGGCACCAGGTACAGCCAACCGATGAAGATCACGAAGGCGGTGGCCAGGATGCGGAGTCGACGCGACCCCAGCCGCAGCTCACAGAAGTCGGGCAGGGTGAACGCCCCGGAGCGGCGCAGCGGCGCGGCCACGAAGAGCAGCAGGGCCAGGTAGCCGGCGGCGAACCCGACCGGATACCAGAGCACGTCCACGCCGTACTTGAGGACCAGCCCCGCGATGCCGAGGAAGCTCGCCGCCGACAGGTACTCCCCGCCGATGGCGGCGGCGTTCCACGTCGGACTGATCGCCCTGGATGCCACCAGGAAGTCGGACGTGGTCCGGGCCAACCGCAGCCCGTAGAACCCGATCCCCACGGTGACCAGGGTGACCGCGACGATGGCCGGGACCACGAAGTCGTTGACCACCTCAGCGCTCCGGCCGTTGCACCAGGTCGGTGAAGTCCTGTTCGTTGCGTTCGGCCAGCCGCACGTACGCCCAGCCCACGGCGATCAGGAACGGGAAGGAGACCACCCCGAGCAGCAGCCACGGCAGGTTGATGCCGGCGACTGTGGTCCGGCCCAGCGAGGGCGCGATCGCGAACAGCCAGGGCAACCCGCCCAACCCGATGGCCACCACCAGGGACAGCCGCAGCGCCAGCGCGAGTTGGGCCCGGACCAGGCCACGGACCAGCGCCTCGCCGACCTGGGTCTGCTGGGCCAACTCGGCGCGAGTCCGCTCGGCGCGGGTGTCCTGCCTGGTGATCTCGGCCAGCACGATCCGGGACCGCCGGGGCGGCGGTACCGCACCGCCCGACCCCACGTCAGGGAGTTGCTTGGCCACCCCGGCAGTCTCGCCCGCCCCACGCGATTGTCAAGCGTTCACGCTCACCAGCCTCGCAGTCCGGGGCAGTCGGTCACGCTGGAGCTCACCGGGATCGTGTCGAGAACCGCCGGGCCCGCTCCCGACCCCGTGCACCGTGCGGATGAGATCCGCGCCCAGCTTGCGGCGCAGCGCCTTGATGTGGCTGTCCACGGTGCGGGTGCCGCTTCCGTCACCCCATCCCCAGACGACGGCGAGCAGCCGTTCCCGGGGGAGCACCGTGCGAGGTCGCCCCGCGAGGTGGACCAGCAGGTCGAACTCGGTCGGGGTGAGGTGCACGTCCGACCCGGCCCGGCGGACCCGTCGTTCGGCCTCGTTGAGCTCGATGTCGCCGAGGCGGATGGCGGGCGGCGTGGCGGCGGCCCGCTCCACCCGACGCAGCAGGACATGCACCCGGGCGGTGAGTTCCCGCATCGAGAACGGCTTGGTGAGGTAGTCGTCCGCGCCGACCGCCAGCCCCACGAGCAGGGCGGTCTCGTCGTCCCGGGCGGTGAGCATCAGTACCCGGCGTGCGTTCATGGGTCCTGACTGTAGGGAGCGGCCGTGGAGATCAGTGGTTTGCGTTGTGAACAACCTGTGGAGAACCGCTCACGCCTGTGGATAACTCCGGAACCGTGCCGGCTGACGTGTGGCAACTCCGCAGGCTCGTTGTGGACAACCGACCGAGCTGTCACTGTGGTCCGGTAGAGAGGAGGTGTGACGGTGACCAACCCTGCCCGGCCCGGCTGGGGCGACGCCTGGACGGTGGACGACCTCCAGAGCCTCCCCGAGGACGACCAGGTCTACGAGATCTTCGACGGGAGTCTGCTCGTGTCCCCCCATGCGGACGTCTTCCACGGCGCGGTCGCCAACCGCCTCCGCCGGATCCTCGACCGGCAGGCCCCCGCCGGTGTGCTCGTTGGTCAGGACATCGGGGTCAGCGCGAAGCGCTCGTCGTATTTCGTACCCGATCTCTTCGTCGCCAGTGAGAGCGCACTGGACAGCGGCGGTGCCGCGCTCGACCCGGCCGAGGTGCTCCTCGTCGTCGAGGTGATCTCGCCGAGCAACGCCGGCCGTGACCTGGTGCTCAAACACCACGAGTACGCGACCGCCGGCATTCCGCGCTACTGGCTGGTGGAGCCCCGCAAGCAGATCCTTACCGTGCTGGTGAACGGCGCAGGCGGCTACCGCGAGCATGCCGTTCTGCCGGTCGGCGAGGTCTACCGCACCGAGCAGCCGTTCCCCCTCGCCCTGCCGCTGGCCGACATCTTCTGACCCCGACGATCACCCCAGGCCGATGCGCTCCGGCCGGGCCGAGGCGGAGCCGAGCCAGGTGTGCGGGTTGCCGTACCAGCACCAGCCCAGCTTGGGTGCGCCCTGGCTGATCCAGAGCGCCGGCACCCGCTTGTCGCCGCAGCGGGAGCCGACAAGCGAGAAGCACCTGTTGCTCGCGAGCGCGGCCGGGTGCAGCGTGATGAAGGCGAGCCCCTCGTCGATGGTGAGTGGCAGCCGGCCCTGCGCGGTGATCCCCTCCATGGCGGTGGCCGGGGCCAGGTTGCGGAACTCCTCGCCCCGGTCGACGTCGAAGAGCAGGTACGCCGGCCCGGCCGGCGTCTCCAACTCCTTGATCGGGTCGAAGCGGGGCAGGTCGTCCTCGGCGTAGTTCCGGTCGACGACGCCGGGCTTGTGCTTGCCGGCCAGGGTGGTCAGCCGCACCCGTTCCGGCACCCCGATCAGGTCCCGGGTGGTGACCAGCAGGAACGGCACTCGGGCGTCGGTGGGGGCGGGCAGATCGGCGGTGCCCTCGACGGCCCTGGCCCGCAGCGGCGCGACGAGGTCGCGGAAGGCGGTCTCGGTCAGCCCGGCGAGGGCGGGGTAGCCGAGCTGCACCAGTCGGTCGAGTTGGCTGTCGAACTCGGATTCGGCGTCGAACTGGGTCTCGGTCAAGGCAGGCCTCCCGGAAGTCGTACGGACTAGCGTACAACGTACGGTAGGGCTGCTCCCATTCCCGGTTCAGCGACTCCAGTCCTGTTTCGCGGCCCTGACCAGCTTGTCCTTCAGCTCCCGGGTGTGCCGCCGGCTCACCGGCAGCTCGGTCGAGTCGATCACCACCACGTAACCGGAGTTGACCAGCCGCAACTCCGCGATCAACTTCAACTGCACCAGGTACGACCGGTGCACCCGGACGAAACCGGCATCGGCCCAGCGCTCCGCGAGCGTGGCCAGCGACACCCGCACCAGGTGCGACCCCTCCGCGGTGTGCAACCGGGCGTAGTCCCCCTGCGCCTCCACCCACCGCACCGCCGAGCGGGGCAGCATCCGGGTGGTGCCGGCCAACTCGATGGGGATGGTCGGGTCCTCCTCCGCGCGGGCCAGCGCCGCCGGGTGCGACGGCACGACCCGCGAGCCGATCACCCGGCGCAGCGACTCGGCCAGCCGATCGGCGCGAACCGGTTTCCGCACGTAGTCGGTGGCGCCCAGGTCGAAGGCGTCCACCGCGCCGTCGTCGTACGCGGTGACGAACACGATCGCCGGCGGCCGGGCGAAGCGGCGCAGCACCCGGGCCAGCTCCATGCCGTCCAGGCCGGGCATCCGGATGTCCAGGAAGACCACGTCCACGTCGCCGTCGCGCAGCAGTCGCAGCGCCTCGGTGGCATCCCCGGCCGTGTGCAGCCGGCCCACCCGGGGATCGGCCCGCAGGTGGTACGCCAACTCGT
This sequence comes from Micromonospora sp. DT53, assembly GCF_049841535.1. Taxonomy (NCBI): domain Bacteria; kingdom Bacillati; phylum Actinomycetota; class Actinomycetes; order Micromonosporales; family Micromonosporaceae; genus Micromonospora; species Micromonospora sp. DT53. Next base: position 1,124,494 of record NZ_JBNCKM010000002.1, read on the forward strand.
CGAGCGCGGGTGGCTCGTCGTCGACCGCGAGGACGCGCAGGAACCCGGTCGCGTTCACCGCGCCCGTCCCGGTGCGCTCACTCACGACCCCGCCCGTACGCCGGGGTGGAACTTCGGCACCCGCATGCTCACCTTCGTGCCCGAGCCCAGCCCGGTCTCCACGACCAGGCCGAACCGGTCCCCGAAGACCGACCGCAGCCGTTCGTCGACGTTGGAGAGGCCGACGTGCTGGCCGGTGTCGTCACCCGGGTCGCCGGTGCCGCGGGCCAGCTCGGCGATGCCGGCGGTCAGCGTGGTCGGGTCCATTCCCACTCCGTCGTCCTCCACCGTGATGTGGCATTCGGCGCCCGCGTCCCGGGCCTCGATGCTCACCATGCCCGTGCCCGGCTTGCGGGACAACCCGTGGCGAACCGCGTTCTCCACCAACGGCTGGAGGCAGAGGAACGGCAGCGTCACCGGCAACACCTCCGGGGCGATCTGCAACCGCACCTGCAACCGGTCGCCGAACCGGGCACGCTCGATGGTCAGGTAGCGGTCGATCGACCGCAGCTCCTCGGCCAGCGTGGTGAACTCCCCGTGCGCCCGGAACGAGTACCTGGTGAACTCGGCGAACTCCAGGATCAACTCCCGGGCCCGCTCCGGATCGGTGCGCACGAACGAGCCGATCGCGGTCAGCGCGTTGTAGATGAAGTGCGGGCTGATCTGCGCGCGCAACGCGCGGATCTCGGCGCGGGCCAGCCGCTCCCGCGACGAGTCCAGCTCGGCCAGGGCGAGCTGGTTGCCGGCCCAGTGCGCCGTCTCCAGGGTGGCCTGCACCAGCCCTGGCGGCGGTGGGCTATCGGCGACCGCCACCAGCGCGCCCACCACCCGGCCGTCCGCCGCCAGCAACGGTGCGACCACCGCACCGCGGATCGGGCAGTCGACCCGGTCGCAGTGCAGATCCTGCTCACCGAGCACCGTCGAGCGGCCGGTCTCCACCGTCCGCTGGGCCGCCGCGAGCAACTGCTGACCGTGGTGCGTGCCGCGCCCGTCGAGGGCCAGCAGCCGGTCGGCGTCGGTGAGCGCCAGCCCGGCCGCGCCCACCAGGGCCCGCAGATGGCGTACGGCCTTCGCCGCGCCCGCCTCGCTCAACCCCGCCCGCAGCGGCTCGGCGGCCAGGCCGGCGGTGTGCAGCACCTCGTAGGTCGCCCGCTGGGTGGCGGTGGCGATGCCACGGCGGGCCCGCAGCCGCAGCACCGCCAACAGGGCTGCGGTCAGCGCGGTGACGAGTGAGACGACGCCGACCACGGCGGAGAGGTTGGCAGCCACGCAGCGATCCTCGCCCCTGCGAGCCGGCGCGCCAACCCTCTAGTACGCGCCCTTGCGGGCGAGCACCACCCCGACGGTGCGCCACAGGATGCTCAGGTCGTACGCGAGCGACCAGTTGTCGACGTAGTAGAGGTCCAGGCGGACCGACTCGTCCCAGGACAGGTCGGAGCGGCCGGAGACCTGCCACAGCCCGGTCATGCCGGGACGGACCAGCAGTCGGCGGCGCACATCACCCAGGAAGTCACCGTCGTCGGCCGGAAGCGGGCGCGGCCCGACCAGCGACATTTCGCCCCAGAGCACGTTGATCAGCTGCGGCAGCTCGTCCAGTGACGTGGCCCGCAGGAAGCGGCCGACCGGGAAGACCCGAGGGTCCTCCTTCATCTTGAACAGCATGCCGTCGGTCTCGTTCCGGTCGACCAGACTGGCCAGCCGATCCTCGGCGTCGACGTACATGGTCCGGAACTTCCACACCCGGAACGTGCGCCCCTCATGCCCCACCCGGGGCTGGCGGAAGAAGACCGGCCCGGGGTCGGAGATCCGGATCGCCACGGCGATGGCCACGAAGAGCGGGGTCAGCAGCAGCAGGCCGAGGCCGGCGGCGACCCGGTCCAGTAGGTTCTTGGCCAGCAGCGCCGGCCCGGAGAGGGTCGGCTCCTCGACGTGCAGCAGCGGCAGACCCTCGATCGGCCGGATGTGCACCCGAGGGCCGGCGATGTCGGTGAGCTGCGGGGCGACCACCAGGTCGACACCGGAACCCTCCAGCTGCCAGGCCAACCGGCGCAGCTCGCCCGGCTCGGCGCTGGCCGACCCGCAGACGGCGATGGTGTCGCCGCCGACCTCACGGACCAGGGCCAGAACGTCGCGACCGGCGTACACCGGCACCGGGGTCGGCATTCCGCGGGCCGCCGCGTACCCGTTGGTGATGTGGATAGCGACCGGCATCAGCCCGGCGGACGGGCTGCGGGTGACCGCCGCGTAGACCTCGAGGCACTCCGGCAGGGTGCCGACCAGCACCATCCGGTGCGCGGCCTGGCCGGCCTGCCGGCGGATGTAGTGCAGGGCCCACCGGGCCACGAACCGACCCCAGAGGATCAGCAGCGCCGCACCGACAAGCGCGGTGCCCACGGTGAACCGGGAGAGCTGGGTCACGGTGGCGAAGGCGAGGAAGGAGACGCTCGCGGCCACCGTCACCGACGCCCGGATCACCCGCTTGTACTCGTCCGGCCCGAGCCCCAGATAGCGCCTGTCGTACGCCCGGTTGCCCCAGAGGATGACGACCCAGCCGAGCGGGAGCAGCAGGTAGGAGATGGTGTGGAACCAGGTCGGGTCCTGCTTGGTGCCGGAGAACCCGGAGGCGGCCTGGTCGAAGAGCTGGATCGCGATCCAGCTGGCGAATGCGGCCGCGCTGAAGTCGAGCAGCAGCAGGATCGCCGTGTAGGGGCGGTGCCAACGGGAGACACGGCGTCGCGCCCTGGCCCACGCCGACCGGGGTACACCGTTGTGCGTAGGCGGCGTCGGCGGCTGGATCTCGAAGCTGTCGACGTGCCGCACGAGTCTGCTCCGGCCTTCGTTGGTTACCGGGCGCTGGAGGCTTGCCGTCACCTCACCCATGTCCTCCCGCATGACACGGGCCGCTCACTCGGCGTGAAGGCCCGGGTCGCCCACCGTCCCAGTCTCCCACGCGGGCCGAACCGGTCGCCGCCCCGAAGGAGATTGGCGACCGATGGTGCCGGCGGGATCTGGCCGGCTCCGCACCATTTCAAAAGCCGGGGACCGGGCCACTATACCGATGGATGCACGGGGGACGAGACAGGCGGACCGGAGCTTCCACTCAGTGAGGGTGATTCCGTTGCGTAACCACCGAGTGGAATTACTCACCGTACGAGACGGGACAACCGACGGTCAGCGAGCGGCTTGCCGCCGGTCTGGCAGGTCGGGCAGTACTGGAGGCTGGAGTCGGCGAACGACACCTCGCGCACGGTGTCCCCGCAGATCGGGCAGGGCAGCCCGGTGCGGGCGTGCACCTTCAGCCCGGAGCGCTTCTCGCCCTTGAGTTCCGCGGCCCGCTGACCGAGGGAACGCTCGACCGCGTCGCCGAGAACCTGTCGGGTGGCGGCGTGCAGGGTGGCGAGCTGGGCGTCGGTGAGCCGATCGGTGATCGCGAACGGGGACAGCTTCGCGGCGTGCAGGATCTCGTCGGAGTACGCGTTGCCCACCCCGGACAGCACCGACTGGTCGGTCAGCACCCCCTTGACCTGCCCCCGCCGGCTTCGCAGCCGCTCGGCGAAGGTGGGCAGATCCGCAGCGAGCGCGTCCGGGCCCAGCTTGGCCACCCCGGGGACCGCCGCGAGGTCGGTGACCAGGTATGCGGCCAGCTTCTTCTGGGTGCCCGCCTCGGTGAGGTCGAAGCCGGAACCGTCATCCAGGCGTACCCGCACCGCGATAGGGCCCTTGCCCGGACGCAGGGGGGTGGTGGCGGGGAACGCCTCCCGGTAGTGCAGCCAGCCTGCTCGGGCCAAATGCACCACCAGGTGCAGACCGCCCTCGAAGAGGACATCGAGGAACTTGCCGTGCCGACTGGCGTCGACCACCGCCCGGCCGGCGACCTCGGTCGGCGCCGGCTCGTACGTTTTCAGGGCGCTGATCGCGGCGATCTCCAGCCGATCGACGCGCCGCCCCACCGCGCGCTGACGCAGGTAACCCGCGAGCGCCTCAACCTCCGGTAGTTCGGGCACGACACAACCTCCGGTAGTTCGGGCACGACATAACGGTAGCCTTCTTTGCCGTGAGCGTGAGGAATGAGCTTGCGAGTCCCGCAATCGCGAACGAGAGGCAAGCTCCGTGAGAATCGTGGTGGCACACAACCGGTACCGGGAAGCCCAGCCCTCCGGTGAGAACACGATCGTCGACTCGGAGATCGCGCAGCTCACCGCCGCCGGCGTCGAGGTGCTGCCCTTCATCCGCAGCTCGGACGAGATCCCGTCGATGTCGAAGGTGGCGAAGGCGCTGCTGCCGATCTCGCCGATCTGGGCGCCGCGCGCCCAGCACGACCTGAGCCGGCTGCTCACCGAGCACCGACCTGACGTTCTGCACCTGCACAACCCGTACCCCCTGCTCTCGCCCTGGGTGGTGCGGACCGCGCACCGGCATGGCGTGCCGGTGGTGCAGACGGTGCACAACTACCGGCAGGTCTGCTCGTCGGGGATCTACTTCCGCGACGGCGTGATCTGTCAGGACTGCAAGGGTCGGGCGTTCGGTGTGCCGGCGATCAAGCACCGCTGCTACCGCGACTCGGCGGCGCAGAGCGCGCTGATGGCGACCACCCTGGCCGTGCACCGGGGCACCTGGCGCTCGGTGGATCGGTACATCGCGCTCACCTCGGCGATCGCCGACCACCTCCGCGAGTACGGCATTCCAGACGAACGCATCGTGGTGAAGCCGAACTCCGTACCCGACCCGGGTCGGCCGGCGCCGCTCGGTGACGGGTTCCTCTACATGGCCCGGCTCTCCCCGGAGAAGGGTGTCGACCTGCTGCTGGACGCCTGGCGACGGCATCCGGTGGGTGCGCTGGGCACGCTGCGGGTGGCCGGCGACGGTGAGCTGCGCCCGCTGGTGGAGGCAGCCGCCGCCGAGCGACCCGACGTGGTCTACCTCGGTCAGCTCGACCGGGCCGGCGTGCAGGCCGCCGTCGAGGCGAGCGCGGTGGTGATCGTCGCCGCGATGTGGCACGACGTGCTGCCCACCGTGATCATCGAGGCGTTGGCGAGCGGCCGGCCGGTGCTCGGTACGGCGTTGGGCGGCATTCCGTACCTGGTCGGGGCCGACGCCCCGCGCGAGCCCGCCGGCACCGGTCCCGCCGAGAACGCCTCCGCGGTCGCCGGGGGCGGTGGCGGGTCACCAATGCCGGCGGGGATCGGCCTGGGCGAGGCCGGTTGGGTGGTCGCCCCGGAGCCGGCCGCGCTCGCGGCCGCGCTGCCGGTGGCCCGCGCCGGTGCGTCCGGGTTGACCATGGCCGCCCGCGCCCGCTACGAGCGCATCTTCCACCCCGACGTGGTCACCAAGCAGCTTCTCGACATCTACGCGGGCCTGGCCCGTACTCCCAACCACGTCTGACCCGCCGCCCTGGGCCGCCCCCCGCGCTGCCCGTACCGGAATCACCCGCGCTGGTCCTGTCACGCCGCCGGGCATACCCGAGGCAGGGGACCCGTCAAGATCGCGCTCGATCCAGGATCTAGTGGCCTCCCGGAGCTTGGTGGGGCCTACTTCCTGGAACGAGCGCGATCTTGGGGCGGGACTCGCGCCACACCGGCGGAGCGGGCAGGCGCAGCGGACCCGCGCGGCATGATCTGCGCAAAATCAGGGATGGTGGTGCCTCCCCGGCGTCGGAGGCAGCAACATCGCGGAACGTGCGCAGGTCTCGCACGCGCCGCGGGGGCGGGTGGGTCAGCGCAGGGAGGCGCGGGCCGAGAAGGCGATGCTCGCCAGCAGGAAGCCACCGTTGACGATCGTGAAGGCGACAATCACCCAGAGGACCAGCGCGGGGGCCACGGCGAGCACCAGGGCGGCCACGAAGACCACCGCGCCGTAGTCGCGGACCAGCTTCACCAGGCGCACCGGCAGCGAGGTCGAGGTGACCATGCTGGCCGCGTTCGGGCCGGCCTGCATCACCGACGTGACCAGGTTGACCATCCAGGTGCCCGCGAAGGTCGCCACCAGCCAGGTCGGGGTGGAGGGTTCCTGCGCCACGGCGGTCGCGGCGAGCGCGGCCACCAGGGCGATCTGCGCGGCCACGTCGCAGAGGATGTCGACCCGGGCGCCGGCCGCGCTGCCCTGGCCGGTCACCCGGGCCAACTGCCCGTCCGCGCAGTCCAGGGAGTACGCCACCTGCCAGCCGACCAGGGCGAGCAGGCCGACCACCCAGGCCGGTACGTCCCCGGCGGCGACCGGGCCGGCGAGCGCCACCACGGTGACCGAGGTGGCCAGCCCGAGCACCAGGTTGGTGATCGTCAACGCGGTCGGTCGCAGCCCGAGCCGCTGGGCGACGAGCGCGAAGACGGCACCCAGCCACTGGCTGATCGACTCGCTGAACAGGCCACCGCCCCGGTTCACCCGGTGGAAGTCGGCGACGGTGGGACGGGGGTCAGCCAAGCTGGTCGCGGATTGCACCGGCGTAGTCTGCCAGCCGCTCGCGGGTCTCGGTAGGCGAGAGTGCCAGGTGTTCGAGGATGGTGTACCGGTCCGGCCGGGTACGTGGCGCGAACTGCACCGCCTCGATGAACTGGTCGTCGGTGAGCGCTACCTCGGCGGGGAGCCGGGGCAGACCGTGCCGGGCGAGGCAGGCCGACATCTCCCCGAAGCGGCGGAGGTCTCCGCGCAGCCAGGTGCAGAACAGCGCGCCCAGCCCGGCCAGCTCGCCGTGTGAGGCGGTGCCGGGGAAGAGCGAGTCGACCGCGTGCATGATCTCGTGGCAGCCGCCGCTGCACGGCCGGCTGGTGCCGTCGACGGCCATCGCCAGGCCGCTGGAGATCAACGCCTCGGCGAGGACGATCACGAAGGCGTCGTCGCTCATGTCGCCGGGGTGATTGAGCACCGCTTCGGCGCCCGCGCGCGAGAGCGAGGCGGCCAGCCCGTCGACCGGCTCACCGCGTACCTGCCGGGACAGCTCCCAGTCGGCCAGCGCGCTGATGTTGCTGATCACGTCGCCGATGCCGGCCCGGTTGTGTCGGTCCGGGCCGCTGTCCACGAAGTCCAGGTCGACGATCACCCCGATCGGGATGTGCACACCGTAGGAGCCCTTGATCCCGTCGGTGATCAGGCTGGCCACCGGGGAGGCGATCCCGTCGTTGGCGAGGCTGGTCGCCACCGACACCATCGGCAGCCCTCGGCGGGTGGCCGCGTACTTGGCCACGTCGATGGTCTTGCCGCCGCCGATGCCGACTACCGCGTCGTACGACCGGGCGCGGAGTTTGCCGCCCAGGTCGTCGGCGGCGTCCAACGTGCCACCGGAGACGGTGAACACGTCCGCCGAGCGCAGTGACGGTCGGATCAGCTCCGCGATCTGGGCGCCCTGACCCGGGCCGACCACCACCGCTACGTCGCCCCCGGAGGAGATCCGCCCGTCGGCCAGGATTGCGCCCAGGTCGGCCACCGCCCCCCGCCGCACGTCGATGTGCAGCGGGGTGAGGACGCTCCGAGCTAGTAGCGGCACGCGATCTCCCGCGCGCGGGCCAGGTCGGCGTGGTTGTCGACCTCGACCCACGGGACGTCACCGATCGGTGCCGCCCGCACCTCTCCGCCCCGGTCGGAGAACTCCTGGTAGCCGTCCTCGTAGTAGAGGTTCGGGTCCCGTCGCCAGGTCGCCTCCAACGCGTCGGCGAGGGCGTCGGCGACCTGCGGCTCGATAAGCGTTGCGCCGATGTACTCCCCGTACGCCTCGCCCGGGTCCATGATCTTGGTGATCCGGGTGAGCTGGCCGGCGGCGTCGAAGGTGGTCTTCATCTCCTCCTCGGCCAGCGGCTTGAGGGTGTCCACCGCGAGCAGGATGCCCGGGCCGCGCTCGGCCAGCAGGGTCTTCTCGATGCTCACCGGGTGCACGGTGTCCCCGTTGACCAGCAGCACCCCGCGCGCGAAGTACTCCCGGGCGAGCCAGAGGGAGTAGGCGTTGTTCCACTCCTCGGCCTTGTCGTTGTGCACAAGGGTGAGCGTGACCCCGTACCGCTTCTCCAGGTCGGCCTGCCGCTCGCGGACGGCGTCGGCCGCGTAGCCGACGACGATCACGATGTCGGTGAGCCCGACCTCGGCGAGGTTGCCCAGCGCGATGTCCAGGATCGTCGTCTCGCCGTCCACCGGCACCAACGCCTTGGGCAGGGTGTCGGTGTACGGGCGCAGCCGTCGTCCCGCTCCGGCCGCGAGCACCATTCCGATCATCGCGACATCCTCCCTCGTCCTGCTCCCGTCACCGCTGGAGGATAGCCCCGGCCGGGTGCGCCGCTCCGGCCAACCGGGTCAGCCGGGCAGTGCGGCCAGGTCGGCGAGCATCAGCAGGCGCTCCTCCGCGCTGAGCGCGGCGTACGGGCCGGCGGCCCGCCGGTCGGTCTCCAGCTCGATGGCGAGCCGTTCGGGGCCGGCCGGCAGGGCGGCGATGCTCGACCCGGTGTGCCCGGCGGCAGCCCAGGCGGCAGCGTGCGCGTCGGCCCGGTGGTGGCGCAGCGCGCTGAGCCGGTTGAGCAGCAGCACGCCCGACGGGGTGCCGTCCGGCTCGTACGGGGGCGCCAGCGCGGCGAAGGCCGACCCGCCCCGGTCCCCCTCCTCGTCGGCCAGCACGAGGGCGTACGACAGCAGTCGGCCGAGCAGGGCCACCAGCCGGGCCACCCGGTCGTCGTGCCCGGCCCACAGCTCCTCGGTGACCTCGGCGTGCACCTGGTACAGCTCGGCGAGGAAGGCGGCGCCACGCTCGGTGGCGGCGAGGGCGCCGTCCGGGCCGCGGTAGATCATCCCGTGTGCCACCTGCTTGTCCACGGTTCGCCGGCAGGCGACCGGGTCCTGGTAGCGGGTGATCGCCGCGAACCCGGGCCCGTCGACCGCGCCGCCGGGCGCGGCCAGCCGGGTGCGCAGGTCGACCAGGAAGCCGGTAGCCGTCACCCCGCCGTAGCGCTGGGACAACTCGGCGCCACCACCGTCCCGGCCGGCCAGGATGCCGGCGCGGACGGTCCGGTCCACGGCCGGCGCGAGCAGCCCGGCGATCCGGTGGGGCGCCAGCTCGATGGTGTTCACAGACCGATCGACCGCAGGACGGCGAAGCCCTCCTCCGCGATCCGTCGGATCAACCCGTCGTTGACGTCGCGGTGCTCGTCGAGCAGCGTCACCTCGTGCTCGGCCAGCCAGCGGTACTCGGTGTGCTTGCCGGCCTCCAGCGCCGGGCGGTCGAGGTCACCGTCGACCCGGACCAGGAAGTCGTGCTCGGTCCGGGCCAGGCCGTCGTCGCCGACGTAGCTGTACTCGCCCACCTGGCCGAGGACGTGGGAGAGGACCCAGCCGGTCTCCTCGGTGATCTCCCGGCGCAGTGCGTCGTCGATGTCCTCGCCCGGCTCCAGGTGGCCACCCACGATGTCCCAGCAGTTGGGAAAGAGACGTCGGTGTGGTGAGCGGCGCTGAAAGAAGATGCGGCCGTCATGGTCGACGATCAGCGCGCCGGCGCAGCGCAGGGGCTCGGTGGACACCATCCGACAGTAGCCAGCGTCCGCAGCATGTGCGATGCCGCTCTTGTCCCGGAAACATCCACCGACCACCATGTCCGTACCGAATGCCACCGTCCCAAAGGGGTGATGCGTGATGCAGGTACGGGATGCGATGTCCAGCCAGGTTCTCGTCGTCGGTCCGGAGCACACGCTCCGCCAGGCGGCCCGGATGATGTCGGCCCGCGGTGTCGGGTCGGCGGTCGTGATCGACCCGGACTCCGAGGGGGTGGGGATCATGACCGAACGCGACGTGTTGAAGGCCATCGGCGCCGGCCTGGACTGCGACGTGGAGCGCACCGGAGCCCACCTGACCTGGGACGTGGTCTACGCGGGGCCGGAGTGGACGGTGGCCGAGGCCGCCGCGGCGATGGCCCGGGGCGGGTTCCGGCACCTGGTGGTGCTGGACGGCCGGGAGGTGGCCGGCGTGATCTCCGTCCGGGACATCATGCGGGTGTGGGCCGAGAGCCAGGCGGTCGCCACGACCTGACCGGGGGTGGTGTGCCGGGCCGGATCGATGGGTAGACATCCCACACGGGCGCGGAGATGCCGTGGCCCGTGGGGGAGGTCCCGATGCGCGACGCGGAGCGGCTGGTCGAGCAGCAGTACGCAATGCTCCTGCGCCGGGACGTGGCCCGGCTGCCGGATCTCTACGCCCCGGAGGCGTTCTACGCCATGCCGGGCGTGACGGTCCGTCCGATCGAGCTGCCCGCGCTGCTGCGCACCTGGACCGGCGCCTTTCCCGACCTGCGGGTCGACCCGATGGGCGCGGTCCGAACGGCCGGTGGCGCCGCGGTCGAGCTGCGTCTGACCGGCACCCACACCGGCACCCTGCATTCGCCGTACGGCACCGTCGCGCCCACCGGCCGCCTGGTGAGCTGGGAGGTGGCCGACGTGGTCCGGGCCCGCAAGGGTCGGATCACCGCCTGGCGTTCCTACTTCGACTGGAGTCAGCTCCTCGACGCGCTCGGCGTGCAGCTGGAGGGACTTTCCCGGGCCGCGCAGCACGACGCGCTCGCCCTTCCGGTCTGATCTGCCGCCGACCGGTCACGTGGGGTCACCCGACCCGGTGGCTCAGGATGCGGACATCGCCGTGCCGTCCGCGCGTTCCCCATCGCCGCCCGTACGCTCAACATCCATGACCGCCGAGCAGTTGATCTCCTTTGCCCGTGGGGCTCCCTCGCTGGACATCGTCGATGTCGAGGGGCTCAAGGCCGCCGCCGTCCGCGCCTTCGACGCCGACCCCGCAGGGGTGACGGCGTACGGCACCTCCGTCGGATACCTCCCGTTGCGAAAGTGGATCGCCGAGAAGCACGGGGTCGAGGCCGACCAGGTGCTGGTCACCAACGGGTCCCTCCAGGCCGACGCGTTCCTCTTCGACCACCTGGTCCGCCCTGGCGACGCGGTGGTGGTGGAACGCCCGACGTACGACCGGACGCTGCTCAACCTCCAGCGGATGGGCAGCGAGCTGCACGGCATCTCGGTCCAGCCGGATGGCCTGGACACTGCCGAGCTGCGCAAGCTGCTGGAGTCCGGGGTCCGACCGCGGCTCGCGCACGTCATCCCGAACTACCAGAACCCGGCCGGCATGACGCTGTCCCTGGAGAAGCGCCGGGAGCTGCTCGACCTGGCCGCCGAGTACGAGTTCACGATCTTCGAGGACGACCCGTACGCGGACGTCCGCTTCCGTGGCGAGGCGCTGCCGTCGATGCTCTCGCTGGACACCCGCAACGTGGTGGTGCACGCGTCGAGCTTCACCAAGACGGTCTGCCCGGGGGTGCGGGTCGGTTACCTGGTCGGCCCGGCCGACCTGATCGCCTCGATCGCGAAGAACGCGACGAGCCTCTACATCTCGCCCGGGATGGTGTCCCAGGCGATCGTGCACCAGTTCTGCGTCTCCGGTGACATCGACCGCTCGATCGAGACGGTCCGGGCGGCGCTGGGCGAGCGGGCCGGGGTGCTCGCCGAGTCGTTGCGCCGGCACCTGCCGCAGGCGCGGTTCGTGGAGCCCGACGGCGGCTATTTCCTCTGGGTGGAGTTCCCGGAGGACGTGCTTGTCGACCGGCTCGCCCCGGCGGCGGCCCAGCGCGGGGTCGCCGTGGTCAAGGGCAGCGACTTCATGCTGGACGGCGGGCGGCACGCTCTCCGACTGGCCTTCTCCGCGGTGACCGCCGACCGGATCGACGAGGGTGTCCGGCGGCTCGCGGAGGCCGTCGAGGCCGTCCGCAGCTGAGTTAACTGTCGGGTTCCCGACAGAACGACGATGCCGGCCGTCCCGGGGCTCCCCTCCGGGCGGCCGGCTGGCCCACAATGCTGCGAGCGTCACCCCGTCAGCTGCGGAAATCACCGCCCGGCCACCGCGCCGGCCCGCCCGGGTTGACGCGGCAGCATCACCTCCCGCCCCCACAGGTGCCGGGTGGGCCGTGTCGTCCCCGCACACCCCCCGATGCGGCCCGGCCCACTCGGCGCCGCCCCCGCCACGCGACCGCCGTCACACCGGTCCTCGACCGCAGTCGGCGTAGCCTGCAAGCCGCAGCTGAGCGCGGGAGGTGACGCGATGACGGATCGGACAGAGCGGGACCGGACGGCACCGTCGACCACCGGTCGGGTCCTGCGGCCTCGGGCGTGGCCCTCGCCGGTGCGGGCGATGACCCGGATCCTCAACGCCGACGGCTCGCCGCCCGTCGCGGCCCCGACGGGCACCGGCCGCAGCGCGGTGGTCGACTGCGCGCTCTACGTCGACGGCAAGCGGCAGCCTGGCGACTGGACGTACGCGGAGGCGCTGACCGCGGCTCGCCGCGAGGAGCACGGCTTCGTCTGGATCGGTCTGCACCAGCCGGAGCTGGCCGAGATGACCGCCATCGCGGAGACCTACGGCCTGCACGAGTTGGCCGTCGAGGACGCGGTCAAGGCCGAGCAGCGCCCCAAGCTGGAGCGGTTCGGCGACGTCGTCTTCCTGGTGCTGCGCACCGCCCGTTACTGCGAGCACACCGAGCTGACCGAGAACTCCGAGGTCGTGGAGACCGGGCAGGTGATGCTCTTCATCGGCCCGAACTTCGTGATCAGCGTCCGGCACGGGGACGCCTGCCGGCTTGCCCCGATCCGCGCCGACCTGGAGACCAAGCAGGAGTTGCTGCTGCACGGTCCGTGGGCGGTGGCGTACGGGGTGACCGACCGGGTGGTCGACCTCTACCTGGAGGTGGCCGAGCAGATCGAGGACGACCTGGACGTGCTGGAGGCGGAGGTCTTCGACCGGAACGGCCACGGGCGGATCCAGCGGATCTACCAGATGAAGCGGGAGCTGGTGGAGTTCAAGCGGGCGGTGGTGCCGCTGCAACGGCCGCTGATGACGCTGACGTCCCAGGTCAACCGGGACGTGCCCAAGGAGATCCGCAAGTACTTCCGGGACGTGCAGGACCACCTGAGCCGCACCGTGGAGCAGGTGAACTCCTACGACGACCTGCTGAACTCGATCCTCCAGGCGCGGCTGGCCCAGGTCACCGTCGACCAGAACAACGACATGCGCAAGATCGCCGCGTGGGCGGCCATCGCCGCCGTCTGGACCTCCATCGCCGGCGTCGAGGGCATGAACTTCGACAACATGCCCGAGCTGAAGATGACGTACGGCTATCCGGTCGCCCTGGCCCTCATGCTCGGCGTCTCACTGGCCCTCTACCGCTGGTTCCGCCGCAACGGCTGGCTCTAGACCTGGACCGCGCGGCGGTGGCGCTTCAGCCCGCTCCGCCGCCGGACCGGCACCATGATCCACTCGGCTTTCGTGAAGTCGCGGCATCCCGCAGCGCTGGACACCCCGACTTCATTGAACCCGAGTGGATCTTGCGAAAGGGCCGCTCCGCGTGAGGCCCGGGCCGCTCACGCGAGAGCGCCGACGAGCGGGGGCAGCCCGCTCGTCGGCGCCGGATGCGCTGCCGCTGGGGTCAGCGGCGGCCGTTGGTGCGGGCCGTGTCCTTGCCCAGCGCCTTGGTGAGGTCGTCGGTCGGCCGACCGGAGACGTCGGTGGCGCCCTCGGCGACCGACGGGACCTTGTCGGTCGGGCGGACACCTGTCTGCTTGGCCGGGGCGGTGGTGCTGACACTCGAGCCGCCGGCCACCGCCGAGCTGCCCGCGCCGGTCATCCCCGCCGCGCCGGACATCGCTGAACCGTCGGACCCCCGGGTGGCGGACGGCGTACGTACCTCGATCGAGTCGACCTCGTCGCGCATCGGCTCCAGGGTGCCGCGGGTCGGGTCGTACTCGGCCCACTCCTGCTGCTCCCGGCGGCGACGCAGCGCGACCGCGCCGGCCAGACCGGCGATGGCGCCCGCCGCCAACAGGCCGGTCATCATCGAGCCGCGACGGCGCGGCTGCTTCTTCTTACCGGTGATCCGCATGGTCTTCGACTTGGCCTTCCTGGTCAGCGGCCCTGCCTGCGCGGCGCCGTCACGAGCAGCCGCCGCCAGCGGTGCCAGCGTGGTGAGAGTCGTCCCCCAGCCGGTCGCCGCGCGGTCGCGTACCTTCACCGCGGTCGGTCCGACATAGCCCCGGGCCACCTGGACCCGCGGGCCGACGGTCGCTCCGGCACCCTTCGCGGCGTGGTTGGCTGCCGACATCAGGTGGCTGATGCTCTGGTTCAGCTCGGCCTTCGCCAACTGCCCCTGGGACTTACGCCGCCCGAATCCAAACACGGTCCTACCTCCTGGGAGTTGTTCCTTCGTCATCCTCCACCTTCGGATGCCTCCGCGATGCCAGATCGGGCACATGGGAGGATCCGCATGGAACTGACCAACGAGTGAGGAGTACCCGTGGCCGAGGCTGTCTACGCCACCCTGCACACCAACGCTGGCCCGATCCGGCTGGAGCTCTTCCCGAACCACGCGCCGAAGACCGTCCGCAACTTCGTCGACCTGGCCGAGGGCAACCGTGAGTACACCGACCCGCGCACCGGTCAGCCGGGCAACGGTCCGTACTACGACGGCACCATCTCGCACCGGGTGATCAGCGGTTTCATGGTCCAGATGGGCGACCCGACCGGCACCGGTCGGGGCGGACCGGGCTACAAGTTCGCCGACGAGTTCCACCCGGAGCTCCGGTTCGACCGTCCCTACCTGCTGGCGATGGCGAACGCCGGACCGGGCACCAACGGTTCGCAGTTCTTCATCACCGTGTCCCCGACGCCGCACCTCAACAACCGGCACACCATCTTCGGCCAGGTCGCCGACGAGGATTCGGTGAAGGTCGTGGATTCGATCGCGAGCACCCCGACCGGTCCGAGCGACCGTCCGCTCCAGGACGTCGTCATCGAGCGGGTCGAGATCGAGCGGTCCGCTTCCTGAGCGACAAGCGAGGTACCTTTGCTCGCATGATTGAGCGCTCCGGAGCACGGCCGGTGCCGGTAAACCGTGTGGTGGACGGAGGGTCGGCCCGGTGAGCGAGTCTCCACCGACCACCCCGGTCTGCTACCGGCACCCCGGCCGGGAGACCTACGTCCGGTGCACCCGCTGTGACCGGCCGATCTGCCCGGACTGCATGCGGGAGGCCTCGGTCGGGCATCAGTGCCCGGAGTGCGTCGACCAGGGACGTCGCAGTGTCCGGCCGGCGCGTACCGCCTTCGGCGGCGGTACGGCCGGCCGGCACGGCTATGTCACCAAGGCGTTGATCGCCGTGAACGTGCTGTTCCTGCTGCTCTCCATCGCGTCCGCCAGGAGCGGGAACGCGGCGGTGGGTGGCTCCGGCTTCGGCGGCCTGATGGGTGAAAGCACGCCGCTGACCAGGTGGGGTGCGGTGTACGGCCTCGCTCCGCCCGGCTTCCTGCCGGACGGCATCGCCGACGGCGACTACTACCGCCTGGTCACCGCGATGTTCCTGCACTACGGCGTGCTCCACCTGCTGCTCAACATGTGGGCGCTGTGGGTGCTCGGCCGGTCGCTTGAGGCCAACCTCGGGCGGGTGCGGTTCGCCGCGCTCTACCTGATCGCGGGCCTCGGCGGCAACGTGGCCGCCTACCTGTTCAGCGCCCAGAACGCGGCCACGGTCGGCGCGTCGACCGCGGTGTTCGGTCTCTTCGCCGCGCTGATCATCATTGAGCGCCGGTTGGGCCGGGACATCTCCCGGATCATCCCGATCCTGGTGATCAACCTGGTGTTCACGCTGGCCGTGCCAGGCATCTCCATCCCCGGGCACCTGGGCGGGCTGGTGGTCGGCGGGCTGATGGCGTTGGTGCTCGCGTACGCGCCGCGTGGCCGGCGGACGCTGGTGCAGGCTGCCGGTGGGGCGATCATCCTGCTGGTCCTGTTGGCGCTTGTGCTCTTCCGAACCGCCCAGCTGCTCACCTGACAGGGCGGGCGGCGCGCAGCTCGGCGGCCACTTCTTCCGGGGTGGTGCCCAGCTCGAATCGGCCGAAGAGGTGCAGCGACTCGCCGGCGTCGATCTCCAGGACTTCGGACGTCAGCCCCAGCCGCGGTCGACGATCCACCGTGATCGCCTCGATGGTCGTCCAGGGCAGCAGCCGGTGGCCGGCGAACCCGTGGACGACTGTGAGTCCGGTCGGATCGACCGCCAACCGGACCGGCGCGATCAGGTCGCGTACCGCCGAGCCGGCCACGACGGCGGCGGCCAGAAGGGCCAGCGCCAGCCGGACCGCGTCGCCGTCGGCGAAGAGCAACCCGAGCGCGATCAGCAGAACCGCACCTGCGAGTTTCGCCGCCGGCAGGCTTGCCGGGACTCGCCACTGCCGGGCCGGGGAGGTCTCATCCACCCGCCCAGCATGCCAGCGGTCCGCCGGATCGTAGCCTCGCGTGGGGTCGATCATGGAGTTGTGCTGCCCCGCATATGGTGCGAAGTGGAAACTTCTACCCACCACTACTCCATGATCGACGCGGGAGGGTCTGGGGCGGTGCCGTGGGGGACGGCCGGCGTAGGATCGGGGCAGCCCAAGTTACCGGGGAGTAAACATGAGTGACGCGGTCATCGTCGGCGCGGTACGTACCCCGGTCGGGCGGCGCAAGGGCAGCCTCGCCGGCGTCCACCCGGTCGATCTCTCGGCGCACGTGCTGCGCGCCCTCGCCGAGCGCACCGGGCTCGACCCGGCCCAGGTCGACGACGTCTTCTGGGGCTGTGTGTCCCAGGTCGGCGAGCAGTCGTGGAACATCGCCCGCAACGGTGTGCTCGCCGCCGGCTGGCCCGAGACGGTGCCCGGCACCACCCTGGACCGGCAGTGCGGCTCCAGCCAGCAGGCCCTGCACTTCGCCGCCGCGACGGTGCTCTCCGGCCAGGCCGACCTGGTGGTCGCCGGTGGCGTCGAGTCGATGACCCGGGTGCCGATGGGCTCCAGTGTGGCCGGCGGCATGCCGTTCAGCGACCAGTTGCGCGCCCGCTACCGGGGTGTCGAGGGCTTCGCCGACGACGCGCCGCTGCCGTTCAACCAGGGGGTCGGGGCCGAGCTGATCGCCCAGCGGTGGCGGCTCTCGCGTGCCCAGCTCGACGAGTTCGCGCTGGCCAGCCACGAGAAGGCTGCCGCCGCACAGGACGCTGGCGCGTTCGACCCGGAGCTGGCCCCGGTGCCGCTCACCGATGGCGGCAAGTTCGCCGCCGACGAGGGCATCCGCCGGGATACCTCGCTGGAGAAGCTGGGCGAGCTGGCCACCCCGTTCCGCGCCGACGGCGTGGTGACCGCCGGGTCCGCGTCCCAGATCTCCGACGGTGCCGCGGCCCTCGCGGTGACCACCTCCGACTGGGCCAGCCGGCACGGCCTGCGCCCGCTGGCCCGGATCCACACCGCAGTGGTCGCCGCCGACGACCCGGTCACCATGCTGACCGCGCCCATCCCGGCCACCGCTAAGGCGCTGCGCCGCGCGGGGCTGGGCATCGAGGAGATCGGGGTGTACGAGGTGAACGAGGCGTTCGCCCCGGTGCCGCTGGCCTGGCTGGCGGAGACCGAGGCGGACCCGGAGCGGCTCAACCCGCGCGGCGGGGCGATCGCCCTCGGTCATCCGCTCGGCGGCTCCGGGGCCCGGATCATGACCACCATGCTCCAGCACATGCGGGACAACGGGATCCGCTACGGCCTGCAGACCATGTGCGAGGGCGGCGGCATGGCCAACGCCACAATCGTCGAGCTGGTCTGACGCCTGCGGGAAACTCCTCGCCTCGACGCCGGAGGGCCACCTAGGGTGCCAGCGTGACGACGATCGCCGGTGAGCGCGCCTCCGACTGGTCCGACGAGCAGTGGCAGGTGCGGGCCCGGTCCTGGGTCGACGCGCAGTTGACCCGTGCCGGCCGACGGGTGACCGGGCTGGTGGAGCCCCGGGTGCGTCCCTGGTCGCTGGTGTGGCGGGTGCCCACCGACGACGGCCCGGTCTGGTTCAAGGCCAACAACCCGGGCACGGTGCACGAGGCGGTCCTGATCGCGGCGCTTGCCGAGTTGACGCCCGACCGGGTGCTGACGCCGATCGCGGTGGACCCGGCGCGGGGCTGGTCGTTGCTGCCCGACGGTGGCGAGTCGTTGCGGGACGTGCTGGCACGTGACCCCGATCTGGCGCACTGGGAGCGGGCGCTGCCCGGGTACGCGGCGCTGCAACTGGCCAGCGCCTCGCGCGCCGACGAGTTGGTCGCCCTGGGCGTGCCGGATCAGCGCCCGGAGGTGCTGGCCGGCCTCTTCGTCGAGCTGCTCGACGATCACGGGGCGCTGCTGACCGGCGCCGAGGGCGGCCTCGGCGCGGAGATGCACGAGCGGTTGCGGGCCGAGCTGCCGTCGTACGCGCAGCGGTGCCGCCGGCTCGCCGACCTCGGCATTCCGGCGACCGTGCAACACGACGACCTGCACGACGGCAACGTCTTCGCCGGCGACGCCGGGTACCGCTACTTCGACTGGGGTGACGCCTCGGTGGCGCACCCGTTCGGCACGCTGCTGGTGACCCTGCGCTCGATCGGGCACGCCCGGAAGCTCGCCGCCGACGACGTTCAACTGGTTCGGTTGCGTGACGCGTACCTGGAGGCGTGGACCGACAGGTACGACCGCCGGACCCTCGTCGAGGCCGCCGACCTCGCGATCGGCCTGGGGCCGGTGAGCCGGTCGCTGTCCTGGCGTCGAGCACTGGACACCGCCGAGGAGTCCCGCGCCGAGTACGCCGACGCGGTCCCGGGCTGGCTGGAGGAGCTGTTCGCCGCCAGCCCACTTCAGCCCAACTCCTGACCATGATCCGTCTGAGTCGGAAGTCGGACAGGCAGTGCGACATGCGGCGTGGAACTTCCAAAAGTCTCGCGTGACCCACGTCACCCTGCTGGGGAGGTCGTTGGGCAGGTCATGGACGTCTTCTCCCGAACGTTCCTCCCGGCCGCCGCCGAGGCTGGCCTGGCCGTGCAGACGGTGAGCCGGCACATGCCGGTCTTCCGGCGCTGCGTCGGCTCCGGTGACGCCACCATCCTGGTCACCCGTTGCAGCCGCCCCGACCGCCCGGTCACCGGCGACTACCTGTTACTGCTCACGCACCGCCGTCTGGTGGTGACCCAGCAGACCCGCCTCCTGCACCGGCTGCGCCTGCACCTCAACACCGAGTTGCGCGAGCTGAGCAACGTCACCTGGAGCCCGGACCCGCGGCTGCAGTCGGTCGAGATGGCGGCCACCGCGATCGACGGGATCCGCGAGCGGTTCCTGATCCGGACGAGCCACCCGAAGCAGGTCTGGCAGCTCGACGCGTTGCTCAACCAGGCGTTCCGAACCCGCCTGCGACCGCCCGGCGCACGGGTCGTGGCCAGCATCGGTGACGCGCCGGCCGCCGCGCGGCCCGGGGTGTTCGCCCCGTCCTGGTGAACTGACACCTCAGCCGGTGTCGCACCGCCTTTACCGAACTCGAACACGCACCGATCGCGCCGAACCCACCGGGTCGGCAATCATGGGCCGGTGACCGTCGAACCACCGCATCGTGGGCTCGTCCTCGTCGTCGAGGACGAGCCGGCCATCGCCGACCTGGTCCGGCTGTACCTCGCCCGGGACGGGTTCGGCGTCCACCTGGAACGTGACGGCGAGGCCGGTCTGAGCGCGGCCCGCCGGTTGCGTCCGGTGGCCTGCGTCCTGGACATCGCGCTGCCGGGCCTACCCGGCACGGAGATCTGCCGTCGGATGCGCGAGGCCGGCGACTGGACCCCGGTCCTCTTCCTCACCGCCCGCGACGACGAGGTGGATCGGATCGTCGGCCTGGAGTTGGGTGCCGACGACTACGTCACCAAGCCGTTCAGCCCACGGGAGCTGGTCGCCCGGGTGCGCGCGGTGCTGCGCCGATCCGCCGGCGGCCCGGAGGGCGCGGACCGACCACGTGTCGTGGGCCCGGTGACACTCGACCCGGCCCGCCGCACGGTCACCGCCGCCGGTGCCCCGGTGCAGCTCACCTCCACCGAGTTCGACCTGCTGGCCCACCTGATGGGTCGGCCCGGCCGGGTCTTCACCCGGGAGGAGTTGCTGGCCGGGGTCTGGGGCTACGCGGCGCACGCCGGCACCCGGACGGTGGACGTGCACGTCGCCCAGGTGCGGGCGAAACTCGGCGCGGCGAGCGTGATCCGGACCCATCGCGGCGTGGGGTACGCGGTCGATGCCTGACCGGCCCGGGCACGTCGAGTCGCCGACCATGGCCCTGCCGGTGGTCGGCGCCACCCCACCCGCGGCACCTCGACGAGCCCGATTCGGTCGTACCCTGACCGCCCGCGCGGTGCTCGTCACCTGCGCGGTGGCGCTGGTGTCGGTGCTGGTCACCGCCATCGTCGCGGTGCCGTTGGCGATCCGTGGCGCGGAGCGGAGCGAGCAGGAGGCGCTCGCCGCCCAGGCCCGGCTCGCGGCCGAGGTGCTGCGCACCCGCCTCGACCGGGGTCGCAGCGCCGACGAGGAACGGCTCATCCAGCAACTGCGTGACCAGGGCATCGACGCGTACCTGATCCGGCGTGGGGCGGTCGACCGGGCGGGTCTGCCACCGCGGGTGGTGCAGCGGATCGGGCAGGGCCGCAATGTGTCGGCTCGCCGCTCGGTAAACGGTGAGCGGGCCCTGGTCGAGGGGCGGGCCCTGCCCGGCGGCAACGGGGTGGTGCTCTCCCGTCCCCTGGCCAACGGGCTGTGGGCCCGGGTGCTGCTCAGTCTCTGGTTGCCGCTGCTGGCCGGGTTGACCGCCGGGGTGGTGGCCGGGTTGCTGCTGGCCCGCCGGCTGGCCCGGCCGATCCGTGTCGCGGCCACCGCCGCCGCCCGGCTGCGCGCCGGTGACCGTGCCGTCCGGGTGCCGGTCGAGCCGCCGGACGAGGTCGCCGACCTGGCCGAGGCGTTGAACGGGCTGGCTGCCGCGCTGGCCACCAGCGAGGGTCGTCAGCGGGAGTTCCTGCTCTCCGTCTCGCACGAGCTGCGCACCCCGCTGACCGCGATCCGAGGGTACGCCGAGGCGCTCGCCGACGGGGTGCTCGGCGCCGACGACACGGTGGACACCGGCCGGACGGTGCTGGCCGAGGCCCAACACCTGGACCGGCTGATCGGTGACCTGCTGGCACTGGCCCGGCTGGAGGCCGCCGACTTCCCCCTCGACCCGGTGCCGGTGGACCTGACCCAACTGGCAGTGGACGCGGAGCCGACCTGGTCCGGTCGGTGCGCGGCGGTCGGCGTGTCGTTCCGGGTGGAGACGCCCGGTCAGCCGGTGCCCGCGTACACCGATCCGGGGAGGATCCGGCAGGTGCTGGACGGGCTGCTGGAGAACGCGCTGCGGGTCGTACCCCCGGGGTCGCCTGTGGTGCTCGCGGTCCGGCCGGCCGGCGCGGACCCGGCGCACGGCGGCGTGTTGGAGGTCCGCGACGGCGGGCCCGGCTTCACCGACGACGACCTGGCGGTGGCCTTCGAACGCGGTGCGCTGCACGAGCGGTACCGGGGGGTGCGCAAGGTGGGCAGCGGGTTGGGGTTGGCGCTGGCCGCCGGGCTGGTTCGCCGGTTGGGCGGGGAGATCGCCGCGGGGCACGCGCCGGAGGGCGGTGCCGCCTTCACCGTCCGACTGCCCGGTGATCCTTACCTGACCCGAACGTCGGCCTGACGCTCCGCTCGTCGTTCCCGGGAAGGCTGAGGGCTCCACGGACGAGAGGGAGAGTCATGCCACGTTGGGGTATCGCCACCGGCACCACGGCACTGCTCGCGGCGGTCGCGCTGGGCGTCAGCGGCTGCGGCGCGGCCGAGGTGGCCAGCCAGCCCGCCCGGGATGTCGCCGTCGAGGTCGCCGCCGCCATGGGAGTCGAGGGTCAGGCGCTGACCGCGATGGGCTTCGACGCCGACGACCTGGACGTGCAGACCGTCGCCGCGCCGGCCACCCCGACGCCGGGTGCGTCCCCGAGCGCGCGGGACAAGGCCCGCGACAAGCGCGGCGAGGAGTGGCGCAAGCGCCGCCAGGCCCGCGTGCTGCTGCGCAAGAACACCCTGCACGGCGAGGCGGTGGTGAAGACGAAGGACGGCGGTACGCAGACAGTCGCCGTGCAGCGCGGCGAGGTGACCGCCGTCGACGGCGACTCGATGACCGTCAAGTCCACCGACGGTTTCACCATGACCTGGACCTTCGGCGACGACCTACGGGTGGTCGAGCGGCGGGCCACCGTGCAGCCGAACGAGGTCAAGGTCGGCGCGACGCTCGGCGTCGCCGGCGCGAAGGACGGCGACAAGGGTGTGGCCCGGCTCGTCCTCATTCCCCGCGCAAAGTGAAGCGAAGGGGCCCTGGTCGACGCCAGGGCCCCTGCCCTCGTCAGTAGCGGCCCGGCGGCAGGGCGTAGCCGACGTAGTCGCGGAACTCCAGCCGCCAGCCGGCCGGGACCAGTTTGGCGCAGGCCGCCCTGCTGCCGGTGCAGACGATCGCGTCGACCGAGGAGGGATCGGTCGGCGGTCGTTCCGGCAGTACCGACTGCAACGCCACCAGGTCGGGTGAGCCGCCGTCGGGCTGCCGCAGCAGCAACCACCACGGGTACTCCCAGTTGTCGTTCTGCTGCACCAGCCCGATCCGCCGCGCACCGCTGTCCCGGACCGCGGTCGCCGCCCAGCGGAACTCGTCGGCCCACTGCGGGCGGCGCAGGAAGCGGGTGTCCCAGTCCGAGGTGGTGAAGACCGAGCCGGAGCCGACCAGCCGGCGCGGGAAGCCGTACGACAGCGCGAGCACGCCGGCCAGCGCCGAGGCGGCCAGCACGCTGACGGCCGCCACGGTGGCAACCGTTCGACGCCCACCCGCGCGGTTGCGCAGGAGCGCGTCCAGCCAGAGGCCGGCGAGGGGCACGGCGAGCACCACGGCGTAGAGCAGCAGACGGTTGCCCCACGGCTGCCACTTGATCATCGCGGTGTGTAGCAGCGCGGCGGTCAGCACCACCACGGCGTACGCCCGCAGCGACCCGGCCCGTTCGGGAGCGATCCGCCGTGGTCGGGCGAGCGCGATCACCGCGCCGATCACCGCCAACGCCCCGGCCAGCGGAAACGCCACCCGGTCCTCGTCCGGATACCAGGCCGGCTCCGGGAAGAGCTCCCGGCCGAAGGTGATCGCGCGGTCCTGCGGGTCGACCCCGATCGCCTCGGCGCCGCTGATGATCACGTCGGCCCCGGCCCGACGCAGGGGCGCCAGTGGCGTGTCGAACGCGGTGTGCCCGATCCGCAGCGCGTTGACCACTATCGACGCCGGGTCGTGCCGCTCCATCGGGATGGACTCGCGCAGCCGGGGCGGCCCCAGCGGGTGCCCGAACTCGGCGGTCACCCGGGCCAGGAACGGGCCGACCACCACCGCCGCGACCACCAGGATCAGCACCGAACCGCCGACCGTGCGGGCCAGCCCGCCGACCGGCCAGGACCGCCGACCCCCGCCGACCGTTGCTGGACCAGTCGGCGCTGGTTGATCCATCCGGGCCAGCCTCAGCTGGGCCAACCCCCAGAGCACCAGCAGTGGGCCGACCGCCATCAGGCCGCTGGTCTTGGTCACCGCGGTCAGCCCGGTCGCCGCCCCCAACCCGAGCAGCGTGCCCCAGCCGGTCCTTCGGCGCAGCCCGTCCAGCGCCAGGGTCGCCGCGCAGGCCACCCACGCCGCGCAGATCAGGTCGGTCTGCGTGCTGGTGGCCTGGAGCACCACCATCGGCGTGGTCGCCAACACGAACGCGGTGAGCAACTGGGCCCGCCGGCCACCGCCGAGCTGGGCGGTGATCCGTGCGGCCACCAGGAGGCAGACCACGCCGGCCGCCCACTGCACCAGGTTGTGCAGGTGGTCCCCGCCGGTGAGCAGACGCAGGTGCAGCAGCAGGTACTCGGCTCCGGGCGGGATGGTCACCTGCCGGTGGATGGCGGTGGGCCAGAAGTCCAGGTCGCCCTGGGCCACCCAGTGCTCCACCTTCGGCAGGTGGTAGGTCTGCGAGTCGAAGTTGTTCGGCTCGGCCAGCAGCGCGACCAGCAACTCCACCAGGACCAGCCCGGCGACCGTGCCGGCGAGGAGCCGCTCGCCCGGTCGGGCCGTACGCCAGGTGTCGACCGCCGCGGCGAGCAGGCCGGCGGGCCCCCGGCCGGCGCGGGTCGGCGCGGGGTCCGGCTCACCGCGCTCGGCGGTCGGGGCGGCAACGTCGGGGCTGCCACCGGACAGCACCGCGCCGACCGGCAACGGTGCGGCGCCGACCGGTACCGGTACCGGTGCGGCGGCGGGCGGCTGCCCGAGGCGGCTCGCCCGTCGCCGGCGCAGACCGGCCGCCGTCGCGGCAGCGACCAGGAAGAGCAGCCAGGCGACGGAGAACGCCGGTCGGGTCAGCGCGTGCGACGCGCCGAGCACCTCGACGACGAGCACCGCGTACGCCCCGGCGAGCAGGACGGCGCGCACCACGGCGAGCCGCAGCGGTGCCACCGCGTCAATCTCGCGCGGCCGCGTCGCGACGGTGAGCAGGAGCACCGCGGCGGCAGGAACCGCCGCGAGCAGGGAGCCGGCAGCCGACATGGCGGAAGTAAACACCATTGGTCTGAACCCGCCGCGCCGACTGCCCCACGGTGGCGGTACGCAGTTAACAAACCAACCAGGCTAGGCTATGGCCGACGTGTTGCCGCCACCGTGGAGATCCCCGTGAAGCTCTCGATCCTCATGCCGGTCTACAACGAGGAAGAACGCATCGCGGATGCCCTCAAGCAGGCATTGGCGGTTGACTATCCCTGCGAGATCGAGCTGGTCGTCGTCGACGACGGCAGCCGGGACGGCACCGGCGAGGTCCTCGGTCGCGCCGACGACGCCCGCCTGCGGGTCATCACCCACCAGCGCAACGCCGGCAAGGGTGCCGCCATCAAGACGGCCGTCGACAGCGCCGAGGGCGACTACATGGTCATCCTCGACGCCGACCTGGAGTACGACCCGCAGGACATCCCCAAGCTGCTCGACCCGGTGCTCGACGGGCGGGCCACGGTGGTCTACGGCAATCGCACCTTCGGCAGCCACAGCGCCTACAGCTTCTGGTATGTGATGGGCAACAAGGGCGTCACCATGGCGGCCAACGTGCTGTTCAACTCGTACATCGGTGACCTGGAGACCTGCTTCAAGCTGATGCCGGTGGCGCTCTACCGGTCGCTCGAGGTGCGTTCGCGCGGCTTCGGCATGGAAGCGGAGGTGACGGGCAAGCTGCTGCGTCGCCGGATCCGCCCGTACGAGGTGCCGATCAGCTACCGGGCGCGCGGCCGGGAAGAGGGCAAGAAGATCACCTGGAAGGACGGCGTCGAGGCGATCTGGATCCTCGGGCGCGAGCGCGCTCGCCGCCGCCCCGCCGTCTCAGCCGCCAACTGACCCCAGGAACGCGCTGATCGACCGCCGCAGGCCGTCGGCGTCCAGACCATGCCACCGGGCGTGGTCGGCGGGATCGCCGTACCGCCGCAGGTCGGTCTGACCCACGCCGAGGGCGAGCAGCCGGTGCGGTCCGTCCGCCAGCGCCCGGCTGACGACCGCGCTCGACGTGCCCGCCAGGTACGGCTCGACAAGCACCACGTCGGTGCCGGCGAGCGCCCGCAGCCCACGCGTGTCGAACGGCCGGGGCGTGTGGGTGTACGCCACAGTCACGTCCATCCCCTCGGTAGCCGCGAGGGTCGGGTCGAGCATCGGTCCGACCGCCACCACGAGCGGCGCGTTCGCCAGGCCCCGCCGCAGCACCCGTAGCCGTGTGGCATCCGGGTACGCCTCGGCGTTGCGTTGCTCGGAGAGCCGCAGGTAGATCGGATCGTCGCTGGTCGCGGCGTCGCGAAGCAGCGACGTCACCTCGGCCGGGTGGCCGGGCACCCGGACCGTCCAGCCGTCGCCGAGAGAGTCGAAGAGCGCCACGTCACCGGGCGACTGGTGGGTGCGGCCCTCCGCCGACCCGTCGTACGACGCGCCGATGCTGACCAGGACGGCGCCCACGCCCTGGTGGTCCAGATCCAACTTGATCTGTTCGTACGCCCGGTCCACCAGGAACGTCGCGTACGAGTGCGCGATCGGGCGCAGCCCGGTGAGGGCGAGCCCGCCGGCCACACCGATCATCAGTTGCTCCCGGATGCCCACGTTGAGCACCCGGTCGGGGTGTCGGTGGCCGGCCGAAGCGAACTGGCTCACCGAGATGTCGGCAAGCACCAGTGCGGTACGTGGGTCCTCGTCGAGGAGCGCGGTGGTGGTGTCGATGAAGGCGGTACGCATGTCGGTCATCCCTTGCTCTCGGTGCGGGCTACCACCAGGTGCGGGTGTCGTGGCCGGTGCCCGGTCAGCGCCGCGTACAGGGCGTCGTGGTCCCGACCGTTCACGGTGTCGGCGGTCCAGCCGTTGACGCTGAATCGGCTGGCGATGCCACCGGCCCACTCGTAGCTGGCCGAGGAGTTGTCGACCACGACCGCGGTGAGGCTGTCCAGGCCTGTCGCTCCCGCGTACGCGATCGCCTCGTGGTTGGATCCCTCGTCCAGTTCGGCGTCGCCGAGCAGCACGTACACCCGGGGTTTGTGCAGCCCCTGGGCGCGTAGGCCGAGCGCGGTGCCGACGGCCAGCCCGAGCCCGTGCCCGAGCGAGCCGGAGCTGATCTCGACCCCGGGCACCAGGCGTCGGTCCGGGTGGTGGCCGAGCCGGCTGTCCGGCCCGGCCAGGTCGTCGAGCCAGGCGGCCGGGATGAAGCCGTGCGCGGCGAGCACCGCGTAGTAGGCGGCCGGGCCGTGGCCCTTGGAGAGCAGGAACCGGTCCCGTTCCGGGTCGTCGATGCTGCCGGGGGTGACCTGCAACACCCGGTCGTAGAGCACCTGGAGCACGTCGATGGTGGAGTGCGCGCTCGGCGCGTGCTTCTCGTCGCCGGTCAGTCGTCGGATCAGCCCGGGCAGTCGGGTGCTGGTGTCGGTGGTCAGTGTGGTGGTCATGCCACTACTGTGTGAGTTGAAGTGCACTTCAACTCAAGGACCTGGGGATGCCGGATCTTTTGACGATCGGTGAGTTGTCCGCCCGCTCCGGGGTGGCACCGTCGGCGCTGCGCTACTACGAGCGGCTCGGGCTGATCCGCGCCGACCGCACCGGCGGCAACCAGCGCCGCTACGCCCGCGCCGAGCTGCGGCGGGTCGCGTTCATCCGGATCTCCCAGCAGGTCGGCGTCTCGCTCGACGAGATCCGGGCGGCACTCGACTCGCTCCCCGAGGGCCGCACACCGAGCCCGCAGGACTGGGCGCGGCTCTCGGTGAGCTGGCGAAGCCGGCTGGACGAGCGGATCCGGCTGCTCACCAAGCTCCGCGACGACCTGGACGGCTGCATCGGCTGCGGCTGCCTGTCCCTGCAGCGCTGCATGCTCAACAACCCCGGGGACACCCTGGCCGGCGAGGGCCCGGGCGCCCGGCTGGTGCTGCCCCGACCGACCGACGACCCCACGCTGGCAAGCTCGCTCAGCTGACGGCCGACCCGGCCCGGCGGGCCTGCTCAGCTGACGGCCGAACCGGCCCGGCGGGCCTGCTCAGCTGACGGCCGACCCGGCCCGGCGGGCCTGCTCAGCTGACGGCCGAACCCCCACCAGTCGGGCGGGTGAGCAGCACCTTGCCGAAGTGTTCGTTCGACTCGATGAGCCGGTGCGCCTCCGCCGCCTCGGTCATCGGCAGCCGCCGGTCCACGATCGGCTGGATCCGGCCGGCCTCGACCAGCGGCCACACCTCGTCCCGTACGCCCTGGACGATCTCCGCCTTCTCGGCGAGCGGTCGGGACCGTAGCGACGTCGCGGTGACGCTCGCCCGCTTGCTCAGCAGCGCGCCGAGATCCAACTCGGCCTTGCGCCCACCCTGCATTCCGATCACCACGAGCCGACCGCCGGTGGCCAACGCGGAGACGTTCCGCCCCAGGTAGGACCCACCCATGATGTCGAGGACGACGTCCACGCCGCGCCCGTCGGTGACCCGACGGACCTCCTCGACGAAGTCCTGCTCCCGATAGTCGATCATGTGCGCCGCGCCCAGCTCGCGCAGCCGGGCGTGCTTGGCCTCCCGCGCGGTGGTCAGCACTGTCACACCGAGGGCCGCGCCGAGCTGGATGGCGAAGGTGCCGATCCCGCTGCCCCCGCCGTGCACCAGCAGCGTCTCGCCCGCACCGAGCCGCGCCACCCGGACCAGGTTCGACCAGACCGTGCAGGCCGCCTCGGGAAGCGCCGCCGCGTCGACCGGGTCACACGCCGGCACCGGCAACAACTGCCCAGCGGGGACCGCAACCCGCTCCGCGTACCCGCCGCCGGCCAGCAGCGCGCAGACCTGCTGCCCGACCGCCCAACCGGCGACCCCCGCGCCAACCTCCGTGATCACCCCAGAGCATTCCAACCCGGGGTACGCGGGCGCGCCCGGCGGCGGCGGATAGTGCCCCTGCCGTTGCAGCAGGTCAGCGCGGTTCACCCCGCTGGCCCGCACATCCACGATCACCTCGTCCGGGCCCGGCTCCGGGTCGGGCACCTCGGCCCAGACCAGCGCGTCGGGTCCACCGGGCTGCGGAATCGTGATTGCTCGCATGGGCCCAGTCTTCCCGATCCCACCGGGTGCCGCAGGCGCACCCTCCAGCCCACAGTGGACCCAGCAGACCGGCTGGCCGGCGCACCGGGGAGGGACGCCGGGCCGCCCGGAGCGAGCCGTGGCAGACTATGCGTGGCCGTACGCCCACGGGTGGCGGCCCAGGAGGGTTCGCCTAGTGGCCGATGGCGCTGGTCTTGAAAACCGGTAAGGCAGCGATGTCTTCGTGGGTTCGAATCCCACACCCTCCGCCACGAAACACGGGTTGATCGACTCGGGTTTCAGGATGTCGGGGTGTTCGACTCGCTCGGATGCCACGGTTTCCTGAATATCGAGGTGATCTGGTGCGGGTGAGCGGAAGCGGTCCGGCACCCCGCCTCTCGGTCACTCCGGCGGTCCGGCACCCCGCCTCTCGGTCACTCCGGCGGTCCGGCACCCCGCCTCTCGGTCACTCCGGCGGGTCGGTGGCCCGCCGCTCGCGGCGGATCGTCTCCTCGGCCAGTCGCTCGACCGCGCGTCGGCGTTCGTCGGCGATGGCTCGCTCGTCCCGGCGGCGGAACGCGGTGATGACGGCTACCGCGAAGTCCCGCCAGATGCCGGCCACGATGTCCCCCTGCGGAACGCTGCCCGAACCTCAAACGTAGCTCTGCGAAACCACACTGGGTCAGCGCCGGCTTCCGGTCGTCGGGAGGGCCGTGGCGGGGTAAGAAGGGGCTGGTATCTCCGCACATCGGAAGGACGCGTCCCCATGACCCTGGAACGACCGATCGCCCCGGACCCGTACGAGCTGCTGCCGACGTTGCCCTCGTTCACGCTGACGAGTGACGACGTGCAGAACGGCGAGCCGATGGACGCCCGGCACGCGCATGGCAGCACCGGGGGCGACAACGTCTCGCCGCAGCTGACCTGGTCGGACTTCCCCGCCGAGACGAAGAGCTTCACGGTGACCTGTTACGACCCGGACGCGCCGACCGGCAGCGGGTTCTGGCACTGGGTGCTGGTGAACGTGCCGGTCAGCGTCACCCAGTTGCCCACCGGGGCCGGCGGCGCGGCGGGCACCGACCTCGGCGGGGCGTTCTCGGTCCGCAACGACTACGGCGAGCAGGGCTACGGCGGGGCGGCCCCGCCGCCCGGCGACCGCCCGCACCGGTACGTCTTCGCGGTGCACGCCCTGGACGTCGACCGGCTGGACCTGACCCCGGATGCCAGTCCCGCCTACGTCGGCTTCAACCTCACGTTCCACACCCTGGCGAGGGCGGTAATTCGCCCGACCTACCAGATCAAGGAGTGATCCGTACCCCGCGATCTTGCTCGTGACCGTGCGGCGCGGTGCTACGGCGTAGACGGCCAGTCTCGTCGATCATGGAGTTGTGGTGGGCAACAAAACACCCGACGAGCCCCATAACGGGCACCACAACTCCATGATCGACCGGGGGCAGGAGTCGCGGTCCGGGCCCGTGACGCTGTCCGGGTGAGTCAGGCTGGGACGCGGGCCACGGCGAAGACGGACTGGCCGAAGGGTGGGCGTACGAGCTGCTCGGCGGCCTTGGTGGCGGGCAGGACGAGGGTGTCGTACACCTTGACCATGGGCCCTTCCTTCGGCATCAGCCGGAAGACCTTGGTGGCCATGAAGTAGCCGATCAGCCCGAGCGCGTTGGCGTAGTGCATCTTCTCGATGGTCAGGCCGGCGTCGGTCATTGCTGCCCCGAGCGTCTTCTTCGTGTAGCGGCGGACGTGCCCGGTGGCGATGTCGGCCGGGCCCATCGCGAACTGGAACGCGGGCACGATGATGATCACGGCGCCGCCGGGTCGGACCAGGTCGCGCATGCTCTGCAGCGCGCCCACGTGGTCCTCGATGTGCTCCAGGACGTTGTACGAGACGGCGGCGCTGTAGTCGCCCCGGTCGTTGTGCGGCAGCAGCATCTGCCGGACGTCGATGTTCGGGCGGTCGGCGAGGCGCTCCTTGAGCTGCACCAGCCGGTCCGGGTCGGCCTCGGTGGCGGTGAACCGGGGCAGCCGCTCTGACCATTCCAGCGCGTAGTCACCAAGGCCGCTGCCGATCTCGATCGGGTCGTCGCCGAGGTACGGCACGGCCAGTTCGATGAACCAGCGACGGTGGTTGACAGCTGTCGCAAGGCCTTCCAGCACCTCGGACTGAACGCGCTGATCCCCAGTGATTTCTGCCATGCGTCGATTCCTCACGATATGAACTCGACCCGTGCCTGGACCGACAGAGTGAATCATCCGCTGGAACGGCGAAAGAATCGGGGCATCGGGGTGGCCGAATTGTGGTCGGGGGGTGGGTTCGTGATCGGCGGTCGGCGAACCCGGCACATAGTACGGCAGTACCCCGAAACATGTCACGGCGGTGCCTTACGCTGACTACCCTATGAATTGTCATGACTACTCCTGAACCGGACGTGCCCAGCGGCAGTGGCGGCCCGGCCGCCGTGTCGTCGGCGGAGGGGGCCTCCGGTGTCGCTCGGCCTGCCCGCAGGGGGAGGTGGGCAGATCTGGCCGCCGTGCTGAGCTTCGTGGTGCTCGGCCTGTGGGTCACCTGTCGACTCTGGTGGGACCCGGACAGCGATGTGCGGGACAACCAGTCCGATCAGTCGCAGTTTGAATGGATGATGGCCCACGGTGCGCGAGTAGTCACGCACTTTGCGTATCCGTTCCATTCCAATCAGATGAACGTCCCCGACGGCGTGAATCTTATGGCCAATACGTCCGTATTATCCATTTCACTGCCAATGACGCCTGTCACCCTGTTGTTCGGACCGCGGGCGTCGTTTCTGATCTTTCTCACCGCGGGCATGATCGCCACTGCCACGGCCTGGTATTTCCTGCTCTCGCGGGTGCTGATCGGCAGCCGGGGACCGGCGTGGCTGGGCGCCGGCTTCTGCGCGTTCGCGCCGGCCATGGTTTCGCACGCCAATGGGCACCCGAACATCGTGTCGCAGTTCGTCGTCCCGTTGATCATCTGGCGCACGCTGCGGCTCGGCGAACCGGGTCGGTGGCTGCGCAACGGGGTCCTCCTCGCGCTCGTCATCGTCTGGCAGGCGTTCCTCAACCTGGAGATCCTGCTGATGACCGCGATCGGGCTCGGCGTGATCATCGCGGTGCTCGCCATCGGCCGCGCGGATCTGCGATCGCGGGCCCGACCCTTCCTCGCCGGCCTGGCCGTCGCCGCCGGGGTCGCCGGGCTCCTGCTGGCGTACCCGCTGTATGTCCAGTTCTTCGGACCGGACGCGTACTCCGGGCTGTCCCGCCTGATCCGCGGCTACTCCAGCGACCTGGCCTCGTTCGTCGCTTACTCCCGGGAATCACTCGCGGGCAGTGCGCGCACCGCCGCGGGCCTGGCCAAGAACCCGACCGAGGAGAACAGCTTCTTCGGTTGGGCGCTGCTGGTACTGGTGATCGCCCTGGTCTGGTGGCTGCGCCGCTCGATCGTGGTGCTCGCCCTGGCCGCGCTCGGGTTGCTCTTCGCGCTGCTCTCGCTGGGTCGGGAGGTCCGCTTCGACAACCGGGGTACGGGTGTGCCGGGCCCCTGGGCGGCGCTGGAGAACCTGCCCATCCTGCACTCGGTGGTGCCGACGCGCTGGGCGTTGGCGATCACCCCGATCATCGGGTTGCTGCTCGCCTACGGTGCCGAACGGGCCCGCGAGTTGGCCGGCGCGCACCCGGGCGCCCGGGTGCAGGTCCGCTTCGTCACCGCCACCGTACTCACGATGGCCCTGTTGCCGATCGTCCCCACCCCGCTGCCGGTGGCTCACCTCGACCCGGTTCCCAGCTTCGTGACCAGTGGGGCGTGGCGTCCGTACGTGGCCGGTGGGCGCAGTGTGGTGACCCTGCCCTTGCCGGACACCACCTACGCCGAGCCGCTGCGCTGGTCGGCGTCGACCCGACTGGACATGCCACTGGCCCGTGGCTACTTCCTCGGCCCGGACACCCGGCCGAACGCCGACCCGCCGAAGGTCGCGCTGTTCGGTGCGACTCCCCGCCCCACCAGCAGTTTCTTCGCGACCATCCGACGCACCGGTGCGGTGCCGCCGATCACCCCACAGGGTCGGGTCCAGGCTGTCGACGACCTGCGCTACTGGCGGGCGGGGGTGGTCATCCTCGGGCCACACGAGCAGGAGGCCGCGCTGCGCCGGGGGATGACCGAGCTGACCGGGATCCAACCGGTCTTCACCGGCGGCGTGTGGGTGTGGGACGTCCGTTCGTTCACCGACTGACCCGTGCCGACGAGCCCGATCTTGCCGACGAGCCCGGTCTAGCGGACGCAGCAGCCCTGGCAGACCTTCGGCCGGGGCAGGGTGAAGGCGAGGCAGCAGGTGCGTCGCTGCACTGTCGGCTCACCTGTCGGGCCGGGCACCAGCTCGACCAGGTCGGTCAGGTCGAGTGCGCCGAGCAGGGTGTCGATGCTCTGCACCGTGGAGCCGGGCAGACCGTCCGCGGCCCGCAGGATGCCGTGCGCGATGCCGGAGGCGACCGAGCCGAGCAGCGTCCGGGTGCCCACCCGGACCTCGGACTGGATCGCCGTGATGAGCGGTGCCAGGTGGGCGTCGAGCAGGGACGCGCGCAGTACGGCCAGCAGCTCCGCCTCGTCGGCGACGACCCGCACCTCCGGCAGGCCGGCGAGCGCCAGCGGGTCGTTCGGCAGGACCGCCACGGTGGTGCCCCGGCGCAGGCCCATGGTGAGCAGCTGCCGGTGGTCCTCGAAGTGGATCAGCAGGTGGGCCGGATCGAGCAGCGGCACCCGGCGAGCGGAGGCCCAGCCGAGCACGACCGGCAGCGCCGCCCAGTAGCTGTACGACTTCCAGGCCAGCGCGGCGCAGGCGTGCGGGGTGCCGCCCCAGCGGACGGCGGCGCCGTTCAGCAGCTCCGGCAGTCGGCTGCCGTCGATCAGGGTGGTGGCGGGCGCCCAGCCGAGCTCGTCGTCGACAAGCAGGCCCCGGGCGAGCCCGGGAAGGTCGTCGGTGCCGAACATGGCTCGGAGCGCCGCGGTGACGGGGGCGAGCGGCGTGGTGGCGGCCTCCCGCCGTGGCATCACCGCTGTCACCTGAGTCGTCCCCCGTCTGCGTGACCGAGGAAGTGTGCCCCCGGCGGACGAACCAGTGCCGTCCCGAGCTAAGGCTAGCCTAACCAGCCCCCTGTGCGTAAGGGAAGGCTCACCTTGGTCACATCTCCGACGCTGAGCCCCCGCACCCGGCGAAAGTAGTGCTCCGCGTACTACCCGGAGTCGGTGCTGGAAAACGCTGCCGCGCGATCGACGGCCATCGGTGAATTGTCAAGTGGTGTGTCGAAAACATGCCACATGCGTGTGTGCTCGCGTACGGAACGTGAAACTTATATCCCCGGCCACGAGGAAGCTGATGACGACCTCACCCCTCGAACGGGCTGCCGACTCCTTCGCGGCCGAACTCGCCCGACAACGGACCGGGCGCGGGCTGTCCAAGAAGCAACTGGCCGTCCTGATGGGGTTCGACCCGTCCTACGTGAGCCACGTCGAGGGGCGCCGGCACCGCCCGACCGAGGACTTCGCCCGCCGCGCGGAGGCCGTCCTGGAGGCCAGCGGTGCGATCTGGCAACGCTTCCGGGAGTACGACGACCTACGGCACGCCCGGGCGGGTCAGCCGCAACGCGAGCCACACCTGCCGGGACAGTGGCTGCCACCCGGCACCGGCCTGGTCGTGGAACGGGAACTGGCCGCCCTCACCCACACCGACGACGGCTACCGGTGCGTCATCCACCGTGAGCTGTACAACGCCGGCACCGAACCGGTCACCCGCTACCTGGTCCGGGTCGCCGTCGACCGCTACCCGAACGACCCCGGCCGCTCCAACAGGCACCACCGGGAGCACCCCCTGACGTTCGCCGAGCTGCAGATACAGGCCCGTCGAGACGACGGCGGCGGCGGCGACCCGGAGCCGATGCACTGGCGAGCCAAACACGATCGGGACGCGTTCAAGGAGATCTGGCTGCTCTTCGAGAACGGGGAGCGGCGCTTCCCCCTCTACCCGGGCGACCGGGCCACCATCGAGTACGCGTACAGCGTCGGGCACGACAAGTGGGGCCCCTGGTTCCAGCGAGCCGTCCGGCTGCCCACCCGGCAGCTCGCCGTACGCCTGGACCTGCCGGCGGCGCTCGACCCACAGGTCTGGGGCGTGGAGACCTCGCTCAGCGCGGAGGAGGGCCCGCTGCGGACGGCGCCGCAGCGTCACGACGAGGGTGACCGGGCGGTCTACGACTGGCAGACCGACGACCCGCCGTTGAACGCCCGCTACCGGATGCAGTGGCGTTTTCGTGCCCGCCCGGACACCGAACCGGACACCGGCCCCGGCGGTGCCCGGGTCCGAGCCAGCGACCGGATGCGCGGCCTCGGCATCGTGCAACGCGGGGCTGACCTGCTCCGCCAGCGCACCCGACCGTTCGACCTGCCGGCGGAGGAACACGTCGCCCGGGACGTGGCCGACCGGCTCACCATGGCCCTGGCCCGGCTCGACGAGCTGCACCCGTTCAGCAAGGGGGTGGGTGTCGCCGCCCCGCAGTTCGGCATCGATCGCGCGGCGGCCGTGGTGCGACCCCCCGACCGGTCGGCCGAGCCGGTCGTGCTGCTCAACCCCCGGGTGGTCGACGCCGACCTGGAGACCGACGAGCAGTACGAGGGCTGCCTCTCCTTCTTCGACCACCGAGGTCTGGTGCCCCGGCCCCTGCGCCTGGACGTGGAGCACGCCCAGTGGGACGGCAGCCAGATCATCACGTCGTTCGAGTTCGGCATGGCCCGGCTGGTCGCACACGAGATCGACCACCTGGAGGGCCGGCTCTACGTCGACCGGATGGCGCCCGGCGTGCCGTTGGTGCCGGTGGAGGAGTACCGCGAGACCGGGCATCCCTGGCGCTACTGACCAACGAGGGACCGGGGCGCGTGCCCCAGGGGGCAGGGGCACGCGCCCCGGTGTGGGGGGAGGAACGTCTAGAGGTCACCGAAGGTGTCGTAGCGGATCTGCGGCTGCGGCACCTCGTCCGCGGCGAGCACCCGCAGGGTGGAGCGGACCATCCGGGCCGAGCCGGAGACGAAGCAGTCGTGGGTGGTCCAGGGGCCGTACCGGGCCACCACGTCCGCGATGTCGCCCGACTCGCCGTCGAAGTCCGGATCTTCGCTGCATGCCGGGGTGACCGACAACCACGGGTGTGCGGCGACCAGCTCCTGCAACCCGGTCAGGCCGTACAGGTCCGCCGCCTGCCGAGCACCGTAGAAGACGTGCACCCACCGGGTCCGGTTGAAGCTTGCCAACTCCTCCACCAGCGCCTTGATCGGCGCCAGGCCGACCCCGCCGGCTACGCAGAGGATGTCCCGTTCCGACGAGCGGTCCAGGGTCATCGACCCCATCGGCGCCGCGAGGCGGAGCAGTTCGCCCGGCCGCACCCGACGTACCAGCGCGCCGGACAGCCAGCCGGCACCCGGCGACCGCACGTGGAACTCCAGCACGTTGTCGTCGTTCGGGGCGTTGGCCACCGAGTAGTTCCGCCACACCCGGGGGTGGTGGCGCGGCGCCTCGAGGCTGATGTACTGGCCGGCCTGCCACCGCAGCGGATGCTGCAACGCCCGGCAGGTCAGCACGGCGGTGTCCGGGCCGTACCGCTGGTGGGTGAGCACCTCGGCGTGCCAGAACGGCGGGTCGTCGTCGGCCGCCGCCCCGGCCACCATCAGGGCGGCGATCGCGGCGTACGCCTCGCGCCACGCCTGGTCGTACTCCAGGTTCCAACCGTCGCCGGCGGTGCTGCGCAACGCGTCCAACAGCGCGACCCCCATCGTGGCGTAGTGCCGGTCGTCGACGTGGTACTTGCGGTGGTCGCGGCCCAACGCCCGGAGGAACTCGTCGAAGCTCTCCGGGTCGTCGACCGTGTGGATCGCCGCGATGATCGCCTCCAGCAGGCGGTCGCCCTGGCCGGCCATCTGCACCGGGAAGAGTTGCCGCAGGGCGGGGTCGAGCAGGAACACTCGGGCGTAGAAGTGGTCGGTCAGCGGGGCCCTGTCGTCCTCGACCAGGGTCCAGCTCTCCTTCAGCAACCGCGCGAGGTCGTCCACGGGGGCTCCTACTCCAAACGGCAGCAGATCGGGCCCCCATAGAATCTCCACGGAGAGTGTCGAGTGGTCGCACAGAATGTGCGATCGGCTCACGGTGGCCGGTCGGCCATGTCACCGGCACCCCACGTCGGGCAGAGTGGTGCGGTGACCGTTGAGCTGACCCGCCCGGTGTCCCGCCGACTGCTGGGCACCGAGACGCTGCTGGTCCTCGGCCTCTCCCTCGGCCAGTCCGCGATCTACGCAATGGTGTCGATCATCGCGAAGTTGACCGCCGACGGTCCGCTCTCCAAGCAGACCGCCTCGCTGAACACCTCGGCGTCGGCCCGCCCCTGGCTGGACCTCACGTACCAGCTGCTCGGCATCGTGTTCGCGCTGCTGCCGGTGCTCCTCGCCGTACACCTGCTCAGCCGTGACCCCGGCGACCCGGCACGGACCCTCGGCCTGGACGTCCGGCGGCCCGGTCAGGACGTGGCGCGCGGAGCCGGCCTGGCCGCGCTGATCGGGCTACCCGGGCT
Organism: Micromonospora sp. DT53; assembly: GCF_049841535.1. Classification (NCBI taxonomy): domain Bacteria; kingdom Bacillati; phylum Actinomycetota; class Actinomycetes; order Micromonosporales; family Micromonosporaceae; genus Micromonospora; species Micromonospora sp. DT53. The sequence goes on from NZ_JBNCKM010000002.1 coordinate 1,161,616, forward strand.
GGCGCTGTTCTGGGTGGCGGCCCACCTGGGCCTCAACGCCACGCTGGTGCCGGCCGCGCTGCCGTCGGTCTGGTGGGCGGTTCCGGTGCTGATCCTCGCCGCCGTGCAGAACGCCGTGCTGGAAGAGGTGATCGTGGTCGGTTACCTGGTCACCCGGCTGCGCCAGCTCCAGTGGCGGCTGGCCGCGATCATCGCGGCCAGCGCGCTGCTGCGCGGCTCGTACCACCTCTACCAGGGCCTCGGCGCGTTCGTCGGCAACGCGATCATGGGCGTGGTGTTCAGCCTCTTCTACCTGCGCACCCGGCGGGTGATGCCGCTGGTCATCGCGCACACAGTGCTCGACGTGTTCGCCTTCGTCGGCTACTCGTTGCTGCCCCGGGAGTGGTTCGACTGGCTCTGACAGGTCAACGCCGGTCGGGTCGGTAGACGGCCACCGTTCGGGCCGCGAGCCGGTCCGCCGCGGCCGCGTCACCCAACGCCGCCGCGAGCACCGCCGCACCCGGCAGCAACCGGGCCACCAGCCGCAACGCGACCCAACCGCCGGCCTGCGCGGTGAGCGGCGCGGCCAACCGCCAGGCCGCCTCCGCCGCCCGCGGCCACGCCCCCTCCACCGGGTCACCCGCCGTCTCGGCGGCGGCCAGGGCCGCCTCGGCGCTCGGCCGATCCGGGTGCACCTGCGTCAGCACCAGCAGGTCGACGGCCCGGTCGGGATGCGTCGGATCCTTGCCGTACGCCGCGGCCAGGTGCAGCACCAGCTCCGAGCTCGTCCACAGCACCGCCACCAACTCGGCCAGCGGCGCGAAGAAACCGGCCAACGCGGCGGTCGCCCCACCCGCACCCGCCGAGCGGACGAACCGCCGGGTGGCCAACCGGGCCAGGCCGTCCGCGGAGGCGTCCGGATACCGGGTGCGCAAACCCAGGGCCCATCCGGCCGCGCCGGGCCCGAGCGCCCGCACCGCGGCCAAGGCCAACAACTCCGGCGCGAAGCCGGGGTGGTCGAGCACGCGCGCGGCGACCGCGCGCAGCTCCGATTCCGAGGTACGCCCCAGAGCGGGCTCAACCTGCCGCACGGCGGGTTCTGCCGGGGCCAGCTGCTGCTCGGCGGGCGCCGTCTGCTGCTCGGCGGGCGCCGTCTGCTGCGCGGCCCTGGGTTCCGTCTGCTGTGCGGCCACGGGTTCGGGGGCGGGTTTTGTCGGCGTGGTGCTCTTGGTTGGCGTGGTGCTCTTGGTTGGTGTGGTGCTCTTGCGTGGGGTGGCCGCGCGCTTGGTGGTCTTTGGCGCTTTGGCCGGGACCGCTGGCGTGGTGGTGCTCGCCTCGCCGGCGGCGCTCGCGGCTTTGGTGGTGCTCTGCGCTTCGGCGGCGCTCGCGGCTGTCGGTTTTGCGGCTTTGGTGGGGTTGGCGGCACGCTTGCGGGGTGCCGGCGTGGCCGGGGTCACCTCGGTGGGCGTCTCGACTGCCGTCCCGGGGGCAGCCTTGCGGACGGGTGTGCGCCGGGCCTTCGGCGGTGTCGGTGCGACGCCTGTTGCGGGGCCCGGTTGGCCGCCGCCGGGCTGTTCCGGCTGCTCCGCGCTCGCCTCGGAGCTCAACTCGGTCGGTGCGCGCCGAGGCTGTCGAGGCAGGGGGCGGTCCGGCTCGGGAGGCTGGAAGAGCACCGCCGGGGCGGCCTTGGCCCGTCGAGGACGCTGGCTCGCCGGGGCTGCCGGCGGTGCCGCCTTCTCAGGTTCCACCGTCCCGGTGGGCTCCTCGGCGACGGTCGGCGGCCTGAAGGTGGCCCGAGGGGAGCGCTGACGCGCTCGCTCAGCAGGCTCTCGACGGGTCGACTCGCTGGGCGGCTGCTCCTGCATATCGATGGAGCGTAGTCCCGATCACGCCCACGCACAGCGGAGAATCACCGGGGCGGACGGGCTCTGCTGGGCGTACCCAGGAAGTCGTTTTGCCCCCGGTGGGTGGCGACCTGTATCCTCGGGCGCGGTGGTCTGAGGATCACCGGGGAGACTTCGCCTAGTCTGGTCTATGGCGCCGCACTGCTAATGCGGTTGGGGTCTTAAAGCCCCTCCCGGGTTCGAATCCCGGAGTCTCCGCGCGAAAGCCGGGTGTGTACACTGGCTGAGCACAAGCGCCCGTAGCTCAATGGATAGAGCATCTGACTACGGATCAGAAGGTTAGGGGTTCGAGTCCCTTCGGGCGCACAGCAGTTGAGCAGGCAAAACGCCTCTTTGGCCATCGACGGAAGTCGACCAGAGGGGCGTTTTTCGTGCACCCATGGATGCGCGAACCCGGCCGCTGACGCTGGCTGACGGTTACGGAGAGTCGCCGAGGGTGACCTCTGGAGATGGTCCATCTACCGCCCGGGGGCGTCACCGTCGAGCCTGCTGATCACGCCCTCGTTTCCGGCCCGCGCAGGCTGTCGAGTAGGCGTCCCTGCGCCCGCGAGAGGATCAGATGCCAGCAGGTGCGTGCCGCGGACGTCATCGTCTCCGCCGCGTCAGAGCGGGTGCGCCACACGCGGTCGACGAGGCTCACGTCGATCTCGGTGTCGCGATGCTCGAACCGCAACGCCATGGCCTCCTCCGTCTTCAATCCGCCGAGGGGCCTCTCCTGAGGCTAGCGACGTCGACAATCAGGACCGACAACCTCCAGAAGCGCAAGAAGTACGACCGGAGTTCCGTGAGGGAGCCGGTCCCCTGGGCCCGCGAATCACGGTGCTGAGCTTCGCTAGCCTCTGCACGTGATCTCCTACCGCGCTACCGCCCCCGCGGACCTCGACCACGTGACCCGGTGGATCGTGACCGAGCCCGTTGGGTGGATCCCCGCCGACCGTTACCTGGCCGAACTGGCCGAGGACATGTACCGGCCGGAATGGACATGGATCGCCGAGCACGACGGCCAGGTCGTGGGACGGGCATTGTGGTGGGGGCCGAAGGACAGCCCGCATCCGGTCGCGCTCGACTGTCTCGACGTGGATCCAGCCGTGGGCGACCGTGCCGCCGTCGCCGCCGAGCTGATCAGGGCCGCGCTGGCCGGGTTCCCGGAGCCGGTGGAGTACTCGATCAAGGTCACCGGTGGCTGGCGTGACGATCCGGCCACCTTGGCGGCCGTGGAGTGGCGACGGGCGGCGGCGCATGCGGCGGGCCTCACCCGCGAGGTGGAGCGGCTGCAGTTCGAGTGGGCGCCCGCCGACGGGGTGCCCCCCGCCGCTGGCAGGCTGCGGTTCACCGAGGCCTCCGACGAGGAGTTCCTCGCGGTGTTCAGGAGAATCGCCGAGGGCAGCCTGGATGCCCAGACACGTGCGAACCTGGCCGCCAAGGGCGTGGACGCAACCGCGCGCGAGGAGATGGATTTCTATCTCTCGGCGCCGGGCAAGCGGGAGTGGTGGCGGATCGCCTACACGCGCGAGGGCGAGGTGGCGGGCATGGCGATTCCCTCAGCGACCCCGTACAACGTGAACGTCGGCTATCTCGGGGTGGTGCCGGAGTTCCGTGGGCGCGGCTACGTGGACGAGGTGCTCGCCGAAATCACACGCCTTCACGCGACCAACGGGGAGTCGCGCATCACCGCCACCACCGACATGGGCAACGCGCCTATGGCGGCCGCTTTCGGTCGCGCCGGATACCGCAAAACGGAGATCCGGATCAACCTTTCCAACGACGTCCAGCCCTAGACGAGGAAAGGCCGGTGCTGGCGGCGCGAGGTGAGTACGCGTGCGGATGGCAGGCGCGGCCGGGGCGACCAGAATCTCTCCCATGCGAACGCGAATTGTGATCGCCCTGGCGGCGGTTGGCCTGGGTGGGCTGCTGGCCACCACCGGGTGCTCGTTCCAGGAGAGCATCTGCGCCGGCGGCGAGTATCCGGCCATCGCGGTGGGAGGGCAGGGAGGCAGCGCCTGCTTCCCGGACGGGCAGGAGCCGACCCCGCCGTACGTCCGCTACCCGGAGGGCAAGGTCCCGCAGCACGTCGACGACGAGTGGGACGTCTACTGGCGCAGCCACGGTATCGACGAGAACAACAACATCGTCGAGACCTGACGGCATCCGGTCCCGCCCCAGGTGCGATCTTCGTGACCGAACCTGTGCGGGACCGGATGGCCCTACTTTTACGAGCCGAGCCGAGCCGACTGCCGGGGTGATCAGATGGTCAGCCGAAGCAGTTGGGCACCGGGGGCGAGCTGGGTACGCAGTTGGTGGGCCGGTTGCCGGTGATCGCCGTCTTCTGGTCCACGGTGACCTGGCCGCCGTCGTTGAAGATCCCGCCGGGTGCCAGGATGGAGATGTTGTCGGTGACCTTGCTTTCGGTGAGGGTGAGCGTGGCGTTGTTGTAGATGCCGCCGCCCTGGGAGTTGGAGCCGATGGCCCGGTTCCGGTCGACGTGGCTGCGCCGCAGTACGACGGTGCCGCTGCCGTTGTAGACGCCGCCACCGTGTTCGATTGTGCTGTTCGTGCTGGCGGTGTTCTCGCTGATCCGGGTCTCTTCGGCCACGAACTGGCCGATCTGGTTGAAGACGCCGCCGCCGCGTTGGCCGGCCTCGTTGTGGTGGATCTTGCCGTGCTTGAGTTGGAAGACGCCGTCGGAGAAGATTCCGCCGCCCTCGCTGCTGGCTCGGTTGTCGTTGACTTCGACGTTCCTGGCCTCGGTGGTGGAGTTGATGCCGCCGCGGATGCCACCGCCGCGGAAGCCCGCGGTGTTGTTGTCCAGGTGGACCTTGTCGAGGACGGCGACGCTGCTGTTGGACAGCCCGCCACCCGCACCGCCGATGGGCGTGATGCTGAAGACCCCGATCGTGTTGTTGTAGCTCAGCCGGGTGTTCTGCACTGTGAGGTTGCCGTTGTTGTAGACACCTCCGCCGTCGTACAGGGCGCTGTTGTTGCTGATGTTGCTGCCGCCGTCCTTCTTCTTGTCCTTGTCGTGGTCGTTCCCGCCGAGGATCTTCGTGACGCCGAAGTTGGCGATACCACCGCCCGTGCCGTTTGTGTGGTTGTAGACCACGTCGGTGTTCTCGATGGTGGCCCTGCCGCCGATGTCGACGCGGATGCCACCGCCGCCGGCGCCAATCCCACCCTCGGCCAGGCCGCCCTTGATGGTCGCGTCGCGCAGCGTCAGGTCGCCGCCGGCTCCAACTTCGAGGATCCGGAAGGGGGTGGCGTTGGCCGCGCGGACGATTGTGGATCCGTTTGCGTCGATCACGACGTGCTGGGTGATGATCGGCAGGCCGACCGCACCGAAGGGCACCGGCGGCTGGGGTGCGGACCTGTTGAGCGTGTAGGTGCACTTCTCGGCGAGCCGGAGCTTCGCCCCGGAGTCGGCGTTGGCGCGGACGATCGCCGCGATCAGTTCGTCCGCGTTGCAGGGTACGGACCGGAAGTCGTCGCCCCTGCCGTCCCGATGGTCGTCGCCCTTCTTGTGGTCCTTGCCGTCCTGGCCGCCCGGGTCCTGGCCGCCGTGATCGTCGCCGCTGCCCCGACTGCCGTCGGCGAGGAGCTGCGTACCCGTGTTGCTGCCGCTTTTTCCGGTCGCCCCGCTCACTCCCGCCGGGGTGAAGGCGGCCAGGCCGACCACTCCGGTCAACCCGGCCACGCCGGCGACGAGCCAGCGCGCCCGACGCCTCTTCGGCGGCGGGGCCTGACCTGTCGCTACTTCGCTCATGTTCGGGTGTAGATAGTTGGACATCGAGCTACCTAGCCCTTCTCGTACACCATGTCTCCGCACGTCACAGTCCGTGCAGAAGGTGACAAATGGGTTGTCGCCACCAAGGCGAACGTAGTCGAGCATTCCTCGCGATAACCGGCCTTATGCGAAAAAACCCTATATTCGGGGTGCCTGCCTCTAGCGTCCCAGCCGCCCCACCATGCCCATCCGCCCTCCCGGCCAGGGCGCCCATCACCCCCGCCCACTGGCTCGACGGCACGGGACGCGCTTCGCTTGCTTGACGTAGGCCAAATCAGCGACAAGAATTTACATGAATCGCTGTTAGCGTTAACAATCCGTCCCAGTGCTGCGACGGCATCGTCATGCCGATGTCGCGGCGGTCGCGACGGCCTGACTCCTCGGTCAGCACTACCACTGCAGGGGAGAAATCTATGCGTACGAGGGCAAGATGGCTCGCGGCCACCGCCGCACTCGGTGTCGTCCTCGCCGGGGTGCTGACCTCGACCGGTCCGGCCAACGCGGAATCCAACGGCGGCGTGCGGGTGATGCCTATCGGCGACTCCATCACCGAGGGCACCCAGGTGCCGGGCGGGTACCGCATCGGGCTCTGGCAGCGCCTCGTCAACGGCCGATACACAGTGGACTTCGTCGGGTCGCAGTTCAACGGGCCGGCCAGCCTGGGCGACCACGACCACCAGGGCCATCCCGGCTGGCGCATCGACCAGATCGACGCCAACATCGTCGGCTGGTTGAACACCCAACGGCCGCAGACCGTCCTGCTGCACATCGGCACCAACGACATCCTGCAGAACTACAACGTGAGCACCGCGCCGAACCGGCTCTCCACCCTGATCGACCGGATCACCGCCACGGCTCCCAACGCGGAAGTGTTCGTCGCGCAGATCATCCCGCTCTCCAACAGCAACCAGGAGGCGGCCGCCCGTACCTTCAACGCGGCGATCCCCGGCATCGTGCAGAGCAAGGTGAACGCCGGCAAGCGGGTACGCCTGGTCGACATGCACAGCGCCCTCACCACCGCCGACCTGATCGACGGCGTCCACCCCACGTCCGGCGGCTACGACAAGATGGCTGCCCGTTGGTACAGCGCGTTGCAGTCGGTGCCCGGCAGCATCGGCGACCCGGGCAGCGGCGGCGGGCAGACCACCACCGCCATCGTGGGCGCCCTGTCCGGTCGCTGCGTCGACGTCCCCGGTTCTTCCACCACCAACGGCACCCAGGTGCAGTTGTGGGACTGTCACGGCCGCACCAATCAGCAGTGGACCTACACGAGCGGCAAGGCGCTGACCGTGTACGGCAACAAGTGCCTCGACGCCGCGGGCTATGGGACCTCCCCGGGCACCCTGGTCACCATCTACGACTGCCACGGCGGAACGAACCAGCAGTGGAACGTCAACGCCAACGGCACCATCACCGGGGTGCAGTCCGGCCTCTGCCTCGACCCCTACAACGTGGGTACGGCCAACGGCACGAAGCTCGTTCTCTGGACCTGCACCGGCCAGACCAACCAGCAGTGGAGCCGCCGATAGCTCGTGCGGTCGCGTCCGGTGGTCGGATCGCAGATGGTCCGACCACCGGACCCGAGCTGGCCGGCAGCGCGCCGTGGTGGAACGTGCCCAGAGCTCCGGTCGTTGCCCACTCCTGGACGGGCATCGACGGGCCTCGGTGAGCGGGCGATAGGCTGCGGCCGGCATCGGAGTGACCTAAGGGGAACGGTGATGGGCGGATCGGTTCGCGCGGTGGTCGCGGCGTGAGCGTCGGCTTGCGTCCCGGTGACCCGGCACGCCTCGGTGGGTACGAGGTGCTCGACCGGCTCGGCGACGGCGGCATGGGCACCGTCTTTCTGGCCCGCTCGCCGCAGGGGCGGCGGGTGGCGGTCAAGGTCGTCCGTCCGGAGCTCTCGCACGACGAGGAGTTCCGGGGTCGGTTCCGTAGTGAGGTGAACCGCGCCCGCCAGGTTCCACCGTTCTGCACAGCCGAGGTCCTGGACGCCGACCCGGACCATGACCCGCCGTACCTGGTGGTGGAGTACGTCGACGGTCCCAGCCTGGCCCAGGTGGTCCGGGAGCACGGGCCGCTGGGGGCGGCGCAACTGCACAGCATCGCGGTCGGGGTGGCCACCGCGCTCACCGCCATCCACGGTGCCGGGGTGATCCACCGCGACCTGAAGCCGGCGAACGTCCTGGTCGCACCTGGTGGGACCAAGGTCATCGACTTCGGCATCGCCCGTGCGTTCGAGGCGACGAGCCAGCACACCCGGACCAACCACATGGTCGGGACCGTCTCGTACATGGCTCCGGAGCGATTCGATACGACGTCCGGCCGTCCGGTGGGCCCGGCCGCTGACATTTTCGCCTGGGGTGCCCTGGTCGCCCACGCCGCGACCGGCCGCAGCCCGTTCGGGGGTGATTCCGTTACCGCCACCGCGATGCGGATCCTCACCCAACCGCCGGACCTGACCGGGCTCGGCGGGCCGTTGCGGGAGTTGGTCTCCCGGGCGTTGGAGAAGGATCCCGCTGCACGGCCCACCGCTCGGGAGTTGCTCGACGCCCTGTTGACCGCGGCGTCTCCCGGGGGTGCGGCCGGGCCGGCCCAACTCCTGGGCGCGACGCCGATGGCGAGTGTGTCGCCTGCTGCCGGTGGTGGCCAGGGCCAGCCGTCGATGTCATCGGGTCTGGCCACGGCCGGTCGGGCGGCCTCGCGCCGGCGTGGCTGGCTCACCGCGTTGGGGGCGACGGCTGCGGTGATCGCGGTGCTGGTGCCCGCCTTCCTGTTCGGCCCGCAACTGCTGGGTGGGAAGTCCACACCGGACCGGGCCGGCTCAACGTCGAGCGGTAGCCCGGCGACGAGCGGGCCGCCGGTCACCGCGTCCGCGCCCGCATCGGGTACGCCGACCGCGTCACCGTCGACAAGCGTGGACCCGACCCGGGCCATGCTGGCCGGTCAGCGGCGATTCCTGCTGCACGCGGTGGAGATCGACCGTGACCTGGCGCTTCCGTCACACGGTGAAGTCGAGGTCGGCAAGGGAACCGGCAAGGATGCTCTCTTCGTGCTCGAACCGGTAGGTGTCGACTACATGATCAAGTCCACCAACCCGGAGATCGCCCACCGACCGTGCCTCGGGGTCAAGGTCGATTCAGAGGGAAACAAGTCGCTTGTGGGAGTCGATTGTCGGCCCACCAAGGCAACCCTGTTCACGATCTTCCGTGAGGGCCGGGACGATAAGGGGCGCCCCTCCTACTCCATCATCAACGAGGAGTACGGCCCGGTGCAGTGGAGCCCGACCAAGAGGGAGATCTACGTCGAGTTTCTCGGCGACGCCCCGCTCGACACCACGTTCAGTCTGGTCGACCGAGGCGCGGTCTGACTCGGGCGTACCCCGTCGCCTGAGGGCGATGGACGTGGTCCAAGGGACCGGCCGTCGACGTCGTCGACGCTCCGGCCGGGGACGCGTCGGGCCGAGTTTGTCGGCACTACGAGCAATGCGCAAACGTCGATGTTAACGCGCGCCTGACGCGTCCTCAAGGGCGCATCAGTGGTCTGCGCCGGGGATCCGGAGCGGTGCCTGCGGGAAGTCGGCTGAAGACGCCCGGCGTCAAGATCCGCGGCCCGTCTCCGGCTGATGTTCCCAGCAAGTTACGTCTTGACGAACGGCATGTTATCGCTCACAGTCGATGCCTAAGGACGACGACACCTTGGCTTTCCGGGCAAGCCCTGCCTCGTCGATCTCGAATCAGGCGTGCGCTAGCGCTCGTGGGCATCTTGTTAACGCTAACTTTTGACGCCTGCGCGCTCGGCCACGCGTCGCGGTACGCCCACCCTCGGGCAGGCCGTTTGGCTCTTGGTCACTGGAGGAGGATCATGTCTGCCCTCGATAGGTCTCCATCTATCGCAACGCCCTCGCGGCAGCGACGTTGGTGGTTGCCCCGCCTCATCGCCGCCAGCGCGGCAGCGTTGATGGTCGGTGGCGCAGCCGTAGCGGTGGTGTCGTCACCCGCCGCCGCGGCGTCGGTCGACACGAACGCGTGGTACGTGTTGGTCAACCGCAACAGCGGCAAGGCCCTGGACGTCTACAACCTGGCCACGAACGACGGCGCCCGGATCACCCAGTGGGCCCGCAACAACGGCAACCAGCAGCAGTGGCAGTTCGTCGACTCCGGTGGTGGCTACTACCGGGTGAAGTCGCGGCTGTCCGGCAAGGTGCTGGACGTCTCGGGCTTCTCGACCGCCAACGGCGGCAGCATCGTGCAGTGGAGTGACCTCAACGGCACCAACCAGCAGTTCCGGCTGGCCGACTCGGACAGCGGCTACGTCCGGTTGATCAACCGGAACAGCAACAAGGTGATGGAGGTGCAGGGCGCCTCGACCGCCGACGGCGGAAACATCGTGCAGTACGACGACTGGAACGGCACCAACCAGCAGTGGCAGTTCGTTCGCGTCGACGGAACCACGCCGCCGACGACGACTCCGCCGCCGGGCGGCACGTGCGACCTTCCCTCGACGTACCGGTGGTCCTCCACCGGGGTGTTGGCGACCCCGAAGTCCGGCTGGGTGTCGCTGAAGGACTTCACGGTCGCCCCGTACAACGGCCAGCAGTTGGTCTACGCGACCACGCACGACTTCGGTAGCAGCTGGGGTTCGATGAACTTCAGCCTCTTCTCGAACTACTCGCAGATGGCCTCGGCCACCCAGACCGGGATGAACTCGGGGACCGTCGCGCCGTCGCTGTTCTACTTCGCGCCGAAGAACATCTGGGTGCTCACCTACCAGTGGGGTGGCACGGCGTTCTCCTACCGGACCTCGACCAACCCCACCAACCCGAACGGTTGGTCCGCGGCGCAGCCGCTGTTCACCGGAAGCATCACGGGTTCGGGTACCGGTCCGATCGATCAGACGGTCATCGGTGACGGTACGAACATGTACCTCTTCTTCGCCGGCGACAACGGCAAGATCTACCGGGCCAGCATGCCGATCGGGAACTTCCCGGGCAACTTCGGCAGCAGCTACACGACCATCATGAGCGACACGCAGAACAACCTGTTCGAGGCCGTTCAGGTCTACAAGCTGCAGGGTCTGAACAAGTACCTCATGATCGTCGAGGCGATCGGCTCGACGGGCCGCTACTTCCGCTCGTTCACGGCCACCAGCCTGAACGGTTCGTGGACGCCGCAGGCCGCGTCGCAGAGCAACCCGTTCGCGGGCAAGGTCAACAGCGGCGCGACCTGGACCAACGACATCAGCCACGGTGAGCTGCTGCGCACCAACGCCGACCAGACGATGACCGTCGACGCCTGCAACCTGCAGCTGCTGTACCAGGGCCGTTCCCCCAGCTCTGACGGCGTGGACTACGGCCTCCTGCCGTACCGGCCGGGTCTGCTGACCCTGCAGCGCTGACACGATTTGATCAAGCTCGACTGACCCGGAACGGGCGGGCTCGGCGTCACGCCGAGCCCGCCCGGCTCATTTTTGCCGGTGTGGTCACACCCGAGATCATTCGACAGGCGTGCCGGTGACGCAGGTCAGCACCTGGCCCTGGCCACGGGTGGCGCTCGATGTGGTCGTGGCGAAACCGTGGGTTTCGAGCAGCAACTCGGTCGCGGTGAGGTTCGCGGTGGCGTGCGCGTCGGTGGGTCGCTCGCCGAAGACGTAGAGGCGGCCTCCCGGCGCCAGCAGGCTGCGTATCCGAGCGATCTGCTGCGCCGCGTCACCCAACCAGAAGAGGCTGACGTTCACCGCGAAGATCTTGGTGAAGTGGTCGGTCGGAAGGTCGGCCGACTCGAACCCGGCTCGCCGGATCTCGGCTCTGCCGGCGTCGATGTGGCTCAGGTTCCGTTGGGTCGCGAGCCGCACCATCGTCGCGGCGCGGTCGATGGCGACGATCCGGCCGGTCGTGAGGTGGCCGGCGACCAGGGAGACGGCAGCTCCCCGACCGCAGCCGATCTCCAGCACCTGGTCGTCGGGCGCGACGGCCATGGTCTCCACCGCCCAGCGCTGCCGGTGAGCGGCCGTCAGTCGGACCGGCTCGTTCGCCGCGGGCGTCGTGCCGGCGTTGGACGAACCCGGATCGCCTGTCGAAAAGGTGGACCTCACGACGTCACTCGCCGGTGCCTTCTCTGCTCACACCCCTGATTCCACCCTCTCCGCGGAGTCAGTGCACCGTGTCCTCGGTCACCGCGCCGGATCGACGAGCGCGAGAGGGATCAGTGCACGGGCACCGGCGTGACGTCCCCGAGGGCGTCCGTCGGGGCCGGGACGTGCTTCGGCGCGCCGGCGTTCACCATGGCTACCGAGACCAGGGCCGCCGCGACCACAAATCCGACGGCGACCCAGTAGGCGACCGAGTAGCCGTGCATCAGTGCCTCGTTCCGCTGCTGGGCTCGCGCCGCCGGGCCGCCGTGCGAGACCAGGTAGGTCGCGGCCGAACTGGTCGCGATGGTGTTCAGCAGCGCGGTACCGATCGACCCGCCGACCTGCTGTGACGAGCTGATCATCGCGGAGGCGACACCCGCGTCCCTGGGTTCGACGCCGTGGGTGGAGATGCTCATCGCGGGCATGAACGCGGTGCCGATGCCGAGCCCGATCACGGCTTCGGCGAACGCGATCTCCAGGAAGCCACTGCCCGTGTCGAGCGAGGCGAGCAGCACCAGACCGACCGCGGTGACGAGGTAACCACCGACCATGATCGGCCGGGGGGCGATCCGGTGCGCGAGTCGGGCGCCGATCTGCGTGGCCCCGATGGCCTGCGGCACGGCCATCGGCATGAACGCCAGGCCGGCCATCACCGGCGACCATCCCTTGACCTGCTGGAAGTAGTAGCTGAGCAGGAGGAACATCCCGAACATGCTGACGATCGCAAGGCCAACCGAGAGGTACGCGGCGGCCCGGTTGCGTTCGGTCAGGACGCGCAGTGGCAGCAGCGGGGAGGTGACCCGCGCCTGCACCACGACGAAGGTCGCCAACAACAGGACCCCGGCGGTGAACGATCCGATGGTCACACCAGCCGACCATCCGTGGCTCTCGGCGACGCTGAACCCGTAGACCAGGCCGACCAGTCCGGAACTGGCCAGCAGGACGCCGGGGACATCGAGCCGGGCACGGTGTCGCTCGCCGTCGTCGTGCACGGTGCGACTGGCGCCCAGGATGCCGATGACCGCGATCGGCACGAGGACGAACATCGCGAAACGCCAGTTCAGGTACTGGGTGAGCAGCCCGCCCACGATCAGGCCGACGGCGCCGCCGGCGATCGAGACCGCGCTGAACACGCCGAATGCCTTCGCGCGTTCCCTCGGTTGCGTGAAGGACAGGGAGAGCAACGAGAGCGCGGCCGGCGCGAGCAGGGCCGCGAACACACCCTGCAGTGCCCGCGCGAGCAGCAGCATCGCGGCGTTGACGGCCAGGCCGCCGATCGCCGAGGCGATGGCGAAGCCGGCCAGCGCGATCAGGAAGGTGCGCTTGCGTCCGACCATGTCACCGATCCGGCCACCGACCAGCAGCAGACCGCCGAAGGCCAGGCCGTACGCGGTCACCACCCACTGCCTGCTCCCGTCCGTGAAGTGCAACGCCTGTTGCGCCGAGGGGAGCGCGATGTTCATGACCGCCCCGTCGAGCACCACCATCAGTTGGGCGATGGAGATGAACAACAGGGCCCTCCACCGCTGGGACGCCGGGGCGGTACGACCTGTGGGCATGACTGTTCCCTAAGAGTGATTTGCACGGATTTACGCGACCCGCCCAACGTTAACGACGTTGTGGAACGACCACCACAGAATGTGCGGGTGGTTACAGGATCATTTGGGGCGACTTGCCGCCACTCTTGGAGAACTTGGGCCTCAGCGACCCGACTACTGTGAGTGGCGTTACTTTGTCGAACGTTCCAGAAAAGGTTAGCGTTCCGTCTCGCTAAGCCCCGCGGGTCCCGTGGCGGCCACCAGTCGATATGGATGTGAGACGAGATGTCTGGACGGTTGGAATCAAAGGTGCTGGTCGTGACCGGCGGTACGCAGGGCATGGGCCTGGCGTTCGCCCAGCGGGCGGCCACGGAAGGGGCTCGTGTGGTCATCGGCGCCCGGGACAAGGACCGGGGCGAGGAGGTTGTCGCGCAGATCAGGGACGCGGGCGGCAGCGCCCTCTTCGTGCCCACCGACGTGACTGTCGAGGAGGACATGGCGCGGCTCGTCGACGCCGCGGTGACGGAGTACGGGCGGCTCGACGGTGCGTTCAACAACGCTGGTGGTGGCCCGATGGCCAGCGTGCGTGAGACCGACAGCGACAACTGGCACCTGTCGCTCGCCCTCAACCTGACGAGCGTCTTCTACGGCCTCAAGTACGAGCTCCCGGCGATCATCGCCTCCGGTGGTGGCGCGATCGTCAACAACGCCTCCGTCTCCGGTGTGAAGGGGGACGCGACGCAGGCCGCCTACAACGCGTCGAAGCACGGGGTCATCGGTCTGACGCGTTCGGCGGCCCTCGACGTGGCGCGCTCCGGGGTGCGGGTCAACGCCCTGGTCACCGGGCTGATCGACACGCCGCTCTGGCAGGGCGTGGTCAGCCAGGCCCCGGAGATCGCGGAGCGCTACCTCTCGGCGCAGCCGACCGGGCGAGCCGGCACCTCCGACGAGGTCGCCGCGCTCACCGCGTTCCTGCTCAGCGACGAGGCCACCTTCATCAGCGGCGCAGCCATCGCGGTCGACGGCGCCCTCACCGCCTGAGGCACCGCGGTTCGGTCCGGGGCGGCGGCTCACGCAGCGCCGCCCCGGACCGGGTAGGGCGTCAGCCGATCCGATAGGCCCGCTGGATCGTCTGCGTGACCGTGTTGCCGGCGGTGTCGGTGGCCGTCAGTCGCAGCGAGACGTATCCGGCCCGCCGCGGGTGACCGATGAGAGCGACGTTCCGGAGCACCGGCAACGCGACCCACGTCCGGCCGTCGTCGAACGACGCCGCCACGCCGAGCGAGCGGTTGGGCGCGGCCTTCGAGCCGGCCTGCCGGTCCAACGCCACCGGGATCGCCATGATCCGGCCGGTCCGTGCCGTGTTGGTGTCGTCGAGCACGGGTGTCGGGCGGGCCGTCGTCAGGGGCAACCGCTCCGGCGACGTCGTGTGCGCCGAGGTGAAGGTCCAGGCCACCGAGACGGACGTCGACAGGGTGTCCGGGGCACCTCGGGTGGCGGTCGCCTCCAGACGGTAGGTGGCCTTCCCGGCGGGCACCGCGAAATCGGCCCACGCGCTGTCCGAGGTGCCGATCTCCTTACCGTCGCGAAGCAGCCGGAACCGCACCGGCTGGTCGTCGCGGCTCGCGGGGCGACCTGCCGCGTCGCCGAACAGGGGCACCGACGCGATCGAGATGGTGTCGCCGTCGCGGCCCGCGTACCCCAGAGGTGACAGGGTCGGTGCCTGGGTCACCGTGGGCCCGAACGGCGCCACGTTCCAGGTCTGGGTGTACGTGCGCCCGGGCCTGAAGGTGGACTCCTGTGCCGTCAGGTTGTCCCCCTCGGCGAAGGTGGACGTCCAGACGATGCCGCCATCGGTGTTGTAGTACTCGGTGCCCCTGAACGGCAGGTCGATCGGCGTGTTCGACCCGATCGGACCCGATCCTCCGGGTGCCGAGGCGCGGTGGAACCGGGTGGCCGTCGTCGTCGTGGACTGGCTGCGGTAGGTCGTCTTGACCGTGGCGAGGTTGTTCGGCGACAGCTTCCTGGTCAGTCCGGTGAACATGTCGCCCTTGCCGACGTACGCCAGGTCGTAGGTGTAGGGGCTGTTCCGGAAGGTGCGGTCCTTGCCCGGTCGCGCGAGCCCGATGCCCAGCGTCGCGGTGAACTCGGGAGCCGCGACGGCGGGCCCGATCCGGCCGAAGAAGACGTCAGCGAACGACACTCCGCTCAGTTGTACGCCCGGGTAGCGCATGCCGTCGTCCCAGTTGGCGCTCACGTTGATCGAGGTCGGCGCGGCGTCGCGCTGGGGAAGGGTCAACGCGACAGGCTTGGCGCTACGGGCGTCGACCGCCTCGGTGACCGGGCCGCGGACGTCCAGGACCGGCTGTGCGAGCAGGGTCGACACGTCGCCCTCGTGGATGGTGCTGTACAACGCGTACCGACCCTTGGGCAGCCGCAGGACGCCGCCACCCGGTGCCGCGGCGAGGGTGCTGAACTCACCGGTGGTCAGGTTCGCCGCCACGGTCGTGTACTCGGTGGCCGGCTTGCCGTCGCGTCCGGTGTGGTCGAGCCGTACGTCGTAGCTCTCGATCTCACGGTTCAGCACGAACGGCGTCCGTACCCGCAGGTCGCCGGCACCGGTCGCGGTCAACGCGCCCTGGTAGACGCCGTCCGGGGCGTCCACTCGGGTGTCCACAGTGATCGTCGCCTCGGCGCGACCACCGGCCGGCACCACGAGCGTGGCCGGGCTGACGGTGAGCATGCCGGCCGGGGCCGGGGCGATGGCCAACGTCAGGGTGACCGGCGCGGTGCCCGTGTTGCGGTAACCGACGACCTGGGTGATCGGGCGGTCGTCGGCGTGCGGCCAACGCTGCACCGGAAAGTCGATGGCGGCGATGTCGGTCGCGACCGGCTGGGCGACCGCGCGGGCGATGTCCACCCGGCCGGCGCCCTGCTCGTAGATGGTGTCCGCCCCGGTCGGCTTGGCCGAGTCCATCAGGGCGGCCTTGAGCTGCGGGCCGGTCCAGTCCGCGTGCTGCCCGGCGAGGATCGCGGCGGTTCCGGCCACGTGCGGAGTCGCCATCGACGTACCCGACATGGTGGCGTAGTCGCCGCCGGGGGCGGCGGCCACGATGTCGACACCCGGGGCGCTGATCTCGGGCTTGATGTGGTTGTCGCCGACGCGTGGGCCCCGGCTGGAGAAGTAGGCCCGCTGGTCGTCGGCGTCCACCGCGGCGACGGCGAGGGCGTCGTCGGCGGAGGCCGGCGAGGAGACCGACTTCGGCTTCCCCTCGTTGCCGGCCGCGACCACGAAGAGGGTGCCGTACCTGTGGCTCAGCTCCTGGACCGCGGTCTCCAGCGGGTCGAGGCCGGGCGCGTCGTCGCCGCCGACGCTCAGGTTGACCACCCGGGTCTGCGGCGCGAGCCACTGCATGCCGGTGATGATGTCCGAGTCCTGGCATTCGGTGGTGGCGCAGACCTTGCCGACGAGCAGCTTCGCCCCCGGCGCCACACCTCGGTACCTGCCACCGGAGGCCGCGCCGCTGCCGACGATCGTCGACGCCACGTGGGTGCCGTGGCCGACCGCGTCGCTCGGGTCGCCGCCGCCGGTGAAGTCCCGGACCTCGGCGAGGTGGCCGGCGAAGTCGGGATGGCTGGCGTCGATCCCGGTGTCCAGCACCCCGACGGTGACCCCGGTGCCGTCGAAACCGGCCCGCCACGCCGCCGGGGCACCGATCTGCGGCACGCTGCGATCGAGGGAGACCTTGCGCTTGCCGTCCAGCCAGATGTGGGTGACCCCGGCGGTGAGGGTGCGCGCGGACGGCGTACCCCGGGTGAGCGACGCCCAGAGCGTCGCCCGGTCGTCCCGGTCCGCCCGGACCGCGAGCGCGTGCGCGGCCGGGAGGTCGGCCCGCACGCGGCCGGCACCCCCGGTGGTTGCGGTCCGTGCCGGCGCCGCCATGTTCTCGGGGTACGCGACAAGCAGCGGCAACTCGGCCGCCCGGTCGTCGTAGCCGAACTCGCCGAGCGTGGTGAGGTCGAACAGGCGTCGATCGAGCCGCCCGTCACGCACCAGTGGCATCGCGTCCACCGGGACGACGTACTGGTGACCGTCCTCCCGGCTGCTCACGAACCGCATGGCGGCCCGACCCGGCCCGCGCTGGATCTGCGGGCGACCCGCCGCGTCGAGCGAGACCCGGTCCCCGGTGATCAGGGTGAAGGTCCCGGTGGTGCCGGGAGCGGTGGCCGCCGGCGTCTCCTGCGCGTTCGCCGGTTGGGCGGTCAGGCCCGCCGCAACCAGCGCGGTCGCGAGTACGCCGGCTGTCAGGGCGCGTCGTTGCCGTCGTCGCACATCGTCCTCTCCGCCACGGGCGTCTCCCGGGTCGGCACGATGACGCCCGGCCAGGTCGTTAGGTTGATCACTACCGTGTGACAGAGGCCACAATTACGCCCCGCGC
This sequence comes from Micromonospora sp. DT53, assembly GCF_049841535.1. NCBI lineage: Bacteria > Bacillati > Actinomycetota > Actinomycetes > Micromonosporales > Micromonosporaceae > Micromonospora > Micromonospora sp. DT53. Next base: position 1,179,383 of record NZ_JBNCKM010000002.1, read on the forward strand.
CGACTCGACAGGTGAACCGGGGCGAGTTCCATGCGGCGGTGACCAGCGGACGAGGCATGGGAGGGCACCTGTCGGATGCGTGACGCCGAAGAGTTCGACGCCCTCTACGCGGCCTGTGCGGGTCGGGTCGTGGGTCACGTGTACGCGCTCACCGGCAACCGCGCCGAGGCCGAGGACGCCGTCGCCGAGGCGTTCATGCGGGCCTGGCAGCGGTGGCGGACGGTCCGGGAGACGGACAGTCCGGAGGCGTGGGTCCGCCGGGTGGCCTCCCGGATCGCGGTGAGCAGCTGGCGCAAGGCGTTCAACCGGGTACGCGCGCACCGCCGGGCAGCTGTCGACCAGGGCGTGCCCGGACTGAACGAGGACCACGTCGCGCTGTTGCAGGCGCTGCAACGGCTGAGCGCCAACGAGCGGCGGGCCGTCGTGCTGCACCACCTCAACGATCTCAGCGTCGCGGAGGTGGCAGCCGAGATGCAGGCCCCCGTCGGAACCGTGAAGACGTACCTCGCCCGTGGTCGGAGAGCGATGGCCGGGTTGCTGACCGATCCGCACCAGGAGGAGACCTCCCATGGCTGATCCGCGCGACGATCTCACCGCGATCGTGGACGAGGTCCGGCGAGTCGCCACGCTGCCGGGGGCGCAGACGTTGCGGCGTCGCAGCGACAGTCGTCGACGACGTCGGGCGGCCGTCGGCGCGGCGGGGCTGGCCGTGGTGGCCATCGCCGCTGGCACCACCCTGTTGTCGGCGCGGAACAACGTCGAGACGCCGGGTGCCGGCCCGGCCACCCCTGTCGCGCCGCCAGTGGTCCCGTCCGTGACCGCCTCGGCGGGACCGCAGGAGATCCTCGGCGGCCGGCGGCAGGTCCAGATCGTGCTGCCCGGCATGGGCGGAGCCGCGCTGGCGCTCGACCGCGCCGGCGATCAGGTGCGGGCGACCACCGAACCGGGCATCGACGACCGGGCGCTGTGGGTTCTGCGCCCCGAGGGCGACAGGTACCGCATCCTCCTGGCGTCAGGTGCCGACGCGGTCTGCATGACCGTCGTGCACGACGCCGCGCCGGGCAGCGTACGCGGCCGGGCATGTGATGCCGCCGCCTCGACGCAGCTCTTCCGGATCGATCAGGTGCCCGACGGCAGCTACTCGATCTTCCAGGGCAAGCGCTACGTCCAGGTTGTCGACGGCACCAACGCCCTGGTCCCCGACCTGCCCGAGGGCCTCACCACCACGTACGAGTTCCTGGACCGCGGACCGAGGTGAGCGGCCTGCACACCGGCAACACAGCGGGGGTGGGCCAGAATGGCCCACCCCCGCTGTCACCTGTTGCTTAGTCAGTCGCGCGGGATCTGCAACACCACGCGGCGACGGCGGAACAGCACGAGCAGCGCGGCACCGAGCGCGAGCACCGCCACACCGCCGCCGGCGAGCATGGCCGCCGGTGCGCCGGTGACGGGCAGGCCGCCGCCCGAGCCGCCCTCGTCGTCACCGCCGCCAGTGCCGCCGCCGGCACTGCCGCTGGTGATGACGATCCGGGCGGTGTTGTTCTCCGGCTTGGACTCGGACGCCGCGGTGACGCTGCGGGCCACGATCGTGCCGTCGGTGCCCGGAGCGGACTTGATCTTCACCTGGACAGTGGACTTGATCCGGCCCCAACCGGAAGCCGTGGCCGGGAACTCGCTCTCGAAATTGCACCGGAGCTTGGCCGATTCCGGCAACGTCTCGTGCTCGGTGCCGTCGGTGTAGCACCAGTCGCTGGGCAGCAGGACCGTGCCGGTCGGCGCCGTGATGATCACTGACGGGCCGCCGCCGTCGGAGGGACCGTTGTTGACGACCTCGTAGGCGACGTTGACCGTCTGACCGACGGCACCCTTCACGGCCGGCGCGGCCACCGAGATGTCGAGGGTGTTCGGCTTGCTCCAGAACCCGAACCAGGCGTAGTTGTCGGACTCGTCGAGCTCGCCCTCCGCCGCGCGCTGCCGCGCGAGGTCGCCCTTCGCGCCCTTCGCGGCGAGCTTACGAACAGCCTCGGCGAACGACGGCCCGGTGCCCTTGGTGCCCGCGTTGCCCTTGGCGGAGCGCTCCTGCCCGGCGAGGGCGACATCCACCGAGCCGTAGTTCTCGCTCGGGCCGTCCAGGTTGCGGCCAAACTCGATGTTGAAGAGGGACTTCCCGGTCTTGTCGTCGAAGAAGAGCAGACCGTCACCGGGTTCGAGGGTGGTCGGGACCACGCAACTGACCTCGCTCGGCCCGTACACGTAAGGCTCGCCGATGTCGTCCGGGTAGTAGTCGGTGTAGGTGCAGTCGCTGTACCGCTCGGCGAACGTGGCGCCGGTGGGAACACCCACGCGTACCGTGAAGTTCTTGGCGGCGGTGTCGCCCTCGTTGCCGACGCCCGCATACAGCGGGACGGTGTTCCCCGGGCCGACAGGCGTCTTCTTGTCGTTCAGGTCCTGTGCGGCGGCGACCAGATCGGGGCCGGACGCGAGCACCGTGACCGGGAACGAGGTGGTGTCGTTGCCCGGTGCCATGTCGTCCTCGGCGCCGTCGATGGTGACGGTGACCGAACCGGCGTCGCCGGGGGCGGCGCCCTGGCGGCTGGTGAGCGTCAGGGGGTAGACGGACTCGACCTGGCCGGCGTTGAGCGCTCCGACCTTGCAGGTGACGGTGGTGTCGGCGAGCTTGCAGTCGCTGTAGTCCGGCACGGACGCGGTGACCGCGTCGGAGACCTTGCTCAGGTCCAGGGTGACGGTCACCGCCGTCGCCGGGGCCTCGCCGTAGTTGTAGACGTACATGCCGATGGTGCTGCCGTTGTTGTCGATCTCGGCAACGGGTTCGTTCTGGAACGACACGAACAAGTCTGGCAGCGGCTCGGCGGCGACGGCCGCGTGTGGGGCGCTGAAGAGGGTGGCCGTTGCCAGCAGCGCTGTCGCCGCGGCGAGGCGCGAGAATTTCGACGGTATGCGGTTCACGTCATCTCCGATGAGGGGGGTGTCGGCCGCACTCTAGCTGTCGATCATCAAAAATTCCGTCCCGATCCTCGCGGCCGGGCACTCCCGACCCTGTCGCGTCGACTCCGAGGCGGAGCCCGGTCGTCAGAGCCAAATCACGAGCCCGGTCAGGTCGTTGAGAACTGCGGCAACGCCCGCCCGGATGGCGGCCGCGCATCGGTCCTTGGTGAACGAGTTCGGGTCGTACGTCGAGGACATGCCGAGCCCCTCACCGCGGAACGACGCGCCGTCCCAGTCGACAGCCGTCACGTTGTGGGTGGGCTCGGCCAGTTCCGCGCCCACCACGAGGAACTTCTCGTCCAGGTGGTTGGGGGTGACCAGCGCGAGCCCGTCGATGAGGTCGTTGCCCGCGCTGACGATGAGGTCCGGGCCCATCTCCATCGCCTTGGCGATGTTGGGAACGGCGTCGTGCGCGTTGCCGACGACGATCGTCCTGATGTCGACGTGCTCGTCGTCGGCCCACTCCTTGACCGCCGTCACGAGGGCCTTGGTCGGGTTGTCCGTACCGCTGGTCAGCAGGACGACCCGGTAGTCCTTCGGCGGGTGGACGTCGGCCCACGAGCCGGGCTGCGGCGTGATGGTCGCCTCCGGCGCGGGCTTCGTGGAGGGGTCGACGAACCCCGGGCCGAGCGCACCGATGGCGCTGGGCGCCGGACGTGGCTCGGACCAGTCGTCGCTGGAGTTGCAGGCGGTGACCAGCGCGGCGGTCGCGGCCAGCATGGCTACGGCCCGAAGCGGGGGGCGCAAGGTGATCGTCCTCCGGGTGGTGGCGGAAAGTGCGCGTACTTCTTCGTATTCCTATCTCAGTTCCGGTCACCGGCAATCGGTGGGCGGCCGTTCGCGGATTTTGTTCTCCGGCGGTTCGCCGGTGTGCGGGTTGGTGTTCACCCACGCCATGCAACGTGCACTGGCCAACTGAGGGAGTGGAATGTCAGGCCGCATCCGCCGTACCGTTATCGTCGCCGCTGTCGGGTTCGCCGCAGCGGTGGTTCCGTTTCTGGGTGTCGAATCGGCCTCCGCGCACGGGTTCTCGTCGACTGTGTACACGAAAATTGCGCCGGGAGATGAGGGTCACATTCGGACGGGGTTGGAACTCGAATACGACCTCCTCGTCGTGTCCGCCGCGGACGCCGGTGACGACGACCCGCTCTTCCAGGCGGGAACTGCCGCGTTCGAGGCGGGCGACGCAACTGCCCAGGCCGCCGCCCTGAGGAGTCACGCGACGGCGGTCCTCGGGTACGTCTCCGACCGGTTCTCGGTGAGCTCCCGGGGTGCGGCCTGCCGGCCGACCCAGGTGGGTGACGCGACGATCGGCGAGCGCGAGGGCGTGCCGTACGCGGACCTGCTGCTCGACTGGACCTGCTCGGAGCGGGCCGACGAGCACGTGGTGCGCAGCGGCCTCTTCCCGGACGGCGAGGGGTACGTCAAGGGCACGAAGACGATCGTCACCTACGAGATCGACGGCCGTTCGGGCAGCGCGGCGCTCGACGCCGCCAACCCGTCCTTCTCGACAGCGCAGGCCTGGTACCAGCGGTTCGGCGAGTTCTTCCTCCTGGGCGCCGAGCATCTGCTGACCGGGATCGACCACATCCTGTTCCTGCTGGCGCTCATCGCCGGGTCGCGGCGGCTTCGGGAGATCGTGCTCGCGGCCACCAGCTTCACCTTGGCGCACTCGGTGACGTTCATGCTCGCCGCGCTCGGCCTGGTGGAGGTGCCGGGGGCGATCGTGGAGCCGATCATCGCGATGTCGATCGCCGTGGTCGCCGGCTGGCACCTGTGGGGGATCTGGCGGCGCGGCGAGCACGCGACCGACCTGGAGACGGCCGGGCGGGGACACTTCAGCCTCGACCGGGCCGGCTGGATCCGCCTCGGCGTGGTGTTCTGCTTCGGCCTCGTGCACGGCCTGGGCTTCGCGGGCGCGCTGGGCATCGACGAGGCGTGGTCGTGGACCCTGCTGTGGTCGCTGCTGGTGTTCAACGTCGGCATCGAAACCGTTCAGTTGACGATTATCGCGGTCGTCTTCCCGCTGCTGTTCGTGCTGCGCCGTCGTGCGCCGAAAGCTGGCCTATGGGTGACCGGGGCTGTTTCTGCGGGCGTGTCCATTATGGGGTTGATCTGGTTCGTGCAGCGCATTTCTGGATCATGAGTAGGGCTAAGTAGTTCGTGAAGTGCAGTCTTTCGCAAGATCACGTTCACGGTTGGTTCATCGGGCGGAGAAAGCGTGGAATTGCTTCCCCAGCGTCGGGTGAAGGCACAATCCATTTCTCTATTTGAAAAGGGAACAATGTCGATGACATTGAGCACCTCGACACGGGCCTCCGCGCTCGTGCGGCGGCGCCTGGTCGCCGGGGTCGCAGCCGGGCTCCTCGGAATGGGCGCGGCCCTCGGCAGTGGCCTGATGGCCACCGCGAGCGCAGCCGAGTCCACCACGATCACCGGTGTGGTCCTCGGCGTCGGCGCCAACGAGACCCAGCGCATCGTGAGCTGGTACTCCTCCGCCGACACCGCGCAGAAGATCCAGCTCGCCCCGACCGCCGAGATCGTCAACGGCGAGTTCCCGGCCGGCGCGGTCAGCTTCGACGCCGTTGGCGCGGCGAACACCTCCACCACCGGGTTCAACCGGCACGCCACGATCAGCAACCTGCGCGAGAACACGGCGTACTCGTACCGGGTCGGCGCCGAGGGCAGCTGGTCCCCGGCGTACGCCTTCCAGACGCACGACTTCGAGGGCGACTACGACTTCCTGTTCTTCGGCGACCCGCAGATCGGCTCCTCAGGTGACCGGCTGAAGGACCAGGCCGGCTGGGAGGACACCCTGAAGGTCGCGACCGCGGCCAACCCGAACGCCGAGCTGCTGGTGTCCGCCGGCGACCACGTCGAGAGCGCCAACGACGAGGGTCAGTGGACCTCGTTCCTGGCCCCCGACCAGCTGCGTCAGGTCCCCTTCGTCGCCACCATCGGTAACCACGACGTCGGCGGCAAGTCCTACGAGCAGCACCACTTCACCCCGAACACCGACCGCTCGTCCCAGTACTACAACGGGGACCAGGCGACCCGGTCCGGCGGCGACTACTGGTTCATCCACAAGGATGTGCTGTTCATCGACCTGAACAGCAACAGCTACGCCAACCCGGCTGACGGCTCGGCCGGTGGCGACGCGGCGCACGTCGCGTACGTCACCGACGTCATCAACAAGCACGGCTCCGAGGCCAAGTGGAAGGTGCTGGTCTACCACCACTCCATCTACTCGCCGGCCAGCCACGCGACCGACGCGGACAACAAGCAGCGGCGGGAGGACTTCACCACCGCGTTCTCCAACCTCGGCGTCGACATGGTGCTGCAGGGCCACGACCACAGCTACACCCGCAGCTACTCCATCAAGAACGGCCAGAAGGAGAACCCGGCCGAGAAGCCGGGTGCTGCCGACGTGTTCCCCGGCCCGGGTGGCGTCATCTACGTGACGGCCAACTCGGCCTCCGGCTCGAAGTACTACGACATCAAGAAGCCGGACGACAGCGGCACGGGCATCCGCGGCAACGGCCCGGACCCGCTCGACCCGGGCAAGTACTGGTACAACTCCGTGCAGAACCAGGAGCACGTCCGCAGCTACGTCAAGGTGCAGGTTCGCGGCGACAAGCTGGTTCTCGCGAACGTCCGCAGCGGCACCTGCGCGGCGCCGAACGCGGCAGTCGAGAAGGGCCTCTCCTGCGTCAACACCCCGGACGGTCAGCCGGTCGGCTCGATCGTCGACAACGTGACCGTGCACCCGTTCCACGGTGACGGCCAGGCCATCCAGGTCAACGTGCCGAACCCGGCCCCGGGCGAGTTCGGCTGGACGATCGACGGCTACAACGGTCTGGTCGACCTGGGTACCGCGCAGGAGCGCAACGGCACCTACTTCCAGGCCAACGGCAAGATCAACCCGATCCTCGTGTCGGACAGCCGCCGTTCGCTCGCCCCGTGGTCGATCTCGGCCAACGTCGGCGACTTCCAGGACGCCGACAAGAAGTTCTCCGGCTCCTACCTCGGTTGGAACCCGTACGTGCTCGACGCCGGCGCGGGCGCCGAGGCCGGTGCCCAGGTCCTGTCGTCCCTCGACGACCAGGGCAAGGGCCTCTCGGTCTCCAGCGCGCTCGCCGCGGCCGCGCAGGGTCACCCGCGCGGCGGTGCCAAGCTCGGCGCCGACCTGGACCTGAAGATCCCGGACAGCATCGCGAAGGGCAGCTACCGCACCACCCTCACGATCACTGCTCTGAGCAGCTGACCGGACTGTTCCATTCGGCGGGGTAGGCACCTTCGGGGCCTACCCCGCCACCGGTTCACCCACTACCAAGATCACCACGAGGACTTGAGATGCAACCGTCCGTAACTCGCTGGAAGAGCACGACCGCCGCACGCCTCCGTACGACCGCACTCTCCCTGCTCGCCGTCGTCGCGGCCGTCGGTGTCGGTGCCGGTCCCGCCCTGGCCGCTGACGGCAACGTCGCCTGGACGGTCCGGACGGCCTCCAACGGCTACGGCGAGGCCCGGTCCAGCTACAGCTACAACGTCAACCCGGGTGGTGCCGTCGAGGACGCCATGGTCGTGGCCAACCGCGGCCCCGCGCCACTGACCCTCACCGTGTACGCGGCCGACGGCTTCACCACCGACGCCGGCCAGCTCGACCTGCTCACCAAGGACAAGAAGTCCGTCGCGATCGGCGCCTGGGTGAAGCCCAACGCCGGCAGCGTCGTGATCCAGCCCGGGAAGACCGCCCAGGTTCCCTTCAAGGTCAGTGTCCCGGAGAACGCCACGCCCGGGGACTACGTCGGTGGCATCCTGACCACGCTGACCCAGGCCGACCAGGCTGAGGGGATCAACGTCGACCGGCGTCTCGGCATCCGGATCAAGTTGCGGGTGGGCGGCGAGCTGAAGCCGAACCTCGCGATCGAGAACCTGCACGTGACGTACGCCGGACCGACCAATCCGTTCAGCAAGGGTGACGCCACCATCACCTACAAGGTCCACAACGTCGGCAACGCGGCCCTGTCCGGTAAGCAGGCGGTGACTGTCTCGGGCCCGTTCGGCCTGCTGCGGGTGCGGGCCGAGGACGTCGCCGCGCCACCGGAGCTGCTTCCCGGTGAGAGCTGGAACGTATCGGTGCCCGTACGCGGGGTGGCTCCCGCCATCTCGCTGGCCGCGACCGCGACCCTGACACCCCTGCTCACCGACGCCTCGGGCTCCACCACCTCGCTCAAGCCGGTCCAGGTCACCGCGCACGGCTGGGCCCTGCCCTGGATGCTCGTGCTGGTGCTCGTCGTGCTGATCGCCGTGCTCGTCGGGGCGTACCTGTACCGACGCCGCAACCGGGCGCAGAGCAAGGCGCGCGAGGACGCCCGCGTACGCGACGCCGTCGAGCAGGCGCTTCGTGGCCCGGAGCCGCAGACCTCCTGATCGCGGCTCCGGTCAACTCGGCCGGCTTCGGCCGGCGGCGGTTCTCGCCCGCTGGGTCAGGCCGATCGCGAACGCGATCACGGCGACCACCAGCACCGCCGCCGGCCCGGCTACGCCTGCCGAGCCTGGCGTTCGTCCTTGTGGGTGAACGGTGCTCAGCTCCGGGCCACAGCTGTTCCCCAGCCGGCATGCTGCGACGGTGACGCCGGCACGGAGAGGGAATCCACATGGTTGACGGGGATGTGCCAGAGCGGATGCAGGCCGCGGCCTTGGACGAGTTCGGCGGCCCGGAGGTGATCACCCTGCGGAAGCTGCCGATCCCGCAGGTCGCCGACGACGAGGTGCTGATCAAGGTCTTGAGCGCCGGCGTGGGGGTGTGGGACGTGTACGAGCGCGAGGGTGTGCTGGTGCCGGAGGGCTCGGCGCTCCCGATCGTGCCCGGCTCCGACGGCGCCGGAACCGTCATCGCGGCCGGCGGCAAGGTGACCAGCCTGGCCGTGGGCGACCTGGTCTACGTCTCTGCCACGACCCGCCCGAAGGGCGGCTTCTACGCCGAGTACGCGTCGGTCAAGGCGGAGTACGCGGCGAAGGTGCCCGACGGCGTGCCCCCCGAACACGCCGGTGCCATGCCCACCGACGCGCTGACCGCGCTGGCCGGGCTCGACGCGCTCAGCCTGTCGGCCGGCGCGTGGCTGCTCATCTTCGGTGCGAGCGGCGGTCAGGGCCACCTGGCCGTGCAGCTGGCGAAGCGGCAGGGGCTGAACGTGATCGCCGTGGCATCCGGGGCGGACGGCGTCGCGCTGGTGACCCGGCTCGGAGCCGACGTGTCCCTCGACGGCCACGGCGACATGACCGACGTGCTGGCCCGGGTCCGGGATGCCGCGCCGGGCGGGGTGAACGCCATCCTGGCGATGGCCGGTGGCGCGACGCTGGACCGGCTCAGCGAGGCGCTGGCCGATGGCGGGGTGGTCGCGTACGCCCACGGGGTGCAGCCGGAGCCGAAGGAACGGCCGGGCGTCGTCGTCCGCGCGTACGACGGCGAATCGAACCCACGACAATTGCAGCGCCTCAACGAACTCATCGAGGCCGGGCCGTTCGTGGTGCACGTCGCGGAGAAGTTCCCGCTGGGCAAGGTGCGGGACGCGCACCAGCGCCTACAGACGTCCTACGCCGGCAAACTCCTACTGACGGTCGCCTGAGACGTCAGGGCGTGCGCTGTTGCGGCACGCGTACCGAAGCCATGCCGGCCGCCGTCGCGGCCTGGATGCCCAGGTCGGTGTCCTCGAAGACCAGACAGGCCTCCGGGGGTACGCCGAGCTGCTCCGCCGCGAGCAGGAACGCCTGCGGGTCGGGCTTGGCCCGGGTGTAGTCGTCGGCGCAGACCAGCACGTCGAAACGGTCCAGCAGGCCGAGCGCGTCCAGGGAGGCGGTGACCGACGCGCGGGTGCTGCCGGAGACGACGGCGAACGGGACCCGCCGGTGCGCGTCGTGGATGTGCGCCAGCACCTCGGGCACGGCCGCGAGCTGCGGTAGCAACTCCTGGTAGTAGCTCTCCCGGCGCTCGACGACGGCCGCCACCGGCATGGCCAGACCCTGCTGCTCGTTCAGGGCGACGATGATGTCGGCGGTGGGTCGGCCGCCCCAGGCGTAGAAGAGGTCCTCCGGGAACTCGCAGCCCCACTCCTGCAGGGCCCGCTGCCAGGCCAGGTAGTGCAGCGGCATCGAGTCGACGATGGTGCCGTCGCAGTCGAACAGGTACGCGGCGAACGGGCCGGGAGGCAGAGGCAGACTCACCCGGGAAGGGTACAGCTCACTCGCTCGTGACGGCCTTCAGCTGTCTGAGCAGGTACGCGCGCTCCGGTTCGGTGCCGACAAGCGTCAACGCGCTGCGGTACGCGGCTGCGGCCTCGTCGTACCGGCCGAGCCGGCGCAGCAGGTCGGCCCGCGCCGCCGGATAGGGATGGTGCCCGCGCAGACGCGGGTCGTCGGCCAACCCGTCGAGCAGCGCGAGCCCGGCCTCCGGCCCGTCCCGCATGGCCACGGCGGCGGCCCGGTTCAGCGCGACGACAGGTGAGGGCACCAGGCCGAGCAGCACGTCGTAGAGCGCCACCACCTGCGGCCAGTCGGTGCTGGCCACGTCGACGGCCTCGTCGTGCAGCGCGGCGATCGCGGCCTGCAGACCGTACGGGCCGGGCGCCCGGCCGGTCAGCGCGACAACCACCAGGTCGCGCCCCTCGTCGATCATCTGACGGTCCCAGCGTCCGCGATCCTGGTCGTCGAGGAGGATCATGGCGCCGTCCGGTCCGGTACGCGCGCCGCGGCGGGCGTGGACCAGCAACATCAGGCCGAGTAGCCCGGCGACCTCCCGTTCGGCGGTCAGCAGCCGGCGCAGGATCCGGCCCAGCCGGATGGCCTCCTCGGCCAGGTCGATCCGTTGCAGATCCGGGCCGGAGCTGGCCGCGTACCCCTCGGTGAAGACCGAGTAGACGGCCTGGAGCACGGTGGGCAGACGACCGGGCAGCTCGTCGGGGCCCGGCACCCGGAACGGGATGCGTGCGTCGCGGATCTTCCGCTTGGCGCGGACGAGTCGCTGGGCCATGGTGGCGGGCGGCACCAGGAAGGCCCGCGCTACCTCGGCCGTGGTGAGGCCGGCCAGGAACCGCAGCGTGAGGGCGCCACGGTCCTGCGCGGCCAGGGCCGGGTGCGCACAGGTGAAGAAGAGCGCCAACCGGTCGTCGGGCAGGTCACGATCCGCGTCGGCGGGCGGCGCGTGATCGGCCCGCTCGGCCTCCGCCCGGAGTACGGCGAGCCGGGTCGCCAGCACCCGGTCGCGGCGCAGCCGGTCCACCGCTCGACGCCGAGCCGTGGTGAGCAGCCAGGCGCCCGGTCGACTCGGGACGCCGTCGGTCGGCCAGTGCGTCAGCGCCGCCTCGATGGCCTCGGACGCGACCTCCTCGGCCAGGTCGAGGTCGCCGAAGCGGCGCACCAGCGAGGCGAGCAGGCGGCCGCGTTCTTCCCGGAACACGGCCTCCACCGACGACCCGACAGCCGCCCTCTCACCCGGCACGGTCAGACCTGAATGTCGATCTCGGCGATCGGGCGGACCTGGACCGATCCGGTGCCGATGGCCCCGGGACTGCGGGCGGCCCACTCCAGCGCGGCGTCGAGGTCCGGCACGTCGATGACGTCGTACCCGCCGAGGAGTTCACGGGTCTCGGCGAACGGCCCGTCGGTGATCGTGCGCTCCCCGCCGGGGCCGACCTGCACTGTCGTGCAGGTGGTCAGGTCCTGCAAGGGATGCCCGGAGACCCAGACCCCGGCGTCCTTCATCTCCCGGTCGTAGCGGATCCAGTCCTCGAAGCTGCACCCGTTGCCGACTGCCTCCCCGTCGACCATGGGACTCATGAACAGCAGCATGTACTTCACGTTCCGGCTCCTCTCGGTGCGGCGTGTCGCCGTACAGCATGACGACGAACACGGGTCGGGGATATCGACACGGCCTGGCAGGTTTTTCGGGGCCGGGCGGCACCGAAGGCGCGGCTGGCGCTCACGAACGACCCGGCCGTGCCGACCCGGGTCGTTCGTCACGCTGGTCCATCCGTCGCTCGAACCAGGTCACCCCGATCAGGAAGACGGTCAGCAGGATGAGCGCCGCCAGTGGCGGCAGGGATCGGCCGATCGGCAGCAGGGGCAGCGGCAGCAGCGCGGCGACGACCTGCGCCGGGGACACCGCGCGAACGGTCAGCCGCCGGAAGGCCAACCTGCTGAGCAGGTAGAGGGCGGTGCCGCCGTAGAGTGCGGTAGCGGCCTCCCAGCCCAGCCGACCGGGGTGCGCCGACTCCTCGGTGAGCTGGGCGATCACCTCCTCGATGCCGAGCGCCACGTAGATGGCGCCGATGATCAGCGGGGAGTGTCCGATCCCGTACGCGTCGCCGGCCACGCTGGCCCGTCGCTCACCCGGCACGTTGCTGACGGCCTCCCGCGCGGCGGGCGCCAGCCGGTCGAAGTAGAGCCACCACAGGCAGACCGTGCTGGTGAGGCCGAGCAGCGCGGCCAGCACTGCCGCACCGACTGGTGCGATCGTCCGTGGCCCTTCTCCAGCGGAGATCAAGGACTCGCCCAGCGCGATGATGAGCACCAGGCCGAACCGCTCGGTGAAGTGGTCCACGCTGCCCAGTTGCCACGGCCGGAAGGCGGATGCGATCCGCGCGCCGCCGATGTCCACGAGCAACGCGGCCGTCCAGAGCGCCGTCTGGCCTGCGCCGCCGAGCAGCGCACCGATGATCAGCGGGAGCCACGCCAGGATCACCGGCACGCTGAAGAAGCGCAGCGTCGCGCGCAGTGGTGGGTTCGTCGCGCTCACCCAGAACAGGATCACGAGCTGCACCGCCCGGCCGACCACGTAGGCCAGGGCCACGGTGAGTGGCGCGTCGAGCAACCCCGGGCTCTGTTTCCAGGCGTCCGGCAGCACCAGCGCGGCCACGAAGATCGCCGCCATCGCGACCAGGGTGGCCGCGCGAACGAGACCGACGTCCGGACGGACCAGGTTCCCCACCCAGGTGTACGGGCCCCAGGAGTAGAGCAGCAGGAGCAGGAGGAGTAGCCCCTGGGCCAGGGTGAGCGCACTCGGCGACCCCGCCATGAACGTGATGACCCGGGTGAGTGCGAAGACGAACACCAGATCAAAGAAGATCTCGAACATCGTGGTCCGGTGCGTCACCCCCGCCGGCACCGGATGAATGTCGAGAATCCTCCTCATCCTCGCATTCTGCGCTATAACGGTCGGCGGTTCATCCGGTCTACTCGCCCGGCGCCGCCGCGAAGAGCAGGAAGAACCGCCACGTCGCCGACCGGGTGCCCCGGCCTCAGGTCGAGGCGCCCGGTCGGCGCCGACTCCGCTCGGCCCGCCGCCGCACCTGCTGGTACGCGCCGGTCAGCCCCATCGCCCGGCGTACCTCAAGCACGGTCTGCCGTACCTCCTGGCGGGTCCGTTCCGTGCCCTCGACGATCAGCCGGTCGACCAGACCCCGATCGGCTTCGATCTCGGCGCGACGCTGCCGGATCGGCGCCAGGAACCCCTCCAGCGCGACGACCAGCCGTTCCTTGACCTCCACGTCGCCCACCCGCCCGGCCCGGTAACGCCGGGCCAGGTCGGCCACCTCGTCGCGGTCCGGATTGAAAACCTCGTGGTACGCGAACACCGGGTTGCCCTCCACCGTGCCCGGCACGTCGGCCCGCACCCGGTTGGGGTCGGTGTACATGCCGAGCACCTTGCGACGCACAGTCGCCGCGTCGTCGGAGAGCGCGATCGAGTTGCCCCGGCTCTTGCTCATCTTGGCGGCGCCGTCGGTGCCGACCAGGCTCGGCGTGTCCGCCGGGATCAGCTCGGGCACCGGGAAGACCGGGCCGTACAGGTGGTTGAACCGTCGGGCGATCTCCCTGGTCACCTCGACGTGCGCGGCGTTGTCCCGGCCGACCGGGACCACCTCCCCCTTGACGCAGAGGATGTCCGCGGCCTGGAGCACCGGGTAACCCAGCAACCCGTACGGCATCTCCTCCTTGCCGGCGTCGCGGGCCATGTCCTTGAGCGAGGGCACCCGTTCCAGCCGGGGAACGGTCACCAGGTTCTGCAGGAGGGTGTTGAGGTCGCCGACCTCGGGAATGGCCGACTGGAGATAGAAGGTGGCCCGGTCCGGGTCGACCCCGGCGGCGAGGATGTCGGTCACCATCTCGCGAGCGTTGCCGGCAACCTGGTCGATGTCCTCGCGGCGGTTGCGAGTGGTGAGCATGTGCAGGTCGGCGATGATGAAGAAACTCTCGTAGCGCCGGTGCAGCTTCACCCGGTTGGCGATGCTGCCGACGTAGTGGCCGAGGTGCAGGCGGCCGGTGGGCCGGTCGCCGGTGAGCATTCGTGCGACGGACATGGTGGTGCCTCTCGTTATCCGAAGGTGGGTCACGCGTGGGCGCGCGCCGATCAGGGCTTGCTCAGCCCTGATCGGTCAGCGGGATCGGCTCAGCGAGCCGTCCGCCATCGCGCGCCGGCGCGGAACCGCAGACCATCGGCACGGAGGACGTTCAGAATTTGCTCACGGCCGTCGCCGGAGCTGGTCGGGATCTCGGGCACCGCACCGTGGGGGAGGCCGTCGACCAGGTCGACCGCCTCCGGTGCGCAGTTGCCCGTCCGGATCACCGCCTCAGATTACCCGCGGCATCGCGCCAGGAGGGGGGAGGTAGCTGTCGGCGTAGTAGGCACCGATGCGGTCCCGGTACTCCGGGTCGGTCGAATCCGGATCGAACGGTGGCGCGTCCTTGATCTGCTGTCTGGTCCGGTCGACGTGCACGACGCGTTCCTGGTGATCCACCCGGGCCACCGTCCCGGCCGGTAACAGCACCTTCTGGCCGAAGATCCACGGCCCGGTATCCACCACCAGGTGCCCGGCGTCCGCCTCGTCGCTCGCCTCGTCGATGCTGCCGATGCGCCCGTCGCTCGCCTGCACCTGATAACCCACCAGGTCGACGGGAGTGCCCGGGCCGGGGGCGTCCGGGCCGTCGTGCCCACCCTCCTGACCGTCCGGCGGGGTGACCGAGGGCGTGGCCTGTGTGTAACCGCCGGCCAGGGCGGACGGGTCACGCCAGGCCCAGGGGTTGAAGATCGAGGGTTGCATGGGGCACCTCCAAGGGGACGGTCCTCAGCTGTCCCCCTTCGCAGTGCCCATCCCGCTGCCGCCGGAAACAGTTCCGATCCAGGTGTGGCAGTGCGTTCGCGTTCGCGCCGCCGGCCAGCTGAGCAGGTGCGCTGGCATACTCGGCTGCCATGGTGCTGTCGCGAGGGTGGAGTCTCTTCCTGGTCGGAGTCGGCGTCTGGACCTGGGTGATCTGGCCGAGGTTCGCGGTGGCCATCTGGCAGGACCCGCGGTCCTGGGCGTCCGGCACGGTGGGCGACGGCGGGGCCACCAGCTTCCTGTGGGTGCACGCGCTGCTGATCGCGGCGTCCCTGGCGATCGGCACCACCGCGGGCGTCCTCGGCATCCGGGCCTGGCTCGCCGCCCGGCGTACGTCGTGATCGCCGCCGCCGCCGTGGGAGATCAGGCCGTCGGTGCCCGTGTCGCGGTCAGTCACCGAGCCCTCGTTGCCGCCGAACGGGCCTGACCTGCGGAAACCGCTCGGAAGCGCGAATGTGACGCGCGCCGCTACCCGTGGATTTGACGATCAAACCCGCAGACGCGTAACTTTCTCTCTGCCAGCGCGGAACGGGGCAAACGGGACGAAGGTCCTGAAGCACCGAAACGGGATGGCAACCGGGTCAAGCAGGGGTTCGCTCCTGGGAGACGCGGTCCGGGCGGGGCTCGCCGGATCGGCCGCGAGGCGGATTTGGTGCGGCGAAGCCGACCGGGTAAGGTTCACGACCGGCAGGGAACCGGGCGAGACTGCGGGAGATCGCAGCGGCCGGCTTGCCGAATCCGACGACCTGACGCAGCGGTTCGCTGCTGCGTGAGTGCGCCGGCGCTGACCCGTACGAAGCATGACAGACCGGGACACACGGTTTGACACGGCGAAGACGGTGAGGTAACGTAGTAAAAGTGCCCGGCGCGAGAGCAACGGGGACACGGTACGAAAAGCCCCGGTTGGGGTTCCACTGAGGTGGGGCTTCTGGTCGGTGTGTGGTTGTTCTTTGAGAACTCAACAGGGTGCTTGTAAAGCCAGTGCCAATTATGATTTATACCCCGGACT